>JAJEGN010000013.1 GCA_022819855.1 Gammaproteobacteria bacterium | reverse complement strand
GGCGTCACCGAGCACTCGCAGGGCTCGACGGGCGTGATGTGCCTGGGCAACCTGGCGCTCGCCACCGGCATGTACGGCCGTGAAGGCGTCGGGGTGAACCCGCTGCGCGGCCAGGGCAATGTGCAGGGCGGCAGTTGCCTGGGTAGCTGGCCGCACGTCTTCAGCGGCTATCGCTTCGTCACCGACGATGCGACCCGCGAGAGCTTCGAGGCCGAGTGGGGCGTCGGGCTCGACAGCGAGCCGGGACTCAGGCTGCCGAACATGTTCGATGCGGCGCTGACGGGCCACTTCAAGGGCATGTACATCATGGGCGAAGACCCCGTGCAGTCCGACCCGAACCAGAACCACATCATCGCCGCGCTTCGCAACATGGAGTGCGTGATCATCCACGATCTGTTCCTCAACGAGACTGCGAAGTACGCACACGTCTTCCTGCCCGGCAGCTCGTCGCTGGAGAAGGATGGCACCTTCACCAACGCCGAGCGCCGGATCAGCCGCGTTCGCAAGGTGGTCGAGCCGCTCGCGGGCTACCAGGACTGGGAAGTGACGGTGAAGCTCATGAACGCGATGGGCTACGACGTCAGTTATGCGCATGCCGGCGAGGTGCTCGACGAACTCGCTCGCCTCTCGCCCGCCTACAGCGGCGCGAGCTTCGAGCTGCTCGACCGCGTGGGCTCCGCACAGTGGCCGGTCGACGGGAACGCGCCCGAGGGCACCGAGGTGTTGCACATGCAGCAATTCCCGCGCGCCAACGGTCGCGGCACGTTCATGCTCACGGGCTACGTGCCGACCGACGAGCGGATCAGCGAGCAGTATCCCCTGCTGCTCACCACGGGCCGTATCCTGAGCCAGTACAACGTCGGCACGCAGACGAGGCGCACGGCAAACTCCATGTGGCATCCGGAGGATGTGCTCGAGATGTCGCGCGGCGACATGCAGGTGCGGGGGCTTTCCGACGGCGATCGCGTCAAGGTCGCAAGCCGCTTCGGCTCGACGCGTCTCAAGGTCGTTGAGTCCGAACGCGTGAATCCCGGCGTCATCTACACGACGTTCCACCATGCCGAATCCAAGGCCAACGCCGTGACGAGCGACCTTTCCGACTGGGCCACGAATTGCCCGGAATACAAGGTCACGGCCGTCGAAGTGACGAAACTCCTGCCGGCCGAGTGGTGGCAGGGCGAAGCGGTTGCCGAGCGCCCGGCACGGCGTGAGCGTGAGGCCGTCGTGGCTGCTGCCGAGGAGGTCGTCTGAGCGTGTCGAGCGGCGACGAACGGCCTGCCGTCACTGGTGAGGTCATCGAGCTCGATCGCCTGATCACGATGGCCAACCAGATCGGCGACTTCTTCGCGCCGTATCCCCCGCAGCGCGCCCGCGAAGGGCTGCGCAATCATCTGAGAACCTACTGGGATCCGCGCATGCGCAGCGCCCTGCTGGCCCACATCGATGCCGGCGGCGAAGGCCTGGACGAGGGCGTCATCGAGGGCGCCCGCCTGCTGCGCGAAAGCGAGGCCGAGAAGAGCGGGTATTACGGGCCGCCGCAGGCTTGAAGCAGCGTGTCGGCGTCGGGCTGGCTCGACGTGGACCCCAGCCTCGACCAAGCCACACTGGCGTCATCCGCTTGGTCGTCAATCCGCAGTGCCAGAATACGTCGCTGACATAAGGCCGCTTATGCGCACTGTCCGCGCATCGGACATTACGAGGAGATGGTGACCAAGGATCCTGCGGTGAGCGAGACGGTCTTGAGCTCCTTGGCGGTATTGGCCAGTTCTTCGATCGGGCACATCCGAGTCTGGCGCCACCCGAGCGCGATCGGACGCTCTGATCGGCTCTCCAGTCTCTTCGCCCCCCGGGTTACCGGGCCGCAGCGGGCATGTCTTGGCTTGAAAGTACGCGCCGCAAGACTACACCACTGACATAAGACTGCGTATACGAACTATCCACAGTAAACGGAAGATGCGCGTCTTGCCGACCGATAAAGTTCGGGTGTCCATCAGCTCGTATTCAGCTATCGGAAGCCTTATGAACTCGCCTCGTCCGGCGTCTCGTCTCCGGGGATCGGCGCCCCATCCGGCGCCCGGTCAAGATACCGGGTCAGATCGCCGGACCTTGCTGTGGCAGCACGCAGCTTCAGGAGCGCGTCAGCCGTTTCCGCAGCCCCGAATTCTTTTGGATCAGGCTGCATGATGGAACTTTGCGACGGACACCGGTTTGATTTCAGCGAATCCCTCCCGATGACGCTTTATGCGTTCCACGTCGTGAAGTGTCTCGGCCGTGAAGTAACTTTCCCCACATCTTGGGCACGAAATCAATGGAATCCCTTCGATCACCAGCAGATCCTTGTCAGAACCGTAGCTACGGGAGACATGGCGAATTCGAGCTTGATGCTCTCCGCAGGTGTCACATTTCAGCTTGCTCATCGTTTGTCCACGCTGCTGCGGTAGCGGCGGACGGCCAGCGGGGCGAACACGGCAATCAGGAGGCCGACCCACAGCAGCGTGTATAGCACGGGGTTCTGCAGCGGCCAGGCCTCCGGCGGCGGGGTGCCCGGAGGGATGTTTCCGAAGAGTTCCCGGGTGGCCTGGGTGACCGCGGACACCGGGTTCCACAGCGCGAAGGTGCGCAGCAGCGGGGGCAGGTTCTCGGCCGGCACGAAGGTGTTGGCGACGAAGGTGAGCGGCATGGTGACGATGAACGAGGCGTTGTTGATCACTTCCACGCTCGGCACCAGCAGGCCGACATAGGCCATTACCCACGAGAACGCGTAGGCGAACAACAGCAGCAGTGCGAATCCCGTCGCGGCGTCGAGCGCGGAGGAGCTGATTCCCCAGCCGACCAGCAGGCCCGTGAGCGCCATGACCAACAGCGACAGCACGTTGTACACCACGTCGCTCAGGGTGCGGCCCACGAGCAGCGCGCTGCGCGACATCGGCAGCGCGCGGAAGCGGTTGATGATGCCCTTTTGGATGTCTTCGGCCAATCCGGCGCCGGTGAAGCTGGCCCCGAACACCACGGTTTGCGCAAAGATCCCGGCAATCAGAAACTCGCGGTAGGAGCCGCCGGGGATGTCGATGGAGTTGCCGAACACGAAGGCGAAGAGCAACACGAACATGATCGGCGAGATCAGTACGAACACCAGTAAGTCGGGAACCCGCCTGATCCTGATTACGTTGCGCCAGGCGATCACCGCGGCGTCGTTGACCGCGTATACGAGGTCCTTCATTCGTCGTTCTCCTCCGGCGCCGACACATGGCCGGTCAGGGTCAGGAACACATCGTCGAGCGTAGGCCGGCGCAGGCCGATGTCGCGCACCGCTATCCCGGCGCGCTGCAGTTCCTGCAGTGCCGCGGTCAGCACCGGCATCCCGCCGGCGATCGGCGTGATCAGCGACCGGGAACGGGCGTCAGCCTGCTGCTCTCCCACCGCGAACCGGGCCAGTAGCTGCCGCGCCTCTTCCAGGACCGCCGCGTCGGTCACCGTGACCTCGATCCGCTCCGCGCCGATCCGGCTTTTCAACTCGTCAGGGGCGCCCTCGGCGATCGCCCGGCCGTGATCGATCACCAGGATGCGGTCGGCGAGCCGATCCGCCTCCTCGAGGTACTGGGTGGTGAGCAGCACCGTCGTGCCGTCGCCGACCATGCCGCGGATCACCTCCCAGAGCTGGCGGCGGCTGTAGGGATCAAGGCCCGTGGTCGGCTCGTCCAGGAACAGCACCGGCGGCGCGGCCACCAGGGCGCCGGCCAGGTCAAGGCGGCGCCGCATGCCCCCCGAGTACGTCTTGACGGGGCGCCCGCCGGCCTCCGTGAGCTCGAACAGCTCCAGCAATTCCACGGCCCGATCACGTGCACGCGGTCTGCCCAGGTGATAGAGCCGACCGACCATGAACAGGTTCTCGAACCCGGTCAGATGCTCGTCCAGGGCCGCGAACTGGCCGGACAGTCCGATGTGCCGGCGCACCTCCTGCGGCCTGGCCACGACGTCGATGCCGGCCACTCGCGCGCTGCCGGCATCCGGCGTCAGCAGGGTCGCCAGAATCGACACCGCGGTAGTCTTGCCCGCCCCGTTGGGACCGAGCAGCCCCAGCACCGTGCCCTCGGCCACCGCGAGATCCAGTCCATCCAGTGCGGTGACCTCGCGGTAGCGCTTGACCAGCCCGCTCGCTTCGACCAGATTCGGCATGGCGCGAATATGTTACTGCGCTCAGCAACTGTCGTGCGCGCTTGCTTTGCGCGCGTCTCGACAGACGCACCCCGCCACCTTCACCCCGCCCGAAATCCCCGGTAGCCTAGACCATTCCCCGGTCGCAACGAGCAACGCCAATGGCCCAGGATCAATCAAGTGGGATGACCGCAGACTCGCCAGGCACGGCTGCAACTCGCGACCCGCTAAGCCGCGTCGCCCTCCGCCAGATCGCTCTGCTCGCGAACTCGACGACCTCGATGCCGCGCGTGAGCTCGCCCCGGGCGTCGTCGAGCGTCTTGCCGTGCTCGCGCGTGATGATTGCCGCGAGTTCGTCGCGGTGTTCGTCGAACAGTTGCTTGAACGCGAACAGGATGCGCGCGCGGTTGAGTGGTGGAGATTCGCTCCAGGCGGGGAAGGCGGCTTTCGCTGCCTTTACGGCGCGGTCGACGTCGGCCGGGGTTGCGAGTGCGACGCGGGCTGTGATCTGGCCGATGACGGGGTCGTAGACGGGGAGGGTTCGAGAGGCGGGCGTGTGCGTATCGGGCTCGCCGCCAATGACACGGTCGATCAGGCGTACCGCGGCGTGGTCGGCGCCGGGTTTGGGATCGCGGCGCTCTGCCTGCTGAGCTACCGGGCAGTGGTCGAGGGGGGCGGAATCGAACCGCCAACGGCGGGATTATGAGCCCCGCCCGAGGCCACCTCCCCCTCAATAACGTGGAATGGCGGAAGAGCCAGGATTCGAACCTGGGTGGGACGTAAGCCCCTCTCGTTTAGCAAACGAGCGCCTTGGACCGCTCGGCCACTCTTCCATGTTTGGGGTGAACCACCGGACTTGAACCGGCATCGACCAGGGTCACGACCTGGGGCTTTCCCAATTAAGCTAGGCTCACCAGTGTTTTGGCGGAGACTGAGGGGATCGAACCCCCACACCCTTCCGGGCATCACCGGGTTCAAGCCGGATAAGCACGCCAGCCTTGCGAGTCTCCGAAGTTGGCGGTGCGGACCGGAGTTGAACCGACATCGACTGGATCGACAATCCAGGGCTCTACCGTTGAGCTACCGCACCGGGAAATGAACGACTGAGACTACATCGTTCGCAGCCACCCTTTGGCGGGAGTACCGGCCGACTTGCCTGACGACCGTTGCCCGTTTGTCCACGGCGGCCCGGCCGAAACCGGCGCCGACGTAAGCGGCCATGACTGCCTTTTTTTGGAGTGTGGCGGTTCACTCGTCGTACGTGCCTACTCGGCAGTTCACCTACCGTGAGCCTTGCGAGCTCCGAATGGGGGCCACCCAACCGTGCGGCGTTCCGCCAAGGCCCCTCCGCTTGCGACTTCGGGACCGCCGAATTGCCCGAGGGCTTCGGCCTTGAGCCACTTTCGACCCGTACCGGGGCGCGTCTTTGCGTTTAGTCCTGTTGGCTATTGCCGGATTCGAACCGGCGTCCATCGTTTTCCAGACGACGCTCTACCCACTGAGCTAAACAGCGCGAGACCCATTTCGACGTGCGCACCCCGATCGCTTCGCCGCCTTTTGGGCCACGAAATACGACACGCCGACTGTCTTTCACCTACCGGCTACTCGACCGAGTGCCAGGACGCCGGCTGCTCACCGGAACCCCGAAACTCTGCGCCCGCGCGCTCGCTCGTAAGGCTCGCACTGCCGCGCGCTACCCGTTGCCCTTCACGGTTGACGATGTCGGCGTCGCGGGTTGCACCACCACGTGGTCTTTCACGGGCCTGCATTCCCGGCAAAGCCGGTGCGTGAGCCACGCTATTTCCGCGCATCGCTTGGCCGCTATCCCCGCCAGTCTCCCAGCGAGGACAAGAGGACCGGGCTTGCCTGGGTTGACCGAGCCCAAAGGCTCGGCGGGACGCCATGGGTCACGCCCCTTTCCCGCCGTTACCGACGGTTATCGGCGCCAGGCCGCAAATCACCGCTTCGGCCGCAGCCGAAGCAGTGAAATTGATGGACGGGGCAGGCGCATGGACGCACCGCCGGGTCTGTTGCTGCGGCCGCTCCGCACCACGCGAAGCGCTGCCCCGACATATCACACAGTTCACGTTGTAAAAGAACGTCCACCGGGGCAGAAAAAAGCCCTGGTGGTTTGCGAACCGACCAGGGCCTTTGGCTGGTCTGGAGGGTTCGTTTTGCAAGCCCTCCAGAACGATTGTTCTTGAGAGGCTTAGCGCATGGGCTCACCATGATCGAATCCATGGCAATCCACGCTCGTACGGATCATCGGCCGGGACGACGCGCACGGGAGCGCGTCGCTGGCTATCACCACGAGCGCTTGCCCGGCCGATGAAGAGCCAGCGGCTTCAGAAAATCTGCGCTGTATCGATTTCCAAATCATGGGCGCGCAGTATACGCAGGTTCGCTACCGTGTCAACACTTAGGCGGAACGTAGCGTTCACAAAATAGGAACGAACGATCTTACGGCTTGCTGATCGTTTCGGGCCTCGATCTGCGCACGGACTCAAGCCACACTTCCAGATCTCGTTCCTGCGCTTCGGTCAGGTCGAGAGCCCCGGCCATGAAGGCGATCGTGTCGATCACCCGTGCACGTATCGCGGGGCCGATCTGCTCGTCCGGGCGCGGGCTGCCCGTCCCGAACAGCAGCCATTCCGGAGTCACGTGCGTCGCTTCCGCAATCGCGATCATGAGCTTGAGATTCGGGTTGACCGGTTCGGAAGTTTCCAGCCGATGCAGACCGGTTTTCGAGAGGTTGATCCCCTTGCCGGCCAGAATCTTTCTCAACTCGGCCGGCGCGAGCCCCGATCGGTTCCTGGCGTCGCGGATACGTTGGGTGATGCTGTCGTCCCTGGATCGGCGGGGGCTGTGCCGTTCATTCGACATGCACCGGAGGATATGACACGCCGGTGCGGAACAAAACAATTGCGGAGGTGCCGATGGGCCGTCGATTCACCCTCGTCGGCCGGGGTCGAGCGACGTATTGCGGGCTCCGGCTCCACTCCACCGGATCGGCGCCCGGGTGCTCCGGTACCTGGTACCAGCACAAGCCCAGTGCCTTACGAGTTCGCTTCGTCCGGGATCTCGTCGTCGGGGACCGGCGGCGCTTCCGGCGCCCGGTCGAGATAGCGGTTCAGATCGCCGGCCCTTGCTGTGGCAGCACGCCGCTTCAGGAGCGCGTCTTTGCCATCGACATTGATGTCTGCCGGCGGAGCGCGAGCAATTAGACGGTTTCGAAAAACTCCGGCTCAGGGGCGACTTCCAGCACTGTCCGCGTGGTTACACCGAGTTCGAGATCTTTCAGGAGGACGCACAGTCCGGAACCGTCAATCAGGTCGATAGCTGGCGCTCCGTCTCGCACGGCCTCACGCCGAGCTCCCCCGGTGAAAGCGCCGGTGGTGATAAACAGACCCTTGTCGGCGCGACCTACCATCGCACCTCTGAAATCGCGAATTTCTCGCGCTTGGACCGAGCCTGTATAACGTTTGCACTGGAACCTTACGTGAAAGGATATGAGGTTAACGCGAAGCACTCCCGCGCCATCGATGCCGCCGTCGCCGGAGCGTCCCGTCACCTCCACTCGGGTGAACCCTGATTCCCGAAGGATGCGTTGACACAGACGTTCAAAGGCATCGGGCGCCATGCTTCGAAGAATGTCAAGAAGCCCATCCTGCCAGTTCCGGTCGTCATCCGTGTCGGGTGCGTGGGGGGCCGGTGCCACGGGGGTTCGTCGCTGTTTGGTATTGTGAGCGCTACGCGCCATCTCGCGGACCTGCTCTTCGCTCTGTATTTCCCGTCCCTTGTCCGTAACGTTCCACACACCCCTGGCGGTGTTGTCGATCGCACCGACGTTCTTGAGAATGGAACGCGCCCACGCGGCTTGATACTCGACTTCGGTCTGCGGGCCGTCCTTGTGCAGGACGTCGAGAATCTCGTCCTGCAACTCCATGTAAGTCGCGACTCGTGGCGAGAGTTCCTGGATGGATGCGGAGCCTCCGATGCTTTCCAGTGCCTTGAGCGTGGGCCAAAGCAAGTCTTGGCGTGAGGGCATCCGGGAATCGGGAATCACGGCGGTCTCCGTAAACCGAAACGCTTCGGCTTCTGCGCAGTTCGCATCCTTGGCAACAAGGTTCGGTCGCCGAACATTTTACACGCCGATGGTGGCTTGATCGCTGCTGATCCGGAAGTCGCTTCTCTTGACCAGGTACGGTCGGGATTGCTACCGGAGAACTTCGGCTGAGAGGCGCGGTGGCCACCAGCCTGGAGCCGCAGACCTTGGTGCGCTGCCGATACGCATGAAACGACTGTACAGATCACCGAAGTAGATACGGGCAATGTTTGTCCGAGTCGGCCAAATCGGAGCGAGAGTCCGAAGCTGTGCGTTCGAAACTGAACAGTTGCTCAATGGCGGCAACGTCCCAATCGCCAAGGATCATCCCGATTTCCGTACATATGTAACTGGTTGGAACGTCTCCCGCCATACGGGCAACCGCTGCGACTCCAATAGACAGTGTCGCGAGCGGGTCAATCCTCCGAAATCTGTTGGGCGCACCGTCCGAGCGCGATTCGTCGCTCAGACCTGCTCGCTGTTGTCGCGCAGCCAAGCTGCAAATTCGACTTCGTCGATTTCGCTCGCGGCCAGCAGGGTCACGACATGCACGACGTCGACCTCGGCAGCAGTCAACCGCAATCCGTTCGCCGCCAGGAAGACGTACGCGGACATGAAGCCCGTCCGTTTGTTGCCGTCAACAAAGGGATGATTGCGGATGATTCCGGCTGCGTATGCGGCCGCCATGTCGCAGAGGTCAGGCTCACCATACGCATGCAGTTGCCTCGGACGGGCAAGAGCCGAATCCGGTAGACCGTCATCCCGAAGACCCGGACTGCCGCCATGGGCCGCCAGCATCCGTCCGTGGAAGGCCAGCACGCCCTCGAGAATGCTCACGTGCTCTCGGTCGCCGACATCGGTCCAGTCGAAATCGAAGCGAATGCGGTCGCCTTCCAGACTCAGCAGATTGACGGGACCGCCGTCGATGTAGACGCCAACGCTGTCGCCCGCCGGCTCGATCGTCAGGGTGCCATAGGCCGGACGGCGCGCATTGCCCTGTTCCAGCCACAACAGCCATTCGCCGACAAATTCGCTGTCCTGCCCGATCGTCGTCATCGGCGAGAAGACAAGGCAAAGAACCGGAATGAGCTTTCTCATGGTGTTGTTCCGTTAGCCAACGTGTGCGAGTCAGTAGATGGTATTTCCTGGGCCGAAGCGATCCTGCAACTCATCTTGCGGTGGATGGTGAGCTTCCAGAGGATCGTCATCAACCGCTTTCTTGAGCGCGAGTATGAGGCCCAACGCGTTCTTGCCGTTGCCGTGACAAGAAATATGTTGTTTCCTTACGTTGCTTTCGTCGCATCCGTGTCGATCATGCTCGCCAAAATGACCTCTAGGAACCGGTTGACCCTGCCCAAGGCCGTCACTGCAGCTGTGGAGTCTACCGACTACTTCGATGTGACCACGGAGAACGGTCGTATCGTGTTGACTCCGGTTCGCATCAATCGCGCGGACGGCGTGCGCGCCAAGCTCGCCGAACTCGGGCTTACGGACGCCGACGTATCGGGCGCCGTCGTCTGGGCTCGTTCGCGAGAGTGACCTCGCCCCTCGCCCCTTGTAAGGCATGATTGGCAACCTTGATCGATCACCTAGCCATTCCACGCAAGTCAGTGTCAGCACCCGCGACATCTTTCGCGGGCGATGAGCGTCGGCTTAGGACTGACCGGCCGGCATGAAGAGCACCGCTTGGTACGACCGCAACAGGGACGCGGCCCTCGCTCGCTACGACGCGCTGGTTTCTGACGAAGTCCACGCAGGTTGGGCGCCGGAGCATTTGCCTGAAGAGCCCGGATTCGCCTGCGACGTCGGCGCAGGTTCGGGGCGGGATGCCAACTGGTTGGCGAGCAAGGGCTGGGAAGTCGTCGCGGTGGAGCCCAGCTCCCTGCGCGAACGGGCTGCGGCGCGCTCGCATCCGCGCGTGATCTGGCTGGACGATGCGCTGCCTGATCTCCGTGCCCTGCGAGCGCTCGGCCGGCGGTTCGATCTGATCCTGCTGAGCGCCGTATGGATGCACGTGGCGCCGAAGAGCAGGGAACGGGCGTTCCGCATTCTTTCCGAGTTGCTCAGTCCGTCCGGCCTGCTGGTGATTACCCTGCGACAGGGTACCAGTGCCGCCGAAAAGACAGCCCGCGGTTTTCACGACATCTCGGACGAAGAGGCCGAAAACCTGATCGGCTACGCAAGCCGCCGCGCCATCGCGCTGCGCAGCCGCACGACACGGCCCAGCCTCATAAGACCCGACCTCGAGTGGGAAACGCTGGTCTTCGCCATGCCGGACGACGGCACCGGCAGTCTGCCGCTGCTGCGGCACGTGATCGTGAACGACGACAAATCCGCGACGTACAAGCTGGGACTGTTGCGGACCCTCGTGCGGATCGCCGAAACGGCGCCGGGATTGGTGATCAATCGCACCGACGAATACGTGGATATTCCGTTCGGGGCCGTAGGCCTGTACTGGCTAAAACAATACCTGCCGTTGGTACTGCACTACTACCTTCCGCAACGTCCATCGGGACCGGGTGGTTTTGGGTGGGCGAATAAAGCGTTCTACGACCTCAGGGCCATCTCGCCATCAGATCTTCGGCTCGGCCGCCCTTTCGATGTGGATCGGGCGACAATACTAACTCGGGCCATCAACGACGCTTGCGGAAACATAAAGAAGATGCCCGCCAAGAAAATCACCTACCCAAATTTCCCCAGTAGACCGCTGTTCGAATCGGAGTATTCGTGGGTGCGGGCAACCGCCAAGCCCATCGTGCTATCACGCGAGTTCTTGGCGCGATTCGGCCACTTCCGAATTCCAGCGCAGTTGTGGCAGACCTTTGGCCAATACGCATGCTGGCTCGACCCGGTCATTGTTCGGGAATGGCGCCAGTTAACGGTTGGCTGGAGTAACGCGGCGAATCGCAACAGCGCGATGAAGTGGGCAGGTGCTGCGGCCCAAGATCTCGTCAAGGGCATCGACGCCGTGGCCGACGCTGAGCGCGAAACGGACATCGCATTCGAGTGGAACGAAAACCCTTACGACACCAGCGTGGCCCATCGGCGGGCGAAGCAGTTGCAGGGCAGCGGATACCCGTTGACCTGTGTTTGGTCGGCATCGCCGATCAGATCCTCGCTGCACATCGACCACTGTTTTCCTTGGGCGCGCTGGCAAAACAACGATCTCTGGAACCTGCTACCAGCCAGCGGCAAAACCAATCTCGAGAAAGGCGACCGGCTACCTTCTTCCACCACCATGGAAGACGCCCGCTCGCGGCTGCAGGACTGGTGGGAACACGCCTGGGTTGGATCGGATCACGATGCTCAGTTCTACATGGAAGCCCAGTACTCATTGCCGGGGATTTCCGACGATCGACCCTCGCTGGACAAGATTTTCCGCGCGGCTCGGCATCAACGGGCGCGGCTGAAGCAGGATCAGCAGCTTGTGGAGTGGCAGGTTGCCGAACGTTAACGCGCGTTACGCATAGAGACGGGCAATTACGGTTGTGCTCGAAGTGCAAGGCCAGTCTGACGGGTCAATCCAAATTTCGTCTTCAAGCGTGACCGTCACTTTTCGTCTCGGGTTCCCGGCGGCTGCCGGGACCGTATGCTACGCGATCATGCTCCCAACGGCCGCAAGCGCCGCTACCGACCCGACACCAAATTCCACCTGAAGACTTTCCCGATCCGTGTCGCATCCCGCGGCGCGACCCCTGCCGCGTCAGCGTGGTCGCTCCAGTTCCGCACGGAAGCGCTTACCTGGTCCAGCATTTCCAGAGCTCTCCGCTTTTTCATGCCGATGGAAGCGGCGAACCGAAGGATGTCGTCGCGCTCGAAGTCGTTCCGGCGCCCGGCCAAACTCATCTGGTGGTCGCGCGTCCATGGGCTGCGTGGGTTGTAGGCGTAGGTGACGTCGAAGGCAGGGGACAGCGACCAGTAACCTGACTGGTCCATCAGGAACGCGATGTTCTTCACGTGATCGTCCTGGTTGCGGGCCATGACGTTGAACACCGCGCGACGAAATTGCTCCTCGACTGCGGCCGTCCCGATGTCCAGTTCCCGGATCGTCATTACGCATTGTTCGTAGGAAAAGGCCGATGGATCGTTGAAGTCGAAGTGCCGCATCGCCCCGAGCGACTGCATGTGGATCTTGCGGCCCGCGTCGTCCCGGTCGAATCGTTTCGTCATGAAGTGACTTCGACCGCCCTCGTGGTGCAGCCGGCATTCCGACATCGCGATGCCGGCAGCGCGCGCCATGCCTGCGTAGGCGTACTCGATCTTGCCGAATCCCGCGGGCGCGGCCAGCTCCCTCTCACTGTTGGTCGAAACACCGTCGAACTTGAGCAGCCATTGTTCGAATCCGGCGTCGGCGTCGAGTTGTCCGGAGCGGAACTCGCCGGTTTTCGGGTTCCAGGCCAGAACGGCTTTCGGCCGCGCGCCGCCCGCCGACGTGCCGACGCTCAGAATGTCCTTGAGAGCCTCCGCATCGTTCTCTCCGTCGAGTCTGCCGCCGAGGTTCGCGCGTTCGGCGAGCGCCCGATTCGCCAGGTCGACGAGACGGGCGACTTCCAGTGTCTTCGCCTTCGTCCGTTTCCGTATCGCCGGCTCGAACTCGAGGGCGCCGATGCCGCGGCTACCGATGTAGCAGAGACGGTCGACAGGGTTGAACGCGTCGGGGCTCTGGCCGGTTTCCGCCAGCCATGCGTCGATGAGCCGGTTGCCGAACCGGTCCGGCAGCGCATCGGCGAGCATTCCCGGCAGACCCCTGAAGGTTTCCTTGTTCAGAGCCGGGAACTCGTAGGGCGTTTCTCTGGCGGGCATCGTCAGCGGCGCGACCTCGATGCCGGCGGCGATGAAAGCCGGTTGGTATTGGAACACCGCGAGGGAGCGCGTCTCGTCCCAGGATACCGCTCCGATGCGTCGGCCCCAGAGGATGACGTTCGCGTCAGTCACCCGGGTCGTCACCCCAGGTCCATGTGCTGCCCTGCTCCTCGTTCGTTTGCGGACGTGCCCGCCGCCGCTCGGAACGGCGCCGCGAAACTCGCTCGATCGGTCGGATTTCACCCGTCGGCAAGGCGCCGAGTATCGCATCGTCCAGGCCGAGCGCCAGCGCGACACGCAGGAAGCTGTCCAGCGTCGATGGCTGACCGGCCTCGAGTCGCCGCAACGTTCGCACTCCGATACCCGCGTCGCTTGCCAGCATGGACTGCGTCACATTGCGCGACAGCCGCAACCGCGCCAGACGGCTGCCGATCTCGGTTTCAATTTGTCGCGATGTTTTCATGTTGCTTCGATAGGTAACTTATTGCCTGTTAGACCCTGATAGGGCCATTGAGGGTCTTATGTAGCCTCTAAACGTGGAATATGTCAAGAGGCGATGGCCGGCCTTTAACCGGCAGAAACAATCGCAAAAGGCGATATGTGGCCTTCTATCTACCGAACTGCTCAGAGTAGCCTGGAATACGGGTTGATTTGCCCGGGCTGCGCGCTTCGATAGCGGACCGGGCTTCGCGCTCATCTTCACCCCACACCCATTCCCCGGTACCCTAGACCCACCACCGGTCGCAACGAGCAAAGCCTATGGCCGAGCAGCAAACCAACGGGATCACCGCAGACTCGCCAGGCGCCGCTCCAGCCCGAGACCCGCTTAGCAGCGTGGCCATCAGGCAGATCGCCCTCCTCGCGATCGCAGCCACTGTCGGATTCGTCCTTCTCATGGCGGCCCTGTCCTGGGCGTCGGATCTCACGAGTTCGAGCACGACGTCGGTCGGCGCGATCGATGTCGAGACAGGCACCATTACGCTGTCGCTGACCCAGGAGCCGCCGCAGCTCGACAGCACGCGGCTGACGGATTCCGTGAGCGGCATGATTCTCGGCCATGTCATGGAAGGTCTGCTCCGCTATGACATCAACAACCAGCTCGCGCCGGGCGTCGCGGAGCGCTGGGACATCCGCACGGACGGCGCGACGTTCTGGCTGCGCGAGGAAGCGCGCTGGAGCGACGGCGAGCCCGTCACGGCCCACGACTTCGTGTTCGCCTGGCAGACGGCTGTCGATCCGGCGACAGCGTCGCAGTACGCGTTCATCTTTTACGTGTTCAAGAATGCCGAGGCGATCAACCGGGGCGAGCTGCCGCGAGAGACGCTCGGCGCCAGGGCCGTGGGCGACCTGGAGCTCGAGATCGAGTTCGAACGGCCCGTGGCCTACTTCGACAAGCTCGTCGCGTTTCAGACCTACTACCCGATCCGCGAGGACTTTTATCTGAGCCGCGACGGGCGTTACGCGGCCGATGCCGTCGACCTGCTCTACAACGGACCTTTCGAGATCACGGTCTGGGTACACGGTGCGCACGTGCGGCTCGAGAAGAACGAGCACTACTGGAACCGGGACGAGATCAGCCTCAACGTCATCGATTTCCCCTACATCACGGCAGACGGAAACGCCGCGCTCAATCTCTACCGCGACGGTCAGATCGCGGTGGTCAACGGGCTGGGCGCCGAATCGCTCGACCAGGTGCTCGCGGAGCGCTGGCCCGTGAGGCGCTACAGCGACGGCAGCGTCTGGTTCTTCCAGATCAATCACCGCGAGGAGCACCCGACGAGCAACTACAACCTCCGCAAGGCGCTGCAACTCGTCAACGATCCCGGCGAACTCGTCTACAAGGTCATTCAGATTCCGGGCTACACGCCGGGCGAGTCGCTGTTTCCGACCTGGCTCAATGGCCAGAACGGGTTGTTCCGGCAGGAATACCCCGCGCCGACGGTCACTCCGAACGTCGCGCTCGCGCGCGAGCACCTCGAGCAGGCCAAGCGCGAGCTCGGCGTCGACGAGATCCCGCCGATCGTCCTGCTCGCCGACGATACGCCCGGCGCGTCGAAACAGGCCGAGTATTACCAGAACCGTCTCATGCAGACACTCGGCCTCGATATCCGCATCGACAAACAGATATTCAGGCAGCGTCTGGCCAAGGCCGAAGCCGGCGAGTTCGATCTCGCGCTTTACGGCTGGGGACCCGACTTCGACGACCCGCTCACGTTCGGCGATCTATTCGCCTCCTGGAATCTGAACAATCACGGCGAGTATGCAAACGCCGACCTCGACGCGCAGGTGCGCATCGCCCAGGAATCGACCGATCAGGCCACGCGTATGGCGGCCTTCGGCCGGATCCAGGAGATCCTGATCGAGGACGTCGCCATCATTCCGAACTACGAGCGCGGCGTCTTGTACATCCAGGATCCGCGCCTGAGGGGCGTCGGCCGCAGGGTCGTCGGCCCGGATCCCGACTACTCGCGCGCCCATATCGTTGCCGACTGACCGTATTCGGCCGTGTTCAGATACACCGTCAAGCGGCTGATCCAGGGGGTCATCACCGTCTGGTTCATCGCGACGGCGACCTTTATCGCAATGCACTCGGTGCCGGGCGACCCGCTGAGCGGCGAGCGGCTGACCAACGAGGAAATCCGCGCCAACCTCGAGGCGCGCTACGGACTCGACCGGCCGCTGTTCGAACAGTACCTGATCTACATGGGCAACATGACCCGCGGCGATTTCGGCATCTCGTTCACCCAGCAGAACCGGCGCGTCAACGACATCATCCGCGAACACTTCCCCGTATCCGCGACGCTCGGCATCCTCGCGGTCGTGTTCGCGGCGCTTGGCGGGATTCTCTGGGGCGCACTGACGGCGCTTTTCAGGAACCGCCTGCCCGATGTCGTGATCATGTTCCTCGTGATTCTCGGCATTTCGGTGCCGAGCTTCGTGGTCGCCGGGCTGAGCCAGCTCGGCCTCACGAGCCTCAACGCGCTCTTCGGCGTGTCAATCCTGCCCGTGGCCGGCTGGGGCACTCTGCTGCACATGATCGTGCCGTCGCTGGTGCTCGGGCTCGGGACGATGGCCTTCCTGACCCGGCTCATGCGTTCCTCGATGCTCGAGATCATCAACGCGGACTTCGTGCGCACGGCCAGGTCGAAAGGATTGCCGCCGACCCGCATATTCCTCAAGCATCAGCTCAGGAACGCGATCCTGCCCGTCATCACCGTGCTCGGGCCGGCGATTGCGGCAATCACGACGGGCGGATTCGTCGTCGAACTCGTGTTCGCGATCCCGGGGCTCGGCAGGTACTTCGTGCAGGCCGTCCAGCAGCTCGACTACACGGTGATCATGGGCACGACCGTGTTTTACGGCGCCTTCCTGGTCTTCATGGTCATCCTCGTTGACCTCGTCTACGGGTTCATCGATCCCAGAGTCAGGCTGGAATGAGCACGGCGGCATTCGAATTCGGGCCCGGCGACTTCGAGCGGGTCGCAACGGAGCGGCGCACGCAGACGCTCTCGCGGCCGTCGGTGTCTTATTGGCAGGATGCCTGGCGGCGCCTCAGGGACAACCGGCGCGCGCTGATTTCGCTGTGGATCGTCATCGCGCTTGCGTTCTTCACGCTGGCCGGACCCTTGCTCTGGCGCGTGGACCCGGCCGCCCAGGATCTGGACCAGGTCAGCCAGGCGCCGGGCCTCCCGCAAGTGGCCGCGATCGTGGAGCCCTATGCATCCTGGGCGGGTCTGCGGGCCACGCCGCTCGCGGCGCCGGCTGGGACGCCAGCAACGGCTCCGACCGGTCTCAGCCTAGTCGAACCTGCCACGACGCAGGCGGTGCGTCTGGCCTGGGACCCGGTCCCCGGGGCGACGGGCTATCAGCTCTACCGAAACATCTACGATCCGGATCCTGACGGCGCGCTCGGGCTGCCCGTGGCGGAGATTCTAGATCCGGCCCAGGTCAGCTTTGAGGACCGTCTCGACCTTGAGCCAGTGCGTTACTGGTATTCGGTCGTCCCGCTCGACGCGACGGGCGCCGAAGCCGGCGAATACGCGACGCTCGCCGTCGACACCACGCGCGTCATCAGCGCCGCCGAGGCCGAGACACTCGGATGGATCGAGGACGCGGGTACGGTCGCGGTGGGCGACGAGATCGTGTTGCCCTACCACCCGTTCGGCACCGACTATCTCGGCCGCGACATGCTTTCCCGGCTGATGTACGGCGCTCGCGTGTCGCTCTTCATCGGCGTCGTGGCGCCGCTGCTTTTCGTCGTCGTCGGCATCGTCTACGGCAGCGCCGCGGGCTTCATCGGCGGGCGTGTGGACCAGCTCCTGATGCGATTCGCCGATTTCGTCGTCGCGCTGCCGTTCCTGCTCTTCATGATCCTGTTCAAGATCGCCTTCGGCATCGGTCCCGGCGAAAGCGGGATCTTCCCGATGCTCGTTGCGCTCGTCCTGCTCGCCTGGCCGGCAACCGCGCGTCTCGTGCGCGGGCAGGTCCTGCAGATTCGCGAGGAAGGGTACATCGGCGCCTCGCAGCTTCTGGGCGCGAAGACCACCTATCTCGTACTTCGCCACATGATCCCGAACACGATGGGCGTGATCCTCGTGACGCTGACGTTTGCCGTGCCGTCCGTGATCTTCACGGAGGCGTTTCTCTCGTTTATCGGCATGGGCGTCGCGCCGCCGACGCCGTCCTGGGGCAGCATGAGCAACGAAGGTCTGCGCACGATGCTGACGCATCCCCACGAGCTCATCTTCCCGGCCATCTTCATCAGCGTGACGGTGCTCGCGTTCAACCTGCTCGGCGACGGGCTCAGGGACGCGCTCGACGTGCGCATGCGGGGGCAGGAGTGAGCGAGCGCACAGTGCGCGATGGTGGGGCGACGCCGCGCAGCAATCTCCGTCGCGATGCTTCGCGAGACCCTCGGCACAGCGGCGACGGCGCCATTGCGCCGCAGCGCCACGACGACCCGGCGTTGCTCGCGGTCGACGACCTGCACGTCGAATTCGACACCTACGGCGGTGTGGTCAAGGCGGTGCGCGGCGTGAGCTTCAGCGTGCGCGCCGGCAAGACGCTCGCGATCGTGGGCGAGTCGGGCTGCGGCAAGTCGGTCACGGTGCAGAGCATCATGGGGCTGATCCCGATGCCGCCGGGCAGGATCACGAGCGGCACGGCGATGCTCGACGGCATCGATGTCATTCAGCAGAAAGTCGTCGAGGGCGAGGACATCCGCGGTTCCCGGATCGGGATGATTTTCCAGGACCCGATGAGCTCGATGAACCCGACGATGACGGTCGGCGACCAGATCGCCGAGACGCTCGAGGTGCACCGCGGCTACACGCGCAGCCAGGCTGCTGCGCGCGCCGTGGAACTGCTCGGCATGACGCACATCCCCGAGCCCGCCGAGCGTGCGAAGCAATATCCGTTCGCGTTCTCAGGCGGCATGCTGCAGCGCGCGATTATCGCCATGGCAATCGCCTGCGAGCCCGACATCCTGATCGCCGACGAGCCGACCACGGCGCTCGATGTCACGATTCAGGCACAGATTCTCGACCTGCTTGATGAGCTGCAGGCCACGACGGGCATGGCGATCATCCTGATCACGCACAACCTCGGCGTGGTCGCGCGGCTCGCCGACGATGTTGCCGTGATGTACGCGGGCCAGATCGTTGAGAAGGGGAGTTCCGAAGAACTCTTTCACCAGTGCGCACATCCCTACACGCTCGGGCTCCGCGCCGCGATGCCCGGCAACGACCCGACCCGCGAGCAGGGGCTGCAGGCCATCGAGGGCACGCCGCCGGACATGTTCGACCCGCCGCGCGGCTGCTCGTACTTCGCGCGCTGTCCGCACGCGATGCGCCTGTGTGAGGCGAACCTTCCCGAGCGCTTCGAGGTCACGCCGCACCACTACTCCAGTTGCTGGCTGCAGCATCCGGCCTCGCCGCAGGAGGTGCCGGGACTGTACCGCGGTGCAGCCGCATGAGCGCGCCGGCCACAGTACGGGGCGTGTTACGCCGAGTGCCCGCGCGGAGCAAGCCGGCCGCAGCGCAGCGCCACCGTCGCGAGGCTGCTGCATGAGCGCGCTCGTCGAAGCGAAAGGTCTGACGAAGCACTTCCGCATCGGGCCGCGCCAGATCGTGCATGCGGTCGACGACATGTCGCTCGAAATCAACGAGCGCGAGATCGTCGGGCTCGTCGGCGAGAGCGGCTCCGGGAAGTCGACCTTCGGCAAGGCGCTGCTGGGGCTCCACGACAAGACGCGCGGCAAGGTCAGTTTCGACGGCGAGGAGCTGCCAACGCGCTACAAACCGGCCGACTTTCAGCGCTATGCGAGCCGCATGCAGATGATCTTCCAGGATCCCTACTCGAGCCTGAACCCGCGCATGACGGTCGGCGAAATCATCGGCGAGGGGCTGCGCCTGCACAGCGATCTCGGCGGCGCCGAGATTCGCGAGCGGGTCCACGACTGGCTGCGCCGGGTCGGCCTCGAGCCCGACCACGCTTCGCGCTATCCGCACGAGTTCTCGGGCGGCCAACGCCAACGGGTCGGCATCGCGCGGGCGCTCATCATGGAGCCGCGTTTTGTGGTCTGCGACGAGCCGATCTCCGCGCTCGACGTCTCGGTGCAGGCCCAGATCGTGAGACTGCTCGGCGAGCTCAAGTCCTCGATGGGACTGACGATGCTCTTCATCGCCCACGATCTTTCGATGGTCCGTTACGTATCCGACCGCATGGCCGTGATGTATCTCGGTTCGCTGATCGAAGTGGGTGCCTCGGATGACGTGTTCTTCCGTCCGAAACACCCGTACACGGAAATGCTCATCGGTTCGAATCCGCAGCCGGATCCGAGGATCGAACGGGGCCGCAAGGCCATCGCGATCGAGGGCGAGATCCCGTCGCCGGTCAACGTCGGTGCCGGATGCCGCTTCGCGGGACGCTGCCCGAAGGTCATGTCGGTCTGCAGGACGGAGACGCCGCCGCTGTTCAACGTTCGGGACGAGACGGGCGAGCGGCGGGTGGCCTGTCATTTGTACACAGATGGGGCCGATGGGACCGATGCGGGGCGGGCAGGTGCGAGCATTGGCGGAGGCAGCAACGGCAGTGGAAGCGACGGCGGCGGTGACTGAAGGCGGCGTCGCCGAGAGCCGCGTCGCTCGGGGGTCTGTCCGGATCCCTGAAGGAACGGCCATGCATACCGCTGCACTCGAGCTCTCGATCGTCGTCCTGGCCGTTTGGCCGGCCATCGCGACCGCACAGGTCGGTGCTGTGCAGCTTGGTTCGAGGCCCGCGTTTCTCGTCGACGCGATGACCGACGGCGAACTCAAGACGACTCTGGAACAGTGCGCCGCCGGTCCTTTCCAACCGACCGACTTCTCGATCGGCCACCGCGGTGCAGCGCTGCAATTCGCCGAGCACACACGGGAGTCCTACGTAGCCGCGGCACGCCAGGGCGCCGGCATCGTCGAGTGCGACGTGACGTTCACCCAGGACCGCGAACTCGTCTGCCGCCATTCACAGTGCGACCTTCACACGACGACGAACATCCTCGAAACGCCGCTTGCGGCAAAGTGTTCCGTGCCGTTCACGCCGTTTGATCCGGCAAACGTCGATCCCGAGACCGGCCGGCCGCGACCGGCGACGGCGCAGTGCTGCACGAGCGACATCACGCTCGCCGAGTTCCGCACGCTCAAGCCGAAAATGGACGGCTTCAATCCGACCGCGACGACGGTCGAGGAGTACCTCGCCGGCACGGCCGCCTGGCGCACGGATCTCTACTCCGCCGACTCCACGCTCATGACCCACGCCGAGAGCATCGCGCTCTTCCAGGAACTCGGCGTCAGGATGACCCCCGAACTCAAGTCGCCGAGCGTGGAGATGCCGTACGCGGGTGACTACTCGCAGCAGGACTACGCTCAGCAACTCGTCGACGAGTACAGGTCGGCCGGCGTCGCGCCCGAGGACGTGTTCGTGCAGTCTTTCGACCTGCGCGACGTGCTCTACTGGATCGAACACGAGCCCGAGTTCGGCCGCCAGGCCGTGTTCCTCGACGGCCGCGACGGCCTGGACCCGCCTCTCGACCCAAACGATCCGGCGACCTTCGCGCCGACCATGGACGAGCTTGCCGCGATGGGCGTACGCATCATTGCCCCACCGATGTGGATGCTCGTCACCGAGAGCGCTGGCGAGATCGTGCCGTCGGCCTACGCACGGGCCGCCCGCGCCGCGGGCCTCGACATCATCGCCTGGACCTTCGAGCGGTCAGCGCCGCTGACCGGCAATCCCCAGTACTACTATCGGTCCATCTACGAAATCGCCGACAACGACGGAGACCGCTACGTCATGCTCGACGTGCTCGCGCGGCAGGTCGGGATCATCGGCATCTTCTCGGACTGGCCTGCGACCGTGACCTACTACGCCAACTGCATGGGGTTGTAGTCCGTCGTCGCCGGGCGGCGGTCCGCGTTCAAGCGGGAGTGGAGTTCTGGCTGTCGCCGCGGTCCAGCGGACTGAACGAGATCTGGTCTACGGAACAGTGCGCGTACGCGTTGCTACTGCCGGTCGCGGTAGGCGCGCAGCGCGGTATTGAACTCCTCGGCGAGCTGCTCCATGACCGCGACCATGCGGTTGTGTTCGCGTACGGCGAGGGAGTGTTCCTCGTCGGAGAGGTCCTCCTCGTCGATGACTTCCGACAGGCAGGCCAGGTACATATCGCCCGCGCCCATGAACTCCTGCACGCCGTCGCGTCCGGCCACCATCGCGTCGTATTCGGCCACCGTGCCGTCCGGGATATCCGGCAGCGTCGGCGACTCGCATTCACCGATCATGCGCGCAATGCTGGGCTCGACGTCGGGCGCCACCGTGGCGTAGAGCGCGAGTGCGTCTGCGTAGTCGGGATGCGTTTCGCTGGCTCGTAGCAGGTATTCGTCGAGCGCGGATTGCGCCCGCGGAGCCCTGAGCAGCGCCGCGGCGGAGTTCGCCTCGATGAAGAGCAGGTCCGGGTCCATGACCGCACAGGTGGCGCGGTAGTGGCCGAGCCAGTCGAGCACCTCGAGTTGATTCCCGGCTTCGATCGCTTCGGAAATTCGTTCCCGGATGGTGATCGTGCGACCGTCTTCGGGCAGCGACGCCTGTAGCTCCGGGTCCAGGCGCGCCATGGATGTCACCGAGACGAGCGGGTCCGGGACGTCCGACGGAAACTGTCCGGCACTTCCCGTCGGCAGCGCCGCGATCGCGTCCACGACTTCCATGCCTTGTGTGACCCGTCCGAACACCGTGTAACCCGGACTGCCCGCGGAGCCATCGAGCTGGTCGTTGTCGGCGACGTTGATGTAGTACTGCGCGGTAGCCGAATTCGGGTCGTCGGTCCGTGCCGCGGCCAGGCTGCCGCGGACGTTGCTGAGACCGTTACTGGACTCGTTGACGACCGGTGCGAGAGTCGGCTTGCGTTCGAGCTGCCGGTCGAAGCCTCCGCCCTGAATCATGAAACCCTCGATGACGCGGTGAAACACCGTGCCCGAGTAGTGGCCCTGATCGACATACTCGAGGAAGTTGGCGGCGTGCAGCGGGGCCAGTTCGTCATCGAGTTCAACCGTCAAAGAGCCCAGGTCCGTGCAGACGGCAACTTCCGGGCCCTGTGCGCGCGCCTGCGCCGCGAAGCCCAGGGCGACGGCGAGTGCGCAGACCAGTTGTGCAGCGTATTTTGTGCTCATGCTTGCGGCCGCGCGGACTTGCGCGCCGATCGGATCTCGTTCGGTTGCCGGTGCTCTACGATGCACGCCTCCGCGCGGCTCTGCAAGCGCCGGCAACCCATGGCGGTGCCCCACGTCGAGCCTGAATTCCGTTCGGATCTGCCTCGGTTTGCCGCACAAACCGCGGGAGTCCTGCCCGGGTCGGGCGCTGCCAGCGGCCGCGCGCACTCGGGGTCGTCATCGCATGCTCCCGCCACCGGTTCCTTCAGCGTTGCGAATCGCGCCGACGCTCGAAAGCGTGGAGACGAAGTACGGGACGAGCGGCGTGATGATCATCTTGAGGATTCGGACGTCGTCGATATCGCCTCTTAGCAGCGCATCGCCATGATTGATGGCGATCAGGATTGCGCCGACGACGACGCCGTACGCCAGCGCGCGGCGCCAGACTCGCGGCCGAGTTGCGATCGAGAACCAGGAGGACATTGCCGGAATCTCCGCTGCTGCCGATCGCGGAATGCTAGCAGCCCGTGACGAACGCCGCGCTGCCCTGGCTGTTGCAACGCGGGGTTGTCGTCACGGGTATTCGCGTGAGTGCCGCGCCGACCGCAGCGGCGGAGGGGCGGAGGGGCGGAGGGGCGGAGAGGAGGACCGGTAGAGGAGCGGAGCGGCGGAAGGGCGGAGCGCTGGCGGCGCCAGTCTCATGTCGGCGGGTGGCGTCGGCTAGAACCGACCGAGCAAGCGTACCGCGACGGCGTCGCTCTCGGGCACGCCGCCGAATCCGCGTCCGGAGCGCGTGCCGCTCTCAAGCACGCCACCGAATCCGCGTCCGGAGCGTGTACGGATCAGTTCGACTTCGACGGCCGCGTTGCGCACGAAGAACCAGGACGCCGACAGCCGTACCAGATCGCTCGAGCCGAGTTCCTGGTCCTTGTTCGTGTAGCTCAGACGTACGCCGACAGCCTGATTCGGGAACAAGGCGGCCGATACGCTGACCTGGCGTTCGCGCTCGGACTGAAAAATAGTGCCGGGTATGAACGTGCTGGCGCCGATGGGAGTGCCGACCACGAAGTCCGGTAGCGGCGGACCGATGGCGTCGACCGTCGCAGGGAAGCCCGGTGGCGCAGGAACGAACAGGCGCGTATCCGTGCGGCTGGAATCGATGCTCGCGGACACTGAAAACGTCCAGTCGCTGAAATCGCCGACATGGCGGAACGACAGCCGCGCGCTATCGGTTTCTGTTTCTATACCGGTTCGAATCTCGATCGACGGCAGCTCCGGGAGCCCCGGCAAGTCGACAAGACCGAATGTGGGATCGAAGACTTCGAACGGCCTGAATCGCACGTCCTGGCTCATGCTTTTCGATCCAAGACCCAGTTCCAGGCTTGTGCGCGCGCCGAAATACCTGCCCGCGAACAGTCCCGAACTCTCGTCGTCCATGCTGGTTTGCGCGAACGGCAACTGCGGCAGCACATCGCCATCGCTCCGTCCGGCATGCGCGCCGGCGTACCAGCCGGTACCGGGCAAGACGTAGCGGCCGTCGAAGGCGTACCCTGACGTGTCGATGCCCGATTCGGAAGGAAACGACGCGAATGAAGGTGGCACGACGTCGAACCCGGGCACGCCGACCGTCTCGTTGGGCAGATCGATGAAGCGGCCAGACGCGTCTCCGATCAGCGCCGGGAACAATGGTTCCTGCCGATGCTCCACGCGCGCCGTACCGACCGTCAGGTAGCTGCTGCGGCTCAGGAAAGGCGCGAGTTCCCAGGGTCCTGCCTGGTCGTCCACCGGCGAGAGGTAGTACGTGCCGCGCAGCGACGACTGCCTGGATTCCGCCGCGTAATCGATGTTGGCGTCCTCGTAGCGGCCCGCCACCTGCCACGAAAACTCCTGTGCGACGGCAACGGGCACAGTGACGATACACGTGCACAGGACCATCGCCTGCATGGCCGGGAATTCGAAGTTGCGCCGCATGACCATCTATGACAAACCGTGTGCGGCCGCGTTCCGTCCGAGCGGAGATCGCGGTCGCGCGCAGCGTATTCGCGGCGCTCGACACGGTCAAGGCGCGCACGGCAGCCGCGTGCTTTGCCGCCGCACGCCGCTTGCACTAGACTCGGGCGGATGGAGGGTCCGTCAATGAACATGAAAACGCGAATCACCCTGGTGTGTGCCGGCTGTCTCGCCGCTGCGGGGCCGGTGGCGGCGCATCACTCGGTCGCGGGGCAGTTCGATGTCCGCAATCAACTGACGCTGAACGGCGTGATTACCGACGTCGACTGGATCAATCCGCACACCTATCTCTACGTCGATGTCGAGAACGACGACGGCACGGTCAGCACCTGGCAGATCGAATCGGCGCCGACCGCGATGATGCGCAAGGCGGGTCTTACGAGCGCGATGCTCATGGGCGACGGCTCGCCGGTCACCATCGTCGCGATCCCGGCGCGCGACGGCACGGAAAACCTGGCCTGGCTGCTGAGGATCGACTACGAAGCCGGTCATTTCTACCAGTTCGGCGCGGTTGACTAGCCGCGAACCAGATTACGAGGAACGAACCGTGAGCAAGATCACAGTAACGATCGCCCGGGCCGCGGCAGTGCTGGCGGGCGCGGCGTGTCTCGCGATATCCGCGACTGCCATCGCACAGGGCACCGCGGACCTGCCGCGCACCGCGGACGGCCGTCCCGATCTGAACGGGACATGGGACAACGGCGCCGGCATCGACTTTCTCAGGCCGCAGGCCATCGGCGCTTCGATCTGCCTGCGCGGCTGCGAAGAGCAGGCGCCGCCGGCGTCCGCCGCGCCGGCCTCGCCCCCGCCGCCGCCCGACCGGCCGATCTACCGTCCCGAGTACGTGGCCATGGTCAAGGATCTCGAGGAGCGCCAGGTCGAGACGGATCCGGTACTGCGCTGTTTCGCGCCCGGCGTGCCAAGAATCGGACCGCCCGACAAGATCGTGCAGCAGCCGCACGAGGTCGTTTTCCTTTACGACGACGTCTCCGGCAGCTTCTTCCGCATCGTCCCGACCGACGGACGCGGCCATGGCGCCAACCCCGAGCCGAGCTATCTCGGCGACGCGGTCGGTCACTGGGACGGCGACACGCTCGTCGTCGAAACGATCAACTTCAATGGCGAGACCTGGCTGACCGACGATGGATCCTTCCACACGCCTGATCTGCGCGTGGTCGAGCGGATCCGGCGCGAAGGCGATACGCTGCACTGGCAGGCGACGGCTTACGATCCTGCGGTCCTCGTCGAGCCCTGGGAGCTCAGGCCGCGCACGGCCTTCCTGACCGGCGTCGAGCTGGTCGAAGGCGCGCCGTGCATCGAGCGTGACATCGATCACATCGTCGACGGGTCCCATCACGACAATCCGCGCTGAACGCGTAGTCACTGCCAAAAGCAAATGAGCCGGCGCCGGAGACCCCCGCTGTTGCGTGGAGACCAGGGAACGCGTTCCGACAGCGCTTCGGGGAACGGCCGCAATGTTGTTCTCTTCACGGTCCGGACTCTTCCAACGCAACCGGAGACGTTGCCGTTAACGGTGACGGTTCGAGTTTTCGGGACCGTCCTGGACGCCAGTCCCGCCGGCGCCCCTGATTCTTCCTGAGGAGATCGACATGCTGCGAGTCCATTCGACGATGCCATCGATCAACGGCTACAAGGTGCGCATCCTGTTGTCGATGCTCGATGTTCCCTATGAGCTCGTCGATATCGACATGTATGGCGGCGAACACAAGCGCGAACCGTTCCTGTCGTTGAACCGTTTCGGGCAAATGCCGGCCATGGAGGACGGCGACTATACGATCGCCGACTCGCACGCCTGTCTCGTCTACCTCGCCCGCAAGCACGATCCGTCAAATACCTGGCTGCCGGCCGACGCCGAAGGCGAGGCCAAGGTCGCCGAATGGTTGTCGAAGTCGGCGAACGAGGTGCACCAGGGGCCGTGGATGAAGCGGGCCAAGATCAGGCGTCCGGACGCGATCAAAGTGCCGGACGAGGAAATCGACGCGCGCTGCGACCACGTCCTCGGCATCATGGACGGACATCTGGCCGATCGCGAGTGGCTCGCCCTCGACCGTCCGACGATCGCCGACGTGTCCTGTTTCTCACCGATCTCGATGCTCAAGATATCCGGCTACGACACGGACAAATGGGCGAACGTGACGGCCTGGCTCGACCGTTTCCGCGCGCTTCCCGGCGCGATCGATGCGGACGGCAACCCGTTCGACTGATCGCTCGGCTCAGAACGAGGCTTTCTTTTCCACGAGCAGTTGCACGTTGTCGATCGTCTGGTCGGCGTTGATCGGAAACGCGAGATCGATATGCAGGACCGAACCGCGGCTCGCGCGCGGCGACGTCAGGCGCAGGCCGATGCCCACATCGTATAGCGTGCCGCGATTCGACGTGTTCCTCGGGTCGTCTCCCCAGACGCGTCCGGCGTCAAAAAACACGGCGTAACCCATACGGATCAGGCGAAACGGATACCAGTCCGTAAAGAAACGCTGTTCGAGCGTCACACGGGCGCTGCGTTCGCCGCTCTGGTAGCGCAGCGGGAATCCCCTGAGGTTGTTGTCGCCGCCGAGCAGCACCTGGTTCTCGGGGTCGAGATTGTTCGCCAGCGTTGCCCTGAAGCTCGCCGAGAAAAGATGCCGTCCCATGTTGCGACGGAAATAGCGGGCGCTCGCGAAGGCGATGCCGTTGCGGACGCTCTCGTCTTCGAGCCGTGCCGAGGCTCCCGCGTCGAACAGCAGCAGTCTGCCCGGACCGCCCGGTTCCCAGCCGCGCGAAGCGGAAAAGTTGAACATCCACGCGTCGCGGTCGACGCCGAACGACTTCGCCGACCGGCCGACGCTCAGAAAGAGGTCCAGTCCCAACGGCACATCTTCCGTACGGCCGATATCGTTGAGTTCGGTGAGTTCCCGAAAGTCGTCCGCGACGATCTGCAGACCGCCCCAGGGATACGCGAGCTCACGGTCCCCGGGCAGCAATGTCGGCGTCGGCAGGTCGACGGTGGGCCGGAAGATATCTTCCTCGTAACTGAATCCGGCGAGCCAGCGAATCGTCCTGCCGTTGACGAAACCGCGCGACCTGCCGCCCTGGATCGTCCACGTGCGGGTGTCGTGGTGAAACTCGTCGATGACTTCGCCGAGGTCGTACATCGAATCGATGCGCTCCTCGTCGAGCGCGCTGACCGTGAACGACCAGCGCGAATCGAAGGAGAAGAACGGCCGGCCCGCCTCGAAACCCGCCCGCCGGCCGTCGCTGTTGTCGGAGTAGAGCACGGAAAATCGATCGCGGCCGTTGTTGATGTTGTTGTCCGTATAACTGAAGAGCCGTTCGTCGCGGTCCACATCGCTGCGGAAGGCGATGTCGAGGCGCTTGCCGCGGCCGGCGAGGTTGTCCTCGGTCAGTCCGAACCCGTACTCGTTCGCGCCGCCGCTGCGGCCGAGCTTGAGCGAAGGTTTGAGCGACCATGAGTCGCGGACGGTGACGTCGATGTCGATCGTGTTGCCGGCTTCGTCGAAGCGGCCAGGCCGCACCGAGGCATCGGCGACGTAGCCGAGGTTGCGCAACAGCCGCGCCGATTCGTCGACGACTCGCGCCACGTAGGGATCGCCGGGTTCGAACAGCAGGATACTTCTGACGACGCTTTCGCGAGTCGTGACGTGAATGCTGTTGGCCAGGCGATACAGCGGCCTGTCCTCGGCGGGATCGTTGAGGTTGAAGACGTTCTCGACGGTGACGTTGACCGTGCCGATCCGCGCGCCGCGCTGCTCGAGTTCGGCTTCAAAGGTCGTGGCGGGTTCGCCGCCCGCCGCCGTTTCGGCCGCCGCGTTCCCGACCGATTGCGCTGTCGCTGCCGGCAGCCACGCGGCAACCAACAGTACGGCCAGCACTGCATGACCGGGTTCGCGGCGCACGGTCCGGAGAATCGGGGGCCAGGCAGCGCGGGACAGGACGACCGGCAGGCAGTCCCGGTCGGGCAAGCGCCCGCGCGGCCGGTGGGATCGACCGGGAGTTGCCGTTCGGTGCGGGCTCGGGCGACCCTCGGGCGAGGTTCCTTCACGCCGCCTTCGGGCATGGCCGCGTGTTTCGGCACCGTCCGAACGTCGACGGCCGCCGGGCAGGCCTCTGCCGCCCAGCCTGCGATCAGACGGCCGCGTCATTTCCGTGTTCGAAGCGCGCTGCGCCCCGGCAGGCGATGAGCTGGGCCAGGGCCGCCGGCCGGCCGTCGGGGTCCTCCACGATGCCCTCGCGGTAGAACAGTACGCGGAGATTCCCGGCCGCCGCGAGCAATTCGTTCGGTGCGAGCCGGTAGGCGGGGTTCTTCGGGCCGACGACATCGCGGGATGTCTTGAGGTGCTGCTCGCAGACGAGACAAGCGCCGTCGCGGAGTCGCTCCGCAAGCGCCGCGATCAGCGGCATGTTCACGTAACGGACCATGACGATGAGATCGTAGTCGCTATCGGCCAGGACCGTCGCGGCGGGCGTCGTTTCAAGGTCGGCCTCGATCCAGTTGATCGCAAGCCCGTGCTCGGCGGCGCTCCGGGCGCCGCGCTCCAGACCGATGGGCGAGACGTCGACGGCATCGACTTCGTAACCGGCCTCGGCGAGGAACAGCGCGTTGCGTCCCGCACCGCAGGCGATGTCGAGGGCGCGTCCTCGCGGCAGCTCCGCGAGGCGGTCTGCAAGCAGTTGCGTCGGGTGTGGACGAGCCGCGTAGCTGCCGGCCCGATAACGCTCATCCCACTTGAGGCGATCGGCGTGACTCACCTGGTCAGTCTGGCAGGCTCGGGGGGACCCGAATGATAACGGGATACGCGCCGGCGAGGCATGCGAAAGTCACTCGCACTGCGACCAATGCCAGGGTTCGTAGACGATTCCGTAGACGTTGTCCCGGCCGTAGGGCATCGAGAACGCGAACCGCGCGGCGTTGGCCTTGAGCCAGGCGAATGCGGGGGAGTCCTCGAACTCCTCGGTCAGCGGGCGGCAGCCGGGCGTTGCGAGGTCGAGCGCCTTGCCGCTGTGGTGCTGGCTGAATCCGGGCGCCGCGTTAACGCGCAGGATGGAGTCGATCGTCAGACCCTTCGAGAGTTTGTTGCGAATGAGCTCGACCTGGTAGGCGACGCTGCGAAATCCGGACACGATCAGCAGCTCGATGCCGTCGTCGAGCGCGGCCTGTTTCATGGTCCGCCAGTCGCGTGCGGTGGCGGGCGCAAGCCGCAGCGCGCGTCCGAACATGTCGTCCTCGATCTCGACGAGTTCCGCGGCTTCCTCGTAACGGGGCAGATAGGGCCGCGTGCCGTAGTCGGCGGGAATTCCGAGGGCCGAGAGCAGCGTTGGGTCGTTCATGGCAGGGTCGGCGGTCCGGTCCGTGGTGCGATGCGAATGGCGTTTCCAGGCGAAGTGACGCAAGCAACGGTGCGAAGCTCGAAAAGTACCCCATCTCCGCGGAGAAAGCTTGAAACCGGGCGACATTCCGCGGCAGTCCGTGGATGCAGCCCCACCGAATCGAGGTTCAACGCGCGGTTTCGCTGCAGATTTCGAGCTAGACTAGGTGTTATCGCAGCGTCGGCGCGGGAAGCGGATTGTCCCGCGCCCCGGTCATGCACATTGAGGTTGTGAGTATGACCCCGTCGATTGCCGATACACAGGTGCGTTCGGGCAGAGTGCTGCTCATGCTCACGGCCATGGTCCTGTTGTGCGCGGCGGACACCATGGCGCTCAACCTGACATGCGAACGACCGGCGGCGGCCGTTACCGGCGCCGCGCCGGCCCAGTACACCGGCAAGCTCATCGCGCTGCCGGGATCGGCCAACACGAAATACCATCTCGCCGGTTTCATCGAACTCGCAACCCGACAACTGCCCGGTTTCGAGATCGAGCTCAGGCCGTGGGGCATACCGTTCCTCGTCATCAACAACATCCAGGCGGACGAGCGCAACTCCGCGACGGCCCGGCAGATGGCGAGCGAGATCGTGCGATGGCGCCGCGACCATCCCGACGAGCTTCTTTATCTTTTCGGCTACTCGGGCGGCGCCGGCCTCGCCGCGATGATCGTCAGCGAGTTGCCGGAAGATGTGACCGTCGACCGGCTCGTGCTCATGGCGCCGGCGATCTCTCCCGACTATCCGATCGAGGAGCGCGTTCTGCCGCGGGTCACGGAGTTCGCCGTGAGCTACGCGAGCACGTTCGACGTACAGGTGGGCTGGGGCACGCGGACGTTCGGCACGATCGACCGGGTCGATACCGAGGGTGCGGGCCGGGCCGGATTCGACACGGCGCACCCGGCTCTTCTCCAGTGGCACTGGACCGTGAGCGACCGCGCCTGGGGCCACCGCGGCAATCACAGGAGCTACCTGGGACCGCGCTGGCAGAGCGTGTTCCTGCTGCCGGCGCTCGATCCGCGCCTGAGCGCCGGCGACGTTCGCGCGCGCTGGGTCCGGCAGTGCGAGGTGATTTGACCATGGCGATCCTGATCGCTGCCGCGGTCGGCGCGTTCCTGGGTCCGGCGCTGTTTGGCGGCGTGTTCGGCAACATCCTGGCCGGGGCGGCGCTCGGAGCGCTCGCGGGCTGGCTGTTCACCCTGCAGCGGCGGCTGCGCAGGATCGAGGCCGAGGCGGGCCGCAGCGAGCCGCCGATGACACTGGCCGACGAGCCCGTCGGTCACCCGACGAGCGAACCCGCCGCCGGGGCGCCCGACACCGCTACGGCCGACTGGTCGGAACCCGTGCCGGAGCCGGCCGGCATAGCTGAACCCGACGCCGAGTTCGAGCCCGCTCCGGAATCCCCGCAGCCGGCAGCGGACCCGTCGGTCGCACCGTCGTGGGCGCGGGAGGCGGCCGGTACCGAATCACTGGAGCCGAGCATCGCCGAACGCCTTTTCGAGCACGCTAGGCGGTGGCTGACGAGCGGCAACGTTCCCGTGAAGGTCGGCGTGGTCCTCTCCCTCATCGGTGTCGGTTTTCTCGTCAGGGTGGCGGTCGACCGCAACTGGATCGCCCTGCCGATCGAGCTGCGCCTGATCGGCGTTGCGCTCTTCGGTCTCGCGTTGCTCGGTCTCGGCTGGCGGCTGCGCACCGCGCGGCCGGGCTATGCGCTGAGCCTGCAGGGCGGCGGCGTCGCGATCGTCTACCTGACGATCTACGCGGCGTTTGCGTTCTACGATCTGCTGCCGCCGGTCCTCGCCTTCGCCCTGCTCGTTGTCGTTACGGCGGCAGCGGGGGCACTTGCTGTAGTCCAGAACTCCCGCGAACTTGCGGTGCTCGGAATCGTCGGCGGCTTCCTGGCGCCCGTGCTGGCATCGTCGGACGTCGGCGATCACGTCGTGCTTTTCAGCTACTACGCACTGCTCAACGCCGCGGTGCTCGCAATTGCCTGGTTCCGGGCCTGGCGCGAACTCAACGTGCTCTCCTTCCTCTTCACGTTCGGTGTCGGTGCTTACTGGGGATACACCTCCTACGCCCCGGCTCTTTTCGCCTCGACCGAGCCGTTTCTCGTGCTGTTCGTCGCGATGTACATCGCCATCCCGGTGCTATTTGCAACGCGCGCGGCGCCGAGGCTCCGCGGCTTCGTCGACGGCACGCTCGTCTTTGGCACGCCGTTCGTCGGCTTCGGCCTGCAGGCCGGGCTCGTCGGCGATATTGAATACGGTCTCGCAACCAGCGCCGCCACGCTCGCCGGCGTGTACGGGGCGCTCGGGATGTGGATGCTTCACCGCGGCAGCGCCGAACTGCGCGTGCTGGCCGAAGCATTCCTGAGTCTCGGCGTCGTGTTCCTGACGATCGCGTTTCCGCTTGCGCTCGATCCGCGCTGGACTTCGGCAGCCTGGTCGTTGCAGGGCGCGGCGATGATCTGGCTGGGGTACCGTCAGAGCAGGAGGCTCGCGCTCATCGGCGGAACCGTCCTGCAGATCGCTTCGGCCGTGGCCTTCTTCAACCAGGAAGTAGCTGCCCGCGATCTTGCAGTATTCAACGGCGACTTCCTCGGTGCGCTTTGGATCGCCGTTGCCGCGTTGATTTCGAGCCGGATCTTCGACCGGATCCGCGAGAGCGACGACCGGCAGCACCATGCCATCGCGACCTGGGCCTTGCTCGTGTGGGGAACGGTGTGGTGGCTCGGCGGCGGACTCAACGAGATCGTCCGCTTCGTTCCCGATCGGTTCCAGCTCGATTCCGCGCTCCTGTTCGTCGCGGGCACGGTCTGGGCCGCGGTACTGGCCGCGCGGACGCACGGCTGGCAGCGCGTGGCGACACTCGGCTGCCTGATGGCGCCGGCGATCGGCGTCGCCTTGCTGATTGCGCTTTTCGCTCGGCAGCATGCCCTCGAGTATTACGGTTGGCCGGTCTGGCTCGTTGCGTTCGGAACGCACTTCGGTTTCCTGCGCCTGCAGGAGTCGCAGCTCGGCCGCGTCGCGAGCGTGCTGCACACCGGCGGCTACTGGCTCATCGCCGCCCTGGCCGCGACCGAAGTGCACTGGTGGGTCGAACGATGGACGGACGGGGTATGGGCAACGGCTGCGACAATCGCAGTCGTCGCCGCGCTTCTGCTCGCAACTGTCCGGGCGCGCGATGTGCTGGATTGGCCGCTGCGCGTGCATTGGCGCACGTATGGTCTCGCGGCCGTCGGCGCTACGCTCGTTGTTCTCGCAGTCGCTACGATCAGGACGAACATCGTGTCGCCGGGCGACCCCGACCCCTTGCCCTACGTTCCGTTGCTGAACCCGCTCGAACTCGCAAGCGGACTCGTGTTCGCGGCAGGCTGGTTCTGGTACGCGGCCGTGCGGGAATGGGTGGAAATGGATCGGTTCGCGTCGCGCTGGCGCGTGCTCGTCCCGGCGGTGCTTGGGCTGTTCCTGCTGACGATGACCGTGGCCCGCAGCGTGCACCACTGGGCCGACGTGCGCTATGCGCTCGAACCGCTCGCCGAGTCGACGGTGCTGCAGGCATCGCTGTCGATCGTCTGGGGGAGCAGCGCGCTTGCGGGCATGGTCGCCGGCGCGCGCGCTGCCAACCGCGCGATCTGGATCGCCGGCGCCGTCCTCATGGCCATCGTCGTCGTGAAGCTCTTCGTCGTCGAACTGGATAATGCCGGGACGGTGGGACGCGTCGTGTCGTTTCTCGGCGTCGGCGTGCTGCTTCTCATCGTCGGCTACTTCGCCCCTGTGCCGCCGCGCGCCGAGCCGCGGGCCGCGGCCGCGCCCTGAGGCAGCAAGGCTGCCGCGGAGCAATGGGCCGGGCGAAGTCAGCGACCCCCTTTTCGCAGGGGTTCCCGCCGGTTCACGCCCCCGGTGCGAGGGCACTGATTCTCGGCAGCCTGCCGGGTGTGCGATCGCTCAAGGAACAGCAGTATTACGCCCAGCCGCAAAACGCCTTCTGGCGCATCATGGGCGTGGTGTGCGGCGCAGGACCGGAACTTGCTTACGAAGCCCGGCTGGACAAGTTGACCGAACACGGGATCGCGCTGTGGGACGTGCTGGCCGCGGGCCGGCGTCCGGGCAGTCTCGATTCGGCGATCGACGGGCCGACGGCCGTCACGAACGACTTCGCATCGTTCTTCGAACTCAACCCCTCGATCGGCTCGATCTTCTTCAACGGTGCGACGGCTGCGGACCTCTATCGGCGCAAGGTCCTGCCCGCGCTCGCTCCCACGTTCGCCGGGATTCCGCGCCGGACCCTGCCGTCGACGAGTCCGGCCCACGCGCGGATGCCGTTCGCCGAGAAGCTCGCGCACTGGTCGGCGGCGCTGACCCCGCCCCGCGGCGAAGTCGCGGACCGGACGTGAGCGAGTTCGAGCCGTTCGCAGTGCTCAGCGCGCAGACAGCGCCGCGTTTACGCGCGGCCCACCAGGCGCCCGCGGTGCAACGAGGCGCCGCAAGCGCAGGCTGCGCGACCTACTCGCAGACGAAGTTGTCGGCGACCCAGTTGGCCGGGTCGTTCGCGTCGCCGCCGCCCACGTAGACGGCCTGCTCGGGATACGGGCAGACGAGCCGTTCGTTGACCACGGCGCCGTCGTCGAGCTTCTGTACCGTCAGCGAATCGGGCGGCGTGCCGTTCTCGACCCATTCGACGATCGGCGCGAGCCGGTCCCAGCTATCCGGACCCGGTCCGCCGGCGCAGTGCGCCACGCCCGGCGGCATGAAGAGCCGCACGGATTCGTCCGAAGCCGCGCGGTCGCCGTCAAACGTCACGTCCACGACCTCGCCGTAGAAGTCGACCATCGGCTGCGCCGGTATGACCGTATCGGCCCAGCCGTGCCAGATCAGGAGCTTTCCGCCTTCCTGCTTCAGATAGCGCGACATGTTCGGATCGTCGGCATCGGTGATGGCGCGCATGGTGTCGCCGAGGCCCGCGGTGAAGTCGTCGAAGTCGAACTGCCACCAGGCGAACTCGGGCGGTTCGCGCGTCGGATCGGGCGCGAGCGAGAGGTCGGTCGGCCGCGTGGTCGGAACGCCGGGATCGTTGTCATAGAAGAGGAAGTTCACGTAGTCCGACGCAAGCCCGATCTGGCCCGGACGATGGTTGTTGCCTTCGTGCGGGACCACGATGAGCGGCCAGCGCATCTCGGAGCCATAGGACTTGCCCTTGTAGATCGAGGTGCCCGCGGAATCATATGGGCCGCTGTAGATGGCTTGTATGGCCGCGAGCTGAGTGGTCGTGAAGCAGTCGTCGGCGTTCACGTCGTCCACACACATCGCATGGGCGAGGTCGCGCTCGGGCACGAAGTCGCAGGTCTCGGGGTTGTTGACCACCCGGTCGACGATGCCGTCGTTGGCGTCGCACTGCGCGAGCACGGCTTCGGTCAGCATGTTGGCCTTGGTCAGGCTGTCGAGCGTGCCGTTGTCGTCGGTGTCGTAGGAGAGCGAGCCCGCGTAGTCGTCCCTGAGCATGACCTGCATGTCCCAGTTGTGGGTGACGTTGAGCCGCTGCAGGAACGAGGCGGGGGCGCCGGCGACGATGCCGTCGAAGATCGAAGGCCAGCGCTGCGCGGCCATGAGCCCCTGGCGGCCGCCCGTCGAACAGCCCTCGTGGTAGGAGTATTCCGCCGGCCGGCCGTAGAACGCCCTGATGGCGGTCTTCGCAGCGTCGGTGGTCGCCTTGATGTGGCCGTAGCCGTAGACGATTTCCGCCTGCCGGTCGTTGAACGCGAACGTCGCGCCGGGCTGCGAGCCGTTGTCGTGGCCCATGTTGCCGTTGGCGACCGCGTAGCCCTCGGCAACCCGGCGCGGGGCGTAGTCGAGATCGCCGTCGTGACCGCCATCGCCCCAGTTCAGGAAGCGGCCGTTCCACGCCTCCGGCGGAGGCATCTGCACATACCAGGTCAGCCCCGGGCCAACCTGACCCTGGACGTGGCAGTACGCGGGACTCGACTCGCTGGCGGCACGCCACTCGGCGCGGTAGAGCGTCAGGTTGCGCGTGTCGATCATGGCTTCGCAGTGCGCGGCATGATCCTCCTGAGCCTGTGCGGCGGCGGCAAATGCCAGCCAACCGAGAACAACAATACCGAGGGTTGCAAAGGATCTCATCGGTCGCCTCCTGTAACGCGGCTGACGATCAAGCAAAGATTGTCTTAAGAAATTGATTAAAAAGGATTATGTTCGAATTATTGGCAAGTGGGCCAAGGAATTGCGTTTGACAGGTTAGCACAGACGACAATAATCGAATGGGTGCCCGGCTCTCCGCGTCGGGGAGCGACTGAAGAAGGCGCAACAAGCCATTTTGCGTGCTCGGGGATCGGCATGAATTTCGAACTGTGGTTTAACGCTGCTGTCGTGATCGCGCTTGCAGGTCGCCGGTAGCTCAGAGGTATCCTGCGTCGCGTATGATCCGGCGTGTCTCGCCGGATTGCAGAAACGCCATGAATGCGACCGCCGCGGGGTTGTCGGCGCCCCGATCAAGCAATACTGCGTCCTGTTCGATCGGCTCGTGGAACTCCGGCGGAACCGTGACGTAGCTTGCCGGACCGTCGTAAGCGAGCGCCTGCGACAGCGCGACGAGCCCGAGTTCCGCATTGCCCGTGGCGGTCATCGCGAAGGCCTGGCCGATGCTCTGGCCGACGGCGGTTCGCGACCTGAGTGCCTCCCACACATCGAGCTGCTCCAGGACCTGCCGTGCCGCGGCGCCGTATGGGGCGAGCTCCGGGCTTGCGATCGCGACGTGGCGAAAGTCGCCGCCGGTCAATCGCTCGATGCCGCGGTCATCGAAAGCTCCCGGATCGGCACTCCAGAGCGCGAGCCGGCCGCGCGCGTAGGTGAACCGGCTCCCGCCGACCGCGAGGCCGTTGTCGACGAGCCGGGCCGGTCGGTCCGCGTCGGCGGCGAGGAACGCGTCGAACGGTGCGCCGTTGAGGATCTGCGCGTAAAGCTGGCCCGTCGAGCCCGGCACGAGGACGAGTTCATGGCCGGTCCGGTCCTGGAACGCCGTCGCGAGGGTCTGCATCGGCACGAGGAAATTCGCGGCGACGGCGACGGTCGCGACCTCTGCCCGCGGCGACGCCGACAACAGCAGGGCCGCTGCGGTCAGCGTCGAGCGTGCGATGCGTCCGCGCATGTCCTGAAAGTGCTTCGCTGCGCCCGCCGCCGGGTCAGTCGGCCACCGCGGTCGATGCCAGGCGTGCGGAGCCTGACGGCGGGGTTCGGCAACGTTCCCGGTTCAGGCTCATTCGCCGGCGGTGACCTCGTTGTAGAGCGTTTCGATGAACCGCCGCGTCGTGCGCGGCCCGGTATCCGCGCCGTAGCGCGCTTCCCAGCCCAGCGCCGGGCGCGCCGCGATGATCTCTTCGAGCGTCATGCCGCGCTCGGCCCAGGTCCGTACCCGGTCTCGGATGACGACGATCATGTTGCGGAACAGGAGCAGTTCCACTTCGTCGGCCAGCCGGCCATGGCCCGGGACGATCAGCGTATCGCTGCGGTCGTGCGGCCGGCCGAGCGCACCTACCGGCCGCTCGGGATAGGCGCCCGGTGCGTTGCCGAAGCCCGACAGGAATCCCGCCGCCGTATGGCTCAGCTCGAGGAGCTGGTTGAGCACGTCGATGTGTCCGGTCAGCCGCCCGCCGTTGCTGGTATCGGCGACCGGGAAACTCAGCGTGACGAACACGTCGCCCGTGTGGATGACGTTGGACTCCCTGAAGTAGACGAGCGTGTCGCCGTCGGTGTGGGCGGGGCTCACCGTCGGGATGATCGAGACCTCTTCGCCGTTGAAGTGAAAGCTGATCTCTTCGTCAAACGTCAGGACCGGCAGCGCCCCTTCGGGGCTGTCGGCGGCGGCGAGCCGCGCGCGCACGTTTTCGTGTGCGACGAGGGTGGCGCCGAGCGCCGCGAAGTTCGCGTTGCCGCCGGTGTGATCGCCGTGCACATGGGTGTTGATGACGAAGCGGATGGGTGCGTCCGACAGCGTCCGAATCGCCGCGACGATCTTGTCGGTCAGCGGCGCGAACTGGTTGTCGACGAGGAGCACCCCGTCCTCGCCGACCGAAACCGCCATGTTGCCGCCCGCGCCGACGAGCATGTGGACGTTGCCTGAGACGTGGTGGGTGACGATCTCGACGTTGGAGAAATCGGTTTGCGCGAAGGTTTGAAGCGACGCAGCGCAACATGCGGCGGCGACAAGGGTCTGCAGGCTGTGCACGACGATGCGAAGTCTCCGCCGTACGTTGCCGGGACGACTGCGGGTTCCGCGGAATCCGCAGCTTGCCGCACTTGAGTTCCTTCGCGCCACGCACGGCTTTCGGCTGGCGGAGCCCGGGAGGTGGCGAGCCGCAGGCGAACGCGGCGGGGCCGGCCCCGCCGTCATCGCCTGAGTTCCTCGCCGACGTTGACTTCCTCTCCCGAGAAGAAGTCGACGTTCGCGCCTTCGAGGAACGGGTTCTCGCCCGGCAGGAAGTGGGGGATGAGCTGCGCTCCGCCGAGTTCGACGAGTTCCCGCTCCTCGCAGGGGTATTCGGGCATCGTCGCGTCGGGGTCGTAGCGGAAGGTCATGTGGCGAACGAGCGGCTCGGTCATGTAGATCGGGTCGTCGAACACCATGACCATCGTCAGCAGGTCCTCTCCATGCCGCGTGAAATACTCCGTCACCGTCATCAGGTCGCTATGCGGTACGCCGTTGCGCCGCACGTGTCCTTCCTTGACGTGTGTCGTCGTGACGACGAGCGTGTCGCCTTCCCACGCTCCCGTGGAGAAGCCGTACCAGGTGTGCAGCGCGTGCTCCGGCGGGTGCGGGCGCCCGTCCATCCAGACCGTTCGGATCGCCTCGTTGGCCATGACGCGAAAGTGGATCGAGTTCTCCTCGTGCCGGATATGCATCGGCGCGAGGCTGAACATGGCGTAGCCGATCGAATGCGGCCAGCACTGGCGCTGCTGCTGGACTTCCTCGATCGCCGGATCGTAGGCATGCGAGCGCGACAGCGCCTCCTCGTTGAGCGGGTACAGGCTGTAGTCGCCGATCTCGGGGCCGCCCTGCGGTTGCTCCCACTCGTGGCGGATGCGTTGCCAGTAGCCGGACAGGTCGACCTGCGCGGCTGCGGGTGTCGCGATGACGGCGGTCGCGCAGATGACGACTGCGGTAGCGCGTGGCAGTGGCGGGCGGACAGGCGGGAACAGGCATCGTCGCATCGTTCGGCTCTCGTTCGAAGAATCTCGCCGTATCATCCGCAGGAGGTCCGAGGCGGTCAACCTGACCGGAAGCGTGCAAGCAGGCGGGAGCCGTGCGCGATTCGATTCACCCCCGCCGGAGATCGTCGGCAAGCTCATGCCGATCACCGGTGTCTGCCGGGTGTTTCCCGCCAGTCTCCGGGAAACGCCGGCAACGCATGCGGCACGGTGACGACATACGGCGGATCGTGCCGCAATCAGCCGTCGTCGAGCGACAGCAGTTCCATGTTGCCGCCGATCGCCGCGGTGTTGAGCGTGAGCACCTTCTCCGTCGTGAAGCGCAGCAGGTAGTGCGGGCCGCCGGCCTTGGGCCCCGTTCCCGAGAGCCCCTGGCCGCCGAAGGGCTGCGAGCCGACGACCGCGCCGACCATGTTGCGGTTCACGTAGACGTTGCCGACTGAAACCATCTCGAACAGGCGCTCGGCGCGGCCCTCGATGCGGCTGTGGAGCCCGAGCGTGAGTCCATAGCCTGTGCTCATGGCTTCGCTGACCGCCGACTCGATCTCCCGGCCGGCAAACCTGACGACGTGCAGGATCGGTCCGAACTGTTCCCCGTCGAGCTGCCGTATGGTCTCGATTTCAAGCAGTTCCGGCGCGACGAACGTGCCGTTGCGGCATTCGGCGGTGAGCTGCGCCGTATGCCGGCTTGCGCCCTCGGCGGCGAGCCGGGCGACATGTTTCTCGAGCGCCGCGGCGGCGGTCCGCGAAATGACGGGCCCGACATCGGTTTCGAGCCTGGCCGGATCGCCGACGCGCAACTCGTCCATGGCGCCCTTGATCATCCCAAGCGTTCGGTCCGCGATGTCGTCCTGCAGGTACAGCACGCGCAGGGCCGAACAGCGCTGCCCGGCGCTGCCGAAGGCCGACTGGATGACATCGTCGGTGACCTGTTCGGGCAACGCGGTCGAATCGACGAACATCACGTTCTGCCCGCCGGTCTCGGCGATCAGCGGCGCGATGGGCGCGTCGCGCTCGGCCAGCGCACGGTTGATGCGCCGGGCGGTCTGCGTGCTGCCGGTGAAGGCCACGCCCGCAATCCCGGGATGCGACACGAGCGCCGCGCCGACCGTGCCGTCACCCGTGAGCAGTTGCAGCACGCCGGCCGGGACACCGGCCGCGTGAAGCAGGCGAACGGTCTCGAAGGCGATCAGCGGCGTCTCCTCGGCCGGCTTGGCCACGACCGCGTTGCCGGTCACGAGCGCCGCGCCGACCTGGCCGACAAAGATCGCGAGCGGAAAGTTCCAGGGACTGATGCAGGCGAATACGCCGCGGCCGTGCAAGCTCAGCCGATTCGATTCGCCGGTGGGTCCGGGAAGCGCCGCGGGTTCGGCCGTGAGCCGTCTCGCTTCCGCGGCGTAGTAACGGCAGAAGTCCACGGCCTCGCGGACTTCGGCGACGGCATCGGGCAGCGTCTTGCCCGCTTCCTTGACGAGCAGGGCAACGAACCGCTCGAGCGCCGCTTCGAGGCTGTCTGCGGCGGTCTCGAGCGTGCCCGCGCGCTGCGCCGCTCCGGCGTCGTTCCAGGCAGGCTGGGCGTGCGCCGCGTGTTCCACGGCGCGTTCGACATCGGCCGGTCCGGCATCGATGCAGTAGCCGACCAGTTCCTCGTGTCTGGCGGGGTTCCTGATCGCACGGCGGGCGCCTTCCACCGCATTCGCGGGAACATCGGATGCTGCGTGCCCGGCAGCGCCGGGCGCGCCACCGGAGAGGCGGGACGCCGCGCCGGAGGAGCCGACCGCCGCGGCGGCAACGATGGGGGCCGCATGGATGGGCGACCCGGTCAGCGCCTCACAATGCCGTTGGAGCCCCCCGGTGTTCTCGGCATCGGTCAGATCGAGTCCCGCCGAGTTCACGCGCCGATCGCCGAAAAGCTCCCGAGGCGCACGGATGCCCGGATGCGCGGCAGGGGAGGTCGCGCGCACCTGGCGCAGCGGGTCGGCCACGAGCGTTTCCGGCGGCAGCCGCTCGTTGAGCACCCGGTTCACGAACGAGGCGTTCGCGCCGTTTTCGAGCAGACGGCGCACGAGATAGGCGAGCAGGTCCTCGTGTGAGCCGACCGGCGCATAGACGCGGACGGGCGGCAGGTCGGGGTAATGCGCCGCGGCCGCGCGATAGAGCGTTTCGCCCATGCCGTGCAGCCGCTGGAACTCGAAGTCGCGAAACGGCCCGGCCAGCGCCATGACGGCAGCGACGGTGTGGGCGTTGTGCGTCGCGAACTGGGCCGCGAGTTCCCTTGGGTGTTCGAGCATCCGGCGCGCGCAGACGAGATAACAGAGATCCGTGTTCGCCTTGCGCGTGAACACGGGAAAGTCGGGATGGCCGAACGTCTGCGCGTGCTTGATCTCGGCGTCCCAGTAGGCGCCCTTGACGAGCCGAACGGGAATGCGGCGTCCCGAGTCGCGGGCCAGTGCGGCCAGCCAGTCGATGACGGGCAGTGCGCGCTTGCCGTAGGCCTGCACGGCCATGCCGAGTCCTGGCCAGTCCGACAGGTCGTCGTCCATGGCCAGACGCTCGACGAGCTCGAGCGAGAGATCCAGACGATCGGCTTCCTCGGCGTCGACGGTGAGCGCGATACCGACCGTGCGGGCGTTCTCGGCCAGCGACTTCAGTCGCGGGTAGAGCTCGCAGTGCACGCGCTCGCGCTGTGCGAACTCGTAGCGCGGATGCAGGGCCGAGAGCTTCACTGACACGGACGCTTCCGCGCCTGTGCGCAGGCCGGAGCGAGGAGTCTTCATCGACCGGCCGGAGGGCGACGTTTCCGCGGGCGCGCTCAGGCCAAGGCCTGCATCGGGTCCTCGATCGAAATCCGGGTGTTTCGGCGGGAGGGGCGCCGGCTCTGCCTTCGCCAGCGATGCGATGGCGCAGGCGTAGGCCTCCAGATAACGCTGCGCGGCTTCCGCGTCCCGCGCGCCTTCGCCGAGCATGTCGTAGGAGTAGGGTCCGGGCGAAGCGCTCCGGCTCAGGGCCTCCCCGATCGTCCGGCCGAGCACGAACTCCGCGCCCAGGATATGCATCGCCTGGCGCAGCGCGCCCTGGATCACCGGTTCCCCGAGCCGCTTGGCGAGGCGCCGCATCCATTCGAGGGGGTCGCTCGCGAACGCCCGGTCGAGAGCGACCACGCGTCCCGTCAGCATCAGCGCCCATGTGGAGGCGTTGACGAGCAGGTCGTCGGAATGCCCGATGTGCGACGACCAGGCGCCCGCGCCGAGCTTGTCGGCGATGAGCCGTTCGGCCGTCCTGCTGTCGGGAATCCTGAGCAGCGCCTCGGCCAGGCACATGAGCGCGACGCCTTCCTGGTTGCTGAGGCCGTACTCGGCGAGAAAGCGGTCGAGCACCGTGCGTCCGGCGCGGTCGGCGCGCACCGAGCGGACCAGTGCGGCCGCGTCGTCCTCGATCTGCCCGGCGACTTCCTCGTCGTAGGGCGCCGCATCGAGCAACGCCGCGACGAGCGATTCCTCGTCCGTGAACCTGGCGCGGCGGATGGCGGAACGGAGCGCCGCAAGACCGCCGGAATTTCGCGTCGAAGTCATTCGCGTGGTCGTTCCTTCCACTCCATGATTTTAGTCTCCGCAGCACCGCTTGCAGTTCACGACGCTGGAATCGGATGCCGGCCGACGGGCGTCGGCCGCCTTGCGGAGCCCGCCCGCGCGGTTGCGGGCCGCTCCTTTACCGGCCACAATCGCGGCCAACTAAACCGCCAGCGAGTTCGCGCGACTCAATGCCATCACGGAGGCAATCGAGACCTGACGGCGCCGGTGAGGCGGCCGGCAAGAGCCTGTTCGCGGGCTACGAGACGCTGCCGAAGTTCTACGACGAGATGTTCGAGGCGCCCGGCGTGCCCCGGCCGCATTGCCGCGAGCTCTGCGATGCGCTCGACGGGATGCGGCCTGCCGAAATCGCGGCCATGCAGGAGTATGCGGAGCGGTCCTTCCTGCACCAGGGCATCACCTTCGCGGTCCATGGCGAGGACGACGCGCAGGAGCGGATCATCCCGATCGACTTCCTGCCGAGGCTGCTCGACGCGGCCGACTGGGATCTGATCGAGCGCGGGCTCAGACAGCGGCTCGATGCGCTCAATCGCTTCCTCGGCGACGTCTACGGGCAGGCCCATATCCTCAGCGATGGCGTCGTGCCGACGGCCCTCGTGCGCGGCTGCCCGCAATACCGCATCGAGATGCAGGGTCTGCGCGTGCCGCACGGCGTCTACGTCGCGGTCTGCGGCACGGACATCGTGCGGACCAACGACGGCTTCGCCGTACTCGAGGACAACCTGCGCGTTCCGTCCGGAGTCTCCTACATGCTCGCCAACCGGCGGGCGCTCAAGAGGAGTCTGCGCAACCTGTTCCGGCGTCACCGCGTGCGCCGCATCGACCACTACGGAGTGCTGTTGCGCCGGACGCTCGAGGAACTCGCGCCTTCCGGCGTCACCGATCCCTGCATCGTCCTGCTGACACCCGGCGTCTACAACTCCGCCTTCTACGAGCACATGTTCCTTGCCCAGGAAATGGGCGTGGAACTCGTCCAGGGCAGCGACCTCGTCGTGCACAACGGGTTTGTCTACATGCGTACGACCGAGGGGCTCCGAAGGGTCGACGTGATCTACCGCCGCGTGGATGACGACTTCATCGACCCGCTGGCCTTCAGGCCCGATTCCCTGCTCGGCACGCCCGGCCTCTTCCATGCCTACCGGCTCGGCAACGTCACGATTGCCAACGCGCCGGGCACCGGTGTCGCCGACGACAAGAGCGTCTATGCCTACGTGCCGGAAATGATCCGCTACTACCTCGCCGAAGAGCCGTTGCTCGCCAATGTGGAGACGCATCTGTGCCGGGATCCGGACGGCTTGACGTACACGCTAGACAATCTCGACAAGCTCGTCGTCAAGATGGTCGGCGAATCCGGCGGTTACGGCATGCTGGTCGGCCCGCACGCCACGCCCGAAGAACGTGCGGCCTATGCCGTGGAGCTGCGCAAGAACCCGGCAAACTACGTCTCCCAGCCCGTGCTCGACCTGTCGGTGGCGCCGAGCCACACCGACGACGGCGCCGCACCGCGCCATGTCGATCTTCGGCCCTTCATACTGCGGGGCCGCGAGACCCGGCTCGTGCCGGGCGCCTTCTGCCGGGTCGCCCTGGTCGAAGGCTCGCTCGTCGTCAATTCGAGCCAGGGCGGCGGCGGCAAGGACCTCTGGGTGCTGTCGGACTGACCGCATGCTGTCGCGCAACGCCCAAGGCCTGTACTGGATGGGCCGTTACCTGGAACGGGCGCGGCACGGGTGCCGGCTGCTCTCCGAGCAGATCGCGGCGCTCGAGGACCAGCCCGTCGAGCAGATCGACAGCAACTGGCGGCGCCTGTACCAGGCCCTCGACCGCGCCCCGGTGGCCGGCAGCCTCACGCCGAATCCGGACGACGACGATTTCATGCTCGCCGATGCCTACACGCTTTCCGACGACCTGACCTTCGAGCCGAACAACCCCGATTCGATCCGCAACTGCGTCGCCCGGGCACGCGAAAACGCCCGCCAGGTCCGCAACATCGTCCCCGACAGCATGTGGTCGTGCCTCAACCTTGCGTTTCTGGAGCTGCGCGACACGAGCATCGAGACGATCTGGAACGATCGACCGGACATGTTCTATGCGCAGACCGAGAATACCGTGCGCGCCTTCACCGGCATCGCCGAGAGCGCAATGTACCGGGACGAGGCCTGGCAGTTTCTGCGGCTCGGGCGTTTCATCGAGCGGGCCCAGCTCCTTGCCGTGCTGCTCGATGCGCAGATCGGGCTGTACCCGACGGACGATCACCATCACGAATCGGACTGGCGCTCGCTGCTGTATATCTGCGAGGCGGAATTCGCCTATCGCCGGCTCTATTCCCTGCAGCACCAGCCGCGCCGCATCGTTGATTTTCTCGTCGTCGACGCCAGGCTCGGACATTCGATCCGCCATGCGCTCGCCGAGTTGATCGAGGCCCTTGACTTCGTTTCCGGCGGGCGGCCGCTGGAGGTCGCGGCCGGCCGCCGTGCGGGACGGCTCGCTTCCGGGATCGATCACGACTGGCCGGAACGCGACAGCGACGACGACGCTGCAACGCGGGCCGCGCTTCAAGGCATCCGCCGGTCATGCCGGGGCCTGCACGACGACGTCGCGGGGACCTATTTCGAATACGAGATCGAGGACACGCCTTGACCGGTCCGGTGACGCGGCGCTTGCTGATCGAGCACGTCTCGTCATTCAATTTCCGGGAACCCGCGCGCGACAGCGTGACGCTGCTGCGACTGCAGCCACGCAACGACGGCGGTCAGCGGGTCCTGCGTTATGCGCTGACCATCGAGCCGGACGCGGTGACCGTGCCGTTCACCGATCACTTCGGCAACAGCTGCCACCTGTTCAACGTCCATCGATCCCACCGTCACACCGTCGTGCATTCCCACGTCGAGATCGAAAGCACCGATCCGCCGCCGCTGCCGGACGGTCTCGGCGCCCGCGCCTGGAAACCGCTGAACCGCGAAGCCGCATCGCCGCAGAACTGGGAGTTTCTGGCGCCGAGCCGGTTCGCGCGGTCGAGCACCCTGCTGGCAGCGTTCTGCGAGGCGAAGGGCATACGGCGCGGCCGCGATCCCCTCAAGGCGCTGCGGAAGCTCGCGACGACGCTCAATGCGGAATTCAGCTACGAACCGGGGCGCACGGGCGTCGATTCACCCATCGATCACATCCTCAAGACGGGCATGGGCGTGTGTCAGGACTACACGCACGTGATGATCGCCATCGCCCGATCCTGGGGCGTACCGAGCCGCTACGTCTCGGGTTACCTTTACGAGGGAGACATGCCGGGAGAACAGGCTTCAGCGGGGGCGACGCACGCCTGGGCGGAGTTTCTGCTGCCCGAACTCGGGTGGACCGGCATCGACGCGACCAACGACACGCTCGCCGACCACCGCCATATCCGCGTCGCCGTGGGGCGTGACTATGGCGACGCGGCCCCGACGCGAGGCGTCGTCACCGGCGGCGGGGCTTCACGGCTGGACGTGAGCGTAATGGTTTGGGACGTTGAAGACGACGCGCCCACTCCGGCTTCCTACGAGCAGCGGTCGAGCTTTTTCGAGCTGGGAACAATCGTGCCCGGGCGACCGGACATCGCCCGTCAGCAGTAATTCTCGAGAAGCCGACATGGCAGGAACGCGTCTTGCGGCGCCTGCTGCGAAGGTGGGTTGCGACGATCGTCCGGCCGAGCCCCTATATACTGGGCTTCCATCGCCGACCTTGCCATTGAAGGGGGATTGCAAGCGAATGATTTTCAGACTATGCGTGGCTGGCCTCCTGTTCGGCGTCGCGACCGCTCCCGGATTCTCCCAGGAATTCGACACGTTCGGGCGCTCCGAAGTGCTGCCGGAGCCAGAACGCGACTGGGTGTTCGTCGACTACAGCCTTGTCGACGTCGCCGACGATCGCTTCCTCGGCTTGATCGGAGTGGCCGAGACCTTTCCGACAGGCGCGATCGAATACTCCTCGGACGGGGCATCCTTGTTTGTGGTCGAGACCTTCTACACGCGCGGCAACCGCGGGGAACGTACCGACACGCTCACGATTTTCGACACCACGACGCTGGGTGTTGCGGGAGAGATCGTGATCCCCGCCAAACGGGCGCTGATGCTGGCAATCACGGGTACGCTGGCGCTCACCGACAATGACCGTTTTCTGGCCGTGTTCAACCTCACGCCGGCCACGTCCATCAGCGTCGTCGACATTGAGGCAAAGTCGTTCGTCGGTGAAATCTCCACGCCCGGCTGCAGCCTGGTGTTCTCCGCGGGCGATCTCAGCTACGTGATGATCTGCGCCAACGGCGACCTGCTCGCCGTAACGATCGACGAGAACGGCCGAGAAGTTTCCAAGGAGCGCACGGAGCAGTTTTTCGACCCCGAGACCGATCCGATCCGGGAGCCGGGCGTGCGCTACGGGGACGAATGGTTGTTCGTGTCGTTCGACGGGATCCTGCATTCGGTGGATGTCTCAGGGTCCATGCCTCGAATCGGCGAGAGCTGGTCGCTGCTCTCGGCATCCGACCGCGAAGAGAACTGGCGCATCACCGGGCGTCAGCCACTCGCAGTTCACCAGCAAAGCGGGCGTCTCTACGTCCTGGCGCGGCAGAACGACGAACCGTTGGACGATCCCGCGGACTGGGACGGCACCGAGATCTGGTCGTTCGACCTTGCATCGCGCGAACGCGTGCAGCGCCTGGAGGCGCTCCCGGAAAGCGACGAGAGCGATGCCGGCGGCGCCGGACTCGGTTCGACCACAGGTGACGGCGCTGCCAACATCCTGGTCACCCAGGGAGACGAACCCTTGCTGGTTTCCGCGGCAGGAAGCGGAGTTTCCGTCCGCCACGCCATGAGCGGCGAGTATCTCCACGAGCGACTGCAGAATGCCCCGTCGAGCGGGTGGCTTTCGCTGCGCGTCAGGTAGCGGGCAGGAATGGTGGATCCGGTCATTCCACTGGTTGTCGCGCTGTCGCTGGCGCTGCTCTGGTTTGTTGCGGCTGCACAGAAGCTGAACGGTTTCGCGGTCTTTGTAACGGTACTGACCGACTACCGCCTGGTCCCGCAAGGGGCGGCCCGGGCCTGCGCCGTCGCCGTGATCGGTCTCGAACTGGAGTTGGCAGTGTGTCTCCTGATTCCGGTGCTGCGGAACGCCGCCCTGGCCGGCAGCGCACTGCTGCTGGCTCTTTACGCCGCCGCCATCGCAGTGAACCTGTTCAGGGGGCGGCGCTTCATCGATTGCGGCTGCATGGGGCCCGCAGGCCGGCAATCGCTGAGCGGATCCCTGGTCGCGCGCAACCTCTTGCTCGCCTTGCTGGCACTGGCTGCCATGCTGCCCGTGCAGGGGAGGGTGCTGGTCTGGTTCGATGCGATCGCGGTAACGGCGGCCGTCTGTGCGGCGGCGTTGCTGTACGCGGCGATCAATCGGCTCATCGCCAACGGACCGGACCTCGCACGGTTGAGGGGCTGATCGTGTCGGGCGCGCTCCTTGCATCCAACGTATTGCTGTGGATTCTCGTGCTGGTCATGGGCGGCGTCATCCTCGCGCTGGTCCGGCAGATCGGCGTGCTGTACGAGCGGGTCGCTCCGGCGGGCGCCCTGGTGGTCGGCAGCGGCCCAAAGGCGGGCGAAGAGGCGCCGGTCTTCACCGTCAGCGACCTGGCGAATCGGGAGCAGCGGGTTGGGGGAACGCGACCGGACAATCTCAGTACGCTGCTGTTCTTCCTGTCGCCGACCTGCCCCGTCTGCAAGACGCTGCTGCCGGTGCTCAAGTCCGTCGCCCGGAACGAGGGCAGGTGGCTGAACGTGATTCTGGCCAGCGACGGCGCGCGCAAGGAGCATGAAGCGTTCGTTTCGGAATACCGACTTCAGCAGTTCCCCTATCTGCTTTCGTCGGAACTTGGGCTCGGCTACCGGGTCGGACGCCTGCCACACGCCGTGTTGATCGATTCTGAGGGGGTCATTCGGTCGACCGGACTCGTGAATTCCCGGGAGCACCTGGAGAGTCTGTTTGAGGCCGATGAACTCGGTGTGGCAACCTTGCAGGAGTACATGGCCGCCGAGCAATCGAAGGAAGAGGAGGTCGCCTGAGCATGGATTCGACGAACTGGTTTGACCGCAGGCTCGAAACCGGAGCGAGATACCTCGCGAGACTCACGTCGCGGCGCAGTTTCCTGACGCGTCTCGGCACGCTCCTGCTCGGCGGCGCCTCGATTCCGCTGCTGCCGTTGTCTCGCGCGGCGGCCCAGGCTGCCGATGCCGGTTTCAAGGACCCCGACATCGAGGGGGACGCCGGCGATCCGATGAGCTGCGACTACTGGCGTTACTGCTCCATCGACGGCTTCATGTCGCCATGCTGCGGTGGGTCGGCGTCGTCCTGCCCGCCCGGAACCGAAATGTCGACGGTGACCTGGATCGGCACGTGCACGAATCCGGCCGACGGGGTCGACTACCTGATTTCCTACAACGACTGTTGCGGCAAGAGTCCCTGCGGACAGTGCTTCTGCAACAACAACGAGGACGACATGCCCGTCTACGTGACCGGCAGGTCGAACAACATCAACTGGTGCCTGGCCCACAGCACCACGGCCTACCACAGCACCGTCGCGCTGGTGCTGGGGCGTGCCGACGCCTGAACAAGTTTGCAAATCTCACCAGGCCGCGCCTTACATGGAGCATCGCGGATGAAATCGAGGTGTTGGCGGGACGTGCAAGGGCGTCGCGCCAGTGACCGCTTGCGCTGGCCGCGGACCTTGCTGCGATTTGCAGGTTCAGTGCGGACCGCGTTCGCGCTATCGACCCTGATATTTGCACTGGCAGGAGCGGGGGCCGCAGCTGCGGCGTCGCCCCAGTTCAACTACATCCTGCATTGTCAGGGTTGCCACCTTGCCGACGGCGCAGCTACTCCCGGGAAGATCCCTCCACTGATCGGAACCGGCAGGTTCCTCGGGGTGCAAGGCGGGAGGGAATTCCTGGTGCGTGTTCCGGGGGTGTCCCTGTCGATCATCCCCGACGATGAGCTCGCGGAACTCATGAACTGGTTCCTTTACCGGTTCAGCGCCGATGACATGCCCGCGGACTTCGAGCCCTACACGGCGGAGGAAGTCGGCCGCTATCGGCAGGAACCGCTGGTCGAAGTGGAAGCGGCTCGCGTCGGGCTTCTCGGCGCCTACGACGATTCCCCCGAGAGCGCGGGCCAGCCGTAAGGCTTCTTGCGATATCCGGCCTAACGCGGGCGGTTCACCGCCGGCAGTTCGAGAGTGACGATGAGTCCCGGCGCGTTGTCCGTCAGCGTCAGTTGGCCGTCGTGCTGGTCCGCCACCGCGCGCACGAGCGCAAGCCCGAGCCCGTTGCCAGGTTTCGAACGCGCCTGGTCGAGGCGGGCGAAACGCGCGAGGACGCGCTCGCGGTCGGCCTCGCCAATGCCCGGGCCCGTATCGGCGACGCTGACCGAAATCCGCCTGTCGACGTGGCTCAGGTGGACGTCGATGTGCCCGTCGGCCGGCGTGTACTTGACGGCGTTGTCGAGCAGGTTGGACAGCGCCTGGGCAAGCAGTTCGCGGTCGCCGAAAACCCGCGCGTTCGGTGCGCTGTTCAGCCGCAGCGCGATGCTGCGTTCCTCGGCCGCGGCCTGGTAGAGCTCGCAGGCATCGCGCAGGATCAGACTCAGATCCAGTTCGGCGAAGGCGCTGCGGTAGGCGCCTGACTCGACGCGCGCGATGCGCAGCAAGGCGTTGAAGGTCTCGAGCAGCCCGTCGGCCTGCGCAAGGCATTGCTCGATGCTTTGCCGGTTGGGTTCGCGTTCATAGGCGAGCGCCTCGAGACGGGCGCGCAGCCTCGTCAGCGGACCGCGCAGGTCGTGGGCGATGCTGTCGCCGACGTGGCGTACGCCGGAGAGCAGACTCTCGATCTGGTCGAGCATCGCGTTGACGTTGGTCGCAAGTTCCTCGTGCTCGTCGCGGCCGCCGCGAACGGGCACGCGCTGCGAGAGGTCCCCGGCGATGATCCGCCGGGTCGTGCGGTTGAGCTGGCTGACGCGGCGCTGGGCGCTGACGCCCATGAGCAGCCCGCCGGCAAGGGCAAGGCCCACGGTCAGGCCGAGCCCCCAGATCGCGGTCTGGCGCAGGAGCTGGTCGATCTGCTCGAGTTCGCGAATTTCGCGTCCGACGAGTAGCCTGAAGCCCGGACCGACGCCGAGCACCTGTGCGCGCACGGGGACCTGTTCCTCGTCGGCTGCCGCGATCACGAAATTGACCCATTCACCTTGCTGGTTGAACGCCCGCGGCCAGTAGCTGACGTTGCCGGCCAACGGTCGCAGGTTCGAGTCGACGAGCAGGTAGGCGGAGCGGTCCTCGGTGTCGCGCCGGACGCGGTCGCCGATCACGTCGACGAGTCCCGCCAGCCCGCGCCGCTCGTACTGCTCGGCGAGACCCACGATCTCGGCCTCGATGACCGCGTCGGTCTGCCGTTCCATGAAGCCGATCGTCGACCAGTAGATGAATGCGAAAAGCGCGACGACGGAGAGACCGAAGACGACCACGTAGATCAGCGTGAGCTGAAAGACGCTGGTCCTGAGCAGGGGCGGCAGGCGAATCATGTTCGTGCGCCGCTAGTCGCCGAGCCGGTAGCCCGCGCCGCGCACGGTATGCAGCAGCGGGCGCTCGAAACCCTTGTCGACCTTCGCGCGCAGCCGGCTGATATGCACGTCGATGACGTTGGTCTGCGGGTCGAAGTGGTAGTCCCAGACGCCCTCGAGCAGCATCGTGCGCGTGACCACCTGGCCCGCGTGGCGCAGCAGGAACTCAAGGAGCTGGAACTCGCGCGGCTGCAGGTCGATCTTCGCGGCGCCGCGGCGCACCTCGCGCTTGAGCAGGTCCATGTGCAGGTCCGCGACTTCGAGAGTCGTCTGCGCCGCCGCGGATGTCGTCCGCGAGCGGCGGACCAGTGCCTCGACCCGCGCCATGAGTTCGCTGAACGCGAAGGGTTTGACGAGATAGTCGTCGCCGCCGGCCTTCAGGCCCTTCACGCGGTCGTCGACTTCGCCGAGGGCGCTCAGGATCAGCACGGGCGTGTCGATGTCCGACGCTCTGAGCGTGCGCACGACCGTCAGCCCTTCGATGCCGGGCAGCATGCGGTCGACGATGAGCGCATCGTATTGCTCGGTGGTCGCGAGGAAGAGCCCGTCCTTGCCATTGTCGGCATGGTCCACGTTCCAGCCCGCCTGACTCAGTCCCTTCCGGACGAACGAGGCAAGCTCCCTGTCGTCCTCGATGATCAGTATTCGCACTTGTCTTTCATCAGACCGCCGCAACCGCGGGAATATCCCTGACGCGCCTCGACTTTCGGGACTGCACCCGCCCGATAGGGTAAGGCAAACCGCGAGCCCGCTTCATGACAAAACCGTAGGGATTCGGTGAGCTTGAGGTAATGCGCCCGCCCGTATCGTCGTCATCAGGTCGAAAGACATTCGATTCGCAGGAGCATGACGCGATGAGCAATGGCCATATGAAGGACGCGGGCTTGGTTCACGGAGGAAGGCGGACAACCTGGCGTTACGTTGTCGTCGCGGTCGCCGCAATCGCCCTGGCGCCGCTGTTGTCGCCTGCGTTTCAGGCCACGGACGATAGCGGCGAGGCGGGGCTCGCCATGGCGCCACCCGGCGCCGTGTCGTTTGCCGACGTCGTCGAACGCGTGAGCCCGGCCGTCGTCAATATCGCCGTCACGAAACGGACGGGGTCGATGCCCACGGCGGTCTGGCCGGAGCACTTCCCGCGCGGCGGCGAATTCGAGCAGTTTTTCAGGCGGTTCTTCGATGCACCGGACAGGGCCCCGGGTGGACCGAGGTTTCCACGCCGGATGCGCGGCGCAGGTTCAGGGTTCGTCATCGACACCGAGGGCCACATCGCGACCAATCAGCATGTGATCGACGGCGCCGACGAGATCGTCGTTACGCTCCAGTCCGGCGAGCAGCTCAAGGCCGTCGTGATCGGCCAGGACGAGCGAACGGACCTCGCGCTCATCAAGGTCGATGCGTCGAATGAACTCACGGCGCTACAGTTCGGCGATTCGGACCGCGCCCGCGTCGGTGAATGGGTGCTCGCCATCGGCAATCCGTTCGGTCTCGGCGGCACGGCGACCGCCGGAATCATCTCGGCGCGGGGACGCGACATCCGGTCCGGTCCGTACGACGACTACCTGCAGATCGACGCACCGATCAATTCGGGCAATTCGGGCGGGCCGGTTTTCAACACGGCCGGCGAGGTCATCGGCGTCAATACGGCCATCTTTTCGCCGAACGGCGGCAGCATCGGGATCGGTTTCGCGATTCCGGCCAATCAGGCGCAGGCGATCCTCGACGAGATCAGGACGGATGGCGCCGTCGAACGCGGCTGGCTCGGCGTGTCGATTCTCAGCGTCGATCGGGAACTCGCCGAATCGCTGGGGCTCGACGATGCACGCGGCGCCCGGGTCGCCTACGTCGAACAGGGCAGTCCGGCCGACCGCGCAGGTCTCCTCGATGGCGACGTCATCATGGTATTCGACGGCCGGGCCGTCGACTCCGCACGGACCCTGAGCCGGCTCGTCGGCGGCACGGATGCCGACGACCAGGTATCGATCGAGGTGTGGCGCGCCGGCGAGACGCTCGAGTTCACCGTGGAACTCGGGGAACTATCGAGCGCCTGAGCACTCGAAGCGTTGCGGTCAGGCTGAAAGAATCCCCCAACTCGCGTCCCGTCTCCCCGGCGGGGCGCTTTTTTTTTCGGCCGAAACTCCCGAAAAATCGGACGAAGAACTCTGATGCCCTGAGTTCGATGTCGTAGTCGTCCGGCATATCGGACCGTTACCGAACGCCAAACCAACCCCGCGTGGGGTTGCTGGCGAAACGCCTTGGCCCCTGCTAGTCTCAGTCGCCGATGCGGCCGACGATTTCCCGCGGACCAGGTCGACTTCCATGCGCAGATTGCTCAAGGACCCGTTGCTCCACTTTGTCGTGCTCGGCGGCTTGCTGTTCGCCATTTCGTACTTGCAGGGCGACGGCGGTGAAGCGGGTCCGGTACCCATCCGTATCAATGCCGTGCAGGTCGAGCAGTTGCGTCAGTCCGCGATGCTCTTCAACGGCCGCGAACCGAGCCGCGAGGAACTCGCCGCGCTCGTCGAGCCCTTCATCCGCGACGAGGTCATGTATCGCGAGGCACTGGCGCTCGGTCTTGACGTCAACGACGACGAGGTGCGCACGCGCCTGATCGAGAAAATGCGCTATCTGACGGAGGACCTTGCCGATCCGGAGCCTGCGTCCGACGAAGAGCTACAGACGTTCTTCGACGCGGAGCCAGCAAGGTTCGAGATCCCGGCACTCGTGACCTTCGATCAGCTCTACTTCAGCCCCAGCGAACGCGGCGACGCGCTCCAGGCCGATGTCGATGCGGCCCTCGAGGCGCTGACGGGCGGCGCCGATCCGGAAGGCTTCGGGGACAGTACGCCGCTGCGGTTCCAGATGGACGAAGCACCTCGCGAGCAGGTCCAGGTCCTGTTCGGCGCTGCACTGACCGACGCCGTATTCACGATGCAGCCGGGCGCATGGACGGGCCCGTTCGAGTCGGATTTCGGTCTGCATCTCGTGCGCGTGGTGTCGCGCAGCGAGGCACGGCAACCGGCCTTCGACGAGGTTCGCGACGCCGTGCTCGAGCGGTATGCCGAGGATCAGCGCAGTCGCGCCAATGACGCGACGTACGCCGAGATTCGCGCCCGTTACGAGATCGTGGTCGACTGGCCGGAGGACGCGGCGGAGGACGCTCCCTGATGGGTTTGCGCCTTCCGGTAGCCGGCGGCAATCCTCACGCTGCTGCCGGCCGCCCGCCGATCCCGCCGGAGTCACACCGGCTGTCACCCGGTCCTTCCTGGTTTCGCCGCGCCTCGTCCCCTGTCCGGCGAGCTGGCCGTCTGAACCGTTGCGACACGTCGTTGCTGCGTGGACTGTCGGTGCTGGTCCTGCTGTGCGTGGTGGCCGGTACCGCTTCCGCCCATCGCCTGAGCCCGGCGTTCTTCGGCCTGACCGAGATCGAGCCGAACACCTTCAACGCACAGTGGAAGGTGTCGATCTCCGGCGGGCTCGCCGACGCGATGCAGCCGCAGGTGCCGGCCGGTTGCGAGGTCGTCGGCGGAGTGCGCACCTATGCGGTCGAAGACGCCCGGATCGACCACGGCCGCATTAGCTGTGACGAGCCGTTGCCCGGCAAGCTCCTGGAGGTCAACGGGCTCGCCGCGACCCAGACCGATGTGCTGCTGCGCGTCGACTACCTCGACGGCAGTTCGTTCACTCACCGGCTCGTGCCCGAAAGCCCGAGCGTCGTCATTCCCGAGGAAGCCGGTGCGCTCGCGGTCGCCGCGACCTACCTCGTGCTCGGCGTCGAGCACATCCTGCTCGGCATCGACCATCTGCTCTTCGTGCTTGCGCTGCTGCTGCTCGTGCGCGGCCTCGGCCGCCTCGTCATCACGGTGACGGCGTTCACCGTCGCGCACAGCATCACGCTCGGCGCAGCCACACTCGGGTTCGTAAACGTGCCGATCGCTCCCGTGGAAGCGACGATCGCGCTCAGCATCGTGTTCGTCGCCATGGAGCTCGCGCGGGGCGAGGTCGACGTCGCCGGCTTCGGCGCAAACGCGGCCTCGGGCGGGGTCGCCGCTGCCCCGCCCGGCGCCGGGCAGTTTGCCGGCCGCGGCGCGAACGCCAGTCTTACAACGCGGTTTCCGTGGATCGTCGCGTTCACCTTCGGCCTGCTGCACGGCTTCGGTTTCGCCGGGGCGTTGAGCGAGGTCGGTCTGCCGCAGAGCGCGATTCCGCTCGCCCTCCTGTTTTTCAACGTCGGCGTCGAACTCGGCCAACTGATGTTCATCGCGGCAGTGCTCCTGCTCGGCTGGGGGCTGCGTTACGTATCGGTGCCGATTCCGCGCTGGTCGCGGCAGCTTTCGGCCTATGTGATCGGTTCCGTCGCCGCGTTCTGGGTGTTCGAGCGCACCGTTTCGGTTATCTAGAAGGGGACTCATGGACGCAATCGTCGCCGTCACTTCGGCAATCAACAGTGTGATCTGGCACGATTCGGCGCTGCTCGTCGTGCTTGGCGTGGGCGTGCTCTTCACATTCTGGAACGCGTTCGGCCAGTACCGGGCGCTGACGCACGGCGTCGCGGTCGTCACGGGCAAGTACGACGAAAAGGGCGACCCCGGCGCGATCAACCATTTCCAGGCGCTGTCGACCGCGCTCTCCGCGACTGTCGGGCTCGGCAACATCGCGGGCGTCGCCATCGCGATCTCCCTCGGTGGACCGGGGGCGCTCTTCTGGATGTGGATGGTCGGCGTCGTCGGCATGTGCCTGAAGATGACCGAGGTCACGCAGTCGATGATGTTCCGGGACACTTCGGATCCCGGTAATCCGCATGGCGGGCCGATGTGGGTCGCCCACCGCGGCTTCAGGCGGATCTCGCCCGCACTTGCACCCGTCGGCACCACAGTCGCCGTGATCTTCAGTCTGACCCTGCTCGTCTCGACGGCAACCGGCGGCAACATGTTCCAGGCCTGGAACGTCGCCGACATCTCGTTCACCTACTTCGGGCTGCCGCACTGGATCGCGGGCGTGATACTCACGCTCGCGGTAGGTCTCGTGATCGTCGGCGGCATCAGGCGCATCGGCGAAATCGCGGGAAGGATCGTGCCGTTCATGTGCGCGGCCTACCTGCTCGCGGGTCTGTTCGTGATCGCCCTCAACATTGCCGAAGTCCCGGCCATGTTCGCGCTGATCTTCACCGAGGCGTTCTCGCCGAGCGAAGGGGTCGGCGCGTTCATCGGCGGCACGGCCGGTTACGGATTCCTGAAGGGCTTGCAGCGTGCATTCTTCTCGAGTGAAGCCGGCCAGGGTTCCGCGCCGATCGCGCACTCGGCGGCCAAGACCGAGGAACCCGTGCGCGAAGGGGTCGTGTCGGGGCTCGAGCCGTTCATCGATACGCTCGTGGTCTGCACGGTAACCGGACTCGTGATCCTGTCGAGCGGCGTCTGGAACCGCGATGCGGCGCTCGTTTACGACACTGCGCCTGCGATCTCGCCTGTCGTCGTGGACGGCGGAGAAGCGGCAGGCGCCGCCGACGACATCGATTGGGGAATCGATCCCGTCGGGGTCACGATCGGCGACGAACTCATTGCCGATGCGCAGATGCGCGAAGGCGCGATCGTCTTCGTCGTCGTCGAGTCGGGAACGAATGCCGAAACCGGCCTTGAGCGATCGCGTGTCTTCGGTGAGCTGACTGGCAGCGACTCCGCCGGCTGGACCGTCGAATTCGATGAATTCAGTGCTCCGTCCGGCGTCACGCCGACGCTCGCCGTCGATGGCGTCTTCTTCGACTTCAAGGGTGCATCCCTGACCGCGAAGGCCTTCGACCGCGTCGTGCCGGGGCTCGGAACCTGGATCGTGCCGGTGGCCGCCTGGCTCTTCGCGTTCTCGACCATCATTTCCTGGGGATACTACGGCGAGCAGGGCATCGTGTATCTCTTCCGCAAATACGATCAGGGCAAGCGCGCGGTCATGCCTTACCGTGTGGTGTATTGCCTGCTGATCCTGCTATCCGTGCAGTTCATCCGCACGCAGGACGAACTGGACCTGTTCTCAACCTTCGGCACGGGTCTGATGTTGTGGGTCAACGTGCCCATCATGCTGATCTTCGCGCGGATGTCGATGCGCGCTCACCACGACTACTTTGCTCGCCTGGGCAGGGGAGAGATGACGCCGACGCGGTAATCCGGGCCGCGTTCAGTTCAGGAGAAACGCGAAGCCCGACTCACCGCGGTCTCGCCAACGGGCCGCGATGGGCAGACGACTCAGGCGGCGCCGGACAACTCGAGCACGCTGCGCCTGACGAGCGCGCGCGCCATCATGACCTTGTAGCCGTTCTTCGCGAGTGGCTGGGCGCCTTCGAGCGCTGAATCGGCGGCCTGTTGCGCGAGTTCGGCGGTGATCCCCTGGCCGCGCAGCATGTCTTCGGCCGCGGGCACGCGCCAGGGGATCGGCGCGACGCCGCCCAGCACGATACGCGCGTCGCGGCAGACCTCGCCGTCCATGTCGAGCGTCAGCGCGACGCTGACGACGGCATGAGTCCAGGCTTCGCGGTCCATGACCTTGCGGTAGGCGCCGGAGCGGTTCGCGCTCGTGGAGGGTAGCGAGATTCCGACCAGAAGCTCGTCAGTTTCAAGGACATTCTCGCGTTCCAGGCTGTCACGGGGCAGGATGAAGAATTCCGATGCCGGGACAGTTCGTTCGCCGTTCGGACCTGTAATCTGAAACTCGGCGTCGAGCGCCACGAGCGCGTTGGCTGTATCGGACGGGTGTACGATGAAGCTCGGACCGCCGCCGAAGATCGCGTGCTGCTGGTTTTCGCCGATCACGGAATAGCAGCGGTCGCCGCCGCGCTTCAGGCATGAGAAGCCCTGGCGGAAATACCAGCACCAGGGCCGCTGGCAGACGTTGCCGGCGATCGTGCCGGTGTTTCTGAGCTGCGGCGCGCCGACGGCGGCTGCAGCTTCGGCGAGCACCGGGTAGCGCGAGCGGATTCCCTCGCTGCGGGCGACCGCGTCGACCGTGACGAGTCCGCCGATCTCCGTACCGCGCTCGGAGGTGCGAATCTCGTCAAGCCCCGGGATGCGCTTGAGATCGACAATCCTGTCGGGCGCCGGGACGAGCTCGTCCTTGACCATGCCGAGCAGGTCGCTGCCGCCGCCGGCGGGGTAGGCGACCTCGCCGTTCGCTCTGGCGGTGCCGAGCAATTCGACTGCCTCGTCTAGCGTGGCTGGGCTCAGGTTCTCGAAGGCCTTCATGACATCGCTCCGATAATCCAGTCGCAGCCGGCGCGGCCGTGCGTTGCGCCGTGCCGGGACCGCGGCCTCATGACATCGCTCCGATGACGCGGTCGCGGCTGATCGGCAGTTCCCTGATGCGTCTGCCGGTCGCGTTGAATATGGCGTTGGCGATCGCGCCGACGACCGGGATGATCGTTGACTCGCCGATGCTCTTCGCGCCCATGGGTCCGTGCGCGTCTTCGGTGTCCACAAACACGACGTCGATGGGGATCGTGTCGAGGTGCGTCATGATCCGCGCCCCGTAGTAGCCGGGATTGACGGGAATGCCGGTGCTCCGGTCGTAGAGCAGCTCCTCGTGCAGGGCCATGCCGATGCCCTGGATGACGCCGCCCTTGACCTGGCTCGTTGCCGTCAGCGGGTTGACGATGCGCCCGCTGTCGTGCGCGGCGACGTACTTCGTCAGGTGCACGCCGCCAAGCTCGGTATCGACCTCCAGTTCCACGAAATGCGCGGCGAACGAATAGCGCTGCTCGCCTTCGAGGCTCGGGTTCGGCGCGGCCTCGGCGACGAGTTCCTCGCCCGGGCCCGGCGGGCCGCGCTCGTCGAGCTGTCGTTTGAGATCCTCCGCGGCCTGGACTATCGCAAACCCGGTGTGGCTCGTCGTGCGCGAGCCCGATTCGCCGACCGAATACGGCGAGCGGTCCGTGTCGCCCCAGACGACTTCGACGCGGTCGAGGTCCATCTCCATCGCTTCGGCCGCGATCATGGCGAGCGTCGTCTTCGCGCCGGTGCCGATGTCGGTCACTCCGGCGTGCAGCCAGAGCGTGCCGGCGTCGTCGAGCCTGAGCACGGCATTGCTCAAACCGAGCCGCGCCGTGAACGCGCCGATCGCCATGCCGGTGCCGCGCTTGATCGGCCCGGCGTCGGCCGCAACCGGCTGGCGGCGATTGCCCCAATCGAAGGCTTCCGCACCCTGCTCGATGCAATCGATGAGCCCGTAGCTCGTGTACGGCGTCGCGTCGCGATATTGGCGGGTTACGTTCTTCAGGTGAAACTCGACCGGATCCATGTCGATCTCGTGACAGATCGCGTCGAGAACCGAAGCGATGCCGAACACGCCCTGCGGATAGGACGGTGCGCGGTAGTTCGCGCTCGTCGTCATGTTCGTGTGTACGGTCCGGACGGTCTTGCTGACGTTCGGGCACTGGTAGAAATCGATGCCGGCGATGTCGCCGCTGCTCTTGATGTGCGGACCCATGCCGCTGTAGCCGCGCAGCTCGATCGCGTGCAGCGTGCCGTCGCGCTTCGCGCCGACGCGGTAATACTGACTCGTCGGCCAGCGGCCGTGGATCGACAGGAAGTCCTCCTTGCGGGTCAGCTCGAGCTTGACCGGGCGCTCCGTGCGTCGGGCCAGTTCGGCGGCGATCAGGTCCGTATCCTGGCACTGGTTCTTGTTGCCGAAACCGCCGCCCATGTACTCGCAGATCACCCGGACCTGCTCGTTCGGGAGGCCGAACGCTGCAGCGATGTCGTCGCGGCAGTTCGTGATGCCCTGGGTCGGCGTCCATACCGTGAGTTTGCCCGCTTCCCATTGAGCAACGGCCGTGCGCGGTTCCATCTGCGCGTTGTTGTGGTGCTTGGAGACGTAGTGGTCTTCGATGACGACGTCCGATTCGGCGAGCCCGGCTTCGATGTCGCCGCGCTCGTAGACGGCGGGACCCGGTACGGGTGAGCCGCCGCCCCGCAGTGCGCCGAAGGGCGCGGCGAGGTTGCCGCCGGGCTGGACCGGCACGGCACCGGGTTCAAGCGCTTCTTCGGCATCGAGCACGAACGGCAGCGTGTCGTAGTCGACCTCGATGAGTTGCGCGGCAGCCTCGGCCGTATGGCGGTCGACCGCGGCGACGGCTGCGACGGCATCACCGTAGTAGCGCACGGGATTGTTGAACAGCATGCGCCGGTTGGCGAGGTCGCCGGACGCCCAGTCGATGTCGCAGTTCTCGTGCGTCAGCACGGCTACGACGCCGTCGAGTTCGAGCGCGGGCGAAACGTCGATGGCGCGGATCAATGCGTGCGCGTGCGGGCTTCTGAGTATCCGCGCGTACAGCATCCCGGGGAGCTGGATGTCGGGCGAATAGCGTGCCTGCCCGGTCACGCGCTCGAGTGCGTCGACCCTCGGGGTCGGTCGGCCGACGACCCTGAGCGGATCCGCCGTGGCTGGATTACTCGGCTCGCCGCGAGCGACCGCAGCCTGGTAGTTGAGGAAGTTCGAACAGCGGCAGATGTTGCCTGCGAGCGCCTCGCGGACGCTCTCTTCGGTGACTTCGGCGCCCTCGTTGAGCAGGGCCTTCGCGGACATCAGTTGGCCGGACGTGCAGAACCCGCATTGCGGGGCGTCGTGCTCGATGAACGCTTCCTGGAGCGGATCGAGAACGCCGTTCCTCGCGAGGCCTTCGACAGTCTCCACGGCCTTGCCGTCGGCCCAGACGGCGAGATAGCTGCAGGCGAAGATGTTCCTGCCGTCCAGGAGCACCGTGCAGGCGCCGCATTCGCCGCGGTCGCAGCCGACGCGCGTGCCCGTGAGTTCAAGGTGATCGCGCAGGACCTCGACGAGCGTCCAGCGGTCCTCGACTTCAAGCGCATGGGCTTCGCCATTGACCGTGAGTTCGATGCGCGTGCGTGGGGCTTGTCCGAGTTGCTGGGCCGCGGCTTTCTGCTGCGGGCCGGCCGTGAGCGCCGGCAGCGTTGCAGTCGCCGCGATACCCGCGCCGCTTCGCCCGAGAAAAGAACGTCTCGTGATGCCGGTCATCCATGCTCCCCCGATGAACGCGTACGGGCAACGATAGCCACGGCAGTCTGCCGTGTAAACCGGACGCGCAGCACACCGAATGTGCCTCGCCGGGGCGGCTTGGCACTGCCGGTGCCGGGTGCAAACTCGAGATTGGTGCCGTGTTGTCGAGTCGTCGGACGGCAGCGCAGTCGATGTGCGTCATGATCGCTCTCGGGGATCGCAGGTCTGCAAGAAGCGGTCGACGGTAGAATGCAGCCGGCGCAGAATCGGAACACGATCGACCGATGCCAGAAAAGCTCCAGACAGCCGTCGTCGGAAGTTATCCGCAGCCGGAGTGGCTCGTCGACCGCGAGTTGCTGCGCAAGTTCATGGCGCCGCGCATCCGCGTCGAGGAGATCTGGCGCGTGCCTGAGTCGGAGCTCGCGCAGGCGCAGGACGACGCGACGGTCGAAGCGATCCGGGACCAGGAGCGCGCCGGCATCGACATCATCACCGACGGCGAGATTCGGCGCGAGAGCTACTCGAACCGGTTCGCCAACGCGCTCGGCGGCATCGACCCGGACCGGCACGGCGAGATCGTCGGCCGTACTGGCGTCAAGGTTCCCGTACCACTGGTTTCAGGTCCGATCGAGCGGAAACGGGCCGTGGAACTGCGCGACCTTGAGTTTCTGCGCGCGAGGACGGACCGCAGGGTCAAGGTCACGCTGCCGGGACCGTTCACGATGGCGCAGCAGGCCGTCGACGAGTATTACGGAAGCAAGGAGAGCCTGGCGTTCGCCTTCGCGGACGCCGTCAACGAGGAAGTCCATGCGCTCTTCGGCGCGGGTGCGGATGTCGTGCAGCTCGATGAGCCGTGGCTGCAGTCGAATGCCGACAAGGCACGGCGTTACGGTGTAACGGCGATCAACCGGGCGCTGGCGGACGCTCCGGGCACGACGGCCGTTCACCTCTGCTTCGGTTACGCCGCGCTCGTCAAAGACAAACCGGCCAGCGGTTACGCATTTCTCACTGAACTCGAGGACTCGACTGCGGACCAGATTTCGATCGAGGCCGCGCAACCCGCCCTCGGCCTTGCGGTGCTCAGCTCCTTGCCTTCGAAGACCCTCATGGTCGGCGTGCTCGACCTCAACGATCCCGATATCGAGCCCCCCGAGACCGTCGCCGCGCGTATACGCCGGGCTCTCGATGTCCTGCCGCCCGAGCGGCTCATCGTCACGCCCGATTGCGGCATGAAGTATCTGCCGCGCGAAACGGCCTTCGGGAAGCTCCGGGCGCTCGCCGCGGGCGCGTCGATCGTCAGGCGCGAATTACGGTAATCCCGGTTCGGAAATTCGGAAATACCGTCACCCGAAGTCCGACGCGTCGAAGATCCGCCGAATGTCGGGGTCGGAGTAGCGGTCGACGGTGGTTCGTACCGCGATCACCAGTTTCTTCCTCTCGTCAACCAGTGCTTCGATGTCGCCGCGCAACCACGCAAGGCGAAGTACGCCGCGAATCGAGACGAGCAGTTGGGCCTGTTTTGCCAGCATGAACAGGGCGGCCAGGAAACTCAGCGGCAGCAATACGAGCGCCGGAACCGCCCAGAGCCATCCGAACGCGGTCCCGGCCGCGACCGTGAGGAGCGCACAGATTGCAAGCAGCGCCAGAACCGCCGTCGCAACCTTCAGCGTGGCGATATCGTCGACATCGTCGCTGAACCGCGAGCTCACCGATGCGGCGAGCCAGGCGACGGGCAGTGCGACGATCGCTCCCGGCAGGACGAGCGGCAGCAGCAGAAGGACCAGGGCCATGCGCCAGACGATCCTCGTCGTCGCCATGCGCACGCCGACCGGGTGACCGAGCTGATGATCCTTGAGGCCGAGCAGTTCCAACCGTGACTGGTACGCTTCGATCCCGGCGCGCAGCCGCTGAATGTCCGGCTCGCCGGCGATCCGCGTATAGCGATCCACGAGACGGCGGCTGAGCTCGACCCAGGTGGCGGGCGTGAGTTTCGCCGCAACCGGCTTGTACAGGCGGCGCGCGGCGTGAACGAACCGCAAGGTCGCCCGGTCCGGCGCGTTGAGGGTGACGCGCGAGAGTCGTCCGCGCAGTTCCGCGGTGAGCTCGCGGACGGTCTCCGCTTCATCGTTCCCGTAAGCCGCAAGACCCCGTTCGTCGATCGGCATCGGCGCCCCGAAGTGCAGCAGCACCTGACTTCTGAAACGATGCCGGTCGAGGTAGGTCAGGCCGAAAGGAACGATCGCGACGCCGGCCCCGCGGCGCTCGGCGGCGCGCAAGGCCATTCTCGCGGTGCCGGTCTTGAGCGTCGAGAGCTGACTGTCGGTGTGGCTGATGCCTTCGGGAAAAATGGCCACGCAGCCGCCGCGCGCCAGGACCTCGTCAACGCGTTCGAAGGCGTTCCGGTTATCCGCGTCGGGGCCGTGTTCCTCGCGGCGCAGCACGGGTACGGCGCCGAGCGCATCGAGCAGCCGGGCGAGCAGGGGAATCCTCCACAATTTCGCGTTGCCGAGAAAATGCACGGGGGTGCGTCCCGCATGGCACATCAGCAGCAGCCCGTCGATCAACGCGTTGGGGTGATTGCCGGCAAGGATCACTGCGCCCCGCGCGGGCACGTTCTCCAGGCCCACCACCTCGATTCGCTCGTAGAAGGTGTGGGCGACCAGGGTCAGGAAGCGAACGAAAGTACGGTAGAACATGGGCGAAGCGAGTGCGCCGTTTTCGGTGAGCGGAAACTAGCAAAACGTTTCGGACATCGCCAAGCCGTGAAACTGGACTTGTCACCCCGATGGCCGAACGGGACCGCGCTGCGGCGACGACCTCGGAGAAGGCGAGGCAGCGTGGTTCGGGCTGACGAGCGACAACATGCAGATGACCGAACGGGACGCCGCTGCGGCGACGACCTGGGAGACGGTGAGGCAGCATGGTTCGGGCTGACGAGCGACGACATGCAAAATTCTGCGCACGCCGATACTATCGACCCTTCAGTCCTGCAATCTTGAGGAGGCGCCGCATGCGGATACCATTCTCGCTGTTAGCGCTGACCGTCGGGACCTTGTCGCTGGCGCCGGTCACCGCACATCACTCGCCTGCAATGCTCTACGACCTGAGCCAGGAAATCATCGTCACAGGCGTCGTTACCCGATACGTCCTGGGCAACCCGCACATCCGGATTTACCTGGACGTCGACAATGAAGGCGCCACGGAGGCCTGGCTCGCGGAGGGCGGATCGCGGACGCGGCTCGTGCGTGTGGGCTGGACCGGTGAGGAGGTCGCGCCCGGCGACGAGGTCACCATCCGCGGTCATCCGACGCGCGACGGCTCGAACGTTGTCCACATGGAATACCTGACGCTGCCTGACGGCAGGGAATTGTTCGCCGAGGACATCAGGGCCGAAGACTTCAACGACCGCCGTCGCCGCAGGGAATGACGATGAGAATCGCCATGAATCATCGACCGATCCACGCGTTCCGTTTGCCCCGATGGGTGCCTTTCCTGGCCTGTGTCGTGCTGGCGCTTCCGCACGGTGCGTCCGCGCAATCGGACGATGCCGTTGAGCCCTTCCTCGGCACATGGAGCGGGGTGTTCACCGCGCAGGAAGACGACTGGTGGACGGCTGCGGACATCGCCTGTTTTGTCGGATGTCCCCGCGACATGTATGAGCACCTGAGCGCCCTGCTTGCAGATCCTGCGAACGACGACGTTCCCTGGTTCGCCCTCGCAGCGCAGAGTAACGAGGCGTGGTATGCGGAGTTCGAAGCGCAGATGACTGAAACCGGGTTGCAGGTGCGCGAAGACAACACGCCCGAATCCGACCCCAAGTTCCTCAATTGCCAACCCTACGGTTTCGTTCGACAGGCGACGAATCCGCTGCCGATGGAGATCGTTCGCGACGGCGAGAACCTCCTCATACGCTATGAGGAATGGGCGCTATTGCGGCCGATCTACATGGATGGCCGCGATCATCCGGAGCATCGCACGCATACCCTGCTTGGTCACTCGATCGGGCGGGTGGAGGACGGCGTGTTGATCGTGGAGACCGAGCGCGTGACGGCGGACCGGATTTCGGATGAAACGCGCATCGGTCACAGCGGCGAGCTCACGGGCATCGAGCGGTATATGGTCCATGACGACCCGCGGCGTCTGGAGGTGACATTCACGCTCGAAGATCCCGTGACGTTCACCGGGCAAATGGTCATCACGAAGACCTGGCTCTACACGCCGGAAGTGGAATTGGTGCAGGACACCTGCTTCCAGCAGCCGGGCAAGCCTTGAGTTGAACTCGGCCGGGATTGCCTACGCTTTCAGTATCGGTTCGAAGTGTTCCACGGATGGAAACGGCTCGTAGAAGTGGTGCAGCAGTGACTTCCATGTCTCGTATTCCGGCGACTGCCTGAATCCGACCGTGTGATCTTCGAGCGTCTGCCAGCGTACCAGGAGGACGTATCGCTTGGGGTGTTCGAGGTTTCGGCCGAGTTCCAGTGACTGGAAGCCGGGCATCGACGAGATGATGCTGCGAGCCTCCGCGAAGGCTTTCTCGAATTCCTCGGCCCTGTCCTCCACGACGTTCAATATTGCAAGTTCGAGGATCATTCATACCTCGGGTCTTCGGCAACCGATCCGAAAATCAATCCCGGGCCCTGAATGCAATCCTGCTTGTTGAGCCGGCCTCAGCGCTTACTGCTTGTAGACCGTGCCGCCCTTCATGACGAAGTGGACGCGGCCGAACTCGTCCACATCCCCACGCGGGTCGCCGGGGGTGGCGATGATGTCGGCGTACTTGCCGGGCTCGATGGAGCCCAGGTTCTCCCATTGGTTCAGCAGCATGGCCGCGCTCCGGGTGGCGCTCACGATGGCCTCGGCGGGAGGCATGCCGCCTTCCGTCATGTAGACGAACTCCCGCCAGTTGTCGCCGTGCGGTGACACGCCCGTGTCGGTGCCGAACGCGATCGGTACGCCCGCCCGGTAGGCGCGAGCGAAGGTGCCGGCGATCACGGGACCAATCTCGGCGGCCTTGGAGCGCACCACTTCGGAGAAAAACCCGTCGACCTTGGCCATCTCTTCCACGAACTTGCCGGCGACGATGGTCGGCACGAACCAGGTGCCTCGCTCCTTCATGAGCTCCATGACTTCGTCGGACATGAAGGTGCCGTGCTCGATGGAATCCACGCCCGCAACCACTGCGCGCCGCATGCCTTCCGCGCCGTGGGCATGGGCGGCCACCCGAAATCCGTAATCCCGGGCCGCGGCGACAATGGCCTCGATCTCGGTCACCGTGAACTGCGGGTTCTCGCCGCTTGCCGCCTGACTCAGTACGCCGCCGGTGGCCGTAAGCTTGATGAGGTCCGAGCCTTCCTGATAGCGGGCGCGGACGGCCTGGTAGGCATCGTCCACGCCATTGACGACGCCTTCTGCCGGTCCCGGAGCGCCGCGTAACTCGCTGTTGACGCCGTTGCTCGGGTCTGCGTGCCCGCCCGTGGTGGCGAGGCTTTTCCCGGCGGTGTAGATGCGCGGTCCGACGATGTGGCCTTCGGCGACCGCCCGCCGGATCGACTGGGCCACTCCGTCGTTCGTGCCGAGATCCCGTACCGTGGTGAATCCCGCCATGAGCGTGCGTTCCGCGTAGGGAACCGCCCGCAACGCCATGTCTGAGGGTTCGAGCGTGAAGGACTCCAGGAATCGGTCCGGGGTTTGCTCGCTGCCGATGTGCACGTGCATGTCGATCCAGCCGGGCATGACGAACGAGTCGGACAGGTCGATGTCCGGTTCGCCCACGAAGCCTGCTTGCACGGACGCGACACGATCGCCGTCCACGACGATGGTTGCTCCGTCGATTACTTCGCCGACGGCAGCGTCGAACAGTTGACCGGCGTGAATGACCGTCTGCGCCCAGGCGCTGCCGGACAGAAGTAACGCAGAAATCAAGAGTAACGATCTCATGGTGTTTCCTGGTTCGTGTTCGAAATGACAGGATACCGGGTGCCGCTCACGTTGCGGTCGCTGACACTTGAAGTCAACGGCCGCAACCGCGTACTCGCTCTCGGGAGAACTCGGACCTCTTCCCTGGAGGCATCGCTTCAGCGACATCCCGTTTAACGGCGATCGCGCTGCGTATGCGAATGCTCTACTGACGTTCAGCCGCCCGCGCTTATCGCTTCCACCGCAAGCCGCGAGCGCGTTTTGTTGACGGCGCGTTCGAGCGTCATGTTGTAGTAGCTGACCGCTTCGTCATCCTCACCCATCGCCCGCAAGGCGTCCCCGGCGGCCTCGCCGGCTGGCTGCACGATGGTCGGCGGGCCTATGAACGGAGGCAGTCCGTGCTCGAGTGCCGCGGCCGCCTTGAGCAGTTCGATGCCGTCCTCGGCATTGCCCTGCGCGATCAGCAACTGTCCCTGGCCGATGTCCTTCAAAACCCGGGGTACGGCGTATCCCATGCCCGGCCCGCCTTCCTCCGGGACGACGATGGCGTCCACGTGGCTCGCCATCGACTCCAGGTCGCCCGCCGCCAGAGCCCGGCGAGCGCGCACGTAATGCTCCGTAGCGCCTTGCATCGGATTCACCTGGGCGAGGTCGACCTCGACGTCGAGCAGGGGGTCGTTCCAGTCGTCGGTTTCGATCGCAAGGAACGCCCGGCCCACGATGAGTTGTCCGTTTGCGAGTTCGTCGCCGCCGGCAATCCGGCCAGCGAGGTCGTCGAGCATTTCCCTGGTCTCGTCGAACTCGTGCAACTGGATGTGCGAGTACAGCAGCCAGCTATGCGCGTGATACGCCTCGTTGCGGGCCAGCATTCCGCCGCGATCCGCCCGACGAGCGATGGAGGCATCGTAAGCGCGCCGGTTTAGATCCCGCGTGCCCTCGAAATCCCCGAGTCCGAGAAAGATGTGCGACGGCATGTGCAGCGCATGCACGGCGTCCGGCGCCACGTTGGCGTAGACGCGGGCCGAGCGCAGCCCCAGCGGCGCATGGATCGGGTCGTCGTAGCTATGGATGTTGTAGTGCAGGGCGCCGGGATGCAGCGGGTTCCTGTCGAGAATCTCCTCGGTGACCGCCGCCGCGCGCATGTACTTGTCGAACTCCCGCCCGTCGTGGCTCGTCGTCAGGATCGCAAGCGCGTAGAACGCGCCCGCATCGAGATCGTCGGGCCAGCGTTCGTAGATGTGGCCGAGCATCGTGGCGTAGTCCGTCTCGATCTCAAGTTCCGTGCCTTCTTCGGAGAAGAGTCGGTGGGCGGCCATCATGTAGGCTCGCTCGCGCTCCGTGGGTGCGAGTTCAAGCCGTTCCTCCGGGGTGGGCGCCAGCTTTTCCAGGGCCGCGCGGCCGGCCGCCAGGTCTTCGCGGTTCCACAGCGGCTGCTTCTGCGTCAGGGCCTCGCCCCAGTACGCCATGTAGAAGTCGGGGTCGATTTCCTGCGCCTCGCGAAAAGTCTCGCGTGAGTCTTCGAACTCGAAGTTGTGCAACTGCAGGAGTCCCCTGATGAACACCGGGTAAGCCTCGGCGGAACCGGTGGCTTCGAAGTCGGTGACGCCGTAGGTCGTCGCTTCTTCGGCCGCGGTTGAAACAGATTCGGCGGGCGACGTATCGGAGACGGCTGCCGATCGAGCATCGGCAGCGGCTTCAGTCGGTGGGGCGCCGGAGTCCGAACAGGCCGTTACGGTCAGCAGGGCGATTGTGCAAGCCAGGAATCTCCACATGTCCATGCACCTCGACTCGGTTCCGGTGTTTCGGTGGGACCGCCGATTATAGCGACGCGCGCGAGGACCGCGCGCCAAGCCGGTTTCCCGATTGGCGCGCCGTGCGCCGCGTGCCTTAGACTGCTGATCGCTGGGTCATCGGCGTTTCGTTCAATCGGCAGGATATTGGTCCACGGCATGTACAGACGATCCCGCGTCGCCGTTCACGCGACCGAAGCGCCCTGGCCTTCGGGCGGAGCCCCGGCTCCGTCGTTCGGGGCGCTTCTGCCGGTCGCGACACGTACTCGCGGCCCCAAGCTTCGCGTACGCAGCCTCGTACCCGCGATCGCGGCGTTCGTGTTCGTTGCAGGTTGCGACTGGCCGCTAGACGACGCCGCAGTCGACTACAACCAGGACATCCGTCCCATCCTGTCGAACAACTGCTTCCGCTGTCATGGCCCGGATGAGGAGGCGCGTCAGGCGGGCCTGCGGCTGGACATCCGCGACGTTGCGGTGGCGGAGTTGTCCGAGTCTCCGGGGCGATTCGCGATCGTACCGGGAGATTCATCGGGCAGCGAGATGATCTGGCGGGTCACGGCGAGCGATCCGTACGTGCGCATGCCGCCGGCGGACACGCATCTGTCGCTGTCGGATGCCGAAATCGAGACGCTCGCGCTCTGGATCGAGCAGGGCGCCGAATACATGCGCCACTGGGCGTTCATCCCACCGTCCGGGGTCGCTCCGCCGGTTTCGGGGTTCAGTGCCGACGCGGTCAATCCGATCGACGAGTTCATCTTCGCCGAAATCGGGGAGCGGAGGCTGACGCCTGCCCGCGAGGCGGATCGCGAGACGTTGATCAGCCGCGTCACGTTCACGCTGACGGGTCTGCCGCCGACGCCGGAGGAGATCGACGCGTTCGTCGCCGACCCGGATGAGGATGCTTACGAGCGCCTCGTCGATCGCCTGCTGGCCCGGCCGGCCTACGGCGAACGCATGGCGACGGAGTGGCTCGACGCCGCGCGCTTCGCGGATTCCGACGGCTATCTCGACGACGAATATCAGCGCCTGCTTTATCCCTGGCGCGACTGGGTCATCGAGGCGTTCAACTCGAACATGCCGTATGACCGCTTCGGCACCGTGCAGCTTGCCGGCGATCTCGTCGAGAACCCGTCGAAGGCGGATCTCATCGCGAGCGGCTTCGGCCGCCTGCACCGCAACTCCGCCGAGAACGGCATCATCGACGAGGAATACCGCGTCGAGTACGTGATCGACCGAACCGACACGCTCGGCACGGCGTTTCTTGGCCTTTCGGTCGGTTGCGCACGCTGCCACGACCACAAGTTCGATCCGATCAGCCACGTCGACTACTACTCGCTGACGGCGTTCTTCAACAGCACGGACGATGCCGGCTTCTACCCGCAGGAGAAGTGGGAAACCGGGCCGACGATGTATCTCACGGACGAGGCGACCGATCTGCAGATCGCGGTGCTCGAAGCGGGCGTCGCCGAACTCGAAGCGGTTTACGACGCTGAACTCGCCGGTGCGGCCGAACGGCTGGCGGCGGAGTTGAGCGCTGCGGGCGCCGCGAACTCCAGCGACGGGACCGCCGCCGCGTCAAGCATTGGTAGTTCCGATGCCGCCGAGTCGGTCGCGGTGACAACACAGGGCGATTCGGATTCCGACGGGTCGGCAGCCGCGATAGCACAGGGCGGCTCGGGGTCCGGCGACTCGACAGCGGCGACACCACAGGACGATGCCGATCACGCCCGGACGCTCGCGGCGGTACGGCGTGCAATCGCCGATGCGGAAGTCGCCCATTACCCGTTCGAGTCGGCGGCGGAGGATGCCGCGACCGCCGAAACCTACGCCGGCGCCGCGGGACTCGAAGCCTCACTGCCGCCAATCTTCTCCCCGGCCGGCACTCCGGAACTTAAGCCCGCCGTTTTGCAGGCCCCGATCTTCGCTGCCGGCGTGGACGGCAACGCGCTCTGGTTCGACGCGAACAACAAGGGCTTCCTCGACAAGTCCGATGGCGTTGGCTACTTCGATCACCATGAGAGCTTCTCGATCGATTTCTGGCTCTACACGGCCAGGGACTACGACGAAGCAGGCGTGCTGAACCACAGCGACCACCTGCGCTTCGGCTCCGGCGGCTGGTCGATCGATCTCGAACACAACCGCATCAAGGTCGGGCTCGTGCACGCCTACCCGCGCGACCAGATCATCGTCAGGACGCGCGATGTACTGCCGGCCGACGCCTGGACGCGCGTGACGCTGACCTACGACGGATCGGCAAAGGCAAGCGGTGTCGGGCTATATCTCAACGGCGAGAGCGTCGAGTTGGATGTCGAGCGGGACAGTCTCACGAAGTCCACTCTGCCGCTCGGCATCGCGTTCGCGGGGCTCGACGACTTCCACGGACTCGCGTTCGGCAAGCGTTGGCAGCAGACGCCGCTCGAGGGTGGGGCCATCGACGAGTTGCGCGTGTTCGATCAGGAATTGTCGCCGCTCGCGGTCGCCGTGCTGCACGAGGGCGCCGAGGCTTTGCGCGTTGCGGATGCGCCCGCACGCCTCGCGGAGCACCTCGCGCTTCTCGATCCCGGTTCCGTAAGCGCCAGGAGCGAACTGACCGCCGCCCGGGCCGAGCTCAATGCGCTGCTGACCTCCCTGCCGGAAGTCATGGTCATGGGCGATACCGCGCATCCGAGGCCGACGTACGTGCTCGAACGCGGGGTGTACTCGAACCACGGCGAGGAGGTCACGCCGCGCGGGCTGATCCAGGTCTTCCCGTATGCCGAGAATCTGCCGCAAGACCGCGCCGGACTTGCGCAGTGGATCTTCGATCCCGGGCATCCGCTCACCGCGCGCGTCTACGTCAACCGCCTGTGGCAGATGCACTTCGGCACGGGGCTCGTGCGCACCGCCGAGGAGTTCGGTTCACAGGGCGAGACGCCGACGCATCCGGAACTGCTCGACTGGCTCGCGAGGCGGTTCGTCGAGTCCGGCTGGGACATCAAGGCGCTGAACCGGCTCATCGTGATGTCGGCGGCGTTCAGGCGCGATTCGACCGTGCGGCCCGGCGACGCGGAGAACGACCCGGAGAACCGCTGGCTCGCACGCGGCGTCACGCGGCGGCTGACCGCCGAGATGGTCAGGGACAACGCCCTTGCCGCGAGCGGCCTGCTCGACAGGACGATCGGCGGACCGAGCGTCTTCCCCTATCAGCCCGACGGCGTCTGGGAGGCGGTCGCGTTCTATGACCGTTCGCGCGCCTATCCCGATCCGGAGACCGTGCCCGACGACCAGCACCGGCGCAGCATCTATACCTTGATCCGTCGCGGCACACCGGCGCCGTCGATGACGATTTTCGACTTTCCGCGGCGCCACATGAGCCAAGTCCGCCGCCCGACCGCGAGCACGCCGCTGCAGGCGCTCGTGTTGCTCAACGATCCGCAATATGTGGAGGCGTCCCGCGAGCTCGCGGCGCTTGCCATGCGCGAGCACGATAATCTCGACGGGCAGATTGTCGAGATGTTCCGCCGCGCCGCACGGCGCAGCCCGGATCCTGCCGAGATTGAAACGCTCAGGGCGTTCTTCGACGGGCAGCGCGCGGAATTCGCCGCTTCCGCCGAGGCCACCGCGAGCTATCTCGACATCGGCGTCGTCGAACCCGACCCGAATCTCGACGGCGTGTGGCTCGCGGCGCTCGGCGCGACGGCCAACGTCATCTTCAATTCGCCTGACTCCTACACCTTGCGGTGACAGGTTTGAGAACGCATATCGGTTCAGGCACGCGGCACTGGCAGCGGATTTCTGCCTGGGCCACACCTGCCCGCCCGCGTGGTCACTTGCGCGACGATACGCGATGCGCCAGGCATGGCAGGCGAAGGTCATGAGCCAGCGTAATCCGTACCCGCCCCTGACGCCCGCCGAGCGTGCACTGGCGATATCCCGGCGCGCTTTTCTCGGCCACGCCGGCGCCGGCCTCGGCAGCATCGCGCTCGCCGAGCTGCTCGGGAGTTCGTTGGCGCAGGCGCAGGAGCCCGCGGCGGCCGATCCCGGCGTGCTCGGGACCACGCACCATGAGCCGCGCGCGAAACGCGTGATCTTCCTGTTCATGGCCGGAGCGCCGTCGCAGATCGAGTGTTTCGACCACAAGCCGACGCTCACGCGGCTGCACGGCACCGAAGCGCCCGACTCGATCATGGGCACGCAGCGCCTCTCGACGATGGTCAAGGGGCAGACGACCTTCCCGCTCGTCGCGCCGATCGCCCCGCTGTCGCAGCGCGGCGAGAGCGGGGCGTGGGTCAGCGATCTGCTGCCGCACATGGGCGGCGTGATCGACGAGTTCACGATCATCAAGTCGATGTATACCGAACAGGTCAACCACGACCCGGCGATCAAGTTCATCCAGTCGGGCTTCCAGCTTGCCGGGCGGCCGAGCATGGGCTCGTGGGTGCACTACGGGCTCGGTTCGGACAATGTCGACCTGCCGTCCTTCATCGTCATGTCGTCGCGCGGTGTCGGTCCCGGACAGAACATCAACTCCGAGATCTGGAGTTCGGGGTTCCTGCCGTCGCATCACGGCGGCGTGCTCTTTCGACCGGGCGACGATCCGGTCCTTTACGTCGGCAATCCGGAAGGGATCACGACGGAGGCCCGCGGCCGGGCGATCGACGCGATCGTGGAACTCGCTCGCGCACAGCACGAAAGGACAGGCAACCCCGAAATCCTGTCGAAGATCACACAGTACGAGATGGCCTACCGCATGCAGAGTTCGGTGCCCGAAGCGACGGATGTCGGCGATGAGCCAGGCCATGTTCTCGAGCTCTACGGCGACTCCGTCCACACGCCCGGCTCCTTCGCCCGCAACTGCCTGCTCGCCCGGCGGCTCGCCGAGCGCGACGTCAAGTTCGTGCAGCTCTACCACAACGCCTGGGACCACCACGCCGGCCATCCGGTCTTTCATCCCGTGAGCATGGAGGAGGTCGACCAGGCTACGGCCGGCCTGCTTCAGGATCTGAAGCAGCGCGGGCTTCTTGAAGACACACTCGTCATCTGGGGCGCCGAGTTCGGCCGCACGTGTTTCGCCCAGGGCGAGCTCGTCGGCGAGAACTGGGGCCGCGACCATCATCCGGGCTGCTTCACCTATCTCATGGCGGGCGCCGGCATGAAGCGCGGCTTTTCGTACGGCGAGACGGACGACCTGAGCTACAACGTCGTGAGCGATCCCGTGCACGTCCACGACCTGCAGGCGACGATCATGCACCTGCTCGGCGTCGATCACGAACGGTTGACCTATCGCTATCAGGGCCGCGACTTCCGCCTGACCGATGTACACGGAAGTGTCGTCCACGAATTGTTTGCGTGAAGCGATACGACGGCTGGCAGGCGACGTGCCGCCCCATCGAGATGACGCGCCGTCCACCAATAGTTCGCATGAGGCGATACCTCTCGGCCGCGACACGGCGATGACGGCGTTTCGTGCATGAAGACGACCCGTTACCTGTACCTGCTGTGCTTGATCGCCGGCGCGGCTTTCGCCCAGCCGCCGCAAATGCTTGTGGACCCGGGACAAAAAAGCGTCCGGATGGTACGGGCCACCACGGCGCCGGAGATCGATGGCGTGCTCGACGACGCCGCTTGGGCCGGCGCCGCGATGATCGACGACCTGCACCAGGTCACGCCCCAGGAGTATGCCGAGCCGTCCGAGCGCACCGAGATTTACCTGCTGTACGACGACGACGCGCTCTACGTCGCCGCGCGCCTTTTCGACACCGACCCGGATCTGATTACGGCCCAGAACCTTCGGCAGAACGACAACATCGGCGAAGACGATCGTTTCTTCGTCACGCTCGACCCGTTCAACAGTCGCCGCAGCGGGTATTACTTCGGCGTCAACGCCAACGGCGTCCGGCAGGACGGGCTGTACCAGAATGTCTCGGAATCCTACGACGCCTGGGACGGCATCTACTCGGCCGCCGCGGAACCCTTCGAGGGCGGCTGGATCGCCGAGATGCGAATTCCGTTCAATACGATCTCCTTCGATCCGGGCACCGATACCTGGGGTATGAACTTCTCACGAGGTGTCGCGCGCAAGAACGAGGACATCGCCTGGGTATCGCGCAATCGCGCTTTCGATCCGAGCAGCTCCGGACTTGCGGTCGGATTCGAAGGCTTGCAGCAAGGTATCGGTCTCGAGATCACGCCCGCGGCCAGCGCCACGAACTCCCGCCAATTCGCTTCCGGCCGGTCGACGTCGGACTTCGAGCCTTCGCTCGATGTCGCGTACCGGCTCACGCCATCGCTAAACGCATCGCTGACCATCAACACGGATTTTTCCGCCACCGAGGTCGACGACCGGCAGGTGAACCTGACGCGGTTCGGGCTGTTCTTTCCCGAAAAGCGCGATTTCTTTCTGCGCGAGGCCGACATTTTCGAATTCGGGCGGATCGGAGCGCCGGTCGACGCGGTGTACACCTTCGTCGGCGGCGCTGCGACCAGGCAGAACGGCCGGCCGTTCTTCTCGCGCAGCATCGGGCTCAGCAGAACGGGTCAGCCCGTCGACGTCGAATACGGCGGCAAGGTCAGCGGCCGTGCGGGGCCGTGGGAGCTCGGCGCACTGACGATTCGCCAGGACGAGTTTCGCGGCATGGCCGCCGACACGCTTTCGGTCGTGCGCGCGAAACTCGGCGTGCTCGGCGAATCCAGCGTGGGTGTCATCGCCACCCATGGAAGCCCGCGATCGAATCTCGACAACTCCGTTACGGGTTTCGATTTCCTGTATCGCAACACGCGCCTGCCGGGCGGGCGGACGCTTGAAGCCGAAGCCTGGGTGCAGCAAAGCGATACTCCGGGCCTCGACGGCGACGATTCCGCCCACGGTTTCGGCATCCGGCTGCCGAGCAGCAGCGGCATACGCGTCGGCGCCGGGCGCAAGGAGTTCGAAGAGAATTTCAATCCTGCGCTCGGTTTCATCAGCCGGCGGGGCGTTGTCGATACGACCTTTGACATCAGTTACACACTTTTGCCTCGCACCGGCCGCATCCAGTCGTTCAAGGCATCGTTCGATACGCAGCGATTCGAACTCACCGACGGCCGCCTGCAATCGCAGTCGCGAAATCTCAGGCCGTTCTCCTTCAGCAACCGCACCGGGGACAGCACCGATTTCGTCTACCGCATATACGACGAAGCACTGTATGAGCCGTTCGAGATCTCACCAGGCGTCGTAATACCGAGCGGCAGGTACAACTTCCGCGATCGGGGCGGGCAGGTCAGAACCAGCAGCCATCGCCGCTTCCAGGGCTTGTTCCGTCTCCTCGACGGAAGCTTCTACGACGGCTCGCGGCTGGACGCCCTGGGCGAGCTGACGTGGCGACCGTCGGCGAAGTTCCGAGGCAGCATCAGTTACAGCTACAGCGAGATCGAGCTGCCGCAGGGAAATTTCGAGACGCGCCTCGCGCGCATCGGCTTCGACTACGTGTTCTCGTCGACGATGTCGTGGGTCAACCTGATCCAGTACGACAATATTTCCGAAACGGTCGGGATCAATCTCCGCTGGCACTGGATCCCCGAAGCGGGCCGCGACCTGTACTTCGTCATCAATCACAACCTCACCGATCCGGATCGCGATAACAGGTTCAACTCGATATCCTCGGATGTGACGGTCAAGCTGAACTACACGTTTCGACTCTGATCACCGACCTGTCGTATCGACCATGGAGTGGACGCCTACGGAGGTGCCATGAGCTACAGAACACTGACGATCATCTTTACGCTCGCCGGACTCGCTGTCGGCGGCAGCGTCCGCGCGCAGTCGGAGCAGCCCGACGACCGCGGCGTTGCGCCGTTCACGATCGACGTGCCCGAGGCCGTGCTCGACGACCTCAACGAGCGTCTCGACCGCACGCGCTGGCCGGACCAGTTGCCCGGAACCGGCTGGGATCAGGGCGCCGACACCGCATACATTCGCGAACTCGCCGACTACTGGCGCAACGACTACGACTGGCGGGCCGAGGAAGCGCGCCTCAACGGTTTCGAGCATTTCCATGCGACCGTGGACGGGCTGCGCGTGCACTTCGTCCACGAGCGCAGCGACGATCCCGACGCGGTGCCCGTGCTGTTGCTGCACGGCTGGCCGAGCACGTTCGTGCAGATGCTCGATCTGATTCCTCTCCTCACGTCGCCGGGCGAGCACGGGCTGCCGGAAAGTCCGTCCTTTCACGTCGTTGCGGCCTCGTTGCCGGGTTACGGTTTCTCGGACATCCCCGACCGGACGCTCTTCGGCTTCGCAAGCTCGGCGCGCCTCATGATCGGACTCATGCACGATGCGCTCGGCTACGAGCGCTACGGCGTGCGCGGCAGCGATATCGGGGGCGCTGTCGTCAGGCAGATGGCGCTCATGAGCCCGGAGCAGATCATCGGCGTTCACCTGACCGGAGTCATCGGCCTGGGTGGCGGCGAGCCGCCCTATACCGAAGCCGAGGAGGCCTACATCGCGGCCAGCGAGGCCATCGAGCCCGAAGTCGCCTACGCGCGGCTGCACATGTCCAAACCCCAGACGCTCGCACATTCGCTGAATGATTCGCCGGTGGGGCTCGCCGCCTGGATCGTGGAGAAATTCCGCGCCTGGAGCGACGTGAACGGCGACGTCGAGAGTAGGTACACGAAGGACGAACTGCTCACCAACCTCATGCTGTACTGGGTCACGGGAACCGCGCCCGCGTCGGTCCGGACCTACTACGATTTCGTGCGCGAGCCTTCGGTGACGGGGTGGGTGGAAGTCCCCGTCGGCATGCTCGATACCACCAAGGACCTGTTTCCGGCTGCGCCGCGCGAGTGGGGAGAGCGGCTGTTCAACGTGCATAGCTGGAACGTGACCGACATCGGCGGGCATTTCCTCGAGTGGGAGGAACCGGAGCTCGTCGCGCGGGACATGCAGGAGTTTTTCGGGTCGATCGAGCGCTGAGGCACACGTTTCGCGGAACGGAATGGCGGCGACCGTTACGCGCTCGCTCGGTTGAACTTTGCGGGGCACCGTTCCGCGCTCGCTGGCTCAAGCGTAACGCAGTGCCGCAAGCGGGAGACCGTTACGCGCCCGCGTTACGTGCCGTTGCCTGCTGCAACCGCGTCGGCTGGCCTGGTCCGCGGAAGCAACCCCGCAAGTAGGCCGAGCACCGGCAACACCGAGCACAACAGAAACACCTGCCGGATGCTCGTCTGATCGGCGATTTCGCCTATCGCGGCTGCGCCGAGCGCGCCGAGGCCGAAAGCGAGCCCGAAAAAGAGTCCCGCGACCGTGCCGACTCTTGCCGGCATGAGTTCCTGACCGTAGACGACGATGGCCGGGAAGGCCGACGCGAGGATGGCACCGATCGGCACGCTGAGCACTCCGGTCCAGAAGAGATTCACGTGCGGCAGCGCCAGCGTGAAAGGCAGCACGCCGAGGATCGAGAACCAGATTACGAACTTGCGGCCAAAGCGGTCGCCGAGCGTGCCTCCCGCGACGGTGCCGAACGCGACGGCCGCGAGAAACACGAACAGATGAATCTGGGCGTTCTGCACAGATACCGCGAATCGGTCGATCAGATAGAACATGTAGTAGCTCGTCATGGCCGCCATGTAGACGAACTTCGACAGGACCAATGCGATGAGCACGGCGAGCGCCAGCCTGATCTCCCGGCGGGAGTAGCCGGACTCGGCCACGGCTCGTAGCGTTGGGTGCGGCAGCCGTCCGAGCCCGTGATGGCGGTACCAGTGCCCGACCCGAAGCAGCAGGATCATCGCAAACAGAGCCGCCGCCGCGAACCAGGCCACGCTTGTCTGCCCGTAGCGCAGCACGACAAAGGCCGCAAGCAACGGTCCGAGCGACGAACCGACGTTTCCGCCGACCTGAAACAGCGCCTGTGCGAGGCCGGGCCGGTCCCCCGAAGCCATGCGAGCGACGCGCGACGACTCCGGATGGAGCACCGCCGAACCCATGCCGATCAGCGCGGCGCCGAGCAGCAGTATCGAATAGCTGCCGGCCCTTGACAGGATCAGCAACCCGACAAGCGTGAATCCCATCCCCGCGGCCAGCGAGTACGGCAGCGGCTTGCGGTCGGTGTACAAGCCGACGGCCGGTTGCAGCAGCGACGCGGTGAACTGGAACGTGAACGTCAAAATCCCGATCTGGCCGAAGTCCAGCCCGTAGTTCTCCCTGAGAATCGGGTAGATCGCCGGCAGCAGCGACTGCAGCATGTCATTGAGGAGATGACAGACGCTGATCGCGGCGATGATCGAGAAGGTCGTCGTGGCGGCCTTGTCGCCGGCGGCTGGGGCTCGGGCGGCGCTCATGGTCGTATTCGGCTCAACCGTCGTCTTGTTCCGTGACCGGGTCAAGGAGAATCATGCCGTATTCGCCGGTCCGTTCGAAGCCGAGCGCCTCGTAGGCCTTTTGCGCCGGATGGTTGTCCATCTCGGTGAACAGGATGGCTTCGACGGCGCCGGCTGCCCGTGCGTCCAGCAACGACCCGGCCACGGCCGCGCGCCCGTAGCCACGGCTGCGCGACTCGACGGGCGTGAATACCCCTCCCACCTGCACCATGTCCGGCATGGCGGCGTTGAACGCGGTCATCGACACCAGGGAGCCGTCCTCTTCCAGTACCCAGAGCGTCCCGGCATCGACCGAGCGCGCGAGATCGTCACGGATTGCGGCGTCATCGATGCTGTGACCGGCATAGCCCAGCGTGTGCTGATCGTATTCACGCCGCCATGGGACCAGTTCCGGCAGATCGTCGATTCGCGCACGGCGATAAACGACCCGGCCCGAGGACAGCGGCGCCGGCACGACCAGGTCGGCTAGATCGAGGCGGTACAGGTACTCCGGCACGACCTTGCCGAGACGCGACCGGTCGAGATTCAGTGCGCGTTCTGCTGCCTCGACCTGCGGCCACGGGCCGAGCAGACCATCGACGCGCCGGCCGGACTCTCGAACCACGGCCAACGCCAGTTCGGCAGGCTGCGTCGGCGCCTGCAGGATGATGTTGCCGTTCCAGTAGTGGGCGGCGACGTCCGTCAGGACATCGTCGGAAAAGGAGCCCACGTAGAGGCCTTGGAACCGATCGGGACCATCTACAAGCCCGCTGTGAAACGCGTTGGCACGCAGAAACATGGACGTCGCCCGATGGCGATCGAGGAAGGCGTCGAAGGCGGGACGGTCGTCTGGAGTGAGGCGGCGGAACGAAGTCATGTTGTTCGGTGTGCCGGAGTGTGTGCCGAAGTGTAGACCCGGAGAATGGAACCGTGCGAGTCCTGTGCTCACGAAAGCGCTTCGGAGTACTCAGTTCCTACCGAAGTCGAATGGTTCCGTCGGAATGCTGGGGGAGGGTGATCCAGAAGCACCTACGCGCAACCCGAGGTTTTTCAGCAGTTTCCCGGAGTATCCCGACACCTGATCATCATTCGCAAAGGGACCCGATTAACGGGTCATGTTATCCTGCGCCCCGGCTAACGCGGGCTTGCGGGTGTCGTATCTCCATGTTTTATCGGAGAAAAGTTCTTCTCGGACTGTTAGAGGCACTCCGATTTCAGGTCTCCAAGACTGACATGCAGAAGTACCTGTTCCTGGTCTCGCAGGAGCAGAAGACGCCTTCCTATCACTTCGTCCCGTACCGTTTCGGGTGCTACTCGTTTCAGGCAGATGCCGACAAGCGAACTCTGGCCAAGTACGGATTCATCAGAAGCCACGACAAGTGGGTTCTCGATACAAATCAAGATTTCCTTCGGTCGCTCAAGTCGGAAGATGGCGCCGCGATACGTAAGGTGGTTCAGGAGTTCAGGCGAATACGAGGCCGGAATCTCATCCAGTACGTGTATCGCAATTTCCCGTACTACGCGATCAATAGCGAGATCAAGGACGACGTTCTGAGTCACGCCGAGCAGCAAATCGTCGAGGAGTCGCGATCTGCTGCAAAGTCTCCGTGTCTCTATACGATTGGGTACGAAGGGCTGTCGCTTGAGCAGTTCCTGAACAAACTCGTCAGGCAGTCCGTGGCCGTGCTTTGCGACGTCAGGCGAAATGCAATCAGCATGAAGTACGGGTTCAGCAAGCGCCTGCTACAGCACGCTTGCGATGGCGTAGGCATTAGTTACATTCACATGCCCGAGCTTGGGATTGATTCCCAGAAGCGCAAGCACCTGCGCTCGCGCTCCGACATCGATGTCCTGTTTCACGACTACGTCAACACAACGTTATCGGAGAGCAAGGACTCCCTCGATACGATCGTCAAGCTTGTGCGCGAGAACGGGCGAGTTGCGTTGACCTGCTTTGAAGCCCAGGCGGACCTCTGCCATCGAGGTTGCGTCGCGAGCGCACTCCTCGCCAGATCCGACTTCGGGCATCAAGTCGCCCATCTGTAGAAAGTGGCCAGGACGCGCGTCCTCATCACCGTCACCACGTATCCGTTGCCGTCACGCTCGCATGGTGAGTTGGTCTGTACAGCGGGAATTCTGGAAGACGGTTCTTGGGTTCGAATCTACCCCGTTCCGTTCGAGTTTCTGGATTTTGGGAAGTATCAATGGGTTGAGCTGGACCTGGTTAAGCAAGATCGTGGTCATGATTTCAGGCCCGAGAGCTACCGCCCGGGAGAGTACGATCTCGACGATCTAATTTGCGTTGGTCAACTTGGAACGGAACAGAACTGGCATGAACGGAAACGCGCCTGTCTCAAGCATGTCTACACCAACATGGCGTCGTTGATCGCCGATTCAAACGAACCAGAAAATGTTTCACTCGCCGCATTTCGGCCTGCAAGAATAAGAAAATTCATAGTTGAGGATGACGAACCCGAGTGGAAGCCGGAATGGCTGGAACAGCTCAAGCAGTTGCAGTTGCAGTTTCTTACGAGTCACGGCGGTAAAGCACAGAGACCGCGTATCCCTGTCGACAAGATACCCTACAAGTTCAAGTACAAGTTTGAGGACGACGAGGGCAAAGAGTCAACTATGACTATTGAAGATTGGGAGATCGGTGCCCTTTACCGAAACTGCCTAAAGCTTGCGGGAGGCGACAAAGCTGACGCAGTTGCCAAGGTTCGACAAAAGTACGAGCATGAATTCTTGGCCAACAAGGACATTTCTCTGTTTCTCGGTACTACGCTCGAACACCATCGAAGAAGGCACACCAACCCATTCACGATAATCGGAGTGTTCTATCCTCCGCGAGTAATTCAGCAAGACCTTTTGGGTTGACAGACGCGCTCTTGGATGAAGCCGGTAGTCAGGAGGTTTCTCCGACATATTTGGCGGCCATTTCTTCCTTGAACGCATCGCCGTCGAACGGCTCGGGCGCACCGCTGGTCTCACCCTTGATCAACTCCTCGCGGATCGCGTCGATCCGGGCGCGTCGTGCCTGGTCACGACGGATGAGATCGCGGATGTATTCGCTGTCGTTGGTGAAATCGCCAGCGGCGATTTGCGCCTTGATCCACCTGTCCTGCTGAACTGTCACGGTAATCGTCTTTCGCATCGTTGCCATTGTAGACTCCGAGAGCGTGTGAACAAATCATACTATTTGCGCCAAATAACATGATATCGTGTCCATCTGCTGCCCAGCGTCGAAGACACACGGAGTTCGGCTGGACTTAGGGAGTGAGGCTTGATCCCATGAACACATTGGTCATCGGCATCGCCAACTACGAGCAAATGAAAGCGTGCAGCATGGCGATCGCGCGCGGGGAGTACAAGCCGGCCAGGGGCGAGCCGAAGGTCTGGCTCACCTCCGTCGAGAGCTTTGCCAACGTGCTATCTAAACGCAACTGGAAACTGCTTGCCTTAATTGCGCGGGAACAGCCTAACTCGCTCTCCGAACTGGCGGAACTCGCGGGAGGAAACAAGTCCAACCTGTCGCGAACCCTGAAGACGATGTCGCGTTACGGCCTGGTGGAACTTAGCGCGGGTCCGCGGGGCACGCTGATCCCTCGAGTTATGTACGACCAGGTGCGGTTGGATCTTTCGCTGAGGCCGGAATTTGAGCGCGTTGCCTAAACGTGCGACTCCGCCAGGTACTCGTCAATAGCTTTCTTCAGCTCGCCCGGCTTGAAGCCGAACGGACCCAGCCCACCGGCGTAGGCAATCCGGCCGTCCGCGCCGACCAGGTAGAGGCGATCCGGCATCGAGGCATAGGCTTCGGAGACTGCGTTGTCCATTTCGTCGACGTAGGTCTTGATGCCGTACTGCATGGCGACTTCACACATCGCGGCGACCTCGCGCCGTTCCTCCATTGACGAGTGCTGCCGGATGTCGTGATTGCCCAGATACCAGCCATCAGTGGGATGGGCTTCCGCGGTATAGATGACGATGAAACGGACCCGGTCGTTGTAGTCGCGGTAGAGATCTCGAAGGCTCACGGCCCCGGCAACAAACGGGGGTCACGTGAAGCTGCCGAAGACCAATGCGACGGGTCCGCGGCCGAAGTACTCGGACAGCGTGATGGGGTTCTCGCCGGTGACATCCGTTAGCGTGAAATCGGGCGCCATGTCGCCCTTCTTCGGCGCCAGGGGATTGAATTTCTTCTTCCAGGCCAGGCTTTTCCGCAGGCCTTTGATTGTTCCCCAAAATTTTCCGAGGAAACCCTTTGGCTTGCGGACGGGCTCGGCGGTTCCTGCCTGGCTTGCATCGAAGTCGTCTGTCGCTACGGATCTGTCGTAGGTCATGTGGCGGGGGTCCTCAAAAACTGGTCAATCGTTTGGCACTTGTTGCGGGTGGCGCCAATGGTACTACTGCGCGAGACGGCGTGGCATTGCATCGACTGTCGGGCGAAGTTTCGGGCGCCGTAGTGTCCAACTTGCGCTCGGTAGCCGAAACGTCGGGCGTTGCGCTGTCCAACTTGCGCCGGTAGCCGAAGCGTCGGACGTTGTGCTGTCCAACATGCGCCCGGCGGCCGACGCGTACTTGCGCCATTACGCACTAGTCGGGGTCCGGCATCGATGGCACCGCCTCGATAGCGTCAATGTATGCCGTTGGTAGATCGAGTTCACGGGCACCGGTAAGCACACATTCCTTGTAGCTGTCGATGGGTGAAAGGTCCGGATCTACGGCCTCCGGCCTGGCCAGGTAGATGTGAGCCTCGACAATCCGTTCACCCATCGCGGCCTTGACTGTCACCCGGCGGTAACCGGGACCTTCGATCTTGTCCATCGCCGCAATTTGAGCGTCAGACAGGCGATCAAGCGAGCCCCATACGATGTCGGTCGGTTCGCCCGTGCGGAACGCATCGCACTTGCCCGTATGGTCGATGGTGCTTCGCTTGTGAAATCGGAGTGCGTAGCCGGTGATATACGCAACGCCAACCCGCTCGCACGGGCCGACGCGCTCCTCGATGACGGACTTCGGCATGTTGGAGCCGTAGCCAAAGTACAGAATAGTCATCACTCCATCCAGGTCGGTTCAGTTCTCATAATCGCTGCGCCGAAAACGCCTCCAATCCGATTCCTGCCTTCCCTTCGAGCATCAGCCCGGCGAGTGCCCAGCCGCTACTCGGCGCCAAAGTGATTCCCAACATCTGGTGGCCCGTATTCACGTAGACGTTTTCGCGCGATGGCAGTTTTCCGATTACCGGCAGGCTGTCGGGGACGATGGGGCGCATGCCCACCCAGTCCTGTCCGCCATCGCTCGCCTCGGGGATGTCGACGGCGCGGCTCACCTGGCGGCGCAGCGACCGGATTCGTGCGGGGTCCAATCGACTGTTGATTCCCGACAGCTCCATCGTTCCGGCGACCCGCAACGCACCGTTGAACGGGGACAATCCGATTTTGACGCCGCCGAGATAGAGCGGTTGACGAAGCTGGTTTGCGGGCTGTTCGATCGTGATCGAGTAGCCCTTGCCGGCAGTGAGCGGAAGGCGCCAATCCAACATCCGACTCAGGGATCCGGTGTGAACACCGGCCGCCAGCACCACGGCATCGACGTCGAGGTCGCCCATCGAGGTCACGATCGCGGTGACGCGATGCCCCTCGCTTCTGAATCCGGTCGCCGCGACGCCCTCGTGGATCTCGACTCCGCGCTCCCTCAACGCCGATCCCAGGCCGGCCGTCAAAGACTCCGGTCGCACATGACGGTCGTCCTCGAGCGCGAGGCCGAACCTGAATCCCGGGCGCAGCAGAGGTTCGCGTGCGTAGAGCGCGGCCTTGTCCAACTCGCTCCACGATTCGGTCCCGACCGAGTTTCCCGCCGCTGCCGCCAGTTTCACTTCCTTTCGCGATGCCACCGCCATGTCGGCATCGCGAAATGCCATCAGCAGACCGGATTCGCTGTACTCGAACGGGATTCCGTCCGCCGCGAGCTCGTCGTAGCGTTCGATCGTGAATTCGTTGAGTACAGCCAACGCCGCGATGCCCCGCTTCTGATCGTCGCCATTACAAAACGAGCGGAACTGCAACAGCCATGGGATCAGAGCCGGCAGGGCCGCCGGCCTGATGTGCAGCGGACTGTCCCGCCGCAGCATCCACAGGAACGATTTCAGCGTGAGGCCCGGCGCAGCCAGCGGCGTTGCGAGCGACGGGAAGACCCAACCCGTGTTGCCGAGCGAACAGCCACTGCCAAGCGTCGAGGAGTCGATGAGGACGGGGTCCGCACCGAGTTTCTTGAGGTACCAGGCGGTGAAAAGGCCGATGACCCCGCCACCCACGATGCCGATGCGCGTGGGTCTCGGGCTCAAGGCAACGATCCGCAGGTCACTGCGGTGCGCCTGGTTCTTCCCGCAGACTGCGCCGAAGTGTCATTGCATCCGTGGCGGTCTTCGACCGGATCGAAATCATGGATTTCCGGCTGGTGACTCCTGCGCATCTCAAGGTGCAGGTCGGAGGCGATCTGAATCTTCATGGATTCCGCTTCGCTCGGGGGCGCGCGATTCTACGGACCCGCAATAGTCGTTGCAATCGGGAATCGACCGCAAACGGGGCGCTACGGTCTGGCGCAATGGAGGACAACCTTGCACGGCACTCGAAAATGTAGTCACATGCCTACATTCTAATCGGAGGGGCTGGCATGACCATCACGACCCTCACTAGCCGCGAACTCAACCAGGATGTCGCCCGCGCGAAAAGAGCCGCGAAAGCGGGCCCGGTCTTCATCACGACCCGGGGCAGACCGGCACATGTGTTGCTCAGCATCGACGACTACAGGAAGCTGGCTGGAGAGCGCCGCAATCTTGCGGTCGCCTTGTCCATGGCGGGACTCGGCGAGATCGATCTGGATCCGCCGCGCTTGCGTATCGAGATCCCGCCGGCGGATCTTGGCTGATGTTCCTGCTCGACACGAACGTCGTCTCGGAATTGCGCAAGGTCGGCGACGGCACGGCCAATGCATTTGTGACCAGGTGGATTTCCGGGCAGGAAGCATCCACCTTGTTCATTTCCGTGCTGACTCTCATGGAGCTGGAGATCGGCATTCGTCGAATTGAACGGCGCGATGCCGAGCAGGGGAAACGGCTGAGGACCTGGTTTGAAGAGCGTGTGCTGCCCGAGTTTCAGGAACGCACCCTGCCGATCGATGCTGCAGTCGCACTTAAGTGCGCCCGGCTGCATGTACCCGATCCAAGGGCCGAGCGCGACGCGCTGATCGCTGCGACCGCCCTCGTGCACGGCATGACAGTTGTCACGGGCAACTGGACCGATTTCGAAGCGACAGGCACAGGCGTGGCGTTCATCGACCCTTGGGAAGAAAACTGAAGGCACGCGGCAACGGCGCGCGGGTTACCCTGCGTCTTTGAGTTCTTCCCGCAGACTGCGCCAAAGTGTCCTCGCGTCCAAGGGCTTGCTCGCCTTCGGCGCAAAGTCCGACGATTCCGCCTATGCGGCCGTCTCCACTTCAATCACCCGATCCGGCCGAAACAGAGCGCTCTCCGACATTTCGCCCGGATAGCCCGTAGGGTTGCCGATCAGCACCGTGTCGCCAACCGATTCCCGATAGGCGTCGTGCACATGGCCGCTGATCCAGTACCGTGCCCCGATCTCCTCGACCAGGTCCTCCCGGTCGTTGACGAAGTAGCCGTTGAGCCCGTTGCCCCTGAACCGTGGCGCTACAGCATCGCGCGTGGGCGGCCAGTGCGTGACGACCACGTCCACCCGACCGGCCTGCACGCGCAGCAGCGTCGTCTGCCGTGCGTGTTCTTCCAAGTGCCGTTCGATCGTCCAGCGGCCGGAGTCGTTGAACCGTGGACTGAAGTCATTGATCGCGCCCTCGACGGACCGCAGATACCCCCGTTCGCGCCGGCCGAACAGATCCGAACACCACGGCGCGCCCCAGAAGCGAACTCCGCCGACGGTCACCCCTTCGGCGGTCAGGTAATGCAGACCCGCGTTCTGTTTCGCCTTCTGCTTCCAGGCCTCGTCGGTGTGTTCGCGGGACTGCCAACTGTAGTACTCGTGGTTGCCCGGGACGTAGATAAGCGGCGAGCGCCGGAGTTCCTGCTCGATGAAGGGCCAGGCGTCCATGTGCGTGCCGATGTCACCGGCGAGCACCAGCACATCGCGGTCTTCGACCGGGTTGAAATCATGGATTCCCGGCCGGTGGTTCCTGCGCATCTCCAGGTGCAGGTCGGAGGCGATCTGGATCTTCATGGCTGAAGCTTCCCTCGGGGGCGCGCGATTCTACGGACCCGCAACTGTCGTGACAATCGGGAATCGAGCGGAATCGTGGCGATACGGTCCAGCGGCAGCAGCGAGGCCGTGGCCGGTGCCCCTCGTGCCGGCATGGTACAACTCCCACGTTCGCCAGAGCACGAGGAACTGACGCAGTGACGATCGACCGCCCGAGAATCGACCTCTACAGCGACACGCAGACGCGTCCCTCCCGGGCGATGCGCGAAGCCATGGCGAACGCCGAGGTCGGCGACGAGCAGCGCAACGAGGACCCGACGGTGCGCGAGCTCTGCTCCATGGTCGCGGAGCTGCTCGGCAAGGACGCGGCGCTGTTCCTGCCCTCGGGCACCATGTGCAACGAGGTTGCCTACCGCACCCACACGCAGCCGGGCGACGAGATCATCCTCCACGAGACGAGCCACTCCCTGCACTTCGAGGGCGGCGCCCCGGCCGCGCTCTCGGGCGTGATGCTCCGCACACTGCCCGGCGAGCGGGGGATGTTCACCGCCGATCAGGTGCACGGGGCGATCCGCGGCGACGGTCCGCACTTTCAGCGCTCGCGCCTCGTCTCGGTCGAGAACACCACGAATCTCGGCGGCGGGGCGGTATGGAGCGTCGATGAGCTCGACGACATCTCTGAGGTCGCCCGCGAGCACGGGCTCGCCACCCACATGGACGGCGCGCGGTTGATGAACGCGGTGGTCGCTTCCGGCGTGCCCGCGTCGGCGTTCGCGCGCGGCTACGACTCGGCGTGGATCGACATGAGCAAGGGACTCGGGGCGCCGGTTGGAGGCGTGCTGGCGGGCTCCCACGAGTTCATCGCCGAGGCGCTCCGGCACAAACACCAATTCGGCGGCGCGATGCGCCAGGCCGGCATCATCGCCGCGGCGGGGGTGTACGCTCTGAAGCACAACGTCGAGCGGCTCGCCGACGACCATGACAACGCGAAGCGGTTCGCTCGGCTCATCGCCCGCATCGACGGCATAGGAATCGACCCCGACGCCATCGAGACCAACATCATCTACTTCGACGTGGCCGACACCGGCCTCACCGCACCGCAGGTGTCCGAACGGCTGCTCGAGCACGGCGTGCGCATCGGCGCGATGGACGAGCACCTGATGCGCGCCGTGACCCACCTCGACGTCGACACGGCCGGGGTCGAGGAAGCGGCCGAGGCGCTGCGGGCGGTGATCGGTAGCGCTTGAGCGAGGGCGCTCACGACCGAATTCCTGGCTGCCTGCTCTCGATATCGCCGGTTGTATCAACCGGACCTGCCGGCAGTTGCGTGCATCGCTCGGAGTGCAATTCTGAGCGGAAACGCGCTCGACTCAGCCAGCGGGCCTTCCTGAGTTTCGATTGAACAGGGAGTTGATTCGTGAAGGAAAAAGTGAGATTCGCTCTGGTACCGATCGTGCTGCTGGCTTCAGGTTTGGCCTACGCACAGGACGATGTGATACGGCCGGTACGCGTCGCGCCCGACGAGATGTCCGGTGTCGGTCTCGTGGCCGGCCCCCCGCCGGTACCCGACGAGTTGGTGGTGTCTGGAGAAATCAATGCAAAGTGGAGCGCCCCATTCAACGGCGAGGAGCTGAACGTTGCCATTTTCGAATCCACGCCGGCAAAGGTGGATCAGACCGGGTCGGCGTTCCCGCTCGATGAGTTCGTCTACATACTGAGCGGCAAGCTCATCCTGACGGACATCGACGGCGAAAGGCACGAATATACAGCCGGCGATTCGTTCGTCATTCCCAAGGGATGGCGCGGTTACTGGGAGATGCAGGGGAACCATCGGCAGTTGGCAGTGGTTGCCACTCCTGAAGAGCAGAGTTCTGCGGAGTAGTTGCCGGGTCGACGGCCGGACCAAATTCGTTATGTGAGCTCCCCGCGATCGGATGTAGCCGATTTTTTCGCGACGAGAAGCTCCAGTCCTAAAGCGCCTGTCACCTTCAGCACTGTCCCGAATGCGGGGTTCCCGTCAGCGCTAAGGGCCCTGTAAAGTGCTTCGCGAGCCAAGCCGGTGTCCTTGGCAACTTGGCTCATGCCCTGTTCCCTTGCTATCCGCCCCAGGTAATCTACAAATTCCTTGGGGTCGCCGGCGGCCAACGCGTTTTCCATACCACGCGCCAAGTCGGTCTCGACTGTCGATTTACCGGTCGAATCGACTTGTAGCGACAGTCCGAGGGATGCTTGTGCCGGGGTGGCATCGAACCATTCACTTGATAGGGCTCGCTTCTCCAGACTGCGCCACAGACGCTCATCACACGCCGAAAGAAACTTGTCCCAATCGTCCCTGGTCCTGAATGTAACTTCCTGTTGATCAGGAACGCTAATCAATACGGCCTTTTTCGACGCACGGACAAGGCGAAGAACATTCAAGATCGTCCCAGGGCTCTTGCCATCCCAGATCATGAGGCCAAACTCGGCGGTTTCCGCCATCTCGCGATCCTTCGCGGCATAGAACTGGAAGTCTTTCTTCCGCCCCTTCGCCTTAACGTGGCGCGTTTTCCATCGACCGACGTTGTTGCGGCAAGAATCGCCGGAACAATAGACGGTTACACGATCATAGCGCGCGCCGGCGAGGTGCTCTTGTACAGCCTTGTCGGCGCCATTGGCATCGCCTACCGAGACTGCCAAACCCTTCTCGATCACATTGTTGACCCTGTCCCTTGCTGCCGCTGGCAAACGGGAAACGCGACGAGAACCACCTATGAAGACAGTATTCATGAACTCCTCCGCGCTTTCGTGATAGTCAGTACTCGAACAGCCCTGGCTTCGCCCTGCGTCATCAGCAGATCCGTGATCGCGTTCATCGTCGCGCCGGAACGATATAGATCGTCAAATAACAGGATGCTTTTTCGCCGTGTGCAGTCTGTCTCGACTGCATACAGTCCTTGTAGCAGCTCGTCTCGCCGATCGCGGTCGATCACACCCTTTAACTGAGTTGGAGCACGTGTGGTCGTTACGCACTCTGCAACTGGCAGGTTCAACGCTTCACCGAAGGCTCGGGCCAGAACGATTACCGGCTGGACCTGACGATGGCCGGAGGGTGGAACGGGGACAATCAGATCGAATGTCGTTCGCGACCGCTTCAGGAATCCAGTAATCGCATCGACTATCTCTGGAACAGCGGAAAGATCGTACCGATACTTCAGACGAAACAGCAGTTCGCCAAGTTCGGAGCGCGTAGTGTCAAAGACATCGTAGCCATGCTCGTTAACGCCAACGTGGGTACTGTAGAGGGTGTGGACATCCAGGGCGTAGCCCAGCGTCCAGTTCCCCACTATTCGCTTGGGATGGATTGCCGCTGCCATTGATGTTCGGCCCTATGCCCTGCCGTAGATCCTGTCAATGTAACCTATGGGTTACATAATGCCAAGGCCTTTTTCTTCCTCAAACTGCTGGTAAACGGGCTGTCCTGGATCGAGGTACACCAGCAAGGTCATTGAGTTCTTTGACCCCGTGAGCCTGGACGGGTACGAGACCTCGATCCGGGACTTTGACGAGGCGAGCCACACGAAGCGCTCCGGGCGCTCCATCGTAAGAGACTTTCCGGAGTGGTGGCTCCGTAGCCCGCACGCGCTCGATCCGGCTTGGTGCCCCCTGACATACGATCGTCAGCCAGCGACTCCGTCTGACCCTTATCGCTCGGGGTACAATCCCGAGCGGCGAAGCGCTCGACTCGACCAGCGGGCCTTCCTGAGTTTCGATCAAATGGGGAGTTGATTCGTGAAAGAAAAAGTGAGATTTGCTCTGGTACCGATCGTCCTGCTGGCTTCGGGTTTGGCCTACGCACAAGACGATGTGCTACGGCCAGCAACCGTCGCGCCCGACGAGATGTCCGGTGTCGGTCTCGTAGCCGGCGCCCCGCCGGTGTCCGACGAGTTGGTGTTGTCCGGAGAACTCAATGCGAAGCGGAGCTTTCCGTTCAGCGGCGAGGAGCTGAGCGTTGTCATCTTCGAATCGACGCCCGCAAAGACGGATCATACCGAGTCGGCGTTCCCCCTCGATGAGTTCGTCTACGTACTGAGCGGCAAGCTTATCCTGACGGACATAGACGGCGAAGTGCACGAATATGCAGTCGGCGATGCGCTCATCGTTCCCAAGGGGTGGCGTGGTACCTGGGAGATGCAGGGGAACTATCGGGAGTTGGTTGTAATTGCGGCGCCTAAGGAGTAGAGCTCTGCGGAATCGCAAATGAGGATGGTCGCCGACGAGATTGACCCTCGCCAGATCATCGTATCGGCCGGGTAGGGGTCGAGCGCGACCGGCTGGCCGTCGAGCCAGGGCTCGAAGGCGTCGGGGGGGAAGATCACCGGCATGCGGTGGTGGACGAGGGCCAAGGTCTCGTTCGCTGACGTGGTCAATATCGTGCAGCTCTCCACCACATCGCCCGGCGCCCGGTCGGCCAGCGAGCGCGGCAGCCTGATTCCGTCCGGTATGGTCCAGCGTTCCCAGAGGCCAGCGAACGCCATCAGGCCGCCGTCGTTCAGACCGAAGTAGAAGGGCTGCCTGACCTTACCCTTGCGCTGCCACTCGTAGAAACCATCGGCGGGGATCAGGCAACGCCGGGTGCGGTAGGCCGCGCGAAACGCGGACTTGCCCGCGGCCGTTTCCGCTCTCGCATTGATCATCCGGAATCCGATGTTCGGTTCGCGGCTCCAGAACGGAATCAGGCCCCAACGCAGCATTGAGAGCCGGCGGCCGTCCTCCGCCGCCCGCACTGCCGCCACGTCCTGGCCGGGCGCGACGTTGTAGCGCGGTCGCAGGTTCAGGGCCGGACCCGTCAGGTTCATGAAGTAATGAATTTCCCCCCAGGAAAACCGTTGGGTAAAGCGTCCGCGATTGGCTCGGCGAGCTTACCGATGACCTGGGTCAAACCACATCCGGGGAACCGGCACACACATACTCACTGTCCGTGTTGTCTTATTGCGCGGTAACGGAAAGAACAAACTCCAGCACGGCTCGACTCACCTCGTCATCCGCGGAGTTGATGCTCATGATATGGGAGACATGATTGTGTCCCTGGAACTGAGTGAAGCGCGGACAGTCTTCATATTTCCCGCATAGCTTTGCGTACATGGCCGCCACCGGCGCCTCGATGTTCGCCGGGTCGAATTCAGCGCTCCACAGAAAGACCGGAATCTCGGGGCCGTCATAGGAGTCCACGAGTCCCAGAGGCACACGGCTGGCACGCAGTGCCGCGTCGTCACCATAGTAGACGCGCTGAGCTTCCGAGTCGGACACACCAAACGAGCTGGAACTCAGCATTGCGCCAATGACACCCGGCCCGTCGTCGAAATGCGAGTCCTCATGATAGAGGTAGCTCGCAACGTGGCGTCCGCCCGCCGAATTGCCCATGAAGAAAACCGCATCGGGATCGCCGCCGTACTCGTCGATATTGCCGCGGATCCAAGTAAGTATCCCGCGGAGGTCATCCGGGCCGGACGGCCACTGTACTTCCGGCACGAGCCGGTAATTGGCGTTGATACCGATCATGCCGTGGCGTGCGAAAAAGGTCGGGATGTTACTGGAGATCAAGCCCTCCGAGTTTGCATTGATCTTGTTGCCCCGGACCATCGCGCCGCCGTGGATGTACACGACAACAGGTACCGGCTCCGCCGGCCGTACCTCCGGCACGAAAACGTCCATGCCCTGCAGCTCGTCAGGCCCGTAACTGACGTCCATGGTTGCGTTGACGCCGGATCGGTCCGCGGAACGCTGCAACTCCATGTAGAGGGCCTGGGTAGCAACGTTGACTTCACCATTCCAGTTCTTGCCGAGGTCGCGAACGCCATCTCTCGCGGTTGCGACAGCCTCCAGATCATTCGAGTGTGCCGGCAACGCCGTCAGGAGCACCGAACTACCCATGAGGATCGAAAAGCCGATCAAACATCTCAAGCTTCCGGATTTGAACATCGATTCGCCTCGAACTCTTGTTGTTTGAGTCATCAGACTACCAGCCTGCACCGTTTCAGTTCCACCGGGCCGGGTGCAGTATCGCCTGCGTACCTCATTGCGCTCGCGCCTGCTTCAATGCGCTGAAATGGCTAATCCCAAGAGCGAAATGCCGACAGCGACGGACTTGGCGCTCACGCGAAGTCTGGCGGACGAAAGGCTTGCTCGGCGGCCTTGTCACCGCCGCCTTCGGCATCGAGGTCGGCGAACGCCGTCAGTCCGCCCATTCAACGAAGCTTGCCACAGCAAAGCCCAGCGGAATCTACGATGGATCACGCGCCAGGTTGATCCAGCAAGATTACGTACGATAGGCGGGAAGAATGAAGTACCGCCAACCGCCAGATTCCCGACACCGCGACCGCGGCCGAGACCACGACCGCGACCACAACCACTTCACCGTCCGCGACGTAGTAGCCAGCTACAACGCCAACGCACCCACCCTCGCACCCGGATACGAAGACCTCCCCTTCGAGGAAGTTCACGCATCCGTGCTCGACCTGCTGCCGGATGCGGGCGCCTGCGTGCTCGACATGGGCGCCGGCACCGGAAGGGATGCGGCCTGGTTCGCGGCGAATGGCTACAGTGTCGTCGCGGCCGAGCCTGCGGCAGGAATGCGCAATGCGGGGAAAGCGCTCCACCGTTCACCCGATATCCGGTGGATGGACGATGCGCTGCCCGCGGCGGAAAAGGTGCTGCGTTCCAAACTCACCTTCGACCTGATCTGGTTGAGCGCGGTGTGGATGCACGTGCCGCCGGGCGCCCGCGCCCAGGCGTTCCGCAAGCTGGTCTCGGTGATGAGTCCCGGTGGCAGCATGATGCTGACGCTGCGCCAGGGGCCGCCTCCCGCAGAACGCCCGATGGAGCCGGCCACCGCCGCCGATGTGGAAGCGCTGGCCCGGCGGCACGGCCTTCAAACGGTTCGCAGCGAACGGGTTCCCGATGTCCTCGGGCGGGACGGGATCGCGTGGGAGGTCATCTGGCTCCGGCTCCCGGACGATGGCACCGGCGCCCTCCCGCTGCTCCGCCACGTGGTGCTCAACGACCGCAAGTCGTCAACCTACAAACTCGCCCTGCTGCGCACGGTGATCCGGATCGCGGACGGCGCCGGCGGCCTGGCGCGGGCCGGCCGGGACGAGCGCTTCGTGGACCTGCCGCTCGGCCTGGTGGCGCTGTTCTGGGTCCGCTCCTTCCAGCCGCTGATCGCGAAAGACCTGCCCCAGCAACCGGCCGGCAATGCCCGGCTGGCCTTTGCCAAGGAGGGCTTTCGCCGCCTGCAAGCGCGTTCGGCACATGCCCGTCAGATCATCTTCCTACCAGCGCGGCGGTTTCCGGATCGTCGTGCCGGGGATCGGGTCGGGCAGTTGTGACCGTCTCAGGGCGTTGGACCGGATGCGTCTGGCAAAGTCCGCGTGCGCCAGAAGCTGGCGGGACGGGCTGCGTGTTCCCGGGGTAATCAATCCGATCCGCTTCCCGTGCTGGTCCTTCACCAGGCGCATCGATTCAGCGATGTCGCTGTCGTTGCTGACAACCACCGCGCAGTCATAGGCGTCCAACCAACCGTCGTTTAGCAGGTGCACGGCGAGATTGACGTCCGAGCCCTTTTCTTCGGTCTTGATAACTTGCGCGGTTCGCCGATTGCCCACGGGGTGCAGTAGGGGCATGCGGACCGGGTTTGTCAGAAAATGCCCAAAATATACCTCCACTTCGGGACGGTAGCGTTGGAGGGCGCGAATATAGGTATCCTGCCGCTGGGGCTTGGTTTGGTCGTCCGGCCTGCCCGAGAGCCGCGCAGTGAAGTACTTGACTGACAGGATTTCGTGTCGGGGCTGGAGTATCGTCGCGAACAGCGCCGGAAGGTCAATCCACTTCCATGCCGTGTCCTTCAGCGCTCCATAGTACAGATTGAAACCATCTACGTAGACATACGTGCGCATAGTTGCTTGGCCCAAAAAGCAAGGGCCTCCGAAGAGGCCCCGCGCCCTGCGCTCGAAAGCGCAAGGGGTGTCAGCGGCAATATAGCTTCGACCAGCAGCGACTTCAAGAGGAGAATGCCCTCGCGCTGAATTGGACAGTCGGGTCTTTGAGTGCGATGTCGTCGCCGGGGAGCAGGCAACGCCGGGCGCGCCAGCTTGATCCAGCAGATTTCGTACAATAGGCGGGAAGAATGAAGAATCGCCAACCGCCAGATTCCCGAGACCGCGACCGTGACCCCGATCGCAACCCAGACCGCGACCCAGACCAAGACCACAACCCCTTCACCGTCCGCGACGTAGTAGCCACCTACAACGCCAACGCCCCCACCCTCGCACCCCAATACGAAGACCTCCCCTTCGAGCAAGTTCACGCATCCGTCCTCGACCTCCTTCCGGATGCCGGCGCCTGCATCCTCGACATGGGCGCCGGCACCGGACGAGATGCCGCCTGGTTCGCCGCAAACGGCTACAGTGTCGTCGCAGCCGAGCCTGCGGCAGAAATGCGCCGTGCGGCGAAAGCGCTCCACCGTTCCCCCGATATCCGGTGGATGGACGATGCGCTGCCGGCGGCGGAAAAGGTGCTGCGTTCCAAACTCACCTTCGACCTGATCTGGTTGAGCGCGGTGTGGATGCACGTGCCGCCGGGCGCCCGCGCCCAGGCGTTCCGCAAGCTGGTCTCGGTGATGAGTCCCGGCGGCAGCATGATGCTGACGCTGCGCCAG
>JAJEGN010000022.1 GCA_022819855.1 Gammaproteobacteria bacterium | reverse complement strand
TACCGCCCCAACCGCCCGATCGGCGCGTCGCCGCGCCGGGTCCGGCGGTCTCGTCGAGTGGCTCGCCGGCGTCCGGGCCCACGCCCGTTCCGCGCGCATCGCGAGGCGCCGCCGTTGCCGCCGGTGCGTCATCCGCCCCCTCGACCTCACCGTCCCCCGCACCGTCGGCAACGCCCGCATCCGGGTCGGCAGCCGCGCAGGACTGGCAATGGCCGACACAGGGGCCGGTGATCAGCGAGTTCGGCTCCAGCGAAGCCATTTCCAGCGGTATTGGTATCGGCGGCCAGGCAGGCCAGTCCATCAACGCCGCGGCCGCCGGGAACGTGGTCTATGCCGGCAGCGGTCTGAACCGTTACGGTCAACTCGTCATCATCAAGCACGACGATACGTTCCTGAGCGCCTACGGTTACAACGACCGGCTGCTCGTGGACCAGGGCGACGCTGTCCGCCAGGGTCAGAAGATCGCCGAGATGGGGTTCGGTCCGGAACGCACCGCGCGCCTGCACTTCGAGATCCGCCGCAACGGCGTGCCCGTCAACCCGGCGCAGTACCTGTCGGCGCGCTAGCAAGCCAGGCCATTCAGGGCTGATCCTGCACCGGATTCAGCAGCGCGGCGACCACCCTGCGCTGCTCGCTGACGAGTACGTTGTAGGTCCGGCATGCGGCCGGCGTGCTCATTATTTCCAGTCCGATCGAGAGCTTCGCGAGGGAGGCGATCAGGCCGACATCGGGGATGGCCGCTTCGGCCCCGGTTCCAAGCAGAATGATTTCCGGTTCGAGGTCGATCGCCGGGGCGAGGTGTTCGTATGCGATCCGCGAAGCGTCGCCGACGTTCCAGTCCGGCACGATGCGGTCGGGCGCGACGATGACGTGGCCCGTCAGCCACCGGTTGCCGACCCGCATGCGCCCCGACTCCCAGACGTGAATCACATGGGCATCGGCCGATTCCCTGGTGAGCTGCACCTTGCCTTCCCGTTCCTGTACAAGACTCCGGAGGGGACGATTATAGGTAACGGTCGCGGGAGGATGATTTCCGGCGTCGCTTACGGCACGGACGAATTGCGGCACGGACGGATTGCGGCACGGACGGATTGCGGCGCCGGCGGATTGCGCTGCGGGCGGATCTCGACCGGCTCGGGGCGCGTCGTTGCGGCGCGCGCGGCGCCGCTGGCGGATCGGCACGGGCCAGCGCTCGGCCGCGTGGTCCGCATGGTAGTATGCGCCCGATTTTCAAGGCCGCCCTCATGGAAACGACGCGAATCAAAGCGAAGATCGACGAGCTGCAGGAGCGTTGCGGCGCCCTGAGGGGGTACCTTTGACTACGACGCCAAGCGGGAGCGGCTCGCGGCGGTCGATCGGGAACTCGAAGACCCCGATGTCTGGTCCGAGCCCGAGCGTGCACAGGGCCTCGGCAGGGAACGGGCGGCCCTTGAGCGCGTCGTCGCCACGATAGGCCGGATCGGCCGCTCGCTCGACGAGGCGCAGGAACTGCATGCCCTCGCCGAGGCCGAGAGCGACGAGGAAACGCTGCGCGATCTCGCCGATGAGCTGTCGGACCTCGAGGCTGAAATCGGTGAGCTCGAGTTCCAGCGGATGTTCGCCGGGAAGATGGACCGCCACGGTGCGTTCGTCGACATCCAGGCGGGCTCCGGCGGAACGGAAGCCCAGGACTGGGCGGAGATGCTGTTGCGTATGTACCTGCGCTGGGGCGAGGAGCGCGGTTTCGATACCGAGCTGCTGGAGGTCTCGGGCGGCGATGTCGCCGGCATCAAGAGCGCCACGGTGCACGTCAGCGGCGAGTATGCCTTCGGGTGGCTGCGCACGGAGACCGGCGTCCACCGCCTCGTCAGGAAGTCGCCGTTCGATGCCGGTCACCGCAGACACACATCGTTCGCGGCCGTGTTCGTCGCGCCCGAACTCGACGATGCCATCGAGATCGAGATCAATCCGGCGGATCTCAGGATCGACGTCTACCGGGCCAGCGGCGCCGGCGGTCAGCACGTCAACAAGACCGAGTCGGCCGTGCGCATCACCCACCAGCCGTCAGGCATCGTCGTGCAATGCCAGAATGACCGGTCCCAGCACAAGAACAAGGCGACGGCGATGGGGCAGCTCAAGGCCAAGCTCTACGAACTCGAGCAGCAGAAGCGGCGCGAACAGGCCGAGGCGATCGAGGGCGGCAAGTCCGATATCGGCTGGGGCAGCCAGATTCGCTCCTACGTGCTCGACCAGTCCCGGGTCAAGGACCTGAGGACCGGCATCGAAAGCGGTCAGCCGACGGCCGTGCTCGATGGCGGTATCGACATGTTTCTTGAAGAGAGTCTCAAGCAGGGGTTGTAGATGCCGATGACCGGTTCCTCCAGACGCCCGTCCGACATGCGAACCGGCTCGAACGGCTTGTAGTTCCATGACCGATTCCGACCGAAGCAGTGAGCGCCGCTTGATCGCCGAACGCAGACGCAAGCTCGAGCGCTTGCGCGAGGCAGGCAACGCGTTCCCGAACGACTTTCATCGGGACTCGCTCGCCGACGAGTTAAGGGCCGCCTACGGCAAGCACTCGGCAGAGACGCTCGAGAGCGAAGCGGTCGACGTGCGGGTCGCCGGCCGAATGATGACCTGCCGCGTCATGGGCAAGAACAGCTTCGTCGACCTGCAGGACAGGTCGGGAAGGATCCAGTTGTTCGTGCAGCGCGACGCGATCGGCGCCGAGCGCTACGAAGAGTTCAAGCGAATGGATCTCGGCGACATTCTCGGTGTGGCCGGACGGCTCTTCTTCACGAAAACCGGCCAGCTATCCATCCGGGTCGACGAACTCCGACTGCTCGTCAAGTCGCTGCGGCCGCTGCCCGAGAAGTGGCGCGGCATCGCCGACCAGGAGCTCAGGCTGCGCCGGCGTTATCTCGACCTGATCGTCAGCGAGAAGAGCCGGGACGTCTTTCAACAGCGCACGCTGCTCGTGCGATTCATCCGCTCGTTCCTCGATTCGCTCGATTTTCTCGAGGTCGAGACGCCGATGATGCACCCGATCCCGGGCGGGGCGGCGGCCCGGCCGTTCGAGACCTGGCATCACTCGCTCGAACAGACGCTGTACCTCAGGATAGCGCCGGAGCTCTATCTCAAGCGCCTGCTCGTCGGCGGTTTCGAACGCGTCTACGAACTCAACCGCGTGTTCCGCAACGAGGGCCTGTCGACGCGGCACAACCCCGAATTCACGATTCTCGAGATCTACCAGGCATACGCGAAATACACCGAAGCCATGACGCTGACGGAGAACCTCGTTCGCGAAAGCGTGCGCTATCTCCTGGGTGGCACGCAGGTCACATACCAGGACGAGCAGTTCGACCTCGGGCCGGAATTTCGGCGCGTGACCCTCGAGGACGCATTGCGCGAATCCATCGCGGAGCTAGACGGCGGGGATATCAGGGATCCCGAACGACTTCGGGGACTCTGCGAGCGGAACGGGATCGAAGTGCGCGCGGACTACGGCCCGGGCAAGCTCGAGTTCGAGCTGTTCGAGAAGACCGTGGAGCCCAAGCTGCGCGGTCCGGTCTTTGTCACGCATTACCCGGCCGAGGTTTCGCCGTTGGCGCGGCGAACCGACGCCGACCCCTTCCTGACGGATCGCTTCGAACTCTTCATCGGCGGGCGCGAACTCGCGAACGGCTTCTCCGAGCTCAACGATCCCGACGACCAGGCCGAGCGCTTCCGCGACCAGGTCTCTGCCCGCGAGCGCGGAGACGACGAAGCGATGTTCTTCGACGTGGACTACGTTCGCGCGCTCGAGTACGGCATGCCGCCGGCGGCCGGGATCGGTATCGGCGTCGACCGGCTCGCGATGCTCATCACGGACTCGCCGTCGATTCGCGACGTGCTGCTGTTTCCGCAGTTGCGCCCGGAATCGGGGTCCTGAGATGCGGGCTCAAGCCCAAAGCCAGTCAAGCTCCGAGAACGCAAGAGCTCGGTCATAATTCTCGATATTGTCCTGGACGTTGAGGATCAAGCAGCGTTCGTCGCCGCCGTTCCTCGGCCCGCGGAGTCCGCGACCGATCATCTGGAAATAGAGATTGGGGCTGTACACGGGGCGCGCCACGATGATCGCTCGGGTCTTCGGGGCATCGAATCCCTCTCGGAAGACCCCGTAATTTACGAGTGCCTTGACTTTCCCGCTCCGAAATTCCTCGACTATTCGCAGTCGTGTACCTGAATCAGTCTCACCGCTTACAGAGCGCGAAGTGATGCCGCTACGACTGAGTAGCGCCGCAACCGTTTTAGCGTGTTCGACGGAAGTCGCGAACACTAGGGTCGGCCAATCTGGACCAATATGCGCGTTGTAAGCCTCGATGATTCGTTCGGTGCGTTCAGCACTCTGAGCGATACGATCCTCTACGCTTTGAGGTAGCCACGGCAGCGCTGACCACTCATCGAGCTTGTTTTCCCATTCGTCTTGCTCAAATTCACCGTCCAGAATTGCGTCGAGTTGAAACGACGCACCTTCGATAGTTTCGTGGTCGGCTTGGGCCAGCACGCCCATTGATTGAAGATCCTGAACGACCAACTCGGGTTGGTCGCTTGCGAACGCGCCCGTATCTAGGCGCCGGTTACCGTAACGGGCTACAAGTCTCGCTGTTTCGTCCTCATCATGCCCACGGTAAGGTGTGGCAGTAAGGCCAAGCATGAACGGCTCATCGGGTCTTTGGTATCTAGTCAACCCGATCTCCGACATTACTGATGTGTAAGTTGGGGCGATGGATCTGTGCGCTTCGTCAAAGACAACCAGCTTGAAGTCAGCCAGAAAACCATACTTATTCATTTGCCGGTCGAGACGCGCATTGAGAGTCTGAACTGTGGCAACCACGACATGACGGTCGATTCTCGGCATCGGTGGCGGCTGTCCCGCCCACATCCGGGAAATTCGTAGCGGAGTGGCTTCGGCGCCAACGCACGCCCACACTTGCCGCCAGGATTCCACCGCCTGTTCGCACAGTTCGTCGCGATCCGCAACCCAGAGAACCCCCCCGTCGAAGTCGTCTTCACGCATCGCTTCAACTATCGCTTGTACCGCTACTCGTGTCTTGCCAGAACCGGTTGGCATGCTGACCATTCCGCGCCGACCGGCATCATGCTCGTGTTCACGGCGCAGGAGGGCACGAATGTTATCGACGATGGTCCTTTGGTAGTCGTGCAGCGATGGAAGCGAGTGCGGGCCTTGGACGTCCACAAAAGGATCGCGGATTCTGGCGCGTTCTCCCGCCCATTGAGTCGGAAACCCCAACGAGTGTACGAACTCGACAGCCGGGCGTGATCCGGCCCACTTCGAAGGTGGATCGAGATGTTCCAATGCCCGTTTGTATTGCCGGAGTGCATCTGTGTGAAACGTTGCGATAGCCGCATCCGCAATATCGGTGCCCTTCAGGTTGCCGCCGTCTTTCTCCAGCACGCCTAGAAGCGAAACCGGAAGGCCTTCGCGTAACTCCATTTCGCCGATCGCCAACAGGAGACGCTCAGCATGGGTTGAACATTTATGTATGTCTGTACGGCGTTCTTGGACCTCTACCGGGGTTCGTCGTTCGAGAATCGCATCGATTGGCAAGTTCCACAAATTAAGTCCCAAGGCGTCTGCGACCAATTCCAGATTGCCCGATTCATCATCCTCTACAGTGCCGGTAAGACAGACATCCGGATCACGAAAGACACATGTCTGTGGTTGGCCCATAACCAATATGCGTTCGCAGGTAACGAGCTGACAATTCCTGTGACGTGTTGGAAGATGCTCCTTCAATCCCGGCCAGACATCGGTTAGCGGTACTGGGTCGCTTTCGCCGAAGACTTCGGGAATTGGGTCGGCCAGAGCAAACGTCCTCTTAATCCGGTCGGCGTTCGAGTGACTAAGTAGTGTGTGTAGCGCCTCTGCGCTATTCGGTGGCGACCCTACCGCATCCATGAGTGGGACGATTTGTCCGCTTGGAATCTTTATCCTTCCGAAGACACGGAGCAGCATCTTAGTTGGAGGGTGACAGACTAGGTCGGGATATTTTTCACGCTGAGTGTCGTGTCGCATAGTCCAGCATGAAAAAGCGGCATCGAGCGACAACACGGCATCCGTATATGCCGCTTTCCCTTCTTCCGATAACACAAGCAAGACGTTCAATGGCCCACAACCGATGGAGTTTTCAAAAACCAACCGATGTGAGTGTGGATTACTTTCCAACGAGCGCTTCTTGAACTTCTTTCGACAATCCTTCAAGTACTCCTCAAACCATGGCTCCGCTGCCAGATGGCAACCGTGATGTGGTACATCAGTCACGCCCAGGGCGCGAAGCAGCTTGGTGTCCGGCTTATGGAAGTCTATTTCTACCGCTACGTTACCGTCTCGACTCCCGTCATCCGGCACGATTTCACCTGGCAACAGCACTGAGTGATGTGGCTTCCAATCTCCGGAGAGCGTCAGTACGCGCAGATTTCTCCGCCAGAGTTCTTCGTTTCGGTTTTTGAACTCTTTGATTATCTCAACAGACGCTTCTAACGAGAGCGTGCGTGCGGTTCGCCAGAACATTTCATATTCAGCAGGCGCTGTTTTAGTCCCAGAAGCAAGAACGCGCTGTGCGAAATACCTGAATCTGCGTTCTGGAGAAAGCGGTTTGAACGCCAACTCCTTGAGCGCCGCTAGCGTGACGACATCGGAAACCAGCTTTGGATGTACAAATTGTCCAGCGTCCTCGGTATCACTACTTTCGATGGCATCGTCGGGCAGGAACAGGCATTCGGGGTCGGGCAACCGCCAATCGCCGTTTGCCGCCAGGACGATGCGTCCCAAATGTTCTCCGGATCTGATCTCGGATGGAATCGCCGCTGCAGTCCGGATAGCCGCCATGGAACCCTGAATGGCTTTGTCGTCTACGGCGTTCTCGACGAGTGCATGCAACCAATCTGCGATTTCAGCTCGGGGCGCGGCTCGTTCCCCCTTGCGGAGTTGATAACCTCCGGTCCAAATTTCCTTACGTGGCGACAGCCGGTCGATGGCGGCAAGCCGGTTGCGTTTAAGCGCCTGGTGGTGCAACCAATTGCGTGGGCGATCAGCATATGCACCCCACATGTCGAGCGCCGCCGCGTTGGCTAGATCCGAAAGTTTCTTGGGCGGATAGGAGATTTTGTCAATGTGGCGCAACACGCCATCCTGATCGGGTACAACTTTCCGGTCGCGGAGACAGGAGAACAGTTGGTCGCGAAGATAATCGCTGTGCTCGGAGTCGCCGGCCTCATGTCTTCGAGGCAGCGCGTCAAGGTGTCGCGCAGGGTCGTCGCTTGTAGCAAGACTCGGCAGCGCCTCGGCGAGCATTCCGGCCGCTGCATCGATGAGTTCCTCGTTGTAAGGTCCGGGCAGCAGGTTCTGCCGATCCTCATTCGTCTTCCACGGCGCATTCAGAATGCCGGCGACGAGGCTTGCGGTACTGGTCGGAAAAAACGCCCAGAACTGGCCGGGGCCATCGAGACGGTCGAGCGGTGCGGCCCAGGAGACGGTCACGTCGGTCGCGTTGTCACGCAGCGGCCAATCCGACCGAGCTGCGTCGGAAAGGGGGTGAGTGACGTCGAAACGTCGCCAGCGCGTGGTTTCCTTGCCGGTGTCCAGTTGAAGCTCTTCATCCGCCCGATGCAACAGGAATTCCCTCGATCCCTCACCATCTTCCAGTGTCAGGTAGCGGACGTGATCGACGAAGAGCATGAATTCGGGAGGGAAATCCCGAATCTGCCGGGACAGATCATCGTGCGCTCCCGTCTTGAGCGGCAAGCGAACAATGTTTGTCGCCCAGGTCATGAGTTCCTGCAGATCTTCGTCGCTGTCGCCCGCCTCGTTCGGATCGATGGGTTCCGGCAAACGCAGCACCGGATAGCGTTCCGCATGCGCTGTTCCTGCGTTAAGTTCGGCTTCCCTGATTCGTTCCGCGGCGCGTATCCCGTCGAAGCGGAAGGACCCCGACTGGCTGAAAAACTCCGGGAGATCGCTCACAGCCAGCACCGACTTGAACCCGAGCCCGAATCGACCGATGTGCCCGGGCGCATGTTTGGGCGACATGTGGGAAAACATGAGTGCCGTTACGCCTTCCCGGTCGATCGGTTCTCCGTTGTCGGCGCAGTAAAGGAATTCGTCGGTCAGGCGTACCAAGATGCTCTGACCTTCCGTCGCGCCGAGCAGGGCGTCCGCGCTGTTCTGGATCAACTCGAACAGTTGCCTGTGTGCGTATCCGCCGGTCGCCGTAAAGTGTTCGCCGTTCGCGTCCTCGACAACGCGGCGTGGTTGCGCCTGGTAGGAAGCCAGAGTATTGCCCGCTTCCTGGACGATGAATTCGCCAAGCTGTCCTTCCGTACCCGCCCAGGTTCGCTGCCCGCCGGAATCAGGCAAGCGCAGTTTGGCCCCCTTGCGGAAAAACCTGCCGCGCTTGCCTTTCTTGAATTCGTACTCCTGCTTCATTCGTGAGACTCGTACTGGCGACGCTCCTTACGTGTGGCTTGACGTGCCGAAATGATGCGTATTGTCGTCACGCGTCCGTCGTCCTCGACATGCGTGTGGGACACGACCAACGTTCGGCCATCCTGAGCGACGCCAATGGTTATCCACCGTTCTTCGAACGCGCCATGCTCCTCGTCGCGAATCGATCTGGCCAATCGATCCCTAAAGACCGTAGCGGCCAGTTCGAAGTTGACATTGTGTTTGCGGCGATTGCTCGTCGCTTTGGCGGGATCCCACTCGAAATCGAACACGAGGAACAGCTCAGCACGTCTGCCGGTCGGCGAACGGTCCTGGCTTCACGCCGGTGTACCCACGCACATGAGCGCCAATCTGAATGGTGCTGAAACTTCATCGCCTTGTAGCGTTCGCGAGTCGGGAGCTTGATGCATGCCCTCCGTTTACCGCACGCGGTCATATCTTCGCAACGGATCAATTTGCGCGGTTCACCATGGAATGGCGTTTCAATTTTTTCCATGCGAACGGGAACAGGCGCTATCGGCTCCTTTCCTCTCGAAATTCTATGCGCGGTTCCCGTTCGCGATACGGGAGGCGTCAAGCTATCGGATGCGTGCAGCGCGAGCAAGCTGACTTTCGCAGGGACCTACGATCTGACTGCGCTTGCGGCTTCCCAGGGCAGCGCCAGCCGCGTGAGGCGTTTGCCGTTCGCGCAGATCGGCCCGAGCGCAGCATCGAGCTCGACGACCGCGAGCAATTCGCAGCGTTCGCCATATTCGGCCGCGCGCACGACCTTGCCGACGACCGAATCCGCCGCGTCACGTACCGGCGCGCCGGGTTCGATCCGGGTGCCGGGCTCGACCGCGAAGCGCTGCACGCGCCGCTTTACAGAGCCCAGGTTGTGGATCCTCGCGATGACTTCCTGGCCTGGATAGCAGCCCTTGTCGAATGAAATTGCGCCGAGCTGCTCGAGATTCAGCATCTGGGCCACGAAGCGATCCTCGAACCCCGCCGAAATCGTTGCGATGCCGAGTTCGATCTCCGCGAGGTCGACGACCGCGGCCGGCGCCCGGTCACAGCCGGCGACGAGGTCGCTCAGCGCATCGCCGGGGCCGACCAGATACGCGAGCTCCGGACCAGCCCGCAGCCGGCATATGCCGTCGATCTCGGTCATGGCGCTGGCGCCGCCTGAAGGAATGCCGAGCCGCGCGAGTCCGTCGGCCGTCCCGCCGACGACGCCAAGGATCGCCGCGCTGTCGGCCAGCGAAATCTCGACGTCGGAGCGCAGCACGAACATGCGCAGTTTCGCGGCGAGCGCTTCGACACTGTCGCGCGGCGCCATGAGCAGCCAGCTCCGTGTCCTCGGCACGAGCCGGAACAGGGCGCGAACCCGGCCCTTCGGATCGTGCCAGCCGGCGAGCGGGGCCGTGCTCCAGGGCAGAGCCGGGACGGCGAGACTCAACTGGGCGTGCAGGAAGCTGCGCGCATCGTCGCCCGCGACCTCGATGAAGGCCGTGTCGGCGCGCTGACAGTAACGTGGAGAAGCGTTCGGCATCATGTCCGCCGGGTGCGATAATTACCGGTTTCTGGCACACTTTAGCGATGACCGGCAAGCCCGAACAAGAGGCCACCGAACGGCGATCCGAGGCTCCGCCGACGAGGGAGGAGGAGCGTACGGAGCGCCCTAAGGAAATCGGCGGCCCGAAGGGGCCCGAGCCGACACGCTACGGCGATTGGGAAAGGGGCGGTCGTTGCATTGATTTCTAGCAGCCCGTGGCATGCGGCGCGGCGCAAGTGCGCGACGCCGCATTCCGGCCGGGACCACGTCACCACCGATCCACGAGGAGAGCGAAACCGCAATGGATGGGGTTGAGCGGCCCCTGTCGCCGCACCTGCAGGTCTATCGATTCCAGATCACCATGGTCCTGTCGAGCCTGCACAGGATCACGGGGCTGTTGTTGACGGTCGGTGCGCTCGCGCTCGGATGGTGGCTGATCGCGCTCGCGAGCGGACCGGAAGCCTATCGGTCGGTCGAGCTCGTCTACTCGACGTGGCCGTTCAAGCTGCTGCTCGCGGGCTGGACGTTCTGCTTTTTCTTTCACCTGGCCAACGGGATACGGCACCTGTTCTGGGATGCCGGCCGCGGTTTCGAACCGGCACAGTACCGTGCGAGCGGTTGGGCTGTCGTTGTCGTTTCGGTACTCGCATCGGCGGGTTATTCCGCTCTTGTCATCTTTTGAGGATTCGACGTTGAGCCTGATTACACCGCTGAACAGGGTGCTCGGCCTCGGCACGGCAGCCGGCGCCACGCAGCACTGGTGGGCCCAGCGCCTGACCGCCGTGGCCCTCGTTCCGCTCGGCTTGTGGTTCGCCGTGTCGCTTGCCGCCATGAACGATTACTCCCATGCGGCGATGGCCGCCTGGATCGGCAACCCGATCAGCGGCGCGCTGCTCGTCGCGACGACGCTCAGTGTCATCTACCACTCCTGGCTCGGCGTGCAGGTCGTCGTCGAGGACTACGTTCACACGGGCGGACTGAAGGTGTCCGTTCTGGTGCTTTCGACATTCGCTCACGTTCTCGGCGCCATCGCCGGGGTGTTCGCGATCCTGCAGGTCGCGCTCGGGACGCCGTGATGGCTCGCGACTACGAGTTCATCGACCACAACTACGATGTCGTGGTCGTCGGCGCCGGCGGGGCCGGCCTCAGGGCGACGCTCGGACTCGCCGAACAGGGGCTGTCGACAGCCTGCCTGACGAAGGTGTTCCCGACCCGCAGTCACACGGTCGCTGCCCAGGGCGGGATCAGCGCCGCGCTCGGCAACATGGGTGAGGACGACTGGCGCTGGCACATGTACGACACCGTCAAGGGGTCGGACTGGCTCGGCGATCAGGATGCCATTGCCTACATGTGCCGGGAGGCGTCGGCCTCGGTCATCGAGCTCGAGCACTACGGCGTGCCGTTTTCCAGGACCGAGGACGGGCGGATCTACCAGCGCCCCTTCGGCGGCATGACGACGCGTTACGGCGAGGGCACGGCACATCGCACCTGCGCGGCGGCCGACCGCACGGGGCACGCGATGCTGCACGCGCTCTACCAGCAGTCGCTCAGGCACGACGCGGAGTTCTTCATCGAGTACTTCGCGATAGACCTGATCATGGAGGACGGCGAATGCCGCGGCGTCGTGGCTCTCGACCTCGCCGAAGGGCGTCTGCATCGCTTCGCCGCGCGGATGGTCATTCTCGCGACCGGAGGCTACGGCCGAGCCTATTTCTCCTGCACCTCGGCGCATATCTGCACCGGTGACGGCAACGCCATGGTGCTGCGCGCCGGGCTGCCGCTCGAGGATCTGGAGTTCGTGCAGTTTCATCCGACAGGAATCTACGGGCCGGGCATGCTGATATCGGAGGGTGTGCGCGGCGAGGGCGGGTATCTCACGAACTCCGAAGGCGAGCGGTTCATGGAACGCTATGCGCCGCACGCGAAGGACCTGGCTTCCCGGGACGTGGTCAGCCGCTCGATCACGATCGAGCTGCGCGAAGGGCGCGGGGTCGGGCGCCACAAGGACCATGTGCATCTGCATCTCGATCACGTCGGCCACGACGTGATCGAGGAACGCCTGCCGGGCATCGCCGAGACCGCACGGATCTTTGCCGGCGTCGACGTGACGAAGGAACCGATCCCGGTGCTGCCCACGGTTCACTACAACATGGGCGGCGTGCCGACCAATCATCATGGCGAGGTGATCTCGCACAACGAGCGCGGCGAGGAATACGTCGTGCCCGGCATCATGGCCGTCGGCGAGGGCGCCTGCGTCTCCGTTCACGGCGCGAACCGGCTCGGCTCCAACTCGCTGATTGACCTCGTGATCTTTGGCCGCGCTGCTGCCAGGCGCTGCGGCGAACTCATCGAGCCCGGTTCGAGTTCCAGGCCGCTTGCCGCGTCGGCCGGCGAAGAGGCGGTCGCCCGGGTCGACCGGCTCCGCCACGCGGACGGTTCGCTGCCGACGGCCCGGATCAGGCTCGACATGCAGCGCACGATGCAGAATCATGCGGCCGTGTTCCGCACCGCGGAGTCGCTCGAGGAGGGGATCGAGCGGCTGGAGCAGGTCTTCGCGTCCTTTGCCGACGTTCGGGTCGCCGATCGCGGAATGATCTGGAACACCGACCTCGTCGAAACGATCGAGCTTGAGAACCTGCTGCTGCAGGCGATGGGCACGATCAAGTCGGCGTTGAACCGCACCGAGAGCCGCGGCGCCCAGGCCAGAGAGGATTATCCTGAGCGTGACGACGACAACTGGCTGAAGCACACGCTCGCCTGGGTCGACGAGCGCGGCGCGGTGCGGTTCGACTATCGGCCGGTCCAGTTGGACCCGATGTCCGAGGACGTCGGGTCCGTGGCGCTCAAGGCAAGAACCTACTGACGGAGAGGGCACGATGGCGCAGTTTCGGCTACCCCCCAATTCGCGGGTCAGGCGCGGCAGGAACTTCGGCGGCGCGGAAGGCGCCACCGCCGCGCGCAAGTTCGAGATCTACCGCTATGAGCCGGGTTCGGGCGAGAACCCGAGGGTCGACAGCTACAGCGTCGACATGGACGACTGCGGGCCGATGGTGCTCGACGTGCTGATCAAGATCAAGGACGAGGTCGACCCGTCACTGACCTTCCGCCGCTCCTGCCGCGAGGGCATCTGCGGTTCGTGCTCGATGAACGTCGACGGGACGAACGCGCTCGCCTGCATCAAGCCGGTGGAGGAGGTCAGGGGCGTCGTCAGGATCTACCCGCTGCCGAGCATGCCCGTGGTCAAGGATCTCGTCACGGATCTGACCAACTTCTATGCTCAGTACGCCTCGATCAAGCCCTGGCTCGAGGCGCGCACCCCGCCGCCGCCGGATCGCGAGCGCCTGCAGTCGAAGGAGGACCAGGAGAAGATCGACGAGCCTTCGGCCTGCATCCTGTGCGCCTGCTGTTCGACGTCCTGCCCGAGCTACTGGTGGAACCCGGAACGTTACCTCGGTCCGGCGGCGCTGCTGCAGGCCTGGCGCTGGATCGTCGACAGCCGCGACGAAACGACCGGCGAGCGGCTCGATGCGCTCGAAGATCCGTTCAGGCTGTATCGCTGCCACACGATCCTCAACTGCACCGCGGCCTGCCCCAAGGACCTCAATCCCGGCCGGGCCATCGCCGAGATCAAGAAGCTCATGGCGGAGCGGCAGCACTAGCAGTCCGCGGCAGCAGAAGTCCCTACCGCCAAACTTCTCCGCGCCCCGGCTACGCTTTCGTGCCCGAACCAGGACGAGACCTCAAGGCCCACTTGAGGTGGCGCTGCCGGCGCGGCATGCGCGAACTCGATGCCGTGCTCGAGGCCTTCCTCGAGGACGCCTTCGAAACGCTGAACCAGGACGATAAGTTGCGATTCGCCGCGATTTTGGATCTGCCGGACCCGGAACTGTACAGCTATATTCTCGGACGGGCAGAACCTCAGGATCGCGATCATGTTCGGCTCATCCGGGGGATCCGGGAAAGTCTCAACCAGCGCCGTCGGGCAGTCGGGCCGGATCCGCGGTGACGGCTGCGGCCGGGCCGAGGGCGGTCGTATCGAAATCGTCCCGGCCAGCCGGTCGAGGGCGCTCGGCGGCGGCGACGACAAGCACCCCGATGCTTGTCGCGTCGAAAGCTTCGCCGCCAGGCGGTCGCGCGTGCTCGCGGTCTGGTGGGCCGCGCTTCACCTGTTGCTCTGCGGCAGCGTGCTCGCCGCGACCGGAAGCGTCGTGGCCGGCGCCGTGGCCCTTGGCGTCCTTGCGGTTCACGCCGCGGTGCGCTTCCCGGACACCCGGGTCGTGCTCGCGAGGTCCGGGGATGGCCGCTGGTCAATACCCGCACAAGGCCTCTTCGATCTCGAACTCCGAACCGGCACCAGCTTCGCCGCGTCCTGGGTGCTGCTGGAACTCGTCTCGCGCGATCGATCGCTGCGGCTCGTGCTGCTGCGCGACCAGCTTGGCGTCGGGGACTGGCGGCGTCTCCAGGTCGCCGTGCGGGAGTCCGCGTTTCGTGCCCCCACTGAATGAGCCGGTTTCGGCTACAATCGGGTAGCCAGCCGCGGCAAACAGGTCGTGGCGGCCGCCTTGATGCAATTCAGGCGAACTTTTTGGTGCGACATGCGGTCTATCGAGAAACGAAAGGCGGAATCCGCGGTCGGGGGAAGCAGCGGAAAGGACACTTCGGATCTCGCGCTGATCAAGCGAGTCCAACAGGGGGACCGGTCGGCGTTCGACCTGTTGGTGCTGAAGTATCAGCACAAGATCCTGAAGCTGATCATGCGCTATGTCCGAGACCCGTCCGAGGCACTCGACGTTTCACAGGAGGCATTCCTGAAGGCCTACCGCGCTGCGCCTTCGTTTCGAGGAGACAGTGCGTTTTACACATGGCTTTACAGAATCGCGATCAATACGGCAAAGAACTACCTCGTTGCGGTCCGGCGGCGACCGGCAACCTTCGACCTGGACCTGCAGGAGAACGAGCACTACGAGGTCACTGCGAAATTGCAGGACATCGACACGCCGGAAGGTCTGGCGCTGTCGGAGGAAATCCGGGCCGTCGTCAACAAGGCGATCGGCGAACTGGCCGAAGAGTTGAGAACGGCCATCATTCTGCGGGAAATCGAAGGCATGAGCTACGAAGAGATCGCCCAGACGATGGAATGTCCCGTCGGTACGGTGCGGTCGCGTATCTTCAGGGCTCGGGAGGCCATCGACAGGCAACTCGCTCCACTACTCGATTGAGCACGTGACAGAAAAAACCCAGGATCAGGCGTCTGCATTCATGGACGACGACATGTCGGCCGAGGAATGCGCTTTCTTCCTCAGACGGCTCGACCATGACCCCGCCGAGCGAGATCGGCTGATCAGGTACACCAGGATACGCGCGGCACTGCGCGGCGAGTTGCTGTCTCCGGACCCGGATGTCCTGCGTCGCAGGGTGCAGGAGGCGCTGAGCGGCGTCAGCATTCCACAGGCTCGCAGCGCCGTCGGTCGGCGGCCTGCCGGGAAGCTGTTGAAGCCGGCCATGGGCTTCGGCATTGCGGCCACGGTGGCGGTTGCCGCCGTGCTGACACTCAGGTTCATGTCGCAGGGGGGACTCGATGGCGCCGCGACCGCCGCAGACCCGTCATTGCAGGCGGCTGCCGAGACCGATGCGCCGAGCTACGTCGTGCCGCAGGAAGTCGAGCCCAGCCGCCTTGTGTCGCCGCCGACACGGTTGGCCAACTATCTCATCCGTCACAGCGAGTACGCGAACCGCGTCCGGCGGACATCGTTCGCATCCGATCTGGTCGGCACGGTCGACGCCGATGTCGCATCGGCGACCGAGGATGCTTCGGAATGACGGCCGGCCGGGACTGTTGCACGCGCGCGTTTGCGCTTGTCCTTGGCTTCGTGGCAGTCGAAGCCGGTGCGCAGGATGTACGGGCGTGGCTTGAGCGCATGCACGTCGCGATGGAGGGACTCAACTACGAAGGCACCTTCGTCCACCTTCACGACGGTTACGCCGAGACGATGCACATCACGCATCGCAACGACAATGGCCACGTCAGCGAGCGCATCGTGTCGAAGGATGGCGTCGGTCGCGAGATCATCCGGCAAGGCGACCAGGTCCGGTGCATCCTGCCCGACCGCCGCGTGATCCTGGTCGAGGAAACGCGCGAGGTGAATCCCTTGGTGTCGGCGCTGCCGAGTTATTCGGAAGCGCTCGAACCGCACTACGAGTTCGAACTGCACGCGACGTCGAGCCGGGTCGCGGAGCGGCCGACCCAGGTCATAAGAATCCGCCCCAGGGACGAATTTCGCTACGGCTACCGGCTCTGGCTCGACCAGGACACGGCGATGCCGCTGAAGTCTCAGCTCATGGACGAGAACGGCGGGATCGTCGAGCAGATTCTGTTCACCCGTTTCGATATTTTCGATTCGATCCCGGCGGCCAGGCTCGAGTCGACGATCGACACCGAGGGCTTCCGCTTGCTGGCTCCGCCGCGGTCGAGCCAGGTTCCCGGCCGGAGCGTACTGTGGCAGGCATCGATGCTGCCAGGCGGTTTCGCGCTCTCGATCGCCAAGCACGGGCCGCTCGCCGGTTCCGAACATCCCGTCGAGCACCATGTCTACTCGGACGGGCTGGCGGCGGTGTCGGTGTTCATCGAAGACCCGCGCACGGTGGACGATGTCGCCGAAGGCTACACGAGGCTCGGCAGCACCAACGCCTTCTCGACAACGGTCAGCGGGCGCAAGGTCACGGCGATCGGTGAAGTGCCCTACAAGACCCTGCACCAGATCGCGATTTCCCTGAACGCCGAATAGGCGGCAACCATCACCATGACCGACTGCATGACGGTGCGAGCCGTTGTCCGCAATACCGATGCCGATGGCCGCGTGCAGATCGAGCTCGACGAGTCGCAGGCCTGCGAAGGCTGTGCCGGCACGTGCATTTGGCGCTGGTTTCCCGATACGACGCGCGGGGCGCGGGCGGCACTCGCCGCCGATGTGTCCGTGAGCGCCGGAACGCCGGTACTCGTCTCGCTGCCGCGCCACTGCGTGCTGTTGAGCGCCGTGACGCTGCACGGCTTGCCGTGGGCGGGCCTCCTCGCCGGAGCGCTGGCGGGCTGGGGCCTGACCGGGACCGATCTCGGCTGTTTCGCGGGTGCGGTCATCGGTGTCGCACTCGCCGCACTGCTGACGCCGGGGTTGCGGCGCCGCATCGAGCAGGCCACGCTGCGTCACGTGACCCTGAAAACCGCGCGGTAACCGGCCTTGCGAAAAATGTCGGCTGCCGCTCCGTCCCCATCCGTCCGCACGATCACGAGAATTTGGCGATAGTGACCGGATATTCCTCGTGTTCCATCGATCCCGAATAGCGCAATATCGACCGGCGGGACGGAGCCGTCGGAACGTCGCCTTCGCGATTCGCCGGGAAGCAGTTTCCTCGTGATCGTGCTGACCCTGTACAGTCGGCCGGACTGCCATCTGTGCGAGGTCATGGCCGGTCAGCTCGAACCGCTCCTGCGCGGGCGGGCCGAGCTGCGAGTCGTGGACATCAGCGGGAATCTCGAGCTCAAGCGCCGTTACGGTCTCAGGATTCCCGTACTTGCCGGGGCGGGCGAGGAGCTTTGCCACTACCGTCTCGACCGCGACCGTGTGGAGAGCTACCTCGCGGGCGCATCTCGCTCCTGATGGGACACAGGCTCCCGGGCTCCCGTGGCCAGAGGTCGGGTTGTCGAGAGATTCGGGCCGCGTCGCGGGTGGACCTATAATGACGAATACTCGGGCACTGTCCCTGGCCGCTTAGAGGAAAGGAAAGTTGGATTTTGCGCTGCTGCTCGTCATCGCCACGTTCGGCACGGGGCTGATCTGGCTGTTCGATGCGTTCGTGCTGAAGCGTTCCAGGCGCGTTGCCGCGAGCCGTGGAGAGCAGGTCGCCGAGCCCACCATCGTCGAGTATTCCAGGTCGTTCTTCCCCATCCTGCTGATCGTGCTGCTGCTGCGATCGTTCCTGTTCGAGCCGTTTCGCATTCCCTCGGGCTCGATGATGCCGACGCTGCTCGACGGCGACTTCATTTTCGTGAACAAGTTCGCCTATGGTCTGCGTCTGCCCGTCGTCAACAACAAGATCGTCGAGATCGGTGAGCCGCAACGCGGCGACGTGGTCGTCTTCAGACTGCCTTCGGATCCATCGATCAACTACATCAAGCGAGTGGTCGGCCTGCCCGGCGACACGATCGTTTACGAGGCGAGCAGCAAGCGGCTGACGATCAACGACGAACCGGTGGCCGTTGAGCTCCTCGGCAGCTTCGATGGCGACCCCGGCATGGAGCTGGCGCGTGAGCACCTGGGCGGCCGCGACCACGAGATGCTCCACCGGCGCGGCGCGATCAGCCCCGGCGGCACCTATCGGGTGCCCGACGGGCACTACTTCGTCATGGGTGACAATCGCGATAACAGCCAGGACAGCAGGTTCCGCGGGGTCGAGTTCATTCCCGAGAACAATCTCGTCGGCCGGGCCATGCGCGTGTGGATGAGTTGGCAGGGCTTCGCCGAAGGCGGTCCGCGGTGGAGCCGCATCGGCGCAAGCATCGAGTGACCGGGAGTCGGCGAAGTCGCAGGGCCGGCATCGCTTCGCGCTGGCAGTGAATCGGAAGACCGCCGCGGCCGACCGGAACGAGTGGGCCGAGACCGAGTTCGACTACCGCTTCAACGACCCGGCCCTGCTCGAACAGGCGCTGACACACAGCAGCGCATCGAAGCGCAACAACGAACGGCTGGAATTTCTTGGCGATGCCGTATTGGGTTTCGTCATCGCAGGGCAGCTCTTCGAATCGCGGCCCAAAGACGCCGAGGGTGCGTTGACCCGCGCCAGGGCGGCGCTCGTGAACCGGACGACATTGGCCGAGATCGGTCGCGAGCTCGCGATCGACACGCAGATCATCCTCGGCAAGAGCGAACTGCAGGCGGGCGGGGCGCAGCGCGATTCCGCACTCGCGGACACGCTCGAAGCGCTGGTCGGCGCCGTGTTCGTGGACGGCGGTCATGCGGCGGCGGTCCGGCTCGTTCAACGGCTGTTCAAGGACAGGCTCGCAGCCCTGCCGCGCCCACCCGGGCTCAAGGACGCGAAATCCAGGCTGCAGGAGTGGCTGCAGGGGCGCGGACTGGGCCTGCCGAGCTACGCGGTCGATTCCGAGCGCGGCAGCGATCACGCGAAGGTTTTCGTCGTGAGCTGCGACGTCGGCGAACTCGCAGCGCCGACGCGCGGCGCGGGCTCGAGCCGGCGCCGCGCGGAGCAGGAAGCGGCGGCCACGATGCTCCGGGGGCTGACGGGTGAGCACGAGTAAGGATTCGCGCCGCAACAGGGCCGCGAGCGGTCAGCGTTCCCACCTGCCTGAGTTGACGAATGGGCATGGATAAGGACCCGCGTTGCGGCTACGTGGCCATCGTCGGCCGGCCGAACGTCGGCAAGTCGACGCTCCTCAACGCCGTCATCGGCAAGAAGATCAGCATCGTCAGCGCCAAGCCGCATACCACGCGCCACAGAATCCTCGGAGTGTTGAACGCCGGCGCGGATCAGGCGGTGTTCGTCGATACGCCGGGCCATGCCGGGCGAACGAAGCGCGCATTGCACAGGGTCATGGCCCGCGCGATCCATCACGCGATCGACGACTGCGATCTCGTGCTGATCCTGATCGACGCTCAGGGCGCGACCGCGCAAGACCGCAAGCTCTTTGAATTGCTTGACGAGCGCAAGGCGCGGGCCATCGTCGTGGTGAACAAGATCGACAAGCTGCGCGCGAGGAGCGGCCTCCTGCCATTGCTTGCAGAACTCGAGCAGTATCCCTTCGTCGCCTATGTTCCGGTGAGCGCGAAGACCGGCGAGAATCTCGGCCGGCTCATGGCAACGATTCTCGAGCACCTTCCGCATGGGCCGCCCCTGTTCCCGAAGGACATGGCCACCGACCGCAGCGCCGAGTTCCGCGCGGCGGAGACGATACGGGAGAAGCTTCTCGAGCAGCTTCATCAGGAAATCCCCTACGGCCTGACGGTCGAAGTGGAGCACCTGAGCAAGCTCGAGGACGACCGCTGGCTCATGCACGCGCTGATCTGGCTCGAGCGCGACAGCCACAAGCCGATTGTCATCGGCAAGGACGGGCGCGTTCTGAAGAGCGTCGGGCGCGAGGCGAGAGTCGAGTTGTGCCGGCTGCTCGGGGCTCGCGTGCACCTTGAACTATGGGTCAAGGTGCGTGAGCATTGGTCCGATAATGAGCGTGAACTGCGTCGACTCGGCTTCGATTCGCCATGACTGAGCGCGAACGGGCCCTGCTCGAGCGCGGCTTCATCCTGCATCACCGGCCCTTCCGAAACTCCAGCCAGATCGTGGAATGCCTGACCGCGGGTCACGGCCGGGTGGGGCTTGTCGCGCAGGGTTCGAGGCGCGCTGCCAATGCACGGCGCGCCCATCTTCAGCCGTTTGTGCCGTTGCGCCTGTCATGGACCCGGCGCGGTGAGCTCGGCCGGCTCACGGACGTCGAGCCCGAGGCCGCCGATTTCGCGCTGCGCGGTCAGGCGCTGCTCGCCGGATACTACGTCAATGAACTCGTCCTGCGCCTGTCGGTGCGCGACGACCCGAACGGCGAGGTGTTCGAGTGTTACGAGGACTGTCTCGCGGCGCTCGCGCAAGGCTTGGCGCTCGCGCGGACGGTCCGGCTGTTCGAGCTTGGGCTCCTGCGCGGACTCGGTTACGGTCTTGAACTGGACCGCGATGCAAACACGGGCGAGCCTCTGCAACCGGACTCCCGATACGTGTTCGAGCTCGAACACGGTCCGAGACGCGCCGACGCGGCCAGCGACGGCAGGGGTTTCTGGGGGAGGGAGCTCATTTCGCTGCACTGCCGCACGCTCGAGGACCGCGAGAGCCTGCGCGCGGCGAAACGCCTGCTCGGACGCGTGCTGAATTCGTATCTCGGCCAGCGGCGTCTCAAGACCCGCGCGGTGCTCGAGGACATCGTCGAGTTGGGGCTCGACCGTTGATTTTCGGGATCGGCACGGATGTGCTCCGACTGTCGCGGGTCGAGCGGGTCTGGGAACGTTTCGGGGACCATTTCGTACGCCGACTGCTGCTCGACGAGGAGCGCGAGCTGTTCGTCCGGAGCAAGCACCCGGCGCGCTTTCTCGCGATGCGTTTTGCGGCCAAGGAAGCGATCGTCAAGGCCATGGGCACCGGGTTTCGCAACGGCATCTGGATTCGCGATGTCGGTACGGTGCCGAATGCGCTCGGCCAGCCGCAGGTCGTGTATTCATCGCGCGGCATGGCGATGTGCGAACGGCTCGGGATCGGCAGCGGCTTCCTCTCGTTGACGGATGAAGCCGGGCTCGTGGTCGCCGTCGCCATACTCATGCGCAAGGATCAGCAACCGTGAACACCCTGGTTTTCGACATCGAGACGGTGCCTGACATCGAACTTGGCCGGCGGCTCTACGAGGTGGCCGATCTCGACGAGGCGTCGGTCGGCAAGATCATGTACTTCAAGCAGAAGCAGGCGCGCCAGACGGACTTCCTGCCATTGCCGCAGCACCGGGTCGTCGCGATCTCGGCCGTGCTTCGGCGCGGCGACGAACTGCACGTATTCAGCGTCGGCGATGAGTCATCCCCGGAGAAGGAACTCGTGCAGCGGTTCTTCGACGGCATCGAGCGCTACGGTCCGGAACTCGTGTCCTGGAACGGTACCGGCTTCGATCTGCCGGTGCTGCATTACCGGTCGTTGCGTCACGGCGTGAACGCGGCGCGCTACTGGGAGATCGGCGACTCCGACCGGGACTTCCGCTACAACAACTACCTCGGCAGGTTCCATTGGCGCCACCTCGATCTCATGGACGTTCTTTCCGGGTACCAGTTCGGCGGGCGTTCATCGCTCGAGCAGGTCGCGCAACTGCTCGGTCTGCCGGGCAAGCTCGGCATGAGCGGCGACAAGGTCTGGGACTGCTACCTGCAGGGCCGGCTCGACGACATCCGCAACTATTGCGAGACGGACGCGCTCAATACCTACCTCATCTACCTGCGCTTCCAGCTCGTTCGAGGCCAGCTCGACGAATCCCGCCATGCCGCCGAGCTCGAAATGCTCAGGGCCAGGCTCGAACGATCGGAAAAACCCCATCTCCAGGAGTTCCTTGCGGCCTGGGAGCGGAGTCAGGACCCCTGAACAACTGTATGCCCGCGAGCCAATCTCCATATAAAACAGCGGCTTATGGAACAGCCAATGGTGGCGTTCCGGGTGATTCACAGGACTTTCGGTATCCCGGCACATGACGGCGCGTCGTAACGATCCCGTAGAGGCCGAGATTCGCGATCTCACTCACGACGGCCGGGGCATAGCGGAGCTCGACGGCCAGACTTTTTTCGTCCCGGGCGCCTTGCCGACCGAGCGCGTCATGCTCAGACCGAAGGGCCGTCGCCGACGCGTCACCGAAGCGGGGCTCGAAAGCGTGCTCGAGCCGTCCGCGGACCGCGTCGAACCGCGCTGCCGCTACTTCGGACGGTGCGGCGGCTGTTCGCTCCAGCACCTGCAGTACGAAGCCCAGCTCCGTTTCAAGCAGCGCACCGTCGAGGAGGCCCTGCGCAGAATCGGCGGGGTCGAGCCTGAGCAATGGCTTGAGCCCGTGCCAGGCCCGCAATGGAATTACCGCCGCCGCGCCAGGCTCAGCGCCAGGTACGTGCACGGCAAGGGTCGCACCCTCGTCGGCTTCCGGGAACGCGCCACGACCTATGTGACCGACATGGCGACCTGTCCCGTGCTGGCGCCGCCGCTCGATACCGCGCTCGGCGAGCTCTCCGAAGTCGTCACCTCCAGCAGTGTGAGGGACCGGCTGCCGCAGGTCGAGCTTGCGGTCGGCGACGAAAGCCGGGCGATCGTGCTGCGCGTGCTCGATGCGCCGACGGCCGAGGACAAGGAGAGCTTTCGAGCTTTCGGCGACCGGCACGGGCTCGACGTGTATCTGCAGACCGGGGGTCCGGGTACGGCCGCGCCACTTGGGGATGCAGGCAGCCTGAGCTACGCGTTGCCGGATTTCGATGTCGAACTCGAGTTCGCCCCGACGGATTTCGTGCAGGTCAACGCCGGCATCAATGCCCGGATGGTCGCCGAGGTCGTCGCCGCTGCACAGCCCGAGCGCGGCGACCGCGTGCTCGATCTGTATTGCGGGCTCGGCAACTTCAGCTTGCCGCTGGCAAGGCTTGCAGGCTCGGTACTTGGCGTGGAAGGCGATGCGGGACTCGTCGCACGCGCCGCGCGCAACGCGGAGCGCAATGGCATCGACAACGCGAACTTCCTCGCGGCCGACCTTGCACAACGCGGCTGGAGCTTCATGCGAGAGTCGTGGGATCTCGTTATTCTCGATCCGCCGCGCACGGGCGCCGAAGCCGCGGTAGCCGAACTCGCAGCCGCATCGCCACGGCGAATCGTCTACGTTTCCTGCCATCCCGCGACGCTGGCCCGGGATGCGCGCGTGATTCTCGAGGATTCCCGTTACCGCTTGCGTACCGCGAGGGTTTTCGACATGTTTCCGCACACTCACCATGTGGAGCTCATGACGTGTTTCGAGCGCAGCGCCCGGAGCTGACCGCACTGTATCCCGCGACGGGCGGGTGTAGCGTGCCGCAGGCAGCACCGTTCGGTCGTCGCCGAGCGGATCGGCGGGCCGGCGTTCGCTGAGGCAGGAGGAACCGCGATGTCACTCGGCCCGCTGATGATCGGCATTTCAGGGACGTCGCTCGAGGCCCGCGAGCGTGAGTGGCTCGAGTCGCCGCTGATCGGCGGCGTCATCCTGTTTACGCGCAACTTCGACGGGCTTGAACAACTTCGGCGCCTCGTGGAGGAGGTCCGTGAGGTTCGCCATCCGCCGCTGCTCGTCGCCGTGGACCAGGAAGGCGGGCGTGTGCAGCGTTTCGGCGACCCGTTTTGCCGCCTGCCGCCTGCGCGCACGTTCGGCCGCCTGTACGACGAGGATTCGGCGGAGGCGCAACGGTGCATACGGTCGATCGCATGGCTCCTGGCCGCAGAACTCAGGGCCGTCGGCGTGGATCTGAGCTTCGCACCCGTTGTCGACATCGACCGCGGGATTGCCGAGGTCATCGGGGACCGGGCACTGCACGCCGGGAGCGAAGCCGTGAGCCGGCTGGCGCTGGGTTTCCACGCGGGTTTTGGCGAAGCCGGGATGGTCTCCACGGCCAAGCACTTTCCGACACATGCAGGCGCCGGCAGCGATTCGCACACCGCGCTCGCGGTCGATCGCCGGAGTCTCGACGACATTGCCGACGATCTCGCGCCCTACCGGCGCCTGATCGACGCGGGGTTGCGGTCGATCATGGTCGGCCACGTGATCTTTCCCGAGATCGACCCCGAGCCTGCGAGCCTCTCGCGATGGTGGATCGAAACGCAGCTTCGCGGTGAACTCGGGTTCTCCGGGGCGGTGATCTCCGACGATATGGGCATGGCCGGCGCCGCCGTCGCGGGCGGGCTCGTCGAGCGCGTGCGCAAGTCGCTCGACGCGGGCTGCGATCTCGTGCTCGTGTGCAATGAACCTGATGCGATGCCGGCGCTGCTGTCGGAGTTCCGGGGATATGTCAACCTGACCGGCCAGTTGCGTCTCACGCGGCTTCGCGGCGACGACACGCGGTCATGGGAGGAGTTGCGCGCCTCGCGTGACTGGCGTGCGGCCCGGGACGTGCTTGCGGAGCTCTCGGCGCGGCAGGGCTTCGATTTCGGGGAGTGAAGCGATGGCGGTGGACGAGAGCATTGCGCGCGTGCGCCGAGAGGCCAGGGAGGTCGCGCCGGCCGACGAGGTCGATCGGGCGATCGCCGACATGGCGAAGCGGATCGAGGCGGAGTTCGATGGCGTCAACCCGGTCATTCTCCCTGTAATGCACGGCGGAGCCTTCACGGCGGTCAGGCTGTGCCGGCATTTCGACTTTCCCTACGAGTTCGCCTATGTCCACGCGAGTCGCTACGGCAACCGGCTGACGGGCGGCGCAATCGAATGGCGCGTGGAACCGGACCGGATGCTTGCCGGACGGCACGTGCTCGTCGTCGACGATGTGATCGACCACGGCGCGACGCTGAGGGACCTCAGCGCGAAGCTGCGCCGGCGTGGAGTCGCCTCGCTCAGGATCGCCGTTCTCGTTGTGAAAGACGTTGACGGTGAGCCCGCACGGCCCCGCCCGGACTTCGTCGGTATCACGATCGTCGAAGACGAGTATCTCTTCGGCTGCGGGATGGACTACAAGGGTTACTGGCGGGGCCTGCCGGCGTTGTATTCGGTACCGGCGCCATGAGCCCGGACCTTGGCCTGATCGTCGGCAGCGGCCTGTCCGCGCTCGACCTTGACGTCGTCGGCAAGGAACCGGTGCAGACGCCGTTCGGGGCGCCTTCGAGTCAATTGTTGACGGTGGCGATCGCCGATCACCGCCTTGCGTGCATTGCGCGCCATGGTGTCGAACACTGGATCGCGCCGCATCGGGTCAACTACCGCGCAAACGTTCGGGCGCTCCACGAGGCCGGCGTCAGGCGCCTGATCGGCGTCAACCTCGTCGGCGCGATCGCCGCGGGCTTCGAGCCCGGTACGCTCGCCGCGCCGGAGCAACTGATCGACTACACCACCGGACGCGAGGCAAGCTTCGGCGACGGCGATGACCTGGAAACGCGGCATGTCGACTTCACCGTACCGTTCGATCCGATCCTGAGCGGCGCGATCGCCGCTGCCGCGGTGGACTGCGGACACTCCATCCGGCGCGGCGTCTACGGCGTGACCCAGGGGCCGCGGCTTGAGACCGCGGCGGAGATCGATCGACTCGAGCGCGACGGCTGCACGATGGTCGGCATGACGGCGATGCCCGAGGCGGTCCTGGCTCGGGAACTCGGCATCGAATACGCGGTGTTGGCCGTCGCCGTCAACCATGCGGCGGGCCGCTCACCGGGCGCTGCACCGATTCACGCGGAGATCGAGCAGTCCCTGACCGACGGGATGGCGCGTGTGACGGATGTCCTGTCGAGACTGGTCCCGCAATTTCTGTCGATTCGACCCAAGCCTTGAACAACGACTCGCGAGATCCGCCGTTCGGCGGCCTCGCCCTTACGCCGCGGGCCGGCCGTCCTGCGCATCCTCATCGGGGGTCTCTGGCGCTTCCGGTGCGCGCGTGACGAGCACGAGTACGCCGAAAGCGGGATGGTCGAAGTAGTTCACGTCGCCGTTGCGGGTCCGGCGGTCCTCGTCGATGTAGTAGTGCGGAGCGAGTTCTATCTCGCGGAGTCCGCCGGATCGAGCATCGGCGGGCGCGTCCGGCGAAACCGACGACGGGACGGACGCCGCCGCTCGGCCGGGCGCCGGGATCGGCTGCCGACGCAGCGCGTAACGATAGTCGAGGTCGAGCGTGAGGTGGAGGAACCGCTGCAGGTGCAGTTGAATCGTCCCCGCGGGATTGGCCGTGCCGAGGCGGGACAGCGGCAACGGTACTGCGACCGACTCGCCGAGGCCTTCCTGGGACCAGCCGGCATGCAACAGCGGGCGGTAGCCCGTCAGCCGCTGGAGTCTTGCGTAGGGGCCGCTGAGCCTGAGTTCTTCGGCGCGCAGCACGCGGTATCGGATCGTTCGCTCGGTCGAGGAGCCTTCCGGCAGGACCGTGTATTCGCGGTCGAGGTCCTCGACGTAGCGCCGCGGCGGCTCCGATTCGTCTGCCATGGCAGCGGCATCGTCCGGCATGTCCGCGTCGGCAAGCGGATCCTCGCTGATCGGACCCAATACGAGCGGTCCTACCGCGAACGGGTCAACCGGCGGCTCGGCCGGTGGCTCCGGCAGCTCGAGCAGGGGAGGGAGGGCGAAGATTCGCGCCGCCGTGATCAGGATCTGCGGCGACATCTGCGCTTCAACTTCGCGGGCTAGGCTCGCAAGCCCGTCCGGACCGAGCGCGAGCCGCGGCAAGGCCCTGCGTTCGGGCGGAGGTCTGCGCACCCCTTCGAGCACGAGGCGGGGCCGGTCCGCCGGTACCTGGCGCGGCTCCGGTAGCGGTCGGCCGGCCGCGATGACCCTGCCGCCGAATCTGACGGCGCCGGGCACGGGTTCGATCCCGGTCTGTGCGTCTGCGTCTGCAGGATATGTCCACACCGCTTCGGGCACAGGCCGCATTGCCGGGGGCGCCAGCACGAGCGGCGCTTCGATGTGATGCTGTTGGGCCACGTAATCGAACAGCTCTTCGGCCGGATCGAAATCCGCGTTGGCGAAGACGATCACTTCGACGTGATATCTGGACGGTTCGGATGCTTCGTCGCCCCCCTGAGGCGCGTCCTGGGGTACGGCCGGACCGGCGAAGCCGAGTCCGAAGAGCGCCATGGCGCCGGACAGCAGGGTGTGCCGCATCATGCCGCGATTATAGCGGCGGAGAAGCCGTCACGCGGCCTCGGATGCCGCGTCGGCTGCGCCCAGTCGGCTCAGGATCTCCTCGACGCACAGTATGCGTTCCTCGTCCGCGGCGAGCTCGCGCGAGAAACGCAGTTTGAACGGACCGTCCAGACGAAAGACGCCTGGCTCATCCTCGACGAGGTTGACCAATGCCACGGGGGAGATGTTCGCTCGGTCGCCGAACCTGACCATGCCGCCCGTGGCGCCCGCCTGGATCTTCACGATGCCGAGCCGCTGCGCGAGCAGCTTGAGCCGGGCGATCGCGAACAGCGTATTGGTGGCCGGTGGCAGCAAGCCGAAGCGGTCGATGAGTTCGACCTTGAGTTCGTCGAGTTCGTCGCCGGAATCGGCGCTCGCGATGCGTTTGTAGTGAACGAGCCGCATGTGCACATCGGGCATGTAGTCTTCGGGTATCAGTGCGGATAGCCCGGTTTCGATTTCCGGGCCGTGCGTGAACGGGTCGTCGAGCACCGGTTCGCGTCCCTCGCGGAGGTCCGCGACCGCGCGCGCCAGGAGTTCGTTGTAGAGCGTGAAGCCGATCGCCTGGATGTCGCCGCTCTGACCTTCGCCGAGGAGTTCGCCGGCGCCGCGGATTTCAAGATCGTGTGTCGCGACCATGAAGCCGGAGCCGAGATCCTCGAGCGCCGCGATCGCCTCGAGGCGTTTAGCCGCATCGGCGGTGAGCGCGCGCAGCGGCGGCGCGATGAGATAGGCGTACGCCTGGTGATGCGAACGCCCGACGCGGCCTCGGAGCTGGTGCAGTTGTGCAAGTCCCAGCCGGTCGGCGCGGTTGATGATGATGGTGTTCGCCGTCGGGATGTCGATGCCGCTCTCGATGATCGTGCTGCAGACGAGAATGCGGAATCGCCGGTGGTAGAAGTCGAGCATGACCGCTTCGAGCGTCCGTTCGTGCATCTGTCCGTGCGCGACCCGGATGTCCGTCTCGGGCAGCAGTGCGCGCAGTTTCGACGCCTGGGTTTCGATGTCCTCCACGCGGTTGTGGACGAAGTACACTTGGCCGCCGCGGCGGATTTCGCGAAGCACCGCTTCGCGGATGCCCTGGTTCGTCCACTCGCCGACGAAGGTCCTGACCGACAGCCGTTCGGCGGGCGGCGTGGCGATGATCGTCAGGTCCCTGAGGCCGCCGAGCGTCATGTTGAGCGTGCGCGGGATCGGTGTGGCGGTCAGCGTCAGCATGTCGACCTCGGCTCGCAGGCGCTTGAGCCGTTCCTTGTGCTTGACGCCGAAGCGGTGCTCCTCGTCGACGATCACGAGGCCGAGCTTGCGAAAGCCGAGATCCGGCTGCAGCAGCCGGTGCGTGCCGATCACGACATCGACCGTGCCTTTCCTGAGCCGTTCGAGGACATCTTGCACTTCCTTTGCGCTGCGGAAGCGTGACAACAGTTCGACGCTGACCGGCCAGTCGGCGAAGCGGTCGGTGAACGTCCGGAAGTGTTGCTGAGCGAGCAGCGTCGTCGGGACGAGCACTGCAACCTGACAGCCTGCAAACGCGGTCACGAAGGCCGCGCGCAGCGCAACCTCGGTCTTGCCGAAACCGACATCGCCGCAGACGACCCTGTCCATCGCTTGGTCGCTGGCAAGGTCCTCGATGACCTGATCGATCGCCGCCAACTGGTCTTCGGTCTCCTCGAACGGGAACTCGCGCGCGAAGCGCTCGTAGGACGGCTGCTCGCAACTCAGGCGCGCTCCGGTCCTCGCCGCACGCTGCGCATAGAGGTTCAGCAATTCCGCCGCGATGTCGCGGACCTGCCGCTCCGCCTTGCGCCTGGCGCGCGCCCATTGATCGGAGCCCAGCCGATGCAGCGGTGCGTCCTCCGGCGACGCGCCGCTGTAGCGCGTCACGAGACGCAAGTCGTGTACGGGGACGTAGAGCTTGTCCTCGTCTGCGTACTCGAGCACGAGAAACTCGGTCGGGACGTCGTCGACATCGAGCGTCGCGAGCCCGCGGTAGCGGCCGATGCCGTAATCCTCGTGGACGACCGGCGCGCCGACCCGGAGGTCCGCAAGCTCGCGAATCAGCGTTTCGGGATCGGGGGCCGGGCGCCGCCGGCGGCTGCGCTGGCGCGGCCGCTCGATACCCAGTTGCAGTGCCGTGATGACGCGCAAGCCCCGGTCCGGCAGGCGCAGGCCCTGGTCGAGTTCGCCTGCTGCGACGCAGAGTTCGGCTTCCGAGTTCAGGAACTGCGTCCAGCCGTGCACGGTCGCGGGCCGGTAACCGCGGCCTGCCACGAGTTCGCGCAGCATTTCCCGGCGGCCCGGGGAGGACGCAAGCAACAGCGTGCGCTCACCGTCTTCGCTGCCGTCGAGCCAGCGCGCGATCCGGTCGGGATCGCTCGGGACGTCGGAACTCGCCGGATGGGCGGTGGCTGCGTCCAGCGCCAGGACGCGGGCGCCGTCGTCGTCCCCCGAGGTCCGATCGAGCGCCGCGGCGTCGGCCCCGATGTTGCGTCGCGAAACCAGATCGAGTGTCAGCAGCACCTCGGCCTGCCGCTTCAACCCTTCCGGAGGCCAGAATGCCTGTTCGGGTGGAAGGTTCGGCCGCTCCGTATTGCCGTCGAGTTCGGAGAAGCGTTCCTCGATGAGCTGCCAGCCCCCATCAAGGCCGTCGAAGGCACTTTCCATGCGAACGAACAGGGTATTGCTCGGCAGGTAGTCGAACAGGGAGGCCGTCTCGTCGAAAAACAGCGGCAGGAAGTACTCGACGCCGGCCGGCAGCAGCCCGTCGGAGATGTCCCGATAGACCGGACATCGACCCGGGGCGACGGGAAAACGGTCCCGGAACCGGTGCCGGAAACCCCGTATGCCGTCCGCGTCGAACGGAAACTCGCGTGCAGGCAGCACGCTCACCGAGTCCGTCGTGCCGACGGTGCGCTGGCTGTGGGGATCGAAGCTGCGCAGGCTCTCGATCTCGTCGTCGAAGAACTCCACCCGTACGGGCATCTCGACGCCGCTCGGAAAGACGTCGGTGACCGCACCGCGGACCGCGATCTCCCCGGCCTCGGCCACCTGCTCGACACGCAGATAGCCGTGCTCCACGAGCCGCGCCGTGAGCGCTTCCCGGTCGATCTGTTCGCCGACGCCAAGCCGCAGCGAACGGCCCAGCACGAACTGTGGCGGCGGTAGCCGGTTCAGCAGCGCTTCGGCGTGCACGATGAGCTTGACGGGCTCGCCGCTGGCGAGCCGATGGAGAATTGCGAGCCGTTCCGCAACCAGGTCGTGCGGCGCCGAGATGGATTCATAGGGCAGCGTTTCGTAATCGCTGAATCGGCGCAACGGCTGGCCGTCCGTAAAGAACGCAAGGTCCCGTTCGAGTTGCTCGGCAGCACCTGCGGATCGCGCGACGACGCAGACCGGACCCGGGTGGCGGGTCAATGCTTCGGCCGCCGCGAGGCCCGGCGCGGCCCCGAACAGTCGATCCCAGACGACATGCGGTCGGTCCCGCGCAGGCAGCGCGAGGCCGAACAATGGGTCCGCGTGGTTCATGCCAGCCCGTGGTACGGCGAAAACGTTGAATTATCCCATGCTGAACCGGTCCTGCGCCTGCTTGTGACATGGCCGCGTACGAGCGGCGCTGCCGTTCCCGCCGCAAGGTTCGCGTATGGTTTAATTTCGGCCCATGTTCCAACCGCTCGAATGCTTCGTCGGCCTGCGCTACCTGCGCTCGCGTCGGCGCCGCGGCATCGTGTCGTTCATGAGCATGGCGTCGCTGCTCGGTATCGCGCTCGGCGTCGCGGCGCTGATCGTCATCCTCTCGGTCATGAACGGCTTTGAAACCGAGCTTCGCACGCGGCTGTTGAGCATGAGCGGGCACGCCACGATTGCCGCACCGCTTGCCGGTGTCGACGACTGGCCGGATCTGCAACGCCGGCTCGAAGCGGAGGACGGCGTCGTCGGAGTTGCGCCCTACGTGCTGCTCGAAACCATGATCGCGGCGGGCCCGAACCTCAGGCCGGGCCTCGTGCGCGGGGTGGATCCCGACGAAGAGGCGGCCGTGTCGGAATTCGCGAACGTGATCGACCCCGTGGCGCTCGGTCAACTCGAGGACGGCGCCAGACGCATCGTACTCGGCCGCATTCTGGCATTCGGCCTCGGCGTCGACATCGGCGACGGCGTCAATCTTCTCGTATCGAACTTCGACGACGGGCGGCTCGCGCCGAGGCTTGAGCGCTTTCTCGTCGCCGGCACGTTCGAGGCGGGGATTCAGGAGCACGATGCGAATCTCGCGCTCGTGCACATCGGCGATGCGAGCGAGCTTGCGGGCCTCGGGCAGCGGCCGGAAGGCCTGGCGGTCCGGCTCGACGATCCGCTGGCCGCGGCCGGTTTCCAGCAGCGCATCAGCGCAGCGTTAGGCGGGCCTTACCGGTACTCCAACTGGACCGAAGAACATCGAAACTACTTCCGCGCGATTCGCATCGAGAAGACGATGATGACGGTGATCATGATGTTCATCGTCGCTGTCGCCGCGTTCAACATCGTCGCATCGCTCATGATGGTCGTCACGGAGAAGGAGCGGGACATTGCGATCCTGCGTACCTGCGGTCTGGAGCCCGAGCGCGTCGCGCGCATCTTCTTCGTGCAGGGATCGGTCATCGGGCTCGTCGGTATCGTGCTCGGAACGCTGCTCGGGATCGGCCTCGCACTCAATGTCGAAACGATCGTCCCGTGGCTCGAGACGACGTTGAATTTCAGGATCATGCCGGGCGATGTCTACTACGTGACGGAGATACCGGCCGAGATCCAGACGCTCGATGTCGTTCTCATTCCCGCGCTCGCCCTGCTCGTCGCGGTGCTCGCAACGGTCTATCCCTCACGCCGTGCGGCCGCCGTTGCGCCGGCGCAGGCGCTGCGCTACGAGTGACCCGTGAGACAGCCCTGGCAACTCTCGATCGCGTTCCGGTATCTGCGTGCCCGCAGCCGAAACGGTTTTATCTCGTTCATCTCGCTCGTTTCGATGGTAGGCATCGGGCTTGCGGTCGCGGTACTAATCGTCGTGCTGTCGGTGATGAACGGTTTCGAGTACGAGTTGCAACAGAGGATTCTCGGCATGGTGTCAGACGCGGCAATCACGGGTCTCGACGGTCCGCTGGATGACTGGCAGGCGGTTCAGGACCGGGCGCTCGGGCGCGAGGATGTCGTGGCCGCAGCCCCGTTTGTAGAAGGGCAGGGCGTGATCGTCGCCGGCGAAGCGACTGCCGGCGTGGGCGTCAGGGGTATCGAGCCGGTGCTCGAGCCCGCGGTTTCGGCGATTGCCGACGTGCTCCTTGAGGGCAGCATCGAGGCGCTCGAGCCCGGCGCCTTCAACATGCTGATCGGCAGCACGCTGGCCGATGAACTCGGCGTCGGCGTCGGCGACAGGATCGTGCTGCTGCTTGCGCAGGGCAGGGTCACGCCGGCCGGGGTTGTTCCAAGAATGCGCAGCTTCACCGTGGCCGGCGTCTTCGAGGCCGGCATGTACGAGTACGACCGCGGCCTGACCTTCGTGAACATGCACGATGGCGCGAGGCTCTTTGCGACCGGGGGGCGGGCGAGCGGCGTCAGGCTCGCCGTCACCGACATCTATTCCGCCGGCAGGACCGCAACCGAACTTGCGCTTGATCTCGGCGGCGGTTTCTATGTGACGGACTGGACACGGCAGCACGTCAACTTCTTTCGCTCGATTCAACTGACTAAGACGATCATGTTCGTGATCCTGAGCCTCGTTGTCGGCGTCGCAGCGTTCAACATCGTCTCGACGCTCGTCATGGTGGTCCGGGACAAGCGCGGCGACATCGCGATCCTGCGCAGCTACGGAGCGTCGCCGTTCGGAATCCTCACGATCTTTGCGAACCAGGGCACGCTGATCGGGCTGCTCGGCACCTTGTTCGGCGTCGGTCTGGGACTCCTGGTCGTGTCGCAACTGGAAGGCGCGGTCGCTGCGTTCGAAGCCTGGTTCAACCTGGACCTGCTGTCCGGCGAGGTCTATTTCATCAGCGACCTGCCGGCCCGGGCGCGCGCGGGCGAAGTCGCGCGAATCGCGCTGCTCGCCGTGCTCCTCGCCGTCGCGGCGACCTTCTATCCGGCGTTCAGCGCCGCCCGTCAGGCTCCGGCTGCGGCTTTGCGTCATGAGTAGCGGCGCGGAAAGTGCCGTGCGCGCGGGGCCGGCAGCGTCTGCCGGACGCCATGGGTAGTGCCATGAGCAAGGCTCAGGCAGCGGCGCCGGTATTGCTCGCCGCCGGTCTCGTCAAGACTTTCAGCGAGGCCGGGCGCGTGCTGGAGGTCCTGCGCGGGATCGATCTCGAAGTCCGGGCAGGCGCCCGCATCGCGATCGTCGGTGCGTCGGGGTCGGGAAAGACGACATTGCTGCAGTTGCTCGGCGGACTCGACGAACCCACCGCCGGCGAGGTCGTCGTCGCAGGCGAAACGATGCACCGCCTGAGCCATGCCGCTCGCGGACGCCTGCGCAATCGCGCGCTCGGATTCGTCTACCAGTTTCACCACCTGCTGCCGGAGTTTTCCGCACTCGAGAACGTCGCGATGCCGTTGCTCGTTCGCGGGGTCCGGCCTGCCGAAGCCGAGCGCGAGTCGCATGCGATGCTTGAGCGTGTCGGGCTTGCCGAACGTACCGACCACCGTCCGGGAGAACTTTCAGGCGGCGAGCGGCAGCGAACGGCGGTCGCCCGTGCACTCGTCACGCGTCCGGCGGCCGTGCTCGCCGATGAGCCGACCGGCAACCTCGACCGGCCCACGGGGATGCGCGTATTCGACGTGCTGCTCGAACTCAACGCATCGCTTGGCACGAGTCTCGTCGTCGTCACACACGACCCCGATCTCGCGGCGCGAATGGATCGCGTCCTGCAGCTCAAGGACGGCAAATTGCAAGCAATCTAGACAGGGACGAATCGGTCTCGCGCGTACGCGGGCAGAGTCGGTCCGCAACAATTCCGGGCTGCGGGGAATCTGTCCCGGGCACAGGCGAGCGCCTCGCTCCGGGCGGTTTGCCGGCGATCGCCGTCGCGTGGCTGCTCGGCAATCTCTGTGTACAGGCGCTGCCGGCTTTGCCGGGTACGCTACTGACGGCGCCGCTCGTTCTTGCGATGGCGCTGGCGTTCGCCTGTCCCGCCGTGAGGCGGATCGGGCAAAGGATCGGCCTCCCGGGCGGACTCGCGACGGCGTTGGCATTCGCCTGCCCCGCCGTGCGACTGGCCGGCTGGGCGATCGGGGGGTTTCTCTGGACATCGTTCCATGCGGATGCCCGGCTCGACGAGCGATTGCCCGATGCGCTGGGTGGACGCGACTTCGAAGTCACCGGCTGGGTCGATGACTTTCCAAACGTCAGCGAGGCCCGCGCCGTATTTTCCTTCCGTGTCGATCGCGGCAGCGACGAGCCGGTACCGGAGCGGCTGCGCCTGACCTGGTATGACGCGCCGAGCGACATTGCGGCGGGGCAGGATCATGCCCTCGTGGTGCGGCTGCGTGCGCCGCGCGGGCTCGCGAACCCCGGGGCGTTCGACTACGAACGCTGGCTCATGCTCGAGGACTACGGCGCTACCGGCTACGTGCGTTCGGGTGGTCCCGTCTCGCGCCAGCACGGCCTCGCACAGCGGTGGCTGATTCGGCGTCACGAACTTGCGAACCGGATCGCGGCGGCAAGTCCGAGTCCGGGCGCCGCCGCGCTGATCACTGCGCTTGCCATCGGTGAACGCGACGGCTTCGAAGACAACCATTGGGAGTGGTTGAGGCGCACAGGCACGAGTCATCTCGTCGCCATTAGCGGCATGCACATCGGACTCGTTGCCGCGTTCGTATTCGCGCTCGTGCGCTTCGCATGGCTCAGGTTGCCGCACACGTTCGCGCATTACGACCTCGAGGCCGCGGCTGCGGCAAGCGCCATTGCGGCGTTCGCCTACGCGGCGCTTGCGGGCTTCGGACTGCCGACACAACGGGCCGTGCTCATGGTCGCCGTCGCGCTCGCGATGCTCGTGAGTCGCCGCGCGGCAGGTCTTTTCCATGGCCTGGCCGCTGCGCTCGTCGCGATACTCGCCTGGGACCCGCTCGCAACGCTGACGGCATCGTTCTGGCTCTCGTTCGGCGCCGTGGCCGCGCTGCTTGCGCTCGGTAGCCGTGGTGAGTTCATGCCGTCGCGAGTCGGGGCCGAAACGCCGTCGACAAGGCGGTTCGGGCTGATTGCGCGCGCGCGGGAGACGGTCAACACGCGGTCAGGCTGGCGGTTCCGCCTGTTTGCCCGAGTGCAGTGGAACATCACGCTGGCTCTCGTACCGCTGTCGAGCCTTTTCTTCGGAGAGATTTCGCTCGTCTCGCCGCTCGTGAACTTCGTCGCGATTCCGTTCTTCAGCCTCGTCATGGTGCCGCTTACGCTTGCGAGCACCGCCGCTCTCTTTCTGGGCGAAACCGGGCAAATACTGCTCCATCTGACCGGTTACCTTGCCGACGGCGCCTGGGTCGCGCTGGACTGGATCGCGCGATTGCCCTGGGCGGCAGTGGCGTTGCCAATGCCCACGTCATTCGCTGCGGCGCTGGCCGTGCTCGCCGTCGTCATGGGTCTTGCCTGGCACCCGTTGCCGGGGCGCAGGTTCGCCTGGCTCGGCCTGGTGCCACTCGCGTTCGCTGCGTCGAGCCGGCCGCCGCAGGGTTCCGCCGACGTGCTCGTCTTCGACGTCGGCCACGGTCTCGCAATTCTTGTCGAGACGGCCGAGCATCGATTGCTCTACGACGCGGGGCCCGTGGCCCGTTCGGGCTTCGACGCCGGACGCGAGATCGTCGTGCCGGGACTCATGCTGCGCGACCGCCGCGCTGTCGATCTGTTGATCGTCGGTCATGGAGATGCGGACCATGCAGGCGGCGCCGGCGCGGTTCTCGCCGCCTTCCCGGAAGCCGGGGTGCTCCGCGGGCCTGACGTCGACGAACTGCCGGGACCCGATGTCGACGAATGGCGGGAACCCGATGGCGATGGGTGGCGGTGGGACGATGTCGATGCGTTGCGCGGCACGATCTGCGTCGCGGGCCAGAGCTGGGTCTGGGACGATGTGCGTTTCGAAATCCTCCATCCGCTCCCGGATTTCATTCCTCTCGGCAATGAGAGTTCATGCGTGCTGAAGGTGTCTACACGCGCCGGTTCCATGCTCATCACGGGTGACATCGAGGCGCGAGCCGAACGGCTGCTCGCGGACAGTCCGGCCGTTGGCGCCGATGTGGCGATCGTACCTCATCACGGGAGCGCGACATCCTCGTCAGCGCGCTTCGTCGCTGCCGTAGGGGCCGATATCGCGATCGTCTCGGCCGGTTACGCGAACCGCTGGGGGTTTCCGAAGCCCGAAGTGAGGCAGCGTTGGGAGGCGGCGGGAGGGAGAGTCTTCGTTACCGGCGACTCGGGCGCGGTGGGATTCAGGCTTGGAGCGGGCACTGTCCACCCCTTTACCGAACGTGCAGCCACGCGTCGCTACTGGCGGGCCGGAATGGCGCTGCGGCCTGGCGAAACTCCATGGCGATTCAGAGAGCGCGGCTGAACCGAGAGTGTCTTGTACCGAAAACGGACGCGTCGGTTTTTTTGGCAGAGAGCCAGCCGGTGGTTACCGCGGGCTCGCGGTTACGCTATTGTTGACCTCATTGCCCCCATGGAAGCGAATCCATGAGAATAGTATTCAGTTTCGTCGTTCTGCTGCTTGGCCATCCGCTTATATTGCTGGCGCATCACAGCGTATCGGCCAACTTCGACACGTCGACCGTGGTCGAAGCGTCAGGCGTTGTCACGGAGCTCTCCTGGCGCAATCCGCATGTGCGCTTTCAACTGACCGAACAGGACGCCGATGGCACGACAAGGGCGCTGACGATCGAAATGACGTCGCTGACCAACCTGCGGCGCTCGGGTCTGAGCGGCCAACTGCTCGAAGTCGGGGACAGCATCCGGGTTGCGGGGATGCCGGGACGCAGGGACGCCGCAATGCTCTACGTGGAGAACATTCTTCTTGCGAACGGCGACGAAGTCGTCCTCGGACCCAACGCGGCACCTCGCTGGGCGGACCAGGTCCGGGGTCGGGAAGGCCCGTCCGGCCCGGGTGACGCTTCCGCGCCGGAACTCGGGATCTATCGCACCTGGAGTACGCCTCAGGATCAGCCCTTACTCCTACCGCAGGATACGGAGCCCGAGTTCGACTACGACCGCTACCCGTTGACCGCGGCCGCGCGCGCCGCTGTGGAAGGCTTCGACCGCATCTCCGACAGCCCGATACTCAACTGCGTCTCGAAGGGCATGCCGACGATCATGGAGCAGCCGTACCCGATGGAGTTCGTTCAGCAGGGCGCCGACATCCTCCTGCGCCTGGAGGAGTACGACACCGAGCGCCTGATCCACATGAGTGAAGGCGCAAGCGACGAGGGGCAGCCGCGCAGCAAGCTGGGTTATTCGATCGGACGCTGGGACGGCGACTCGCTTGTGGTGCGCACGACCCGCCTCAACTGGGCGCACTTCGACGTGGTCGGCGTCCCCCAGAGTGAGGATTCGCTGCTACTGGAGAGATTCACGCCGAGCGAAGACGGTAGTCGCCTGGACTATGAGCTGACCGTGACCGATCCTGCGAATTTCACCGAGCCGGTCACGCTGCGAAAGTTCTGGGTCTGGTACCCGCAGATGACGGTCGAGCCGTTCGAGTGCAGGATCTAGCAGGAGACGATCCATACTCGGAGAATCCCATGCGAGCACCCGGAGGACCTTGCGCCAGGCGTCACGGGCAATTCCATCGGCGCGTGCGAGGATGATGTCCTCGTAGTCGATACCGGCGCGCAAGAGCGTCTGGGCTGTCTGGAGAAACCCCCGTAGGCACGCTATAGTTCGCCCCATATTCCGGGAGTTGCGGGGATCTCATGCTGGAGATCGTGCAAGCAGGCGGCTGGTTGATGCTGCCGATCATTGCCTGCTCGATCGTGGCCGCCGCGATCGTTCTCGAACGACTCTGGACGCTTCGTCCCGAGCATGTCTCGCCGAAAAATCTGGTCCGCCAGGTGCACGAGTGGGCCCGGCGCGACCAACTCGATCCCAAGCATCTGCAGAAGCTGCACGAGAACTCGCCGCTGGGGCAGATACTCGCGACGGCGCTTACCCATCGGCACGCCGACCGGGACGTCGTCAAGGAAAAGATCGAAGACAGCGGCCGGCACGTCGTGCACGAACTCGAGCGCTATCTCACCTCGCTCGGCACGATCGCGGCGGTCTCACCGCTGCTCGGACTGCTCGGTACCGTGATCGGCATGATCAAGGTATTTGCTGCGATTACCGCGAACGGTGTCGGCAATCCGGCCGTGCTCGCCGGCGGAATTTCGGAAGCCCTGATCACGACGGCCGCCGGTCTTTGCGTCGCGATTCCGGCACTGATCGGGTATCGCTACCTGCGCGGCCGCGTCGACGGCCTCGTCGTGCAGATGGAGAAGGAGACGGTCAGGTTCCTCGACTCGCTGCTCGAACGCAGGCGGTCGGAGCTGATGTCCGTGAGCAATGAACCTTCGGCGCCGCTCAAACGACGAGCCTGAAGTCAACCTCACGTCGTTGATCGACGTCGTGCTGTTGCTCCTCGTGTTCTTCATGGTCTCGACCAGCTTTGTCCGCGAGGCCGAAATCAGTCTGCGTCTGCCCGAGGCGAATGCCGAGCTACGGCCTCAGAGCGACGGTGAAGTCCTCGAGATCACGATTTCGCAAACGGGCAGCTACGCGGTCAACGGGCGACCGCTCGTCAACAACGAGCGCAGTACGCTCAGGGCGGCAATCGAGCGGCTTGCCGGGGCCGATCTCGATTTGGCGGTGTTCATCCGGGCCGATGCCGAAGCTCAGCACCAGGCGGTCGTTACGGCGCTCGACGTTGCCGGCCAGATCGGTTTTGTCGAGATCAACATTGCGACGGTGAGTTCCCCCGACGGCTGACCCATGGTCCTGCGGCTCAATCCCGACGTGGTGAGCGTTTACCGTCGTCTGCTCAGCTACGTTTCACCCTACTGGTACATCATCGTGCCGGCCGTGGCTGCGATCGTCATCTATGCGGGAATCTCGTTGACGGTGCCGCTCTTCCTCAGGGACATCATCGATCAGCTCGTCGAGGATGAGCTGAACCGAGGCAGCCCATTTCGGTTGCCGGTGCTGATCGCGGTCGTTTTCGCGTTGCGCGGCGCGATGGACTTTTTCACGGTTTACGGGCTGAACTGGGTGGGCCGATCTGCGATACGCGACCTGCGAGAAGAGTTGTTCATCAGTTACCTGCGCCTGCCGGTCGGCTACCACGATCGCAGTTCCACGGGCGCGCTGATCTCCAAACTCACGTTCAATACCGAACAGGTTGCCGAGGCAGTTTCCAATGCCGTGGCGGTCGTCGTTCGCGACAGCCTGCTCGTGCTCGGCATGCTCGGCATGATGATTTATTTCAACCTCCGGCTGACGTTGCTGATCGTGATAGTCGGTCCGGTCATCGCGCTGCTCGTCTGGATCATGAGCAGAGCGTTCCGGCGCCAGAGTGCACGGATCCAGGATTCGATGGGCGATGTAACGCGGTTGACCGAGCAGACCCTGCGAGGCAACCGAATCGTCAAGATCTTCGCCGGCGAAAAGCAGGAACAGGCGCAGTTTGTCCGCGTCAACGCGAAGAACTTCCGTCTGCACTTGCGCGTGGCCGCGATCCGCTCGTTCGGGGATGCACTGATCCAGTACATCGTGGCCCTCGGCGTCGCCGTAATCGTCTTCTTCGTGTTCTCCGGCTGGTTCTCGATCGAACTGACGGCAGCCACGTTCATGGGGTTCATCGGCGCGCTTGCGATGCTGCTCGCGCCGCTCAAGCGCCTGGTCAACATCAATGTGGCGCTGCAGCGGGGCATCGCCGCGGCCGAGAGCCTGTTCGAGGTGCTCGACGAACCCGGCGAGCCGGATCAGGGCACGATGCCTCTGGCGCGCGCGCATGGCAATGTCGCGTATCGGAGCGTGCGGTTCGGTTACGACGATGCCAACGGTCCGGTGCTCGAGGATGTCAGTTTCGAGGCGCCGTCCGGATCGACGATCGCCGTCGTCGGCCGCTCGGGGAGCGGCAAGTCGACACTCGTGGGGCTGTTGCCGCGCTTCTACAATGTCGACAGCGGCCGGATCCTGCTCGACGGAACGGACATTCGCGAGTATCGCCTCGCGGACCTTCGCCGGCAGATCAGCTTCGTGAGCCAGGACGTTGTGCTTTTCGATGACAGCATCGCCGGAAACATTGCCTACGGCGCGCTACGCGAGTGCTCGCGCTCCGACATCGAGCGCGTGGCCGAAGCTGCGCATGTGACCGAGTTTGCCGCGGAACTGCCCGATGGGCTCGATGCGCAGGTCGGTGAGCGGGGCGTACTGTTGTCCGGTGGGCAGCGCCAGCGCGTGGCGATCGCGCGGGCCTTGCTCAAGGATGCGCCCGTGCTGATCCTCGATGAGGCGACGTCAGCGCTCGATACGGAATCCGAGCGCCGCGTTCAGGATGCGCTCGGGCGCCTGATGCAGGGCAGGACGACGCTCGTCATCGCGCACCGCCTGTCGACGGTCGAGGATGCAGATCGAATCATCGTCATGAAGGACGGCTGCATCGTGGAGGAGGGGGCTCACCGGGAGCTCATCGGGCGCGACGGCTGGTATTCGATGCTGCACGGCATGCAGTTCGCGGATTAGGCGCTCCGCCATGTCGGATTTGGCGCGGCGTCGCCTGACAGCGCTTCTCAACGCGATCTGGTACGGCGGTAACCCGCTCGCATGGTTGTTGTGGCCCGCTGCGCTGCTGTATCGGACCGCCGCCGTCCTCAGGAGGGCGCTATACGGGTGGGGCATGCTGAGAGCGGTCGATCCTGGCGTGCCGGTCGTCGTCGTCGGCAACATCACGGTCGGCGGCACGGGCAAGACTCCTTGCGTCGTATGGCTTGCACAAGCACTGACGAAGCGTGGACTGAGCGTCGGTATCGTGACGCGCGGCTACGGTGGGCGTGCCCTGGAGTGGCCGCAGCGGGTCACGCGCGACAGCGACCCCGGCCAGGTGGGCGATGAGCCCGTGCTGCTCGCACACCGCACGCAGTCTCCGGTTGCGGCGGGGTCCGACCGCGTCGCGGCCGCGAAATTCCTGCTCGAGCGGTGCAGGGTCGATGTGCTGCTCGCGGACGATGGTCTGCAACACTATCGCCTTGGGCGACGCTTCGAGATCGGCATCGTGGACGGCCTGCGGGGGCTCGGTAACGGCTTGTGTCTGCCGGCCGGTCCGCTGCGGGAACCGTCCGGGCGGCTCGACTGTGTCGATGCGATCGTCGTGAATTCCGGCGACTGGGGACAGGGCGACGTCTACAGGGCCGCGCCGGTGCCAGTCAGAGTGGTTCGCCTGGCCGATGGCGCGACACGTGATCTCGACGACTTCAAGGGCAGCGAAGTTCACGCCGTTGCCGGTATCGGTCATCCCGAACGCTTCTTTTCGCTGCTCGAGCGCAGCGGCTTGACGGTCGATCCGAGACCGTTGATCGATCACGCTACCATTCGCGAAGCTGATCTCAGCTTCGACGACGCGGCCCCCGTGCTGATCACGGAGAAGGACGCTGTAAAATGCCGCAGCTTCGCGCCCGGGAACGTCTGGGCGGTGATTGTCGATCTGGCGTTCGAAGGCGATGACGGCGACCGGCTGATGAAACTCCTGATGCGTCGAATCAATATTCAGGGCGGATCGCAATGACTGACTTCATCGTCGTCATCCCGGCCCGCTACGGATCCACCCGCTTGCCCGGCAAGGCGCTTGCCGATATCGCGGGGCGGCCGATGATCGCCTGGGTGCATGATCAGGCGCGCCGTTCGCGGGCTCGCGAGATCATCGTTGCGACCGACGACGAGCGGATCGCCACAGCATGCCGCGAACACGGTGCGCGTGCCGAAATGACGGCCGCCGATCACGCCAGCGGTACCGATCGTATCGCCGAGCTTGCCGAGCGTTGCGGCTGGGACGATGAGCAGATCGTCGTAAACGTCCAGGGCGATGAGCCGCTGTTGCCGCCGAAGCTCGTGAGCCAGGTTGCGGACCTTCTCGCTGCTACCGAAGCTGCTGCAATCGCGACATTGACAACGCCGGTCCGCACGGAGGACGAATTCCGGGATCCGAACAGGGTCAAGGTCGTCACCGACCGCGAGGATTTTGCGCTCTATTTCAGCCGTGCGCCGATTCCGCACCGGGCGGCGGGTCCTGCCGGTGGCATGGCGCGCCGCCACGTTGGCATCTACGCATACCGTGCCGGCAGTCTCAAGGCCTTGTCGGCGGCGCCCCCGTCGCCGCTCGAGCGCGAGGAGCGGCTCGAACAGCTGCGCGCGCTCCATCTTGGGCTGCGAATTGTTGTCGCCGATGCCGTCGATGCGCCGGCACGCGGCGTTGACACGCAGGAGGATCTCGAGGCGATCCGCGCGATCGTGGCATCGCGTTCGGGGTGATCAGGCCGCGCAACCCGCAGGACCACACAGCACATGCCGCAACAGGAGTTCGACTACAGCATTCTTTTTGTCTGCATGGGCAACATCTGCCGTTCACCCACCGCTGAAGGCATGTTTCTCAAGGTGCTCGCAGAGCGGGCGCCGGAGCTGCGCATCCAGGTCGATTCAGCGGGTACGCATGCCTACCACGTCGGCGAACCGCCTGATCCCAGGTCGCAACGCGCGGCGCGGCGCAGGGGCATCGATCTGAGCCGGCAGCGCGCGCGGCTGGTGAGCACCGGGGACTTCGAGCATTTCGACCTCGTGCTGGCCATGGACGAACTGAACCGCGACATGCTGATCGAGCAGAGTCCGCCCGAATTTCGCGGTCGAATTCGACTCTTTCTCGAGTTCGCCCCTCAACTCGGTCGATCCGCGGTGCCCGATCCCTACTACGGCGGGAGCAACGGCTTCGAGTACGTGCTCGACCTCGTCGAGGAAGCCTCAACCGGCTTGATCGAGCACCTGCGGGGCCGTGCCAGCGGCGTCTAGCAGCCCGTGGCAGAACTTCGCTGCCTAGTCTGACGGCGCCGTTGGCCGGTCCTCGCCTGCGCCGGGTGTGCCGGGAGGCTCTCCGATCGATCTGAACGCGGCCCCCGGCTTCCTGGCCGATTGCCCTTCAACGTCCAGCGCCGCATCGCTCGGCGGCTCAGCATCGGGCGACGACTCGGCCGGTCTGGATGGTTCGGCTGACCTGGCTGGCTGGATCGGTTCGGCAGGTTCTGCCTCTGGAGGCGGTTCGGCCGAGTCCCTGCCGCGTTCGGCAGAGGCCACAGGTTCCGGTTCAGCCGCGGCGCGCGCCACATCGCCTGAGTCGGCATCGAGCTCTGCCGGTGGGGTCGCCGGTGCCGAATCCAGGGTCTCGGCAGGCGGCTCGGCAACGGTCTGCCCGTCAGGTCCTGCTTCGCCGTCGGCTTTCGACGGCTGCTCGCCCGCTTCGTCCGTCACGCCGGTAGCCGCTTCCGTGGACCCCGTGCCCGCAGTCTCGCCACGCTTCGTGCGCGTGCGTCTGGACGGGGCGCGCCGTTTGGGTTTGGCCGGTTGATCTTCGCCATCTGTTGTGGACTCGCCTGCGGAAACGGGCTGCTCCGGTTCCGGCGGCGACTCGTCAGCTACGGCGGAAGGCACCTGGGTGGCGACGTCTGCCTCCGGGTCGGCCGCGCGCGGTTCCTCCCTGGCGATCGCTTCGTCGGCTTCGGCTTGAGTACGTTCCTGCGGCGCTACCGGCTCCGGCGTCTCCGATTCCTGCTCCGTTTCCCTGGATGAGGTTGGCGCCTGCCCGTCGGCGTTATCCGTTCCCGATGCGGCGGTTCCGGACTCATCCGCGGGCTTGTGCGTCTCGCTCGTAACGGTTGCGGCAGTTTCCACAGCATCGGGCCGCTCCTGACCATCGCCTTTGCTGGTTTTCGCCTGAGGTTCGGCCGCTGCTGCATCGGGTTCGGATTTCTTCGTAGTCTTCCTGCTTCGTCGCCTCTTTCGCGTTGGCTCGGTCTTTTGCCCCTGGGCGGATTGCGCATGCGCCCCGCCCGAGGCCTTGCGACCGCGCTTGCGACGCCCGCGTGAGGCGCCGTCCCCGTCTCCGGATGACTGCGCCGCGGGCTTCGTGGCGGATTTCCCGTCAGCTTTCGCCCTGGCGGCATCCGTTGCGGCCGTGCCCTTGCCACGACCTCTACGCGCGGTACCTTGGGTCCGGCCGCGACGCTCAGCGTGTCCGGACCGTCGGCCCCGGCTCGCATCGCGCTGGCGCGGCGTTGCGCGCTTGCGGTCCGTGCGCGTACGTTTCCTGCCGCGCTGGCGCCGATCCTTCGGCGCCGGCATCAACCAGCCGAAGAGGGCCGTCCAGACGGACCGCTTCGGCTTGCGGCGCGTCGTACGTGGCCTGGGCTGCGGCGCCGGTGTCTTCGGCAACACGCCCGACACGGCCGCTTGCTCAGGCTGCGGCTTCTTGCCGGAATCCTCGAACGCGGCGGACAGATCTTCCCTGGGCTCGGTGAGTGCGTAGCTCGGACTTGCGTTCTCAGGCTGCCCGAGTTCGTCGTCACGCACGCGGCGGATACTGTAGCTTGGCGTCTCGAGCGCCGGGTCGCCGACGAGCATGACCGCGACGTGGTTGTTGTCCTGAATCGACTGCACCCAGTCGCGTTTCTCGTTGAGCAGGTAATTCGCCACGTCGACCGGCAGGCGCACAATGACCCTGGCGCTGCGTTCCTTGCGGGCCTCCTCGCCGATGAGTCTGAGAATCGCAAGAGCGAGCGACTCGACACTGCGGATCACGCCGTTGCCGTTGCAGCGCGGGCACACCGCTTGAGTCGATTCCTCAAGTGACGGGCGCAACCGTTGCCGGGACAGTTCGAGCAGGCCGAACTTCGAGATCTTGCCGATCTGGATTCGGGCGCGGTCCTGGCGGACGGCCTCGCGCAGCTTGTTCTCGACATCGCGCTGGTTGCGGTGCGGCCCCATGTCGATGAAGTCGATGACGACGAGTCCGCCAAGGTCGCGAAGTCGCATTTGCCGGGCGATCTCCTGGGCGGCCTCGAGGTTCGTGTTGTAGGCCGTCGCTTCGATGTCTCCGCCTTTCGTCGCGCGCGCGGAGTTGATGTCGATCGCGGTCAGCGCCTCGGTGTGATCGATGACGATGCTGCCGCCTGCAGGCAGTGACACGCTGTGTGCGAAGGCCGACTCGATCTGGCTCTCGATCTGAAACCGCGTGAAGAGCGGCACCGTCGGGTCGTCATAGTATTTGAGTTTGCGAAGCTGATTCGGCAGGACCCGTTCCATGAAGTCCAGTGCGTCCTTGTGGACGACGGCGTCGTCGACGAGGATCTCGCCGATGTCGTTCGAGAGGTAATCGCGGAGCGCGCGGACGATCGCATTGCCTTCCTGGTAAATGAGAAACGGCGCGGGGCGCGTGACGACGACCGACTTGATCGCCTCCCAGACGCTGAGCAGGTAGTCGAGGTCCCAGCGCAGTTCCTCCACATCGCGTCCGACGCCGGCCGTCCTGACGATGCAGCCCATCGACTCCGGCGCGTCAAGCTCCTTGAGCGACTGGCGTACGATGTCCCTGTCCTCGCCGGTAATCCGGCGCGAAACGCCGCTCGCCCGGGAGTCGTTCGGCATCAGGACGAGAAACCGTCCCGCGAGGCTGATGAAGGTGGTCAGCGCGGCGCCCTTGTTGCCGCGTTCTTCCTTTTCGACCTGGACGACGATCTCCTGCCCGTCCTTGAGCACGTTTTTGATCTGCGGGCGCTCACCCTGATCGGGCTGCTTCAGGAAGTACTCGCTGGAGATTTCCTTGAGCGGCAGGAAGCCGTGTCGCTGGGCGCCGAAGTCGACGAACGCGGCCTCGAGGCTGGGTTCGATTCTCGTTATGCGGCCCTTGTAGATATTGGCTCTGCGTTGCTCGCGGGTCGGTACCTCGATATTAAGATCGTAGAGTTTCTGGCCATCGACCATGGCCATTCGCAACTCTTCTTGTTGAGTTGCATTGACTAGCATGCGTTTCATAAATCCTCAGCCTTTCTGAAGCAGGCCCGGGATTCACTGCGCCGACCGCGATACGAGAGGCGGCGATGCATCTGCTTGTGACTTTGCACCGCTTCGTCATGGTTCTTTCCTGTGGTTGGAATCGCTCAAACCGCGTTGCTCGCGGGAGTTGACATACTGTTCGCGACGGAGAGCCATAGCCTGACTTGTATCGCGACGGCCCGAATCCGGGGCGTCGACAAAATAAAATTGCGTGTTGTGGCCGCTCAACAGGAGCGTTACAGGACTGCCTGAGCAGTGCGGGCAGATCGCCACGGGTGTCGCCCGCGCCGCTACTATACCATGGTTCCGGGCGTGCTCAATTCGGTAAGCCATTGAATCTTACGGAAAACGAAAACATACGGACGGCTCGTTACCGCGATGTCGACGCCGAAACGGCGGGCCAGCGCCTCGACAATTTCCTGCTGAGCCGGCTGAAGGGCGTGCCCCGCAGTCACGTCTATCGGCTCATCCGTTCGGGGCAGGTCCGGGTCAATTCCGGACGCGTGGCTCCGCGTTACCGCCTGCGAGCCGGCGACCGCGTCAGGATCCCGCCCGTGAGGCAACGGTCAGGCTCGAAACCTCGTCCCGACGCGAGCGTGCTCGACCGGCTCGCCGGACGCATCGTCCACGAGGACTCGCGCGTGCTGGTCATCGACAAGCCGGCCGGGCTCGCCGTGCACGGCGGTAGCGGCGTAGACCTCGGTTGCATCGAAGAATTGCGCAGCCTGAGACCCGGGCTCAGGACGCTCGAGCTCGTGCATCGACTGGACCGGGCGACATCGGGCTGCCTGCTCGTGGCAAAACGGCGCAGCAGCTTGCGCGCGCTCCACCAGTTGCTTCGTGAAGGGCGCGTCGAGAAACGTTACCTGGCGCTCGTTCGAGGCAACTGGCAATTCGGAAGCATCGAAGTCGACGAGCCGCTCAGGTCGGATCGTCGCTCCGGGGAGACCCGCACCCGCGTCGCTGCCGAGGGCAAGCCGGCGCAGAGCCAATTCCGGCCCATCGAGCAGTTCGGCAATGTGGCTGCGTTCATGGAAGTGCGCATCGGGACCGGCAGAACCCATCAGATTCGCGCGCACGCCGCACACCTTGAACATCCCATCGCGGGCGACGAGCGTTACGGCGACGAACGCTTCAATAAGCGCATGAACGACCTGGGTCTCGACCGCATGTTCCTGCACGCCCACGCCGTCGCATTCCGGTGGCCGGACAGCGATGAGGAATTTTCCGTAAGCGTGCCCCTGCCCCTTGAGCTCGGCCGCGTGCTCGAATCACTCGAACACAAGCGCGGTAAACGAAAGTTGCGGTCCACGGCGCGACGCTGATCTCCGGCCGCGGCGCAGGGCAGAAAAGCGAAAGGCCCGAAACCGGTTCCCCGGCCGTCGTCGAGGAGCAATGCATTGCCGCGTCGCGGCAGGTTCGATCAGCGACGCCGTCGCCCGCGCAACGTGAAGCCGTCCTCCGGCCGCGTGAGCGTGCGCATCCGCACCGACTTCCTCCCCGGCGTCCAGGCAGGTTGACCCTCTACGACCACCGCGTCGCCGGGTTCGAATAAGCTCTCATCGTAGCCCGCTTCCCGCATCCGCCTCGGGCTGCCCCATTCCACGGTCCACTGTTCGATTTCCCCGGCGTCGTTGCGAACATCGATCAGCAGCGCGAGGTGCGGGCGCACGAACAGAAACTCCGTCACCACCCCCTCGACCGTGATGCGCTTCGACGTATCGTAGATGCCCGACCAGGAGTGGTGAGCGTGCGCGGGTGCGAATGTCAGCCATGCCCCCAGAATGACCGCAGTCCAGTTGATTGTCTTGTTCATGTCTCGATTCTTTCACGGCAAAATGCGTTTGGCCAGTGGGCGTCGTTGCGCGCTGCGGATGTTCGAGGGCGATGTATCCTGATCAGTTCCCCTCGAGCTCTTCGATGCGCCTCGGCCAACACCCGCCCTCCGGTCTGACAGCGGGCGCAGCACGCGGTGCGGCCGGGTACAATGCCAACGGAGCTTTCCGAGGCCCACACGTGGTGTCCGCTCTGCGCACAACGGTTCTGACTCTGATTCTCCTGGCGGTCGGTGCAAGCCCGGCGTGTTCCCAGGATTCGTTCACGGAACAGCGGGCCGCGCTCATCGATGAGATCGAACGGGTCGTTCGCCAGACTCAGTCCGTCACCGGCAGGTCCGCGCTGGCCGAAACCGTGATGGCAGCCATGGCGACGGTCCCGCGCCACGAGTTCGTTCCAGCGGCCGTGCGGCAGTTTTCCTATGACAACCGGCCGCTTCCCATCGGGGCAGGGCAGACCATCTCACAGCCGTACATCGTGGCTCTCATGACGGACCTGGCGGAAGTTGGTCCGGACTCCGTCGTCCTGGAAATCGGGACCGGATCCGGGTATCAGGCGGCGGTCCTGGCCGAGATCGTGGAACACGTCTACACGATCGAGATCGTCGAGCCTCTGGGGCTCCGTGCGACGGGCACGCTGGATCGCCTGGGATACGACAACGTGACTGTACGGGTGGGCGATGGCTACCAGGGGTGGCCCGAGTTCGCGCCGTTCGATGCGATCCTCGTCACGGCGGCGCCCGAACAGATCCCCCAGCCGCTGATCGATCAGCTTGCGGTCGGCGGCAAGCTGGTCGTGCCCGTCGGCGAGCAGAGTCGTAACCAGTCCCTGCAGGTGCTCGACAAGCTGCCGGAAGGCGAAACCCGGGTCACCGGCGTCCTGCCGGTGCTATTCGTTCCGTTCACGCGATCGGAAAACTAGCGTCGGCGCCTCTGGTCTGCGCTTCATGGCGGTTGGCCCCCGACTTTGGCGGCGGCCTCGCGACCTTTCGGGTCTTATTCAGTGTTCCCGGGCAAGGGACCGCAGTTGTCGGGAAACCCGTTCATGGCCAGGAGCCTGTTCCACAGCCGTGTGCGCTCCTGCTGGTCGAGCGCGCGCGCCCAGGCCCAGGCAGCCGCATAATCAGTGCCCCAGTCCGCTTCGTTCCGGACCTGCCTGGCGGCAAAGTCTTCGCCCCAAACGTCCGCCCACACGAGGTCGAGGACGAGATACAGCGTCATGTGCCCGTCGATGTCGTCCAGCCGCTCGACGAACTGCCAAAGGTGGCGGTGGCCGAGTTCGTGGACCAATGTGGATTTCTTCTCGTCGGGCTCGTAGCTCGCGCGAAGTCGCATCGGATGGTCGGGCCCACCGGAATTGCTGACCGCATCGGCCACCAAAGCCGTTACGCTTGATTCTGGAAACTGCAGACAGGTCCGGGCCTCGAGCGCGGCCACGATGCGCTCGCCGTCCTCCTCCCAGATTGCCCGATATGCCCGCACAGCGTGATTCAGGGCCGCGTTGGACGGGATGAAGTCGACAGTCGGCTGCGCCTGCGCACCACCGGCGAAGAGCAGCATGATCGCTGCTGCGACGAGCGCCCGCCGACGATCGTTATCGCAGGCAACGGAACAAGGCTTGCTTGCCATGAACGAATTACGCCGGCAGGAGCCGTTTGGCGCGTGACTCATTCAACCGGTACGGTGACCGGTGCATCGGTTTCCTTGACGAAGAAAACGAGTATTTTCGCGGGCTCGGTATCACTGGCATTTCTTGCGACGGTATGGATGTCATCCGGGTTTTCATAGAAGGTCTGTCCTGGCGACAAGGTGACCGCCTCGCCTCCCTCGACCTGCATCACGACACTGCCTTCAAGCACGTAGACAAAGGTATGAGCGTTGTGACGATGTGGCGCGGGCGCCTCGCCCGGTGCGTATGTCACGGTAAGCATCAGGCCTGACTTGCCCTGGATGTCCTGCAGTTCCTGACTGAACAGGACATCCACTTCCGTAGCCTGTATGCCCGCAGACAACAGAAAAAACGGGATGAACGGACTTGAGTAGCGTCTAAAGGCAGTGCTCATATTGTTCTCCAGCACCTCGGTGCACATTGGGCGATGACCGCATCCGCCGCGTCGTCGCGTGCGAACGCGAGCATCGACGATGCCGTGCAAGGCGACGGCAATTCCCCATCAAGGGGATTTCAGTTGCTCATTGCGCCGATGATGGTCATTCATGCGGGTTTCTTCGCGCTCCGCGGCCAACTCGTTCCATGCCGTAATGTCCCTGTCGACTGCGAGGCGTTCAAGCGCCGCCAACCAGTGGGCGTAGTAACGTTCGCCCGTGTCGTATTCTCCCCGGCCTTCAGCGGCCTTCAGTTCCGCGGACAGGCGTTGCGACCATTCTTCCTGTGTGAGGCGACCGGATTCGATGAACTCGACGACAACAGCAAAGGCCTGCGCCTGCCACGGTTCCGCGAAAGTTTGATCTGCTTCGTCGCGGGAAAGCAGCGAGAGTTGTGCAAGCGTGTCCGGATCGCCCATCTTCGACAGTCTATGTCACCGATTGGAGATGATCGTCCCATAGATCAACGTAGATTCGGTCTTTGTAGCCGCCCCGGCTGCCCCACAGCTCCCGGCCGGTAAACATCACCGAATACAGATGCTGCGCCTCCCGTTCGACCCCTGGCGGTAGCTGATCCTGAAACTCATGCACACCGTGATCACGGTGAATCGTGCCCCGGCGCCCGCGAACATAACGAGGTGCTCGAGTGTGCCCCGCCGGATGCTCGTTCCTGGCGATCACCGCGTCACCGACGGAGAATCGAGGCCGCACGTCCGCATCCAGCTCTGAGGAAAAGTCGCAGGCGAGAAAACCGCCGACGATGACTTCGGGTCCGGGCGGCTCAAAGTCCGGAATATCGGGAATCGAGAGAGGGCCATCCGGATTGTCGAGTTCCTCGGCAGTCACGAGACCGCTCTCGAGCACGGATCGTTCGGCACGATGGAGCCACCTCGCGTAATACGGCATGCTGAGATAAAGCGCCGGCGGAATGGATTGCTCCATCGCTGCACGCCCGCCGCGGGATATCCCGGGCACGCGCAGCGACCAGACCAGCCCCCAGAGCAGTCGCTGCCATTCTTCCTTGAGGATGGGCCCCTGCTCGTCGTCGCGCTGCGGCAGCGCAAATCCGTCCATGCCGCCCAGATCGTGTGCTCCGTTCATTGCTGCCCGATTGCCGTAAGAGTCTCGGCGCCAATCATCGAGTCCCGCGTGACCAGGGCCGCCAGTTCGTCGACAGACATGTCGTCGGTACCCGGCGGGCGCTCTGGAATAACGAGGTAGCGAACCTCTGCCGTGCTGTCCCAGACCCTGACTTCGACTTCGTCATCGAGGTCGAGTCCAAACTCCCGCAGCACGTTGCGGGGATCGATCACCGCCCGCGCCCGGTATGACGAATCCTTGTACCACGTCGGGGGAAGACCGAGGAGGGACCATGGATAGCAGGAACACAGCGTGCAGACGACCAGGTTGTGCACGGACGGCGTATTCGCCACGGCGACCAGATCCGTAGACTGAAACCCGGTCAGCTTGTCTTCGCGCGCGACGGCTCTGGCGTCTGCAAGCAGCCGACGACGATAGTCCGGATCCACCCAGCTCCTGGCGACAAGGCCTGCGCCGACATGCGGTCCTACCTGACTCTCGTGATACTCGACCACCGCGTCCATGGATGCCGGGTCGACAAGGCCCTTTCTGGTCAGCACCGAGACCAGGGCTCTTGTGCGAAGGTCGTAGTCGGCCTGAGCCGGCTTGTCATCCGCCACTGTACCCCTCCCTTCGGAAGCGTTTGTCACACTGGTACTACCGACTCGCGTCGGGCTCGAAGAACGACGTGCCGATCTTGCGGCACTCGCTCGGGACTATAACAAAGCCGGTTTCGCCCGTGCTGCCGGGGCTGCCCCCCGCCGGCCCTGGTGCACCGATCAAAGCGTGTTCTGCGGGTCACCGCCAGCTATGCCCAGCGGGTCGAGGCCCGCTTCCCTGAGCGTACGAGCCACCCAGATCAGCGGCAGTCCGATCAGTGCGGTGGGATCGCCCGACCGGATTCGGCTGAAGAGCGATATTCCGAGGCCCTCGGCCCTGAAGCCGCCGGCGCAATCGTAAGGCTGTTCGCGGCGCAGATAGGCGTCCAGCACATTGTCGTCGAGTTCGGCGAACTCGACTTCCGTTCTGTCCGTCGTCTGCCAACTGCGCCCGTGGCTGTTGTCGACGATGACCGCGGCCGTGTCGAACACGGCCGTCCGGCCCTGGCAGGCCGCGAGCTGTCTGAGTGCCGCATCGTGCGATCCGGGCTTCCTCAAGACCTTGCCGTCGACGGAGGCGACCTGATCTGAACCGATGACGATCGCTTCCGGAGCGGTCACCGAACCCGCCTTCTCGGCAGCGAGCCGCGCGGCGAGTGCATGCGGTGCTTCACCAGGTTCGGCCGTCTCTTCCACGTCTGGCGCAACGACATCAAACGGCAGCTCGAGCCGCTCGAGTAACAGCTTCCGGTACGGGGAAGTCGATGCCAGGATCAGTCTGCGCATTATCGGACGGTACTCGTCTGCGCTGTCGCAACGGTTTTGACGTTGATAACCCTTCTACTTACCATAGGCCGCCCATGCCCGGATCGCTGCACACCTGGTACAGCTTCTCGTGGCTGGACATGCTGGCAGAGCGGCAGTCCGTGTTGAGCGGTGAAATCGAACTCAAGCGGCTTGCACGGCTTCGCGACATGCTACATGCAGACGACGGCAGTGTGACAGCGAAGCTGCGTTTCACGAAACACAGCGGAGCCTGGGTGATCGTGGAGCTTGAATGTGAAGCGACGCTCGCATTGCGTTGTCAGCGTTGCCTGGAACCGATGCTGCACGCCGTGGAGGCGCGGGTCGAGTTGGGACTGGTGGAATCTGCATCCATGGCGGCGCGGTTGCCTGAAGGATATGAGCCGGTCGTGCTGGAACGTGAGCGGCTGATGCCGGCGCAGCTCATCGAAGACGAGTTGATCGTGTCGTTGCCGCTGATGCCGAAACATGCAAGGCCGGAGGAATGCGGCGGCCTGGTGAGTCAGCGCAGCGAGGCTTCGACGAAGGCGGCATGGACTCTCGACTGCGCGCCACCAGGGAAACACTGAGGAGAACATGATCAATGGCTGTTCAGCAAAGACGTAAGACGCGCTCAAGGCGCGACATGCGCCGATCCCACGACGCGCTCAAGGGTCCGACGCTGGCCGTCGACTCGGCGACCGGGGAAACTCATGTGCGGCATCACGTCACGGCGGACGGATTCTACCGGGGCAAGCGCGTTTTCGAGGTGCCTCAGGACACCGACGAAGAGTAGGCGGGCGCCTCCCGCAGCCGTGGCTCGCCGCCCGGTCAATTCCGCAGGTCACCCTTTACGGACTCAATGAGCCGAAAGGTCACAATCGCCCTTGATGCCATGGGCGGCGACCGAGGGCCCGCCGTAGTCGTGCCCGCGGCGCTCGCGACGCTCGAAAAGGACGATACCGTCAATTTGATTCTCGTCGGCCTTGCCGACGTACTCGACGAAGTCAGGGCGCAGACGCGCGGCAAGTACGGCAATCGGCTGAGCTTCCGTACGGCGACCGAGGTCGTGGGGATGGACGAGCATCCGGGCGAAGCGCTTCGCCACAAGAAGCGGTCCTCGCTGCGCGTTGCGATCGAACTCGTCAAGTCCACCGAAGCCCAGGCTTGCGTGAGTTCCGGGAATACCGGTGCGTTGATGGCGACCGCACGATACGTGCTCAAGACCCTGCCCGGTATCGACCGGCCGGCGATCATCTCGGTCGTCCCGGGACTCAAGTCCCCGACCTTCATGCTCGACATCGGCGCCAACGTCGGCTGCACGGCCGAGCACCTCCTGCAGTTCGCTCTGATGGGATCGGTCATTGCTTCGGGCATCCTTGACGTTGAGCGGCCGCGCGTCGGATTGCTCAATGTCGGGCAGGAGGACATCAAGGGCAACGAGGTCATCCGCGAGGCCGGCAACCTGTTGAGTCGAAGCGGCCTGAACTATCTCGGTTTCGTCGAAGGCGACGGGATTTTTCATGCGGACGTCGACGTCGTCGTCAGCGACGGACTCGTCGGCAATGTGGCGATCAAGACGATGGAGGGCGTGGCCGGATTGATCGGCTCTTTCCTCAGGCAGGAGTTCAATCGCAACAGTTTGCGCAGACTGCAGGGCGTCGCCGCGAACTCCGCGCTGGATGCGCTGCGCGCGAGGCTCGATCCGCGCCTCTACAACGGCGCGAGCCTCGTCGGCCTGAACGGGATCGTGCTCAAGAGTCACGGCGGGGCCGACCAGCTCGCGTTCGAGACGGCTGTCCAGACGGCGATCGTCGAAGCGCGCAAGGGCGTGCCGCTGAAGATCGGCGAGTTGCTCGACAAGCAGTCACGGGAATGTACGCGCGCATAGCAGGCACGGGCATGTACCTGCCCGAACGCGTCCTCACCAACTTCGACCTCGAAGCCATGGTCGATACGAGCGATGAATGGATCCGTACGCGTACCGGCATCGAGCGTCGACACGTCGTCGCGGACGGCGAATTCACGAGCGATCTGGCCTATCATGCTTCACGCGCCGCGATCGAGGACGCCGGTATCGAGCCCGGCGACATCGATTTCATCCTGGTGGGCACGACGACTCCCGACCTGATCTTTCCCAATGTCGGCTGTCTCGTGCAGGAGCGGCTCGGCATTCACGGGACGCCGGCGTTCAGCCTGGAAGCGGCCTGCAGCGGGTTTCTGTACGCCCTCGGAGTTGCCGATCAGTTCGTGCGCGGCGGACAGGCGAAGCGCGCGCTCGTCGTCGGCGCCGAGACGATGTCGCGGATCATCGACTGGACCGACCGGGAGACCTGTGTGCTCTTCGGCGACGGCGCGGGCGCGGTGGTTCTCGAGCAGGCGGAGACGCCCGGCATCATGTATTCGAATCTGGGTTCCGACGGGCGCTACCGGGACCTTCTGTACGCGGCCAACGGCGTGTCCGTACTTCCGAAGGAAGGGGAAGGCGCGGCGCTGCGCATGAAGGGGAACGAGGTGTTCAAGGTCGCCGTGAAGACGCTGGGCGGAATGGTTGACGAAGTCCTGGACAAGAACGGCCTCGAGAAGGGCGAGATCGACTGGCTCATTCCTCACCAGGCGAACATCCGCATCATACAGGCCATGGCGAAGCGGCTGCGGATGCCGATGGAGCGCGTCATCCTGACGATTCAGGAGCATGGCAATACGTCCGCGGCATCGGTGCCCATGGCGCTCGATACGGCGATCCGGGACGGCCGCGTCAAGCGCGGAGACCTGTTGTTGCTCGAAGCCTTCGGCGGCGGATTTACCTGGGGCGCAAGTCTCGTGCGATACTAGTCACCCGTGTGCGTTGAGTGGCGGACAAAGATGAACACCATATGCAACGTAATTCGGGGAACAGGAAGGGCATGGAGCGGCGCGACCCGCGGCGTCCTGCTGCTGGCGGGACTGGTCGCCGGCGCTGCCGGCGCCGAGGCTGCACAGTACGCCCTGACCGGGGACCGCGACGTCGTCGGCAAGGTCCGGACCATCGAGGCGCGTTACGAGGACACCTTCGTAAGGCTCGCGCGCCGCTACAACGTCGGCTACGAGGAACTGCGCCGCGCCAATCCGGACGTCGATCCGTGGTTGCCGGGGGAGGGCACCGAGATCGTGCTGCCGACGCAGTTCGTGCTGCCGCGGGCCGAGCGCCGCGGGATCGTGATCAACGTTCCGGAACTGAGGCTCTACTACTTCCCCGATGCCGAGACGGTCATTACCCATCCGATCAGCATCGGGCGGCAGGATTGGCGTACGCCGCTCGGCCGCACCAGCGTGGTTGCCAAAGCCGAGAATCCGACCTGGTATCCGCCGCAGTCGATTCGCGACGAGCACGCCGCGCGGAACGATTTCCTGCCCGCCGTGGTGCCGCCGGGGCCGGACAACCCGCTCGGCGATTACGCGCTGCGCCTGGGTATCCCGGGCTATCTGATTCATGGCACGAACATGCCGGCCGGCGTCGGGATGCGCGTCACGCACGGCTGCATCCGCATGTTCCCCGAGGATATCGAAGCCTTGTTCGAGTTGGTGGCGACGGGCGTGCCGGTGCAGCTCGTCAATCAGCCGTTCAAGTTCGGCTGGGGCGAGGAGGGCCTGTATCTCGAAGCGCATCCGCCACTTGATGAGGAGTTCACCGCGGGGCAGTGGAGCGCGACGGATCTGACGCGCGCTTACATCGAGGTTACGGAGGAACGCGGTGCGCAACTCGACTGGCGTTCCGCCGAGCGTGTCATGGAAGCGGCCCGCGGCGTTCCGCAAGCCGTCGCGTCAGCGGCTGTGGGGGACGACGGCGCGGTTGCACGCGCGCACTGAAAAGCCGCCTGCGGCTGCAGGCGGCTTCAGATAGTCAGATTGGCCGGGGGGGTTACCCGACTGCGGCCTCAAGCGCCGCGTCAAGTTCCGGGGCGGGCGGTTACTTCAGCACGCCTTCTTCCGCCATGCGGTCCAGCCGTTGATTGGTTGCTTCGTTGGCGGCCTGGGCCTCCTGGGCGGCTTCGAGGGCCTCGTTTGCGGTGCTCTGTGCCGCAGTAGCAAGCTGTCTTGCCTCGTTCGCAGCACTTTGCGCAGCGTCGGCCGCACTTTGCGCCGCCGAGATGGCCGTACGCATCTCCTGTTCCAGAGCGTCGGTGTTCGCACAGCCGCTTAACAATGCGATGCCGCATGCAAACGCTGCCGCCTGCAGAGCGGTACGGAGTTTGATGGTCATTGATTTCCCCTGAGACTTGAGCCACGAATCGCCACAATTATTCCCGAAGTCGGGCTCTACTGCAATTGAAGGAATGCGGATCGATGCAGGCCGAACAGCCCGTCCGTTCACCCTTCCGACCGGCGGCGCCCGATCGTTTCCTGGCCCGATACGGGCGCGAAGCGAGACATCGCTCCCGGTTTGTCTTGATCCCCTCTATGTATGTATATATTATCAGTCTGTATATTCATACAGGATTTTACAATGCGTGAACTGACCCCGAGACAAAGAGAAGTTGTTCTTCTTATTCAAAAGGTTATTCATGATACTGGCATGCCGCCCACGCGTGCCGAGATCGCCGGGGCACTGAAGTTCCGCTCGGTGAATGCCGCCGAGCAGCATCTGCGGTCGCTCGAACGCAAGGGCGTCATCGAACTCATCAGAGGCAAGTCACGCGGAATCAGGCTCAAGGAGGCGTTCCGGGAACGATCGCCCCGGGCGATGTCGGGTTTGCCGCTCGTCGGACGGGTGGCGGCCGGCGAGCCCATGCTGGCCGAGGAGCATATCGAGGCCCGCTACCGAATCGATGCCGATCTCTTCGAAACGCCGCCGCATTTCCTGCTCCGGGTGCACGGCATGAGCATGAGGGATGCGGGCATCCTGGATGGCGACCTGGTCGCGGTTCATCGCACGCCCGAGGTCCGCAACCGGCAGATCATCGTGGCGCGCCTGGAGGACGAGGTTACGGTCAAGCGTTATCGGCAGGAAGGGCATCGGGTGTGGCTCCTGCCCGAAAATCCCGAGTTCGAACCGATCGAAATCGATCTCAGGGATCGGCATTTCACGATAGAGGGGGTAGTTGTCGGCGTGGTCCGCAATTCGATGCGGATCCGATGAGCGTCGACGAGATCACCCTGCATCCGGGAATCTGGAAGGGTCGGGGCGGCCATGCCGGCTGCCGGACGCTGCCGACGGGTTTCGCCGCACTCGACCGTTATCTGCCGGGCGGCGGCTGGCCCCGGGATGCCCTGACGGAAATCGTTCCCGACCGTTATGGGATCGGTGAATTGAGCCTGTTGATGCCTGCCCTGGCCTTTCTGAGTGTCGGGACAGGTTACCCCGGGCATTGGATCGTCTGGATCGATCCGCCGTTCATTCCCTACGCGCCCGCGCTTGAGCGCTCCGGGATCGAGCCGGACCGGCTGCTCATGGTGCGCCCGTCGGTCCCCGGAAACGATGTGCTATGGGCTGTCGAGCAGGCATTGCGTTCGGGATCGTGCGCCGCCGTACTGGCCTGGCTCGAATCGGCCAATGACAGGGCCTTGCGCCGTTTGCAGCTCGGCGCGGAAGAAAACGCCTGCTGGACGGTGCTTTTTCGTCCGGGCGCCACGCTGCGGCGCAGTTCCCCTGCCGCGCTGAGACTGAGGCTGTCTGCGGCGAATGCCGTGATCCGGGTCGAGATAATCAAGTGCCGCGGCGCCCGGCCCGGGACGGTCGTGCTCGAGAGACCGGCTTGACGGTGAGGTCTCATGCTGCAGCCGTTAACGCACTTGTCTCGGGAGCCGGCGCCGCGCGCTCCGCCGGGCATCGCCGCGAGGCGGGAAGAGCGCTTGTGGACCGCCGTCTGTCTGGCGGATACGGTCACGCGGCAGGAGCTTGAATCGCTGGCAGCCTGGTGCGACCGAATCACGCCGCTGGTCTGTCTTGCGCCTCCGGACGGCCTGCTGCTCGAGGTGCGGGGGAGCCTGAAACTGTTCGGCGGCCTTGAGGCCATCGAACGCGAATTGACGGCGAAAATCGCCGTCCACCGCCCGTCCTTTCACCTGTGCGCGGCGCCCACGCCTCTCGGAGCGCTGTGGCTGGCGCGTCGGCAGGGCGCGAACGTGCTCGAAACCTCTGCCCTGGCCGGCAGTCTGGGGCCGCTTCCCCTGTGGGTGACGCATTGGCCCGAGGATACCCTGACGCTCCTGAACGAGATGGGAGTGCGCAGCATCGGCGATTGCCTGCGTCTGCCCCGGGATGGATTCGCACGCCGGGTCGGCCGATGTCATTTGCGGGATCTGGACCGGGCCCTGGGACGCCGGTCCGATCCGAGGGCCCGCTTCGAGAAACCCCGCAACTTCAGTTCAAGAATCGAGTTCCCGAACGAGATCGAAGATCGTGAAATATTGGGCGCCGCGCTCGGAACGATGGTTGCGCGGCTCGTTGACAGCTTGCGCAGCCATCAGCGACAGGCGCAGAAGCTCGAGATCATTCTCCATCATGCGAACCGTCCGCCGACCGTGAGCGGTCTTGAGCTGATCGAACCGGTTCATGAGGCGAGCAGGCTGTTCGATCCGCTGGCTGCGCGCCTTGAAAGCATGGTTCTGCCCGCGCCCGTCATCGCGGTCGGTTTGCGGGTCGGCGCTCCAGGCCCGATGCGGATGAAGCCGCCGGCACTTTTCGGAGAGAAGGGGCAGGCCGCCGGCAGACCGGTTCCGAAAGCCGGTCTGATCGAGCGTTTGCGCGGACGCTTCGGCATGGAGGGTGTGTGCGGTTTCGGGCTTGCGGCGGAACACCGGCCCGAACTGGGATGGACCCGATTGACCGGGCGGCTGCTCGAGACCTCTTCCGGCAGAAAAGGGGAACACTGCGAACGAGCGGTCATGAAGGAACGCAGGCTCGCCGCTCGGCCGCTGTGGATACTGCCCTCGCCGTTGCCGCTGCCGCAGGGCGTTTCCCGACTCCGATGCCGGGGGCCGCTGCGAATGGGGCTCGAGCCCGAACGTATCGAAAGCGGCTGGTGGGACGACGGGGACGTCAGGCGAGACTATTTCACGGCCTCCGCTTCGCAGGGCGAGAAACTGTGGGTCTATCAGGATCGCGTCACGCATGAGTGGTTCCTGCATGGCCTTTTCGGCTGACGCCATCCGGCAGCCCGCCTTCGGTCATGTCTTCAATGCAATACGCGGAGCTGCATTGCCTGAGCAACTTCACGTTCCTGCGCGGAGCGTCTCACCCGCACGAACTCGTCGGACAGGCCGCCGAACTTCGCTACGCCGGGCTCGCCCTGACCGACGAATGTTCCGTGGCCGGCATTGTGCGCGCCCATGCGGCAGCGCGCGAGCTGCCGCTGAAGTTCGTCATCGGCAGCGAGCTTAAGACCACGGATCATCTCAAGCTGGTCGTTCTGGCACCGAACCGTCGAGCCTACGGCGAGCTTTGCCGGCTGATCGCTTTCGCACGAAGAGCGGCTCCCAAGGGAGAGTATCGAATCGGCCGGGAAGACCTGGCCCGTCACCTCGAGGCCTCGCAGTGCCTGCTGCTCTGGCTGGCCCAGGCATCCCGGGACAGCGGGGACGGGGCCTGGCTCAGGGAGCGTTTCACCGGCCGCCTGTGGCTCGCGGTGGAGCTGCTGTCCGATGGCTGCAAGCGGCAGACGCTCGAGGATTGCCGCACAAATGCGAAGCAGCTCGGTCTGCCCATGGTGGCGAGCGGCAACGTGCACATGCACGGCCGCGAGCGGCGAATGCTGCAGGACACCCTGACGGCAATCCGGCTCGGGAAGCCCGTCAAGCGACTGGGTTTCGAGCTTCATCCGAACGCGGAGCGCGTGCTGAGACCTCTTGACGAACTCGCCCGGATCTATCCGCGGAAGCTCCTTGACGAGACACTCTCGATACTCGAACGCATCGAGTTCTCGCTCGACGAGCTTCGCTACGAATATCCACGCGAACTCGTGCCCGAAGGACGGACTCCGACGAGCCATCTGCGCATCCTGACCGAGGAAGGCGCGCGGCGGCGCTGGCCGGAAGGCGTGCCGGAGAAGGTGACAGGACTCGTGGAGCATGAGCTTGCGCTCATCGAGGAACTCGAATACGAACCGTATTTCCTCACCGTTCACGACATCGTCCGCTTTGCCCGCGGGGAAGGGATTCTTTGTCAGGGCAGGGGGTCGGCCGCGAACTCCGCGGTCTGTTTCTGCCTCGGGATCACCGAGGTGGATCCGGCGCGGATGGGAATGCTCATGGAACGGTTCATTTCCAGGGAACGCAAGGAGCCTCCCGATATCGATGTCGATTTCGAGCACGAGCGCAGGGAGGAGGTCATCCAGTACATCTACGCGAAGTACTCCCGTGAGCGTGCGGCCCTGGCCGCGACGGTGATCTCCTATCGGCCGAAGAGCGCGATCCGCGACGTCGGCAAGGCGCTCGGTTTCGACCTCGGCGAACTCGACGCGCTCGCCAGATCCCTGCACTGGTGGGACCGCGGGAAAGTCGACGCCGAGCGCGTGGCCGAAGCGGGGCTCGACCCCGCGAGCCCCAGGGTTCGCCGCCTGCTGAGCCTCGTCGAATCCATGCTCGGTTTCCCGCGGCACCTGTCCCAGCACGTTGGGGGTTTCGTCATATCCGAACGCCCCTTGTGCGAACTGGTGCCGGTCGAGAACGCCGCCATGCCCCTGCGCACGGTCATTCAATGGGACAAGGACGATCTGGAGGAGGTCGGGCTCCTGAAAGTGGACGTTCTCGGACTCGGGATGCTGAGCGCGATCCGAAGGAGCTTCGAGCTCATCGGGGCGTTCCACGGGCGCGAGTTCTCGATGGACAGCATCCCGGCCGAGGACCCCGAGGTGTACCGGATGATCTCGAAGGCCGACACCGTGGGCGTCTTTCAGGTCGAGTCCCGCGCGCAGATGACGATGCTGCCGAGGCTCAGGCCCCGTTGCTACTACGATCTCGTCATCCAGATCGCGATCGTTCGGCCGGGCCCCATCCAGGGCGACATGGTTCATCCCTATCTCAGGCGGCGCAACGGCGAGGAGCCCGTGAACTATCCGAGCGACGACGTGCGCAAGGTGCTCCAACGCACCCTGGGAGTGCCGATCTTCCAGGAGCAGGTCATGCAGCTTGCGATCGTGGCAGCCGGTTTCACACCGGGCGAGGCCGACCGCCTGCGCCGCGCGATGGCTGCCTGGCGCCGCCGCGGCGATCTCGAACCCATGGAGGAGCGGCTGATACAGGGCATGCTCGAGCGTGGCTATCGCCGGGAGTTTGCCGAGCAGATATTCAATCAGATCAAGGGTTTCGGCGAATACGGGTTTCCCGAGTCGCACTCGGCGAGCTTTGCGCTGCTGGCCTACGTTTCAGCGTGGCTCAAGTGTCATGAGCCGGCCGTCTTTTTCTGTGCGCTGCTCAACAGCCAGCCCATGGGGTTCTATGCCCCGGCGCAACTCGTGCGCGCGGCCCGCGAGCAGGGCGTTGATGTCAGGCCGGTCGTCGTCACCGGGAGTCGCTGGGACTCGTCCCTGGAGCCGGACGACGGCGGCAGACCGGCGATACGGCTCGGTTTGCGGATCGTCAAGGGGCTCTCCGCCCAGGGCGGCAAGCGGCTGGTCGAGGCCCGCGTGGAGCGCGAATTCGCCGACGTGGCAGATCTGGCGCGGCGGGCGAAGCTCGATGCACGGGACCTCGGCGCACTGGCCGCGGCGGGCGCGCTCGAACCGTTCGCGAAGAACCGGCACCGGGCCCGCTGGAGCGTGGCCGGCATCGGGAAACCGGCGCCCCTGCTCGACCGCACCCGTATCCCCGAAGCCATTCCGATGCTGAAGGCGCCCACGGAAGGCGAGGACATCCTTGCGGACTATCGGCGGCTGGGGCTGACGCTCGGACGCCATCCCCTTGCGCTGTTGCGGGGACGCCTGAGCGCCATGGATGTGCTCGAGGCCGAGGCCGTGCGGCGGCTCGCGCACGGCGCGCGAGTGCGCGCGGCAGGGCTCGTGATCATCCGGCAACGACCGGCAAACGCGGCCGGGGTGACTTTCCTGACCGTCGAGGACGAAACGGGCTATCTGAATCTTGTCGTCTGGGAGAACGTCGCGCAGCGCGAGCGGCAGGCCCTGCTCGGTGCGATGCTGCTCGGAGTCGAGGGACGCGTCCAGAAGGAGGGCGAAGTACTGCACGTCATCGCCGAGCGGCTCCACGATCACAGCCGCCTGCTGGGCCGTCTCACGGTCCGTTCCAGGGACTTCCGTTGACGCGCGGTCGACGCGGTCCGTTCAGATGGTGAGCTGGTTGATCTGGAAGATCGGCAGCAGGATCGCCATGACGATCGCGAGCACGATGAGGCCCATGACGACGATCAGCGCGGGCTCGAGAATGTTGAGCAGCGTGCCGAGCAGGTTGTCCATCTCGTCTTCCTGATGGGTGGCGGCCCGTTCGAGCATGTCGTCGAGTTCGCCGCTGGCCTCGCCGCTCGAGATCAGGCGGATGCTCATGGGTGGGAAGAGCTTCGATAACGCCAGCGAGCGGCCGATGGCCGCGCCTTCGCGCACGCGCACGCTCGCGTCCTCGACCGCGTCGCGCATCGGCAGGTTGCTCACGACCGTCGCGCCGATCCTGAGCGCCTCGAGCGCGGGAACGCCGCTCGAGGTCAGGATCGCCAGCGTTCTCGTGAACCGTGCCGTATTGAGGCCGCGTGTCACGCGGCCGAGCAGGGGCGTTGCGAGGATCCACCAGTGCAGCCGCCGGCGGGCATTCTCGCCGCGCAACACGCGGCCGACCGCGAAGACTGCCGTGGCGAGCGTTCCGAGCAGCGCCCACCACCAGTTCTGCAGGAACGCCGACAGCGCGATCAGCGAGCGCGTGAGGATCGGCAGCTCCTGGCCGGTGGTCTCGAAGACGCCGACGACCTTCGGCACGATGTAGATGAGCATGAAGGTCACGATTGTGAGCGCGAGCGTCGTCAGCACGATCGGATAGACGAGCGCGTGGCTGATCTTCTGCCTGAGGCCGTGTCGGGATTCCGTGTAGTCGGCCAGGCGCTCGAGGACCATGTCGAGCTGACCGGCCTGCTCGCCGGCGGCGACCGTTGCCCGGTAGACGACGGGAAACGCCTGCGGAAAGTCATCGAGACCGGAAGCCAGCGTGTGCCCCTCGATCACCTTCGCCCGCGTACCGAGAATGATGGTCTTGAGCCGCGGCTTGTCGGTTTGCTCGCTCGCCGCGAGCAGCGCTTCGTCGAGCGGCAGCCCGGCCTTGATGAGCGTTGCAAGCTGGCGCGTGACGAGCGCGAGGTCGAGCGAGCCGATGCCGCCGCGTCCGAGCCTCGACGGCCGCCGTATCGCGCTCCGGGCTGCGGTCTCGACAGCCGAAACCTCGACGGGCACCAGTTGCCGGTCGCGGAGCAGTTGGCGCACATGCCGCGGTGTGTCGCCTTCGAGAACGCCCCTGCGTTCCTTGCCGGCGGCGTCGACGGCGACGTACTGATACGCACCCATCAGCGTGTGTCCCGCATGGCGCTGGAAGTCCTAGTCGCTGCGCGTGACCCGGAGCACTTCTTCGAGCGTCGTCGTACCGGCGAGCACCTTGCGCATGCCGTCCTGCCTGATGCTCGGCCCGCGTTCGTGCGCGTACTGCTCCAGCGCCTGCTCGCTGTCGCCGTTGTGGATCATCGTCCGCAAGCTCCTGTCGACGGCGATGAGTTCGTAGATTCCGGTGCGTCCGCTGTAGGCGTTGGGGTCGGGACCCGTTCGGTAGAGCGTGGGCGGGCGGGCCGGATCGGTTCCGAGCATCCGGCACTCGGGTTCGCCGGCCTCATAGGGCTGGCGCCGGTCCGTGTCGAGCACGCGCACGAGGCGCTGGGCAAGCACGCCGATCAGGCTCGACGACAGCAGGAACGGTTCGACGCCCATGTCCCTGAGGCGGGTCACGGCGCCGACGGCCGTGTTCGTGTGCAGCGTCGAGAGCACGAGATGTCCCGTGAGACTCGCCTGCACGGCGATCGCGGCCGTTTCGAGGTCGCGGATCTCGCCGACCATGACGACATCGGGATCCTGTCGCAGGATCGCTCGCAAGCCGCGGGCGAAGGTCATGTCCACCTTGGTATTGACCTGCGTCTGGCCGATACCGTCGATGTGGTACTCGACCGGGTCCTCGACGGTCAGGATGTTGCGCGTGCGGTCGTTGATGCGCTCGAGCGCGGCGTAGAGCGTCGTGGTCTTGCCCGATCCCGTGGGGCCCGTGACGAGCAGGATGCCGTTCGGTCTGTGGATGAGTTGGTCCATCGCCTGCCGGTCGGCGTCGGACATGCCGAGCTCGGCGAGGTCGAGGCGGCCGGCCTGCTTGTCCAGGAGCCTGAGCACGACCCGCTCGCCGTGGCCGGACGGTATCGTCGAGACGCGCACGTCCACGGCGCGGCCGGCGATCCTAAGCGATATGCGCCCGTCCTGCGGCACGCGTTTCTCGGCGATGTCGAGCTTCGACATGACCTTGATCCGCGATACGACAAGCGGCGCGACGGCCCGGCGCGACCGCAGGACTTCCTGCAGCACGCCGTCGATCCGGAACCGGACGGTGAGCCTGTTCTCGTACGGTTCGATGTGGATGTCGGAGGCGTTGTCGCGGACGGCCTGCGTCAGCAAGGCGTTGATCAGGCGGATGATCGGGGCGTCGTCGTCGCTGTCGAGCAGGTCCGAGGGCTCGGGGAGCTGCTGGGCCACGGCGAGCAGGTCCGTCTCGTCGTCGAGGCCCTCGACCATCGTGCGGGTCGCGTCGCTCTCGTAGGCCGTCTGCAGGCGGACGTCGAACTGCTCCTCGTCCACGGGCTCGAAGTCCACCGGGCCACGCGCGAAGCGTCTGACCTCGGCGAGGCTGAGCAGCGATGCGTCCGGACGATAGATCGCCCGCGCACGGCCGTTGCTTGCGTCCTGGATCAGAACGCCGTGGCGTTTGGCAAACGCGAACGGCAGCCGCCGAACGGCTTGCGCTTCTTCGCGCGTTTCTCCGGTCCCGACTGCGGCCTCAGGGTCCGTTGCCATCGGCCTGGTTGTCGTTCTCGGCGCTATCCTCGGCGCCGTCCTCGGGAGTTTGCGCCGCCCCAGGCAGCTCCGGAAGCAGCGGCCGCTCCACTTCGCGCATGAGCGGGATCGGTTCCTCGGCCGCTTCGAGCTGCAGGTCGCGCAGGTACTGGTACTTCGCGTTGGTCTCGAACCGCGCCTCGGCGCTGTCGCGCAGGATTGTCGGCCGGATGAACACCATGAGGTTCGTCTTGAGCCGTTCGGTATTGCGGGCGCGGAAGAGCCACCTGAGCCCCGGAACCCGGCCGAGTCCCGGCACGCGTTGTTCGTCCTGTCTGAGCTCGTCGCTCATGAGCCCGCCGAGCACGAGCATCTCGCCGTCCTCGACGAACACCGAGGTCGTGATCTCACGCGTGTTCGTCACGAGGTCAACGGCGCCCTGGGCGCCGGCCGCGATGCTCGATGTCTCCTGCGTGATCGTGAGCTTGACGCCCGAGCCTTCGTTGATCTGTGGCGTGATCTCGAGGCTGGTGCCGACATCTTCGCGACTAATCGTCTGAAACGGGTTGACGGCGCCCTGAGCCGCACCGGTGGCGGCGAACGATCCGGTCAGGAAGGGAACCGACTGGCCGACGTTGATTCGGGCCATCTCGTTGTCGAGCGTCACGATCGTCGGGGTCGAGACGACGTTCGTCGCCGCGTCGCCCTGCAGCGCCTGGATGATCGCCGCCCAGTTCGTGCCGGCGTCCATGAACCGGCCGACGCCGATCGTCACGCCCTGCGCGATCGCGGCAGGGTTCAGCGTATCGGCTGTCGCGGCCGCGCCGAGTTGCACGATGCCCCGGCCGACACCGAAGTTTGTCAGGCCGACGCCGCGGTCGGTCGCGCTGGCGTCGATCGCCCAGGTGACTCCGAGTTCGGCGGCGAGATCTTCGCTGATCTCGACGATGATCGCGTCGACCTGCACTTGGGCGCGGCGAATATCGATCCTGTCGATCACGGAATTGATGTCCTGCAGGACGTTCGCCGGCGCATCGATCACGAGCGCGTTCGTGCCCGCGTCGGCCCAGATGCTGATGTCGCCCGAATCAGGCCCCGCCACGTTGCCTTCCGTTCCGACTACATTTCTGAATTGGCCCTGCAGTTGCTGGGCCAGTTCCTCGGCGTCGGCATAGCGCAGGTAGCGCACCTGCGTGTCGCCGCCCGCCGCCGTCGGCGTGTCCAGATGCGCGATCAATGCGCGAAAGCGCAGGCGGTTGGGCTCGGTGCCGCTCAAGAGCACGCTGTTCGTGCGCTCGTCCGCAACCGCCTGTATCGTCGACGGGCCGCCGGCCGCCTGGGCCGCCTGGTTCAGGGCGTCGAGCATCCTGACGGTCTCCGTTGCCGAAGCGTTCTCAAGCTGGATGACCTCGATCTCGGAGGCGCCGGAGACGTCGATGCGGCCGATGATGTTGACCATCCTTTCGACGTTGGCCGCGCGGTCGGAGATGATCAGGATGTTCGATTCCTGATGCGCGACGATATTTCCGGCCTGCGGGATCAGCGGCCTGAGTATCGGCACGAGCGCCGTGGCGCCGACGTTCGCAAGTTCGATGACGCGGGTGACGACGTCGGCGCCGCGCCCGTCCTCCACGGAGCCGCCGAACATGCGCGAGGTCGCGTCGGGAATGATCTGCACGATGTCTTCCGCCTCGACGGCCGCGAAACCGTGCACCTGCAGCGTGGACAGGAACGCCTGGTAGAAGGTGTCGGGAGTCATTGGCGAGAACGACAGCAGCGTGACGTCCGCGTTCACGCGCGGATCGACGATGAAGTTGCGTCCCGTGACCGCGCCGACAGCCTCGATGACCTGCCGGATGTCGGCTTCGCGGTAGTTCGGCATGATCTGCTGATCGTCCTGGCCGTACGCCGTATGCAGCGCGGCAAGACCGACCAGCGCGCCGAGGGCCGTTGCCCGAATACGGCCGGCAGCCCGACTGACGTGAGCCGCGGTTCGATTCCGAGGACTGATCCCTTCCGGAAGGTTCATGGGCTTTACTCCGCGATCTCCAGCAATTGAGTGGTGTCGATGACGACCGCCTGCGGTGTGCCGTTGCGCAACAACGTGACGTTGGCCATCGTCGTTTCTCCGAGGGCCTCGAACACCTGCAGGCCACGGTTCGGGTCGTCGATGACGGTGCCGTTGACCTCGGTGACGATGTCGCCGGGTTCGAGCCCAAGCGCTGCGAAGGCGGCGGGGTCCGCACCCGGGTTGACGCGAAACCCGACGACCTGGCCCTGATCTACGGCCGGCGCAATCCGAATGACGTCGGAGATGCGTGACGCGTTCGCGCCGATGACCTGACTCAGCGTTGCCGAGTTGGCCGGTGCGCCACCGCCGGACAATGGCTGCGGGACGACTCGGGGAGCGGCCCGCCGCACCTCGGCGGGAAGTTCCCGGGGCAAACGCAGCGACTCGAGCTGTCCGGATCGATTCAGCAGCACCCGGTCAGCGAGCACGGAATGAAGTCGCGCACCGTTGGCGCCGTCGATCGTGTCGCCGACGCTGTAAACCTTCTGTTCGCGGTTCGCGCCCAGGATGATCGCCTGGCCGGGCTCGCTGCCGGGTTCCCGCGCGACGACGCCGGCAAGGACCAGGTTGAGCGTCGTGTCAGGGGCGTCGGCAGCGGCGGCCGCGGCCGCTCGGCGCGCTTCCCCGTCGGCCGACGGAAGCACCGGTTTGCCGAAGAGATGCGCTTCGCTGAACACGTCGAGCGTGACCGGCGGAATCGGCTTGGCCGTCCCTGTCGCCGGCGTGAAAGCCGCGACCTCGGGAAAGGGGTCGTCCGCGCGCTCGCCGGGCAGGATGCTCCAGGTCAGGTCGGCCAGTCGCCAGGCGAGCGCGATGACGAGGATTGCCGCTACGCCAACGGGGAGGACGGTGTTCGCTGCTCGCAGCCACTGCTCCGGCGTGCGCTCCTGCAAGCGGGCAAGTCGATTCGCGACATCCATCAGTGTGTCCTTCGACAGTCTCGATGCGACGCGGCGTTCTGCCACGGGCTCCTGAGCCCAACTCCAACTCCGCATCGTAAGTTAGGTCCGATGCATCCAACAAGTGACCGTCACGCATCGATCGCCGCCAGGTGGGCGGGTTTTCCCCGAATATCCCCTGGCACGCCGTGAACGGGGCCGTTTTATTGGCTCGCCAAGATCAATAGAATGCCGGGGATGGCCGATCCCACGCGGCAACCCGACGACGGCGACCTCGGAACCATAACCGAGGAGGCGTCGCCACGCCTGAAACGCCCGCCGCTGTATCGCGTTATTCTACTCAATGACGATTACACTCCGATGGAATTCGTCGTCCAGGTGCTGCAGGACGTGTTCGGTCTCGAGCGAAATACCGCGACGAGGATCATGCTCGAGGTGCATACCAAGGGCAAGGGCGTCTGCGGCGTGTACACTTACGAAATCGCGGAGACCAAGGTCGCCCAGGTCACCGGCCTGGCTGAGCAGCACCAGCATCCGCTGCTATGCACGATGGAAGAGAACTGATGTTGTCGCGTGAACTCGAATTTTGCCTGAACGAGGCGTTTCAGCGGGCACGGGAGGAAAGCCACGAGTTCATAACCGTCGAGCACCTGCTGCTCGCACTGCTCGATACGCCCGAGGTCATGGACATCCTCAGGGAATGCGGCGCCGATATCGACAGGCTCAACACCGATCTCAGGGAGTTCATCGCCGACTCGACGCCGCGGTTCCGGCCCGCCGAGCACGAGGAAGCGGAAGTCCAGCCCACGCTCGGGTTCCAGCGCGTCCTGCAGCGCGCCGTCTTCCATGTGCAGTCGAGCGGCCGGGAGGAAGTCACACCCTCCAACGTGCTCGTCGCGATATTCGCCGAGAAGCAGTCGCAGGCCGTCTATCTGCTCGGCCAGCAGGACGTCACGCGTCTCGACGTGACGCATTACGTATCGCACGGCGTCTCGAAGCTGCGCGAGGGCGCGCCGGCGCCGTCCGAGGGCGATCGCGTCGAGGTGGAACGCGGCGCGCCCGAGCCCGGAGCGCTCGAGCGGTTCACGAGCAATCTCAACGAACGCGCCGAGCGCGGCGACATCGATCCGCTGATCGGCAGGGAACACGAGATCGAGCGGACCGTGCAGATCCTGTGCCGGCGGCGCAAGAACAATCCGCTGTTCGTCGGTGAAGCGGGCGTCGGCAAGACGGCGCTTGCCGAAGGGCTTGCGCGGCTCATCGTCGAGGGCGGTGCGCCTGAGGTGCTCGGCGACGCCACGATCCATGCGCTCGACATGGGTTCGCTGATCGCCGGCACCAAGTACCGCGGCGACTTCGAGAAGCGGCTCAAGGGCGTCGTTGCCGAACTCAAGAAAATTCCCGGCGCGATCCTTTTCATCGACGAGATTCACACCGTCATCGGCGCGGGGGCGGCGTCGGGCGGGGTCATGGACGCGTCGAATCTCATCAAGCCGGTGCTTGCCAGCGGCGAATTGCGCTGCATCGGTTCGACGACCTATTCGGAGTTTCGCGGCATCTTCGAGAAGGACCACGCGCTTGCCAGGCGTTTCCAGAAGATCGACGTCACGGAGCCCACGATCGAGGAGACGGTCGAGATCCTGCTGGGCCTCAGGAGCCGTTTCGAGGAGCATCATGGCATCGTCTACGAGGATGACGCGCTGACCGCGGCGGCCGAACTCGCCAGCCGGCATGTCAACGACCGCAATCTGCCCGACAAGGCCATCGACGTGATCGACGAGGCGGGGGCAAACTGCCGCCTGCAACCGGAGGACCGGCGGCCCGATATCGTCGACGTCGAGCTGATCGAGAATATCGTCGCCAAGATGGCGCGGATTCCACCGAAGAACGTATCGGCTTCCGACCGCGATGTGCTGCAGAGTCTCGAGCGCGATCTGAAGCTCGTGATTTTCGGCCAGGACCGCGCTATCGATGCGCTCGCTTCGGCCATCAAGATGGCGCGCTCGGGTCTTGGCGACGAAGAGCGGCCGGTCGGCTCATTCCTGTTCTCGGGCCCGACCGGGGTCGGCAAGACCGAGGTCACGCGCCAGCTCGCGCTCATCACGGGCGTCGAGCTCGTGCGGTTCGACATGTCCGAGTACATGGAGCGCCACACGGTGTCGCGGCTCATCGGCGCGCCGCCGGGCTATGTCGGCTTCGATCAGGGCGGCCTGCTGACCGAGGCGATCACGAAGCATCCGCACAGCGTGCTGCTGTTCGACGAGATCGAGAAGGCGCACCCGGAGGTCTTCAACCTGCTGCTGCAGGTCATGGACCACGGGACGCTGACCGACAACAACGGCCGCAAGGCCGATTTCCGCAACGTCACGATTGTCATGACGACGAACGCGGGCGCGCAGGAGATGAGCCGGGCATCGGTCGGATTCACGCTGCAGGATCACTCGTCCGACGCGATGGAGGTTGTCAAGAAGCTCTTCTCGCCGGAGTTTCGCAACCGGCTCGACGCGATCATCCAGTTCGATCCGCTTGACGAGAAGTCGGTCGCGCGCGTTGTCGACAAGCTCATCGTCGAACTGGAGGCCCAGCTCGACAAGAACGACGTCACGATCGAGCTCGAGCCTGCCGCCAGGCGATGGATCGCGGCACGAGGCTACGACGAGAAGATGGGCGCCCGGCCGATGGCGCGGGTCATACAGGAGCACATCAAGCGCCCGCTGGCCGAGGAACTCCTGTTCGGCAAGCTCGGCGACGGCGGTCACCTGCGCGTCGATGTCGATACCGACGGCGACGGCCTCCTGCTGGTGCCCGAGCCCGTGACGCCGGAACTCGAACACATCGAGTAGTCCCGGGCAAGACAGGGCGTTCGGCGGTCAGCGCGATCTGTAGACGATGCGGCCCTTGCTCAGGTCGTAGGGCGTAAGCTCGACGGTGACCTTGTCGCCCTTGAGTATCCGAATGTAGTTCTTGCGCATCTTGCCCGAGATGTGGGCCGTGACGATGTGGCCATTCTCCAGCTCGACCCGGAAGGTCGTGTTCGGCAGGGTCTCCGTGACCATGCCTTCCATCTGGATTGCGTCTTCTTTGGCCATGTTTCGTCGCGCGTCGGGGCGCCGAATTGTTGCACAGGCCACGGGACCGGGCAAACGCTGGTTCCGATGCGGCGACCGTTCGGGCCGCAGTCGAAAGTCAACGTTTGAATCCGGTCAATCCGGCCCGCCCCGACGATTGTCCCCCGACCGGCGGGTGAATAGTATGGATTCCACATCCACCTGAGAGGCGCCGACAGGCAGGGCCGAAGGAACCAACCGCGATGACACCCGAGTTCTACGCCATCATCGGTACCGCCATCGCCCTGGCCGGACTGATCCTCAACAACCAGCGGGCCACTGCAAAGTCGATCGCCGAATTGCGCCGGGATCTCAACGCCCTCGGCGAACGCGTCGCCCGGCTCGACGGCTTCATGGAGGGGATCCGCGACGCCATTGTCGGGAAGGCAGCCTGAGCTGAACTCGACCCATTGCAACGCTCACGCGCTCACGGCGGCAGAGGAAAAACTCGCGAAGTCCTGCTGCCACGAGCCTGGCGACCCCGTGGGTTCGCGATAGCGCTTGAGGTGTGTGAGGAATTCGGTTCGCGGCATGTTCGTGGCGCCGAGACTTGTGAGGTGCTCTGACGGAGTCTGGCAGTCGATGAGCGCCACGCCGCGGGACTGCAGGTAGGGCACGGCGCCTGCCAGCGCGACTTTCGACGCGTCGGTGGTCCGCGAGAACATCGATTCGCCGAAGAACATCCGGCCGATGCGGATGCCGTAGAGTCCGCCTGCAAGGTCGCCGTCCTGCCAGGCCTCGAAGGAATGAGCCCAGCCGAGGGCGTGAAGCCGCTTGTAGGCCGCGGCCATGTCGCTTGTGATCCACGTGGCGGCGTCGTCGCGGCGCGGCCCGGCGCAGGCATCGATGACGGCGTCAAAGGCGGCGTCGGCAGTTACCTCGAACCGGGCTTTCGCCAACGTGCGGCGAAGGCTGCGCGAGATCCTGAGGTCCTCGGGCCACAACACGGCCCGCGGATCGGGGGACCACCACAGGATCGGATCGCCTTCCTCATACCAGGGGAAGATGCCGTTGGAGTAGCTTGCAAGCAGCCAGTCCGGATCCAGCGTTCCGCCTATCGCGAGCAGGCCGTTCGGCTCGTCGAGCGCATGCGATGGCTCGGGCAGCGCGTCGGGGCCGTCGGACGGAGCGAGCCAGGGGACGTGGCTCATGCGCCGAGTACCCCGATCCCCCGGCACGTGGTCGCCGCCCGCGTGCTCGACCTCCGGGCCGCCGATGTCATGCGCAGCGATCCTCGGCCTCGCCCCGCCGGTAGGGCACGCGCTCCTCGAGATACTCCATGTAGGTGTCCACATGGGTCTGCTCGCGGACGAGAAAGTTCTCGACTGCCCGGTGAAAGCCGGGCTCGCTGAGCCAGTGGCTGGACCAGGTCGCGGTCGGCGAGAACCCACGGCTGATCTTGTGTTCGCCCTGGGTCCCGGGTTCGAAGCGGGCCAGACCTTCACGTATGCAGTAGTCGATCCCTTGGTAGTAGCAGGCCTCGAAATGCAGGCTGTGGAAATCGGCCATGCTGCCCCAGTAGCGGCCGTAGAGCGTATCCCGGTCCCGAAAACAGATCGCGGTCGCGATCGGCGTTCCCTGGTAGCGGGCGAGCACGATCAGCAGCTTCTCTGGCATCGTTGCCGCGATTTCGTCGAAGAACGCACGATTGAGGTACGGCGCGCGGCCGCGGCGATAGAAGGTGCGCGAGTAGAACTCGAACACGGCGTCCCAGTCGTCCGCGCTCGGCTCGTTGCCGCGCAGGTGCTCGAAATGGATGTCGGCTTCGCGGATCCGCCGACGCTCCCGGCGGACCTTCTTGCGCTTGGCCGAGTTGAACCGGCCGAGGAAGTCGTCGAAGTCGCTGTAACCGCGGTTGCTCCAGTGGAACTGACATCCCTTGCGCGTGAGGAAACCCCGCTCGCTCAGGAACGACTGTTCGGGTTCGGTCGGGAAGAGCACGTGCAGCGAGGACACATCGGCTTCCTCGGCGAGACCGAGCGCGGCATCGACAAGTTCCCCGGCGACCGTGCCTGCGCTGCCTGCCGGGTCGATCAGCAGCCGGGCGCCGGTCGCGGGCGTGAACGGCACGGATGAAACGAGCTTGGGGTAGTAGTTCCTTCCTGCGCGCTCGTAAGCGTCGGCCCAGCTCCAGTCGAACACGAACTCGCCGCGCGAGTCGTGTTTGAAGTACAGGGGCAGGGCTCCGACCAGCCGTCCCGCGCCGCAACGCGCGACAAGATGACAAGGCTCCCAGGCCGTGCCTGGCCCGACGCAGCCCGCGTGCTCGAGCGCCACGAGAAACTCGTGGCACAGGAAAGCGTCGTCGCCGACGAGCGCATTCCACTCGGCTGCTGCAATCTCGTCGAGGCTCGCAAGGCGGGCGAGCTTCGGTCGTTCAGTCGCGGTACGCACGGGGATCGATAATGAGTGCGGGTCGCCCAATAGTATGCCAGCGGCTGTCCCTGTTTCCGTCGGCAATCCCGGCCGGGGACTTTGCATACCGCCAGTGATCAGTATAATCAGTGTCTTAAGCAGGGTTTTTCCTGTATAACGTGAATATGGCCAAGGTAAGCACGGATGTAGCGTCACTGGGCGTTCCGCGTCTGCGCATACTGCGCGAGGCTGCATTCTGGATTCTGACGGGACTCAGCCTGATACTGCTCGTTGCGCTCATGAGTTACCGGCCGGAGGATCCGGCGTTCAGCAGTTCCGGTACGAGCGATGTGGTCCTGAACCTCATGGGTCCCTGGGGCGCCTCGTTCGCAGACATCGCTTTCCTGCTCTTCGGCCTTTCCGCCTATCTCGTTCCCGTGCTGGTCCTGCTCGCGGGGCTGCTGCTGTTTCGTGAGCCGACGGCTCCCCTCAACCGCAGCAACCGGATCGTCAGGCCGGTCGGTTTCGTGCTCGCCATCACGACGAGCTCGGGGCTGGCCACGCTCCACTTCACGGCTCCGGAACTGCCCGAGACCGCAGGGGGGCTGCTCGGGCAGGGTGCAGGTTTCGGACTCGAAGCGGTCCTCGGCCAACTCGGCGCGACGGTCTGCCTGCTCGTCTTCTGGCTGAGTTCGGTGTCGCTCGCGACGGGCATCTCCTGGATGTCGGTGATGGAAGGCGTCGGCCGCGGCGTGCTCGCAGCTTGCGCGGGGCTCAATACTCTGCTCGGGAACGTGCAGCTTCGGCGCGACGACCGGCGCGCAAAGCTCGAGCACAGGCAGAAGATCGTCAAGCGCCGCAGGAAGGCCCGCCAGCGCGCGGCCCGGATCGAGCCGAAGATCGAACGTGTGGAGGTCAGCGAGCGGTCCGAGCGCGAGCGGCAGACACCGCTCTTCGAGGCCACCGGGCCCGCGGAGCTGCCGAAGATGTCGCTGCTCGACGATCCGCCCGAGAGAGACGGCGGCTACTCGGCCGAGGAACTCGAGGGCATGTCGCGCCTCGTCGAGCACAAGCTCTCGGACTTCGGCATCGAGGTCGAGGTCGTCGCCGTTCACCCGGGCCCCATCGTCACGCGCTTCGAACTCAAGCCCGCGCCCGGCGTCAAGGTCAGCCAGATCAGCAACCTCGCGAAGGATCTCGCCCGTTCGCTGTCGACCCTGAGCGTGCGGGTTGTCGAGGTCATCCCCGGCAAACCCTATGTCGGGCTCGAGATTCCGAACGAAGCGCGCGAACTCGTCGCATTCGCCGAAATCGTGCGCTCGGACGTCTTCGACGAAACCAAGTCGCCGTTGACGCTTGCGCTCGGCAAGGACATCGGCGGCCGGCCCTTCGTTGCGGACCTGCTCAGGATGCCTCACCTGCTCATCGCGGGTACGACGGGTTCCGGCAAGTCCGTCGCACTCAACGCCATGGTGCTGAGCCTGCTCTACAAGTCCAAGCCCGAGCAGGTGCGCCTGATCATGATCGACCCGAAGATGCTCGAGCTCTCCGTCTACGAGGGCATACCGCATCTGCTCGCGCCCGTCGTCACGGACATGAAGGAAGCGGCCAATGCGCTGCGCTGGTGCGTCGCGGAGATGGAACGCCGCTACGCGCTCATGGCCGGTCTCGGCGTGCGCCACGTCTCCGGCTACAACCGCAAGGTCCGCGAGGCGATCGACAAGGGTGAGCCGTTGCGGCTCTCGGACATCACTCCGGGCGAGGACGCCGGAGACACGGACGAACTCGAGCCGCTGCCGTTCGTCGTCGTGATCATCGACGAACTCGCCGACATGATGATGATGGTCGGCAAGAAGGTCGAGGAACTCATCGCCCGCCTCGCACAGAAGGCGAGGGCTTCGGGCATCCACATGATCATCGCGACCCAGCGGCCGTCGGTGGACGTGATCACCGGGCTCATCAAGGCCAATATTCCATGCCGGATCGCGTTCCAGGTGTCCGCCAAGGTCGACTCGCGAACGATTCTCGACCAGATGGGCGCGGAGACGCTGCTCGTCCACGGCGACATGCTCTACCTGCCGCCCGGCGTATCGCAGCCGACGCGCGTTCACGGCGCGTTCGTATCCGACAACGAGGTGCACGCCGTCGTCGAGGCGCTGCGCGCGAGCGGCGAGCCCGAGTTCGTCGAGGGCGTGCTCGCGGACTCGACGGAACCGGTTCCGGGACTCTCGCCGGGGCTCGATGCGCACATGGACAGTGAGCAGGACGCGCTTTACGATCAGGCCGTCCGGATCGTCACCGAGACGAGAAAGGCATCCATATCAGGTATCCAGCGGCGGTTGAAGATCGGCTACAACCGCGCGGCCCGCATGGTCGAGGCCATGGAAGAGGCGGGCATCGTCGGGAGTTTGCAGTCCAATGGATTCAGGGAGGTACTCGCTCCGCCCCCGCCCGGCGTCGACTGACCGTTCTCGCCTCGGGACGGCCGTGTCAATGTGCAAGGAACGCCTCTCTCATACCGCTCCGCGGCATGTTCCCGCGCCGTCTCTCGCCCGGCGAACCGTCGGCCTTACAAGCCCCGCTGCGGCATTCGCTGGCGTTCTCCTCGTTCTGGCGCTCCCCGCGGCGCCGGCTTCGGCGCAGGACCCGGCTGACGCATCCGCTTCCCTGGGAATCGCGGCGCTCGACAGATTCCTCGCCGAAGTCGACACGTTCACGGCCGGGTTCGAGCAGGAGCTGACGAGTTCCGACGGACAATTGCTCGAGACGGCGGTGGGCACGCTGTCGCTCAAGCGGCCGAACCGTTTCCTGTGGCGCTACGAGACCCCGATCGAACAGCTCGTCATCGCCGACGGGGAACAGCTCTGGATGTACGACGTGGACCTCGCGCAGGCGACCGTGACGCCGCTCGATTCCGATGGTCCTTCAAGCCCCGCGATGCTGCTCAGCGGCGAGCGGGACGTTCGCGACGGATTCGACGTCGTCGAGGACTTCAGGAGCGACGGCCGGGACTGGATCAGGCTCAGCCCGAACACCGGCGGCACGGACTTCCGTTCCGTGCTGATCGGCTTCAGCGACGCGCTGCCCGTGCAGCTCGAACTCGTGGACGGCCTCGATCAGGTCACGTCGATCACGTTCTTCGGCATCGCCGTCAACGAAGAACTCAGCGACAGCGCCTTCGAGTTCGAGCCGCCGCCCGATGTCGACGTGATCGGCGGGGAAGGTTAGCGGCCCGTGCTGCCCTTGCGGCTGCCATGGTTATGGCTCGGCGCCGGCTGGCTCGTCGTCGCGGCCGTCTGCGCCGGCAGCCTGCTGCCGCCGGCGAGCATGCCGTGGTTGAGGGGACTTCTCAGAGCCGATTTCGGGGAGGAACTGCTGCACGCCGGGGCATATTTCGTGCTCATGATCTGGTTTGCCGGCCTCTGCCAACGCAGGCTCTACGGCGTGGTCGCCGTTCTCCTCGTCGCGCTTGGCGCGGCGCTCGACTTCCTGCAGCTCGGGATACCGTCGCGAAGCTTCGATCCGCTCGACATCGCCGCCAACGCGCTCGGTATCGGCGTCGGACTCTGTGCCGCGCTCTGGCTCATCGGCGGCTGGTGCCAACGGATCGAGCGGCGCCTTTTCGCCTGAGCCGCGCTCGCCGTAGCGCCGCGCACTCACTACAATTCCGCCCATGCTGGACCCGAGGCTACTCAGGAACGATCTCGACGCGGTCGCCAGAAACCTGGCTAGGCGCGGGTTCGTGTTCGATCGCGGCGGGTTTCTCAAGCTCGATGCCGAGCGCAAGCGCCTGCAGGTCGAGGTCGAGTCGCTGCGCCAGCAACGCAACACGCGGTCGAAGGCGATCGGCAAGGCGAAGGCCGCGGGCGAGGACATCGAAGCGCTCAGGAAGGAGGTCGGCGCGCTCGGCGACAAACTCACCAAGGTCGAAGACAGCCTCAGCTCCGTCGGCGGCATGCTCGACGAGGTCATGCGGGGGCTGCCCAACCTGCTTGCCGATGACGTTCCCGACGGCGCGGATGACACGGCGAACGTCGAGGTCCGGCGCCGGGGCGAGCTTCCCGAGTTCGATTTCGAACCAAAGGATCACGCCGATCTCGGCGCGGCGCTCGGCATGCTCGACCTCGAGTCGGCGACGAAGCTCGCCGGCAGCCGCTTCGCCGTGCTGCACGGCGAGCTGGCCCGGCTGCACCGCGCCCTGATCCAGTTCATGCTCGACGTGCACACGCAGGAGCACGGCTACGCCGAGGCCTACGTGCCGTACCTCGCCAACGAGAACGCGCTCTTCGGTACGGGACAACTGCCGAAGTTCGAGGAGGATCTGTTCGCGGTCGGGGGCGACGGCCGCTACTTCCTGATCCCGACAGGCGAGGTGCCGCTGACGAACCTCGTGCGCGAATCCATCGTCGAGGCCGATAGGCTGCCGATCAAACTTGCCGCGCATACGCCTTGTTTTCGCTCTGAAGCCGGTTCCTACGGCAAGGACATGCGCGGCATGTTCCGCCAACACCAGTTCGAGAAGGTCGAGCTTGTCCACATCGTGAGGCCCGAGGACTCCCGGGCGGCGCACGAGGAACTCACCGCCAACGCCGAAGTGATCCTCAAGCGGCTCGATCTCGCCTACCGCGTGGTGACGCTGTGTGCGGGAGACACGGGCGCGGCCGCCGCGAAGACCTACGACATCGAGGTCTGGCTGCCCGGCCAGAACCGCTACCGGGAAATCTCCTCCTGCAGCAATTTCGAGGCCTACCAGGCGCGGCGGATGCGCGCGCGCTGGCGCAATTCGGAGACGGGCAGGCCGGAGCCGCTGCATACGCTCAACGGCTCGGGTGTCGCGGCCGGACGTGCACTCATCGCAGTGATCGAGAACTACCAGCAGGCCGATGGGTCGGTTTTGGTTCCCGATGCGCTCAAGCCGTACATGGGGGGTTGCGAGGTGGTCGGGGGTAACACCTGATCGAATGAAACGCGGTTTCCGCGCTGATCCGCTTGTTCCCCACGGTGGGCCATGGCGTCCGACAAACCGGTCACCGAAACGACGATCGTGTGTGAGCCGAGAATGGGCGAGACTCGGTAGTATCGGACCTACTGGACCAGCCGCCTCCGGTAGAGCTTGCCGTTCGGGCCGCGTGGCAACGCGTTCGTGTAGTCGATGCTGTGCGGCAGCTTCGCGGCCGACAGTCTGTCGCCGAGCCATGCCAGAAGGTCGGCCGTAAGCGGGCTGCTCGGCTCGAAGTTCGCCGCCGGCTGAACGATCGCTTTCGGGACCTGGCCAAGCAGTTCGTGCGGGGTGCCGACAACCGCGCAGTCGGCGACCGCCGGGTGCTCGACGAGAACCTGTTCGATTTCGGCCGGGTAGATGTTCATGCCGGACGAGATGATCAGGTCGGTCCTGCGGTCGCACAGGAACAGATAACCCTCTTCGTTCACGTAGCCCTGGTCTCCGACGGTGATGAACTCGCCGCGGTAACAGGCGCGCGTCGCTTCCGGGTCGTTACGGTACTCGAAGCGGTCGCCGGTAAACCGGGTCATGTAGACTGTGCCGACTTCGCCGGGCGGCAGCGTTTCGCCTTCGTCGTTCATGATTCGAAGTTCCGAACCGGGGATCGGCCTGCCGACCGTACCGGGATACCGGAGCCACTCCTCGCTGCTTGCGAAAGTGCCCTGGCATTCCGTGGCGCTGTAGCCTTCCCAGATGATCGGTCCCCACCACTCAATCATCTTGCGCTTGATGCCCGGCGGACAGGGTGCGCCCGCGTGCGCTACGAACTTCAGCGAGTCCGTCGAGTGGCGAGCCCGTGTGGCCTCCGGGAGCTTCAGCAGCCGGATGAACATGGACGGGACCATGAAGCTTGTCGTGACGCCATGGGTTTCGATGAGATCGAGGCACTGCCTGGGGTCCCAGTGCTCGACGAGAACGAGCGCATGCCCCATGTGCAGCGCGCTCACGGCGCGTTCGAGCGGCGCCGCGTAATAGAGCATCGCATTGCACAGATGCACATTGTCGGCGCTCGGATCCACGCCTGCGGGCCGGTGGAACTCGATGACCTTCCGTCGTGCGGTCTCCGCGCGGTCGCGCTGCAGCAGCACGGCCTTGGGCTTGCCGGTGGTCGCGGATGTGTAGTGCAGCGCGCGGCCCATGAAACGATGATTCGGTGGTTCGGCGGCGTGGCCGGCGACGAATTCGTTCAGCGGTACGCAGCCCGGCGCGTCGCCGATGCCGACCAGCAGCGTTCCCGGATTCTTGCGGGCGGCCAGGTCGGAGAGTCTCGACGCGGGCAGGCGTTTGTGGACGAACACCGCTTTCGCGCCCGAATCGTCGAGGATGAAGTCCCGTTCCTGTCTGGCGAGATGCCAGTTCACCGGAACGACGTGGAGCCCCGCTCGGAGGCCTGCGAGGTACACCGCAAGGTACTCGGCGCAGTTGGGCGAAACGATCGCGATGGCGTCGCCCGGGTCGAGCCCGGAGGCTGCGAGTGCGCGAGCTGTCCGATTGATCGATGCATCGAGTTCACCGCGCGCGACGCAGCGTCCGCCCGCTTCGCGGATGGCGATGCGGTTCGGGTCGCTCAGCGCGAAATGCCTGAAGCTTGGGGATTGCATCGGAACATTGGGCCGGACGGCGCTGTGGGAGTCGAGGCCAAAAACTCATGATTCCGCGCCGAAATGCGGATTGACGCGCACGGGCGTGCTGTCGTCTTCTGTGGCCATGCCGTCGTCGGCCGACATATTTGCGTACCTTGAGCCCGGGTATCTTCAGCGGCGGCTCGATGAGATCGCGCGCGGGCATGCCCGCGAGCACATCGAAGTCGGCGTGACGGCAGCGGGGATCGTTCAGGTCGCGCGCGTCGCGGGCGGGAGCGGAGGCGAAGCGCCCGAAGTCTTCCCGGCCGGATGCATCGCCAAACTACTGACCTCGGAGCTGCTCCGGCAGGTGGAATCGACGGGCGGCGTCGCGCTCGACCGTCCCGTGTCGGAGTATCTGTCCGACGAGACGTCCAATCTGCGCGCCGTGTATTCACGCATCGATCTGCGGCATCTGCTCGAGCACACGCACGGGCTGGACGATTCGACCGTCACCATCGCGCCGCGTCTGCCGAACGGCGAGATCGACGCGCCGCGCCTGGTTCGGCAGCTCGTGGCCGCCGCGCCGCTGTTCGCGCCGGGGAAGCTCTACAGCTACTCCAACGCCGGTGCCTGGCTGATCGCCGCCGTGCTCGAGAAACTGTCCGGGACGAGTTGGGCGGCGCTGCTCCAGGATCGGCTGCTCACGCCGCTCGGAATGCGGTCGGCGTCGGGCATCGACCCGGTTCACGCGCCTGCCGCTGCGCATGTCTGTGCGTCGCGGGGCGAGCAACTTGCGGTACCCGTATCCGGCCTGTTGCGCTTTCTGCAACACGTCGCGATTTGCCGACCCGACGCGTGGCCGGACGAGGGATGCGCGTCGCCGCGCGGCGGAACCGCGGGGACGACAGGCGAAAAAGCTGCGGTATCGGCTGAGGGCGCCGCGTGGATGCCCGCCGCCGCGGGCGCGACATGGCCGGTACGGGCGACATGGCCGGAAACGGACGCGGCTCGGCAACGCGGGACAACGGAGACAGGAACACAAGGCGAGCAACGGGCGCGAGGGATGGAACAAGCGCAGGCCGCCGGAGACCGACCCGATGCGGCGAGAGCGTTGGCCTGCGAGCGCCCGGAAGTCTTCGGGCTGCCGGGCTGGAGCCCCTTCGAACGCGGAATTTACCTGGGCTGGAAGTCGTACGGCCGGAACTGGTTCGGCCATCATTCGACCTGGCCCGGCGCATCCGTGCTCGTGCGCATTCGTCCGGCGCACGGTACCGCGCTCGTGATCGCGTCACGCGATCAGCCTGCGCTCCTCGTCGCCGCGCGGCTGTTCGGCCGATTCCTGCCGGAATTCGCCCTGTTGAAGCTGCCGCAGCGGTTGACCGCAGACGCGATCCAGAGCATGGATCTGGGGCGGCACAAAGGCGTCTACAGGACGGCGGCAGAAGCGGTGCGCGTCAGTTCAGCGTCCGACCAAGGCTTGCGGATGGCGGTGGACCGCGCGCGCCGCGATCCCGCTGAAAGGCCCGAGACGCGCTTTGCCACCCCGCTGCAACCTGCGGCCGGCGATGTTTTCCTGCCGGAGCCCGGCGCGCCCGACCGGTTTCCGTTCGTTCAGTTCATCGAGCGGGACGGAGGGTCCCGGCGCTACCTGTGGAACGGTCGACGGGTCTGGCGAAAACGGTATTGACAGCCATTAGCCCGCAAATCTCACCAAGGGCCGCGATGATCGCGCAGGCCCGATCATATGTATCTGCGGTGCGGCTTGGTGAGATCTGCGGGCTAAACCGCCCGCCGCATCAATGAAGTTTGCCGGTCACGGTACGCAGCGGTTCGAGTATCCACTCGTACAGGCGCCGCGTCTCGCGCAGGATATCCGCTTCGACCAGCATGCCCGCCCTGAGGTCGCGGGGCTCGCCGTCGATCCGGATCGACTGGGTATCGAGCCGGACGACGATCTGGTACAGGGGTTCGCGACTCGCGGTGGGCGCCGATGCCTGCGACGTCGGCAGTTCGCCAGCCGACAACGGCTTGTGGGATATCGTCGCAACCGTGCCGCGATGGTGACCGAACTTCTGATACGGATAGGCCCGGTATCGCAATCGGACTTCATCGCCGGGAGCGACGAAGCCGATGGCGCGGCTCGGCGCATAGAGTTCGGCCTGCAACGGCGAATCGAGCGGTACGATCGATACGAGCGCCCTGCCGCCGTCGACGGCTTGTCCGACGCTACCCATGACGGCGGTTGCGACGCCATCGGCCGGGGCCGCGATCACGATGCTGCGTCGGGCGGCGTTCTCGGCCATCTCCTGCTCGACCATGGCGACGGCACGCTCGAGTTCGGCGATCCGGATACGATGTTCGAGCGGGAGATCGACCAGGCGATTCTCCAGTTCGCCCAGTTCCGCCAGCGCCTGCGAGCGCTCGCGCTCAAGGTGTTTCAAACGCGAGCGCCGGTCGAGCATTTCGGCCCGCTTGGCCAGGAGGGCTTCGCCCGGTATGAATCCCTGGCGTTCGAGCCGCGCATGACGAGCGTGCGAATCCTCGGCAAGCGCGACGCGTTCCCGCTCGGCGAGCAGCAGCTCCGCGAGTTCGTCGAGATCCGATTCGAGCGCGGCGATTCGGCGCTTGAGCGCGGCATTGCCGCTCTCGGCCGAGAGGTCCGTGTGCTCGATCTGTTGCATGAGGCTGCGGCGCCGGATATCGAGCTGGCGCGCCACCGAGTCGTGAATCGGGCCGTGGGCGCGGCTCACGCGCTCGCTCGAAACGACGTAGAGCACGTCACCGCTTGCGACGACGCTGCCTTCCTCGACACTGCGCTGAACGATCGTTCCAGGCTGCGGCGCACGGACCTCGACGATCCCGCGCGCCGGCACGAGTTGGCCGAACAGCGTTTCGTGTTGCGTGTACTGGCCCCGGACGAAGAAGCCGACCAGCGCGAGCGTGACAGCAAGCGTGATACCGCAGTAGATCCCGAAGGACACCGGGCGGACCAGGACGATCCTGCCAAGCGTCTCGCGGTCGCGCGCCTCAAGGGCGGTCTGGCGAAACAGCGGCGATGGGGTTTGCATGGGGAAACGGCGCCTCGCAGTTGGAAATCGGAAGCCCGGAAAGGAGTGTCATGGTGGCGAACGCTCGCGTTGGGGATTCACGACTGTCTGCAACTCCCCTGCGAATCGCACGCGACGCATTGATGAAATCCGTTTCGAGAGCCTCGATAACAAGGTGGACGATAGCGGCCATGACGATACCCCATGGAAGCGATGACCCTGCAACCGTCGCTTCTTGTCGAAATGCCTCGAAATTCGGATATCCCCCGCGCCGCTGACGCGATGAAATCAAGCGACTTGCAGGTCCATGATCGGAGCAGCTCATGCAGCACTCTCCCGATGCGGTCGCGGCCCGGATCGATGCTTTCGTTACGCAGGTCCGCGCACAAACACAGGTTCCCGGTATCGCGGTTGCAATCAGCAATCTTCAGCAGCGCATCTATGTCAATGTCGGAGCCACCGCAGCCGGTGGCTCCGACAAGATGTCGCAGTTCTCGCAATTCCGGGTCGGTTGCGTAACGAAGCTGCTGCTGGCCGCCGTCGTTCTCGAACTCGTCCGTGGGGGCCAGCTCGACCTCGACGCGCCGATCGGCGAATACCTCACCGAGTTGCGCGGCGCCCGGGCCGGCGATTCGGTGCGCATCGGGCATCTGCTGTCGCATACGAGCGGTTACCGCGGTGTCAGCATCCACGACGCCGAAGGCCGGTCGCTCACATGGGATCGTTTCGTCGACTATCTTCGGTCGGCGCCGCAGTTCTTCGAACCGGGGAGCGTGTTCAGCTACGAGCACAGCGAAGCCGTGCTGCTCGGCCGGATCGTGCGCCGGGTCACGGGTCGGGATTCGAATCAACTGATTCGCGAGAAGCTGCTCGATCCGCTCGGCATCTCCATGCGCGATTGCGGCACGGGTTCATCGAGAAAGACGAGCGCCGGACGTCACGATTTCGACCCTGCGACGCGGCGCTTCCGCCCGAGCGCGGCCGTATCGGCCATGGCGGAGTTCTGGGAACCGTCGTTCGCCCGGTTTTCGGTGTCCGCAGCCGATCTGCTTACCCTTGCCGAAGCATTTGCGCAGCCGAACGGCAGCGCGGCCGGGCCGCTGTCCAGGGCCACGCTCGACCAGCTTCAGCGTCGCGCCATCATGCTGCCGGCCGTCGTCGGCGGCGCTTACGCGGAGCTGCGTCCGGTAGCCTTCGGCTGTGGAACGGCGCACCAGCGCGACGGTTTCCTCGGTCACAACGGCCAGACGCGCGGCCAGTGCATCGGGCTGCGCTACGATCGGCGATCGAAGCTTGCCATCGTCGTCGGCCTCAATGCCCAACTCCCCCATCTGCGCGACTACATTCTGACCGTGCTCTGCCAGCAACTGAGCGGACGCATGGCGGCGAGAACGCCGCGCTCGCTGCCCTTCGAGCTTGACGAGCTTGAGGGCCGATACATCGGCGGCGGCCGGACGACCGTAAGGGCCGAACACGACGACGATCGGCTGGTGCTTGAGATCGGCCCGGAACGCGCCGATCGCAGGCTGCGCGCCGAACTCATCGCGGCCGAAAACGAGGAACCTGTCCTCCAGTGCCCGATTCCCGAACTCTCGCTCGCCTTCTTCCGCGAGACGCGCGACAACACCATTGGGCTCATGCTGGCGCTGAGTGCGTACAAGCGGGCGTAACCCGAGGTTTGGGGTTGTGCATGGGTAACGGGCGTTTCCTGTTCCCGTGGTTCGAGTGCGACGCCCGACCGTTGCCGACAGCAATGATCGCCGTGCTCCAATCGATTCGAAATGCCCCGATTCAGGTGTGGGTTCGTTGGTCCAGGATCGCTAACGTGCTCATGTCGCCTGACGCGACAAACGACGGAACTTGAAAACACATTGGAGGTGGACTATGTACTCGGTTGAAATGAGCCCTTCGGTCAGTGCATCGGCGGTCGCCATCGAACTGCCGGCTACCGGCGCGATGCGCGAACTTTCCGCTGCGGAGCTGCTGCTCGTGAGCGGCGGTGATTGGAGTTGGACCGACTTCGGCGGTTCGGTATTCGCAGGGGCGCTCGGCGGGGGGGCGACCGGGCTGTATCTCGGTGGCTTGCATGGCGCGGGCGTCGGCTTGATCGGCGGCGCCATCGGAGGCGGTTTTACCTACATCGGCAGCCAGATCTGGAGCTGGTGGACTTGCTGAGCAAAGACCGTCGACGGCCCCGAGCTTCTCTTTGAAATTCGACGCCAGGAAAATCACGAAATGAAGAAAGCAGACGAGATCCAGTGGAATCAGCCAGGTAAGAGAAAGTGCTTTTACCTGGTTTGCTTCAGCGTTGGTTGCACAGTTGCCGCCATCTCGATGGCGACAGAAACGACGGTTGTCGAGACTGTGATCTTAGCGATCGCAATCGGATTGCTCGCCGGGTCGCTGGCGCGCTTTTCCATTGCGCACAGCCGATCGGAGGACTGAATCCAGGCGGGCGAGTCGCCGTATCTCTGGCATCGAATCCCGTGTTGACGCTACGGGAGCCGGAACGCACGATCAGGTTCTCGTTCCGGCTCCCGTTTTCTCCGCGCAACCACCGAAGCGGACGAAACGCAAGAGCACACGAACACCCCCTCCGCCCGAGTCGGCACTCAAGGATCGCGCCAAAGATGAAGTCGGCGAAATGCTGCCGAGCGCGATGCTCGAAGGTGTTCCTGACGAAACGCGAGTAGCGTACGTACAAGCGGCCTCGTTCAAGGGGCCGCTCCCTCCGCCGGCACTGTTCGAACGCTACGATGCTGTTTTGCCCGGTTCCGCCGAGCGAATCCTGCGGTTGGCGGAGAACGAGCAACAGCCTGGACCACACCAGGATTAGTTCCCATTCAAATCGCCGCGAAACAAGCCGATTCCGATCTTGGAATGTTCGATCCCCACCGGTAGGCTGTTTCGGGTCGCATCCTGCGGCAAGCAATGGAACTGATGGAAACATGCAAGGAGGTGGACCGTGCATTCGATCAACAACACTTCGACGGCCAGCCGTCGGGTCAGCGCCGCGCAACAGACGGCTGCGGGTACGATGCGAGAACTCTCGGATACCGAGCTGTTACTCGTGAGCGGCGCCTGGAGCGGCTACGCGTTCGGTTTTCCGGGGGTCGCGAGCGGGCGACCGGGCGGCATGTTTCCCGGGGGGGTGCCGGTCTATGCTTACGCGTTCATTACGGGCCCGCTCCACGACCGGCGCCCGCAGACCGACCCTTCCTCCGGCGCCGACCTGGATGCATGGAAGAACGCTCCGTGATGAAGACACGCAGCAAGTGGTTGGTTCCGGTCTGCGTGGCCGTGGGTGTCACGGTGGCTGCGGTTACGTTGTCGAACGAACTGGCGTTGGCGGAAACTGTCGTGCTGGCCGTCGCGGTCGGGCTGCTCGCCGGGTTCTTGACGCGCGCCCTCGTCTCGCGGAAACGCTCGGGAGACCAGTAGCGGCAGGCTGCAAACTCGCTGGTCGCCAGCCAGTCGCCGGCGAGCTGCTCGGGAACCGGAATGCGGGATGTCCTTGCCGTTCCGGTTCCCGTCCTCCGGCGCAGTCCCGCGGATCGGCGAGTTCAGTATCCCCGGTGTTGACGTCTGGCGGGTATCGCCCGTATCGCCTGGATCGCATAACGATCCGCCGTCCGCCCATACCTCGTGTTCATGCATGAAGCGGCACTCGTGAAACCTGAATCCACTGCAAGGATGCAACAGTCGAATGGTGATCGATCAGCTACGCCTGGGCCTGAGAACACGCCTCGGCGTCGAACTGCAGACGGAGGCTGCCGAGTGCGCGCTGGCCTGCCTGTCGATGATCGCCAACTATCACGGCTATCGTACCGATCTCGCGTCGCTCCGGCGGCGCTTCCCCGTGTCCCTCAAGGGAGCGAGACTCAACGGAATCGTCGATGTCGCAAGTCGCCTGGGTCTTGCGACGCGGCCGCTGCGGCTCGAACTCGAAGACCTCGACAAGCTTCGGTGCCCGTGCATTCTGCATTGGGAGTTCAAGCACTTTGTCGTACTCAAGGCAGTACGCGGCAACAGTATCGAGATCCACGACCCCGCAGCGGGATTCCGCAGGCTCACGCACGACGAAGTGTCTCCGGCATTCACCGGCGTAGCCGTGGAGCTTTGGCCGAATCAGGACTTCGAACCGCGCAGCGACCGGTCCGAAGTGAGGCTGCGCGACCTCATTGGCCGCGTCACGGGCCTCTTCCGCTCGCTCGGGCAGATTCTGCTGCTTGCGCTTGCGCTGGAGATTTTCGCGATCGCGAGCCCGCTGTTTCTCCAATGGGTCATCGACCACGTGCTCGTGTCCTTCAACAACGATCTGCTGACGATGCTGGCGCTCGGTTTTCTGCTGCTGACCGTCTTGCAGCAGTCGATCGCGGGGCTTCGCTCCTGGGTCATCATGTACTTCAGCACGAACCTGAGCATCCAGTGGCAGGCAAACGTCTTCACGCACCTGTTGCGGTTGCCGCTGTCGTACTTCGAAAAGCGCCACCTGGGCGATACCGTGTCGAGGTTTCGCTCGATCGACGTCATCCAGCGCACCTTGACCACGACGTTCATCGAAGCGATCGCCGACGGCGCGGTCACGCTGATCACGCTGATCGTGATCTTCCTTTACAGCCCCTTGCTGTCGTGGATCTGCGTCGGCGCGTTGACGATTTACGCCTTGATCCGGTGGGCATGGTTCGCGCCGCTGCGCCACGCCACCGAACAGAATATCGTCCACGCGGCAAGGCAGGAGAGCCATTTCATCGAAACGGTGCGGGGCGTCAAGGCCATCAAGCTCTACCGGCGCCGCGCCGAACGCCGCACGAGCTGGCTGGCGCTGCTCGTCAACCAGATCAACGCGGGTCTTCGCACGCAGAAGCTGCAGATCTTCTACCGGCTTGCCGAGGGGCTCCTGTTCGGCATCGAGAATGTTGTCGTCATCTGGCTCGGGGCGACGCTCGTACTCGGCGGCCAGATGACGGCCGGCATGCTGATCGCGTTTCTCGCCTACAAGCGGCAGTTCGCGACGCGTGTTGCCGCGCTCGTCGACAAGTATTGCGAGCTCCGGATGCTGGGCTTGCAGGGCGAACGTCTGGCCGACATCGTCATGACGGAACCGGAAGATATCGACGAGACCGAACGCCTGGCATTGTCGGACGAGGCGGATGCCGAGCCGACAATCGAGTTGCGCGGCCTGCGTTTTCGTTACGCCGAGCACGAACCCTGGGTTCTGGACGGCATCGACCTCAGGATCGAGGCCGGCGAGTCGGTCGCGATCGTCGGGCCATCGGGTTGCGGCAAGACCACGCTCATGCACCTGATGCTGGGGATACTCGGCCCGACCGAGGGCGAGATCCTGATCGGCGGACGCGACATGCGGCAGGCGGGCGCCGATACCATCCGCGCGTGGATCGGAAGCGTGACTCAGGACGACACGCTCTTCGACGGCACGATCGCCGACAACGTCAGTTTCTTCAGCGAACGCCGCGACCAGTCGCGAGTCGAGGAATGTGCGTACATGGCAGCCATTCACGACGAGATCGTCAGCATGCCGATGGCCTACAACACTTTCGTCGGCTACATGGGTTCGGCGCTCTCAGGCGGCCAGACGCAACGCATCCTGCTGGCTCGGGCACTGTACCGGCGCCCGAAGATACTGCTTCTCGACGAGGCTACTGCCCATCTCGATCTTGATCGCGAGCGCCAGGTCAACTCCGCCATACGAAGCCTCAACGTCACGCGGGTGATCATCGCCCATCGCCCGCAGACGGTCGCGCAGGCGGATCGCGTCGTGACCATCGAGGCCGGCAGGCTCGCCGGCATCACACAAGTCGCGGGACATCGACCGGAGCGGCCGAGCGGGAGCCGGCTCGGAGAGTTGCCGATGCCGGCGGTGCCGGCCCCGATAGTCTGACAACACGAGGGAAACAAGATGTCAAAACCACCCACCAGGGAAGTCGACGACCGGGTTGAGGACGCAGCACCGGCAACGTCCGGGTTTTCGAACCAACAGACCGGAGCTTGCGATGCCGCGAAGAAAGCAGATGGCGAGGCAGGTCTCGATGCATTGTTCGGATCCAATTGTCCGGAACTGCGCAAGCTGTTTTCGATCGGTTGTTGAGCGTGCATGAGATCGCAGACCGCTGAATTGAGGTCGGCTTCGGGATTCCGAATCATGGAAACGGCGGCAGAGTACGAAGTAGCCATCTCCGCAATCGTGGCAGCGGTCGCTGGCGCCGATGAATCATGTATGGATTCGTCGACCAGTCTCGCGTCGCTCAGTCTCGATTCCCTGGGTATCGTCTCGATCGTCGCGCAATGTTGCGCGCGTTTCGGGGTCGAGATTGCGATCGACGATATCCTCGAACTCTATAGCGCAGAAAACGTTGGCGAATTCGTCGTGGCGATCAGGTCGTACATCGAACGCTGCCGCTCCGGCACGCAGCAGCGGACTGGCTAATGGGCACCGCGGTCAGGGCAAGAGATGACGGAGTGACCCGTCACTCGGCCCCAGGAAACCCTCCCGGCCACTCGATGACCTCGCAGGTGTACACATCCCACTGGTAGTCGTCCGGCAGCCGTTTGTGGCTCACGCTACGCACGAGTGGCTCCCTAAGGAACTCGGGATCCTCAAGGACCGTGACGAGCGACAGGTACTCGCCCGTGCGCATGAAGTACTCGGTCATGACGGCGTCTGCGCTGTGCGGCACCCCGTTGCGGCGGATGTAGCGTGGTCGCATGTGGGTGGTGGTGACCACAAGCATGTCGCCCTCGAAATGCCCGACCGAGTGTCCCTGCCAGGTCAGTTCGCCGCCGGGCCACGGGCGCCCGTCGAGGTAGATCCTGCGTTCCTGGGCCTCGAGCTCGATGCGGATCAGTATCGTGTCGTCGTCCTCGTAGAGGATCTCCTTGGCCAACGGCCCGCGCATGATGTAGGCGGCGCCGTGCGGCAGGCACTGGTTCTCGGGCAGGTAGTAGTCGTCGGGATCGTAGCTGTCGGCGATCGCGATAGCTGCTTCGGTCAGCGGCAGGCCCTCGTAGTCGCCCTTCACGGGGCCTAGCAGGCGGTAGCCGAAATCTTCATGTAGCAGGCCGTCCCAGAGGCCGAGGATGCTCGTGTCCACGGTTTCGGTCTGGCCGTAGGCAGCCTGGGAAGCGGCGAGTGCGGCGAGTGCAGCGAGCGAAGTCAGCGCCGTTGCGATCGTTGCTGTCCTTGATGATCGGCTCATTTCGGCACGTCCCCTGTGTAGAAGTTCATGGCGACACAGCGGCCGAGCGCGGGTCCCTGCCATAAACCCAGCCGTCTGCCGGGCGATACGCGCCTTCGAACGTGAGGATGCGCTTGCCTTCGCGCGCCGGGCTGCCGACGACCATGATGTGCTGGCCGGGCTCGATCGATTCCTCGGTGTAACCGGCTTTCGTCATGGCGATCGTCGGCGCCATCTCCGCGGCCCAGGTCACGACGCTGCCGTCGTCCTGCTCCACCTCGACGAACAGGAAGGGGTGAGGGTTGCGCCAGAATAGCTGCGTGGCCACCCCCTCGATCACGATCAACTGGTCGACGTGATAGGCCGCGGGCCGGGAGTGGTGTGCGGACGCATAGGCCGAGAAGGCGATGATCCCCGCCACGCAGAGACACGAAAGCGTTGTCTTCATGGTCGTCCTCCTGCTTGCGCTGAATTTAGCACGTTGAACCGTACCGGGCATTTCGCATCGCCGTTGCCTGGTGTGTGAAGCGACGTCGCCGGACGGAGCTGTTGCCAGGCGGTTCTCGGGGCGCATTGTGCCGTCGACGTTCGTATAATCCTGTCCCCGTGAGAGAAGAACCTCCGGGCACGGTCGCTGCAGAAGGCGTGCCGCCCGAATGCCCGCCGTGCAACCGGAGCCATGCCATCAATCGGGTTCGAAGAGGAACTGTCATGAGCGGGTCATTACGCGAACGCGCAACAAGTCTTTCCGTCCGAATCGGAATCATCGCGGCGGCAGCCGCCCTTGCCATCGGCACGAACGCCTCGGCACAGCGCCGGGTCGATCTGCCCGAGGGCTACATCACGGGCGTGGTTGAAAGCGCAAACGGGCCGGAAGCCGGGGTCTGGGTGATCGCCGAGACGAGCGAACTCAAGACGCCGTTCACGAAGATCGTCGTGACCGACGACAATGGCCGCTATGTACTGCCGGAACTGCCCGAAGCCACCTACAACGTGTGGGTGCGCGGTTACGGCCTGGTCGATTCCGAGCACGTCGAGGGGCGGCCCGGCGACCGCGGGCTCGCGCTCGACGCCATCGTCGCCGAGACGCGGCAGGAGGCGGCGCGCGTCTATCCCGCCAACCACTGGTACGCGATGTTCGAGCCGCCGGCGGAAAGCGAGTTCCCGGGCACGGGCCCCGACGGCAACGGCATCTCGCCGCAGATGCTCACGCAGAAGCAGTGGCTGAACAACCAGAAGAGTTCCTGCAATTTCTGCCACCAGATCGGCAACGAGATCACGCGCACGCTTGACCACATGGATCACCTGGGCTTTGAGTCCGCCGAGGAGGCCTGGGGCTATCGAACGCAGATCGGCGTGCGCGGCACGTCGATGGCGGGCGCCTTCAGCGCATTCGGCCGCGAGGCCGCCATGCAGCGGTTTGCCGACTGGACGAACCGCATCGAGGCCGGCGAGGTGCCTGACGAGCCCGAGCGGCCGCAGGGCATCGAGCGCAACGTCGTCGTGACGCTCTGGGACTGGGGCGTCGCCGACTCCTTCATGCACGACGAGATCACAACCGACAAGAACGACCCGACCGTCAATGCCTACGGGCCGGTCTACGCGGTGTCGTCCGGCCACGGCAAGCTGACCGTGCTCGACCCGGTCGACAACGACACGTACGAGCTCATCGTGCCGACACGCGAGGATCCGCGCGAAGTCAATACGCGCTTCCCGCCGCCGGCCGTGCCTTCGAACTTCTGGGGCGACGCGCACCTGTGGGGGCCGGAGCATCCGTCCGATCCGCACAATCCGATGCTCGACCGCAAGGGCCGGGTGTGGATGACGTCGAAGATCCGCAACGACCAGCCGGACTGGTGCATGGAAGGTTCCGATCACGAATACGCGCAGTACTACCCGCTGAACAGAAGCTTCCGCCAGGCGTCCTACTACGATCCGGAAACCGAAGAGTTCGTGCTCATCGACACCTGTTTCTCCACGCATCACCTGCAGTTCGACAACGATCCCGACCAGACGCTCTACTTCAACGAGCTGCTCGGGCCGATCGTCGGCTGGATCAACACCCGCGAGTTCGACCGTACGGGCGACGAGCAGGCGACGCAGGGCTGGTGCCCGCAGGTGCTCGACACCAACGGCGACGGGCAGATCACCCGGCCGTGGAACGAATGGCAGGGTGAGTTCGACCCGACCCTCGACTCTGAAGTGAGCTACAACCTCTATTCGGTCATCCCGAGCCCCGTCGACAGCGCCGTCTGGGGCGCCTCGGAAAGCTATCCGGGCCACATCGTGCGCGTCGATCCCGGCACGAATCCACCGCAGACCTGCATGGCCGAGTTCTACCAGGTGCCCGACCCCGGTTTCGATCCACGCGGCATCGACATCGACAGCAACGGCATCGTCTGGGCCGCATTGGCGGGAAGCAGCCACTTCGCGCGTTTCGACCGCAGCCAGTGCGAAGTGCTGAACGGTCCGGAGATGATTACGGGCACGCACTGCGAGGAAGGCTGGACGCTCTTCCGGACCGACGGCCCGACGTTCCAGGGCACTGACGTTCCCTCCGATTTTCACTACTTCGGCTGGGTCGATCAGCACAACATATCGGGTCTGGGCCAGGACACGCCGATCGCGACGGGTTCGAACTCGGACGCGTTGCTTGCGCTGGATCCGGAGACTGGCGAATGGACGACGCTGCGCGTGCCGTATCCGCTCGGGTTCTTCCACCGCGGGCTAGACGGGCGTATCGACGATCCGAGCGCCGGCTGGAAGGGTCGCGGGCTCTGGGCGAACTACGGAACGCACCTGATCTGGCACACCGAAGGCGGCCTGGGCACGCTCGGCAAGGCCGTCAAGTTTCAAATCAGGCCGGATCCGCTCGCTTTCTAGGAGAGAGCAACGAGCCGGTAGCCAGGAGTCACTGGCTCGAATCCGACAAGCAGGTTTCATACCTGGAGCGAGCGCCTCGCAATCTCTACTGCGGCGATTTGTAATGGCTCCATGAGCGTCTTCTGGTCGCGCCAAATGGGTTCAGCGATGCCGCCGTTCAGGGCAAGCGCCGCGATGACGCTTCCGGTCGCGTCCAGAATCGGCACGCTCAACGCACGCACTCCGGGATAATGCTCTTCGAGCGCAGTCGCACAACCCTGATTCCGTACTGCTTCGATCTCGGCGACGAATCGGTCTTTCGAGACAATTGTCTTCGGTGTAATACGCTCCAGCTTCATGTCACGTAGCAATTCTTCGCGAGATTCCGGGTCAAGATATGCCAACAGCACCTTGCCGAGCGCGTTTGTGTGGATGGGTAGTTCGCGACCAATCTCGCGATGTTCCCGCGTGCGGGTATCGGAAACACGCGCGCCCGCGGCGCGGTTCCTGGCTTCCCGTCCTTCCACGCGGTCCACTATGAGCACGGAGTTTCTGCGCAGGACGCCGATGCCCGCGGAAAGACCGGTGTAGCTGGCCAAACGGTACAGAACCGGCTCGGAGAATGAGCGAATCCCGAGGTCTCGGAGCGCGCCGTGCGCCAGGGCCACTACGCTTAGGCCCATGTGGTAGCGCCGTGTTTTCCGATCGCGCTGCACATAGCCGCCGTGTTCCAGTCGAGTGAGGATGTAGGAAGCCGTGCTGGGGGGTATATCCAACTCGCGGCACATGTCGGCATTGCGCAGCCCGCCGGGCATCCGGTCCAGGAGTTCCAGCAGCTCGAGGGCGCGCTCCAGCGAGTTCGTCGGCATCTGGCATTCCGTTCAATATTTTGAACAAACCATTGTGACGTAATCTGCAAGTCATAGCATCCCCTTACATGGAAACAAGGGACAAGCTTCTTGGCCTGCCGGCTTGCATTCTCCTGGCCGGTCTGCAAGCGAGCGCGATAGAGGCGGCGCCCGATCTCTCGGGGATTTGGGACTCGGAGGTGTGGGCGACAGAGGGCTGGCCGACCGAACCGCCCTTCAACGATGCCGGTAGAGCCGCGCAAGACGCCTGGGCAGCCGCACCGGAGAACGACCCGGCCCATCGTTGCCTTATTGCTCTGGGCCGCATCATCTCGGGACCGTTCCCGCATGAGATCATTCAAGAGGAAGATCGGATCGTTTTCCTCTATGAGTATGAGCATCAGGTTCGCCGGATATTCATGGATGGACGGCCTCACCCTGAAGACGCCTTCCCGACGCCGATCGGCCACAGCATCGGCTGGTGGGACGGCGACACCCTGGTCGTGGACACTGTTGGCGTGGAGGACGGTGGCCTCTTTCGCCCACAGGGCTTTCCCTACACATCGGACCTGCACCTGGTGGAACGCTACAGCCTGGAAGATGACGGCGATCGATTGGTCGCCGAAATCATGATTGACGATCCCAACTACTACCAAGAGCCGTGGACGGTCATGAAACGATATCGCCGCATCGAAGAAGACATCCAGTACTACGAGTGCGTTGTTCGGCCGCACCTGTCGCCGGGCGCCCAATAGAAACACGAGGACTCCGGAATGGGCAGAAACCTGTTGGCAGTATTGATCGGATTGCTGGGGGCGATTTCCCTTCAGGCGCATCATTCGTTCGTCTCGCAATACGATGTCGAAACCGTTACCGAGGTGGCGGGAACCGTTACGGAAGTCTGGTATCAGAACCCTCACAGCCGGGTCTACTTCGAGACCACGAATGAGCAAGGCGCAAAGGAACTCTGGGAGGCGGAGACCTACCCCCGCAATATCCTGGACAGACGCGGCTGGAAGCACGATGACCTTCAGGTTGGCGATGAGGTCGTCGTTACCGGGAGACGTGCGAAAGACGGGAGCAATCGGCTCCAGATTTTCACCATCGTACGACCCGCCGACGGCTGGGAAGGCGTGGGCTACGAGGCAGACTCGATCGACTGACAACCGGGCGTGCGCGACCCGCCGGGAGGGAAACCTGCATGACACAACAGAGCCTGGCCCATCATGCCGATGTTGCCGTATTGGATTTCTACGACCAACTGCTCGCAGGGAATTTCTCTGCCATTCTCGATGCCTTTGAGGGCGAACCCAATATAGATGCGCCGCGCAGCGGGGCAGTCGCTGGTCGCGATGCCGTGGCGAAATTCCTCGCAGAGGAGTTGGCGTGGCTGGAAAGCCTCGGAGCGTCGATCGACGGCCTGCGGCAGGTCAAGGAAACGAGATCGCCCGAGCGGGTGGTTCAGGAGGTCGGGATTCAGGCTCCCATACCGCCCGTGCCGCGACCGATCATGTTCGCCGCGGTGACTGATCTGGGGGTGAGCGGCATTCGCGCCATTCGCCTTTACTACAGCTACGGGTTTCTTTCCGGCGAACACCAGTTCCTGCGTGCAGCGATGCTCCCCGCCGATCCAGGCTTGATCGATGAAATTCCTGCGCCGGTGCAGACCTACCTGGACAGTATTGCGGCTGCGGATTTCGATGTCTGGAAGCTCTTCGCGCCGGGAGGGTACCTCATGGGCGTGCCAAGCGTGCCCTACCGGGGATGCAAGCTGGTTACGTTTTATGCGATCGCGATGGCAGAGGACGGTGGAGTTCCACTACAGTTGGCAACAGTTACCAGCGACAGGACGACCTGCGCGATCGAAGAGAATCTCGATAGCTGGGGAAGCATACAATTCGAACGCAGCACCGCCGGGCTGGCTGTCTACGACTACGACGATTCAGGTCGCCTGACCGCTGCGCGCATTTATGATGATATCCCAATGAACCCTTTCTCAAAGCCCGGCTTGGTTCAAGAGAATTGGGAGCAAATATCCTCGCGAATCGAGGGCGCAGGTTGTGGAATTCCGTTTGTACCAACGGCACAAACAACTCCAACCGAAATCAAGAAGAAGCTCCTATTCTAGCTTTTGCCCAGCAGAGTCGCTGCAGCCAGAGCAGATCTATTCAACTCCGGGAGAAGTTATCGTGACATCAAGAAACTACAACCGAAAGATCCTGCCTGCAGCAGTGACGCTTGCCTTGGTCGTTCCTTTTCAGGCGTCGGCTCAGCAGACGATTGAAGAGATCATTGTTACGGCGACCAGACGCGAGGAATCACTCCTCGATGCGCCGTTGTCGGTCACGGCCATTTCCGGTGATGAACTGCAGCGCCAGGGCGTATTTGACACGCTGGGACTTGGAGCTGTCGTACCCAACCTGACCATCGGCACCGAGGGCGCCCGCGATGCAACGTACATCGCGATCCGCGGTGTTTCCCAGAACGAACGCCGTAACACGGATGATGCCACCACGCCGTTCTTCATCGATGGGGCGACTGTTCCGAGAATGTCCGGCGTTGCCGCCTATTTCTATGACGTCGAACGTATTGAAGTTCTGCGCGGGCCTCAGGGGACGTTGTACGGTCGTAACAGTACGACCGGTGTCGTTAACCTCATTACGAGAAAGCCGAACTTCGATGATTATGGCGGCGATATCGAAGTGGGGGTCGGCAACTTCTCGAGTTCCCACGCGACGGGCGCGTTCAACGCGCCATTCAGCGATAACTTTGCCGGGAGGTTTGCATTTACCTACGCTCGGCGTGACGGGTACTTCGAGAATGGGCCGCTCGTCGACAACAATAACGATGCGGATGATCTCGGTGTGCGCGGGCATCTGCTGTGGAATTTCGGCGATGCCACTTCAATCCTCTTGACGGCGGATCATTACAGCAAGGAAGGAGTGGGCAACAATTCGCTGGGTGTGCCTTGTCCGCCGGATGTGACCTGCGAGATAGGTTTGAGCATCAGGAGTTCCGAGGGCGATATTCCACTGATTCCGCAGGCCTTTCGCGGTAGTGCCCAGGGTTTTCGTGACAATAGCGATACCAATTTCAAGTTCGAGCTGAATCACAGTTTCGAGAGCTTCGATCTCACGGCGCTGATTTCTTCCCGGGAACACGAGCGCGATTACAACACGGGCGCCAGCTTCGGTGAGTTCATAAACGGGGTCCCTGCTGACGGCGGGGTGCGGGAAACGACGAAATCCGAATCCCTGAGCGCAGAATTGCGATTTACCTCGAATACCGACGGGCGCTTCCAATGGATCGCGGGTTGGTATGCTCTCGATGAAGAGATCAACGGGGATTTCAGGTTCCAGCCGATTTATACCGCCGGTCCGTTCATTGGCAGACATTTGAATGTCAACTTTGTCGATAGAGATCTGACGATCGAATCGCAGGCGGTCTTCGGCAATATCTCATACGACCTCAGTGATGTGGTGACTTTCAGGATGGGTCTGCGGTATACCGACGACGAGAAAAACAAGGGCGGTATCGCGTCAAATCCGGGGGCGGGCAGCTACTTCAGAGTCGGTATCGCGGAGACAGGATTGATCTTCGGACCTCCGTTCCGGGCGCAAGTTGCGAACCCCGCGTGGAACGAGACGACCTATGACGTCGGTTTGGATTTCGCGGTAAGCGACAGCTCCATGTTCTATGCCAAGTACAGCACGGGCTACAAGGCCGGCGGTTTCAACCGCGGCAGTGCCGGCCCCGGCAGCAATCCACGAGCGGGAGTATTCATGCTGGACATCTATGATCCGGAGACCGTGTCAGCTCTCGAATTCGGTTACAAGGGCTCCGTGCTCGATGGACGCGGCACCTTGGGCATCGCAGCGTTTTACAATGACTATGCCAGCAAGGTGGAATCGGTCGTCAGAGTCATCAACGGCATACCAACCAACACTGCTGTCAATGCCACCAACGTCGACATCATGGGTGTCGAAGTAGAGAGTTCGCTACTTTACGGCGATTCAGGCGGCCGCATCGATTTCAGCCTGGGACTTCTGGATGCGGAATATAGCTCGTTCCCGAATCTGCCGGATCCAATTCTCGGCGGCGGGGCGGTTATCGATGTCTCCGGAGAGACGGTACTCAATGCCCCGGAGCGCAGTGCTTCCGTCTCGTGGATTCCGGTCGTATGGTCCGCCATGAATGGAGAGTTGACCCCGAGGCTGCAGGTGGCGTACAAGTCAGAGTACAAGACGCGTCCACACGGATTGCTGGTAGACATACAGGATGACTACACGATCACCAATCTCAGCCTGTATTGGGAATCCATGAACAGCGGTTGGTACGGCGAGGTCTATGTCCGAAATCTCGGGGACGAAATTGTCCAGTCAGCATCGGGTTGTGGCAGGCCGGCTGCTACGGGTGGTCCGGCGATCGCGTGTACAAAGATGTTTCAGGCGCCTCGCACTGCCGGCGTGCTGGCCGGTTACCGTTTCTGACCGAGCGCTACAGGAACGACCGACGGCTCTACAGCTTGTGTCAGGTCCTCCTTCGTCCTTTGCTGACGGAGGAGAGCCTAACGATGAGGAGGCGCGGCTGGTTGAACGCCGCCACAGTGCTGCGTTATCAGCCGCACGGGTTGAGGCCAACGCATCAATGCCCCGGCTAGCCGGCCGCCTCTGCGGTCTCCGTTTCCTCAGCCGGGAGCCGTTCGCCGCCGAACGGGTTCCTGCCCATGGGGGTCTTGACCTTTCCGGTCAGGCTGTCGCCGCTGATCGAGGCCATGAACCGGAGCTTCATCTTGCCCATCGGTGACTTCACTTCGGCCGAGAACTCAAGCTCGTCGCCGTGGGCGCTTACATCGAACAGTTCGCGGGTGCCCGTTTCGTCGGTGACCGTGCCGCTGCAACCGGAGCCGGATTCCATGATCTCTATGACGGGCGTACGCTCGCCCATCGGCGTCTTGAGTACGAGCTGCCATCGACCGAGGCCCGCGGGCGGTCCGCTTGCGACAACGGGCGCTGGGCGCGGTCTTGCAGCTTCCTGATCGGACGATTGCTGCCGGGGTGCGAAATACATCGCCGGTGTCGCACCGCCTGCCGCGACACGCGCCCGGGCCTGCGCCGGCGTTTCCATCTCCTTCACGATGGCGATGGCCGCCTTGCGATCCGCGGGAAAGGCGTCGTCGGAATCCGGCGGCGGCATCACATTGGCCGGGTAGTATGCGATTTTCTGCTTGCTCGCCCTCTTCGTCAGGTCGCCCAGATCCAGGTCGCGTTCGTTGGAACCCCTGGCAGGCGGCTGGCCGGCGCCGTCGACGAGTTCCATGTCCACCCACCATTTCTTGTTCGGATTGCGCTTCCCGTAGCCGAGCTTGTCATCGAAATAGACGGCGATGGGCACGAGGACGGGCTTGAGCCAGCGGGCGTTGACGCCGAGCCATGTGCCGATGCGATGCACGAGCGGCCCGTCGACGCTGGGGATCTTGTTCAACGGGCACATCTTCATGCAGCGCCCGCACATGGATCCCTTGTGGTTCGTAAGACGATAGCTGACGCAGCGCTCAATGTCCGGCTTCCACATTTCATAGCCGTTGAACATCACCTTGTCGCCGAACGACATGGCATTGACCGGGCATTCGCGCGAACACTTCAGGCAATTCGAACAGAAGTACTGCAGCCCGAAATCGATGGGCTTGTCCACTTCCAGCGGCATGTCCGTCGTCAGCACGACCGATTTGAAGCGCGGTCCGACATAGGGATTGAGGACAAGCTCGCCGATCCGGCTCAGTTCTCCGAGACCCGCCCAGAGCAACAGGGGGATCTGCTGCACATCGCCGTCGGCGGCCGTCTGCGCGCGCGCAGGAAATCCCAGACCGCGGATGAACTCGCCCATGACGCCGGCAATCTCTCCGCCGCGCGTGTAGGCGCGCATCGACTGTGCGGCGGAGATCCAGTCATCGCCGCTCGCGCCCTCCATCGTTTCGAAGCCCTGATCGATGAGCATGCAGATCGCGTAGCGATGGTAGGGCTCGATGGGTTCACCGTCGCTCTTGTGTGAATACCAGGCGTAATCCGGCACTTCACAGATACCGACGAGGTCGGCGCCCATGTGATAGGCCAGCGATCGGATGGCCCTGGCGTTATTTGCCGGATCGCTGCAGTCAGACGAAACGGAGTCGGCAACCTCGCCGTTCTGGTAGGGCACCATCGTTGGCATCGGCGCCATGATCCCGGTGTTGTGGGGAGATTTCATCATCCCGCTGAAACCCGCTGCCTTCGCCTTCTTGCCGAAATCCCCCATCGTCGCGCGGGCAAAGCCATCGGCGCGTTTGGGTACGCGCGGTACTTCGTCGTCGATGATCAATGTGGTGGGCCGGTCTACCCGTTTCACCTGTTCCATCGGGTAGCGGCTCATGTGCAACGGACGGCGTGCGCGGCGGTTGCGTTCCCGGCCCGACAGCGCGCCATTGATGCCGCGCCAGTACTTCAATCCCCTGTTCGCCGGCTTGTTCGATGCGAGCGGCTGATCGACTGCGAGCGGGTACTCCGTCGTTACCGCCGTTACGGTGATCCCGTCGCTGAGGTAAGGGCTGACAATGTTGTCGCCGCGACGGGCCGCAACGCCGGAAAGGACGGCCAGCTTGTCGAGATCGACGTCGGTTTCGTAGGCTGACTGTACGGTCGCCGAGAACCCCAGAGTTCGAAGGTAGGCTGCCAGGCTCACCGCGATCTCGGTACCGCGCATCCGGCTGATGTCCTTTGCGGCGCCATCGAGCCAGCGATACGCCATCTCGCCCTGCTCGGGCATGCGGCCGTCCTCGACGACGATCACGACGCCGTATTGCTGTTCGGTCCTCTCCTGGTTCGGGTACCAGGCGCTCGCGGGAACCTTGCAGATTCCTACGTGAGCGGCATCGAGGAAGAGACACAGCCCCTTGACGTCCATGCTGCGAGTGGCGAGATCCTCGGGGACCGCGGCTCTGCCGTGTTCCAGCTCACCGTCTCGCAAGCTCAGGAAGCGGCTCGCATAGGTCCGTGCGATGCTTGCCAACGCACTCCCGTTGACCTCAAGGGGAAACTGCGGCTGCGCGGCGCTGCCGGCTTCCTGCGCCTCGATCTCCGGACTTCGCGCCAGCGTTTCGAAGGGATACGGTCCGAAGTGAAACGGGCGATTCGAGTTCTCTTCTCTGAGTAATGCCATATTGCTTCCAACAAATGCACGCAGGGTCGGGCGGTCGTCGGGCACTCCGTGCGGGAAGACTGCGCCGCGCCTTCAGTTCCAAAGGGTCTGTCGCGGGCGCGCCTTTCGTCGCGCCCGGACTTTTTTCAGTATTCCAGTGGCCGGCCCAGCGTCGGATTGATGCCGCTGTGGAACCCGCCCTGATCGCGAACGACGTGAGGTACGCCGTCATCGTCGTACCAGACGAAGACGAGCCCGTGCGCGTCACCGAAGTTCGGCATGTCGATCACATGCGTTTGTTCGCGCGTTTCGGCGTCCCAGACATAGACCTGGCCGTCCTTGTTGCTGGTGCCCCAGATCTCGCGTCCGTTGGGTGACAGCAGAACGTGGTCTATCTGGTAACCGGCAAAGAGCGTGTCGATCGGACGGCCGGTGACCACGTCGACGACGGTGAGCGTGCGACCGAACATGCCGGTCGTCTCGCCCTTGTCCGCGACCCAGAGTTCGGACTCGTCCGCGTTCAGCGTTGCGCCATAGGGGCCGGTGCCTGTTGGTGTCGTCCACACCGTCGCGCCCGTGGCAAGGTTGATCTTGTTGACATACGCGTTCGCGCTCGCCGGAACGTACATGTACTCGCTCGCCGAATCGATCGTGATCCAGCTCGAGCGAAAACCGCGGTAGGGGTATTCCCGCACGACCTCCCAGGTCTCGGGGTCCAGCACCGCGACCCAGAAGGAACGCAGTGCCGTGTACTCGCCCTGGTTGTAGCGGAGCGCCGCCAGATACCCGCCAGCGGTGCTGCTCCCGTAACCGGCAGGCTCCATGAGGATGTAGATGAGCTCGTTGTCGGTGAACGCCGTGTAGGTCGATCCGCCGAGTTCCTCGTCGCGCACGCCGCCGATGATCTCGTTCGTCTCGGGATCCATGAGGAACACGTCGAGCCCGTCGTCTTCGCGTCCGAAGGTGTCGACGAGCATGTAGCGGTCCTGGAAGATCTGTGCGTGGTGCATTCTGCCGCCGACGACGACCTGCTCGACGGGCTGCAGTGTCAGCGCATCCGCCTTGATGATCGTCGCGGAGCTGTCGAGACCGGGAATGGCATAACGCAGTTGCGTGCCGGAGGTCGTCTGCTGGGTTTCACCTTCGAGCAGCGGCCGCGGTCCCGGAATGTAGACGTAGCGGCCGTCGGGCGTCACTGCCGTCGCGTGCATCGAGGTGCGGAGCTCCGGCGGGAACTGGTATGAGGCGATGACTTCCTTCGTCTGGGCATCGCCGACGATGACGCTGTTCGAGGGTTGGCCCTCCTGCTCGTATCCGGGTGGCCTGTTGGCGCCGGTGTTCTCGTAGAAATAGACCTTGCCCGGTTCGGGTTCGAATTTCGGCTCGCCGGGATCCCACGTGGCGACGACCTGGCTCTGGAAGGTGCGCATGATGTTGCCGGTTTGCGCGCGACGCTGCCAGTTGCTGAGCGCCTCGTCCTGATCTTCTATGACGGCAATACCCTGATCGTACGCCGAAAGCAGGTAAGTCTCGGGTACGAATTCGTCGAACTCGCGCGCGTTGGCCACCGAGTTGATGTTCTCGGCGATGACTTCGGCCGTCACGTTGCCGCCCGTCAGGTCGAATACGTAAGCGGCCAAAGCGACGATTTCATCGTTGCTTGCCCGCATGTCGTCGCGGGACTCGGCCATCTCGGGATTCGTGTTGAGCTGATAGTAGATGTCGTATGCGGTCGGCCCGAAGCTCAGTGAAGGTCCGTCCAGTCCTTCGCCGAGGTCGCCGTGACAATCGGCGCAGGCGCCAACGCCTCTGAAGAGCTCGGAACCGCGCTCGAGAGTCGCCTGAAGATCAGTGAGGTCGACCGGTGCACGCGCATCGCTTGCGGCATCGGTGTCTGCGGACATTTGGCTCTCGCATGCTGCCGTAAACGCAACGCTGCCAAGCGCTAACCAGAATATCGGTCTCATGGTGTGCCCCCCGTCAGAGCGCTTAGTCTCCTTGTTCGTATTGTCGAATCAGGTTTCTTCAACCTCGAATGCGTCGTTGAATACGGATTGTAAGAATATCTGACAATATTCTTTGCAAAATGTCGATACCTTGCAAATTCGAACGATCCAGTATCAGGATGGGTATCCGCAGTGTCAAGCGTTGTCGGCTCTGTGTGTTGACTCCGCTTGATTCTGTAAGCTACCGTTGAATGCAATCTGTAAGGCTGCGTGTTGTCGCTGGCGCACAACAGAAAGCAGTTGTCGGTTGTTTTGCGGACTCGGCGCGGCATTTGTTCTCTGGCAAAAACATTCAACCAAATAACTAAAACAGGGGTGTTGTTGTGAAATTCAGCAGATCAAGTCGAAAGGCGTTTCATGCAGGAGTGGCGCTTGTCATGGCTGCTCCCCCTGCAGCACTCGCGCAGAACGTACTGGAAGAGGTCATCGTCACGGCGAACCGGCGCGCGGAAGCACTGACCGATGCGCCGATTTCGGTGACGGCGATTACCGGCGATGAGCTCCAGCAGCGGGGCGTCCTGGATTCGCTTGGTCTTGGGGACGCCGTACCGAATCTGACGATCGGTACCGAAGGCGCCCGCGATGCAACGTATATTGCGATCCGTGGCGTTTCGCAGAATGAGCGCCGCAATACGGACGATGCGACCACGCCGATGTTCATGGACGGCGCGAACATTCCGAGAATGTCAGGTGTTGCAGCGTATTTCTATGACGTCGAGCGGATCGAGGTGCTGCGCGGACCGCAGGGCACCCTGTATGGCCGCAACAGCACGACGGGCGTGGTAAATGTCATAACCAACAAACCAAATTTCGATGGCTACAGCGGTAATCTCGAACTGGGCTTGGGCAACTACAGCACCACCAACGCCCAGGGCGCCTTCAATCTGCCGGTTTCCGACAGTTTCGCCGCGAGGTTGGCGTTCACTTACCAGAAACACGATGGATATTTCGATAACGGGCCGCTCGTTGAGGACCTGAACGATGCGGACGATATCGGTGTTCGCGCACATCTGCTCTGGAATATTGGCGACGCAACGTCACTTTTGCTTACGGCTGACTATTACAACAAGGATGCCATCGGTAACAACACGATTGGCGTGGCTTGCCCCTCCGATATATTCTGCAATGTCGGCCTTGGCATTACGGGCGATCCCGGCGATGTTTCGCTGTTGCCGCAGACCTGGCGGCCGGCTGGCGAACAGCAGAGCTTCCGGGATAATTCAGATACCAATTTCAAGTTCGAGCTCACTTCCAGCTTCGAGAACTTCGATCTGACCGCACTCGTTGCCTCTCGCGAGCACGAGCGCGATTACAACACCGGCGCAAGCTGGGGCGAGATCATCAACGGCCTCCCGCTGAACGGCGGTGTGCGGGAAACGACGAAATCCGAATCGATCAACGCCGAGTTGCGGCTGACGTCGAACGCCGACGGGCCGCTCCAATGGATTGCCGGTCTCTATTATCTCGATGAAGAGATCAACGGGAACTTCATGTTCCAGCCAAATTCCTTCGCGTTTGGCGGAAATCATCTGAACGTCAATTTCATCGACCGCGATCTGTCGATCGAATCGCAGGCCGTGTTTGGCAATCTGAGCTACGACCTCAGCGATGTGGTTACCTTCAGGGCTGGCGTGCGCTATACCGACGACGAAAAGGACAAGGGCGGCATCGCGTCCGATCCGAGCGCGGGCAGCTATTTCCGCGTATGGATAACGGAGCCCGGTACTATCCTGGGGCCGCCCTACCGGGCGCAGGTTGCGAACCCCTCATGGAATGAAACGACCTACGACGTCGGGCTCGATTTCGCCGCCGGTGACAATTCCATGTTCTATGTGAAATTCAGCACCGGCTACAAGGCCGGCGGTTTCAACCGTGGCAGCGCCGGCCCCGGCAGTAATCCCCGGGCAGGCGTCTTCATGCTGGATATCTACGATCCCGAAACCGTCAATGCATTCGAAGTCGGCTTCAAGGGCACCTTCATGGACGGTCGGGGACGAATAAGCATCGCCGCCTTTCTCAATGACTATGCCAGCAAGGTCGAGTCGGTCGTTCGCGTCATCGGCGGCGTTCCCACGAATACCGCCGTCAATGCGACGAACGTCGATATCTCCGGCGTCGAAATTGAAACCTCGCTGCTTTACGGCGACTCCGGAGGGCGTCTCGATTTTGGCATCGGTCTGCTCAATGCCCACTATGGCGAGTTCACCAATCTGCCCGATCCGATCCGTGCCGGCCCCAACGTCCTTGATGTATCGGGCGACACCGTGCTCAATGCGCCCGACCGGAGCATCAACGTCTCCTGGGTGCCGGTCGAATGGAGTGTCATGAACGGAACGCTGACGCCAAGGCTGCAGATCACGTACAAGTCCAGGTACAAGACACGTCCGCATGGCCTGGAAGTCGATTTTCAGGATGACTATACGCGTTCGAATCTCAGTCTGTTCTGGGAAGCCGACGACAATGGCTGGTTCGGCGAGGTTTATGTACGCAATATCGAAGACGAACTCGTCCAGTCTGCGTCCAGTTGCGGCAACCAGGGACATGGCGCCCGGCCGGGAACAGTTGTCGGTTGCACCAAGATGTTCCAGGCGCCGCGCACAAGCGGGCTGAGAGTCGGCTACCGCTTCTGATTTGGAGCAAGCTGATTTTGAAAACGGCGTGGCGGGCAACTGTCACGCCGTTTGTCATTGGGTTCCGTGCTTACGGCTGGGGATTCTCACTGAACTTCCGCGATAATATGCTCAGGTACCGATTCCGCCGCGATTTGACCAACCCCGGCGGCGGCCAACTCCTGGAAGCACATTCGCGAGATCTGCGATTCAACATCTCAACAGATGAAGCCGGAATTCTGTGCGACCGCCAAGGAACGCATGAGGCAGGTGATGACATGACGAAGTTGAAGGACCTGAAGGCGCGCTTAATGGAAGACCCGGAGTTCCGGGAAGAGTACGCGCGTGTCGACGAGGAATATGCGCTCATCGAGGCGATGGTCCGCGCTCGCACCGCGGCGAAACTGACGCAGGCGGAACTTGCCCGAAGGCTCGGCACGACCCAGTCGGCGGTCGCGCGGTTGGAAGGCGGTCGGGTATCGCCGTCCTTCGCGACCCTTCGCCGCTATGCCGAAGCTACCGGCACGCGGCTGACCGTGCGCTTGGCGCCGGCTGACGGCTGAGTCGGGACGGCGGTGGGCGATCCGCGGGCGTTCGACGCTCGCGGACTGAAACGGAGAAAACCAGATGGCGAGCTTCAACATCAACGGACGGCCGGTCACGGTCGAGGCTGACGGCGACACCCGGCTGCTCTGGGTCTTGCGCGAACACCTCAAGCTGACCGGCACCAAGTACGGTTGCGGGATCGGCCAGTGCGGCGCCTGCACGGTGCATATCGACGGCAACGCGACGTTTGCCTGCCTGACGCCGCTCACCGCCGTCGAGGGTCGCGAGGTCACGACGATCGAGGGGCTGGTCGGCGAAGACGGTCACCCGCTGCAGCGCGCCTGGGTTGCCGAGGAAGTGCCGCAGTGCGGTTACTGCCAGTCCGGGCAGATCATGCGAGCAGCGGATCTCCTCGCCAGGAACGCCGAGCCGAGCCGCGAGGACATCGTGACGCACATGAGCCCCAACCTCTGCCGTTGCGGCACGTATTCGAGGATCGTCAAGGCGATCGAGCGTGCGGCCGGGGAGGGCGGACAATGAAAGCGACAGACGTGCTTGAGCGCAAGGCAACTCGGCGCGGCTTCCTGCAGGGCGTCGGCGGTCTGACATTCGCGATCGGTGCCGGCGGCATGCTCCGTGCAGTGGCGCAGACTTCCGGCAATGACGAGCTCGCCCCGAACCTCTGGGTCAACATCGGAGCCGACGACACGATCACGATTCAGTTCGGCGGCACCGAACTGGGACAGGGAACCATGACGGCGCTGCCGCTCGTACTTGCGGAAGAACTCGACGCCGACTGGAACCGCGTGCGGGTCGAACAGGTAGCGACGCACGATCCCGCCTACGGCAACCCGCGCGCGTTTCGCTACCTCGGCGAAGGCATCCTCTACACGGCCGGCAGCCAGACCCTCAGGGGCTACTACGAGGCAATGCGCCAGGCCGGCGCGCAGGCCCGCAAGGTGCTGCTCGATGCGGCCGCAGGCGAATGGGGCGTGCCAGCCGCGGAACTCGAAACGGAACCGAGCGTCGTCGTCCATCCCGCATCCGGAAGGCGCATGAGCTACGGGGAAATCGCGTCGTTCGCTCAGGTACCGGAGCAAATCGAGCCCGTCGACGAGAGCGAGTTCAAGGACCGGAGCGACTACCGCTACGTCGGCACCGACGTCCTGCGGATCGACGTCGAGGCCAAGAGCGACGGTTCCGCGGAGTTCGGCATTGACGTGCAGGTTCCGGGCATGGTCCATGCGTCGGTCCTGCGCGCGCCCGTCGAAGGCGAACGGCCGCTCGAGATCGATGGCGCGGCGGCGCTGGCGATTCCGGGCGTGCTCGAGATCGTCGAGATTCCTTCGGGGGTTGCCGTCGTCGCCGAGACCGTCGAGGCGGGCATCGCCGGCAAGGATGCGCTCGAAGTGAACTGGAGCAACGAGTCACGGTTCAGGGAGGTCGATTCCGACGCCGTGCTCGCCGAGTACGAAGCGTACGCCCGCGACACTGCTTACTCGACCGACGACATCCCGCTCTGGCAGGACGTCGGTGACATCGATGCGGCGCTCGCAGGCGCGGACCGGGTCATCGAAGCGACCTATGTGACCGATGCCGCCTATCACGCCCAGATGGAACCCATGAACGCCACGGCTTCGGTGTCCGCCGACGGCAAGTCGGCGGAGATCTGGGTCAGCACGCAGTCGCAGAGCATGGCCGTGATGGGCGCCGCGGAGGCGCTCGATACGACCATCGACAAGATCACGCTGCACCTGCCCTACGTCGGCGGCGCCTTCGGTCGACGCACCGAGTACCGCCAGAAGGACATCGACGACGCGCTCTTCGTCTCGCGAGAGATCGGCAGGCCGGTGAAGGTTATCTGGAGCCGGGAGGACGACGTCAGGGACGGCACGTTCCGCCCGCTTGCCGCGCAATTCCTGCGCGGCGGACTCGATGCGGACGGCCGCATCGTCGCGGTGCATCAGCGCGTCGCGGCGCCGAGCGTGCTCGAATACATGAACCCGCCGCGTTGGGCCAATGCCGGCGGCCGTGACGGCATCGCGATGAACGGCGCGCAGGAAACGCGCTACGCCATCCCGAACCTCCGGGCCGAGCACGTCAGGATGGAGCGTTGCTCGCGCGTGCTTGCGTGGCGGGGCGTCGCGTCGAGCTATACGCGTTTCGCGAACGAGTCCTTCGTCGACGAACTCGCGCATGAGAGCGGTGCGGACCCGCTCGAATTCCGTCTCGATCTTGCCCGCAACGATCCGCGTGGCCGCGCCGTGCTCGAGGAGGCCGGCCGCCTTGCGGAGTGGACGCGGCATCGCGACGATACCGCGCTCGGTGTCGCGCTCTCGGACTACGGCGGAGCGTCAGTCGCCGCCGGCATCGCCGAGGTCTCGGTCGACGAAGCCACGGGCGACATCGCGGTGCACCGCTTCTGGATGGTCGTCGATGCGGGCTTGATCGTCGCGCCGCGAAACACCGAAGCGCAGCTCGAGGGCAACGTCATCTACGGCCTGAGCAACGCACTGAGGGAACGCATCTCCATCAAGGAAGGCGTCGTCGAGCAGTCGAACTTCCACGACTATCCGGTCATGCGGATGAACGAGGTCCCCGACATCATGGTCAAGGCGCTCGCGAGCGATGCGCCGCCTTCGGGTATCGGCGAGCTCGGTCTCGCGACGACCGGCGCAGCGGTCGCAAACGCCGTGTTCCGGGCGACGGGCGCCCGGGTCCGGGCGCTGCCGTTCACGCGCGAGCGCGTGCTCGCGGCGCTGCAGGAAGTCTGACAGAGCCTCGGAGCGCCTGGCCAACCAACCGGTTCACACTTCGGATTCCTACACGTTGGCGATTGGCGACGTGGGGGAGTCGCGCAGGTTCTTTCGGCGCATCGTCAATGCAGCACCAAGGTGTGCGCGGCCGGGCCGGGCAGGAACGGGAGCGGTTCGCCGCGCACCCAGGCGTCGTGGCCGGCAAGGAAGAACGGGGAGAGCGGATGGCCGCTCTGACCGCCCGGCATGTGAAAGTAGCCGTTTGCCTCGTCGCTGGGCGATACCGCGAAGCGTTCCGAGGCGCCGTGCGCGCGCTGCTGCACCCTGGGCATGTGATCGCCGCCGGGGAGTGGTTCGTCGTGGGCGACGAGCCGGCGTCCGAGAATCCCGAGGGCGTCCGCCAGCGGGTGCTCGATCCGCACCTCGTTGAATCGGCCCCAGGTGCACGCGGACAGTCCTTCGGGCCCGCAGCTCGCGATGGCGCTGTCGGCCATGTCGAGAAACAGGTCCTGCCAGCTTTCGTGGCGCCTCGGCAGAAGATGGTCGGGCTGCTCGGTGACGAGACGCCAGATCGGACCCTCGGCCTGCCGGGTGCGCGGCAGCTCGAGCGGTTCGGTGAACTCGCCGCAGCCGGCCACCAGATGGCCGAGCAGTTCGTCGTGAACGCGGCGGCGAAACTCCCGCGTCATGCGATACCCGACGGATTCGACGCCGGCACGGCCGTCCCAGCCGCGCAGTATCGCGCGTAGCTCGGCCCTGAGCGGCCGGCCCGACAGGGCCTCTTCGGTCAGCGCCTCCAGCAGCAGGTCCCGCCAGCGCTGCTGAAGCAGCGCGCGGTCATCCAGTTGGATCGCGAGCATGTCACTCAGGCTCGCTGGCTGCAGCGACGCCAGCGCGTCGCGAATCTGGCGGGCACGGGCGCCGAGGGCGTAGCCGCCCGCGCCCATGTGCTGCAGGACCTCGCCCTCCGTCACCCTGGCGTTGGCCGTCCAGACGAAACCCGAACCGGGATCGATGACCTTCGGATACGCTTCAGCCGCCAGCCAGCCCTGCCATCCCGTCCGGCCGTCGGTCCATGGCGCGGGCAGCGCCGAATCGTAGCCGACCCGGCGAGGGATGCGTCCCATGATCGTCCAGCCGATGGCGCCTCCGGCATCGGCCACGATGAGATTCTGGGGCGGCACGCCGATCAGCGGCGCCAACGCGACGGCCTCTTGAACGTTGCGCGCGGTCTCGAGCTCGAACAGGCGGAGATTCACCGCTTCGGGCAGATGGGCGAGCCAGCGCAGGGCGACGGGGCGCCCGCGATGGTCGCCGCCGAGTGCCGGACCCCAGCGCGTCCAGCGGAAGGTGACAGCCACGGGATCCGCGCCCTTGATCTCGATGACTTCGTCGTAGGTCTCGAATCGCTCGTATCCGTCCGCCGTCAGATAGGAATCGGGGTCGTCCGGATCGAGCTCCAGGAGGATCAGGTCGGACCAGTCGCCGCTGCTGTTCGTGAATCCCCATGCGATGGCCGAATTGCTCCCGGCCACGACGAACGGCGTACCGGGAAGCATGACCCCGGACAGATCCAACGACTCCGATGAGTCCGCCGCCGCTTCGACGATCAGCCGCGCCCGGTACCAGATATTCGGGACGTCGAGACCCAGGTGCATGTCGTTGGCAACGATGGCCCGGCCCGTGCCAGTGCGCGCCGCGGCGACCGCCCAGGCATTGCTGCCGTTGACGGGGTCGTCGGTCCGGACCGTGACGTTCGACGCCGCGATGCCTGCGGAGCCCGTCGGGCCGGTCCGCAGATCGCAGACGGCGGGGTCCGGAATCGCCGGCACCGGCCATGCATCCCCGATGAGCGGCGCGTCCCATTCGTTGCCGGCAGCGAACACGAAGTCGAGCAGGGCGGTGGGCAGTCCGTCGTGAATGGCCGCATAGGCGGATTCCCGGCTGCCGTCGTCGTCGGTGAGCTGGAAGAACATCGCAAAGTTGCCCAGCGCCGAATCCTCCGGTTGCCAGGGTTGCGGGTCGGTCCGCAGGATCAGGTACTCCCACGGCGCCACCGAGAGGGCTTCGAGCCCTGCGTTTACGCCGTCGGCGTACGCTTGCAGAAGGTCTCTTTCGCGGGCGCCGGCGTTGGCCATGACCTCGCGTGCGAGGGCGCGCAGGCGGTGTACCCGGCGGCTTCGGTCCAGATCTTCCGCGGTGCCGCCGAAGAGCGCCGACAACTCTCCCGCAGCGGAACGCCGCATGAGATCCATCTGAAAAAACCGCTCCTGGCCATGAACGAAACCGGTTGCCCGGGCGACATCGAAGCGATTGCGGCCACGAATTGTCGGGACTCCGTAAGCGTCGCGTTCGATGACGACCGGCGCCGACAGCCCGGCGATGTCGATCTCGCCGTCGAGAGCCGGCAAGCTCCCGCGGATCGTCAGCCAGATCGCCAGAAATGCTGCGGCGAGGGCACCGGCGGCGGCAGCCGAGAGCAGGGCCGGACGCTTCACGGTGTCAGGCCGCATCGGCGAGAATCCAGCGTCCCAGCGTCAAGGTGACAATTCAGGCGATGGCTGGTTCCGATTCCTTCGTTCACGCCCCCGCATCGAGACTTCCTGCTGTTTCCGATGTCTGTTTCCTCGTCGTTCAACGTCCAGGGCGAAGGGCGGCGTTTCCCAATTGGTAATCTGTTTACAGAGCGGGATTCACGTAGCCGGCCGGCAGCACCCGGTCCGGATCGGGCCTTACGCTAAGGTAGGTGACGTGATCGGGAATCTCCGACCAGCCGTGCAGGACGCCGGCCGGGATCACGATGACGTCGCCGACGGACACGGTGCGCTCCCGACCGCCCTCGAAGTTCCCGATCGTGGTCGGGCCGACGAGGATGTCAACGACCTCGGAGTCTTCGGGAAACGGAACCGGTTCGTCGATTTCGCCACCCGTGACCAGAGTGCCCGAGCCCGACACGATGTAGTAGACCTCCGTGACCTGCGCGTGGGCGATGGCTCTGGCGGGCTCTCCGCCTTCGAGTCGGCCACGATGCAGCACGCCCACGGCAACATTGAGTTGCCCGATGTCGACCACCTTGACCTGGCGGTCGATGCCCCCTTCCGGAGAGTTCAGCACCGCGTCGATTTCCGACTTGAGGACGTCCGTCGCTTCAGTGATCTGTGCTTGGGCCGCGACGGGCAACAGCAACAGGATCGTCAGGATGAAGTTGCGCATTTCAGGTTCCTCCCTACTGCTGTAACGACTTACTGAAGCACGGGCAGTCCGAGCAGGCGCGCCGGGTTCTCCTTGAACATGATGTCGAGATCCTGCTCGGTGAAGCCGTTCGCGCGCAATGCGTCGGCTGCGGCCGTAAGCGCTTCGACGTGGGTCTGAGCCCGCGCTTCATCGCCTTCCGGACCGGAACCCTGGCCGCGGTCGCTCGAGACGATGCAATATTCGACTCCGATCTCGCGGATCGCATCGGCATATTCGACGATCGTTTCCGGTTGCCGGGTGAAAGCGGACACAAACTCGAGATACGCACCGAGTTCCGCAGCCTGTTTCATCTGCTCGACGCTCATCCCGACCGAGTCGAGCAGCGGGTGCGTGACGATGACCTGCAGCCCCAGCGCGCGCGCTTTCTCGACCATGAGCAGGACTTCCTCCGGCGCGTTGTGTCCGGTAGCGAGCACGAGCGAACCGCCGCTGACGCGCGTCCTGCCCGATACCTCGGCCATCGCCTCGATCACGGCGCTGACCTCGGGCGTCAGTTCGCCGTCCGAGGCGACCGTGATGAACGGTCGGTCGTTGCCGTGGTTGACCACGTAGTGCCGCGCGTCCCAGGTCGGCATCCAGACGACCCGTCCCCAACCGCCCTTGACGTCGGCCATTTGTCGGATCGCGTACGGGTTGAGCCCGCCCGTCGCGAAATTCGTGCCGATACCGCCGAAAACGTCAAGATCGGGGTAGAGCTTGCGAACGAAATAGGCCGTGTCCGCCGTCTGGTCGTAGTGCTGCTTGATCACGAAGCCGCGCATGCCGGCTTGCTCAGCAAGTTCGGCGAGGTCGAGCGCGTCCATTGAGCGGCCGTGACCACCGGGCCCGTAACCGTCAGGGTCGAGATGGGCGTGGATGTCGATGGCGCCCTGCAGCACAGGATCGGTCGTGGCGGTCGCTACATCGGCTTCCTCTGGCGACTGTGCCAGGCTGCTGTCGGCGCCGACGCCGCACGCGGCCAAGAGCACGGAGAGGAGTGGAGCCGAGGCAAATATGGCCAGTCTGCGATTGATCATCGTCTTTCCCCCATTTGTCATGTCGTGTTCCGCGCGATCGCCTCGAGCCGCGCAGGCCGCGCGACTCAGTTGCGGTGCTCCGGAAAACGAATGTTGAGCCACGTGATCGAGTCCGTCTCCTTCATGCCGTGCGGTACTCCTGCCGGGATGAATATGAGGTCGCCGGCGCTGATGAAGCGCTCGTCGCCCCCGATCTGGCGGTCGCCGTCTTTCTCGCCGCCGGTGAGCAGCGTGCCAGAGCCTTCCTGTACGACCCAGACGTCGATCGTGTCCGGATGCACGAGCGTCACGAAGGTTTCCGGCGTCACGTTTTCGACGTGACGGATGTTGACGTTGTACTCGCCGCCCTCGAGCAGCCGCATCGTTCGTATGCCCTCCGTGCTCATCTGGCGAAACCTCGCGATGAGGTCGTCGCGCGGAAAGTCGACCGCCCGGTCGAGCGGCGCTTCGTCGAGAATGCGCACGGTCTGGGCGAAGGTTGCGGCGCCGGAGACTGCGAACGTTGCGAGCACGGCTATCAGGAGGTTCTTTCGCATGATCGTACCCAATCGTTTTGCGTTGCCGGCATGTCGGTATGCGGCGGGTTATCGAGCCAACGAAACGTTGTCGAGCCGAAACCGGTCGCCATCGCCTTCGGCGGTGAAGCTGATGACGCCGAAAGGCTCGTCCGAGACGATACCGAAAAACCCCATGTAGCCACTGCCCGCGTACTCGAGCACCTCCGTGAGGTCAAAGGAATGCCCGAGCACGTGCATCGTCGTGTGGTCGTTGCTGTCCGGATCCGGTCCCTGGCCGAAGCCGGGACCGTCGACGGAGTAGACATCGGCTGCCCAGGCGAAGACCGGCGGATCGAATCGAAGCTCGAGTGCGGTCGTTACGGGATCGAGCGTCTCGTACCTGAGTTCGAGACCGTCGATCGTCTCGGCGTTGCCGGCCTCCACCGAACCCGTGCCCGTCGTCCCGACGAAGTTGCCGGTCGGATGCGGTTCGGGCGCCGTGTTGCCGGCCTGGTCCGAATACCCGCCGGTCTGGCTGAAGTAGACGCTGAAGTTGCCAACGTTGGTGAGCGTATCGACGGGGATGTCGATGTCCACGCCGTTGAAGTCGTCGGTCGCGACGGCGCCTCCGCGCGCCTCGGCGGCCGTCGTCCAGGCGGCGCGTCCGGCGGCGCCGCGCTCAGGCGAGTCGACGGCCCGATCCGAGCCATCGATGTAGATCGACAGCGCGGCGGCGCGTGTGGCTGCGCCGGCAATCAGAAGGCCGGTCGCTATTGCCAGTGTGCGGTCAGCGTTCGCTCGCAACTCTCTTTCCGTAGTCGTTTCGAATCGGTAAAGCTCCGAACAACTCGGGCCGCTGCGGGTAGCCGTTTCTTACGCGGTTCGCAAACGTCGAGTTCGATTCTCAGCAACAGGGTAGTTCACAGCGGGCTTGACCGGTAGCTGCGCGCCAGGCGTCCCGAGATTCACATCGCCGGCAATCCCAGCAGACGGGCCGGATTCTCCTTGAACATGAGATCGAGCTCGGATTCTTCGAACCCTGCTTCGCGCAGCACGCGAGCCGCCAGGACCAACGCATCCGTGTGGTTCGGTGTGCCCGTCAGACCGCTGTCGCTCGAAACGAAACAGCGGTCCGCGCCGATCGTGCGGATCGTCTCGATCGCCCGCTCGCGCGGAGCGCCCTCGGCCCGGAGCGTGCGCGAGGTGATCTCGACAAAGCCGCCGAGGTCGGCAGCGGCCTGTAACTGCTCGATGGACATCCAGGTGAATTGCGGCTCGAGAATGGGGTGCGTGACGATCATGCGCTCAACGCCGCGCTCGCGGCCTTCGCGCAGGATCGCGAGCGCCTCGTCGGGGGTCACGTGACCCGTCGCGAGCGTGAGATCGTGCTCGGCGATCAGCGAGATGACCTCGAGGGTTTCGGGGAGCAGGACGCCGTCCTCGGAGACCCGTACCGACGGCCGGTCGTCGCCGTTGAACAGGACCTCGTGCTCCGAGTCGTGCGTCGGCATCCAGACGATGCGCCCCAGTCCGCCCGTCACATCGACCATGTAACGCACGGCTTGCGGATTCACTCCGCCGACGGTCGTGTTCAAGGCGATACTGCCGAAGACTTCGATGCCCTGGGCGCCGTACTTGCGCACGACGTACGCAAGCCCCGCGGTCTCCGCCCAGTGGTTCTTGAGCACGATGGCGCGAAGGCCGCGATCCCTGGCAAGTTCGGCGACCTCGAAGGCGTCCCATTGCCGCGGATAGGAGTCCGGCGCCTGGTGTGCGTGCAGGTCGACGGCGCCGATGAGCACGGGATCGGTCAACTGCTGATCGACCGATGGTGGAACGTCGCGATCCTTGTAGGGCTCCCAGTGGGTCAGAGCGATGGGCTGAGCGACGACCGATGTGGCTGCCAGGCCGAGCAACAATCCGGAAAGCGGACTTGTCATGGCATTCGCTACTGGATCTCGTTGCGTTCGTGTGTTTGATGCAAGCGTTCAACCGCTGAACGTTGAGCGGTTCAACAGGTCCCGTCGAACGGCGCCACGTCGGCCGGGCGGCGGACGACGTCGGGAGTGCCCTTTTCCTGCGCGTCTGATGCCCGTTCCCTCGAAGTTCGATGTCTAGGCAAGAATCTCGTGCACGACCCGGCCGTGCACGTCCGTGAGACGGTAGTCCCTGCCCTGGAAGCGGAAGGTCAGGCGCTCGTGATCGATGCCGAGGATGTGCAGCAGGGTCGCGTTGAGATCATGGATGTGCACCGGGTTCTCGACCACGTTGTAGGCGAATTCGTCGGTCTCGCCGTGCGTGAACCCGGCCTTGACGCCGCCGCCGGCGAGCCACCAGGTGAAGCCGCCGCCGTGGTGGTCGCGGCCGACGATCGGATTGTCGATCTGCCCCTGAGCGAACGGTGTGCGGCCGAATTCGCTTCCGAACAGCACTAGCGTGTCCTCGAGCAGGCCGCGCTGCCTGAGATCCGTGACGAGCGCAGCGGCCGGCTGGTCGATCTCGCGGCAGCGCGCCGGGAAGCTTGTTCTGATCGAGAGATGGTGATCCCAACCCAAGCCGAATAGCGTCTGATACTTGACCCCGCGTTCGCAAAGCCGTCGGGCGATCAGGCAGTTGCGCGCAAAGCTGCCCGGCGTATGGACGTCCGGACCGTAGAGTTCGAGCACGTGTTCGGGTTCGTCGGAAATGTCGGCGATCTCGGGGACGGAACGCTGCATGCGGTAGGCCATCTCGTATTGGCTCACGCGCGAAAACACCTCGGGGTCGTTCGAGACCTCATGCTGCAGGCGTGCGATGTCGGCGATTGCATCGAGCATGTCGCGCCGGTCGGTTCGCTCGATTCCATCGGGATTGTTGATGTAGAGCACCGGGTCCTCGGCCGCGCGGAACTCGACGCCCTGATGGTTCGACGGCAGAAAGCCCGTACCCCAGATCGCCGAATCCTGCGGCACGCCCATCGAACTGCCCGAGTTCATGACGACGAAGTTCGGCAGATCGCGATTGTCCGAGCCTAGTGCGTAGCTGACCCACGCGCCGGCCGACGGCCGTCCGGCCAACTGGAACCCGGTATGCAGGAACTTCGAGGCCGGGTCGTGGTTGACGTGCTCGGTATGCAGGCTCTTGATGAAGCAAAGTTCGTCTGCGATCGAAGCGGTATGCGGCAGGAAGTCGCTGACCCACGCGCCGCTCTCGCCGCGCTGCTCAAATGGTCTCAGCGGTGCGAGGATCGGAAAGGCCGATTGACCGTTCGACATCGTCGAGAGCCGCTGCGTTTCGCGGACCGACGGCGGAATCTCCTGGCCGTGCATCTCAAAGAGCCTGGGCTTGTAGTCGAAGGTATCGACGTGCGAAATCGCACCGAGCATGTGCAGCATGATCACGCGCTTCGCACGCGCCGGATGGTGGCCGGCGCCCGGAATTCCCGCTTCAGCATTCTGGTCGGACGTCTGGGCGAGCGCGCCGCCACCGACGAGTTCAAGCAACGACAGGCTGCCCAGCCCAACGCCAGCCTCGGCAATAAAGCGCCGCCTTGCCAGATCGACCGAATGCTTCATCTGGCTCATGTCAGCGAACCGTGTAGGCGTCGGGTGAATTCATGACTACCGCCGCGACGTTGCTCAGCGCTGCAAGCGTTGCGGGGTCGAACCCGGGATCCGCCTCCGTCACGCCAACCTCGAGCAGAGCGCGCGCCTTGTCCGGATCGGCCCGGAAGGTCTGACGCTGGTCATCGTAGTAGAGCTCGAGCCGGTCGAGCATCGCATCGCTCGGCGTCGCGCGAGTCGCGAGCCGGTACAGCCGGTTGAGCTGCGCGCGTGCGTCATCGCTCGACGTCAGAACGACGCCCGCAAGCGCCCGATAGGCTTCGACGTACTGCGGGTCGTTCAGGAGCGTCAGCGCCTGCAATGGCGTGTTCGACGAGCGGCGGCGTGCGACACTTTCGGTGCGGTTCATGAAATCGAAGTTTCGCAGCGCCGGGTGCAGGGCGTTGCGCTTCACGAAGGTGTACATCGTGCGCCGATGATGCTCGTCGTCCGGAATGGAATCCGATTCGGGGTACTCGTAGAAGCTGTTCGTCGGGTTCCAGATCCCGCCGGGCTGATAGGGTTTGACACTCCTGCCGCCGATCGTATCCACGAGCAGCCCACTGATCGCGAGTGCGTGATCGCGAACCATCTCGGCGGTCATACGCCAGCGCGGTCCGCGCGCATGGAGCGCGTTGTCGGGATCGCTCGACGCGAGCGCCTCGGACACGACGGAGCTCTGCCGGAAGGTCGTGGATGTCACGATGAGCCGTTGCAGCGCCTTGACATCCCAGCCGGACTCGATGAACCCGGTCGCGAGCCAGTCGAGGAGTTCCGGGTGCGTCGGGATCGAGCCCTGCGAACCGAAGTCTTCGGCCGTCTCGACGATGCCGCGGCCGAAATGCATCTGCCAGATCCGGTTCACGAACACGCGAGCGGTGAGCGGGTTGGACGGATCGAACAGCCACCGTGCGAGCCCGAGCCGGTTCTTCGGCAGCGAATCGTCCCAGGCCATGACGGCCTCGAGCCCGCGCGGTTCGACTTCGTCGCGCGGCTCGCTATAGACGCCACGGTACAGGACGTGCGTCGGGATCGGTTCGGGTGCGTCACCCATGACGAGCACCTGCGGCACGGCGGTCACGAGCTTGTCGTGCGCGCTACGCGCCGCGATGAGTTCGTCGAGCGCCGCAACGACGCGCGGATCGTGTACGACGAGCGCATCGACGAGATCGTCACGGTCCGGAACGATGGACCGCCCGATCGTGTCGGCATGCAGCACGGCGACTTCCGCGGGCGCCAGCTCCCGGTCGTACAGCCGTAATTCGTCGAGCCCGCTGCCGACGGGCGCTTTCACGCGGAAACGCGTACCGAAGGCAAGCCCCACGAACGGATCGAGTTGATCTCCGGTGTTCCACGGCAGAATGCTGCGAGTGAGCGTGTCGCGCTCCGTCCGCATCTCGGCGCGCCTGCCGTTGAGAAACACGCGGGTTCCGGCGGCGCGGCTGGAACCGTCATAGGTCAGTGTCACGTGGGTCCATTCGCCGACCGGGAACCGTGCGGCCGACCGGAGCGCGATCATGTTGGCCGGCGGCGAGTGAGCGAGCTGGACCCACAGATGCCCCTGATCGATCGAGAGCTTGTAGCCGGTGCGGCCGGAGTTGTTCTCGCTCATGTGATTGAGCACCGGGGCATCGTCGTAGGCTTCTGCAGCGTGGAACCAGAAGTCGATCGAGAATGGCTGGCTGCGGTCGTAGTTGCCGATGTCGCCGCCGAGAAAGCCCTTGTTGGTCTCGTTGAAGAAGAGCGCCTGTCCGGAGATGCCGTCGCCGAGGATCGGAGCCTGGATGACGGCTGCCGGGACGCCCGGAACGGCCGAAGGTGAAACTTCGAGTTCTTCGGCGTTGTACAGGCGCGGTACACGCGCCTGGAGCTCGGCCGCCTGGCGTTCTTCCTCGGTTTCATACTCGGGCGGCGGCGGAGCGTAGGGACTGCGCGTAAATTCGATCAGCGAGGGAGGAGGCAGGCGCGGCGGCCGGGGCGTCGGGAGGTCCGTGAGTTCCGCCGGTGTTGCTGTTTCAAAGGCGTAGTGCGCCGCCAGACCGCGCGCCAGTGTCACACGCAGGGTCGCAGCCGCGGGTAGACCATCCCCGGCGAGCAGTCCGCCCACGGTAGCCTCGGTTTCCCCCGTCGCATCCGCCACGGCCGAATGGTACGCGGCTTCGCTTTCCGCCACCCGGCTTGCCGCGGCTTCGATGTCAACCTGCTGCTCTTCGCTCGGCCAGGGCAGTGTGGGACCGCCCTGAATGCCGCTGTAGCCTGGCGCATAGTGGCCGGGCTCGTCATTGCTGTTGAAAAACGCGCCCAACTGGTAGTAGTCGCGCTGACTGATCGGGTCGTAGCGGTGGTCGTGGCAGCGCGCGCAACCGAGCGTCAAGCCCATGAACGCCGTGCCGAGGGCGTTGTCGGTCCGCTCGACCATGTATTCGACCTTGTATTCCTCATCGATCGCGCCGTTTTCGGTGGAGCGCTTGCCCACCCTCAGGAAGGCCGTCGCCAGCAACTGCTCTTCGCTGGCGTCAGGCAGCAGGTCGCCGGCGAGCTGCCAGATGCCGAACTCGTCGAACGGCAGGTTGCGGTCGAACGCTTCGATCACCCAGTCGCGCCAGGGCCACAGGAAGCGGTCGTGGTGGTCGTCGAGGAAGCCATCGGTATCGCTCCAGCGCGCGAGGTCGAGCCACCAGGAAGCCATGTGCTCGGCGTAACGCGGCGATTCGAGCAGGCGTTCGACCAGTTGTTCGTAGGCATCGAGGCTTTCGTCGGCGACGAAGGCGTCGACTTCGTCGAGCGTCGGCGGCAGTCCCGTCAGCGTCAGGCTGACCCGGTTGATCAACGTCTCGCGATCGGCTTCTCGCGAAGGCGTCACGCCCGCGCGCTCGTGGCCGGCGAAGACGTAGCGATCGATTTCGTTGGCGGCGCGATCGTCGAAACCCGTGGGCGGCGCGGGCTCGACTTCCGGCGGGAGGAATGCCCAGTGGCGCTGGTACTCGGCGCCGTCCGCGATCCATCGGCGAAGGATGGCCTTTTCGACGTCCGTCAGCGTCTTGTGGGTCCTGACGGGCGGCATCACGTCGTCGGGGTTCTGTGCGTCGATGCGCCAGATCAGTTCCCCGCTGTCGGGGTCGCCCGGCACGATCGCGTAGCGTTCGCGTGGGCCTTCGAGGCGGTCGAAGGCGAATTCCGGGGAGTCGAGGCGGAGGCTCGCCTCCCGTCCTTCGATATCCGGACCGTGGCACTTGAAACAGTTCTCCGAGAGGATCGGCCGGACGTGCCAGTTGTAGTTGATGTTCCCGGGTACTCCGGGGATGTCCGGGGAGTTGGTGCAGGCGCCCGGGAGACCGCAGATGGCGGCGGCAACGACTATTCGGGCCGATTTGACGCGAGCGTACGTCATCGATCTATTCAAAGCCGGCCTCTCTGGACATCACGGGATCGCAGTCGTAGCGGTACAGTTCAAGCTCGGGCGTATACACCAACTCGGTGTAGCCATTGAACGGTTCGGTGAGGTACTCGGGATCTTCAAGGAAGGCTTCTACCCGCAAACGCCTTCCGTCTTCACTCAGTGAGTAGCGCTCAATCAGGTGCTTCTGCGCGCCCGACGGCACGCCGCGACCGTTACCTTCCGGATGATCCCGGAAATGCGTCGTGTCGACGACGAGCGAATCGCCTTCCCACCAGCCGATCGAATGACCCTCGTAAGCCGTGCGTTCGTCGGTTTCCGGGTGCCCGCGCCCATCCGTGTACACGGTGCGCGTCTGGTCGAAGTACTCTGTTCTGAGCAGTACGCGGTCGTCGAGAATCTCGATGCCGTTGAGGTAGACGGTCGATCCGATCAGGCTGGGCGGCGGCGGCGCTACGCAGTCCCTGACAGGACTCTCGGTCAGGTAGTCGTACCCGGCCCGCGCCGCCTCCGCGGCGGGCGTCAAAGGCACCTGTCCAAGACCCCGGCGCAGGCTGAACCCGTTGAGTCCTTTCCACACACCCTCGATGCTCGTCGCTGCCGCCGTCTCCTCCGGGTCCGATTCGTCCTGCAACCAGACGGTGCCGTCCATGGTCTCAAGCGTGTTCAGGATGGCTCGCGGGCGTCCGGTGCGGTGCGGGTGGGCTCTTACAATGACGGTATCGCCGACGCTTACGAGGTCGGCCGACCAACCGCTGCGAATCATGATCGGCGTCGAGCCGGTTTCGATGTCCCACTCGACCGTATCGCCGTTCGCGTTGGCGGTTGCGACGACGATCCTCACGTGAGGGTTGCTGAAACTGTAATGTGTGACGACGCCCTCGAACGCAACCACGGTTTCGCGGTCGTAAACGGCATCGCTATGGTGGGCGAGTGCCGTGGACCCGGCCAGCAATCCAATCGGCGCGAGCGAACTGAAGATGAGTTTCACGTTTCCACCGTTGTGTCTGACAGCGTCCGCAGGACCTTACCGAGGATCTGTGCCTGCCCACATCTCGGGGAAGGGTCCGAAGCAGTATACGTCAGCCGATGAGGGGAGGAGTTGCCTTCAGGTGTTGGCGGAGACGCGAAAGCCCCGAAACGGTTTTGTCCCGGCAGTCCTGCTGCGGTTGTATGGGAAGGTGCGGTACCGGCATCGTCCGGCGGTTGGGCGGCGACTCCGGTTGGCGCTCGCCAGCCTTGGCGGTATGCTGGTCCGAAAACAGGGCGGGGCGATCAGGTGCGAAGCCAGTTTCCGGACTCGAGAGTGACCACGGCCAGGACGCTGGCGCTGCTCGCGCTTGCTGTCATGCTGGCGAGTTGCGAAGCCCCGATGGATCAGACGCCGGCAACTGATGCCGCTCCCGGCGACCAGCAAGCCGCGACAGCCGCAGGGGCGGCCGGCCAGGCGCCGCCTGCAGCGGACACCGCCCCGAATCTCAACGGAATCTGGCAGGCGCTCACTTCGGCGAACTGGGATATCCGGCCCCACGCGTCGGGCCATTCCCCCGTGCCCGAACTCGGCGCGCTGGCGGCCACGCCACCCGGGATCGGTATCGTCGAGGGCGGTGAGATTCCGTACCAGCCTTGGGCTGCCGAGCAGCAGCGAGAGAATTTCGCCAATCGCGTCGATCTCGACCCCGAGGCCAAGTGCTATCTGCCCGGCGTGCCGAGGGCGACCTATATCGGTCAGCCGTTCCAGATCCTGCAGACCGCCGATTACGTCATGATCGCCTACCAGTACGCGGGCGCCGTGCGCACGATCCACATGAACGATCCGGGTCCGAGTCCCGCCCCAAGCTGGATGGGATGGTCGGTCGGTCGTTGGGACGGCGATACGCTCGTCGTGGACGTCACGAGCCAGAACGACGAGACCTGGTTCGACCGGGCCGGCAACTTCCACAGCGATGCCCTGCACGTCGTCGAGCGGTACACGCCGATGGGCCCCGATCACCTGCTCTACGAGGCGACCATTGAAGATCCGAACGTATTCACGCGGCCGTGGAGCATCAGCCTGCCGCTCTACCGCCGCGTCGAAGAGAACGCCCAACTCATGGAATTCAAATGCGTCGAGTTTGCGGAGGAAAAGATCTACGGCCACCTTCGCAAGCAGGAATGAACGCGCTGCGGGCGAGACGGAGGAGTGCGATGCACCAACGTATGAATGATCTCATCCACGCGCTGCGAATCGCCGGCTTTGCAGCGCTGCTTGCCGCGGTACCGGTCGCCGGATACTCGCAATCAGCCACCGCCGACAGCTACGAGCCCGGCCGCACACCCGATGGACAGCCCGATCTGCAGGGCATCTGGTCGAACGCCGTCATTACGCCGCTCGAGCGGCCGCCCGAACTCGCGGACAAGGAGTTCCTGACCGAGGAGGAGGCCATCGAATACGAGCGGCGCAGGCAGGAGGAGACGAACATGGATCGGCGGCAGGCCGACGCCGAGGCCGACGTGCGCAGCGCCTACAACGACTTCTGGTGGGACTGGGGTGAAAACATCGCGGCCACGCGGCGAACCTCGCTCGTCATCCACCCTCTTGACGGCCGTATCCCGGCGCTGACCGAGGAGGGCCAGCGGCGAAGCGATGCCCGTGCCGAGAGAAGGAGATTGCATCCATCCGACGGTCCGGAGGATCGCACTCTATCCGATCGTTGCATCCTGTGGGTCAGTGCCGGCCCGCCAATGTTGCCGACGGCATACAACAACAATTTCCAGATCGTGCAAACCGCCGACCACGTATTGATTCTCAATGAGATGATCCACGACGCGCGCATCATCCCGCTCGACGGGCGGCCGCAGCTGCCAGGCGACGTCCGGCAATGGCTCGGCAGCTCCCGCGGACATTGGGACGGCGATACGCTCGTTGTCGAGACCAGGAACTTTACCGATCAATCCAACTTCCGCGGAGCGAGCGAGAACATGCGCCTGACCGAGCGGTTTACGCGCGTCGCTGACGATGTGCTGCTTTACGAATTCACTGTCGACGATCCGGATGCGTTTACCGAATCCTGGACCGTCCAGATACCGGCGAGAAAGACCGACGATTTGATGTACGAGTATGCCTGTCACGAAGGCAATCAAAGCATGATCGGCATTCTTGGCGGCGCTCGCGCCGAAGAAGCGAGGGCAGCCGAAGCTGCAAGATGATGGTCGAGCCGTACCCGAGGTTCCATTGAGAATGTGGGAGAGCGTTCGATGAAAAAGAACCTGGCAATTCTCGTCGCTACCGCGACATTGGCTCTGACCGCCGCTCCGCTGCGCGCGCACCATTCGTTCGCCGCGGAATTCGACCCCAACCAGCCAATTCAGCTACGGGGGATCGTGACCGAAGTCGAGTTCATCAATCCCCACTCGTGGATTCACATCGACGTCACGAATGAGGACGGCAGCGTCGTGAGCTGGGCCATCGAGGGCGGCACACCGAACACGCTGTTCCGGAAAGGAATCAACCAGAATACGTTGCCGCTTGGCACCGAAGTTCTCGTCGACGGCTACCGGTCCCGGGACGGCAGAAACCGTGCGAGCGGCCGCGACATCACGTTCACGGACGGCAGAAAAATCTACCTCGAAGGGTCCGCGCCACCCGCAGAGTAAGTTCGTCCATCGCAAGCCGACGAATTCACCCACATGCGGTAACAATCCGCGACTTGAAAGTCGTGCGGTTGCCGCGCTTCCCGGCCTGAATTCAGACCGCCGTCAGCGCGTGGCGCGTTTCCCGTGTAGCAGCTTGCTGCAGCGCGAACGATGTCACGCGCCGCTAGGCTGCGATCTCGATCCGCCGCGGCTGTGCGGCGGCCTGCTTGTGGATGACGATCTCGAGCACGCCGTTGCGCTCGGTCGCGTTCACCCGATCCGCGTCCACGATGTCGGGCAGGATGAAGCGCCGATGGAAGCGGCCATGCCCGCGCTCGCGCCGATTGTGGGAGATGAGTTCCTTCGGGCGAATCGCCTGCCGTTCGCCGGAAAGCGTCAAGACGCCGGACTCCAGCGTAATCTCGACGTCCTTCGCCGCGACTCCGGGCAGATCCACGAAGAGTTCGAAGCGGTCCGCGTATTCCTCGACATCCACTGCCGGTACCCAGTCGGCGGTTGCGCCGCTCGTGTCCTTCGTTCCCCAGTCGTTGAACGCCCGATTGATGTCGTCGTGCAGCCTGCTGACGAGATTCCAAGGCTCGTAACGTACCAGTGTCATGGTCATACCTCCTGTATTTCATTGACAACTGCGCCAATGCGGAAATACATGGGGTGCCGGCAGGTATTTTCAAGACCTGCGGGACCGCGCCGTCACATCCGCTTGTCCAGTACCGGCGAACGCATGGGGAGAGCCGTGCGACAAGTGCTGTCGCGGCGTTGAGCTGCGTTGCGATATGCCCGATATTTGCCGCAGAGCGCCCATTGAATCGGCGCGTAACGCATTTTGTTGGATCGATGTCTAGGTTGCGGGACGGGACACTGCTAGCCTTCGCTGTTTTCGTGCTCGCCGCCTGCGAGGAGCCTGAGGAACGAATGGGAGCCAATCCGATCGATGCTGCCGCCCCGGTTCGGGAGGACACGCCGCCGCTCGACTCCGGCGCGGTGTCCGTAGCGCCGCCCGCCGCAGAACAACGTCCTCACGAAGTTGCGGCGCCGCATGGGGCCGCGCGACAGGACGAATACCATTGGCTGCGCGACGACGAACGCGCAAGCGTCGACGTGCTGGCGTACCTCGAGGCCGAGAACAACTATGCCGACGCGGTCATGGCGCCGCTGGCCGAGTCGCAAGCCCTGCTGTACGAGGAACTGGTCGGACGGATCAAGCAGGACGACAGCTCCGTACCTTACAAATACAGGGACTACTGGTACTACACGCGCTTCGAGGAGGGTCAGGAATACCCCGTTCATGCACGCCGCAAGGGCAGCAAGGACGCACCGGAAGAGGTCATGCTCGACGTCAACCAACTGGCCGACGGGCATGACTTCTATGAAATCGGCAACTGGGAGATCAGCCCGGATCAAACCCTCCTGGCCTATGTCGAAGACACCGTCGGGCGCCGGCTATACACGTTGCGGGTCAAGGATCTGGCCAGCGGCGAAACGCTGCCGGTGCGCATTCCAGGCGTTTCTACGAGTGTTGCATGGGCCGCCGACAACAGGACGCTGTTTTACGTTTTGAACGACGCGACCACGCTGCTGACGCGATGGGTCAAGTCGCACACGCTCGGCAGCGAGCCCAGCGATGACCCGACCGTTTACGAGGAACTGGATGACAGTTTCTACATGGGCCTGAGCACGACGCGATCGGAAAAGTACATCTGCATCCACCTCGAGAGTACCGTCTCGAGCGAACTGCGTTGTACCGAAACCGCTGCACCAGGCGAATTTCGGGTATTCGCGCCGCGGGAGCGAGATGTCGAATACCGGGCGGACCACCTCGGCGCGCGCTGGGTGATCCGCACCAACTGGAATGCCCGGAACTTCAAGCTGATGGAAACCGGCGATGACGACTGGGGCGATCGCAACCGTTGGCGCGACCTCATCGCGCATGACCCCGACGTGTTCATAAGAAATTTCGAGCTCTTCGACGGCTTTATCGCGATCGGTGAACGCTCGGGCGGGCTCGCTCGCATTCGCATCATGTCCGGCGACGGCCGGACCCGGTACGTCGACTCCGACGAGACGGCATATTTCATGGACTTGTCGGTCAATGCCGAGCCCACCACCGATCGGTTTCGCTACGCCTACACCTCGATGACGACGCCGGCGCGCACCTATGAACTGGATACGCGGACCAACGAACGCAAGCTCTTGAAGGAACAGCCCGTGCTCGGAGGGTTCGACCGAAATCACTACGTGACCGAGAGACTTTGGGCCACGGCGCGCGACGGCGCCCGCGTACCCGTCAGCGTGCTCTACCGCAAGGGTTTGGTGCGCGACGGCACTGCGGCACTCCTGCAGTCCGGCTACGGCTCGTATGGCTTCAGCAACGACCCGCGGTTCAACGGCAACGTGTTGAGCCTCGTCGACCGCGGCATGGTCCATGCGCTGGCGCACATACGCGGCGGCCAGGAAATGGGGCGGTCCTGGTACGACAACGGCAAACTCCTTAACAAGATCAATACGTTTAGCGACTTCATCGACGTGACGGATTTCCTGGTCGAACAGGGCTATGCGGCCGCTGATCGCGTAGCGGCCATGGGCGGCAGCGCCGGCGGCCTGCTCGTCGGGGCCGTTGCGAATATGGCGCCGGAAAAGTACCGCGTGATCGTGTCGCAGGTTCCGTTCGTGGATGTCGTGACGACGATGCTCGATGCAAGCATTCCGCTGACGACGAACGAATACGACGAATGGGGCAACCCGGAGGACGAAACCTACTACGATTACATACTTTCCTACTCACCGTACGATCAACTCGAGGCGAAAGAGTATCCAGCCATGTTTGTCAGCACGGGCCTTTGGGATTCGCAGGTGCAGTACTGGGAACCGAGCAAGTACGTCGCCCGCCTGCGTGCTCGCAAGACCGACGACAATCTCGTCGTCTACCGAGTACAGATGGAAGCCGGACATAGCGGCCAGTCGGGTCGATTCAGGCGCTTCGGCGAAATCGCCGAGCAGTATGCATTCGTGCTCAATCAATTGGCGGTCGGGACAGCGCAATGAACAGTGAATTCGATGTGATCGTCGTCGGCGGCGGCATCGCGGGACTTACGGCAGGACTCGTGTCGGCGCGGCTCGGCAGGCGCACGCTCATTCACACGAGCGAGTTGCTGGGAGGGCACTTGCTCAGCATCGAGAAGATCGAGGGCTATCCGGGTCATCCCGACGGAATCGCGGGCTACGATCTGTGTCCGCTCGCGCAGGGACAGGCTGCCGACGCCGGCGCCGAGTTCGCGATGAGCCGCGTCGATGCGCTCACGCCGGAGAGCGACGCATGGCAGCTTGCGACTGCAAGCGGAGACTATGTGGCGCGTGCCGTGATCCTTGCGACCGGCACGGAACTCAAGGAGCTCGACGTGCCCGGCGAGACGCTGTTGCGTGGCAAGGGCGTCAGCCATTGCGCGAGCTGCGATGCGCCGCTGCTCGGCGACAAGCCCGTGGTCGCAGTCGGCGGCGGCGACTCGGCGTTGCAGGAGGCGCTGACGCTTGCCGATCACGCTTCAAAGGTCACCGTCCTGCACCATGGTGAAGAGCTCACGGCCCAGGAAAGTTTTCGCCGGCGTGCGGCGGCGCATCCACGGATCGAGTTCATGCCGTCGAGCGAAGTCGTCGAGATTATCGGCGAGGATGCGGTCGACGGTGTGCGTGTGAGGGAGGTGTCCGGCGGCGCAGACGGTAACGGAACTCGCGATCTGGAGACGAGCGCGGTCTTCGTATACATTGGCCTGCGGCCGAACGCTGGGCTACTCGCCGACCGGTTGAGCCTCGATTCCACCGGCCGCGTCCCTGTCGACACGCAGATGCGCGCCGGGCTCAAGGGCATATTTGCTGCGGGCACGGTCCGATCGGGCACAGCCGGACGGGCGGTGGCCGCGGCCGGGGACGGCACGTTGGCGGCGATTGCGGCCGACCGGTATCTGTCGGACGGCGTGTGGCCCGACTGACACGGTCGGAGGAAAACGCGCAAATCGGGGGAGTTTTGGCACGCAGGTCGATACTCACGCAGGAACACGACGAGGACAGGCGACTTCAATGACGAACAAACTCACGGTCCACGACCCGCGCGGTTTTCCGCCGAAGGTCACGGGCAAACGGCTTGCGCCGCGGCTCACGGGTCTCGAAGGCAAGGTCGTCTTTCTCGTCGACTGCCTGTTCGACAACTCCGACGTCTTCATGGACCAGATGCAGAGCTGGTTCGCGCAGCACCTGCCGACGGTCAGGATCCGCACGATCAGGCCGCGCGAGAGCTGGTACGACGATCCCGACATGCGCGCCACCATAGGAGAGGAGGGCGACGCCGCGATACTCGGCGTCGGATTGTGAAGCACCTGCAGCCCGACGGTCGCCGGGCTTGCGATGTCTCTCGAAGAGCAGGGCGTGCCGACGGTGGCCGTGCACACCGACGTCTTCGCACGGCTCGTCAACGCCGTCACGCGCGCCAACGGCATGCCGACCTCGCGCCAGGCCTACGTGCCGCAACCGGTCGTCGACCGCTCGCCCGAGCAGCTTCGCGCCTACATCCATGGCACGGACCCCGTGTCAAGCAGGCCGTTCATGCAGGAGGTCATCGAAGGGCTGTCGAACCCGCTCGATGAGGCCGATCTCGAGGGCGTGACCTTCGAACGCAACACGCCGCGGCTGCTCGAATCCGAGACTGAAGACGGCCTCCGGCAACTTTTCGAAGCCAACGGCTGGACCGATCATCTGCCCGTGATCCTGCCGACCGAGGAACGAGTCGCCCGCATGCTCGAGGGCACGAGTCATGCGCCTGACGAGGTCGTCGGCAAGCTCAGGCCCACATTCTTCCGCGAATACTGGGAGTTCACGGTCGAGAAGGTCGCCGTCAATGCCGTCATGGCCGGTGCCCGGCCGGAGTACCTGCCCGTGATCCTCGCCCTCGCTTCGACCGGCCAGACGTCCCGCTCCAGCAGCACGAACTCGTTCGCGATGATCTCGCTCATCAACGGACCGATCCGCAAGGAAATCGGCATGGGCGACGGCATCGGCGTCCTGGGGCCCTACAACCACGCGAACGCCACGATCGGCCGCGCCTACAACCTGCTGTCGATCAACCTGCAGGGCGGCTCGGAGCCCGGCGACACCTACATGGGCTCGCTCGGCAACTGGTACAACTACAGCTCGACCTTCGCCGAAGCCGAGGAGCGAAGCCCATGGACGCCGTTTCACGTCCAGCACGGCTACGATCCGGGCGAGAGCACCGCGAGCGTCTTCTTCGGCGGCTGGTACACGCAGGCCGGATACGGACCGCGCGAAACGTGGCAGGAGAACTTCCGGCACGCGTTTGCGGGTTCCGAACAATACCTGCCGCCGATCATCGTCATGGACCCGATCTGCGCGCGCGGCTTCGTCGAGCTCGGTTACGACACCAAGGAAAAGTTCATCGGCTGGTGCGCCGACAACGCCCGCCTGACGGCACGTGAATACTGGGACAACCAGTGGATTCAGACGCTCATGCGCCCGCAGGCCGTGGCCGGTGTCGAGCCCTATGCCTCACGGCTGAAAGCCGATCCCGACGAGCTCATCTCGATCTTCGAGCCCGACCAGATCAAGATCGTCGTCGCCGGCGGCGAGACCCAGGGTGCGTGGAAGATGATCGGCGGCCGCTATACGCCGAACTGGACGGTGTCGGTGGACGACTGGCGGTGAACGGCGATTCGGCCGTCGCCGCGCCTTGAGCCCTCGGCCCGCTGTCGGGCGGTCCGGGCAAGCGTTTCCAAAGTCAAGTCGCCAGCTTGCGGAGTTCGGCGAACGCGTCGAGCGCCCGGTCGATCTGCGTGTCTGCGTGAGCGGCTGACATCTGTACGCGCAAGCGTGCCTCACCCTCGGGCACAACCGGATATCCGAAGCCGACGACGAGAATCCCGCTCGCAAGCAGGCGGTCAGACATCGCGATGGCCTCGGCGGTGTCGCCGATGATGATCGGCACGATGCCGGTCGGCGAGTCCGTGACTTCGTAGCCGAGGGACTGCAAGCCCTCGCGCATGCGGGCAGCGTTGGCGTGCAGCCGCGCGACGCGCTCGGGTTCCCGGTCGAGAATCTCGATCGCCTTGAGCGCCGCACAGGCCGTGGCCGGGGCGAGCGCGTTCGAGAAGAGGTGCGGGCGGCTGCGCTGCACGAGAAAATCGATGAGTTCACGCGAGCCGGCGACGAAACCCCCGTTGCCGCCGCCGAGCGTCTTGCCGAACGTGCCGGTGATGATGTCGACGCCGTCGCCGACTCTCATGCCAAGATACTCGTGCGTGCCGCGCCCCTGCGCTCCGAGCACGCCCGTGCCGTGGGAATCGTCGACGACGAGCAGCGCATTGTGCTCTCGGCAGAGTGCGGCCAGGGATGGCAGGTCGGCGATGTCGCCTTCCATGCTGAATACGCCGTCCGTGACGACGACCTTGACGGACGCCTCGGCGACTTCGCCCAGGCAAGCGGCGAGCGACTGCAAGTCGCCGTGCGCGTAGATCTTGCGCGTCGCACGCGACAGGCGCGCGGCATCGATGATGCTCGCGTGGTTCATCGCATCGGACACGATCGCGTCTCCGGCGCCGGCGATAGTCGGAAGCAGCCCTTCGTTGGCGTTCCAGCAACTCGTGAAGCACAGTGATGCTTCGGCGCCGAGAAAGCGGGCGAGCGCGTCTTCGAGTTCGCGGTGGCAGTCGAAATTGCCGCAGATGAAACGAACGCTCGCCGTGCCCGCGCCGTAGCGTTGCAGGCCGTGAGCGGCGGCCGCGACGACCTCGGGATGATTCGCGAGTCCCAGGTAGTCGTTCGAGCAGAATACGAGGACCTCGCCGATCCCGTCGATCGTGGTGGCGGGACCCATCGGGGCCGTGACGTTGTGCAGTCGTTTCCAGGTTCCGGAAGCGCGCAGCTCATCGAGCGTTGTCGTGAGCCGTTGCCTGAGTTGGGACATGTTCGTTCCTGCGCGTTGAGTGCCTTGCGGTCTGTCCTCAGCCGGCGGTTCGGCGTCTGGACTCTTGTCGGGGCATTGTCGTTCCTGCTCGTTACAGTGTTCGCGGTGCGCCTCTCAGCCTGCGGTGCGGCGCTGGTGTTCGCGCAGCCTCGCCAGCATGTCGGCCGCCATGCGCGGCAGATCGTATTCCGGCTGCCAGTCCCATTCCGCCCGCGCGGCGCTGTCGTCGAGCGTGCGTGGCCAGGTATCCGCGATCGCCTGGCGCTCGTCCGGCGCGTAATCGCAGACGAATCCGGGCACGTGCTTGCGAATCTCGGCCGCAAGCTCGCCCGCCGAGAACGTCATCGCCGAGATGTTGAAGCCGTTGCGGTGCGTGAGCCGCGATGTGTCGGCGTCCATTAGGCCGAGCGCTGCCCTGGTGCAGTCCGGCATGTAGATCAGCGGCAACACGCAATCCTCACGTACGAAGCATGTGTAGCGACCTCGCTCGAGTGCTGCATGAAACATCTCGACAGCGTAGTCGGTCGTACCTCCGCCGGGCGGCGCGGCGCTCGAAATCACGCCCGGATAGCGGACTCCGCGGACATCGAGCCCGTACTTTTGAAGGTAGTAGTCACAGAGCAATTCCCCGGCGACCTTGGTCACTCCGTAGATCGTGGTTGGCCGCATGATTGTGTCCTGCGGCACCGCATCGCGCGGCGTGTCCGGTCCGAAAGCGGCGATCGAGCTTGGCCAGAAGACTTGCGCTACGGTTGCCCTGCGAGCGGCTTCGAGAACGTTGCGAAGCCCGTCCATGTTCACCTGCCAGGTCATCCTCGGATCCTTCTCGCCACGCGCGGAAAGGACCGCGGCGAGGTGGTAGATCACGTCGATACGGTGGCGCTTGACGGTCTGCAGCACCGCGTCCGCATCCGTGACATCGAGCGGTTCAAAGGGTAGCCCTTCCGGCGATCCGCCATCGGGCAGGCTTCGCCCGGTCGCCAGCATGTTGTCGGAGCCGTAACGCGCGCCGAGTGCCGCGGCAAGCTCGGTGCCGATCTGCCCGAAGGCGCCCGTGATCAACACCCTGGTCATCTTGCGGAAAGCCCGGTCGCGCGCGAAACGATTGCGGTAGTCTACATCAGGCACAAACCGGCCCACGTTGGCAGCGACGCTCCCGCGGCGCGATAATCGTGAGCCTTGCGATACGGGCTTGGAGGCGCAGCCAAAGAGTGGTCGAAGGCGGGAAAGTAAGGGGTGGTCACCGAAACCGGCTGGGCGTAGTTGTTGGAATTGCCGTCCTGGCGGGTCTTGCCGCCTGGGCCGTTGTTGCGCTGCGCCCGCAAGCCCTGCCCGAAGCTCCCGAGGCGCCGGCGACGCCCGAAGTGTCGCCTGCGGAACAGGATCCGGCCGCCTTGCGCTACGCCGCCGAATACCCCGTGATGGGCTACGCGGAGGCCGTTCTCACCGATCCCGTTGCGCGGCTGCGCGAACGGCTGGCAATTGGCGCAGCTCGCCTCGATTTCGCAGGCGAACGCGGCTACCTTGACTCCCTGTTGACCGCGCTCGAGATCGACGTCGAATCACAGGTGCTCGTGTTTTCGAAGACGAGCCTGCAGATCAGGGGCGTCACGCCGGAGACGCCGCGTGCGATCTTCTTCAACGATTCGACCTACGTCGCGTGGACCCGTGGCGCTCCGACGATCGAGATCGCGTCGATGGATCCGAACCTGGGCCCGGTTTTCTACACGCTCGAGCAGAACGCGACGGTCGACTCCCCGTTCGAGCGGCAACTTGGCCGTTGCCTGCGCTGCCACGACTCGTATTCGCTGACCGGCGGCGGCGTGCCGCGGTTCATACTCGGCTCGGGCTATATCGGTACGGACGGCAACCTCGTCTCCCACGAAGGGTGGATTCTGACGAGCGAGCAGACGCCGCTCAGAAACCGCTGGGGCGGTTGGTACGTGACCGGGCAGCACGGCGACCAGGTGCACCTCGGCAATCTGATCGTGAGGGATGTGGCGCAGCTTCAGAATCTCGAGTCACTGCGCGTCGGCAACCTCGCGAACCTCGACGGGCTGGTCGACACAGACCCGTATCCGGCACGCCACAGCGATATCGTGGCCCTGCTCGTGATCGAGCATCAGGTTGCCCTGCAGAACCTAATTACGCGCGTCAATTACGATACGCGTACGGCGCTTGAAGCCGGAACGACGGGAGACGGGCTCGCGGCAGACGGAATCAGCGCAGACGGTGTCGCTGGAGGTGTCGTGGCCAATATCGCCGAGCCGTTGGTTCGCTCGATGCTCTTCGCCGACGCAGTCGAGCTTGCCGGACCCATCGAGGGCACGTCGGGATTCGCCGAGCAGTTCGAGGCTCGTGGCCTGCGCGATGGCGCAGGCCGTTCACTGCGCGAACTTGACCTTACGCGCCGCGTGTTCCGCTACCCCTTGAGCTACCTGATCCATTCGGAAGCCTTCGACGCCATGCCCGACGTCACGCGGGCTTACGTGTACAGCCGCATCGACGAGATTTTTTCCGAAGAGGATGCGAACGGCGATTTTGGTCACCTGTCGCTCGAGGACCGGGCCGCCGTGCGCGAAATACTTACGGACACGAAGAGCGAGTTCGCAGAGTATCTCGAGGCCGGTCGGAGCGGACCAGGCGGAGTGGCGAACGCTACTACGGACGGCGGCTGACTTCGGCCGTTCGGTGGCGCCCGCCCGGCACGCTGTCCTGCCTCGGCGTCGACCGCCGCGTGACAATTCCTCACGGCCGGCCGCGTGAGTGTCGCTGGCGCCGGCCGACGTCCCACGTTACGGCTCGTCGCCGCCCGGCGCACCCGTCCGCGGTGAACTCAGGAAGAGCTTCGAGCCGTCCGGCAGCGTGACGTCGCGGCCGTTGGCGGCGTTCGAGCCGTTACGGTGCCGGTAGCCGAAGACGACGACTTCGGTGCCGCGCGGGATCGAGTCGCGCGTCATGCCGCGGCGCACGAGCGTGTTCGGGCTGCCCGCTTCGATCATCCAGCTCTCGACGTTGCCGTCATCGTCCTCGACGTCGATGTGGATCCAGGCATGAGGATTGATCCACTCGATGCGTGTGACGACGCCTTCGAGGGTGATCGGCTGGTTCGCGTCGAACTCGGCCGCGAACGCGTGATGGGCGTGCGCGGGGAGCGCCGCGCCAAAGCACACAACGGTGAGCGCGACAGCTATTGGTAATCCCATCTTGCTACTCCTGTTCATAGCCCCGTTCATTGCTCTGCCGATTCGGCTTCGGCCGCGCGGCGCTCTTCTGCGCGCGCCGCTGACAGCATGCCGGTGAGCCCATAGTTACCTTCGTGGCAGGCGTACTCGACAAGCACCCCCTCCTGGGGATGCATGAAGATCTCGACGCTCCACGGCGCCGTGAAGACCGCGGGGTCCTCGATGGTCGCTTCATAGCGGATCTGATCGGGCGCCGTGCGCGTGAATCGCTCGACGACGCTGAACTCGTCGCTCATTACCGAATTCAGCATCTGCACGCCGTAGAAGAACCGGTTGGTCCGCTGATTCCGCGTTTCCACGACCAGCGTGTCGCCGTCCCAGTAGCCGCGCGAATCGCCGACCCACTGCAGGACGTGCTCCGGGAAACGGGGCCGCCCGTCGATCGGAATGATGCGGACCTCGTGGTTGATCTCCGCCATGATCGTCACGTAGTCGGGCGTCTGCACGATGTAGTAGTTGTTGTTGTAGGGCTCGGGGAACAACGGCGCCGCCCCGCCGCCGAATACGATGCAGCGTTCGGTCAGAAAGCGGTCGGCGGGAGTGTCGACCGGGTGCTCCTGCGAATAGACGAGGTTCGCCTCGTGCTGCTGTTGGGCTTCGGGCGTGAACGGCGGGACCTTGCCATTTGCGGGATCGACGACCAGCGATGTGCGCAGGGTCGGCACGATGCTGTTGCCCCGGTCGAACCACGCATCGTTGTACGAACCGACCGAGCCCGTCTGGCCGATGGTCCGATCGGCGTTCGTCGCCTCGATCCGTTCCGCGACGTAGGCTTCGGCCTCCTCGGGTGTGAAGAAGGCCTTGTCGCCGAGCGAGTCGGGGCGCTGCAGCGGCGTCAGCGTCGCGTTCGACCACAGTCCCTGCAGGTCCGGATCGCCCCACGGAGTCCGGGCGACCTGCGCCTCGCACCCCATCGCCGCGAGCATGGCTAACGGCACGGCTGCGGCAAAGATCGTTGTCTGTTTGCTCATGGGAATGTCTCCCTTGCTGTCTGGTCCGGTGTTGGCGAACCCGGACGTCAGTCTACGGAATTTCAGTAGCTCGGAATCTAATGTCTCCCGATCATCCTTCGGGCCGCTTGTAAAACTCGCCGTAGAGCAGTTCCTCGGTGAACTCGACGCATTTGAACTCCATCAGGTGCGCCTGGGGTTCGGCCACTCTGTAGAGGCGAAAGCGCATCGTCCACGGCCGGGAAAACGTGTCGGGGTCCTCGAGCGTGGCTTCGTAGTCGATCGCGTCGGGACCGGCGAACGTGTAGCGCTCGACGACACGCAGTTGGTACCCCGCGTGGTTGCCCGCGCGGTCCAGCCAGCCCAGTCCGTTGAAGCCCGTGACGTCGACCACGAGCGTGTCGCCCTCGAAGCTGCCGTTCGACCAGCCCATCCAGCTATCGATCGCCGAGGGCTGATGGTTGTCGAGATTGATGATGCGCGCGGCGCCTGCGAACTGGTAAGCGAACAGCAAGCCGGCCTCGGAATGGAAGATCTGGAAGGGGTAGGGCATGTAGTTCGCGCGCGGCGTGCCGGGCATGAAGCATTTGGCTTCGGGATCCTCGGTCCAACGGGATTCGAAGTTGCGTTGCTTCTGCTCCAGCGCTTCGGGCAGGTATGGAATCTCGTCGCCGTCGACGATGCCCCTGCCTGGCGGCACCGACAGCAGTGCGCCGTACTCGGGCGGTCCCGCGCTCGCTCCGTGGCTCAGGATGTCCCAGTTCGCCGTCGTCAGCGACTGCCAGACGCCGCTGAAGTTGGGTGTGCCGTCGGAGAGGCGCGGGATGTCGTCCTCCTGGTCCTGACCCAACGCGGGGAGGCCGAGCAGGAGCGCCGCGCTAAGGACCGAAAGGCTGTGTCGTATTCGCATGCGGTCTTCCCTTGTCGTTATTCGCCGGGTCGTTATTCGCCGGCGGGCTCGACGCGCAGGATCGAGCCGTTCGGCGTGTTTCTCGCACTGCCGGGTCCGCCCTGTTGGTCGCGGGACACGGCGAGGTAAATATTGTCGTCCGGTCCCTGCCGCACGTCGCGTATCCGCGCATCGAGTTCAACGAGCATCGGGTCGCGCCGTTCCGACTGCAGCGGCTGGTCGAAGGACGCGCGCTGAAGCTGCTGCCCGCTCAGCGCCCCGATGAAGAAATGTCCCTGCCAGAGCGGGAACTGGTCGCCGTCGTAGATCATCAGGCTCGACGGGCTGATCGCCGGCACCCAGAACATCACGGGCATCTCCATGCCGGGACGGTACCAGGACTGCTCCGAGGCGAGGTTGCCGGTGTAGATCTTGCCGAGCGAAACCAGCGGCCAGCCGTAGTTGCTGCCCGGAGTCAGGCGATTGAGTTCGTCGCCGGCCAGGGGACCGATCTCGTTCGCCCACATCTCGCCCGTCTCGGGATGCCAGGCGAGCCCCTGCGCGTTGCGGTGGCCGTAGGTGTAGATCTCCGCTTTCGCGTCGTCGCGCCCGGCGAAGGGGTTGTCGTCCGGGGCGCTGCCGTCGTCGCGCAGCCTCAGCACCTTGCCGACGTGGCTCTGCAGGCTCTGCGCGAGCAGGCGATAGCTCGGGTCGTCGGTCAGATTGCCCGCGTCGCGGTCGCCGACGGTGAGGTAGATCATTCCGTCGGGGCCGGCTTCGGCACGTCCCGCCGTCGCTCCCGTGCCCCAGGCATCGGCGACGAAGATTTCCTCGACTCCTGATAGCTTCTCGCCGTCGAAGTGAGCGCGGGCGAGCGCGACCGTCGTGTCGCCGCTGGCGGCCCGTTTCACATAGGACAGGAAGAGAAGGCCGTTTTCTTCGTACTCCGGGTGCAGCACGACCGAGTTCAGTGTTTGCGATCCGAGGGACTCGTCCGGCCAGCCGGCGATCGGCTCCGGATCGAGTTGCCCGTCGCGGATGATGCGCAGGGCGCCCGGCAGCTCGGTCACGAGCATGTCCGTGCCTCCGGGCAGAAAACTCAGGTGCCATGGACGCACGAGACCGTAAGCGATTGTGACGACTCGAATGCGCACGAGTTCTCCGGCCGGACAGCCGCCGTGCGGCGCACCGGTCGGCGTGCAGACGCCGGGTGTGTAGGTGTCGAAGATCCATGTGGCGTCCGGAACGTCGGACTGCGCCAGCGGAGCGCTTGCCTGCTGGGCGGACGCGGCGGTTGCGGCGGCAAGAAACGCGGCCAGAACCAGGGCTGTTCGATATGACGGCATGTCTCCCCCCGACCCGATCTCACAGCGTGTTGTGAGCAAACCAACATAGGCCCAGCGCCGCGCCGGCGTCAAGGCGCTCGTCGCCAGGTTCCTCGATCTTGCGGCGCATTGGCGCTGCGCCACGGAACGCGAGCGCCGGCGCGCGTGCAAGGTGGCGTTCGTCCGGATCGTCCGCGATTGATCGGCGTACGGCCGTCAACGTGCGCCCCGACTGCGGAACGGCTATGGTATGACTGTCATTTGAAGGACCGATCACTGTGGCTCGGATGGGCCGTCGTGCAGCCTTGGGGACGCTGCCGTTCTGGAGAGGAGGTTGATCCGATGCGACCAGGAATCTTGAGTGCAACCGCGGCCTTTTCGGTGTTCGCGGCCGTTTCGATGCCCGCCGTGGCGCACCATTCGTTTGCCGCGGAGTTCGATGTCACCCGGCCCGTCAGGCTCACCGGTGTCGTGCAGCGCATGGAGTTCAGCAATCCGCATTCGTGGATTTACGTCGAAGTCACTACGGTCGACGGCGACGTCCAGGAATGGGCGATCGAAGGCGCCGCACCGAACGCGTTGCTCAGACGCGGCTGGAACCGCAACTCGCTGCCTGCGGGCACGGTCATCGATGTCGCGGGCTTCCAGGCCAGGGACCGGTCGTTCAGGGCCGCAGGCCGTGAAGTTACGCTGCCCGACGGTTCAAGCCTGTTTGTCGGCTCGACAGGTGCGGGTGCGGCGCCGATACCGGACGAGCAATAGGCGCCCGGCTGCGTCGAAGCCCGTCTCCTGAACCGGGTGCCGGGCTCGTTTACTCACCGGCGTTGATATCGAAAAACTCCGTCTCTTCCTCCGGTAGCGGGCCGAGACCGCTTGGCCGTTCCGGAGCCGGCTCGCCCGCAGCGAGCGCTTCCTCGACGAGCCGCTCGTAGGTGCGCTCGCCGCTCAGCGAGTGGCTGACCGCGCCGTTGCCCTCGTGACAGGAATACTCGAACAGCGTGTAACCGGGCTGCGCCGTCAGCATGAGCCGCACGGTGAACGGCGCCGTATAGGTGACCGGATCGTCGACTCTCGCGGTGTATTCGATCATCTCCGGATCGATGCGCGTGAACCGTTCGGTGATCGTCATCTCGGTGCTGTGACGGGTGCCATTGCCGTTCGGACCGATGCTCGTGTCGTCGGTCAGATTGCGCGTCTCGACGACGAGCGTGTCGCCCTCCCAGTGGCCGCGGGAGTTACCGAGGTACTGGCGGATCGCGTCGTTCATGTGCGGTCGCCCGTCGAGCTTGATGATCCGCGTGTCATGGATCATTTCGTAACTGATCGCGACGGAGTCGGGGTTCTGCACGATCCTGAGCCCGTTGCCGTAGACGACCGGAAACTTCGAACCCACCACGCCGCGCGTGATGCAGCGGTCGTACAGCGTGAAATCGTCGAAGTCCTCGAACGGTCCGGAACCGAACGTGCCGCGGTCGCGCGGCGCCGCTCGCGCAAGCCCGGCTTCGGTCATCGGCGGTATGCGCCCGTCCGGCGGATCGAGGATCTGCGACGTGAAGCCAAAGGTGCGGATACCGCGCTCGGCGCGTGCGGAGAAGGTCTGGACGTTTCTCGCGCGGTCAAGCTGTGCGTCGTCGTTGTTCGCGCGTTCGGCGAACTCTTCCGGAGTGAGCCTGTCGCGGTCGCCGAACTCCTCGGGACGCTGGCGGGGCACGCTGAGCATGTCATCGGTCGTCCAGATGCCCGAGAGGTCGGGGTGGCCCCAGGACGTGCGCGGCGCCTGCCAGTCGGGATCGACGAGCGCGGCGGCGGTTTCCTCGGCCGGCATGACGCGAGTCGAGGATTGCGCCTGCGCCGTACCGGCGAGCAGCAGGCCGGTCAACGCCGCGGCGGCTAACGTTATCGATACGGTCAAGGTGCGCATGATGCCGTCTCCCGCTTGTCGGTTTGTTGATGTCGAGCATAGGCGATACGCTGACTCATCGCCACGGCTTCGGCCTGCAGTGCGGGCCGAACTGATCGCACGCGGCGAAGCCGTCTACGAGTACTGGTGCAACACCAGGTTTCCGGGACGACGGCGCGGCGCTGTAGAATCCGGAATCCGCCTGAACCGGAGAGTCCCGATGAGACCCTCTCTTCTTCTTGCCATCGCGATGGTGGCTCCCGTCGCGTACGGCCAATCCGGCAACGCTCCGACCGAACTGCAGCAGGCCGTGTTCGCGGCCATGCAGAGCGAGATTCGAACCGAGGCCGACCGCGCTCGCGACCGTAACCGCCAACCGGCGCAAGTGCTCGATTTCTTCGGGCTCGAGCCGGACATGACGGTGATCGAGTTGCTCCCGGCGGGCGGCTGGTACACGAAGATCCTCGCGCCGGTTCTGAGAGATGCCGGCAAACTCTACATTACCCATCCCTCGCCGACGTTCTACAGCGATGCCTTCGTGGGTACGGCGGAGCTGCCCGGCATGGAAGCGGTCGAGGAGATCCATTGGGGCGCCATGGGCGAACCCGGCGGCACGCCATGGTTCGCGTCGGGGCCCTGGGACGTCGAACCCGTCGACATGGTGCTCACGTTTCGCAACTACCACAACTTCACTTACGACGCGCGAATGGCCATCAACGAATCGTCGTTCGATGCGCTGAAGCCGGGCGGTCTCTACGGCATCGTCGATCACACGCGCCGCCACATGGAGCCCGATAACGCCGAGAACGTGCGGCGCATGGATCCCGTGCTCGTCATCAAGGAAGTCCAGGAAGCCGGTTTCGTTTTTGTCGACTACAGCCCGCTGCTGAGGCGGCCCGACGACGAGCTGCGCTACGAGGTCGGTCGACCGTCGGTCACGGGGAACTCGGACCGGTTCGCACTCCTGTTTGCGAAGCCGGAGTAGCTTGGAGCAGCGACCGTCTTGTCAGAGCCCGGCAGAACGAAAATGAAAGGTGTTCTGACGCGGCGGGAGATGCTCAAGCGGACCGCTGCGGCCGGAGCCGCGACGGCTGTTCCGCAGCGCGCCCTGACGCAGGCGCTGTCGCCTGACGGCGCTTCGGAACCCTTCGAAAACCTCAGTGCTTCACAGTCGCGGATTCTCGAAGCCATCGTCTCCCGGCTGATCCCGAGCGACGAAAACGGACCCGGCGCGCTCGAGGCAGGAGCGGCCCGCTACATCGACCGGGCGCTTGCCGACGTGCTTGCGGAGCTGCTGTCGGTGTATGCCGCCGGGCTCGACGCGGTCGATGCTCATGCGCAGAGCACGGCGGGGCAGCCGTTCCCGGAACTCGACCCGGGCGATCAGGATGCCGTTCTCGCCGACCTCGAGCGGAACCTCGCGGACGGGTTCACTCCGGACGCCGCCTCCTTCTTCGACATGGTCCTGCAGCACACCATCGAGGGGACCTTCTCGGATCCGTATTACGGCGGCAATCGCGACTTCATCGGCTGGGAGCTGCTCGGTTATCCCGGGCTTCGTCTCGGCGTCGGCGCGGACGACCAGGCGATGGACGCGAATCCCGAAATCACGCGGCTGTCCGCCTACGATCTGCCAATGTTCGATTCGCCGGACGGCGACGGGGAGTCGCCGTGACGGTCACGCTGCCGGGCAGGGACGTGGCCGTCGTCGGCCTCGGCGGTGTCGGCGGCGTGGGCGTGCTGCCGCTCGCCGAAGCCGGCATGGATGTCGTTGCGCTCGAAGCGGGCACCTGGCTCTCACCGCGCGACTTCGCACCGGACGAGTTGCGCAACAACTACCGCGGCTGGCCGCATGCGGCGCAGAAAGCCAACCGCGAGATTCCCGGGCACCGTCCGAACGCGTCGGCGCCCGATTCGCCGCGCGGCAACGTCCATCCGATGATGAACGGTGTCGGCGGGACGACGCTGCATTACTGGGCGCAGAGCTGGCGGCTGAATCCCTGGGACTTTCGCGTCGTCAGCGAGACGACGCGCCGCTACGGGGCAGGGCGCATTCCGGCCGGATCCACTGTCGAGGACTGGCCATTCGGACTCGAGGAACTCGAGCCCCACTATGACCGTGTCGAGCGCGAGATCGGCGTTTCGGGACAGGCCGGCAACGTCAACGGCATGATCGACGAGCGCGGCAACATCTTCGAAGGCGCACGCGCACGCGCCTATCCGATGCCGCCGCTCCGGGGCACGGAGTTCACGGACCTCATGGCCGGCGCGGCGCACAGACTCGGCTGGCATCCGTTCCCGGGTCCGGCAGCCATCAATTCGGAGACTTACGACGACCGCGCGCCGTGCCTCTACCATGGCTTCTGCAGCCGCGGCGGCTGCCACGTCGATGCGAAGAACTCGACGGCCGTTTCGACGATTCCGAAGGCCACCCGCACGGGCAATCTGCGCATCGTGACGCAAGCGCACGTTACGGGGATCGCCGTCGACAGCGACGGCCGCGCGAGTGCCGTCGAATATCTCAAGGACGGCGAGACCTATGTGCAGCCGGCCCGCGTCATCCTGCTCGCAAGCTACACCTACGAGAACGTGCGCCTGCTGCTGCTGTCGACGTCGGACGCCTTTCCGAACGGCCTGTCGAACAATGGCGGACAGGTCGGCCGCCACTACATGACCCACAACCAGCGAGCCGGCGTGCTTGCGCTCTTCCCGCACGAACTCAACCGCTGGTACGGCCTGCCGGCCCAGGGCATCGCCATCGATGACTGGGCCGACGACAATTTCGACCACGCCGACCTCGACTTCATCGGCGGCGGCAATCTCTGGGTCTACTCCGACCAGCGGCCGATCGAGGCGGCGAGCATGAACACTTTCGGCCGGGCGCCGCGCTGGGGATCGCAGTGGAAGGCCTTCGTCATGCAGAACGCCGGCCGCTGGGCGAATTCCTATCTGCAGAAGACGACGCTGCCGTACGAGGACAACTACCTCGACCTTCACCCGACGGTCACCGACCCGCTCGGGATGCCGGTCTGCCGGATCACGGCCGATTACAGGGACAACGACAGGCAGCTCGCCAACTACATCCAGGAGCGGACAGAGGAGTGGTTCCGCGAGGCCGGTGCGATCGCCACCGTGCGCCAGCCGATCGGGTCGATGGTCGTTTCCACGCACGCCTATGGCGGAACGCGCATGGGCGACGATCCGGAAACGAACGTCGTCGACCGTTACGGCTTCTCCCACGAGGTGCCGAACCTTGGCGTGCTCGGCGCTTCGGTCATGGGCACGAGCGGCGCGCGCAACCCGACGCTGACCGCGCAGGCGCTCGCCTGGCGGACCGCCGAGCATCTCGTCGCGAACTGGTCGAGCATCGGCGGCTGACGAGCGCATCGTCAGAACTGTTCTACGATCTGTTCAATGGGTTGCCCGGCAGGGACCCGGGACAACGCCGAGCACGAATCGCGATCTGCTCTCGTTTGGCACGTTCTGCTACGCTTGAGAGATACCTGCAACCGCGCGTGGAGGCTGCCATGCCGAATCGAATCAACACGACCGGGACGACGATCGGAACCAGCGGACTCCTGTGTCTGGCGCTGATGTTTTCGGTGACCCCGGTACGCGCTGAACCGGCCGAGTACCGGATCGATCCCGAGCACGTATCGGTCGCTTTCCTCGTCGGTCATGCGGGTTACGCAAACGTCCTCGGCCAGTTCCTCGAAGTCGAGGGCAGCTACGTGTTCGACGAGGAAACCGGAGCGCTGTCGGACATCGAAGTCGTCGTCAACACGGACAGCGTGTTCTCGAATCACGATGACCGCGACGATCACCTGCGCAGCGGCGATTTCCTGAACAGCCGGCGCAATCCCGAGATGACCTTTACGGCCGACACGGGAGCGCGGACGAGCCAGCGCACGTTCGAGATCGCCGGCCAGCTCAAGCTGCTCGGCGTTGCCCGTCCGCTGACGCTGCAGGCCACCTGGAACAAGAGTGCGGATTATCCGTTCGGCCGCAGTGCCTGGGTCATGGGCGTGTCGGCCCGCGGCACGGTCATGCGCAGCGAGTTCGGCATGAGCTACGCCTTGGAAGGCGATCTGGTCGGCGACGAGGTCGAGATCATCATCGAGTTCGAAGCGCGCAGGCAGTAGCGGAATCGAGCGGTGAATTCCGGGGAATCGGAGTCGCCCGACGGCCGATCGCCGTGCCCTGCGCTCCGTCTGCCGTCGCCGCCAATCTCATCGCCCTGACCGCAGTCAGCCGGTTGCACGACGAGCGTGCGCCAGGCGCCGACACCTTGCTGCAGGACCTTTGGACGGACTCGTATACGCTATGATTACAGAGATCAACTCGCAGCGAGGAGGCATCGCATGCGTGTCAAAGGAATACTGTTGATCGTCGTTTCTTGGGCGTTTGCCGCGGTGCCTTCGGCTCTGGCGCATCATTCGTTCGCCGCGCAGTTCGACTCGACCAAGCCCATTACCCTTGAAGGAACGGTGACCAAGGTCGAGTGGCGAAACCCGCACATCTGGGTATACCTGGACGTCACCGACGACGACGGCGTCGTAACGTCGTGGGAATGCGAGGGCGGGGCGCCGAATGCCCTGACGAGACTGGGATGGGGCAGCCAGACGTTGAGGCTCGGTTCCACGCTCGAGATCCATGGCTACCTCGCGAGAAACGGGACCAATACCTGCAACGCCCGAACGTGGATTTACGAGGGACGCACCGTGTTCGCCGGGGAAGCCAGCGACGGCGGCCCCGTGCCCGAATAGAGACACGATTTTCCGTCACGGAGAATTACCGATGAGAAACGCAAGACTGGTCGTTGCCGGTTCCGTCATGATGGCAGCGGCCCTGAACCTCTCGCTCCTCGCACTGTCGCCGGCGTTCGCGCAACGCGCCGTGTACGAACGCAACGTCGTCCTTACCGAACAACCCGAGCCGGACGGCACGCCCGTTCCGAGAACGGCTGACTGGCGCGCGGACCTGAGCGGAGTCTGGAACAAGGCGATTCACCAGAACACCGCTCTGCCCGTCGAACCGCTGCCTTTCACGCCGGAAGGGCTCCAGGCGTTCAACGACGTGGCGAACATCATCGATCCCACGGCGCGCTGCATCCTTCCCGGCGTACCGCGCGTCAACAACTCGCCGTACCCGATGCAGATCATGCAGATGCCCGACCGGGTCATCTTTGTTTACGAGTACATGCACAACTTCCGGGTGATCTATACCGACGGGCGCGGCCACCGCGAGAGCTGGGAGCCTTCCCTGATGGGCGACTCGATCGGCCGCTGGGACGGCGACACGCTCGTGATCGACACGGTAAACCTGACCGATCGAACGCGTCTCGATGACCATGGCAACGTGCACAGCGACGCACTGCACGTGATCGAGCGCTGGCGTCGCATCAGTGCGAACGAGCTGTGGTACGAAGCGACGATCGACGACCCGAAGTACTACACGGAGCCCTGGACAACCGGTTACGTCATTCCCCTGGCTCCGGCCGGTTGGGAGATCATGGAATACGCCTGCACCGACAACAACAAGGACATGTACGACGGCCATCTGCAGCCCGGCTCTCTGAGCGGATCGGGTCGGGATGGCACGGCGCTCGCCACTCCGCCGCTTCCGAGGCAGTGAGCGGCGCGGAGGCGGAAGTGACCGGCGCGCGGGCCGAAGTGACCGGCGCGGAGACGGAAGTGGCCGGCGCGGAGGTGGTAGCGGAACCGGTCGGCGGGTCCGCGGTCCAAGCGGATCGGACTTGCCCACGGGCCGGTCGAAGCGTATAACGCTCCGTCAGTCACGCGAATCGCTTGCGAACAGACCGACGGCATCGAAGGCCCTCCCGAGGCCTTTCCTGCATGTACCTGATGCCGTTGAGGTTTTTCGTTCGAGTCGGGGTGTAGCTCAGCCTGGTAGAGCACTGTCTTCGGGAGGCAGGGGCCGGAGGTTCAAATCCTCTCACCCCGACCAAAAAAAACAATATCTTACGGTCTGATCATACTTTTTCCTTCAGGTTGAAGGTGTGCTGCAGCACACCTTCACGCACGAATTCACTCCCCTGTAGCCCCTGAACGCACCCAATCACGTACCCGTTTCGCCCGGTCTGATCCTTCGCCATGGTGGCGCCTCGCAAGACGTCATGGTCACGCAGGACCGAATCGTCCAGCTCGACGAAAAGCTCAAGTCATACATCCTCATGCTGCCGTCTTTCCCGGCAGCACAGTTACCAGAAACGCGCTCCGAACTGTCGCCCCTTGAAATATGTCTAAAAAACTACTATGTTTTCAGACAAAGGAGCGTCACGCCATGTCCACCGCAAAGACTGTTCTGGCGAGTATACGGAAGCTGCCGAAAGGAAAGCCGTTCACCAGCGCTCGCTTTCTGAAGCATGGCTCCCGTAGCGCCGTAGACAGGACGCTCTCACGCTTGGTCGGTCGGGGCGAGATCCAGCGCGTCGCTCGCGGCGTGTTCGTCCGTCCAAGAACGAGCCGGTTCGTGGGAACTGTCGTTCCAGAAGTTCACGAGGTGGTCGAGGCCATCGCGCATCGCAATGGAGAGACGGTCCAGATCCATGGGGCCGAAGCTGCCAGATGGTTCAAACTCAGCACCCGGGTGCCGGTGGCGCCCGTGTTCCATACCAGCGCTTCCAGCCGAACGATCCGAATAGGCAGAATCACTGTCAGAATGGCCCACACCTCCAACCGCCGCCGACTTCAATTTGCCGGTGAGGTGGCCGGCGCCGCGCTTTCCGCCCTCTGGTATCTGGGCAAGAGCAACGTGACTCCCGAGGTGGTCGCCAGGGTCGAAGACACACTCGGCCCGAAGGAATTCCAGCGATTGCGCTCCGCCGACATGCCGGCCTGGATGGCGAAGGCCCTCGATACCACCGCTGACGGAGACACGCTCCGTGCCTGAGCCGTTCCTGTCGCTCGATCGTCACGAGCGCACCGACATACTTCGCACCGTGGCTGCCAATACCGGGCGGTCGGCACTCATCCTGGAAAAGGATATCTGGGTCTGCTGGGTTCTGCAGGCCCTCTTCTCAATGCCCGATCCGCATCCCATGGCATTCAAGGGCGGTGCCTCACTTTCCAAGGTCTACGGCATCATCGACCGGTTCTCCGAGGATTTGGACATCACCCTCGACTACCGAGCTTTCGACGATGCTTTCGACCCGTTCGCCGACAACGCCAGCCGCAACCAGATCAAGCTCTTCAGCAATCGCCTCAAGGCCCGCGTCGCCGGTTACATTCGTGACGTCATAGGGCCTGGCCTTGAAACCGCCGCCTCATCGACGCCCGCCGAACGGACCAGCGACATCTCACTGAAACCGCTAAAACCAAACGCCGCCCACTTGCTGCGCACGCCCGCACTAGACCTCGACTGGCCCAGAATTCGGGCCGCAGACAGATCGATGCAATTGGACATGCATGCTAGCGGCGCCGTTTTCACCGCAAACGGCACAGTTCACTAGGCGGTGTTGCAACGTTCTGGGACAAGCCTTGTAGTGACGTTGCGCCGTGCCGCCAGTATGCGCTGGTGTTTCTCTCGCGCTAGACTCGGAAGGACTAAACGGATTACGTTGCGACTCCACGCATGTTCAAGTGGCTGGCCAAACTCCTTCGACGCGGTGCCTTATTGGTCGCGGCCATATCTCTCGCGATCATAGCTCTCACGGCCTTGGGCACTTGGTATTGGTGGTGCTTCTTGTCCTTCAATGACACACCGACGAACGCAATGCGCAATGTCGCCCTGATTGGAGGCGGGTTGATTGCTTGGGTTTTCGCATTTTGGCGCAGTTCCATCGCGGAGCAGCAGGCCAACATAGCGAAACAAAACCATCAGCACGGTCGATTCCAGCGCGCGATCGAACTGCTGGCCCAACAAGGCCGCCACAACAGCCACGCCCGCTTGTCTGGTTTACATGCGCTGCGTTATCTCACACGTGATGCGCCTGAGTTTGGTCCTGAGGTTATCGAGATCGTCACAACGTTCATGCTTGAAGCGTCGAGCGATCAAGATTACGCGGAACGTGAGTTCACGCTCGCGCGCATGACCGCTGAATTCGTCTGCGACACGTTGGATAGCGAGGGCTCGCTCGATACATCGTCCCGGCAGAAGCTTCGAGACGAAGTTGTCCACGCCTGTGCCGTAGTCGCCCTAAGGCTTTCGGACGCCGATCCGTCCGGCTGAGCCAAACGTCCGTGGTTGGCGTCCCACGCGGTGGTCAACGAACAACAGTCACCGGTCAGGCTCGAAACGCACCCGAGACGGCGTGCGCAGCGTCACCGAGTCGTATGGGTCGCCGTCGATTCGATACACCTTAAAGACATGCTCTTGTCCGGCGTTCGGATTTTAGACCAAGTCCGTTTCGAGTTCGTTGGTTCGAAGATCGAACGTGTAGGCTACCGTGATCCGCTTCGCTTGCGCCGTGCCAGAACGACGATCTCGATCAATCCATCACCTACCTCCATGTTGCTCGGGAGGATGAGAGTGCGATGGTGCGCGGTCCCCTTCGCTAACGCGAATGGGGTTGGCGCGACGTACATCTTCCGGTCACGAATCCTAATGTCGCCGTAGCTGCCGAAGCTCTGGAAGCTCTTGTTCTGGTGCACGTAGTTGTTGTCAGCGTTGAGAAAGCTACCGTGGCAGATCACAAGGTCCAACACCGGATATCGGTTTCCGTCCGGCCGTTTCGGATAGCGCCCGAAGACGTAGAAGACCTGCCTACCGTTGTGCTCACCGCGCGGCACCTGGCTATTGCAGTCGTAATCCGCCTCGCGGCCCGGATAGGCCAGACCCTTGAGTTCGTATCCCTCGGGTTGCCGAACCAACCTGAAGTCCGGGTACGTGTTGCGTCCTGGCTCGTCGTATTGTTCGCCGATTTCGTCAAGTCGGGCCTTAAACCAGTTCTGGAAATGAAACTCCTTGTCCCGTCGGCCCTCCCTTTCGACCAACACGTTGTTGCGGATGGCTGAGACGCATTCCTTGAAGACCCTGCAGACGACAGTCATCGGACGCTCTCCTTCGACACGCGCTCGTCGCCGTGAATGGCGTCGATCAGCCGTTCGATTTGTACTTCGCTCAGTCTCAGGTCGGCCGGCATGCTATGCTCCGCTCATGGAGGTTTTCTGGGCACTGGCCATCCTGGCGTGGTTCGTTGGCGCGGTTTTCGTGGGGCTCGACCTGCTCGTGTTGGCTGCGGACGTCGCCGAAAAACGCTGCACGCGTTGCCACCGCCATCGTCACGACTGCGCCTGAGCCGCCAGCGCCTCGTCCTCCATTTCCCTGAGACCGGTGAACGCACCGCGCCACTCGATCCCGAGTGGTCCCCGCTCACGCGGGGATGATCCTCTGTAAGCCGATGCCTCGACTGCTCATGATCGACGAATCCGCAGTCCAGCTGGGATTCCCGCCCGGATCGCTGCGCACCGCCGCTTCAAAGCGGCCACGCTGCGCAGGACCGACTACCGTAATCCTAAGGGCCAGCACCCGCCTGTTGGGGAATCGCACCCGTCAAGCCCGACCCGCGCATCGGCAGCCGATCCAGGCCCGCGCCTGGCGTTCGGGCGATTACGCTCCCGATGTTATGCCGGTACCGAATTGTTGCACTCGACCCGGTTCGCCGTCGTCTGTTGTTGAACGTCGCCGTCTACCGTTCGCCCAGTCGTCGATGTCGGTCCATACGTAACAGACACGCCGGCCGAGCTTTCTGAACACCGGGCCTTCGCCGGTCACGCGGTAACGCTCCAGCGTTCGCGGACTCAGACCCAGAAGCGCTGCGGCCTGGCGCGTGCTCAGATAAGTTCGTTGGTGAACCACGGTGAACTCTCTCCTGAATCAGCTCCAGTAACGGTCGCGGGTCTTTCCTTCGCCGTGGCCGCATTACCGTTCGCCCGGCCCTGCCGCAACGACTCGATGCAAGCCTTGAACGGCAATGCCGCATTCGCGGCTTTGAAGGGAATGGTCCGCGTCATGGGACCGAACATAGGGGGATAACAATCCAACGGCAAAGCGGTCGGTCCGGCGTGAACCGGCGCCACTTGCCTGTGAGTACCGCAGAGTCACCTGGAGCCGACAAGAGTACGACAAAAAACTCCCGAACACGCGTTCGAGAACGTCGATGCCTCGCGTGAATTGCACCGAGTCGCACCGGCTGTGCCCAAATCTGACCAGTGCTGAGTCGAATTGGGATTGCCAATTAACGATGCAGGGCCACTACCTTCTCGCCGGAGACTGTGAGATAGGCCGCCCATGAGTCCATCAACCGGCGCCGGCGCTCGAACAGGTCCGAGCGAAAGTACGCGCCCTCGACGCCGCCCACGGTATGCGCGAGCGCGGCTTCAGCGATCTCCCGGGGCTTGCCGGTTTCCGCACACCAGTCCCTGAACGAGAACCTGAACCCGTGAACGGTCGCCCGTTCGAATAGACCCGCTGTGCCCAACACCCTTGTGAGCGTGCCGTCGGAGAGCGGGTGGCCGTGACGAACCGGAGACGGAAACGCCAGCCCGCTCCCGTCGTCGAGCGCCCGGGCATGTTCGAGCACGCTGAGCGCCGAGTCGCTCAGCGGCACGCGATGCTCCGCGCCGGCTTTCATGCGCTCGCTAGGAATGCGCCACACGCGAGCCTCGACATCGATTTCTATCCAAACTGCACCCCGCGCCTCGCCCGGCCGCGCCGCCGTCAGGATCAGGAACCGCAACGCGAGCTTTGCCGTCACGGTCGCTCCTGAGGCCTCAATAGTCGTCAGTGCTTCGGAGATATTCCGGTACGGCAGCGCCCGCAGGTGTACCTTGACGGCGGGCATGCGCGGCAGTGCGCCGTTGATCGCGTTGCCCGCGGCGTTGAAGTCCACGAACCCGTGGGCCTGGCACCAGTTGAGCGTCGCCCTGATGTTGCGGCGTACACGCCGGCCCGTTTCCGGCTTGCTGCTCCAGATGGGTGTCAGGACGGCCAGGACATCCTCGCGCCCGATCCTGTCGACGGGCAGGTCGCCGAGCCGCTTCAGGGCGTGACGCTCGAGCTGCTGCATCCAGTTGGCCGCGACCTTCTCGTTGCGCCACCGGGGTCGCAGCGACTCGTAGGTGCGTTCCGCCGCTTCGCGGAAGGACGGCACTTTCGCCCTGCGTTTCTCGGCCAGCGGATCGCCGCCGCGCCGGGCAAGGACTCGATTGTCGTGGGCGGCCCTCGCGCGCCTGGGCGAGCGTGACGTAGCCGCAGCCGCCGAGCCCGATGTCGTGGCGCTTGCCGTTGATGGTCAGGCGCTGCATCCATTGTTTGGACCCGCCCGGCGCCACTCGAAGGTAGAGCGTGTTGCCGTCGGCGTAGAAGCCCGGTTGGTTGATCGCCCGGACCGTTTTGACCGTTAGTTTGCCTTGCCCCACGATTTGCCCATCGCAGTTTGCCCAACGTTTTGCACAACGCACAGACACAAAGTGTAGCGCAGTCAAGCGCAGCCAGTCAGCGGGCAGGGGCTCTGTCTCAAACCACTGATAGTATTAGCAATCAAGGCGGTCTATGGCGGCTCGGGCGTACTTGGGAGTACGTGAGTATGGTGCCGGGAGAGGCGCCGGCCAGGGCTTGTTCACGCCGATCGTGTCGATCGCGGTGTTCTACACTGCTCTCGTCGTCGACGAAACGACGGAGAAGACTCGATCTGTGGGACCTTCCGGGGTCCGGTACGAAAGAATGGCCCCGCGGCGTGCGAAACGGCAAGGGACCTTCTGTCTCCCGAATTCCTCGGTATTCGACGCGCTTGTCCATGCGGTCGCGCGCGGCTGCATGGGGTGTGGTTATTAAGCGCCTCCGGCGTAGAATCATCGCACTACGCTGCCGCATCCGTGAGGTTCCGAAAACCCTGTAGCGACAACGGCTTGCAGCCTGCGCGGCGATTGAGCGCCGCACTTCCGCCCCTTCCGAACTCGGAACCCGGCTCCGTTACCCGGCGTGTCCTGGGTGTTCCCCAACTCGGGGACGCCTGCGCAGCGCCGGTCACGGCTGGAACGAACGGGAGGGATCGGAACATGACGAACAGAACGAACATCACCGAGGCGCGGTCGCGCGCCTTCGGGCCTGCGGACGGACGCGGAGCGGTGCTGTGGGACAACGCAGCGCCGGGACTCGGACTGCGGGTGCGACCGAACGGGCGCAAGACGTGGATCGTGCACCGGCGCTGCAACGGCTCCTTCGTCAAACGCACGCTCGGCACGCTCGATGCGCTGACGGTCGAGGACGCACGGCAAGCGGCACGGGCGCTGCTCGCCGATGCGGAGGCGACCGGCGCACCGGCAGCGGTTCCGACGGTGCGGAAGTTCGCGCCCGCGTTCCTGGCCGACTGCGCCGAGCGCTGGAAGCCGGCGACGCGGCAAGCCCACGCGGGCGACATGGACAGACACATCGTTCCGGCCTTCGGCGATCGGCGCGTCGATGCGGTGACCGCGAAGGACGTGCGCAACTGGTTCGACGATCTCTCGGTCACGCGGGCGGGAACGGCGAACCGGGCGCTGGCGGTGCTGTCGTCGATGATGAAGCACGCCGAGGCGCTGGGATTGCGGCGCGAGGACTCCAACCCGTGCAAGGGACTGCGGCGGAGGAAGACCGGCTTCACGGCGCACTACCTGTCCGACGACGAATTCGCGGCACTCGGGCGAGCGCTCGACGACGCGGAAGCGGATCACCCGGTCGCCGTCGCCGCGTTGCGCTTCCTGCTCTACACCGGCGCGCGCAAGTCCGAGGCGCTGCGGCTGAAGTGGGAGCACGTGCACGGCGACCGCGCGGTGCTGCCGGACAGCAAGACCGGTCCCCGCACGATCTGGCTTGCGGCGCCCGCCCGCGCTGTTCTGGCCGCGCAGCCTCGACGCGCGAACTGCCCTTGGGTGTTCGCGTCTCCCTGCGGCGGGCCTGCGAAGGTGGACAAAGCACGGAACGCGGTCCGCGCGGCGGCGGGATTGCCGAAGCTGCGCATTCACGATCTGCGGCACTCGCACGCGGCGGTCGCGGTGAACGGCGGCGAGGGCCTGCGCGTCGTCGCCGGGCTGCTCGGCCATGCCGACATCAAGACCACCTTCGGCTATGCGCACCTGGCCGAGGGGTACGTGCTCGATGCGGCCAACCGGGTGTCGCACGGACTGGCCGACATGCTGAACGGCGGGGAGGCGGATCATGACTGAACGCGCACGCCTGACCGACACGCTCGCGCTCGCGGCCCGGCCCCGGGAACGCGAGTACGCCATCCACGATGCCGCGCTGCAAGGCTTCATGCTCCGCGTCCAGCCGAACGGCGCGCGGTCCTGGGTGTTCTGCTTCCGCCGCGACGGCACGCCGCGCCGCGTCACGCTCGGCAAGCCCGAAGCGGCAAAGGCCGACCACGCACGAGCCGTCGCTCTGGCCTTCCTTGCCCGCGAGAAGGGAGGCGGCAGCCCGGTGCCCCTTCCCGCTTCCGGCCCGACGCTGACGAAGTTCGCCGCCGAATACGTCGAGCGCCGCTCGCCTTCGTGGAAGCCGTCCACGGTGAAGACCACCACGATCTACCTCAATAGCGCGATCCTTCCCGCGCTCGGCCATCTGCGCGTCGGCTCGATGGCGCGCGCCGATATTGCGCGGTTCTTCCACGACTACGGACGCAGAAAGCCGGGCGGCGCGAATCGAAGCCATGACATACTGCGCAACATGTTCGACTGCGCCATCGCGTGGGGCCATCGGCCCTAAGCCGCCGGGAATCCGCGTACCGGCATCGTCCGCTACCGCCGTCCGCCTCGCGGGCGACTGCTCGGCGCGGACGATCTGGCGAAGCTCGGCGCGGTCCTGCGCCTGCGCGAAGGCGAAAAGCCGGTGTGCGTCGCAGCGGTGCGCCTGCTCCTGTTCACCGGATGCAGGCCGGGGGAGATTCGCCGCCTGCGCTGGTGCGAGGTCAAGCCCGACCGCTTGACCCTGATTGACGCGAAGACCGGACCGAGGCACGTTCTGCTCGGCGAGGCGGCGCGTGAGCTGCTGGACGGCCTCGCCGCATCGGCGTTCGGGCAGTGGGTATTTCCCGGCAAAGGCGAGGACGAACCGTTGAGCAAGCATGTGCTCTATGACTTCTGGCTCGGCGTGCGGGACGCGGCCGGGATTGTGGCGGATGCTCGGCTGCATGACCTGCGGCACGCGCACGCATCGCACGCGGTCATGAACGGCGAGAGCCTGCATGTGGCCGGGCGCCTGCTCGGGCATCGGCGGGCCAGCACGACCAACCGCTATGTTCATCTTGACGACGCGACGTTGGGCCAGGCTGCGGAAAGGGTTGCGTTGGCGGTGCACGAAAAACTGCGATTGCAGGGCGCATGTGGTAGCGCCGAACGGTAGAGAATCAGTAAAATCAACGCACCATGTCACGAATGGCGACGACAGAGTGATGGACGGCAAGAGTAATGGCGATGGCACCCTGCGGGGGGGTTGCGAGTCGTTACAGATGCCGCTGCCGTAATGACGCTATGACAAAGGAATCCTCACCATCAAAACGGCACCTCAAGTTGCCGCCGGGTTACATGCTGGTCCTTCAATCAAATGGCCCCATGGCGCTCAAAGGTGTCGAGGTGATACATCAATTGTCGCTAATCGAAGGTGATCTCAAGAAAAGCAGGTTGGCCATCGGTGACTCCACGGAACCTGTAATCGCCGATCTTATTCAACATGCCGTAAAAGTGGCCGCGAAGTCCATTAAAGAACATGGACACAGCGGGGTGAATGCGGGAGAAGACGACGCCGAGAAACGATCCACCCACACCGTTTCACAAAGAATGGACTTGGCAATCAAGTTTGCCACGCTGGTTGGCAAAATTGCTCCGTGGGTAGGCAAGACATAGCACGAGGGTGTTCACGATGATTGATTGCACCGTCGAATGGGATGGTCAGAAGCTCATGGTGTCCTTGCCGAAAAGTGTTGTGCGTCAACTGCTCAACGATCCGGGGCATACCAAGAACGGCAAGATGACGTTCTCGGTCGAACCGAAGACCATGCTTAGGGTGAAGGTGCGAAGGGTAGGAGGAGAATGGAGTCTGACCTTCGAGACGCCGTTCACACGCTCCGCGCTGCTTACGGGCTTCGACTCACATGCCGACTATGAGGTTTCCATGGAAGAGCTGAACCTTGAAACCGGGGAAACAAAGACTGTGGCAGGAACGATGGAGCCTGTTAATCTCAATCGGGTGCCTCGTCAGTCGCGAGTGACCATAGTTCCTGACGCTTAGGGTCGGGCGACTTGTAACGCAACTCCATGCAATCTTCGTGACGACTGATGGCAACACTCCCACCACCCCCAAGTTGGTATTTCTCGCGGCATGTTGACGGTTTGGACAACAAAGCAACATGTGAACAAGCGCTGTTCGCAAACACTTCCACCCTTCCAATGATTGGAACGTGAACGACAAGACCTTACAGGCGAGATTCTCTGAGAGTCCGCAAATTGCGCTTTTCGGGCGTTCGATACATACGTGTCCGAATACCGGGAGCAAACGTCAAAAGCCCCATATCCGAGTTGATAGCCTGGACAGAAATCCATTCGACGAGATTTCTCGTTCGATGGTCGTTTGTGGCGATGCGACACAGGCCTTGAAGCTGCTCCCAGACAGGTCTGTTCAGACGGTGGTCACGTCACCGCCTTATTGGTCGTTGCGCGATTACGGGGTCGAGGACCAGATTGGACGCGATGACAGCTTGAGAGCCTACGTCAAGAGCATCGTTTGCACGTTCGAGCAAATACGGCGTGTCCTACGCGACGACGGCACGGTATGGCTGAACGTTGGCGACTCATATACATCGGGTAACCGGAGATATCGGGCACCGGATCGAAAAAACCGGGCACGTGCCATGTCGGTGCGACCACCGACGCCAAAAGGACTCAAGCCAAAAGATTTGATAGGAGTACCCTGGAGATTGGCGTTCGCTTTGCAAGACTCGGGTTGGTGGGTCCGCAGTGAAGTCATCTGGCACAAACCAAATGCTCATCCGGAATCCGTGCGAGATCGTCCAACCAAAGCTCACGAGACAATATTCTTGTTGTCCAAGGACAAGGACTATTACTACGACCATGAGATCGTCAAGGGGCCTCGTGACCGCCGCCTGCGAACGGTTTGGGAGATTCCCACTGAGCCGGTAAAGCGCGTGAATGGGCAAGAAGACGATCATCCCGCGATGATGCCTCTGTCGCTTGCTCGATGCTGCGTCGCCATTACAAGCCGCGGTAACAGCATCGTCCTCGACCCGTTTGCAGGTTCAGGCACAACGCTTTTGGCGGCAGATCAACTTGGGCGACAGTGGGTTGGAATAGAAATCAAACCGGCTTTCGTGGACTTGATTGAGCGGCGGTTGATTGCGTCATGACGCTCGAGGAACTCAAGGCGACTCTCGATTCATTCTCGCCGGTCAAGATCGAATTCGTAGCAAGGGTCATGGAATCTCTGGCGAATCCGCCGAGTGCTAACATTCGATCTCAAGGCACATGGCTGACAAGCGAGCCTGACTGGATTGAGTATTTCGGACTTGCTTTGTCGGTTCACCATGGAGCCACCACTGAGCCGTTGGGGCTCTCGGCGTTTGAATCGGTGTTCAGAAACGCTTGCGAACACCTTGGCTGGTCGATTGACGCACCTGGATCCAGGACTCAGAGATTTGTTGATATGGCTGTACGTCCTAAGTCAGGCAACCGTCGGCGGCTTTCTCTGAAGTCCACTGCCGCCAAGAGTTTGTCCAAGACAGCGTTGCATATTTCGAAGCTGACCGAGGCCGCGTGGATTCAGGACGCACGTACTGCCAGAGATCGACGAGACCGTACACTTGAGTTGTTTAGGCAATACCGGAAAGCTGTTACTCAGATAGTCATGCTCCGGGCGTTTCGTGAAGATTCTGGCATGGTCCCGCACAAGTATCAGCTTGTCGAGATTCCAGTCAGCATCTTCGATTCCATACAGCAAGCCCCATTGATGGTATTTGAACGTGATGCACCGCTGATCGAATGTACCGTCGGAGATCGAATGGCGGCGATAGTGGCCATCGACCGGTCCGACGCAAAGATCACAGTCAGACGAGTTCAGCTTGCTGCCTGCACGGTTCATGCAGAATGGGACAGGACATGATCGGGCGTAGGAGACTGGCGACCTCCGCTTTTGATTGTCGATGGTTAGGATAAAGCCTGCTACGCAACTCTATCGGACTCAGTAAGGGAGCCTCTTTTGGCAAAAGTCAACGACGGAAATTACCTACAGCATTGCGTTGAAGTCGAGGCAGCGGGGCGTCTTCAGCAAGCTGATCCCGATGGTAGGCTCCATGTCGCGTTGACGCATGGTATGGAGCCTTTCGAGAAACTTGAAGAACCCAAGCCTGGGGTCCAAAAGGACCTCCTATATGACGCTTTGGCTGAGGCTGACAGCGAACCCAAATGCAATGAAAGGAAGATTGTGAAGGCGTACCGATGTACCAAGGCGTCTCGGCAGCACTACCCCAACACTGCGGAACTGCTGCGGGCGCTCGTTGGAACGGACAGCCTGTCCGGCGGCATCACTGAAGTGTGCGAAACGAAGTACATCGCGCTTGAGGCGGCTTGGGCCGATTCGGGAATCGTTGTTGCCCGATCTTCATGGCTCGAGCAACTGAGTCCGAGCGGCGCGTTGGCTTGTCCTGACGATCTGAATTCACCTTGGCTGTTTTCGATGGACCCGATGACCTATTCGGAAAATGGCGGTGAACCACAGAATCTAAACGGCTCCGATTTGGGTCTGTTGAAATGTGGGATCGGAAAGTACCTTGATAGCGGGTGCCCTGGAATCGCGTGCTTTTTCGTTTATGGCATGAAGGGCATTCAAGGCAGGAAGCCGCAACGTCTCTTCTGGAAATTTGTTGCCAATCTTTCTGGGCGTTTGGATGTACATGCATGTTCCTACTGGGTTACCCACATAGGCGGAGATCGCAATCTGGTCGGCTTATTGTTTTCGAGCGATCAACTTGCCGTGACGTTCGATCCTCCAAACATTAGGAAAGCCGATGAGATCAACAGTCATTGGCTCACATGATAAGGTGAGGGGAGTTTTGGTAAGTGGCCTAGAGAAATTGCACAAGTACATGCGATTCGCGTGTCCTGAGCATCGTGCTGGGTTTGTAGCAGGGAGGAGTCGGAAGGGCAAAGGCAAAATCATCTAACCGTCTGAAACTGAAAAGGATCTCCGGTTTTCGTTTACGCGTCGTTTGCGAGATTGCCGAGCGCGCGCCGATAGAGTTTCAGGGTCAGTGGCGCGATCAGCATGACGGGGACTCCGAAAATCAGCGGGATCAGCGCCACGCTGTAGCGCACGCCGTCCTCGCCGAAGACCGTGTCGTTGAGCAGGCCGACGAGGCTCGGTCCGAGGAAGAGCCCCGTCAGGCTGATGGTCATGTAATAGAGCGCGATGGTCTGGGCGCGAATGCGCGCGGGCACGATCTGCAGCAGCGCCGTCACGCCGACCGACGATATGAACGCGGCGCCGATGGTGGACGCGGAGAGCACGACAAAGGCCGCGATGCCGCTGCCGAGCAACGGCCCGATGACCGCGGGGGGCAGCGACAGGAAGAGGCCCAGCAGCGCGATGCGCATCGGCGCGTCGCTGTGACCGCGCTGGGTCAGCCGGTCCGACAGCCAGCCCGCGAACATCACGGACGCCGGACCCACGACGATCAGCGTCAGGCCGTTGTAGAGCGCGTAGGTCTCGACCGGCCAGCCGAAGGTGCGCTGGAACGTGACCGCCAGCCAGCCGTGACTGTAGGCCATGATCGTCATGTAGCAGAAGACCGCTACAAAGCAGCCGTAGGTCAATATGTGCCGGCCGACGTGTCGCAACATGTGGCCAAGGTGCCCGGGCGCGTGCTGCGCGGCCGCGCCGATGCGTGCCGGTTCGCGCAGCAGGAAGAAGATCGGGGCAAGCACGAACCCGGGTACGGCGGCGATCAGAAACGCCGTGCGCCAGGGCGCGAGCGAGCCGACGAACGGCAGTTCCAGGGAACCCGCGGTTCCGGCCCAGGTCAGTACGGCCGCGCCGAGCAGCGCGGCGAGCGCCGAGCCGACCGATATGGCGCTCGAGTAGAGCGCGATCGGCTTGCCGCGCCGGTCGGCGGGAAACGAATCGGCGATCAGCGACATGGCGCAGGGACTCAATGTCGCCTCGCCGACGCCGACCGAGACGCGTGCGACGAACATCTGCGCGAACGAGCGGGCGACGCCGGACAAGGCTGTCGCGGCGGACCAGATCGCGATTCCCGCCGAGACGATCCAGGTCCGGCGCGAACGGTCGGCGAGGTAGCCGAGCGGCAACCCCATGGTCGCGTAGAAAATCCCGAACGCGGGACCGAGCAGCAGCCCGATCTGAAAGTCGCTGAGGCCGAGATCCGCCTTGATGGGATCGATCAGCAGGCTCAGGATGTAGCGGTCGACGAACGACACGACATAGGTGACCGTGAGCAGCGCCACCAGGAACCAGGCTCGTCCCGCTGACGGGTAGCGTGCCGCCGCGCCGTCTCGGGTCATGGTTTCTCGAGGATGCGGTAGATGACGGTGAGGTTGCCGTCCGCGTCGAGAATCCCGATCTCCCGTCCGACGCGCCCGTCGTGCGTGACGAGTTTCTCCTCTGGAAACACGCGGTAGCCGCCGGCCTCGGCGCGCGCAACGACCGCGTCGACATCGGCGACGTCGAGCACGATCGCCGCACGCCTCGGCAGGGGCTGCGCGGTGAGGTTCGGTACCTCCGTCAGCGCCATGACGCGCGGTTGTGTCGGGGTGCTCAGTGCGACGAAGCCGATGGACCGGTCGCTGTTGATCCCGAATACCGTATGCGAGTAGCTCGTGTCGCGGCCGGGCTTGCGAAACGCCACTTCCATGCCGAGCACGCCGACGTAGAACTCAAGCGCCGCCTCCATGTCCGAGACGAGGAAGTTCGCGCGCTGCAGGCGGACGCTCACGCAGCCGGCTCCGGCGGCTCGATGCCGAGGACCTGGTTGCACTCGAAGAAGTGGCCGTCGGGATCGAACAAGGCCGTGCCGAGCAGATGGCGCACGACGCCGCCGGCGCCCGTCACCGTGAAGCGCCGCAGCCGCGTGTGGATCCGCGTGCCGAGCGCTTCCGCGCGGCGCGCCACTTCCTCCGCGTCGTCGGTCTCCACCACGAACGTGGGCATGCCGTACTGCACGCGGGTCGGCACTTCGGGCGCCGGCCACACCGGATCTAGCCACTGAAGGAGTCCGATCATGCCGATCTTGTCGTCCTCGGCGCGCATGATCACCAGATGCGTGCGGTCGCCCGCCGAGCCCGCCGCCAGGCCCTCGCCGGACAGCACGTACTCGGTGTCGAGCCAGGTCGTCATGCCGAGCACGTGCTCGTACCAGCGGCGGCTCACGGCCATGTCGCGCACGATCAGCGTCGTGCGCTTGACGATGTTGCGAACCTGTCCGCTGCCGGTCATTGTCCGAGGTGCTTGCGGAAGCCCGGGGCGTCCCGTGACGGTTGCACTTTACTACCGCGCGGAGACCGCGGCATCCGGCGGTGCCGCGTCGCCCACGGCTTCCTCGCAGGGTTGCCGGACCCGTTCGCGTGTGCCGGCCTGCCGATCGTAGACGTGGAAGTCGTTGAGCACGCGGCCGTACAGGTGCAGGCTCAGCGTCGGCGCGCGCCCGGCCGCGACGCCGGTGCGGTGGATGTGGTCCGGGTTCGGCACGAACGTCGATACCGCGCCCGGCGGCAGCAGGACCAGTCCGCCCGGCAGGAGTTCGATGCCGCGGTCGCGAGGCTCCTGCGGGCGCCGGTCCACGCGCATGTAGGTCTGTTCCTCGAGCAGGCCTTCGACGATGCCGACGACGCCCCAGGTGCCGTGGTCATGGATCGGCGTCCACTGACCGGGCGCCCAGACCAGCATGAACAGCGAGAGCGCGCCGTCGTCGCCGGCATGGATCAGGTTGCGCGCGTATCGATCGGGATGGCCGCGACGGTGCGCCGCTGTCACGAAGCACGGCGCGGCCTGCACAAGCCTGAGCATGTGCGGCGCCAGCCTGCGGACGATCTGCGCCGGCGAACACGCCTCGGCGACAGCGGTCTCGCAGGCGTATCTGAACCGCCGCAGATTCGGATGCATGATCGCCGGAGCCTGTCGACGCGCGCCGACGACAGTCAGAATCGGAACCTGGCGGTAATCCCCGCGCGACGCTTCTCGGGCAGGGTCATGCCGATTGCCCGGCTGAACGGATTGAAGGTGAGATCGACGGCTTGTACGTAACGGATCAGCGCGGGGCTCGTGTCGTCGTCCGTGGCGTTGTCGACCCAGATCTCGATATCGACCGTGTCGCTGCGAAAGCCGCCGCGCAGGTTGACGATCTGCCGGTCGCCGGTGTGTGCGAGGTTGTACACCTGCGCATAGCGCTCGGAATTCTGCAGGATGTCCGCGCGCAGGAACCAGCTCCAGCCGTTGTTCATGCCGCCGTTGAACACGTTGCTCAGGATCGCCTGGTGCTCGGATGTCTGCGGCAACTGGGTGCCCGAGATGATCACATCGCCGCTCGGCGCGTAGCCCGCGATGAGCGCGGCCTCGCGGAATGCCGATCCCGCCTGGGCGCCGGCGTCCACGGACTGGACGAAGCGGTCGATTTCGCTGTCGTTCAGCGCGTAGCCGAAGCGCAGGTTCCAGACGTCGTTGATCTGTACCGAGAGATCGAGTTCCAGACCCGTGATGCTCGCTTCGCCGACATTCTCGAGGATCGAGAAGGTGCGCGGCTGGCCGTTCACGACCGCCGCGCGCGTGCTCGTCAGTTGCATGTCCTGCCAGTCGATCTGGTAGATGGCGACGTTGGTTTCGACCCGGTTGTTCATGCTCAGCGACTTGAGTCCGACCTCGAAACTCGTCGCGTCCTCTTCGTCGACAAGCAGATCCTGGGCGGGCACACCCTCGTCCCTGTTCAGCGTGCCGGGTTTGTTGCCCTTGGCGATGTTGGCGTAGACCATGAGGTTCTCGCGGGTCTGGAACCGCGCCGTAAGCTTGGGCAGGAACGCGTCGAAGCTGCCGGACACGGGGGAGCTCGCAGCGCCTGCCGGCGTGCTCTCGAACTCGTCTTCGTTGTACCTGGCCTCGAGGCCGAGGCTGAAGGTGTCCGAAACCGGAAACTCCACCGAGCCGAACAACGAAGTGCTCTCGACGGACTCCGAGCCGTTGGGTCGCAGCGGTGCGCCCTCATAGGCGGTGCTCGTTGAAATCGTTGCCGGTGCGAACCTCGGGTTGAACGGGGCGAATACGCGCGTTCCGTCGAGGTAGGCCGATGTCGTCGTGTCGAAGGACGTGGCCAGCAGGCCCGAATCCTCCGACTCGTAGTAGTAGAGGCCGAGCGTGTAGTTCAGGCCGCTGTCGGCTTCGTAGCGGAGCCTGAATTCCTGGGAGAAATCGTCGAAGCCGTCGTCGTTGAGGGTGAGAAAGCCGACCCGGGAGTGGATGCGCGGCGGGGTGGGGCCGAAGCCCTGCACGGCGAACGGCGAGCCGACCCCGACCACCGGACGGCGCGTGTCGCCCCCGCCGAAAGTCTGATCCTGGGCGGCGTCGGTTTCGACGTCATTGTAGCCGGTCAGAGACGTGAAGGTCAGCGCGTCGCTGATGTCCGCATCGACGCGCAGGCCGAGGCGCAGGCTTTCCCTGCGCGTTCCGGAAAAGTCGTAGAAGCCGGTCTCCAGACTCGTGCGCTCGCTGCCGCCGTTGTTCTCGAGCACGGTGGCGACGTCGAGTTCCCCGCAGTAGTAGCCGCTGCCGTTGTATCCGGCCGAGGTGACGAGTGCGGCGCCCGCTTCGGGCGTGCCGGCGGGTGGCGCGGGCTGGGCGAGCGGCCCGCCGCGGGTGACCCGGAAACAGTTGTTGAGGGTCGTGGGGTTCATGGCGATCGCGTAGTGGTCGTCCTGGCTGTCCTCGTAGATCGCGTGGGCCTTGATCGCGACGCGGTCGCTCGGCGCGAACGTTAGCACGCCGGTGATGCTCGTGGTTGACTCGCCGCCGACCTCGTTCATTATTCCCGGCGTGCCGAGCGCGTCGCCGGCGAAATTGTTGTCGTATTCGCCGCCTCGCTCGTAGTGCGCGATGGTGATGGCGCCTCCGGCCGTGTCCGAGAACGGCCCGCTGGCATGAAACTCGGCGCGGATCAGTTCGCGCTCGCCGTACTCGACGGCGGCTTCGGTGTCGAGCTCGTCACCGGGCGTCCTGAGGACGAAGTTGACCGCGCCCGCCAGCGTCGAGCGTCCGTATAGCGCGCTCTGCGGCCCCTTGACGACCTCCACGCGCTGCAGTGCGGAAAGTGGAATCGAGCCATGGCCTTCTTCGATGATGATGCCGTCGACGAAGAGCCCCGCGTTGGCGCGTCCCAGGATGTTGGACTGGCCGCGGATGACCGGCCGGAAGTCGTTGCGCCCGAAGGCGTGCGCGAAATCGAACCCGGGCGTCGCGTCGGCGATGTCCTGCAGGGAGACGATGCCCTGTTCGTCGAGTGCCTGTTCGGTGAACGCGTTGACGGTGAGCGGAACGTCGCGCAGATTCTCCTCGACCTTGCGGGCGGTGACGACGATTTCCTCGATGACGATCTCATCCTGAGCAACGACGGACGCCGGAAAACCGAATCCGATGGCGAGCGGGGCAGCGAGCGCAGCGGCCGATCGCTTCGACAGGAGGGTGGATGAGACAGGGGCGGCGGTCATGTGCATCGCTGTTCTCCAAGGTCCAAAGGCACTCGACGATCCGGGCGCATCAAGCGTCGTCAGCATCCATTCCGGTTCGTTTCGAGCCTAGCACAAGATATAAAAATATATCAATATGTAATTATAAGTATAGGCGCGTTGGCGCGGGCTCCTGGCGGGTTGACGATAGCCGGGGCTTTGGGCGCCCCGTAAGTCCCGGTTCGCGGAGCGTGCGTTGTTATAGTCTCTTGGATTTCGTCCCCAACCGGGTCGCGCGCAGGACGCGATGCTTGGTCCGAGGAAAAGGCGACGCAGGATGATAGAAGGAGCAGTTGACTCGTTGACCCGCAGGCGTTTACTCGCTGCAGGGGCGCTGGCTGCCTGGGCGATGTGGCGAGGCCGCCCGGCCGTCGCCCGGGGTGCGCGGGTACTGGTCGTCGGTGCGGGTCTTTCCGGCCTTTATGCGGCCCGTCTGTTCGAACAATTCGGATTCGAGGCGATCGTTGTGGAGGCCCGCGAGCGCGTGGGCGGCCGCGTTCTGACGCTGGATGCCATCGAGGGCCGTCCGGAGGCTGGCGGCAACCTGATCGGCGCGAATTACGGGCGGCTGCTTGCCGTCGCAGCGCAGTCGGGTGTCGAGATGCGGTCCGCGGACGCCGTCGAAACGCTGCCGACGGCCTACCTCATCGACGGCGAGCCCGCGTCGGCACGCTCGTGGCGGGATTCGACGAGCAACCCCCTGCCGGACGGGCTCAAGACCGTCACACCCGACCGGCTCGGTGCCTTTCTGCTGCGCGATCACCCCGTCCGCAACGCGGCGGACTGGTGCAACGGCACGCTCGCGCATCTCGATGTCGCGGCTCGGAACTTCTTTTTGGGCCGGGGCCTCGATGCGGTGGCCATCGCGCTACTCGGCGCGAACAACGGCTACGGCAACACGCTCGCGGAGACCTCGCTGTTGAGTCTCTACCGCACAGTTGCCGGGATCGAGCGCGCGATCGCCTTCGGCCGTCCGACGCTCGAGGCGGTCGCGGGCAACCAGCGCGTGCCCGAGGCCATGGCCGCGGAGCTCGCCCGCCCGGTTGTGGCGGGAGACCCGGTGATAGTGCTCGAGCGCGGCGCCGACGGCGTCGCGGCCGCTTGCCGCAGCGGAAGGCGCCTCGAAGCCGATGCGGCGATCGTCACGATACCGCTACCGGCGCTCCGCCAGATCGAATTCCGTCCCACGTTGCCTCGCGTGCAGCGCGAAGCCATCGACTCGATCCGCTACCTGAAGCTCACGCAGGCCCACCTCGTTGCCGACCGAGCGGACTGGACGGCATCCGGTCTGCCGGGTTCGCTGTGGTCGAACGCGCCGTTCGGCCGCCTCTTTGTGCGCCGTCCGCCCGGCAGCGATACGTACAACATCACCGTCTGGATCAACGGCGACAGTTGCGATCGCTACGACGCGCTGCCGGACCGCGAGGCGGGCACTCGTATCCTTGAGGATTTGTTCGACGCCTATCCGGACGCACGAGACCGGCTGCGCTTGCGCGCGCTCGTCCGCTGGCATCTCGATCCCTGGAGCCGGGGAAGCTGGGCGGTCTGGGCGCCGGGGCAGATCGGCCGTCACTTCGCGGCATTGCACGAACCGGCAGGGCCAATCCATTTCGCCGGCGAGCACACGGCCTATGCGTATTCGGGCATGGAAGGCGCGATGGAATCGGCCGAACGCGCCGTGCTCGAAGTGCTGCGGACGCTGTCGTGAAACAAGGTGCCGAGGCGGCGTTGCTCGCCGCGATCGCGTTTGCGCTGCCTGAACTCGGTGCGGCGCAGGACGACGACCGCGCCGAACTCTCCGCGGAGTCCGCCGAAGCCTCCGCGGAATCCGCCGAAGCGAACGGAACACATTTGTCCGGCGAGACACTCTTCCTTGTCTGCGCCGGTTGCCACAGCCTCGACCCGGCAAATGCGGAGCTTGTCGGTCCGCATCTTGCGGGGATCGTGGGACGCCAGGCCGGGGCGGTGGACGCTTATCCCTATTCGGAGGCACTCGCGGGCGCAGCCTTCGCCTGGGAGCGCAACCTGCTCTTCAGTTGGGTCGTGGCCGCAGAGAGCCTGGTTCCCGGCACCCACATGCTCCATCACAGTCACCTCGAGCCCGCCGAGGTCTTTCGGCTCATCGACTTCCTCGAAAGCGCGGCCCGGCCCGGGAACCACGAGCGATGACAAGAACAGGCATCGTCGTCGCGACGTTGATCGTGTATCAGTTCGTGCTGGTCGGGATTGGCCTGTGGGCCTCGCGTCGCACGGCCGACGGCGGCGACTTCTTCCTCGCCGGGCGCCGGCTCGGACCCGTGGTCGGCGCGATCAGCTACGCCTCGAGCGCATCGTCCGCGTGGACGCTGCTCGGACTCAGCGGTTTCGCTTTCGTCATCGGCCTTTCCGCGGTCTGGGTCGTGGTCGGTTCGGTCCTCGGCATGATCGTGGCATGGTGGTGGATCGCGCCCCGCATGATGCAGTACAGCCGCCGCCACGACCTCATGACGCTGACCGATTTTCTCGCCCACGATGCGCACGGCGCTGCGCGCCGCGCGATCGTCTACCTGTGTTCGGGCGTCATCACCGCGTCCTTCGTGTTCTACGTCGCCGCGCAGTTCCAGGGCGCGGGCAATACCTTCGCCTCGACATTCGAACTGTCCTTCGCGAGCAGCGTCGCCATCGGCGCCACGATCGTCATGCTCTACACCCTGCTCGGAGGACTGTGGGCCGTGAGCGTGACTGATACGCTTCAGGGGCTGCTCATGGCCGCGACGGCGCTGCTCCTGCCGCTGGCCGCAGTGCTCGCGCTCGGCGGCTTCGGATCCTTCGTCGAGGGATTGCGCGCGGTCGGCACGCCGGCGCAGTTGAGCCTGGGTGCCGCGAACGCGGGACTCGTAGCGATCGGTGTCGCCATCGGCGGTGTGGGCATCGGCATGGGCACCTTCGGTCAGCCGCACCTGCTCGTCAGGTTCATGGCGCTGCGCGACGAGCGGGCGCTGAACCAGGCGCGCTGGATCGCGCTGTTCTGGTACCTGGTCGTCTTCGCGGGCATGTATTTCCTCGGTCTTGCGGGGCACGTCATGAACGCGCAGGCGGAGAATCCCGAAACGATATTCTTCGTGCTGACCGAGAGCCTGCTGCCGACCGTGCTCGGCGCCGTGGTGCTCGCTGCGGTTTTGTCGGCAATCATGTCGACCGCGGACAGCCAACTGCTCGTCGCCGCGAGCGCAATCGCCCACGATCTCGGCCTCGGGCACCGCAGCCGTACGTCGCTGCTCATGGTGTCGCGCCTGACGGTCGTCGTGCTCGTGGTCGTGGCTGTGCTGGTGGCGCTATACCTGCCGCAGAGCATTTTCGATCGCGTGCTCTTCGCCTGGGTCGCGCTCGGTTCGGCATTCGGCCCCCTCGTGTTTGTCCGGCTCGCGGGACGCCGCGTGCGCGCGCGCGGCGCTTTCTTGTCGATTCTCTGCGGATTTTCGCTCGCGGTCGTGCTCTCGCTCGCGCCCGATGCACCCGGCGACATCGCCGAACGGCTGCTGCCGTTCGGCGCGGCACTGCTGATACTTCTGGTCTTCGGCCGCGATGATCGATGACGCGCTGATCGACCGGCTGGCGGCGCTCGTCGGCGCAGCCGCCTTGAGCAGGGAGCCCGCGGATTGCGACGCCCTGTCACACGATATCTTCGGCTGCGGAATTCCGGCCGGAGCGGTCGTCAGGCCGGGCAGCCGACAAGAACTCTCTGAAGTCGTCCGCGAGGCCGCCGGCGCCGGTCACGCTGTAATCGCCCGGGGCGGCGGCATGTCCTACAGCCTCGGCTACGTGCCCGTCGAGGCGGACACCGTCCTCATCGACATGCGCGGTCTGAACCGGGTGCTCGAAATCGACCGCGATGACATGGTCGTGACGGTGGAGGCGGGCACCACCTGGCGGGATCTTCACCTCGCGCTCAAAGACACGGGGCTCAGGACGCCGTTCTGGGGAACGCTTTCGGGCATTCGCGCCACCGTCGGCGGCAGTCTTTCGCAAAACAGTGTTTTCTGGGGTTCAGGCCGCTATGGGTCCGCGGCCGAATCCGTGCTCGGCCTGGAGGTCGTGCTCGCGGATGGCTCGGTCCTCGCGACAGGCTCGGCAGGAAACGTCGAAGCGGGCGCTTTCTTCAGGCATCACGGCCCCGATCTGACGGGGCTTTTCTGCGGCGACTGCGGGGCGCTCGGGATCAAGTCCGCCGTGAGCTTGCGGCTCATACCGGCATTCCCGGGCCGGGCGTTCGGCGCCTTCGCCTTCGATGACCACGACGCGACGCTCGCGGTCATGGCGGAGGTGTCCCGCCGCGACCTCGCCATGGAATGTTTCGGTTTCGACCCCTTCCTGCAGCGTCAGCGTATGCGGCGCGAGAGCATCGCTGCCGACGCCAGACAGCTTCTGGGCGCCATGAACTCCGAGGACGGCGTCGGTCGGGCACTGGTGGGGGGCGCGCGTACGGCGCTTGCCGGTCGACGTTTCATGGACGACGTGCTGTGGTCGTTCGCCGCGATCGTCGAGGAACGCTCGCCCGAAGGCGCGGCGCAGGGCCTCGATGCGGTGCGCGACATCGCGGATAAGCACGGCGGGCGCGAACTGCCCGACAGCGTGCCGAGGCTGCTCCGCGCCAACCCCTTCGGGCCGCTCAACAACATCATCGGCCCCGAAGGTGAGCGCTGGCTGCCGGTACACGGCATCCTGCCGCACTCGCGCGCCATCGCCGCGATGGACGCCGTCATCGCATTGCTGGACAGCGAGCACGAGCGGCTTCACGAGCACCGGATCGGCGTCGGTCACCTGCTGACGACCGTGCACACGAACTGCACCGTGCTCGAGCCTGTATTTTTCTGGCCCGACGCGCTCGATGAAATCCACCGGCAGACCGTGGAACCGAAGCACCTGCGCCGGGTCGGCGAGTTCCTCCCCAATCCCGAGGCTCGAACCGCGGTGACGGAGATTCGCGAATCGCTGATCCGGCTTTTTGGCGACCTCGGAGCGGCGCACCTGCAGCTCGGCAAGTCCTACCGCTACCGGGAAGGCCTGCGGTCCGCCAACCGGCGGACGATGGAGGCGTTCAAGCGGCAACTGGACCCGAACGGCCGTCTGAATCCCGGAGCGCTCGGCTTGTGACGCGATGCGCCTATCTCGAACTGGCTGACGGCCGGCAGACGCACTTTCGCCGTGCCGGGAAGGGCGAACCGCTGATCCTGCTGCATCCTTCGCCGCTGTCGTCGAAGTGGCTCGAGCCTGTGATCGAAGCCGTGCGCGGCAGTGTGGACGCGATCGCTCCGGATACGCCAGGCTATGGGGCGTCCGACCCGTTACCGGAACCCGAAACCGGTCCGGGTGCGGCAGGGCGGCGGGGCGCTTTCGGGCAGGGTCTCGCCGCCTACGTGGACTGGCTGCTCGATTTCATCCGCGTGCTCGGCTTCGAACGCGTGGGACTCTACGGCTCGGCGACGGGCGCGCAGATCGCGGTGGAGTTCGCACGCACCCACCCAAATGCGACGCGTTTCCTCGTGCTCGACAACCTGGCCCATTTCACCGTCGCGGAGCGCGACCGGATGCTCGACCGCTACTTTCCGGACCTCGCGCCGCACGCAGACGGCAGCCACCTTGCGACCGCGTGGTCGATGGTGACCGGCTTCGGGCAGTGGTTTCCCTGGTACGAACGGAACGAGGAACACCGCATCGGACGCCCGGACTCGGTTCCCGCCGAAGTCTCCAGGCGGATGGTCGTGGACCACCTGCGAGCCGGATCCGACTACGCGCGGGCGTATCGCGCGGCGCTGCAGAGCGAGGATGCATCCAGAGTGCAGGCCGTGGAGGCGCCTGTGCGCATCATTCGCTGGCAGCGCAGCATACTGCGCCGCTACGCGGATCGCCTGGACGGTTTCGACTGGCCCGCGCACATCCGCATGGTGGCCTGCGGGCCGGCAACGGACGAGCGGCTCAGGGCCATCCGAAGCGCCGTCAGGGAACTGTGCCGTCGATGATCTTCTTCATGTAGGTCCACGACGTTTCGTTCGGCCGGTCGTCGTCCACAGGCGGCGGCGCCGCGTAGTCGCGGTAGTTGCGTGCGATCTCGGCGCGCATCGTGGCCGACAATTGCTCGGGGTTTTCGAGTTTGCGGCCCATGGCGTTGAAATACATGAGTCCGGGGCGGTCGCCCATCTGCATCCAGGGCAGCCAGGGCGCGAGCCGCACCCAGGCGACGACCGGGTAGGCCACCGGCCGGCCGGGATCGAGCAGCGCTGCGGTGTCGCCGTTGAAGTCGAAGATCTCCGTGGCGTGGTAGCTGCCGCCCACATAGGTCTGGTAATCCCCTCCGAGCGGATTGGGATAGAAGAGGGGCACTTCGATCCGCGTCAGCCAGCTACCGTTGATGTCCTCGAGTTCGAACGGAATGACCTCGCCGCCGGGCGTGCGCCCGTAGGTCGGTTGACCGTTGACCGGGTCGTTCGCGACGTGAATCACTTCGTTGTCGACGCCGGTCCAGGGGTTGGCAAACGAGCGGAGGACCTCGTTGGTCCCGGGGTCGAGATACAGCATGAGTTCGCGCGACACCATGCGGTAGCCGACGCCGCGCACGGGATCCACGACACTCACGCATTGGCGGATGTTCATCCCGTCGAGGTTGAACAGGTGGCGGTCGCGTTCCCCGGGCACACGCGAGTACGCCCGGCCGAACCACTGGTAGATCTGCGGCGACTCGTCTTCCAGCGAACAGTGGATCTTGCGGTTCAATTTCACGAAGCCTTCAGCCGTGCCGGGGTCGATTTCCTGGCCCGCGAGTCTTCCGGGACCGAGGGCGAGCGCGGCTGCCATTGCCAGAACGGGCAGATTGCATGGGCGTGTGAACGTCATCGGGTGACTCCTGAAAGCGTACATTTGAGCGCGCGACGGGCGCTCCGCCTTACGTATCCTCATAAAGATATGTCAATATAACATCTCTGTGCCTGGTGCTTGGCGCCGGAGGCCGTCAATGGCAGCGTATCTGATTGTGGAAGCGGTGATCACCGACCGGAAGAAGTTCGGCGCCTATGCGGGGCGCGTGCGCGACGCCGTCCCGCGATTCGGCGGCGAGTACGTCGTGCTCGGCGGGGAGGCCGAATCGCTCGAAGGCGACTGGGGGGACGCACGGATCGTGGTCCACCGCTGGCCCGACCGGGCCGCCGCGCGGCGATTCTGGCACTCCGACGAATACCGGGAAATCAAGCGGTTGCGTGACGGGGCCGGCCGCTTCCGCGTCATGCTGGTCGACAGCTACGAGCCTGGAGCGAAGGCTTGACGGAGCGGAGGGCGACGCCGGACGCGCCGGAACCGTATGCCGCGCTGGCGCTGCAGATGCGCTGCCGTGCGGTCAACGAGTGCCGCACCGCGGACGAGGCACGTTCGCGCATGCGCGACGCCATCGAGCGCTGCGGCGGCCTCGTGGCCGGCAGCAAGCGTTTCGTTGCCACCTACAGCGGCGACCGGGTCCGGCTCGTCGTGCTGCCGGAGTATTTCCTGAGCGGTTTCCCGCGGGGCGAGGGCGCGGCCGAGTGGCGGGCCCGCGGCTGTCTCGAACCCGATGGCGAGGAATACCGGCTGCTGGGTGAGCTTGCGCGCGTCAACGACACCTACCTCGCGGGCAACGCCTACGAGACCGACAGCCACTTCCCGGCGCTCTACTTTCAGGCGAGTTTCATCATCGATCCCGGCGGCGCAACGATCCTGCGCTACCGGCGGCTCATTTCGATGTATTCGCCGACACCGCACGACGTGCTCGACCGCTATCTCGAGGTGTACGGTGAGGATGCGTTGTTCCCCGTGGTCGACACGGAGTTGGGACGGCTCGCTTGCGTGGCTTCGGAGGAAATCCTGTTTCCGGAAATCGCCCGGGCGCTGGCGCTTGGCGGCGCCGAACTTATCTGCCACTCCTCGAGCGAAATGGGCAGTCCGCTGGCGACACCCAAGAATATCGCCAAGCGCGCCCGCGCCCACGAGAACGCGGTCTACGTGGTGTCGGCCAACAGCGGCGGGATCTCGGGCCTGCGCTTCCCGGCGGAATCGACCGACGGCCACTCGCAGGTGGTCGACTTCAGCGGCCGAGTACTCGCCGAAGCCGGTCCGGGAGAGTCCATGTGCGCCTTCGCGGAGATTGATATCGGTGCGCTGCGCCGCGCGCGCTCTAAGCCCGCGATGGGCAACATGTTGGCCCGGCAACGCCTGGAGCTGTTCCGTGGGGTCTACGGCGGCGATGCGATTTACCCGGCCAATACGCTGGTTGGCAACGACACGGCGCCGGACCGGGAATTCCACATCAAAAACCTGCGCGAGGCGATCCTCCGGCTGCACGAGCGCGGCTGCCTCTAGGGAAAATACCGCGCGCTTGACGCCCGTTCGCGGACGGCGCGTCAATCGATTTCCAGGTCCATCTCGTAGCGAAAGTGCTCGGGGTTGTAGAGCACGTGGAGGTGGTCGTGCATGCGTTCGCCATCGGCCTGCTTGTTGAAGGATCGGCGCGTCAGGCTCAACAGCGCGCGGCCTTCCTTGACCTGGAGCGCCTGCGCCGCTTCTGCGCTGGCCTCGGTGGCGCTCAGCGTCTGGGTCACGTGGGTCACCTCGAGACCGTTATCGCGGAAATAGGAGAGGCGCGGCGTGGTCTCGAAGATCGCGGAGTCCGCCGGCATGTCCACGCCCGAGGTCCAACTGATGTAATAGCCGAAATCGAGCTTGTCCCGCTGCCTGACCCGGACCAGATGCAGCGCACGCTCCCCGGGCTCGAGTCCGAGCTCGTCGCGGATGGCCTGGGGCGGCTCCTGCATGGTGCAGCGCAGGATACGGGCGCGGCTGTTCCTGGCCATGGTCTCGATTTCCTGCAGCATGCCGACGAGCGGCGCCTTGACCGGCCGGGGGGAGTACCTGTAGATCACGTGCGTGCCCTTGCCACGGCGCCGGTCGAGCAGGCGCTCGGCGGCCAGATCGTCCATGGCCCGCTTGGCCGTGATCCTTGAAACGTCAAACATCGTCGCGAGGGCTTCCTCGGTCGGCATGCGTGTGCCCATCGGCAGTGTGCCGTCGAGAATGAGGGTCTTGAGGAGGTTATAGAGCTGGAAATACAGCGGCGTCGGCGACGTCTTGTCCAGGTCCTTGAACCGGGATTCGCTCAACAGCGTGTCGAATGCAGTCACGAGAAAGACCCTCCCGAAAACCCGTTCCGCATAATGATATATCAATTATAGCGTAAGCCGAACGGCAAGCCGCGGCGGCGGTTTGCACGTTACGCTTAATGATAATACATTAGGTCTTTATCGATGGCCGTCGAGCGCCGCCCGGAACGCAACGCCGTGACAACGCAGGCCAAACGGATCTATCCGTGGTTCATCGCCGCATTCGCCGGCATTGCGCTCATGGTCAGCAACGGCCAGACGATTTCGGGGCTCTCGGTCTTCGATGTCGCGTTCATCGACGAGTTCGGCTGGTCGCGCGGCGAGATCAAGTTTCGCGACATGGTGACGCTGCTGCTCGCGGGGCTCGTGGCGCCGTTTGCAGGCGCGCTGATCGACCGCTACGGCGTACGCCGCTGCATGCTCGTCGGCTGGCTCGTGCTGGTCGCGGGCAACCTCGCCTACAGCCGGCTCGGGACGCTTGCCGGGCTGTATTTCATCCACGCGGCGTTCGCGCTGGTGCTCGTGGTCTGCGGACTCAACGCCGCCGTCATCCTGGTGTCCAAGTGGTTCGCGCGCTTCCGCGGCACGGCCATCGGCATCGCCCTGATGGGCACGAGCCTCGGCGGCATCGTGTTTCCCCAGTACGGCACGGCCATGATCGAACTGCTGGACTGGCGCAGCGCCTTCGCCTGGGGCAGCCTGTTGCCGCTGGCGATGCTGGCGATCACCTGGCTTGCGGTGCGCGAACCCGTCGAGCCCGGGGAGACCGCCCGCGCCGTTGCCGCCAAAAACGCGGATGCGGCCGCCGCTGCGAGCGTGAGCTTCGCGACAGCGCTTCGCAGCCAGACCTTCTGGGCGCTCGCGATCATCGCGATGACCACGTTCTACACGGTTCTCGGCGTTCAGGCCCACATCTTCCTCTACATGAGCGATGCCGAGTTCGATGCGCACATCGCCACGAACGCGATCAGCCTGTTTTTCTTCTGCGCACTCGTCGGCAAGTTCGCGTTCGGACTCGCAAGTGATTTTCTCGACCGCCGCAAGGTTTTCTTCGGCAACATCCTGGTCATGCTGATCGGGTCGCTGATCCTGGTGAGAATGGACATCACGCTGATCTGGGTTGCCGTCGTGACCTTCGGGCTCGGCTGGGGCGGGGTCTACACGATGCTGCAGCTCACCGTCATGAACACTTTCGGCACGCGCGACGCGGGCAAGATTCTCGGCACGATCACGGTGCTCGATGCGACCGGCGGAGGGCTCGGCATCTGGCTGACCGGCGTCATCTACGACGCCACCGGCAGCTACGAAATCCCGTTCACGATTTTCGCGGCGCTCGTCCTTGCGGCGCTGCTGGCGCTGACCAGGGTGCGCCCGCTCGCGGCGCGAGCCGACCCCGCGGCCGGTGCGAGCGAGCCTGCGAGCTGATCCTGGAGACCCTGGAATGCTGATTTCCGAACTCGCGGTGCTGCGCTGGCTGCACATTCTCGCGATGGTGTACTGGCTCGGCGGCGAGTGGGGTGTCTTTCAGACCTCGCGTCACGTCGTCAACCGCGCCCTCTCAATGGAGGAACGGCGCCGCCACATGGAAACCGCCTACCGAATCGACATCCTCGCCAGGACCGGCATCATCCTGCTGCTGCCGCTTGGCTTGCACATGGGTTACATGTGGGGCGCCCAACCCTGGGGGCAACCCTGGCTTACTGTCATGTGGGTCGTGTTCGCGGGCTGGCTTACCCTCTGCTGGGCAGCCTTCGCCTGGCGCGAGACCGATCGGGGCGTCAGGCTGACCGTCTGGGACGAGCGGATCCGCTATGTCGTGATCCCGGTACTTTTTCTATCGGCCGTGTCGTCGCTGCTCGGCTACGGCCCGTTCAACGCCGCCGTGCAGTGGTTCTCCTGGAAGGTGCTGATCTACAGCTTGCTGCTCGTGATCGGACTGTATCTGCGCTTCGTCATGCGCGAGTGGACCCAACTTTTCCGCGTGCTTGCCGAGGGCCCGAACCCGGACGCCGAAACCACGCTCGAAAAGTCCCTGCGCCTCGGCAAGCGGCTCGCTTACCTGTACTGGGCCGGCATTGCCTCGGCGGCATTCCTCGGCTCGACGAAGTTCGTCTGACCCGCCGAGACGCCCGTCGACCGGGCCGACGCCCCCGTCGGTCACGACCGCCGTTTCGGCTCAGTCGGCGTCCTGCGCCGGAAGCCCGGCGACGAACGCGTCGAGAATGTCACCGGGCGCGGCGCTCCAGATGCCGGGCCGCCCCGTGACGTATTCGAGCGCCTGCTCGAGCCGGCCGATGCGATGCGGCTGGCCGAGCAGCCAGGGGTGAATGTTGAGCGCCAGGATCCGCCCGCCGGCTTGCTCCGCCTCGCCGAGCAGGAAATCGCAGGCGTCGGAGACCTGCTCGACCCAGGAGGTCTCCGAGTGCAGGTTCTGCATGAGGATGAATCGGTCCTCGAGTTCGTTCGACAGCGGCATCGCCCACAGATCGCCGTTCGACGTGGCGAAGCGGTAGGGCATGTCGTCGTTGACCCAGTCCGCGAACCAGCGCACCCCGTGCTCGGCCAGGAGCTCCGGCGTGAGCGGACTCTCGTTGCGGGCCGGACTGAGCCAACCGGCCACGGCCTGACCGCTCGCTGTCCGCAGCGTGTCGAGCGTGCGTGCGACGAGGTCGCGCTCGGCGTCGCTGGACAGCCCCCCGTGATGCAGCGCGTCCATGTGCCAACCGTGGGCGACGAACTCGTCGCCGCGGTCGCGCAGCGCCGCCATCAGAAACGGTGCGCGTTCGACCATCGCTCCGTTGACGGCGAAACTGGCCTTTATCCCGTAGCGGGCCAGCGCGTCGAGCACGCGGTAGATTCCAACCCGGTTGCCGTAGTCGCGCAGGCTGAAGTGGCGCAGGTCAGGGTACGGCATGGTCATACCGCCGGGCACGGCGAACGGCACGCCGCGCTGGTCGAGCGGATAGAACTGCACGCAGACGTTCACCCAGAGCGCAAGCCCTGCGCCGCCGGGCCAGGCGACCGGCGCGCGCCCGGAAAGCTGCGACCACGCATACCGCTCATGGTCCATGCCGTAGGCGCGCCGCTCGTAGGTCAGGAACTTCCGGTCAAGCGCCACGGACGGTGTCCTCCTTCAGTCGGATGTCCGCGACGGCGGCGTCGAAATAATGCTCAAGGAAGTACTCGGCGATCTCCCTTCCGGTGGCGACCCAGACTCCGGGATGCCCCGTGATGTAGTCGAGCGCCCGGTCGAGTGCGTCAAGGCGATGCGGGCAGGCCACCTGGTAGTTGTGCGTCGGGATGCACATCACGGTGCCGCTCGCTTCGCCTTCCCGGTACAGCCGGTCGAAGTTGTCCCTGAGGATCCGCCCGTAGCGCCGCGGCTCGATCCGGTTGACGACGTAGGCGATCGTGTCGTTCATCTCCAGCGAGTAGGGTACGGAGATGAACCGCTGGCCGCCGCGCACGCGCACCGGCGTCGGCTGGTCGTCGTGGAAGAGGTCGCAGGTATAAAGCCCGCCGGCCTCGGCGAAAAGGTCGAGCGTATGCTCCGAGTGCGACAGGGCCGGCGCCAGGTAACCCGCCGGGCGGCGGCCCGTATGCCGCTCGATCGTGTCCATGGAATCGAGGATCATTTCGCGTTCCTGCGCCTCGGACATTCCGTAGGTGTAGCGCGTGTTGTAGATGCCGTGGCTGAAGAACTCCCAGTCGCGCTCGACACACGCGGCAATGATGTCCGGGTGATGTTCGCAGAGCGCCGCGGACAGCGACACCGAGCCGCGGATGCCGTAGCGGTCGAGCAGCGCCATCTGCCGCGCGTGCCCCACCCGGTTGCCGTAGTCGCGGATCGAATAGCCGGGCACCGCGGGATACGGTTGCGGCCAGGGCTTTCGGTGGGGATTGGTGGGCGGGTCGAGTTCATAGAATTCGATGTTCGGCGCCACCCAGAAGGCAAGCCGGGCGCCGTCCGGCCAGACGATGCGGGGCCGATCCCGCCAGGGCCAGTAGTCGTAGAGCCTGAGGTCCGCCTTCATCCCGTCCGCCACGCCGTCAAGCGGCGGGCTCGAGTCCGCGGAGCCAGGCGAGCACTTCCTCGACCGGCAGCACGTCGGCGTACTTGAGCGCGAGGTCCATGAGATTGGCGAAGTGCACGCTCTCGTGCTTGTCGGCGACGCATTCCTCCGGGACGATCGTGCGGTAGCCCCGCGACAGCGAATCGACGGCCGTGGCGCGTATGCAGCCGGAGGTGGAGCCGCCGGTGAGCACCACCGTGTCGACGTGGTGCCAGACGCAAAGCGACTGCAACTGCGTTTCGAAAAAGGCCGACGGCATCTTCTTGCAGTAGATCACATCCCGCTTGCGGTCGATATCGAGGCGGTCGTCGAACTCGCTGCGCAGCGAGCCGTGCTTGATGTTCTGCAATGAGTCGGGCGTATTCGTGCGCGTGCCCCAGATGCCGCAGTCCTCGCCCGACTCCAGATAGGCCACGTGTGTCCAGACCACGGGCCAGGCGAGCGAGCGGAAGCGATTCGTGAGTGCGTTAACGTATTCGAGCTGACCAGGGTCGGTTTCGTAAGCGGTGGCGAAGAGGTCCGTGCGTGTGTACGCCTTCTGCAGGTCCACATTGACCAGGATGGCCTTGGCGCCGAAACCGAAACGGGGCCGGTTCGGGTCGGCCTTGATTTCGGCATAGAGTTGCCGCGCGGTCTTGTCGCTTGTCTGCATTTTGCCTCCGGAAAACGAACCGGTGTCAGGCCGCCGAAGCTTGCCGAATCGAGGCGGCCGGATCGGGCCGCAGTCGAAATTGCCCTATACACATAAGATTATTACAATCGCCTTCTTGCAAGGCAACGAGGCGCCGGTGTCCCGCGGGTCGCATCGGGAATCGGCGCCAACCATGACAACCCGCCTGACGACCCTGGCGCAAGGATGAATTCCATGACAGCGCAATGCCGGCCAAGCCGTTTTAGCCGCCATGCAATCGCCGACGCGCGTTTCGGGCATTTGATCGGGTAGCGGCGGAGCCGACGAGCATGGCAGGCGCACTGGAAGGCGTTCGAATCCTCGATCTCACCCACATGCTGTCCGGCCCCTATGCCAGCATGATCCTGGCCGATCTGGGCGCGGAGACCATCAAGGTCGAACCGCTTAAGGGGGAGGGGACCCGGCGCCTGCTCGCCACGGATCCGAAACATTCGCTCGACGGCATGGGCGCCTACTTCCTGACGCTCAACCGCAACAAGAAGAGCGTCGCGATCGACCTCAAGAACGAGCGCGGCCGGGCGCTCTTCTACCGGCTGGTCGGCGTGTCGGACATCGTCATCAGCAACTTCACGCCCGGTGTGCCCGAGCGGCTCGGGATCGATTACCGGTCGCTCGCCGCCGTCAACCCGCGCATCATCGCATGCACCGTCACGGGATTCGGCTCGAGCGGTCCGGGCCACCGGCGCCCGGCCTTCGATCAGGTGGCCCAGGCGACCGGCGGCGGCATGTCGATCACGGGCACGGACCGCCGCAATCCGATACGCGCGGGTATTCCGATCGGCGATCTCGGCGGGGGCATGTTCGGCGTGATGGGGGTGCTCGCGGCGCTTTACGAACGCGAGCAGAGCGGCCGGGGCCAGGAAGTCGACATTTCCATGCTCGACGGGCAGATCTCGATGCTGAACTACATGGCGACGATGCATTTCCTGTCGGGCGAGAATCCGCACCCGATCGGCAATGCCCATTTCGTCCATGTGCCCTACGGGACATTCGAGTGCGCCGACGGATTCATCGTGATTGCCGTCATTACGGACAATTTCTGGCAGAACCTCAAGCAGGTAATTGGCTGTGACGACCTGGACAAGCCGGAATACGACCGGCAGCCCGGCCGCTGGCACGACCGCGAATTCATCAACCGCCGTCTCAACGAGATCCTGTCGCAAGACAGTTGCGCCGATTGGCTCGAACGGCTCGAGGCGCAGCGCATCCCGTGCGCGCCCGTGAATTCCTTCGAGCAGGCGCTTTCCGACCCGCAGGTCCTGCATCGCAACATGGTCGTCGAACTGCAGCACCCCTCGGGCCAGCGAACCCGCGGTCCCGGCAATCCCGTCAAGCTCTCGCGCACCGCGGGAGAGACCTTCGACGCGGCGCCGACCCTCGGGCAGCACACCGACGAAGTGCTGCGAAGCTGTCTCGCCATGGATGCCGCGGAAACCGGGCAACTGCGCAGCGACGGGGTCATCGGCTGATGAACGGGCCCGCGGTCGTTAACGAGGTCGGCCCCAGGGACGGGCTGCAGAGCGAGAGCCGGATCCTGTCTATCGACGAGCGCCTCGAACTGATCCGCTCGCTCGAAGCGGCCGGGCTCAGGCGGATCGAGGTAGGCAGCTTCTCGTCGCCCCGCGCCGTACCGGCGATGGCGGGCACCGACCGCGTGCTTGAGCGGTTGAACGGCGGCGGCCCGACGACCTATACGGCCATGGTTCCGAACGTCAAGGGCTACGGGCTCGCGCGCGAGGCGGGCGCGGAATCGGTTACGGTAATTGCTTACGCATCCGAGACGATGGCCGGGCGCAACGTCCGGATGACGCTCGCCGAGGCCGATCGCGCGGGGGGCGAAATCCTGCGTCTCGCCGCGCAAGACGGCGTCGAGGCCATCGTCATCGTCGCGGTCGCGTTCGGCTGCCCCTTCGAGGGCGCCGTCGACCCCGGGGTCGTCGTCGATGTCGCCGCGCGGTACATCGACGCCGGCGCGTCGCAACTCGTGGTGGCCGATACCATCGGCGCGGCGGATCCGGCGCAGGTCGGACGGCTGATTCGGCGCCTGGTCGAGCAGCACGGGCCGGAGCGGCTCGGATGCCATTTCCACGACACGCGCGCCATGGGGCTTGCGAACATCTACGCGGCGCTCGAGGCGGGCATCCGCTGGTTCGACAGCTCGATCGCGGGACTGGGCGGCTGTCCATTCGCGACAGGCGCGAGCGGCAACGTGGCGACCGAGGACGCGGTCATGATGCTCGAGCAGATGGGCTACGACACCGGCGTCGATCTCAAGCGCCTGCTCGCCGCTTCGGACCTCGCGACCCGGCTGACGGGCACCGCCCCCGGCGGGCGGGCCAGGGAATGGTTGCGGGGACAGGTCGGCGCATCCGCGATGCGCGGTTCGCCGTAAGGTGACCCGAGGTTCGGGCGAGCGCGCCGCCGGCGGAGCTGCCGGTAACGGCGTCAGAGCCTGACGATGACCTTGCCGAAACTCTGCCCGCTCATCAGGCGTTGAAAGGCGGCCGGCGCGTTCTCGAGCCCGTCAGTCACGTCCTCGCGCTGGTGCAGCTTGCCCTTGGCCAGCAACGGCAGGCACTCGAGCTTGTACTCGTCGCGCCGGTCTTCGTAGTCGTAGACCACGAGCCCGCTGACGATGGCGCGTTTGGCGATCAGCAGGCCGGGAGCGGGTCCCGGGCTGCGGTCATCCCGGTTGTATTCGGCCATGAGGCCGCCGAGCACGACGCGCCCGTAATGCGCCAGGCGCCGGCAGGCCGCATGCAGTGTCGGGCCGCCCACGAGGTCGAAGTAGACATCGATACCGTCCGGACACAGTTCGCCGAGACGGGTGTCGACATCTTCGCTGCGCCGCTCGATGCAGGCTGTGACGCCCAGCGATTCGACCGCATGGCGGCACTTCTCGGCCGATCCCGCGATGCCGATGACCCTGGCGCCGCGCAGAGCACAGAGTTGCGCGGCGATCGAGCCCACCCCGCCCGTCACGGCCGGAATGACCACGCAGTCGCCCGCGCGGACTCCGGCCTGCCAGATCATGCCGGCGTAGGCGGTCAGTCCGGTCATCCCCAGCACCGACAGCGCGTAAGAGGGCGGATCGACGGTTGCCTGCACGGCGTCGAGATCGCCTGCGCCATGAACCGAGTACTCCTGCCAGCCACCCATGCAGCGGACCAGTTGGCCCGGCGGGAAGGACGCCGCGTTCGAGTGCACGACCTCACTGACCGTCTCGCCCCTCATGACGTCTCCCGCGGTCACGGTGCCCGACAGGTGTCGGCCCGCGATCTGGCTGCGCATGTAGGGGTCGAGCGACAGGTAGCGCGTCCGGCAGAGCACGCTGTTGGCGCCGGGCTCCGGCAGCGGAGCGCTTCGGACGGTGAAGTTGTCAGGCGTCGGCACGCCTCGCGGAGTGGACTTGAGGATGATCTGTCGGTTGGTCCTCATGGTCGCTGGGTTTTCGCGTTGGGCGCGTTCAATGTACCGCGAGCGGGTTGTCGATTCCCGACACGGCGCAATGCGTGGCCGGCACGCGCGCGGTTCGATTACCGTGACTGCGCTTCAGCCGTGAAACCGGCCTGCATCCATCCCAGGTTGATGCCGATGCGTCCGGCATCGGGATCGGCCCAGGAATAGGCGACGGTGTCACCTGTGGCTGTCTCGAGCACGCCGAGCTTGAGCACCGCGACCTGCGTGTTCTGGTACGTCAGACGCGCGAGCTCGAGCGAGAAGCCCGTTGCGTCGCCGGCCTCGGTCATGAGTGGCACGATCTGCCCCTCGGTGTGAAGGCGGAGCCCCGAAACCAGCAGCATTTCGTCCGGCTCGGCCGCACCGGGGTCGAAGGCACCGCGGCGGACGGCTGCCCAGCCCTCGAAGTAGCGGGCCTTGCGGTTGACGTGCGGCTCGTCGCGGCCGAAGAGCCGATTGCCGTCCTCGTCGTAGGCGGTGTCGCCGATCCGGATCTCGTCCGCGGTGAGTGTCAGCGTGTCGGTGATGTAGACGTTCTTGCCAAGGTTCGACGAGTAGTAAAAGCAGGCCTTGTCTTCCATCTCCCCGACATAGTGGTCGTCGACGAAACGCCAGTAGACGTTGCAGCCCGGGATGCTCCGCAGGTCGCCGGGCGCGATTCCCGCGAGAACGGAAGGGTCGCGGTCGGCGTAGCGATAGGCCGCCTCGTCCGCGAAACTGTGGATCGCCAGTTCGATCGCGCCGCGTTCGGCATTCACGCTGAAATCGTACAGCCGCTGCCGGTAGACGTTTTCGTAGTCGCCGTCCATGTACTGCTTGATGAAGAACGTGTGCTCGCCGATCGCCGGGACCGAGACCGGCAGGAAGATATGGTGGATGTGTTCGTGGCGGTCTTCGGGCGCCACGCCGTCGACGGCCTGCTGCCAGACCTGCTCGTTATTGTCGTACTCGCCCGCGAACCAGCCGAGGAAGTGATCGAGATCCGCCGCGGAGCGGGGTGCCTGCGAATGGCCGAGCGGAGCGAATGCGAGCAGCGCCAGCACGGCCGCCGGCGCCCCAGCGTTTCGAAACGTTTCAGTGTTCATGCCGATCCGGTCCCGGTGGACATTTGTACTATTGATAGATCAATATATGTTTTAGGTCAAGGCCATGCCGCAATCCCTGTTCGACAAGCTGTGGAGCATTCACGAGATCGCGGACCTCGGTCAACGGCAATCCCTGATCCATGTGGACCGCATTTTCCTGCACGAGCGCACCGGCAGCATCGCGCTCAAGAGCCTCGAGCAGGCGGGCCGGACGATTCGCTCGCCGGAAAGCGTCTTCTGCACCGTCGATCACATCGTGGACACGCGCCCCGGGCGCGGGGACTCGACGCCGGTGCCGCACGGCGCCGAGTTCATCGCCGCCACGCGCGAGAGCGCCCGGCGGGCCGGGATCCGGTTCTTCGACGTCAACGATCCCGAGCAGGGGATCGGCCATGTCATCGCGGCGGAACTCGGCATCGTGCTGCCGGGCACGAGCGTGGTCTGTCCGGACAGCCACACCTGTACGCTCGGTTCGCTCGGGGCGCTGGCCTGGGGGATCGGTTCCACCGAAGCGGAGCATGCGCTCGCGACCGGGACCCTGCGGGTGGCCCGTCCCCGGTCAATGCGCGTGTTTTTTGGCGGCGCGGTCCCGGCGGGCGTGACGCCCAAGGATCTCGTCATTCACCTGATCAGCCGCTTCGGAAGCCGGGCCGCGAGCGGATACGCGGTCGAGTTCGCAGGCCCCGCGGTTGACGGGATGCCGGTGGAGGGCCGCGCCACCCTGTGCAACATGGCGGTGGAAATGGGTGCGTTCACCGGGATGGTGGCGCCGGACGCGACAACGCTCCGCTACATGCGGGGACGCGAATACGCGCCGGCGGGAGCGCTTTGGGCGCAGGCGGTCGAGCACTGGTCGGCGCTGCGAAGCGACAGTGAGGCAGGATTTGACCGGCAACTCGACATCGACTGCGCGGTTGTCCGGCCCACGGTCACCTGGGGCACCCATCCGGAGCAGGCGATCCCGATCGGCGGGCGCGTGCCGGATCCGGCCTCGTTCGAGGATCCGCACCGGGTCCGGGCCGCAGTGAGGGCGCTTGAGTACATGGAACTCGCGCCCGGGACGCCGACCGACGCCGTCCGGATCGATGCGGCCTTTATCGGGTCGTGCACCAACAGCCGGCTCAGCGATCTGCGCCTGGCTGCCGGGTTCCTGCGGGGCCGGCAGGTCGCGCCGTGGGTGAGGGCGCTCTGCGTGCCCGGTTCGTCCGCCGTGAAACGCGCCGCGGAGGCGGAAGGGCTCGACGAAGTGTTTCGCCTGGCCGGTTTCGAGTGGCGCGAAGCCGGCTGTTCGCTCTGCTTTCACGCCGGCGGCGAGTCCTTCGGCGGTCAGCGCGTGATCTCTTCGACCAACCGCAACTTCCAGGGGCGTCAGGGACCCGGCGCCCGCACGCATCTCGGCAGTCCGTTGACCGTGGCGGCTTCGGCCTGCCGCGGCTACCTTTGCGCGGCGGAGCCGGCCGCATGAAGCCGCAACCGCTCACGGTCCACCGCGGCATTGCCGCGCCGCTGCTGACCCGCAATATCGACACCGACACGATCATTCCGTCGCGGGAGATACGGCGCGTGTCCAAACGGGGACTCGGCGACGGACTGTTCGCCGGCTGGCGCTACCGGGAGGCCGGCAGCCGGGAGCCGGATCCGGAATTCGTGCTGAATCTCGAAGAGTACCGCGACGCCAGCATTCTGCTGGCTGGCGCCAACTTCGGCTGCGGATCGTCGCGGGAACATGCGGTCTGGGCACTCAGGGATTTCGGCATCCGCGTCGTGCTGGCGCCGTCGTTCGGCAGCATCTTTCACAACAACTGCACGCTGAACGGTATTTTGGCGGTCGTCGTTGAGGACGCGTCGCTCCGCCGGCTCGCCGAGTGGGTCGAGGCCGACCCTCGGCGCAACCAGCTTGAGATCGACCTCAGGAACAGGGTAATCGCGTGGCGGTCCGCGGATACGCTCGAATTCGACATCGATCCGGCGAGACGCCGCCTGTTGCTCCAGGGGCTCGACAGCATCGCGGTCACACTGAAACATGCGGCGGCCATCGACGAATTCGAGGCCGTGGATCGGAACGCCCGTCCCTGGGTCTACCGGCTGCCCGATCTGCCGCCCACTTAGATAATCAGGAACGCACTCGCGGAGCGCGCGGTCGTCGCAGCCCTCGGGCCAGGTCCACCGCTCGGGCGGACGGTCACGCCGGCGGCAACTGTACGATGCCGGCCCGCTCCAGTTCGTCGATCTGCTCCTGCAGGTAGCCCGCGCCCGCGAGCACGTCCCGGCCGTGCTCGCCCGCCGCCGGAATGTCCTGCCGCACCCCGAAACGCTCGTCCGCCCACTCGATCGGCAGCGCGGGTGTCGCGGTTTGCGTGCCGGCGCGTGGACCGTCCTTGAGCGTCACGTCGACAAGCCCGCCGTTCGCACCGAGATGCGGGTCGTCGAACAGGTCCGACGGCGTGTTGACCTGCGCGAACGGGACGCCCGCACGGTCCAGCCGTCGCAGCAGTTCTTCGCTCCCCAGGGACCGAAACTGCGCCGAAACCGCCGGCAGGATGCAATCGCGTCGACGGACGCGTTGGTTGTTGTGAGCGAGCGTGGCGTCCGACTTGAGTTCCTCAAGCTCGAACTCCTCGCAAAAACGGCCCCATTGGGTGTCGCTGACCACGCCGACGAAAATCTTCTCGCCGTCGCGGGATTCGAAGACATCGTAGATCGCCCAGGCCGACCGGCGTACCGACATCGGCAGGGGCGCCTCGCCCGTCACGGCCTCCTGAGCCATGTGCTGGCCGCACAGGAAGGCGGTCGATTCGAACAGGGCGCCGGTGATGCGTTCACCGAGACCGGTGCGCTGCCGCCGCTCGAGCGCGGCAAGAATGCCGATCACGCCGAAGAGCCCCCCGGTAACGTCGATCACCGACGCGCCCACCCGCATGGGCCGGTCCGGCAAGCCGGTCATGTAGGCCAGCCCGCCCATCATCTGCGTGACCTCGTCCAGTGCCGTACGGTGCGCATAGGGGCCGGACAGGAATCCCTTGAGGGAACAGTAGATCAGGCGCGGGTTATCGGCGTGCACATCGGACCAGCCGAACCCCATGGCGCGCATGGCGCCGGGTCGGAAGTTCTCGATCAGCACGTCGGCATCCGCAAGAAGTTCGCCGGCCAGCAACTGCCCTCGGGGATTCTTGAGGTCAATGCAGATGCTTTTCTTGTTCCGGTTGTACATGGGAAAGTAGCCCGCGCCGGAACCCGTCAGTCGCCGGGTCTTGTCGCCGCCGAGCGGTTCGATCTTGATGACCTGGGCGCCCAGATCCGCCAGGATCACGCCGGCGGACGGTCCCATAACCATGTGGCTGAACTCGATCACCCGGATGCGGGCGAGCGGAAGTTCCGTGGCCTGGGTCTGCATGCTGTCGATCCGCTAACGTTTCGTCTTGAGCAACTCGCCGTATGGTATATTTGTCATGTTGATATAACAATAGCCCAAATGAACGTGTCTCGGCAGGATCGGGGAGCATGGCGGTAGACATCCTGATCAGTGAAGTCGGTCTGCGAGATGGCCTGCAGAGCATCGAGGCCGTATTGCCGACCGAACGGAAGAAAGCCTGGATCGCGGCGCAACATGCCGCCGGCGCCCGCGAAATGGAAGTCGGTTCGTTCGTACCACCAAAATTGATTCCGCAACTCGCCGACACGGCCGAGATCGTGCGTTTCGCCAGGGCGTTGCCCGAGCTTTGCGTGGCGGCCCTCGTACCGAACCTTCACGGCCTGCGCGATGCCGTCGAGTGCGGCGTGCACAAGGTCAGCTTGCCGTTTTCGATGAGCGAATCCCATTCGATCAGAAATCTTCGCAAGACCCATGCGGAGGTCTTCGCGGAGATCGGGCGTTGCATCGACTTCCTGCGAGCCGTGCCGGCCGAGCGGCGTCCGAGATTCGACATTAGCCTGTCGACCGCCTTCGGCTGCACGATCGAAGGTGCCGTGCCGGAGCATCGCGTGATCGCGTTCGCGGAACGGGTGATCGAGCTCGGCGCCGACGAAGTCTGCCTGTCCGACACCACCGGCTACGGCAACCCGGCCCAGCTCAAGCGCCTCGTGACCGGCGTACGCCATGCCTGCGGCGCCGACCGGCTCGAAGGCGTGCATCTCCACAACACGCGGGGACAGGGACTGGCCAACGCGCTCATGGCCGTCGAATTGGGCGTGACGACGCTCGACAGCTCGCTCGGCGGCATCGGCGGCTGTCCCTGGGCGCCGGGCGCGAGCGGCAACATCGTAACGGAGGACCTGGTCTTTTTGCTCGAGTCCATGGGTCTGGACACGGGCATCGATCTGGAAGCGCTGATGAAGGTCCGCGAACTGGTCCAGGAGGCGTTGCCGGAAATCGAACTGTTCGGGTTTACCCCGGCTGCGGGACTACCGCTGGGCTTCGAACCTGCACACGAAAGCTCTGGATGAGGCCCTTCGGTCGCTGGCGCCGAATTTTTCATCAACCGTCATCCGTTCGGCCGCTACCGGGCGATGTCGTCGGTATTCTGGACGAGCGACTTCGGGCTCAGCGCTCCATCGTGTGCGTCGCAAACGCCGTGTCCTGCCAGGCATTCGCTTTCCTGCGTTTCCTTCAATGCAGCAGGTTTTCCAATGCTTCCCGTTGCTGCGCGTGCTGTTTCGGGTTTTCCCGCTTCAGCCGTTCCAGGTTGATCAGCTTCCATCGAACTGCAGGCAATGTCTTGGCGTCGGGCAGACCAATAAGGCCGAAATCCGGTTCCGCGTCGTGCAGCGAGAGCAAAAACGCCGCAACGTTTTCGGTCAGCCGCGTTCGAACATCCTCATGCAAGCGCTCTTGTGTCTCGACCAGCGCGTCCTTTGCTACGGGTTTCGCTGTCATCCCCTCGAACTCGGCTTCGTAAAGCGCGTCGCCCAGGGTCTTGTTTGGCGCCAGCAGCTCGTGCATCGGTCTGCCGGAACTCGCTACATAAACGAGAAACACTCGGAACAGCTCCTCGCTGAGACCTTCGTTCTCGTACAGAAGCATTACATCAAAGAGATCGCGCGGATGCTGCCGATCAAGCGCCGCATGAAGCTTGCCGGCGTACAAATCCTCGAATGCGACCACGTTCGCCTCGGCGAAGCCGAATCTGTCGATGACCGCATCCGATGCCTGCATCGTGATCGGCGCAGCCACGGTACCTCTGGTGACCGGAGACGTCTCAATCTTGATCTCGACGTGACCGTCCCCGACCAGTACGCGCGTTTCACTACCGCCGCGCCCGCGAACTCGCCGCACCTCCAACCCGGGATTACGTGCCGAGATCCCACCGGCGATCCGGTCGAAAGTCTCATTGATGTCGTCCAGTGATGCCTTCCGATCCCGCACCGGAACATAGGTGAGGTCGATATCGACCGAAAGACGCGGCATGTTCCTGTAGAACAGGTTGATAGCGGTCCCGCCCTTCAAAGCGAACACATCCTCCCCGGCAATGTCCGGCAGGACGCCAAGGAGAAGCCGCACCTGGTCGACATACTTCTCAAGCATCGATGTCGTTCCTTTCCCGCTCCCCGGGTGCGAAGTATTCGGGCACGTATATCCGGTACGTCGGGTGCATCCAGCCTCCCTCGACCAACGCCCGCGGCCCGGAACCGAAGTCGATCGCCGACGAATCCAAGTACTTGCGCCAAGGATGCCGATGCCTGTCTGCGAACACGAAGAACAATCTCCGCACCTTGACGCTGCGGCAGACCATGAGCAGCGCCATCATCTGTTTCGGACGCAGCGTCGTCAAGGATTCGAATATCTTGTCCAACCGGTCGAAGCCACTATCAGCCCTCAATTCGTTCAGCGCCTCGAGAACTGCTCGCTCCGGCGACGAGGCCTTTATTGGCCAGCGCCACACGTTGACCGAGCCACGAGATTCCTCGAGATCGCGATTCGCCTCGCCGATTCCGGTGGGATTGTCGCCGAACAGGGTGCGCCGACGCACCACGAACTTCGCCTGACCTTGCAGCCGCGTCACCCACGCAGGCACGTCGCCATACAAGTGAACGCGCCGTACGCCGCCCAGGTTCAGGTAGTGGTAATGCCCCGCCAGATTCAGAGCGCTCTCGCCGCCGAGGTGCACGTCGTGCTTCAGTATCCACTGCAGCGATAGCAGCACACTCTCCCACGATACCGCGGCGCAGTCGTTCACCCCAAACGGCAAAGGCCGCCGGTAGACCCCTCGTATCACACGCTTCAGCCACCCGTGCGCAACGTATCGGTGTAGGGACTTCGAGTCGATGCCCCGCGCCTTCAGCCAACGCGTATCGACCAGGAAGCCCGGTGGAACCGTGTCCAACAAGGGTTTTAGTCGTTGTATTCTTGGTTGGTCCATAGCCATCTATTTGGGGATATTTCAAATTATCTTGGAGCGAAATTTTAATGTATTTGTAATTAGATGGCTATTAGCCAATTAAAATACCAACTAAGGTATCCGAGCCGAACGATCAAGCCCCCCACGAGGGGATGCTGAACGCTGCGCCGAAGGGACCAGAATGCTCCCGTACGCCCCTGCGCCAGGAGCGCAATGCGGGACTATCCCCGCGCCTGCGGGGAAACCTGCCGGAATCGAACGCCCGGAGCCCGCGCCGGAGGACTATCCCCGCGCCTGCGGGGAAACCGGACGCCGGCAAGGCCGCCTCGATCGTGATCGGGGACTATCCCCGCGCCTGCGGGGAAACCCATGGCTGGATCGCTGTAGGCCAAGGGCCTGTTTCTGATCGGCAGTCGACTTACCACAAACGGTTTGTTGCTGCGCGTGACTATTGTGTAGGGAGTTCGAGTCGGGCCGGAGATCAACTGTTCCGGACGCAGCGTCGTCAACGATTCGAATATCTTGTCCAACTTGTCGACGCCGCTTTGAGCCCTGAGTTCGTTCAGCGCCTCGAGAACCGCTCGCTCCGGCGACGAGGCCCTTGTCGGCCAGCGCCAAACGTTGACCGAACCACGAGATTCATCGAAATCGCGATTCGATTCGCCGATTCCGGTCGGATCATTGCCGAACAGTGAGCGCCGATGCACCGCGATCGTCGCCTGACTTCGCAGCCGCGCCGATCGATAGGCGCGCTGAACCGCCCAACGATGCCCGAGACGCGCACCGGCGCCTCAGCGCAGCAGGCGGCTACACGTAGCTCGGATCCTTCCAGGGTCCGATCGAACGCGACCGGACCGGCTGGAGGTACACGGGCGGTTCCGTGTTCGGGAAGCCATCGCCCCAGTTGACGGGATCGCCCTTCAATTCAACGCTCGCATTGTCCGTGTACCAGTCGACCAGGTCGCCGTCGCAGCGGAGCAGCCAGACGCAGCCGTTTTCCTCGCCGGCCGTGAAATCGCCGTGGCGCACGCCCGCCGGGCGGAAGAAGTACTGGCCCTTGACCATCGTGCCGAAGTTGTAGTGAAAGTCGCCGTCCAGGCAGTAGGCCTCCTCGTACACCGGATGGTGGGCCAGCGGATGTTCGCGCCAGCCGGGCTCGGCCTTGATCAGACGCGTGTAGAAGCCGTTTTCCGGGTCGCGCCAAAGGAGCTTGATGAAGAGCCCCGGGACCGGCGTTCCGCCGCGGTCGAAATCCATCGGGCTGCCATGCTCGGGATGGACGACGTCGTACCAGTCCATGGCATTGGCGTCCTTGATCACAAGGCCTTCGCCGGATACGGCCGCGTCGTCGTCAGCCGGGGTAAAGGCCCAGTCTGCGTACTCGCGAAAAAGCAGGATCCGCGTGCGGGCCCTGGCGCTTATCGCGGGCGTGCTCACGCCGCAGGGCGCCACCCAGTAACCGCCCTCGCCAAGTTCCGTATCGCCGATCCGGATGCCGCCCTCGAGCACGTACCATTCCGTCTGCGCCGCATGCAGGCCCGCGCCGCGTTGCCAGTCCGTGACGAACTCCACTAGCAGCGAGGCCGCGCCGTTTTCTTCGTCGTAACAGAGGTTCCGCTGGCGGGCCTCGCCCGTGCCATGCGGCAGTTCGGCCGGGTGCCAGATCAGGTCGTTTTCGTCTACCAGTTCAACATGGGGCCGCATCGCGGAGTTCCTCTGTTTCGGGAGTGAGGTCTACATGCTAGATGCCACAATAAGCAAATAAAACTATTTAATAATCACCATATCCATCTATAATCGTAAATATATATACGCGCGCACTGTTTCATGGATTCGCGACTGTTTACCCGCCTGGGGACGCTCAGGCAGCTTGAGATCTTCGTCACGGTGGCCGAGCACCGCAGCATGGCGCGTGCCGCGGAGCAACTTTACCTGAGCCATTCCGCCGTATCGGTGCAGGTTCGCAAGCTCGCCGACGCCGTCGGGCTGCCGCTGCACGAGGTCATCGGAAAAAAGCTCTACCTGACCGATGCCGGTCGCGAAGTCGTCGCCACGGCCAACCGGCTGTTCGCCGAGATCGGGCGTCTCGACGAAACGATCAACAGTCTGAAGGGACTCAAGGCCGGAAAGCTGCGGATCGCCGTCGTGACGACGGCCAAGTACTTCCTGCCGCGCATCCTCGGCGCGTTCTGCCGCGAACATCCCGAGATCGACGTGGAGTTTCACGTCGGCAACCGCGCCGAGATCATTGCGCGTCTCGACGGCAATCGGGACGATCTCTACATTTTCAACGATCCGCCGAGCGACCTCGACATCGCGTCACATCGTTTCCTGGCCAATCCGCTGGCCGTCATCGCGTCGCGGCGCCACCGGCTGGCCGGGCGCAAGGGTCTCAAGTGGCCCGACCTCTTGGACGAGAACCTTCTGATGCGCGAGCCGGGTTCGGGCACGTTCAACGCGGTGCGCCGCCACCTTGAAAAACGCGGCGAAGCATTGGGCAAGACCATGACGATCGAGAGCAACGAAGCCATCAAGTACATGGTCGTCGAAAACATGGGGATCACGATCCTGTCGGCCTACGTCCTCGCCGACGCGGTCGGTACGGACCTCGTGCAACTCAGGGTCGCGGGCTTTCCGGTGCTCTCCGACTGGCATGTCGTCTACCCCAAGGCGAAGTCGATGTCGCTGGTCGCGGAACGGTTTCTCGAATTCGTCCTCAAGCGCGGGCCCGATGTCCTGCCGATGGAAAACCTCGAGAGGCAGGTCGAGCGCGCCCTTGCGCGCGTGTGATCGTTCCTTCAAGCGCGCAACTGAGTGACCGGCGGTCGGCGATGCCCGGGCGGCTTGCTCAGAACTCCTCGAGCAGGCGACCCTTGCCGACGATCGGGTCGTTGATCCCGCAGGCGCGCAATGCGTGCCAGACGCAGGCGATATTGATCGGAATGAGCGGTTTCTGCAGCCAGTGTTCCATAGTCGGAAAAATGTCGACCGTCGAGAGGTTCGTGCCGCACTGGATGATTGCGTCGACATCGTCGCCGTCGACGTCGCGAATCGCGTCCATGACCATCGGAATGGTGATATCGGCGATCGCGGTCGCCGATGGCATGGGGATGCCCCGGACGGCCTTCACCTCAAAGCCCAGATCGTTGAAGAAGCGATGGACGTTGGCATCGCCGACCGGCGGATACGGCGTAATGACCGAAATTTTGTCGGCCCCGAATCTGTGCAGGGCATCGCGGGCGGCGCCCGCGCCGGTGGTCAGGCCGAGCTCGCCGATCTGGTCCTGAATGCTCCTTTCGAACTCCCGGTTCCCGTCGAGACCGCCCCAGAAGGTCTCGGCCGACATGCCGAGCATGAGGTGGGTGATCTTGGCGCTCAATACGTTGCGTATCGAGAGCGGCAGTTCCAGGCGAAGCGCATCCAGAAAGCGCTCGAACACGACATTGAAGTCGTCGCCCGATCGTTTCGATTCATCGGCCCAGTTGGCGATCTCGATCCAGAAGCGCGACGGGTGCCAGGTCAGCCCCGGCAGGCTGATCTTCTGGAGATCGTACTCCACGCCGGTGTTCGTCGACGGTATGAGCACGCCGATACGGGCACGATGAGCGATCTGGTAATTGTCCATGGTCAGCTCCCGACGAAAAATCCGCGCAGCAACGCGGCCACCTCCCGACAATGGGTCTCGCAGGCATAGGTGCCGGCGCCGGCAATCTCGCGCCTGGACGCGTTCGCGAGCAGGGCGGCAGCCGCGTCGAGCTGTCCGTAGAGCACATCGGCGGTCCCGGCGAAGACAAGCACGCGACAGCTCACGGCGGCGAGCGCGCCTTCCAGATCGTGCGCGATCACGGCGTCGTAGGCCGCAGCGTAGTCGGCGTCGAGGGCGATGGTATCCGCGGTCTCCCGCTGCACCGTGTCGAGCGATGCATTTCGATCCTTGTCGAAGGTGCGCCGCCACGTTTTGACGAGATGCCCGCCGTCGTCCTCGGCCGGATACGGAACCGCAGACTCCGGCAGCCGCGCTCTGAGGCGTGCATCGAGCAGCGGCGGGCCCGAGAGCGCCAGCGCTTCGACCCGTTCCGGGCGATCCGCGGCAAGCTGCGCGGCGATCGCCGCGCCGGTGTGATGCCCGAACAGGCGGCAACGGTCGATCCCGACGCCATCCAGAAACTCGGCAACGCCGTCAGCCAGCGCGTCGATCGTCAACGCGCCCGGGACCGGATCGCTGAGCCCCATGCCCGGCGTGTCCAGAGCGAACAGGCGAAAATCGTCTGCCAGCAGCGGCATGAGGTCCTCGTACATCGCCGACGTGCTCGGTGTCTGGTGCAACAGCACGCAGGCGGGCCGGTCTGCCGCGCCTGCGTGGCGGTAGTGGATCTGGCCGAACGACGCCGTAGTGTAGTCGCGCATGACCTTCACGCCGCGTTCCGGGACTACATGCGGCGGCGGTAATGCGCTGACGTTGCAGAGCCGGGCTCAGACACGCGCTGACAGCGGCGCCCAGGTTTGCAATCGCGGGCCGGTGTACTCGGCCGCGGGCCGAATGAGCTTGTTGTCGGCGCGCTGCTCGAAGACGTGCGCCGACCAGCCCGTGATGCGCGAGCAGACGAAAATGGGCGTGAAGAGATAGGTCGGGATGCCCATGAAGTGATACATGCTGGCCGAGTAGAAGTCCGCGTTGGCGAAGAGCTTCTTCTCGTCCCACATGACCTGCTCGATGGCTTCGGAGACGCGGTACAGCCGGTCGTCGCCGGCTTCCTCGGCCAGCCGCTTCGACATGCGCTTGTTGACCGAATTGCGCGGATCGGAGCGCGTGTAGACGCGGTGGCCGAAGCCCATGATGAGTTCCCTGCGCGCAAGCATCTCGCGCACGCCTATCGCGGCGGCCTGCGGCGAATCGAAGCGCTCGATCAGTTCCATGGCCGCTTCGTTGGCGCCGCCGTGCAGCGGTCCGCGCAGGGCGCCGATGGCGCCCGTGATCGCGGAGTGAAAGTCCGAGAGCGTCGCCGCGGTGACCCGCGCCGTGAACGTCGATGCGTTGAATTCGTGCTCGGCGTAAAGGATCAGCGAGATATCGAGCGTGCGGCGGTGCAGTTCGCCGGGCGGCGCGTCGTGGAGCATGTGCAGGAAATGACCGGCGACGCTGTCGTCATCCGTGGCCGTCTCGATGCGCTTGCCGTCGGCGTGAAACCGATGCCAGTACATCACGATCGACGGGAAGGCCGCCAGCAGCCGGTCGGCCACGTCGCGTTGTGCTGCAAAATCGCCCTCGGGCTCCAGGTTGCCGAGCACCGAGCAGCCCGTGCGCATCACGTCCATGGGATGCGTGTCGGCGGGTATGGCCTCCAGGGTTTGCCTGAGCGCGCCGGGCAAGGCACGTAGCGAAGCGAGCTTTTCCCGGTAGGCGGCAAGTTCCCGCGCGCCGGGCAGCCGGCCGTGATGGAGCAGATACGCGACTTCCTCGAAGCACGCATTGTCGACGAGATCGCCGATGTCGTAACCGCGATACGTCAGCCCGGCGCCTTCCTTGCCGACGGTACAGATTTCCGTGCGCCCGGCGACGACTCCGGCCAGGCCTCCTGTCTTGTTTCGGCTCATCCCGCGGCTACCTTCGATCATGGTACAGCATTAATAGATATAATAGTATGTGATTATGTTTTTAGCTATGGGTGCACGACAGTCAACGCGTGCCGCGGATGATCTGCGACAGATCGCGAACCTTCCGGAAAGCACGCCGGAAAACGACCGCGGGTCCGACGCGCTGCGTCGCAAGTGCGATCGCTCCCGTGGCCTTCAGGCTCGGACGTGATCCCAATGTTCGTCGCTGTCTGGCTCACGATCATCGCGGTCCCCCTGCTGTGCGCGGTGGTATTGGCTCGCGGGCCGCTACGCCAGCGACTCCTGTCCCGGAGCTTGCTGAATTGGTTCCGCTCGGCGCTCCCGCCGATCTCCGAAACGGAGAACGCCGCGATCGAGGCGGGAACGGTCTGGTGGGATCGTGAGCTGTTCACGGGCCGGCCCGACTGGCGGAGGCTGCTCGACAGTCCGGCCGCGAGCCTGAGCGACGAGGAGCAGGCTTTCGTCGACGGGCCGCTCAACGACCTCTGCGCCATGCTCGACGAGTGGCAGATCAATCACGAGCTAGACGACCTGCCGGCGCCAGTCTGGCAATTCCTGAAAGATCAACGCTTCTTCGGGATGACCATTCCCGGGCGCTACGGCGGTCTTGAGTTCTCGCCGCGCGCCCAGTCCGAAATCGTGATGACGATCGCAACCCGGAGCATGGTGGCCGCGGTGACCGTCATGGTCCCGAATTCGCTCGGCCCCGGCGAGCTGCTGCTTCACTACGGCACCGATGCTCAGCGGGACGACTACCTGCCGCGGCTCGCGCGGGGCGACGACATTCCGGCGTTTGCACTGACCAGTCCCTGGGCGGGATCGGACGCCGCCTCGATGATCGACGAGGGCGTCGTTGCCTGGGGCGAGCACGAGGGCCGCAGAGTGCTTGGTCTGAGGCTCAACTGGGACAAGCGGTACATCACGCTGGCGCCGGTGTGTACGCTGCTGGGGCTGGCCTTCAAGGCCAGGGACCCGGACGGGCTTCTGGGGTCTAAAGTCGAGCTCGGAATCACCTGCGCGCTCGTCCCGACCCATCTGCCCGGCGTCGAGATCGGGGCAAGACACGATCCCGGCCTGTCGTTCCAGAACGGGCCGACCCGGGGCGACGACGTGTTCGTACCGATGGACTATGTCATCGGCGGAAAGGCCCGAATCGGCCAGGGCTGGCGCATGCTCATGGACTGCCTGGCCGTCGGACGGGCCATCTCGCTTCCGGCGCTCGGTGTGGCGGCGGGAAAGGTCTGCTGTCAGACGACCGGTGCCTACGCTCGGGTGCGCCGGCAATTCAAGGTCCCCATCGGCCGTTTCGAAGGCATCCAGGAGGTCCTCGCACGGATCGCCGCGACGACCTGGCGCATGAACGCCGGTCGAATCGTGACGGCCAATGCGCTCGCTCAGGGCGAGAAGCCGTCCATTCTCTCGGCGATCCTGAAGTATCACAACACCGAGGGAATGCGTCGCGTCGTGAACGACGCGATGGACGTTCACGGCGGTCGGGCGGTGTGCGACGGCCCGTCGAACTACCTGCGATCGCTCCATGATGCCGTGCCGTTCGCGGTCACCGTGGAAGGCGCGAATATCCTGACCCGCAGCCTCATCATCTTCGGGCAGGGCGCGATTCGCTGCCATCCGCATTTGCTGGCGGAACTTCGCGCCGCCGCGAATCCGGACCGCGAGCGAGGGCTGCGCGACTTCGATGCCGCGTTTTTCGCTCACCTCGGCCACACGATCGGCAATGCCTTGCGTGCGTTCGTCATGGGCATCACGGGCGCCCGTTTCTTGCGCGTGCCGGATGTCGCTCTACCACGTCGCTACCTGAGGCAGATGACGCGATTGAGCGCCGCGTTTGCCTTCGTCAGCGACATCGCGATGCTGGTCCTGGCCGGCGAGCTCAAACGCCGCGAAACGCTGTCCGCGCGTCTTGGCGATGTCCTGAGCCACTTGTACCTCGGCTCGGCGGTCGTCAAGCAGCATCTCGACGACGGCGCACCGGCGGGCGACCGGGCCGTTGTCGAATGGGCCTTGCAGGACTCGCTTGCCAGTGCCGAAGACGCGTTCGAAGCGTTTCTCGACAATTTTCCGCACAAGGCCGCGGGTTGGCTGATGAAACGGCTGCTGATGCCGTTCGGCCGGTTGAATCGGAGGCCGCCGGATGCCCTGGGACGGCAGGTGGCCGGCCTGTTGCTCGAGCCTTCCGATGCCCGAAACCGCCTGATCGAGGGCACCTACGGCGCGAGAGAGGAGACCGATCCGGTCGGGCGCCTGGAACTCGCACTCGAGGCGGTGGTTACCGCCGAGCCGGCCGAGCAGCGGATGCGCGCGGCGTACGGCAGCGACGTCAACGTTGCAAACCTCGAGCAGTGGCTGTCCCTCGGGGTGGCGGGCGGGGTCATCGGCGACATCGATGCGGAAGGGCTGCGCAGAGCCATGGCGCTCACCGCCCGCGTCGTGGCTGTTGATGAGGGTCCTCGCGATCTGAGGGCAGGCGTGACCGTTGTCCGCGACCGCCCCGATGACCGGGCCGGCGTTCGGGCCGATTCACGGTAGCGTAAAGTGAGCCTGACAAACGCAACTGGCAGGGACAGGCGGTTGCACGGACAAGGAGGACTGGCGAGGCTATGGACGGATTGAGAGCTTTCCTTCGGTTGGAGGCGGCGGGCGGCGTACTGCTGTTCTTTGCGGCGGTGGCCGGACTGGCTGCCGCGAACAGCCCGCTTTCGAACTGGTATGACGCCTTGCTCGGCACTACAGTCGCCGTGCAGATCGGTGCCCTGTCGGTCAGCAAGCCGCTGCTGTTGTGGATCAATGACGGGCTGATGGCCGTGTTCTTCTTTCTCATCGGGCTCGAGGTCAAGCGCGAGGTCCTGGAGGGCGACCTGTCGTCGCCCGAACAGATTGTCCTTCCCGGTCTGGGGGCCGTCGGAGGAATAACCGTGCCCGCCGCGATCTACAGTGTGCTGAACTGGGGCGATGCCGTGGCGATGAGCGGCTGGGCTGTTCCGTCGGCAACCGACATCGCGTTTGCGCTTGCGGTCCTGGGTATCTTCGGCTCCCGGGTGCCAGCGGCGCTGAAGGTCTTCCTGCTGACCCTGGCCATCTTCGATGATCTTGCGGCGATCATCATAATCGCGGTGTTTTACGCGGGCGATCTGTCGGTACTGACACTTGCGATCGCAGCCGCAATCCTCGGGTGCGCGATCGCAGCCAACGCATTGGGTGTCCGGCGCATGTCCGTCTACGTGCTGATCGGTATTGTGTTGTGGGTTGCCGTGCTGAAGTCCGGAGTCCATGCGACCCTGGCCGGCGTGCTCATCGCCTGGTGCATCCCGTTGGATGCCCCGGATGGCTCCTCGCCGCTCAAAAGTGTGGAACAGGATCTTCACACGCCCGTTGCGCTGGTTATCCTTCCGCTGTTTGCGTTTGCCAACGCGGGCTTGACGCTTACGGGGATCGGTCTTGAGGAACTGACTCATCCCGTCACACTGGGAGTGATCGGCGGGCTGGTAATCGGCAATCCCGCAGGCATTCTATTGTTCACCGGGCTCGGCGTGGCGCTCGGTATCACGCGCCTCCCGGCTGGCGTGAACTGGCTGCAGATGGCGGGCGTGGCGTTCATCTGCGGCATCGGATTCACAATGAGCCTTTTCATCGCCGGACTGGCGTTCGAACACGCCGGAGGAGCGTACTATGAGGTCGTTCGGCTCGGTGTCCTATTTGGTTCCGTTGCGGCTGCGGTAATCGGCTGCAGCGTGCTCAGGATCGGCTTGGGCAGAACACGCAGTCCATCGTTTGAGGTGGAGGCGCCATAAGGTAAGCGGTCCGCAGCCGAGACACTGTTCCGGCTGACGTAGGGCCTGCAGGTACGCGACGGCGACATGTTCACCTCGACGGAGTTCGTCACGTGTGACGTCGACCTGAGCGCCAATACCGAGGCTGCGGTGAGTCGAGGGTAGATTACGCTGGCGACGGTCGAGTCCGAGTCCGCGGATACGCGCTGATTTCGGAAGCGCTACGGAACATTCGTCGTTGAGATTTGGTCCTGTAAGAAATCTTGTGTGCTGAGCCGTCTTTCATCGTCTAAACCGTCAGCACAAAGCGTTCGCCGAACTGGATGGCGAACTGCGCCTTGGCAGCATGCCATTCCCTGGGCGGGGTTTTCCACTTCGCCGTGATATTTCTCAGCGCCAGGTAGATCAGTTTCGTCGCCGCCTCGTCGCTGGTGAAATGCCCCTTGTTGCGAATCGCCTTGCGGACCTGACTGTGCAGGCTCTCGATGGCGTTCGTGGTGTAGAGGATCTTGCGCACCTCGGGCGAGAAGGCGAAAAACGGGATCACCTCCTCCCAGCGCCGGCGCCAACTGGCGACCACGGCGGCGTAGCGCTGACCGTAGGGTCCGGTCTCGAAGCGATCCAGCTCCGCGGCGGCGGCCTCGGTCCGGGGCAATCCCGTCAGGGCCCGCGGAAGCTCGACCGTCACCATCGAGCCCGAATCTCGATGCCGATGCGGTTGTCCGCCGGCCCGAGCAGGCTCTCGCGCCGCGTCGCGATGACCGCCAGGCTCAGATCGCCCCCCACCCCGACCGCCTCATCCGGGGCGAGCTTCTCCGGGGCCAGCCGCCAACCGATGCCGACCTCGCGGGCGCCGTGCGAAACGCCGTAGCTCACATGCGGCGTCGCGACGAACCGCCTGTCAAAGGCCGGCAGTCCGTAGCCGGCTTCCATCGTCCAGCGGCCCGTGTCCCGGATGCCCCCCCAGGACACGTACCGGGAGATCGGCTCGTTAGCGAAAAGGGCATCCAGGCCGCCGCTCGACTGCCCGCCGAGGTCCTGACGCAGGGTGAGCGAGAGACCCCGTTCGGAGTCCGGCTTCGGGTCATAGCCGAACGACACCGAGAACCCGCGATCCGCCACCGCGCCGTCTTCGTGGGCGATGAGCAAGCGGCCCGCGAGGTCGATCTCGATCCCCAGCTCCGGATGGGTCCACGCGACCCCGCCGCCGACCTCCACGCCGAACCCGGTTTCGGCATCGCCGCCGTCGTGGCGCAGGCCCGCTTCGATCTTCGGCGTGATGCCGCCGCCGGCGAAGCGGAACGTCCAGCGTCCCTCGATGCCGGCCCGCACCCGCGTGACTGCGGCGGCGCCGGCCATCATGCCCTCGATCTCCGATGAGGTCGTGCGCGCCCACAAAGCGTCGCCGGTCAGCGCCAGCGCCGGACCGCCTCCGGGACCGCCGAAGAGTTCGCCGCGCATGCCGAGCGCCGCCATGGACCAGCCGATGTCGGCGGCCAGCCGCCGGCGTGGCGACGGCGGCGGGACATCGACGGGCGCGGGCGGCGGCCTGAACAATACGGGAGCCCCGAAGCGGCCCTTGCGGCTGGCCCCGGGATGCACGGCCATCCGGCCGGAACCGTGGCCCGCCGCGCCCCACAGGCTCAGGCGCCCGGACCCGCCCCAGGCCACGTAGGGGATGGCGGCGGTCAGCGTGGACTCCACCGTGCCCGAGCCGCCCTGCGGGCTGGTGTAGCCCCCGTCGGCCGCACTCGCGTGCAGCGCCACGCCGAGCAGCCAGTCGCCCCGGGCATAATCCGCGCCGAGCATGGCACTGCCGAGATCGCCATCAAGGGAGAGCGAGTCCTGCATCCCGGTAAACGTGGAGTGCGCGCCGCGCCCCCAGAAGCCGAAGACCCCGCCGTTCTCTCCTTCCTGCCTCGTGTAGGCGAAATTGCTGCCGGAAAGCAGTTGCTGGAAGAGCATGTCGCTGGCATAAACCCCTTGCGGGCCGTGGACGCCTCCGGCCCCGCCCGCACCGTACGAAGCGTAGCCCTGGCCCGCAGCATGGCTCGGGCCGACACCGGGTGCGCCCACGCCCTGGTGGCCGACCCACCCGCCGACGCCGCCGTAAGGACCGAAGCCGCCGCTCGTGAACCGGCTCCCGGCAAACGACGCGCCCATCCTTGCGCCGATTCCACCATGCGGAGAACCGGCCGCCCCGGCCGCATCGAGCGCCGTTGCACCCGGCGCCAGCGGCCCCGCCGGCGCGCAAGCCACCCCGGACGCATCCGGCCGACCGGTCGCATAGGTCGCATCCGGCTTGCCTGTTTCGGAGCGGCCCGCCGACGCGTTGGTGCCGCCGAACGCGCCGGACTCGAGGGCCGCATCGACGGTGTCGCGAGCCGCCCCGGATGGGGCAGCCAGGGCCAGGGTCGCCGCGCCAGCGCTCTCGGCCGGCCCCCGCCGGCCTGAACCGGCCGGCGCCGCACAGGCATCGGCGTCCCGCGCCGCGCCTCCGCCGATGGGCCGTCCCGCCAAGTTGCCCTGGAACCCGGGGATGCGCCCGGGCGTTCTCACGGCCTCGATGCGCGCCGCGATCCCCTCGAGCGCGTGGTCCGCCACCGCGCGCCCGAAGCGGGCGAGCCAGGCGTCGGGCAAGGGGTCCGAGTTGCGGATGGTGGCGATGGCCTCGCTGCGGCCGATGACGGCGCCCTCGGCGCGCCACAGAACAAGGGTGAACCATTCATCACCTTCATCAAGGGAATCATCCACCGTCTCAATCCAACCCTCGACCCGGGTTCGTCCAGGCCGAATCGTGAGGCATTGGTCTCCGTAGATGAAGTCCGGCGGATGGCGCGCCGTGCCCCAATGCCGGCCCTGGTAGTTTCTGACTTCCGGTCGATAGCACACCTCCACCTTGTGCGCCACCGGTTTGGAGAGTTCGACGACGGTGACGAGCTCCTGACCTTCTTCGGTCTCGATGTCGAGGATGTCGGCGAGGGGCAGGCCGTCGTTGTCGTGCACGTCCACCGAGGCCTCGTGTTTCGGTGGGTCCGCCACGGTGTATCCGGCGCCCGATTGCACCGTGGCAGTTACCGTGGCGTAGGAGGGATTTTCCTCGACGCTGTCGTCGTGGGTTTGAACGGTGAAGGACTGTCTGCGGGTGTTCGCGCGGACGGTGACCGTGCGGTTCCCGGTCTGGTTGGAATTGACGAAGGCGTTGCCGGGCTGGGAGACGTCGACGGTGACGTCGAGGTCCGTTTCAGGCGCGATGTCGGTGTGCAGGGTGAACTTGAGTGCGGCGCCCTCGAATGCGGTTTCTCGCGCCGGGTGATCCGACGTCAGGCTCACGACCGGGGTGGGCACGTCGTCGTCGGTCACGGCTGTCGTCGCCCGGTTGTTGGGAGGGGACGCCACCCGGTATCGGGAGTGCGAGAGAATCCGGGCCGTAATCGAGCCGTCTTTCTCGTCTGCCTCATCGTTCACGGTGACTACGAAATGGCTCTCGGAGGCAGTGTTCGCCAGGATGGTCACTGTCTTGGCGCCGGTCTGGCCAGCTTCCGCAAAATCGCCTGTTTGCGATATTTCCAGGCGCACGTCCAGATCCGCCGTGGGCGCGGGCGCGGCGCTGATGGTGAAGCCCACCAGCTGGCCTTCACCCACCGAGGCGGCATCGCGGCTGATGCTGATGCGCGACAGCGGCTCGTCGTTGTCTCTCACCGTCACCGAAGCCGAGCCGTTCTGGCTGTCCACGTCGTAGTCCGTGCCGTCGTTCACCCTCGCGTTGATGGCGCCGTGGGGCTCGTCCTGGCTGTCGTCGGTGGTGGCGACGGTGAAGCTGGCCGTCCCGCTGCTGCCCACGGTCTCCGTGCGCGTACGAATCTGTCCGCCGGCGGCGAAGTTGCCGGTTTGCGAAATCGTGACCCGCACGCGGATGCTGTTCCGGGGTGCGGGGCTCGCTGTGAGGGTGAAGCGGGCATTGCCGCCTTCGGTGATGGCGCCGCTACCCGTGATGCTCACGATCGGCGTCTGCGGCGGCGGGTCGTCGTTGTCGGTGATGGTGAGGGTATGGCTGGCCGTGGCGCCGAGGTCGTAGTCGGCGTGGTCGGTGAGGTTCAGTATCACCGTCTCGCTGGATTCATCGAGGCTGTCGTCAATGATCGTCACGTCAATGGTCGCGCTGGTGGCGCCGGCGGCTACCCGCAGGCTGCCGAAACGTGCGATGGTGAAGTCGTTGTTGCCACCCTCGTCAGCCGTTCCGGCCACGCCGTAGCGCACGACGATGGCGGATGCAGGCGCTGGGTTCAGGTTGACGGTCACGTTGCGTGTCCCCGCGCCTTCCCCGGCGGTTGACGCGGAAGAAGCGAAGCTGACAATCGGCGTCCTGGTGTCGTTGTCGCTGACCGCAACCGAGGCGTGGTCGCTCTGGAAGTCCACCGTGTAGCCGTTGCCGCCGGCAAGGGTGGCGGTAATCGTGCCATCGGACTCGACTTGCGAATCGTCATCCGTGGTGACTTCGAAGGTGGTGTTGCCGCCGGCGCCGATGTTGAAGGTCCGCGCTCCGGTCTGCCCCGCGTCCGCGAAGTCGCCGCTGTCGTTGATGTCCACGTTCACGTCGATGGGGCTTTGCGGTCGCGGGCTCGCGCGCAGGGTGAACCGGGCCGTGTCGCCCTCGGTGATGCCGTCGCCGCCGGAAATGCTCACCACGGGCTCGGCCGGCGGGTCGTCGTCATCCGTCAGCTCGACGTTAAGAGCACGCGGCTGCAGCCTCTGGTAGCCGCCCGTACCCGACAGTTCGTGTTTGATGTAGGGCCTCTCGTCGTGGTGGTCGGCATCCTGCTGGGCGGTCACCACGATCATGCGCGCCTGATTCCAGTTCTGCGGGGAGAAGGTCAGCGTCAGGTTTCCCGTCGGCGTGCCCTGGCCGGTATGCACGCGCACCGCGTTCGCGTCCGAGCTGGTCACCGTCATGGTGACGTCGGAATCCGGCGCCTTCGTCAGCGCCGCGGTATAGCTTCCGGGCGCGCCGCCCTCGGTCAGGTTCAGCGTCCTTCTCGATAGCGACAGCCCGGCAACCGCCGGATCGTCGTCGCGAATGACAAGCACCGCCTCGGCGCGGTCGACGGTTACCGGCTGCCTCGTTGCGGCGTTGCCGGCTTTGGTCAAGCGGAAGAAGAGCGTCTCGTCGCCCTCGGATTCGGTGTCCTGAAGCAGCGTCACGGGGCCCGCCCGGCCCGTCGTCTCGCCGGCCGGGATGCGAACGGTGAAGGGCTCGGTGCCGCGATAGTCGCCGCGGTCGCTGGTACCGTGGTATTCAAGGCCAACGGTGGCGGTCACCCGGCCTTCCACCGGCTCGGAGAGTTGCACCGTGGCGTAGAAGTCGCCGTCGCCCTCGCCGGCCTCGAACGAGGCGCTGCCGAAGCCGATGGTGGCTTCCTCGGCCACGTCGAAACCCACCGAGCCGCTGCCGGAGGCGCCGCCGTCGAGGTTCGTCCCGGAACCGGTGTTGAGCGCGCCCAGGCTGACCGTTACCGTTTCGGGGCCTTCGTCGACGTTGTCCTCGATGCCGGTGACGGTCAGGTCCACGCTGCGTGCCGCATTGGCGCCGCCGGTGAACGTCACCTGGGCATTGCCGCTGTTCAGGCCGGCGCACTGCACGCCGGAAGCGCTCTCGCAGGCCACGGTGTATTCGCTGCCGCGCACGGCCACGCCGCCGAAGATCAAGGGCACGGTCAGGGCTTCCGGGTTGACCAGCGCGCGGCCGAGCGACAGCTTCATGCGCTTGACGCCGCCCGCCTCGGCGATGTTGCCCTCCGGCGCCGAGAGCGTCACCAGCGTGGGATCCTTGTCCACGATGGTGACGGTGGCCGTGGCATTGGCGGAATCGACGGCAAGACCCGCGATCGGGTTCGGCAGCGACAGCGTGGCCTCGAAAGTCTCGCGCGGCTCGTCGAGCACGCGCTGGTCGATGCCGGGGCTGACCTGCTGGCGCGATGCGCTGGAGGAAATCGTCGGGTCCGCATTGCCGCCGCCGCTGCCGGTGCAGCGCGCATTGGCGCGGGAGACGCCCGTGAAGTCCTCGCCCAGGGTGGCGCTGTCGTAGTTCAGGCAGACCCGGAAGGTCACCGGGCCGGTGCCCTCGGACAGCTCGGCGTTCAGGTTCACCGTACCGGCGCTCTCGTTCACCGTGACCGCGGTGGCCGCCCAGCCGATGGTGCGCCCGTCGTTGACGGTGAGGCTGACGCTGTTGTTGGAAGCGTGCGGGTCGGCGCCGCCGCCCACGTTGGTGCCGAGGCCGCCGCGGTCGAAGCCGTTGCTGCCGGAACCGTCGGGGCCGAGGGCGAAGGTCAGGGTCTCGCCGCCGCTTTCGGTGACGCCGTCCACGGTCGCCATCAGTTCGAGCGTCGCCACCCGGGCGCCGGCGCCGGAAAAGCGCAGTCTCGGCGTGGCCGTGCCGGCGTCGTGGAGCGTGACGCCGGTATTGGCCGTGCCGGGCTTCCTCTCCAGGCTCCAGTCGCCGGTGGTGATGCCGCTGCCGCTGACCGCGAGGGGCACGTCGATGATCTCGCCGGCAATCAGCGCCCGGCCCAGGGTCACGGTGAACTCCGCCTTGCCCGCCTCGTAGATGGCGCCGCCGCCGACCCGGGCGAGGCTGACCACGGTGGGATCGTTGTCGACGATGGTGGCGGTCACCCGCGCCTTGGACGCATCGACGCTCAGGCCCGTGAACGCGGTGGGCAGCGAAATCTCGGCGCTGAAGGTCTCGTCGGGTTCGTCGGCGCCGTCGCCGATGACGGTGAAGGTGACGCCCTGGTCCGACTGGCCCGCGGCGATCTCGAGGTCGGGGTTCGAGCCGCCGGTGCCGGTGCAGGCATTGCCGTTGAAGCCGCGGTAGTCGCTGCCGCGGTAGGCGCCGCCATCGGTCAGACAGACGCGGAAGGTGACCGGGCCGTTGCCGGTGGAGAGGCTGGCGTCGACGCTGCCGGTGGTCTGCTGCGTGTCGGCCTCGTTGATGCTCAGGGTGGTGGCGGCCCAGCCGATGGTGCGCGGGTCGTTCACCAGCACCGTGAAGCGGTTGTTGCTGCCGTCGGGGTCGGCGCCGCCGCCCACGTTGGTGTCCGGGTCGGCGTCGAACTGCTGATCGGTGCCGAGGGCGATGGCGTAGGTCTCGCCGGCGCCTTCGCTCGTGCCGTCCGCCTCGGCGGTCAGTTCCAGGGTCGCGGTTTGCGCCCCGGCGCCGGAAAAGCGCACCGTGGGGGTGGCGGTACTGGTGTTGTGCAAGGTGATCCCGGTGTTGGCCGCGCCGGACTTCGTCGCCAGGCTCCAGTCGCCGGTGCCGACGTTGGTGCCGCCGATGGACAGTGGTGCGTCGATGACCTCGCCCGCCACGAGCGCGCGGTCCAGAGAGACGGTGAACTCCACCTTGCCGCCCTCGTTGATGGCGCCGCTGCCGCCGCGGGCCAGGCTCACCGTGGTGGGGTCGTCGTCGCGGATGGTGACCGTGACGGTATCCGGGCTGAGGCCGAGCCCGGCCACGGGCGTGGGCAAGGAGATCACAGCGGTGTAGGTCTCGTCCGGCTCGTCGACGGCATCGGCAATGCCGGCAAAGTTCACCGCCTGGGTGGTGTCCCCGGCGGCGATGGTGAAGTCCGCGTTGCCGCCGGCGCCGGTGCAGCGGTCGCCGGCGGTGATGACGCCGGCGTAATCGCTGCCGAAGGTGGCCGTGCCGTCGGTGAGGCAGACGCGGAAGGTGACCGGCGAGGTGCCCGCCGAGGAGAGCCGCACGTCCACCGAACCGGCGGATGCGGCTTCCGTGGCGTCCAGGGTCGCCGACGCCCAGCCGATGGTGCGCACGTTCAGGCCGGCGTCCTTCAGCGTGATGCGGCCGTTGCCGCTGCGGCTGCCGGTGGCGCCGCCGTCGAGATTGGTCGCTCCGAGAACCGGCGCGCTGCCGGTGGAGCGGGCCGGAATGGATACGGTTACCGTGGCGTCGTCGGCGTTGTTGTCCACCGCCGCGGTCAGGAGGATGCTCGCCTCGGTGGCGCTTTCGCTCGGGCCGGCGAAGGTTACCTCGCCGGTGTTCGGATCGAGGCTGACGCCGGTGGGTGTGCCGCTGAGCGCGAGACTGAAATCCGTGCCGAGCGCGGCGCCGGAGAATTGCAGCGGTACGACCAGCCTTTCGCTGTTCACCATGCCGCGCCCGATGCCGAGCCGGATCTCGGCGGTATCGGTGCCGTCGCCCTCGGTCGCCTGGGCGTCGGGCGTGGTCAGCGTCACCGCCGTGGCCGTGTTGTCGGTGATGGTGATGTCCACCGCGCTGTTCTCGCCGTTGACGTAGCCTTCGGGCGGCGCGCCGAG
>JAJEGN010000012.1 GCA_022819855.1 Gammaproteobacteria bacterium | reverse complement strand
CGTTCCTGATCGCGAGGCAGCGCCAGGTTCGCGTAGTTCGCCTTGATCCTCGACATGTTGTCGGCGATGTATCCCGGGAACTCGAAGATCGTCTTGAATTCGTCTGACATGCGATCTTCGTAGTCGGCGGGTACTGCCCTGAATCGCTGGGACAGATCGCCGGACTCGACGCCTTCGATGCCGTAGAGCCTCGCGGAGTTCAGCCCCAGGATCTTGCGCTTGTCGTCCTCGGTAATCTCGGGGTATCCCCAGCGTTCGCGCATGTCCTCCGGAATCTGGAACCGCCACAACGCGTCGATCTGCCATTGCGGGGTGCCGTACCAGACCGAATCGGAGCCGAAGACGATGCGGTCCGGACCCATGAACATCATCAACTGGCCCATGAGGTGTGCCGCGACCGTCGGGAAGGTCACGATCGTCGAGGCCCACGTCGTACCGATCTCCGCATAGACGTTGCTGAACGGCGCGACCAGCGTCGCGTATTCCGTCGTCCAGCTTATGTCGGGCACGCCCTCGCGGAGCTGTCCTGATTCGATTTCCTCGAGGGCAGGGCGCATGAACATCCCCGGCTGGATGGCCGCGTGGTAGGTGATGAAGTTGAGATTCGGCCAGTCCGCGGCGGCCTTCGGCATGTCGCCGGGATGCCCGCGCTCGGGGTCGGGCGGCCCGGGGGCCAGGCCCTTATGGACGCAGATGCAGTTGAAGCCGGGTTTGGTTTCCCTGAGCCGCTCGTAGTTCTGCAGGATCAGCTCGAACGTCGGATAGGCCACATCCTCGTCATCGTGGCGCCACTGGCGCATGAGGCTCTCGGGGTCGTTGTCGACCTTGGCGGCGTTGGAGATGTTGTAGCCCTTCCAGGAATCGGGCTGGTGTTCGTCGATCTGCTGCTGAATCCAGTCGAGGTTGCCGCGGCCGACGTAGAGCAGCCCGTGCGCGAGCATGCGCGTGGATCCCGAAATCTCGTTGACGAAGTTGCGCGCGGCGGCCGTCTGCCCGGCCGTGAGCAGCTCGACCTCCGCCGCCTCGCGCGCGTTTCGCGGCGGGCGCGTGTTCTGACCGTCGTCGACCACCATCGCGGTGACGTTGCTCAGCAGCCCGATGGTCACCTGCGAATCGAGGTAGATGTCCTTGATGAACTGGACGATCTGGAACGTCTCGGCCGTGTTCGGCAGGCCGACGAGCTCGGGATTCCACACACCCCAGTCTTCGCCGCGCTCGTCGGTAAGCCCCTGAGGGTTAAAGGGGTTTTGCGATATTCCTGAGTCGGTGGACGTTGAGCCTTGCGCGATCGCCCTGAGATCGCCGCCGAGGTTCCCCATGCTGCCCCGGACGACGTGGAGCTGGTCGTCGAAGACGAACATGTCCCTCGGCGGGGACGCTTCCTGCGCCGCGGCCGGTTCGAATATCTCGATGGGATCGACGTTGAAGAAGCGCCCGTAGATTTCGTTCATGGCCACGAACGCGGCGGCCATCCCGCCGCTGCTCGCGAGAAACTTGCGGCGACTGACGCTGAGCTTGTGGCTCGCATCGTCGGCGAGTTCATTGATGCGCGCTTCGACGCGGCGCTGGTCGTCTGACTGCGGCGGCGGCATGTACTCGCCGTTGGAGACGACGCGGGTGGGGATCGGGGAGCGGGCCTGTTCGGGGTCGTCGGCCCGGCGGAGCTGGCTGGCCTGGTCGTCGTCGAGGAGACCGTGATCGTCAAGCCAGGTTTTGCCGGCTTCGTTCCAGTTGGAGGGGGGCATGGGGGGCCTCTTTATTTTCGGTTGTTGGGGGGACGTGGTTGCCTTCGTCGAGCCTAGCATAGACGCAAACCGGAGCGACGCGAGTGGCAGGGTTGTTCGCGAAGCGGAGGGCAAATCTCGATGAGTCGAACTCGTTGAACACGCATGACCGTTCGCATAAAATTATTGCGTTTCGAAAACTGCAAGATTCAAGAACGGAGGAATTCCGATGCCCGGCATCATCGGTACCCGGATCAGGGCGTTAAGAAAGGAACGCGGTCTGTCGCAGGACGGGCTGGCGCAGCTCTTCGGGTTCAAGGATCGGCAGACCGTGTCGGCGATAGAGACGGGTGTGCGGCGGGTGACGGCGGACGAGTTGCTGCTTGCCGTCGAGAAGCTCGAGGCGCCTCTCGAGTACTTCACGGATCCGTTTCGCTTGGACGGCGAAGCCCGGTTCTCGTGGCGGCAAAGCGGTGTTGGGCAATCAGAACTTGCCGAATACGAGCAGAAAGCCAGCCAGTGGGTGGGAGCCTACCGTGCATTGGCGGCACAATTGGGGCGACCGGCGCCACTGATGCGGCGCGCTCTCGGTTTGACCAGGACGTCAAGCTTCGAGGCTGCAATCGATGCCGGCGAGCGGTTCGCCGACGAATTGGGATTGGGCGCCGTGCCAGCGCAACGTTTGGCTGCAACGATGCAGGATGAGCTCGGAATCCTCGTGCTGATGGTGGATGCCTACCGAGGTATTTCGGGGGCGGCGTGCCGGCTGCCGGAGCTCGATGCGGTCCTGATCGCGCGCGACGAAGTAGCGGGAAGGCGCAACTTCGACCTGGCGCATGAGCTGTTTCACATTCTGACGTGGGAGGCGATGCCGCCCGAGCATACGGAGGACACCAGGGACTTCGGCGGCAACCGGGTCGAACAGTTGGCGAACAACTTCGCGGCCGCGGTGCTCATGCCAAGAGCGTCGCTCGATGCGTTCGGGGCTTGGAGCGAGTTGGAAATGGATGCGTTGATCTCGCAGTTGAACGTGGCTGCGAACGAACTGGATGTCAGTTCATCGGCGCTGCGCTGGCGTTTGGTCTCTCTGGGGCGGCTGACCAGGACGACGGCCCAGGCGGTCCCGGAAGCGGCGCTGCGGAACAATGGCGGAGTGACCGAGGAGGCGGTGGCGCCGCCGTTATTTTCGAAGCCGTTCATGGACGTGATCGGGGCGTCGATCGACCAGGGCCATATTTCGGTACGCCGAGCGGCTGCGCTAGTGGGGCTTTCGAACGAGGATCTTCAAGACCTGTTCGAGGCCCACGGGCTTGAGTTCGCGATTGAAATGTGAGCGATGTGGACGAGCATCGGGCGGTGGTGCTCGTTGACGCGAACGTGATCATCGAGTGCCATCGAACCGGAACTTGGGGCGCGTTGGCGGGCGGCTATCGGGTCGAGACGGTTGAAGACTGTGTGACGGAGACACAGACGGGATTTCAGCATCGACGCCGCGAGGAGGAGATCGTTCTGGGAGAGCTGCGGGCATCGCTGGCGGCGGAACACGCGGTCGACAATCGGGAACGAGCCGAACTGGCGATCAGAATTCACGGCATCGCGCTGGGCAAGGGGGAGGAATCGCTCTGGGCACATGCACTCGGACGGGATGATGAGTGGCTCTTCTGCGGACCGGACAAAGCCAGTCTTCGATGCGGAGTCCGGCTGGAACTCCGGGACCGGCTCGTGTCTCTCGAGGAATTGCTTGAGAGTGTGGGGCATCGACGGCGGATCGCACTCAGGCGGCACTACAGGAGACGTTAGCTGACGCAGACAGTCACGGGGCTGGTGTTCGCAGAGGGAATCGTTGGCTAGCGAGCGCCGAATCGATGAACGGCGCTTCAACCGGAGATCATGCAGTCCTGTGTGCGTTTCGGTGAGGAAAACCGAGAAACAGTCGTCGAATCCGCTCACCGCGGGGGAGATAATGGGTCGCTTTCACCGCTACCTGGAGGAGTTTGGTACATTGCGCCTGCATATCCGTGGGGCTGAAGATCGCCCCGTTGCTAGGACAGGAAGCCGGAAAGGAGTATCGACATGACAACCGACGCGCTCCATTTGGAGGGAATCGAAGCGATGGTCGAGCCGATACAGAAGAAGTCCGGGTCCCTGGTCGAGCTGGCTGAGACACCCGGTAGATCGGTTCAACTGATGGGCCTGCTGCTGTACCTCGCGCTCATGACCAAGCGCGCGTCGAAAAACGCCGAGGATGTCATAGCCGACTTGGGCAAACTCGACACAATGGCGCAGTGGGAGTTGGATCTGGCGCGCAAGCACGCGTCGATCCTAGACTCGTCGTCCTCCGTGTCGAATGCCTGCGCATCGACATGCCGGTCCATTCTGGAAACCAGAACATCCCGCCAGTTCGCATCGGCGTTTCTCCTGCGGACCCTCGCGGAAGACCTCGAGCGCCTGGCGGTGCGCCTCGAGGACCTTTCCGAGACACTTGCGTTGTCCGCCAGCAAGCCGTTTGCAGACTTCGTCCAGAAAGAACTCGACACGCATGCGTGAGATCGCCCGCTCGAGTTCGTTCGAGCGGGATCTGAAGAAGCTGGCCAAGAAGCACCAAGGCATTGAAGACGATGCCGAGGCGTGTCTTGAGGATTGTGCACGCAACGGCCCTCCGGACCGTGCCATGCGGATACCGAACCAGCGCGGCCGGCCGGTTTTCAAACAGCGGCTGAGGCTGGGCGGCAAGGGAACACGGTCAGGCGCCCGGATAATCTACTACTGCGATGCTGATCGCGTCATCGCGCTGGCCCTGTACTCCAAGGGTGATCGCACGGATATCCCCGGCGAGGAAATTCGCAAGGCCCTCGAATCGGCTGGTCTGATCCAGGCGCGCCAGACTGAAGCAGCGAACGGTTAGTCTGCCGGGTCGTGGACGTGGCGAGCGTTCAGCCAGCGAAAGAACACCGCCCGTCCCGCCGCCGACATGTGCTTCGTCTTGAGCCGCTTGTCTAGGTCGAGTTTCAGCAGCTCAAGCGGAAGCCATAGCGCGGTTACGCGATCGCCTCCACGATGCAACCAGCGTTGCGCAAGAACGCGGAGACGCGCGTGGCCGCTGATCCGACAATTCCCGAAGCGAGTTTCGCGAGAATGGAGCGTGAGGACGGAAAAAGGCAATGAAACGCTTAAGCGCCCCAAAGCCTCCGCGAACAACCGTGCTTGATGGTTTGGTGGATGTCAAGGAGACGGTCTTCGCACAGCACCACAAGGTGGTTTCTGCGCTGGTCACCGCTGGGCGAAGGCCTACCGCGCAAGTAGGTTAGGGTCGTAGTTCGCGTGACAGTAGCCGAACACGTCCTTGGCGCGGGGGTACAGGTATAACCCGCAGAACGAGATGGTGAGTCTAGCGTCTGGATCAGCCGGCATGCTGGAAATAATAGGGAATGATTCCGGAAGCTAGCCAGCGTGGTACGAGGGTCTGTGTTAAGATTGGCTATCGAACAAAAGCCCGCCCCTTGTTGACACCCCTTAGACAGGTTTTGGTAAGACCTTCAGGGCAGTCGCGACGGGGGCGGGCCTTCTTCCTTACCCTAGGCCAAGCCCGCAACGAGCTTCACTGGAACCTGCATCGAAATGGCAGGAAACGTAGGCGAGCGAGTGCCAATAGTGTGTTTATTGTGACAGTGCGCCTAGGTTTCGGCCTAGTCGGCAATACGCTGAACAACGTGATGCGTAACGCAAAATTGACTAACTGCGCGGTCACCTATACACTGGCGACACGCCGCGCGGGGGAGGCCCTCGCACGGCTGATGTGAGGTAAGAGCCTGATTTAAAAGCCCGGACCGGAATCGAACCGGCATGATGCACCTTGCAACGGGGCATGCCTAACCACTCGAGCCACCGGGCTGTAATGACGCTTAACCTCCGTCTGCGGTCGGTGGGGCCAGTCGGAATCGAACCGACAACCTAACGGATGTAGCGCCGCTTGCTCTACCATTGAGCTATGGCCCCATTGACCGCGACTTTTCAGTTTGAGCGTCTGCGCTGGCACTGTGCCACAAACAGTGCTAAAACTCAATGGCCGTGAACCGGTGGCCAGTACTCAACGCAGTCAAGTTCACTGTACGGCGCTCCGAATAGTAAGTCAACCCCTGAGTTACCAATTGACAGGGTGGGGCGGGAATACTAGTATTTCGATACATTTGACTAACTAGGAATGACGAGATGACTGCCAACTTAGACAAATCGCGAAATACGAGGGCTCGGGGCACTCCCTTCCCCTACTACCACTTGGATGGCTGCGCCGAAATAGTGGCCAACGTCCACGCGCTTGGAGGAGGTTCCTGCGGCTGGGATCAATTGGCGGCTTGGATGGGGCGGTCCTCCACCAGTGGCAATTTCCGACAAAACATGAATGCTACAAGGATGTTTGGATTGTTAGACTACAAGAACAAGCGTATCCAATTGACGCAACAGGGAAATCAGCTTCTGATTCCTGAGCTTGTTCGACAGACCAAGGTCGAAGCCTTTTTGGAAGTATCTGTATTTCGGCAGGCCTATGAAAGGTTGAAAGGGACTATCCTGCCGACAGGCCCGGCGATAGAAAATGCCCTGACGGAAATCGGGGTGACTGCAAGTCAAGCGCCACGGGCGCGACAAGTGTTTCTCAGGTCCGCCCGCGATGCCGGTTTCTTCGAGATAAATCCAGACCGGCTCGTCAAGCCGGTTATCTCAGAATCGTCCACGGATGAGCCGTCTGCGCCTGCGGATGAGGAAGTACAACTAAGTAGAGAGCTAACTCCACAAAGGGATCCTTCGCAGGGCATCCGCGTCCATTCGCTGATTCGCGCCTTGCTTGAACAACTGCCTGAAGAAGGCTCTGAATGGGAACCAATGAGGTGCGTCATGTGGCTCCAAGGGCTGTTAATCAGCTTGGGTATGATCTATAGCAATTTTGATGATTTGCGAAGGATTGAGGTTACATTTCACCCCGGAGAACGAACCGGACCAGCCTTAGCGGACTCAGTCGACCCAGCTGCGCTACCGCCCCCACCGGAATCTCACTACGGGTGACGCCGTTCGAGCCGTGGGGACTATCGTATGGGGGTTGAAGACTGCACACGCGAGCGCGTGCCGCTTTAGTGAGCAGGAGTGCGGAAGAACCTTGGCAATGCTCTTCAGGCACTCGGCACCAGGTAGAACGCGTCGACGCTTCGTGAACAAGCCGTGGCGATCTACCAGGCTGCCATAGAACTGTTTGTTTCAGAGGAGTCGTTCCAAAACCGCGACAAGGGGCCGAAGAACCTTGCCGTTACTGCGGGGAGGCTCCGCCAACGGCACACGTCTATGTAAATCTGCCCTTCCCCCTCCTCGATTCGAGTCTCCTGTGGTTTAGGAAATGGACCATCCGATAGAGCCCGTTTCCCCATCCGCATCGCTAGCTAATTTCGGACTGTCTGGACTTGCTCCCATGCTGGACCAATGGGACAGCGAAGGTGCCGGCACTTCGAACTCTGGACGGATTGCCGTTTCTTGTGTTTCAAACTGCTCGATCGTGGTTTCCCGGGCAATCGACTTGTGTAGGCAGACCGCATAGTATTCTGCGCGCCTGACTTCGCCTTCCAGTGGCACGGTAAACGTAGCTAGAGGATCGACACAGGATCCAGAAGACCATCGATGAATGTTCAGACTCACGAAGAACTAAAAGCCAGAATCTGGGACATCGCGAACCGGCTCAGGGGGCCGTACCGTCCTCCTCAGTATCGGTTGGTGATGCTTCCAATGGTCGTCCTACGGCGGCTCGATTGCGTCCTGGAGCCAACCAAGGATGCCGTTCTCAACAGGCACGATGAGCTTGAGGCACAGCAGATGCCCGAAGCGGCAGTGGATCGGTTGCTTGGCAAGGCCGCCGATCCGAAGCGGAAACATCCTCTCTACAACACGAGCCCCTACACATTCGCCCGGATGCTTGGGGATGCCGAGAACATCGCGCCGAACCTCGTTTCCTACATCAACGGTTTCTCACCGACTGCCCGTCGCATATTCGAGCGCTTCAAATTTGCCGATCAGATCGAAAAGCTGGACGCCAGCAACCGCCTCTTCACCATCGTGAAGGCGATGGCCGATGTCGACCTGCATCCGGACAGGATCGACAACCTTCAGATGGGCTATCTGTTCGAGCATCTGGTGATGCGCTTCAACGAACAGGCCAACGAGGAAGCCGGCGATCACTTCACGCCGCGCGAGGTCATTCGCCTGATGGCGAACCTCATCTACACCGATGAACAGGATGTCTACAAGCCCGGCATTTTCCGCACGATCTATGACCCAGCGTGCGGCACGGGCGGTATGCTCTCCGAGTCTGAGAAACTGATCCTCTCGCAGAACGACCGGGCCAAGCTTGCGCTCTACGGCCAGGAGTACAACGACGAATCCTGGGCGATCTGTTGCTCGGACATGCTCATCAAGGACGAGGACACTGCCAACATCGTCCTCGGCGACACACTCGGCGACGGCAAGACCGGGGATGGCTTCGAGGGCGAGCGCTTCCACTACCTGATGGCCAATCCGCCCTTCGGAGTCGAATGGAAGGACCAGAAGGATCTTGTCCAGCGAGAGCACAGGACGGTCGGGTTTTCAGGACGGTTTGGCGCAGGGCTCCCGGCCATCAATGACGGATCGCTGCTCTTCCTTCAGCACATGATCTCGAAGATGCATCCCTATGAGGAGGGAGACGAGGATCAGCCTGGTTCGAAAATTGCCATCGTCTTCAATGGCTCGCCGCTCTTTTCGGGCGACGCGGGATCAGGACCTTCCAACATTCGCCGCTGGATCATCGAGAATGACTGGCTCGACGCAATCGTCGCGCTGCCGGATCAACTCTTCTACAACACGGGCATCTTCACCTATGTCTGGCTCGTGACGAACCGCAAGCCGCCGGAGAGGCGGGGCAAGGTTCAGATCATCGACGGCACGCGCTTCTACCAGAAGATGAAGAAGAGCCTCAACAACAAGCGCAACGAGATTACCGAGGAGCAAATCCACCACCTGACCCGCGTATACGGCAACTACCAGAATGGCGAGGAAGCCGAAGCCTTGATCGACGGAAAGCTCGAGACTCGCGTCATCTCCCGCATCTTCGAAAACCGCGAATTCGGATTCCTGAAAGTGACGGTCGAACGCCCTTTGCGCATGAACTTCGAAGCGACGCCGGAGCGCATCGCAAGACTTGAAGACCAGACCGCCTTTGCCAATCTGGCGAAATCCAGGAAGCGGAAGGACACGGCAACAGCCGCGCTGGAGATCGAGGAGGGGCGGAAGCGACAGGATGCCATTCGCGCCGTGCTCGCAACGCTTGAAGGCAAAGGACGGTACATGGACAGGGAGGCGTTCGAGGCCGATTTGATGCATGCCGCGAATCCCGCAGGAGTCAGAATTGCCGCGCCGATCAAGAAGGCGATTTGCGCGGCCGTTGGCGAGCGCGACCAAGAGGCCGAGATTTGCCGGGACAGCAAGGGACGCCCCGAGCCCGACAGTGAACTTAGGGACACCGAGAACATCCCCTTGCCTCCCGGCACCAATCTGCCCCTGCCCATGGATTTCGGGCCGGATAAGCCCAACGACCGGCTGGTAGGTGCATTCGGAAACGACATCGACGCCTACATCGCGCGGGAAGTGCTACCACATGTGTCCGATGCCTGGGTGGACTACGACAAGACCAAGGTAGGCTACGAGATCCCGATTAATCGGCACTTCTACGTCTACAGGCCGCCACGCCCGCTTGATCGGATCGAGGAGGATATCACCAGGCTCGAAGGCGAGATCTCCGGGCTGGTGAAAGGGCTAGTGGCATGACTGTGCCTCTCGGCTGGCTCGAACTTCCGCTCAATCGCATCATTAGAATGCGAAGCGGGGATTTCATTTCTAACAACGACATCGAGCCGCAGGGACCCTATCCAGTCTATGGCGGCAATGGCGTCCGAGGCTTCAGCGATCGATTCAACGCTATTGGACCGACTGTTCTCGTGGGTAGACAGGGTGCTCACTGCGGTAACGTGCGTGTCGCTGACGGACCGATTTGGGTATCTGAACATGCACTCCGTTGCCTCCCTGAAAGGGAACTGGATGCTAAGTGGCTTGCCTATGCTCTTCGGGACATGAACCTGAACCAACACTCGGTATCGGCCGCTCAACCCGGGCTTTCCGTAGACAACTTAAAGCACTTACGGAAGGCGTTCCCCCCGCTAGACACACAACGGCGGATTGCGCAGTTTCTGGACGAGAAGACGACGCGGATCGACGGGTTGATCCAAAGGAAGAGGGAATTACTGGACCGGCTGGCCGAGAAACGCCAAGCTCTCATCACCCACGCTGCTACGAAGGGCCTCGAGCCCGACGCACCCATGAAACCCACCGGCATTGATTGGCTCGGCAACATTCCGATGCATTGGGACATCCAGCGTTTAGACCGGCTTACTGAGCCTCGGCGCCCTATTCGGTACGGGATTGTACTACCGGGTCCGCACGTCGAAAATGGAGTACCGATCATCAAGGGTGGCGATGTGAGGCTCGACAGGCTGAAGCTTGATTCACTCAGCCGAACGACGCATGAGATAGACGCTGCACATTCGAGAAGCCGCCTGCGGGCAGGGGATATTGTCTACTCCATACGAGGCAGTTTCGGAGACGTTGAACTCCTTCCCCCTGAACTTGATGGCATAAACCTCACCCAAGATGCAGCGCGCATTGCACCAAACAAGGAAGTGGATCGCGAATGGCTATTGCTAACACTTAAGTCGGATGCAGTTTTGATGCAATTGGCTGCCGGTGCCATTGGTGCGACGATTAAAGGCATTAACATTCGGGACCTTCGCCGTGCAGTTCTCCCCGTACCGCCTCGTGCTGAGCAGGTTGAGCTGAGGTCATGGCTCAATAGCAAGATCAGAGATATAGATCGCTTGGGTGACTCAACTCTAAAGTCCAGCACGCTTTTGAAAGAATATCGCGCCGCCTTGGTTACAGCAGCCACCAATGGGCAACTCGCTGAGCTACGATGAACTCCGATGCCCCAAGCTACGTTGGCCTACACGCCTCCCTCGATAGCGTTTCTTCGCGGTAAGTCTGATCCATGTCCGGCCATACCGAACGCGCTTTCGAGAAAGCGATCGAAGCCGAGCTGACCAGTTCTGGCAGATATAAAACGCGCCGCCTAAACGCCTTCGACGAAGCGCTGGCTCTCTTCCCCGACGACGTTTCCGGCTTCCTGAAGGACAGCCAACCCATAAAATGTAAGCGGTGTGGCTACGCCACCTGGCTATCAGCTTGAGATTGGCGTAAAGGCCCAGGGCAGCAGTCGATCGATCTCCGAGGCCGGATGGCCCTTGGCGATGGCTTCGAGCGTGGCCTTGAGGTAGGCGTGGGGGTTGACCTCGTTCATTTTCGCCGTTTCCACCAATGAGGCGATGCGGGCCCAGGCTTTGGCGCCTTCGTCATGGCCGGCGAACAGCGCATTCTTGCGGTTCAGCGCCAGCGGCCGGATCGCGTTCTCCACGACGTTGTTGTCCATCTCCACGCGCCCGTCGGCGAGGAACGCTTGTAGCCCGTCCCAGTGGTTGGCGATGTAGGCCAGCTTCTCGCCCAGTCGCGACTTCGGCGAGACCCGGGCGCGTTGCCGGCGCAGCCACGCCCCGAAGTCCTCGACCAACGGCGCGGTGCGGGCCTGGCGCTCGGCCAGCCGGACCTCGGGCGGCTCGCCCCGGATCGACTTCTCGATGGCGTACAGGGCCGCGATCCGCCGCAACCCCTCGGCGGCGATGGTCGAGCGGTGGCTGTCGTGGACCTCGCAGAGCTTCCGTCTCGCGTGCGCCCAACAGTAACAGCGGAGCACCCCCTTGCCGGGCGCGGCCACTACGTTGTAGCCGGCATAACCGTCCACGTGCAGCTTGCCTTCGAAGCCCTCGAGAAAACGCTTGGCATGATATCCGCCGCGTCCGGGCGCGTAGAAGAACACCACGCCGGGCGGATCCGGACCGGCCCAGGGCCGCTGATCGCGGGCCAGCGCCCACAGGTACCCCGTCTTGGTCTTGCCCCGGCCCGGGTCCAGCACCGGCGCCCGGGTCTCGTCCATGAACAGATGTTCCGACCGCTTCAGGTGCCAGATGAGCCGATCCACCACCGGAATGAGGTGAAAGGATGCCTTGCCCACCCAGCCGGCGAGCGTGGAACGGTCGAGCTTCACGCCCGAGCGGGCGTAGCTCTGCGATTGGCGGTACAACGGAAGGTGATCCGCGTACTTGGAGATGAGCACCTGCGCCAGGGCTCCCTCGGTCGGCAATCCGCCCTCGATGAGGTGCGCCGGCGCGGCCGCCTGGAGAACCCCCTGCTCGCAGCTTCGGCAGGCGTACTTCGGGCGCACCGTGACGATGACCCGCAGCTTCGCCGGCACGATGTCCAGCCGCTCGGTGCGGTCCTCGCCGATGCGCGCCATCTCCCCGCACCCGCAGGGACACTGCGTGCTGTCGGGCTCGATGACGCGCTCGATCCGCTCCAGGCCCTTCGGCAGATGCCCGAGGTTGCGCCGCGGGGCACGGCGCCGGGTGCCGGACGATGTCTCCGTAGCGCCCGCCGCGGCCGCGGCCTCCCCGGCCTCGGCCACCGCGCCCTCCAGGTCCTCGAACGCCAACTGCCGATCGTCCAGAGGGCGCTTCTCCGAGCGCTTGTCGTAGATGACCCGGCGGAGTTCCTCGACCAGGTGTTCCAGGCGGCGGTTGGTGTCGGTGAGCAACGCCACCCGCGCACGCAGCTCCCGGTTGGCTTGTTGCTCCCGATCATAGGCCGCCTGCTGTTCTTGGAACAGCGCCCGATGGGCTTCGGGCAACGTCTTGAGATCGACCGCTTCGGGCTGGGCCTGCATGACAGAATACTATCATAAAATCAGTCCGTTATGAACGAATATCGGCCCGAAAAACGGGCCGGTGCCAGGCTTGTTCAGCGGCCCCGGGCGTCAGGCCGCGGTGCGCGGACGGCGCACCCTCGGGGACCACGCCCGGCGCCAGTCCAGACCCTCGAACAACGCCTCGAACTGCGCCCGGGTGAGCCGGATGACGCCGTTGCGAACCGCCGGCCAGGCAAACCGCCCGACCTCCAGGCGCTTGTACGCCAGCGCCAGGCCCGTGCCGTCGAACCACAGCACCTTGATCCGGTCGGCTCGCTTGGCCCGAAAGACGTAGGCCACCCCCGAATACGGGTCAAGCCCCAGCTCGTTCTGAACCACCGCGGCCAGACCGTCGTGGCCCTTGCGGAAATCCACCGGCTCGGTTGCCACCACGATCCGCGCGCCGCCCGGCGAGATCATCGCCGCCTCCCCGCCAGCGCCGCGGCGATCGAAGCGATCCCCGCCGCATCGGCGATGCCCTCCAGCCGCACCGTCACGCCCCGGCCCTCGATCAGAACCGAACAACGTTCCTCCACCTCCACGGCGGCGAACGCCCCCCGCGGTTCCGCCTTCGACGGCGGCGGCGCCGACAGCTTGCCCCGGCGCAGCAAACTGCGCCAGGCCGACAGCCGGTTCGGCTCCATCCCGTGCCGGCGCGCCACCGCCGTCACCGTCTCGCCCGAGGCGAAACTCTCCCGCGCGATCCGAACCTTCTCCTCCGCGCTCCACCGACGCCGCGTCTTACGCTTCCTTCGCTTGCGCCCAACCGCTCCCGCTCCGTTGGCCGCCGCCGCCCCGCCAGGGGCTTCACCCCTGGCGTCCAGATCACGATCCCTCATCGAACAACTCCCTATACAAAAGGAGTCATCCAATCTCTGTGGCTCCGCGAAAGGAAGGTGGGGTCGGCAAACCGCTTACCATAAAATGGCAGGCGCTGGAGGCGCTTCTCGGGCCGAAGACCTCCGCAACCGTGCTGGACAGCCTGTCTAAGGAACTGGAACTGAAAGGCACGCTCCACGTCCTGCGCCACGGGTTCAAGTGCTACGGCAAGACCTTCCGCATGGCTTGGTTCCGGCCCAACACCACAATGAATCCCGAGGCCGCCGAGAACTACGCCAGGAACCGGCTGACGATCACGCGTCAGGTAGCCTTCACCTCGGTAATGAAGCGAGCGGACGGCAAAAACCGCCGCTGCATCATCGACGTGACGCTCGCGGTCAACGGCATCCCCGTCGTCACCGCCGAACTCAAGAACCCCCTAACCGGACAGCATGTCGCCGATGCGATGCGCCAATACGTGGTCGAGCGGGACGGGCGTGATCTGTTGTTTTCGTTCAAGAAACGCGCCCTGGTCCACTTCGCGGTGGACCCGGACGAGGTGTGGATGGCGACCCGGCTCAGCGGCGAAGAAACCCGCTTTCTGCCCTTCAACCGGGGCAACAACCACGGAGCAGGCAATCCTCCGGTTGAAGGGAATTGGAAGACTCACTACCTGTGGGACGAGGTGCTACAAGCCGACAGCCTCCTCGAAATTCTGCAACGCTTCATGCACCTCGAAGTGAAGGAGAAGCAGGTCAAGACCGACAAGGGCGTGCGCACCGTGCGGAAGGAGACGATGATCTTCCCGCGCTATCACCAACTCGATGCCGTTCGGAACCTGGTTGCGCACGCTAGGGCCAACGGAGCAGGGCGGAATTACCTTGTCCAACACTCGGCCGGTTCGGGCAAGTCGAACTCGATTGCCTGGCTTGCACACCGGCTGGCCAGCCTCCACGACAAGCACGACGAGAAGGTGTTTCACTCCGTCATCGTCGTGACAGACCGGCGCGTGCTCGATCAGCAGTTGCAGGCGACCGTCTATCAGATAGAGCACAAGACCGGCGTGGTCGAGAAGATCGACGAGGACACCAAGCAGCTTGCCCAAGCGATGTCGCAGGGCACACCCATCGTCATCACGACGATCCAGAAATTCCCCTTCATCTCGCAGGCGCTGTCGACCCTTGAGCAGAAGGGTTCTGGTGTGAGGATTGACACGTCGGGCAAACGCTTTGCCGTCATCGTCGATGAGGCTCATTCGTCGCAGAGCGGCGAGACTGCGACCGCTCTGAAGGGCATGCTGAACAAGGAAGGAATCGAATCGGCCATAGCCGCCCAGCTCTCGGAGGAAGAGGACGACGATCTTTCCGATGAAGCGAAAGCCGCGGTGCTGCGCGATGCGCTGCAACGCGCCCGGCAGCCGAACCTCAGCTTCTTTGCCTTCACGGCCACGCCGAAATTCAAGACCAAGGCATTGTTCGACGAGCCTGGCGCGTCGGGCGCGTCGCCTTTCCACGAGTACACCATGCGGCAAGCCATCGAGGAAGGCTTCGTCATGGACGTGCTTCAAAACTACACCACGTACAAGCGCTTCTTCGGTCTGATCAAACAGGTCGAGAACGATCCCGACGTGCCGCGCAGGAAGGCCGCCAATGCGCTAACACGCTACCTGGAGCTCCATCCGGTCAACATCGAGCAAGTTGTTTCTGTCATTGTGGAGCATTTCCGTCTGTACGTGATGCACGAACTCGGCGGACGTGCCAAGGCAATGGTTGTAACGGGATCTCGCCTTGCGGCCGTGAAATACAAGCTCGCCTTCGACCGCTACATCAAGGATCAGAGCTACACTGGCATCCGTTCGCTGGTGGCCTTCTCGGGGACTGTCGAAGACCCGGACGACCCCGGATCGTCCTATACGGAAGTCTCGATGAACGACGGTCTGGCCAAACGCGAGCTGCCGGAAACCTTCGAACGCAACGATTACCGCGTTCTTCTGGTTGCAGAGAAGTACCAGACCGGCTTCGATCAGCCCTTGTTGCAGACGATGTATGTGGTGAAGCGCCTGGCCGGTGTTCAGGCGGTTCAGACCCTCTCAAGGCTCAACCGCATGATACCCGGCAAATCGCGCACCTTCGTCCTCGATTTCGTCAACGAGGAAGGTGACATCTACAAGGCGTTCAAGCCTTACTATGAAACCACGCCGGTCGGCGAGAACGCCGATCCGCATCGCCTGTCGGAGCTGCAACACCACTTGCTTGAACTGGCGATCTTCACGCCGGCCGATGTGACCGCCTTCGCCGAGGTCTGGTATCGCGCCAGGCGCCACCACTCAGCGACCGATCATCGGGAGATGAACGCGATTCTCGATGCAGTTGTTCAGCGCTTCCTGGATCTGCAGGAGGAAGAACGAGAGAAGTTTCGCGGCCAGTTGACAGCCTATCGAAACCTCTACGCTTTCCTGTCGCAGATCATTCCCTATCAGGACAGCGACCTTGAACGGCTCTACGCCTTCGTAAGGAACCTTCTGCGGAAGCTCCCTCCGCCGGGCGATGGCCAAGCTTTCGTTCTGGACGATGAGGTAGCACTCAGGTTCTTCCGGCTCCAGCAAATGACTGATGGCTCCATCGAGCTTTCAGAAGGCGAGGCCGACCCCCTGAAAGGACCGACCGATGTCGGCACGGCGGGCGTCAAGGACGAGGAGGTAGCACTTTCGAGCTTGATCGATCGCCTCAACGAACGTTTCGGGACTGACTTCACCGAGGCGGATCAGTTGTTCTTCGATCAGATACGAGCTTCGGCGGAAAACGACGAGAACATCGCGGAAGTGGCTCGCGCCAACAACTTCGCGAACTTTTCCTCCTACCTGGATCGCACGCTCGACGAGCTGTTCATCGCGCGAATGGAGGGTAACGAAGAGATATTCTCCAGGGTGATGACGGATGCCGAGTTTCGGTCGGCTGCGCATGAGCATCTGGCTCGGGAGATTTTTTGGCGTGTTCGGGAGCAGCAGGTTGTGGATTGATCGCGGGTTGGTGGATCAGAAGCAAAGTTCGCGAACTCGTCGTCGGCATTCATGACAGCTCGTTTTTGTCGTCCAAGCCGCCAGCACGAACCGGTCGCCAAACAGACCGACAACGCCACCATAAACAACACTTTACAACCACTGGGAGGCCTGTTGCGCTAGGCTACCCGGCTTGTCACTCAAGAAAAAGTCCCTCACGCATGGATAACGACCTCGATACCATCAGAGCGCGATATGAGCCGGATATTCACCAAGTTCCGGAGCTTGTGGGATTATCGCTAAACGCCGCCCGCAAGGGTGAGACTGTAGAGGTGCTCCAACGCGCATTCTTTTCATCCTATGACGACGAACACCGCCACTATTTCAGACAAATCCTCGACCAGTTTCCCTCTACCGTGACTTTGCCCAACCACCTGCTTATCGTGATCCGAAACAATGAGGCCCGCATTCACAACGAGTTTCCTATGGTGTTGAAAATACGTTCAAAGATCGCGATCCAGCGCCATAGGATAGTCTTTGAAGACCAGATTCTGGACATTGAGGAGGTTGGATTCAAGGACGACGTCTTCGAAGTGGACATCAGGGACGGCGACAAAATCGTCTGGCTGTTCCGAGTAGGGTGGAGTTTCGGACTATATTTCGACTTCTCGGGGAAGATGACGACCGTCGAACTTTGGAAGACGCTCGGACAGTGTTACCGCGCCATGCACTTCCACGCCGTTTACGCATTTTTCGCCGACAGCGCAAACCCGGAGCGTCTAATCGACCGTGGCTGGTTCCCTTTTATCCAATTTTCTACCTACGAATTCCGTCAGCTTCGTCAGGGGATCTGCCATACATCCGAACTTGACGCCGCCGAGGCACACATCATCCAGGCGTTCACCCCCGAGCGGATTGACCGCTTCGCGGAAAATTGGTGGGTGAACCCCGCATTCCGCAACAAGAAGGAAATCATCACTGCGGGATTAAACGCCTTCAAGGAAGGAAGCGACGAACAGGTGATCAACTGCATCAAGAACCTCGTCAGCGAAACCGAAGGCATTGTGAGGCTTCACTTCCATGGCAACGTCGGCAGGAAGCCGACGACGAGGGAACTCATAGAATACGTGGCTGACTGCGGCAAGGAGACGTTTTCTAGCTCGGGTAGTCTAGCGTTCCCCCGGCTTTTCCATGATTATCTTGATAGCTTCTTGTTCCGAGGTTTCGATCTTGAAGAGGGTATAGTCGAGCTGTCGCGCCACTCGGCAGCGCACGGCGTCGCAGCCGCCGACCAGTACACTAGAATACGAGCACTGCAGGTGATTCTATGCCTCGACCAGATACACCACTACATCATGAGTCGCTCGAATCAAACGGTCGAATAGGTGACATCAGTCTTGGCAATGCGTCCCCGTTGAGGAAGCATTCCTCCAAGGTCTCCTGCCAGAGTCCGGATTGCGTCGTGAATATTCGCACATTTCTTGGTGGCCCCGTGTTGACAGTCGGGGGTCCAGCGCAGACAATCGTCCTCAGTCGGGTGCCTCTAGGGGCTCGATATGGCTAGCCCAGCCCGACTTCATCCCCTTTCCGATAACTCGACGAGCGGCGTAGTCTCGGGCCAAACTTTCAGACCCGGTGAACCTGCGTCGCGTCGCTGTTAGATCTTCGCAAGGACGGTCTGGAAGTAGCGATGATCGAGGTCTTCCGAGCTGGACGATCGAAGTGATCTCGAATGTGACCGTCTGTGGAATCGTCGTATTCAAGAGAACAGTCGGCCTGATTGACCTATTGTCTTTGGCCATCGATTTAAAAGAATTCCCCAGAAGCGTCTTCGGCGACCGCTGCCTCAAGAGCATCCGGTATGCGCGGATCGAGGACGATGCGCTCCTGCTCAAGCCAGAGCCCGCGCGCAGCGAACTCACGAACTTGGGCCGGGGCGAAATCGAGGTTGAGATCTTGGGGCCACGTGGCTCGGAGCCCACATACGTCCGCAAGCTCGAACCAGAATTCGGGAAGAAACCACTTCAGATTCGGCGCCCGCTTGCGTAAATGCAGCATAATTCGCACTCCATTCGGATCTACGTCGCCAAAGTGCACGACGGGAATCTCGGGTAGGCGATCCAGCAAGTGACCGACGGTGGCGGTGTCCCAACCTGGCACGTGGGCCAAGAGCCAGCCCGGCGGTGGGGACAGGTCGCGCCACGCCCCCAGATTTTCGACGAGGAGTACGGCGCGAATGATCCCCTCGAAAACCAGACCGTCGAGCAAGGCGCGCTCCGGTATCGACACCTCGCCAAGCACCGCGGCTATCCCGCTCAGGTCGACACCCCCTGTTTCGGTTCGTGCGGACAGTCCGGCAGGCGGGCGCAATCGGATCGAACCGTCATGCGTCAGGCGGGTTTCGCCGAGTTATCGTCTTCGGACTTCCGTCAGCGATGCCTTGGAGTGCGAGGCGGCAAGAGCGGCGGCGGTGCGGCGGTTTATGCGTTCCGGCAGCTCAGGGATGCCGACGGCGCGTTGACTATCGAGAAGCCGGCTATAGCCCTCGGGCGTCGGCGGCAGCCCGGCGGCCACCAGATCCGCGAACTCGTCGCGCCACGCTGGCCAGACCCGGTCGATCAAGCTCGCAAGCTCTGTCCTGCGCTCCTCGACCACACCGATCTCGTCGCGGCGACCGGTGGCCCGTGTCCAGGGAAGCTCGGCGAGGGCGTCGTACGCTTCCTCCTGAGCACGCCGGCGCTTGAGCGTGCCACGCGAGAGCAGTTCCAATAACGCCAAGCGCGCGTTGTCACTCTCCCAGATCACGCAGCGTCCCTCGTTCTCCGTCCGCTGACAAGAACTTCTTCGCGCCCGTCTACGTCGACGCGTCGTACCAGGCGGTAGGTCGTATTGCCGTCCGCTCTGGCGACTTCCGGCGCGGCGATGAGAAGCTGCAGTTCGAGTGTCCGGCACAGGTCGAAGAGGACCCCGAGGTTATCGTGGGAGAGGCGGTTGGCCTCGTCGAGAAACAGGAAGCGCAGCGACCCGTGCATCCGTTTGCCACGCAACAGGTTCGCATCCCGTTCCCACTCGGTGAGCACTACGATCATCAGGGCCGCTCCGACGCCGATCGCCTCGCCGGTGGAAAGGCGGGTGGGATTTGCGGTCTCCCAGTCGGAGCCGGCAGCCCGACGAACCTCCACCTGCAGGTGGACGTATTCGCGATAATCCAACAGTCGTTGGCCACCGGTACGCCCGCCGCCGTAGCGTCGGAAGATATGGTCCAGAGCGTCCTCAATGGGCAGGTCGTCCTGAAACAGCAATCCTTGCGCAGCGCCTTCCCGCAGCGCCCGAAGTACCCGCTCCATCCGCTCCACCGCCTGAACCTTCACACGGATCCCCTCGATGCTGCCGAAGCTGACGCTGCCGAGCTTCTGATTGAGGCGGCTGACCTGGCCGCGAGCCTTGCGGATTTGAACATCAATCCCGCGGGCGACGTCTTCACTCGCGCCGCGCAGATCGTGCTCCTGTCGCGCAAGACGCTCTTCGAGTCCAGTCAGTTGGTCGCGCAATCGCAGCAACGCGTCGCGCGGGTCATCCACTTCAGCCACTTGCGCCGGCAGCCGGCGACGCAACCAGTCGCGAACGGCCAGCCAAAGTTCGAGGTAGACGTCGGCGAACCTCAAGTCAGTTCCCGGCGCGTCCTTGTCGAACTTGGCGAGCAGGTCTTGCGCCCCATGGGCGACACCCAGCCGCTCAACCAGCACCGCCCGCTGCTTTTGTGCCTCCTGTACGAGATTTACGTGTCCGCGGATCCCGCCAACGGCGCTGTCTCCGGGCGATAGCACGCTGGCGACCAGATTTTGTTTTTCCAGCGCAGTCATTAGGCGTTCCCAGCGCTTGAAAGCTGGTTGTGCCTCGCGGCGTTCGTGCGCGACCTTGTTCTCTGCTTCGTCGCGCTTCTGCAAGGCTTGCTCCCGCCGCGCATCGCAACGTCCCTTGGCGGTATTCAGGTTATTGAATTCCGCGGCGACCGTCGTTGCTTCTTGCTTCAGATGCTGTATCCGGTCACGCGCGTTTTCTAAGGCTGCCTCGGTAGGATCCGGGATCGCCATCTCGGTGAAGCGCTGCTCTGCAGCCCCCAGTTGCTCGACAGCCGCCAAGCGACGACCGTCGGTTTGCTGCCACTGGGTCGTGGCACGTTCGAATTGCTCCTCCGCAGTCTTGACCGCCGCCTCGGCCGCAGCGACTGCTTTCTCCGCCCGATTTAGCTGCTCCTTGAGTGCGGGGACCAGCGACTGTTTCGCTTCGAGCTGCGCGGGAGCGTCGTCCCAGCCCACTGCCTCGATGTTGGCGGCAACGAATTCCATGGCCTCGATCGCTGCATCCAGGCGGGCGCGCTCGTCCGAGAGCCGGTTCAGTTCGGTTTCGAGTTGCACGACCGCCGCCTCCGAAAGCGGCATTCGCCGGAGCGCATCGAGCTTCTCCTCGACTACTCGGGCCGCGTCACCGGACCGCTCGATCTCAGCCTGCGCCGCCAGGGCTGCATCTTGCTCCCGCTCGAGCGTGGCCTGCCGCTGCGCATGGTCGGGAGGATCGAGCAACATGGCTGTACCGAGAAGATCGCGCAGCGCCTCGATGTGCGGTGCGAGCTTGCGTGCAGCCTCCCGATGTCGCGCCGCTGTGGAGCGGTGGATCCGTTGTTGCTCTTCGATGTCCGCCTGTTGTCGACGGATCGCTGCGATCTCCGGTGCCGGGTCACCGTCCAGCCACACGGTCTGACCCGCAAGCAGTGCTTCGCCATCATCCGCCAAGCGCTCGAACCGGCGGCGCTCCGCCCGCGAGGTTTCGATCTGAGTATCCAGCGCTTCGGCCTCGGCATGGAGCTCTGCTGCGCGCTTCTCGCGCGCCTTCCGACCCAGGCGAGGGTGAGTCGGGATACGCGTGACGCGGGTAGCACGCCGTTCGGAGACGATTACGTCAGTCGCTTCCGAGCTCCGGTCGGCCGCTACCGCTCCCACACCGAGTTGTGCGGCGTCCGCATCGCGGCTTACGAGCCAAACATCCGATAGCGACTCCGATCGGCCATGGATCTGGTCGGGAGCTTTTTCTGGGTCATCGACCGCGAGCGCCTGGACCAGCGGCCCCAGCCTTGCCTCCAGCATGGCGGCATCTTCCAGCGAAGCATCCTCGAATGCCTCGGCCAAAAGCTCGGCGCCCAGGGCATCCTTGAGTCGCAACAGCTCGGGATCGAATGGCCCGCCGGCGGCCAGGAGCTCCCGGGCCTCCGATTGCAGGCTCTCCCGCCTCGCGATGAACTCGGACTCTCTCGCCGATCCTTGGGCAACGTGCTGCGCCACGAACTCGCGCGCGGCTTGAAGCTCGGGCAGCGAAGCGAGGGGGAGTTCGAGTTCGTCCGCCAGACTCTTCGCGCGAGTCGCGAGGTCGCGCCAGAGCGGTTCGCGATCGTTCAGTTCCTTTTGCTCCGCGCGCGTAGTATCCAGTGTTCGCTCGCAGTCAGCTACAGCCATCTGAGCTTCGCGGGCATGTCCCAACAACTGCTCGCGTTCCGCCTCTGCCCGCTCAAGATGCTCGGTGATTTGAATGCGAGCAGACCGTTGCCCCGAGAGGGAAAGGCTCAACTCTTCAGCGCGCTCCTTGGCCTTGGCTTGGAGGCTGGCGAGCTCGCGGGTCTCGGCGAGGTCGGCGGCAATGGAGCTTAGGCGCCCAGCCAGAGCCCGCAGGTCCCGAAACTGGCGAAGTCCGTGGCGAGCGATCGCGTGGGCCGCGCCCGGATCGATGGGCGCATCTGCCATCAGTTCGAGCGCTGTAAACGCATCTGCATGCTCTCGCCTGTGCGCATCGGCGTCGGCGAGCCGCTGCTTCGCGTCGCGCCGAGAGCGGTCCACCTGCTCTAGCTGAGCCTTGTTCTCCGCTATCCGGCCAGCGATGGCTCCGATGGCGAGATTATCAGCTTCGAGTAGCCGCTCTGCCTCACTCTTGCGACGGAGCACTTGCCTGTATGTGCCCGCACGGCGATGAAGCTCGTCGAGTCCTTGCTGAAGGTCTGCGAGGCCCGCGCTGGCACGCTTGAGGTCGTCCTGACAGCGACGCCGCGTCGCTCGGCACTCGGTTCGAACCTCCTTTTGCTCCGAGCGTTGATTGGCGGCGATTCGCGTATCGGATTCGGCCGAGGCCAGCTCGTTGCGGCGGGATTCGACTTCCTTGGCAGCCTCCAGAGCCTGCTGAAGGCGCCGGAGTCGATCCTCTGCGGCGCTGACCTCGTTGACCAGGGTTTTCTGGCGAGCTTCCTTGTTGCCGAGTTCTTCGCAAACGCGGGCGAGCTCATCCTCAACCTCGCCAAGCCGATGCTGTGCTTTGCGTTGCACTTCCTCCGCTTCGGCCAGACGGCGCCGCAGCTCATCGGCACGCTCGCGGGTCGCGAGACAGGCTGCGGCAAACATGGCCTGACCGGCCTCGAATACTCCACCGATCTCGCGTTCGAGCCGCTGCGACTCCTGAACCTCGGTGCGCGTACGCCTGCACGCATCGAGGTTTGCCTTCATGCGCTGCAATGTGTCGGCCAGTCCGCTCTCTTCCTTCAAGAGGAAGGACCGAAGCTCCGAGGTGAGCGCGCGCGAGATACCTCCCGTCATGCTGGTACGCAGCATCTCGTTGAGCCTGTTGCGCTCTTCGTCCGTCCCCAGGCGCAGCGGCGTGACACCGTGTTTGAAAAGCTCAGCGAAGTAATCGCGTGCGGTACGGAAAACCTGCATGTGCCCACCGAAGCGAGCAGCGTTCTCGCGCAACTCGTTCAGTTCGGGAACCACTTCGTGGTCACCTTGCGATAGCAAGAGCACGTCTTGCAGGCGAACTTCGGCATCGAGACCGGAGATGACGAAAGCCGTGGGCTCGACCGATGGCTCACCCTTCCTCTCCAGATGTACACCCGCAATGAGCCGATGATCCGACGCGAGAGCGAAGTCGATGGCCGAATACGCTGGCCGGCCAGGTTTACCCAGGCGTCCCCAGATACCCTTGTCCCCGCCGGTCGCGCCGGTCTCTCCGAGATTCGTGAAACGCACCCGAGACATGTCCGGCAGGAGCACGAGGTAGGCCGCGATCATCACCGTTGTCTTGCCGGCGCCATTGGCTCCTTCGAGTGCGGTCACGTGCCGGTCGATGAGATACCGCTCGTAGAAGACGCCCTTCCAGTTGACGAGCACGAGGGACTGGGCATGTGTACGGCTCATCCGCCCGCCTCCTCCTCGTCGTCGTCCTCGGCGCCATTGCCGCCGTCTACGTTGTCTTCGTCAGCCTCGCCAAGGGCGATTTCGCCGCTCTTGATCAGCCTCTCCAACGCGGCGTTCCAATCGCTCAGATCGCGGACCGGTTCCGCGAATCGCAGCAAAGCTGGACGTAGCCGGAGCATCGCATCATCTACCGAATCGATGAACCCAAGGTCCGTGAGTCGTCGAAGGGCGCCTGTAACCTTGGTGCGGACGGTCTCGGCGGCTATTCGTTCGTCGAACTTCTTGCGCCGTGGATTGAGCGTGCGGACAAGCTTCTCCACCCCCAATAGCCCCGAGAGCCTCTGCAGAAGCGTCTCGCGTTGCACCACGCCGCCATGCTGCAGGGTGGCGGGGTCCAGGTACAGCAGCGCGAGCGTCTGGCCGACGAGCATTTCGCCAGGGGACAGTTGGCGTCGGCCGAGTCGATCCCCCGAGGGCAGGAGATAAAAGTACCCGTCTGCCCGCTGCACCAGTTCGCAGCCGAACCGACGATAGAAGGGCTCGAGATGGTCGAGCGCATCGACGAGGTAGTCATAAGCAATGCCGTCTTCGCGTCCGATGTGCCGCCCGCGGCGTAGGCCGAGGTCCACCTCCGGGAAGTTCTCGTCTGCAATGGCCTCTTCAAGGGACTCAAAGCTGGAGGTGGTCACCGTGATTTCTCCGCTCTCGGCAGATCCCAGTCCTCCAACTCCAAGTTCGGCGCGACGGTCCGCCACGGGCGCTCGTAGTCTCTCCGAGTCCGGGTGACGCGAGCGAGCACGTCGGCCACCCGACCCGTGACGACGTACCGCAGATCAGCGGGGAAGTTCGGCAATACCCGCTCTGTAACCTCGGCCAGGGATCGAGCGCCTGCGTCCAGGGCGCCTTCGACCAGAATCTCGATGTCCAGGCCTGTATCTTCAGGACCAACAAGATCGGGTGAGGCTTCCCGATCCATGCGTGGACTGGTTACGGCTGGCCGCTCCGCCCGCAACTCGAGCGGACGGAGCAGTCGGATCGACGGCTCTGCAGCCACGAGCAGGTGGAATGGCGTCGATGGCCAGTTCGCGACCTGGTCGCGTAGACGCTGACTCAAGGCCCGGTCCGGGTCTAGGCGCACGACATCGCGAAGGTAACCATGGGTGTATTGATAGTAGTTCGACCACGCGCGCTGTCTGGCACCGCCCCACGCGGCAATGCGATCGACATGCTCGATCACGCGTTGCACGGCGCTTTCGGACTCGGCCTGCCCCGACTCGGAAGCCAGGGCCTGAATCTCTTGCAGCAGCGCGAGAAAGTGATGAGTATCGCGAAGGAGGACCTCATTGAGTTCGCGCAGCGTATCCGTGGTCGTGTCGAGCAGCGACTGACATCGCTCGACCGCGCCGAACCAATCCGCCTGCAATAGTCTGGATATCTCCGCTTGCACCTCTTCCTGTTGGGCATCGAGCCCGCGCTGCCGGCGCTCGATGCCGCCAACAAGATCGCCAACCGTTATCCGCAACGGAGCAACCACGCGCTTCAACCAAGCATTCTCGGTGTCAACACGCTTGGCTGCCCCAAGGATCTCGGCGAGCTGAGCCCCCAGCGTACCGGTTAGCAGGGTCAAGCTCTCCCTTGTGAGCGCTTCGTCCTCGAGAAAGTACTCGACGACTGCGGCGGCCAGTCGCGTCAGCGTGTACTCGCCGGATCGAAAGATGCCCGCCCCGTCCACCCGGGCCAACATGCGCTGGTCGCGGAGCCGTTGGATGGCGTGCGTGGCTCGTTTGCGCGGGCGTTCCGCGCCCGGATCGACCATGTCGCATACCTGCTCGAACATGTCGATCAGCACGTCCTCTTCGAAAGACGCGAGCGACGCTCTTTCGGCCCGGAGATGTAGACCCGCAAGAAAACAAAGGTCTAGCGTCTTCAGATCCAGATTGATTCGGTCACGCGCGAGGGCGGCAATGAGGCGGCTCGGATCGGACGACATCAGTGGCTCCTGCCGAACTTCCCGGTCGCGACTGCGTGAGACATGATGAATTCAGCTACAACCACGATCACATCGACCAAGTTGCCGGGATGCGGCGCCACGCTTGCTGGCCCTTGAAAATGTGGTTGATAGGGTTAATCAGGGTTGGCATCAAATAAGCGGTGAGTGTTCCACGAAATTCGGTCGGCTAATTCAAGGGATTCCGGCCGCCCGGTTCACACTTTTCGTCCAACCTCGGCGAACTGTAGCTGATTGCGGACCGAAGTTCGCGGTCGTCGCTTGTGTGAGTGTTGACGCGGTGCGCGTATTGTCTGTTGCTCCTATGCCTAATGTGCTGGTTCTAGGATAGAGCAGGCGACGGGACTTAATATCTTGATCGACGCTCGTGCTGTCGACGGTGAGATTGGCTTGTCGGTGTCAACGCGGGTAACGACCGACTCGCAGCCACCGGATACATCCATCACGGACTGTGCCATGAGCCCTTTACAGTCGGGAAAAGCCTGGATACATCCAAAGCCAATGTGCTACCCAGAACGATGGCTCGGATTCCTTTCGGAAAACCCAGCTGTCGTTATACCTTGCGTCATCTCGCCAAACGTACGGTCCGACATGCCCGCTCTAGTTCAGATAGGCGATGTACCCCATCGAGGCTCCAAATACACGAAAGCCCACACTCTCGCGCGGGCCTCGGAAGGAGGGCAGGAATCTTCCAGCGCCTCGGAGCGGACTGTAGCTTGCTCTCTGGTCTGGGTCAACAACTCAACTCTCTGCTTTCACGTCGCGCGTTCGGGCGGTTGAGCAGGTTCGAGCGTTCGGCATCGGACACCGATGCCCGCCCGTTGCGACACACGCCAGTTTTTCGGGCTCCTGCGCCTGCGGCTCTTGCCAGGCGGTGGAGCCCTGTACATGAACGTGGGCGCCGCCGCGGCCGGCCCAGCATTCGACATGCAACGACGGGATGCTGCGCTCACTACTTGTGCGGTGCATTAGGACTGCGACAGGTGTCTTTGACCATGGTGGGCCGCAGTCGAATTTTCGACACTTCGCTATGTCCGCGCTTCCTCTATGCTCGGAACTTAGCCAGGAAGTGCCCGCCAAACCGGGGGGCACTCCAAGTCACACCAAGTAGTCTCTGGATAACTCGACCGGGGCGGGCCAGTTCACGGAATTGCGGACGTCAGGTTAGAGAGTTGGGCTAGGCTTAGGGTTGACAATGGGGTTGATCATGAGCATGCTGAGGCTCGGTTTCGCGCGGAATCAAAGCCTTTCATAGGAGCGGTAGCGATTCCAAAACGGAGTCTGCGGCAGCAGCGACGCGTTGAGTGCCTGCTGCGGATGCGAGCCAAGAGGCCAGAGCGAGGACCCATATCCGCTAGGCGGATAGGACTAGGTGCTCACGGCACTCCGATTAGAGTCGGGTTGCCAGAGTCCGAGTTGGATGTGCACATCCTCTCCTTGTTAGCTAGCTTGGTTCTTACGGCGTGCTAGGACGTACCGTTGTCCCAGAAGTGTTTTCTGAACTGGTCGTCTGCTAACCGATACACAATCAACGCAAAAATTGTGGGGCCGTGACAATTGTCACGGCCCTTCTTTCATCTAACGTTATCGTTGGGAGCGATATTAACGTGGGACCGTCCGCGCTTCACCGTTTTGTTTCCATGGCAACTGACAAACTGCCTAGTGCCGCCCTTCCTCAGCTCGCAGTCGTAGTGAAAGTTTGGTTCAAATGCTGCTCCGAATCGGAGGTGCCCTCGGATCACACATCTGTCTGTGTGGTTCCCGGCGTGCCAGTTTGGCGCAATACCGTGCCGCGCTCCTGCCTTCGCTGGTGCTCGATAAACTAACCCCCCTTTTCCCTTAAAGTAGCCGTTGCTGTCCGTTTCTAGTCGCGCAACGAGTCCTTTCAATCCTGCCTGAAAATCTTCGGGGGTTGCGGCGTTGCAAACCGCGCCTTGGACGCACTCGGAAACGGCTCTAAATGCGTTCCCATAGTTCGTGCAGGGAAGTAGCATACAGGTTCGATTGTCTCGCACAGTGACTTCTTGACTCACAATGTCAAGGATTGATCGCACCGTATGGAGCTGCCGTCGAGCATCGTGAAGCAGATCGTTGACACTTCTATTCACTTGGTTTCGACCATGGAGGTTCACTTGTATCTGGTCAGGATCTATCGGGACAAGTAAGGCTTCGAGCCCGAATCGTTCGAGCAACTGCGCAGTGCTATTTCCGATCTTGTCGAGAAAGAAAAGAACGAAGTTCAGACACCAGCGCCCACTAGGCACGGCTTCGGGTGCGTTACGCAGTCCCTTGGCGACGCGATTGTAAAGTTCGTCAAGGTACTTTGGGGAATAAGTCGTCGCTACTTGCAATGGTAGCGCGGCAAAAACTCGGAGATTTTGGTGTTCACGAACTAGGCCTTGTGTGAACGGATCGAGAATTTGTGTCGGTAACCCCGCAACCGCCACAAGTGTTGTGCGCGTCACGACGGATGGCGTCGGAGCTTTGCAACCACGTCCATCGGTATCGAGACCTTTCTTAGATCCTCAGCATCCAATGCGTTGATGAGCCTTCCAAGGAGGTCATTCGACGGCAAGTTTTGCGAATCACGCGCGCTCGCTGAGTGGCGAAATTGATCAATGTCGAGATGATTCGATTCGATCCATTCCCTCACGTGCTCATACGTTTTTTCAACAGTGGCATCGTAGCCGACTATACGCTCGCTAGGCACCCCCAAACCGTTGGCCGGAGGATGCGCGGATGCAACGTCGGCGAACCGTATACCCCTGTCGTCAAGAAGCACAAATCGCTCTTTGCCTTGTGCAAGAGGCTTACGAAACGCGGCCCACAATACGGGATTTAGCCGGGGTCGCACATGCTCAGAACGGGTCTTTTCGAGCAATGGATCCCAGTCCTTAACTTTATCCGTATCCTCTGTTCGCGGAACGACTCCCACGATGGTCTGCTGCTGCGAGTGCTCGACAACAAGGAGTCGCTCGCCTAGGATTTGCTCTAAGAACGAACGTAGCCCGTCGTATTCGCGTTTAACCTGCGCCGAGATGACACCCCCATCCAAGTTTCCCAAGGTACTAAGAAGCATGGGAGTACGGTGCTCGCTCCAATGCTGTTGGACGAGTTCAATCACTCGGTCGCCGATGCTAGGTGTTTCCTTCATAGTGCACTATCGGGTTGGGCTGCTCACTAATCAACTCTAAGCGTTATGTTGGCTACCGTCTAGGCAACGGTGCGCCCGCCATCTCGGCTGACGTACGACATGGCCGAACTCGTCCAGATGGCGACGTGAGCCTCATCAAGGCTCCCAATACGCGAAAGCCCGCATTCTCGTGCGGGCCTCGGACGGAGGGCAGGAAACTTCCAGCGCCTCGGACCAGACCCTAGCCTGCCCTTGGCTCCGGGTCAATCCTTCTTTCTCGCTTCATAGCCGACGAAGTAGGATGTCAGCAAACAACCACCACCCCCTCATGCCCCACCCCAAAATTCACCGACCTCGCAATATTACAAAGCTCCCCAGCCCGCTCATGCAGCCCTTCCGCCTTGCCCACATCGCTCCCCGCTGCAACGGTCACCCGCGGCCTCAGCGTAACCTCCGTAAACCGCCCCGAACCATCCCGCGCCATCTCCATCACCCCTTCCGCGTGGTCCTCGTACTCCGTAACCACGATCCGGTTGACGGCGCACAGGTGCAGGTACCACAGCATGTGGCAGGCCGAGAGCGCGGCCAGCAGCAGGTCCTCGGGGTTGTGGCGGGTGGCGTCGCCGAGGTAGTTCGGGTCTGACGATCCCTTGATGACCGGCTTGCCTTCGATCGCCACGTCGTAGTCGCGCGTGTAGGCCTTGTAGCCGCTCGTGCCCTCACCGCGGTTTCCGGTCCAGGTCAGTGTCGCCTTATACGTATGTGCCGTCATCTATCGTCCTCGAGTCCTTTCCGTGATTGACAACGGCCGCTACCGCCCAGCAGGCCGCTCCGTAACCGAATCGGCCACTGCCGGATAGATGGGCGGACGGTCGTCCGGTTCGATCTCGGGGCCGGTGGCGCCGTCGTAGTTCTCAGGCGGCGGCGTGCCGCCGAGCACGGGAGCGACCGTGATGGTAGCGAGATAGGCCAGCATGCGAGCCGTTCGTTCCGGCTCGCTGGCCGCCAGATCGCTGGTCTCGAACGGATCGTCGAGCAGGTTGAAGATCTCGACCGAGAATTCCCCGGGCGCATCCGGCGCCGGGCGGAGCGACCGGATCAGCTTCCATCCGTCTTCGATGACCGCGATTCTCGGGCCGGTCGGCGTGGCGGAGGTGATGACGATGGGTTCGTCGCGCTGCGGTTCGGCGGCGCGCTCGATCGTCGGCCACAGGTCGATCCCGGCAAGATCGCTGTCGTCCACGCCCGGGTGTCCCGCCAGCGACAGCAGCGTCGGCAGCCAGTCGTAGACGGTGGCAACGGCGCTCACCGACCGGCCGCCTTCCAGGCGCGCGGGCCAGTGCAGCAGGGCAGGCACGCGGATACCGCCCTCGTAGAGCGTCATCTTGTTGCCTCGCAAGGGTGCGTTTACCGATCCGGCCATGAGCTGGCCGCCGTTGTCGCTCACGAAAACGATCAGCGTGTTGTCGCTGTCCGGCCGGTCCGCGACGGCGGCGAGCGCGTCGGCGATCGCGGAGTCCATCTCCGTCATCATGGCGGCGAGACGGCGGCGATTGAAGTCGGCGATGTCGGCATAGGCCTGCACGGATTCCTCAGGCGCCTGCAGGGGCGTATGCGGGGCCGTGAACGACAGGTGCATGAACCAGGGCGCATCGCTGTCGTAGCCCCCGATCAGTTCGACGGCTTCATCCCTGAGCAGGTGGGTGACGTAACCGTCCTCGTCGAGCGCTTCGCGGTTGCGTTCCCAGTCCGGCACGCGGTTGAGCGCGTGGGTGTAGTAATTGATCTCGCCGCTGTTGGTGCCGTAGAAGTGGTCGTAGCCGCGGTTGAGGGGATGCTGGTCGTGGTAGTTGTGGCCCAGGTGCCATTTGCCGACCAGCCAGGTGGTGTAGCCCGCTTCCTTGAGGTATTGGGGCAGGGTTGGTTCTTCCGGCGGCAGCCCGAAATCCTCCCAGGGTGCGATCGGCACGATCATCCCCAGATTCACCGCCCGTTTGCCGCTGTAGAACGCGGCTCGGGTCGGCGTACAGGACGGGTGGGTGTAATAGCGCTCGAGCCTGACGCCCTCCGCCGCGAGACGGTCGATCGTCGGCGTTCTGATCTCCGCGCCGTTGTAGCCGACGTCTCCCCAGCCGAGGTCGTCGGCCATGATCAGCAGGATGTTGGGGCGGTCCTGGGCGGTGGCGGTCCAGGCGGTGAGGCTCAGCATCGCTGCGAAGGCGATGCGCGCTGGCAATCGTGCGCTCAAGATGTTGCTCCTGACACGGGTCCGCAACGCGTTGACACTATCGTAGTGAGTGTTGACGCGATTCGCGTCATACCTGTTGCTCTGTTGGCCATTTTACGCGTTCCGAGACAAAGCGAGCGAAGGGCTCCATGTCCTGATCGCTACTGGCGCTTTCGAGGGCGGCGAGATAGGCGTTTCGGTCGTCAACTCGGATGCGATGCACGTTAGAATCAGGTATTGCAACGCGGCACGTTACTGGAGACGATTGCGTATGGCGATGCTGAACCGTTGTCACACGGGCGAGATTCTGCGCGGCAATCTGGAGGCCATCAAATTGTCCCGGCTGCGCGCGGAGGTCGATGCGGGATTGGACGCGTTGCGCCGGGGCGATTTCATCGAGCTGGATCGCAATGAAATGCTGAATGTGGCCGATGAAATCAAGTCCACTGGCCGCGACCGCCACAATCGTTGAAATGGCGTCTTTCAGCGCCGGTGCGTGCCGATCTGGATAGCACGCTACGCCAACGAGCAGTGGAATAGGCGCAGGCTCCCTGTCGAACCGGGGCGTTCCGATCAATCTGACGCTGCTATGCGCGACCGGACGCCACCACCAGCGACCAGGCCAGCTCCCTCGCTTCCTTCTGCGTCTTCACGATCCGGGCTTCGGGGATCCGGTCGAGGAAGCCGAAGGCGAAGAGGGGCATGCGGATGGGGTCGGTCACGCCGAAGACGACGATCTCGGTGCCTGTCTGTTTCGCACGGTCCGCGAGCAGGGCGAGCAGGTGCGATGCGCTGTCGTCGAAATGCGTGGCATCGGAAAGGTCGAAGATCACGACTTCGTGATCGCGGATGTCGTCGGTGATCATGCGGGTCAGCTTGCGCGATGAAGACACGGTGAACGAGCCGCGAAAGGCCAGGTACCCGACCCGCGCCGACCAGGTGTCGGCGTCGACGCCGAAAGTCGAGTCGAGCAGCGGGGTGGAGATCACGCTGTCCTGTTCCAGTCTTTCCAGATGCGTGGCGCTGACGATGTTCGCGGCGATGACGCCGAAGACGATGGCGAAGAGCGGATCCACGAAGATGGTCACGCCCATGATCAGCAGCATGACCGTGGAGTGTCGCGGGTCCATGCTCGGCACCTTCCGCAGGAACGGAAAATCGATGAGCTTCCAGCCGACGACGATGACGATGGCGGACAGCGCCGCAAGCGGAATCGGCGCGACATAGGCGCCGAAGCCCAGGATCAGCGCCACGATGATGACCAGGCAGATGATGCCCGCGACGACGGTTTTCCCGCCGAAGCGGCGCGAAGTCATCGTCGCGATGGTCCCGCTGCCCGGCATGACGCCGACGATCCCGGCGGCGAGGTTCCCGAGGCCGAGCCCGAACAGCTCGCGGTTCGGATTGTGCTGGGCGCCGGTGAAGCTGTCGGCGATGAGCGACCACATCAGCGTGTAGATCGAGCTGATGAGCGCGACGAGCACGGCCGGCCCCACGGCTTGCGGCAGGAATTCGAGCGACGGCATCTCGAGCACCGGGACCGGCAGCCCCACCGGAACCGGTCCAAGCTGCTCGACGCCCGGCATGTAAAGCGACATGACCCAGCCGATCGCGATAACGGCGAGCGCCGGCGGCAGGTATTTGCCCGCCCTGGCCGGCCACGCGGCAAGCAGGACGAGGCAGACGGCGGCAACGGCAAGGTCGTCCATGCCCAGTCGCAGCAGGTTCGTCGCCTGCGTCCAGAGGAGCAGCACGCCGATGCCCGACATGAACCCGATCAGCACGATCTGCGGCATGTACGACACGAAGCGACCGACCCCGGCAAGGCCGAGGCTGATCTGGATGGCGCCGGCCATGACGATGATGACGGCCAGTTCCGGCAGGCTGAACCCGTTGCCGGTAAGGAGCGTCGCCGTGATGACCGCGAGGGCGGCACTCGGACCGCTTACGAGAGCGCGTGTACCGCCGAAGACTGCGGAGATGATCCCGACGAAACAACCGCACCAGAGCCCCGCCAGAGGCCCCATGCCGGAGATGACGCCGAGCGCCATGGCGGTCGGCACAAACGACGCCGTGAGAGTGATGCCCGCCCTGAGATCCGCCCAGAAGGTCGCACGCTCGTAAGGCGGCCTCTTTTCGTTGCGCAGACCGCTCAGCATTCGCGACCTTCCATCGTCCCGGGATGCGCGAGGAAGCTACTTGCCGCGCCAACGCCAGCGCAGCGGTTTCTCGCCCTTCCAGACGACTATGGCCACAAGAGCTAACGTAAATATCGCGACAAGGGGCCAACGATAGTCCGTTGACGCAACGATCAGCGTGCTGATGAGCAGCATGAGGTATGCAAGCACAGCCAACCAGCCTTGCCATGTGATCGGCAATGTCCAACCCAAACCGTAGGATTTGGCTGCAAACCAGTAAGTTCTTTCGTGTTCGGACATGTTGCCTCCCATTCCAGGCGCCATTTTACAAAGTGGGCGCGATGATAAGCCGCGTCCTTCAGTTACAATGGTTGACGCGGCATATCGTGGGTTGCGTTCTGCGACCTCATGCCGCCGATAAGTAGAGCGCGACAAACGCGCCGGGAGGACGAACGATGAGACGACTGCTCCATTTGCCGTACTTTTTCTGCCTGATTGCGATGGCCTTCGCCTTGCCAACCGCTTCATGGGCTCAGGAAGGTGAAGCCGCGGAAGCCGAAGAGGCCGGCCAGGTCGAGGAAGCCGCGGAGGAAGCGCCGGCCGAGGAAGGTGCGGATGAGTCGTCAGACGACGGTGATGAGGACGGCGAAGAGTCAGCCGACGAAGGCGAGGGCGACTCAGCCGAATAACAGTTCGGCGCCGCCGATGATCTGACCCGGCACGACCCGCTTATCTTCAATGAGCCGGGTCAGGTACCCTTCGTCCAGACTTGCGGGCATTTAGCGCGCATGGGCGCGAGGGAGTCATGCGGAAACCTGAAGTTGGCGCCCTGGATGCACGCCGGCATCGCGGTGTCCCCGTTCCTCACGACCATTGAGCGCTGTGGACTGAGGTACACGTTCCGGGGTTCAATGGAAACGACGCTCGAATCCCCGGGATCGCAGGAGGCTTAAATGAAAAAGTACGCCCTGATCGCAACTCTGGCCTGTGTCGGCATAGGCAGTATGGCCATCTACGCCCAGCAGGGCCGGATGGCGCAGATCGTGCCGCCGCAGGCGACGGTGTACAGGGAGGCAGACATCCCGGTAAACAATCTCGGCGATCTGATTCAGGTCAAGGGCGTGAGGGCGCAGACCGTTCTGCTATCGCAGACATACCTTCAGGAAGGCGCAATGTCACCGCACCACAATCATCCCGAGGAAGAACTGCTCGTCGTCATCAGCGGTCGATTGCGGGCGATGACCTCCGACGGCGATGTCATTATGGAGCCGGGGGACGTGTTCGTTATCGAATCCTATGCAGAGCACCAGGTTGTGGCGCTGGAAGATACCTATATGGTCGAAGCCTTTGGCCCCGGCAGGGTGGTAGGCGCTCAGTGATCTGACGTGCGGCGCCGCGAAACTGAAAGAGGCTGTCCGCGACCGGTGTGAAGGCCGTAATGGAAGCGCTGGCCGATCGGCGCTTGCTTCCCGAAGCTGCGGAACGCGGTTGGCTACTACCTGGTGAAACTCCTGACGATCGCATCGGTATGCGCGTCGACGAGATCCTCGATCGGCATTCCTGAAAAGTGCTCGCTCTCTTTCGCGACGATGATGCGGTGCAGGATGGCGCCCTGAAATACGTAGCGGAAATCGTCGACGGGCATCTGCGCGATGACGCCGGTGTCCTGTAGCTGAGTCAGTAGTCGATCAGTCAGAGTGCGGTATCGCGTCACCTGCTGTTCGAGGAGCCGTTGATAGCGGTCCGAGTTCTTCTCGGCCGAGCGGTTGATCAGGGCCTCGTGGTAGTGAATGCACGGGATGTCCGGGGAGGCGATCGTAAACTCGACGATCGTCTTTACGCAGTGCCGGAACTGCTCTCGCGGGTCGGGAAGATCGCTTGCGACGCTCAATGCCTCATGGAATTCCTGAAAATCGTCGAAACGCGCCTCGAGTGCCGCGTTCCACAGATCCTGTTTCGATCCGAAGTGGTGGCCAATGAGCTGGTGATTGATTCCGGCCTCGTCGGCGATGGTGCGTAAGGAGACGCCTTCGAAGCCGTGACGCGCGAAGGCCTTCAGCGCGGCCTCAAGGATTCGCTTTCGCGTTGAGGGGCCGTCGCGCAACGCGGCTGCGGACTTCGAACGAACGGCGGGCTGGGTCAAGGACTCTTCCTGTTCGAGACAATCTAACAATCAGTACTTTAGACAATTATAACGCGACGCTTGTCCAGCCTGCGCGCAAGTTCGAAGCACTCTAAACGTCGAGCTCAATTACATTGGCGCAGATCGGGTTCAGTTCCTCAATGCCGTCCGCGTGCAGCATCAGGCTGCCGCCCGTGTTCACGAATGTACGCTCGAACGCTGCGTTGGGCTCGATCTGAACGGTGGAAATCTAGTGATTAACTTTACGAGTGTCAAGTTGTATACTCAACGGAACTGCTGTCTACGGTGTGCCTGGAGAGCTTTGACGGCTCCGGTCCGGCTGAATAAACGAGTGGAGAATTGCGTACAGCGATGAGCGACATGATCGACAGACGCCAGTTTCTGGTGAAAAGCGCGGCATCGGTGTCGGTGCCGATACTTGCACATCCCCTCGCTGCCGCGGCCGGACAGGTGCGGCTCCCGTTCGACACCATCGTGGTGGACGAGCGGATCGGCGCTGACGAAGGCCTGTCGCGGGTCGCTCGTGCGTCGGGAGTACAGTGCCTTTCGATTCGTGGAGACCTGACCCGGGTCTGGTTCGATTCGTTGCGCGGCGCCTGTCTCGACAGATCGACCGTAATTGCCGGGTTCACCTCGGATCTCGACTTAGAAGTCATGCGCGCGTTCGCCCGCGATGTCGGCTACCGGCAGGTCGGGCGGCTCGACATCTCGATCGATGGTGAAACGGGGCGCGAGACGGTTAGTCGGTCAATGTACTCGTCGCTGCCGTCGGAATTTGCCTTGGCGAGCGAACTTGAAAACCTCGTCGATCTCTACTTGACGAGCAGTCCGTGGCAAGCGTCCCGCGTGGCACCGGGACCGACGAGCGATCGGCACGGCCCGACCCAACTTGCCGCCTGGGTTATCGCGCCGATTCGCGCCTGACCCCCCGGAACGCTTGATTCAGCTTCATACGGCACACCTCGTAACAAAGTCGAACTCCGCAACAGAAGCGAACACCTCAGCAAAGGATCAGAACAATGCCGCTACCCGCAGGACTCTCGCAACAGGATTTTGACGGCGCGATTGCCGAGCTGCGCGAGGTCGTCGGAGAAGACTGGGTGTTCACCAGCGATGCCCATATCGACACCTACCGCGACCCGTACTCGCCGCTGCAGGGAACAGACGACGAACCGATCCCTTCAGCGGCCGTGGCGCCGCACACGGTCGAGCATGTGCAGGGCGTGCTGCGGGTCGCGAACGACTACGGGATTCCAACCTGGGCGTTCTCGACGGGCAAGAATTTCGGTTATGGCGGCACGGAAACACGCGTTGCCGGGTCGCTCATCATCGACCTGAAACGCATGAACCGCATCCTGGAACTGAACGAGACGAACGCCACGGCCATCGTGGAACCAGGAGTCAGTCAGTACGAGCTTTGGCAGGAAATTCAGCGCCGCGGACTCAGGCTTTGGGTTGACGGGCCTTCCCCGGCCTACTCGAGCATCGTCGCGATCGGTCTCGAACGCGGCGTCGGCTACGGCCTCAACGGCGACCGCTACCGGGCGCTGAGCGGCCTGGAGGTCGTGCTGCCGACGGGTGAAGTCATCCGGACCGGCATGGCAGCGGTGGAGGGTTCGGGCGCCTGGGCCCAGTATCCCTACGGCCTGGGTCCGCACGTACAGGGCATGTTCTCGCAATCGAACTACGGCATCGTTACGAAGGTCGGTGTGCGCCTGATCCCGCATCCACCGGCTTTTCGTTCGAGCCTGGTCATCGCCCCGAACAACGAAGACATCGTGCCGATGATCGATACGCTCAGAAAACTCAGGCTCGGCGGCGCGATCAACAACGCCGTAAGTCTCGGTCCACACGTTCCGGGACGCGATCCTTGGGCCGAGGCGCCGGTAGCTGCCCCGATGGGCGGGCCACCGGGTGGTCCGGGTGGGCCGGGCGGTCCTGGCGGCGGACCCCCACGGCTGCCGGGCTGGAGCTTTCGCCTCGGGCTCTACGGATACGACCGCGCCGTCGAGGCGAACTGGGAAGAGATTCAGGACGAATTCAACGTAGCAATTCCGGGCGCGAACTACGAAACCGAGAAATTCACCGCACCGTACGATGACCAGGACAACTGGGAGAGCCGCCACAAGATGCTCGCCGGCATCCCCTCGTTTCAGGAGACGCCGCTCTGGAACCACGGCGGCGCATTCATCTCGATGGTCCTGCCGTTTGACGGCCAGGCCTATTGGGAGTTTCGCGAAGTCTACGACCGGGTTTACCGGCAATACGGCCGGCGCTACATCGGCGGCGCATTGCACAACCACTCTCCCTGGGGGCTGATCGCGCTCGGCGCTGCGCCGGTCGTCCGCGACGATCCGGAAGCCAACGCCCGCTCGATTGAGATGGCGAGAATGCTGATCGAAGAGGCCGGCAAGCTCGGCTATGGCGAGTATCGCGCACCGACACCGTTCGCCGATGAGGCCGCCGCCGCGTATGCCTGGAACGATCACGCCTTGATGCGCTTTTTCGAGACGCTCAAGGACACCCTGGATCCCAATGGCATCCTGGCGCCGGGCAAGAGCGGCATCTGGCCAAGTCGCTACCGGGAGGATCGGGCATGAGCAGAGTTACCGCAATCGCTTCACTGCTGATCCTGCCCTTCGCGTATGGCGGCGCAGCAGCGCAGGACTCGGCACTCGAACTGGGCGAAAGGATCTATATCGACAAGTGCGAGTACTGCCACGGCGCCGGCGTGCAGAAAGGCGGAACGTTCGTACTCGAGGCACGGTATCAGGGCGAACTGCCCGCGCTGCTGACCGAGCGCACGAATCTCACACCGGAATACATCACCGCCACTCTGCGCACCTGGACGAACGGCATGGCGCCGTTTCGGCCGACGGAAATCTCCGACTCGGAGCTCGAAGCGCTTGTCGCCTACCTGACTCGCAACAACGAATGATCTTGTTGCCGCAGTAGTTCTTGTTCACCCTGAATTACGAACGTCGGCCTCATGGCGCTGCCGTTCGACGGCCAGACTGCGTATTCCACGCCAAACCGGCCACTGATGCCACGGCGAATCGGAGGGCCAGCGAGTTGCAGCCCGACGGGTGTCGTTTGACGTCTCGCTAACCCTCGCCCATGAGCCGCCTGAGTAATGCGGCGACTTCCTGGTTTTCCGGGATTCTGTAATCGGGCTGTCCCAGCGCGATATCGAGCGGCGTCCAGCCCTTTTCATTCTGCGCATGCAGGTCGGCGCCATTGGCGACCAGAAACTCGATGATTGCGGGCGCATGTCGCCCGGCGGCGCCGTGCAGCGCCGTATCGCCGTTCTGATCGGCCTGATTGATGTCGGCGCCGAGGTCGAGCAGCATCTGCAGCGCCTCAACGGCATCGGACTCGCGGCCCCGGCTGACTTCGTGCCGCCAGCCGACTCCCGCTGCGGCCATGAACGGCGTGGCCAGTCCCGGCGGCCCGAGATAAGTCAGCAGCTCTTCACAGGGGCCGACACAGGGCTGCTCTCCGGTCATGACGTTCGGGTCGGCGCCGGCTTCGAGCAGCACATTCATGATCTCGAGATCGGCGGACATCGCGGCGCGGAAAAACGCGGTGGCGCCGTCGAACAGCATCGGATTGTGCCCCGCGCCCTGGGCAAGCCACGCCGGCAGGCCTTCTTCGGTAAGCGGCAGGTCGACCTCGGCGCCGTGCTCGAGTGCGAGACGAACGATGTCGAGCGGAGTGTAGTCGCCGGTAATCGCCGGGGTCGGCCGCGGATTGACGTCCATCGTGTTCAGATCCGTCGCGGTAAACAGCGCCGTTCGCCCGTAGCGATCCTGAACGTTCGGGTCGGCGCCGGCATTGAGCAGGGTCGCGGCAACACCGAGGTGGCCATTCAGGACGGCCATGACCACCGGCGTGGTGTCGTAGTTGTCCTGCGCATCGAGATTGGCGCCCGCGTCGATCAGTGTCTGTACGGCTTCGACATGGCCTTCGCGCGCGGCGAAATGTAGCGCCGTCAGGCGTCCTTCGGGAATCTGCGCATAGACGAAACCGCCCTGGCGGCGGTCGGGCTCGATCTCGGGCGCATCGATCCGCGCCGACTCGGCGTCCGGATCGGCGCCGGCATCGATCAGCAACTGCATGGCCTGCGTATGATTGCCCGCCGCGGCGAGCATCAGCGCCGTCTGTCCAAACCAGTTTTCTTTCGCATTCGGGTCGACTTCGTTGAGCACGATCGCGCCGCCGCCGTAAGCGCCGCCTGCGGTCGTCGATTCCGCGTCGAGCAGTGCCGCCACAACTTCAGGATTGCCGCTCTTGGCGGCGGCCATGAGCACGGTTTCGCCTTCCGGCAGCGCTATCGCAGGGTCGGCGCCCGCCGACAACAAGGCCGTGACCGCGCGCGCATCTGCACCGCGGGTAGCCAGGTGCAGAGCCGTCATGCCATAGCGATTGACTGCATCGACTTCAGCACCGGTTTCGAGCAGCAGCTCGACGATCTCGCCGCGCCGGGCGCCCGCTGCCTCGATGAGCGGCGTCGTACCGTCCGGCGATTCGGCATTGACATCCGCACCGCCCGCCAGCGCTTCGCGCACGGTCTCGATTCGCCCGCCACGCACCGCGGCGAGCAGCGAAATGCTCCCGGATCCGTCGGTCAGATCGACAACGGCATTCGGATCGAACTGTGTCTGCGGTTCCGGAGAATCGCTGCTGCATCCGGCAATGAGTCCGGCAGCAACGACTGCTGCGAACGTGAATCGAATGCCTGGCATGTGACTGCTCGGATACATTTTTTCTACTCCCAGACGACAGTGGCGGCCCAATGGCCGCCACCGCAGTTTAGTCAGACACGAAATCTGCTGATCGGCTCAGGCCAGACCGACGGTGCTGCCCTTGCTCCGACCGAAGGTCTCAAGCTCAACGCCCATCTGCTGCGCGATGTCGATGTGCAGATCGCCGATCGGCTTCGTGTAATCCGGCGGCTGAATGTGCCGATTGCCGCGCACGAAACCGCTGACGAGCGCCGTCGGCAGCCGCAGCTTGATGTGCTCGTTGCCGTTACTCATGCCACTGCCGTACATGAGCAGCGAATGGTCGAGCAGGCTGCCGTCGCCGTCGGGCGTATTCGCAAGCTTGTCGACGAACTCCGCGAACAGGCCGATGTGATAGATGTTCACCTTGTGGTGCTTCTCCATCGTCTCGGCCGAGTTCTGATGGTGCGAAATGGCATGGTGCGGCTCGGGTACGCCGATCTGCGGGTAACTCAGTCCGCTGAGGTCGCGGGCCATCATGAACGAGAACACTCGCGAGATGTCGGCCTGATAAGCCACGTGCAGCAGATCGAACATGATGCCGACATGTTCCTCGAATGACTGCGGAACGCCGACCGGTGAGTCGGGCGCCGTGGTCGAAAGCTCCTCAGCTCGGGCTTCGGCACGTTCAATGCGGCGCTCTACCTCGCGAATGTTGTCGAGGTAGTTGCCGATGCGTACGCGGTCGGGCGAACCGAGCGTCTTGCCGAGGCGCTCCGATTCTTCGTAGATCGAATCGAGAATGCTGCGGTTCTGACGCATGCGCGCGCGGCGCTGTTCGGTCGTGCCCGTGCCCCCGAACATCCGCTCGAAAACCGTACGAGGATTGACCTGGTTCGGTAACGGTTCGGTCGGCGAAGCGTAGGAGACCGTATTGAGATATGAACACGCATAGCCCGCGTCGCAGGTGCCGACGAGACTGCTGACATCCTCGATCGCAAGCTGCATCGAGGGGAACACGGTGTCCTGCCCGATCTGTCCGGCGATGATCTGATCGATCGACGTACCGGCCTCGATATCGGCGCCCTGCGTCTTCTTCGGATAGGTGTCCGTCAGCCATGCTGCAGGGGCGCCGGTGTGCTGTCCAACGCCGTCGGCGCCCATCATGTTGCTGACGATCGTCACGTGATCGCGAAAGCGCTCGAGCGGCTTCAGCGTCGACGTGAACTCGAAGTTCTCGCCAACCGTCGTCGGCGTCCAGTAGTCGACCGATTCGGTCATGATCATGCCGTGCGGCACGTAAATGAAACCCGCGCGCTTTGGCCGTGCTGCCGCCGTCTGGGCGAGTGCGGTCAGCGACGGGACCATGGCACTGACGAACGGCAGCGCTACGGAGGCCCCGGCGCCCTGCAGAAACGTTCGGCGCGGCAAGGATTTCTTGAAAATAGTCATGGACTTACGCTCCCCGATGCCAAATCGTCACAAATAGCCTTGACATTTGTCAAAGACAGTATACTAAACCGTCAATTCCCTGCAAGCTTGTGGCGCCCGAAACCTGACGCTCACTCCAGTGTGGCCGCCGTCAATTCGCTGCTGCCCCTTGCGACCTTCATCCGAAACGGAGCGGAATTGACGACTTCAAGCACGATCGCCGACATGCGGTAATCCTCGTCCGCCGCATTGTCGACAATCGCCCGCACGGTCGGCATGTCGTAATACTCAAGGCCACGGCCGATCGCGTACGTCAGCAACTTTTCGGCGAACGTATGGACGAAAAACTCCGGCTGCTCGACGAGCGCCTGGCGCAGTGCGCTGACGCCGTCGATCGGTTGCCCGCTCGCGAGCTGACCGGATGCGTCAATCGGATTGCCGCGCGCGTCGCGGGTACGGAACCGGCCGATGGCGTCGAACTGTTCCATCGCAAAGCCGATCGGATCCATGATGTTGTGGCAGCCAGCGCAGGCCGGATTGTCGCGGTGGCGCTGCAGGCGCACGCGCAACGGCTGTGAATCGAGCGACTCGGGGTCCGTTTCCTCGAGTGCGGGTACGTCGTCGGGCGGGTCCGGCGGTGGCGTACCGAGCAGATTCTCCAGTACCCAGGCGCCGCGCACGACCGGTGACGTGCGGTGCGGGAACGAAGTCACGGTCAGGATGCTGCCGTGACCGAGCAGACCATGGCGCACGTCATCGTCGAGTTCGACGCGCCGGAAGTCGCTGCCATGGACGCCGCCGATGCCGTAATGACGGGCCAGGCGTTCGTTCAGGTAGGTGTAATCGGCTGTAAGCAGATCAACGACACTGCGATCCTCGCGCAGGATGCTCTCGAAGAACAGCGAGGTTTCCTCCCGGAAGCCCTCGCGGAGATTGTCATCGAAATCCGGATAGCCGAGCAGATCGGGTTCGACGCTCGCGAGGTTGCGAAGCTGCAGCCATTGGCCCGCAAAATTATCGACAATGGCACGCGACCTGGGATCCGCCAGCATGCGTCTGACCTGCTGCTCGAGCACATCGGGATCGCTGAGCTGACCGGCGGCGGCGAGGTCCACGAGTTCATCATCCGGGATCGTGCTCCAGAGGAAGAACGACAGCCGCGATGCAAGTTCGAGGTTGCTGACTTCGAATATTTCGCCTTCCTGCGCACCCGTGGGATCAAGTTCGAAGCGGAATGTGAATTCGGGACTGGCGAGAATTCGGCGCAGTCCCGTCTGAATCCCGCCGTCGAACGTTCCCTTCTCCTCGCGGCCGAGTTCGAAGAATTCGATGAGTTCATCGACGTCGGTTTCGGAAATCGGACGTCGGAAAGCACGTTCTGCGATGCGCGAAAGGATGCGCTCGGCACAGAAGACCTCGTCGTTGGTGCTAGCAGGCTGGCAGGTGAATATCGCCTTGCGGCTCGGCGTATCGCCGGACGGCGCAGACCCGTCGAACGGCCCGCGGATCGTCAGGCTTGCCAGGGCCGGGATGCCGCCGAGATACACGGGGTCGAACGTATCCATTTCGAAAGGCCGAAGCTGCGCCACGTCGATCGCGCCCGTTTTCTCGATGAACGTGGCCGTAATCACATGGATGCCCGCGGTGAGTCGCAGGCGCAGCCCAGTGCGGGCATTGAGCGTTCGCTGCGAGGCTTCGGTGTTCTCCATCATCTCCATGTAATCGGCATGGCCGCCGATCGTGACGAGCTTGACGCGCTGCCCGTCCACCGCAATCTCGTACTGATGAGGGAACTGCAGGCCGCGAATTCCCAGCACCGAGTTGGTCAGGAATTCGGTGTCGATGTCGTAAACGCCATCGAGCGGGAAGTTGTGCTCGATGCGGATACCGCCGCGCGTTCCCCAGGGCAGGCCCTCGATATGTTCGTCCTGCGAAAAACGCTGGCTGACCTGGTAGCGGTGCTCCTCCGGTGGAAATTCGGGATCCCCGACGGCGATGGCGCTGATGCGGTCGGCGGCGGCGAGGTAGCCTTCGAGGAGGGTAGGCGACACGCCGAGCACATCGGCGATATTGTCGAAGCCGTAGACCGAGTCATCGGGCGCGAGCAGTGCTTCGACGTCAATCTCGAGGTCGAGCAGATCGCGGATCGCGGTCGCGTACTCGGTGCGGTTGAGCCGGTAGAGACCCGGACGACCGGGATTCGGGTTGCGTTCGGCCGCTGCATCGAGCTCGTCCTCGAGCCATTCGCGAAACTCGTGGTACGTTGCATCGTCGGGCCGCGGTTCACCCACCGGCGGCATCATTGCGCCGCGCAGCTTCGTGATGACCCTTTCCCAAAGCTCGGCCTCCTCGCCGAGATTGGCCATGTCCCGTGTTTCCAGTTGCAGGCCGGCGGTTGCTTCGGCCGCGTTGTGACAGTCGAGGCAATAGCGGTTGACGAGCGACCGGTAGCCATCGGCATCGTGGCTGAAGCTGTCCTGCGTATTGCCGGCAGGCACGGCGGCAAGCCACAGCGCAGGGAACGTCGCAAGTGGAACTCGAAAAGTCATCGGTGGGTCACCATACGCCTGGATGAAATCGAGGCAGAAAACCTCGATTCGAGACTAGAGACTGACTTTACGTCTGTCAAGTTATATACTCGCGAACCGGCGAAAATCCGCCCAAGGCGCAACGGCGAAGAGCGCCTGTGCCGTACGTATATAACGAACGCTTGACGGTCACAAGCGGACGGTCGCCGCAAGCCGGAATCCACTCACCATCCCCCATGACGAGACGCACATGATCAAGTACCTCACCGCGGCAGCTCTGTTGGTTTCACTGATTCTGCCGGGCCTGGCGACTGCCCAGCCACCCGGTGCCGAGCGGCTGCAAACCGTTTTGCGTACGCTCGATGCCGACAACGACCAGGCGTTGTCGACCGGTGAAGTTCTGGCGGCAAGCGAGCGCCTGCTGAGCCTCGACAGCGACGGCGACGGCGCTCTGAGTCTCGAGGAAATGGGCGGTCCGGCGCCGATTCGCGGCATGATCCGGCAGCAGTTGGTAATCCGCGCGCTGGACGAAGACGGCGACCTGAGCGTGTCTGCCGATGAGCTTGCCCGCGCGAGCCGGTCTCTGGCCTACCTCGATCGCGACGGCGACTGGAATCTGACTGGCGAAGAGTTGAATCCGCCGGGTCCCCCGGGGCCGCCTCCCGGTGGGCCGGGCGCCGGCGGGCCCCCACCCGGTGGACCGCCTCCCGGCGGCGCGGCAGACGGCGGTCCCGGCGCCGCGAACTTCCAGAATATGAGCCTGGCGCGGCGCATGAACGAGTACGTGAGCGAAATCGTCGGCGACATTCTGCCGGGCAGCGACGACCGCGCATTCGAAGGCTATACGCTGGTACACGATGCCGCGTTTGGCGGGCACAACGCCAATCGCATCTATCTGACGGACATGAACGGCGAAAAAGTGCATGAGTGGGCGCCCGCGCCCTATCAGCCGGAGGGCTCGGTAGCCTATCTGCTCGAAAACGGCTTGCTTCTGCGCACGGTATCCAGCTATCACTGGATGCACGACGAGCCATATCCGGTCGGCGCCGCGGGCACCGTTCAACTTCTCGACTGGGACAGCAACGTCGTCTGGGAATACGAGATGGACGTGCCCGGCAGGCACGTGATTCATCACGACGTCGACTACATGCCGAACGGCAACATCCTCGCGATCGCCTATACCGCGTTCAGCCGCGAAGAGGTGCGCGCGATGGGTTGGGACGGCGTGTTTCCGGCGGAAGCCGAAACGATCTGGCTCGACAAGATCGTCGAGCTGCAGCCCGATCTCGACGATGGCTCCACGGAAATCGTCTGGCAGTGGAATTCCTGGGACCACCTCGTGCAGGACAAATTCCCCGAGCGCGCAAACTACGGCGATGTCGAGGCCGAGGTCGGCAAGATCGACATCAACTATCTAAGGGAAGACTACGTGATGTTCGTCGGCGGGCAGATGAACCATGTCAACAGCGTCGACTACAACGCGGAACTGGACCAGGTCGTGCTGAGCTCGGCGACTTACGGCGAGTTGTGGTTCATCGATCACAGCACGACGATGGCCGAAGCTGCCGGCGACAGCGGAGGGCGGCACGGTCGCGGCGGCGACCTGATCTATCGCTGGGGCAACCCGCTCACAACGAAGAGCGGATCGCTCGATGAGGCGACGCTGTACTGGCAGCACGACGCCCGCTGGATTACCGAGGGTCTGCCGGGAGCGGGCAACATGCTCGTCTACAACAACGGCACGAAACGCCGTCTCGACGGCACGTTCGATCCCGAGGCGGGTATGGACTTCGAGAATTCCTATTCGGACCTGATCGAATTCCGGCTCCCGATCGGTGCCGACGGGCTCTACGAAACGGACGCCCAGCCCGAAATCGTCTGGACGTGGAACGCGGATGCCAGCGAAAACTACTTCTCGCCCTTCATGAGCGGCTGGGACCGCTTGCCGAACGGCAACACGATCTTCGTCAATGCACACAACAAGCAGATCATCGAAGTCACGCCCGAGGGCGAGCGTGTGCTCGATTACGAAGTTCCGGAGAACGGGCGGATGTACCGCGTTTACAAGTATCCCAGCGACTACTCGGGATTCGAGGGCCGATCATTCTGACTCGCGAGCCGATCATTTCGAGCCGCTCGCGCGATGAGCCAAAAAATGCCCCGGAATCGGGGCATTTTTTTACTGGGGGGAGGGGGCGCCGGTCGCCTGAAGGCTGCGGCGGACCCGGCGCCCCGGCAGCGGGGACATCGGGCGCCACGGCCGCAAGCGACGGGCTACTGCGCGCTGTATCGGCTGAACGACCCTCCGGCAATGGGAATCGAGGCAGGCCCTTCAGCGACGAAAACCGTGCCGTCGGCAGCCACCGCCACCCCCTCGCCCGCGGTCGACTGATACCCGCGGGTTTCGGTGGGATATCCCGGAATAAAGCCGACGATTCGATCCTCGTCCAGTGGGCCGATGCGCACGCCTGAAATCCAGTTGATGTGGTTGTACGGTTCGGATTCGGAATCGATCGCATAGACCATATCGTCGTCGGTAATGAAGATCCCGCTGACGCGGCCGTAGCTGTAGCGGGATTCCAGGTAGTTGCCGTCCAGGTCGAATATCTCCAGGCGATGGTTGCCGCGATCCACTACCCAGAGGCGATTCTGCGAATCGATATCCAGCCCGTGGGGCGTACGAAATTCGCCATGCGCCGTCCCGAGCTGCCCCCACTGGGTGATGAAGGTACCGTCCGGTGCGAATTTGAGGATGCGGCCCGTCTGACCGGACTGCCGGCCCTCTTCGACCGCGGCAGCACTGGTCATGCCCTGGCCGTTGTGGCCGTCCGATACGAAGATACTGCCGTCTGGCGCGACGACAACGTCGTTCGGCTGATTGAAATGGGCGCCATCGGTACCCGTCTGCCCCGCGACCCCCAGGCTCATCAACAGCTCGCCGTCGGGGCTGAACTTGTGCACTTGCTGACCCTTGCTGCCGTCGGCGTTGGTGGCGAAGTCGGTGACCCACACGTTGCCTTCATGGTCCACGTCGATCCCGTGGGGTATCGTGAAAATTCCGGCGCCGAAATTGGCCAGCACCTCCCCGGTGTGCCGATCGAACTTGAATATCGGATCGACCGGATTCGTATCGCAATTGACGGGCCCGGCGGCAGCCCCGCCGGCTGCCGATCCACAGCGCTCGTAAGCCCAGACATGGCCGTCGGTGAGATCGATATCGATACCGGCCGTGTGTCCCCAGCTTCGCCCGGCCGGCAATTCGCCCCATTGGTTCGTGAGCACGGGATTCGGGTTGGGAAGGCCTTCGCCGGTGATGATGTTGCCGACGACGGATCCTGCGCCGACGAGAAAAACAAAGGCTCCAAGGACCGCTGAAGTTATTCGTTTGTTAGACATGTTCTTGCTCCACGACAATCCTCCCGAATTCAGGATCATATGCTCCCGATGGGATAGTTGTCAGGTCTCACGAGATTGGCGGCCCGACCGGAGCGGGCAGTGGATCCACAATTCGCCGCGGGACCGCTCGGCGACTGCGTTGCCTGTGCGTTCCCCCGCCGCTGACGCGGCTCATGTCGAAGCGGGGGTTGCTCATCAAGGCTTCGGCTCAACAGGCCATAAGAAATGCCCCGGACGCGGGGCGTTTCTTATGGTTGGCGGAGAGGGAGGGATTCGAACCCCCGGACCGTTACCGGTCAACGGTTTTCAAGACCGCCGCATTCGACCACTCTGCCACCTCTCCGGTAAACCCGAGCACACTGGTAGTCGGAAGGGTCACGCCCAGTAATTGGTGGTCGTGTCGGGTGCGCCCATTCTCGCACGGAGCGTCGCTGAAGTAACCGCTGAGCCGGATCGAGTCCCGGCGCCTCGGTTCGACGGCTTGCATCGGCGGCTCGACGCGTGCTGAGTTAAAATCGCCGGATGAACGCAAGATCCGTTCGCGCGTTGCTGTCGGGCAATCCCGTCGCGCAGGTACTTTCCTTGCTCGTCGCGGGCCTGGCGTTGATCGTCTCGGTCATCATGGGAGCGGTCGTACTGGCGTTCGTTCTGGCGGTCGGCGTGGTTGTCGCGATCTATTTCTGGATACGGATTCGGTGGCAACTGCGCGGCGTACGCCGCGCGGCCGCGTCCGCGGCAGACGCGCGACGCGAGGCCTCGACGCAGGACAACCGGCGCAAGGCGGGGCAGGGGAGAATCATCGAGGCTGAATCCACGGTGATCGAAGAGCGCGACTTGCGCGACTGAGGCGCGATGGCACAGGCAACGCAACGTTCGACAAACAGGGACCGGCGGCGAAGACGCCGCGGCCGCATCGTGTCGATCGTCCTGTTCGTGCTCGCGACATTCGGGCTTGCGTGGTTCTTCGAGTCGCAGGCCACGACGACGATCATCTTCGTACGTCACGCCGACACCGATCTCTCGGTTGCCGCAGCGGGCGCGCCCGGTAATGCGGCCGGAGCAGTCGACGCAGAGGGCCCTGGCGCGGCAGCCGACCCGCCGCTCAACGACCGCGGTCGCGCTCGCGCGGAACTGCTTGCCGACTTCCTTGAGGACATCGACGTCATCGCGAGCGTCGACGCGATCTACGCGACCGAGGCGCAGAGGACCCGCCAGACCGCGATGCCGTTGGCCGAACGGCTCGGCCTCGATGTCGCAGTCACCGATCACTACGACTACGTGGGCTTCATGGCGAATGTGCTGAGCGAGCACAAGGGCAGAATCGTGCTGGTTATCACGAACGGCGATGCGATCGCGCCGCTCGTCGAGGAGCTTCACGGCAGCAAGAACGTGCCCGAAATCGGTCCGGCCGACTACGACAACCTCTACATCGTGACCGTGCCCTGGTTCGCGAAGGTCAAGACGCTGCGCCTGCGCTACGCGCTTGGTTGGGACCGGCAGTACCCGCTACACGCCCCCCGCCAGCGGATTCCCGAGTAACGCGCCGTCATCCGCAAGAGGCGGATAGGGCAGGTCCCTGGCGCGACAGCGCCGGGCGATGTCGGGATAGGCCCATTCGAACAGCGTCTGTTCGAATTCATCCGGATCAAGCCTCGACCGGTCGTAGAGCCCAGCCGCGCGCCGCTGGCGTTCCGCTTCGAACAGGATCACGGCCGCGGCGACCGAGACATTGAGCGACTCGACGAGGCCATGCATCGGTATCCGGATCGAGAAATCTGCGTGTTCGAGCGCCCGTTCACTTGGCCCGTAGAGCTCGGCGCCGAGAATGACCGCGATGTGCTCGGTGTAATCGATGTCACGGTAGTCGCGAGATCCCTGTTCCGCGTGAGCGGCCGCTAGCTGCCAGCCCTCCGCGCGCATCGAGGTTGCCGCAGCGTCGACACTTGGGTGCGTGACAACCTCGACCCATCGCTTCGAGCCCCCGGCCATCATGTGATGACGTCGGATCGCACCGTCGGGCGAGACGGCATGAAGCCGATGAATACCGACCGCGTCGCAGGTTCTCAGGATGGCGGAGATGTTATGGGGCTTATGCACGCCGTCGGCGAGCACGGTCAGATCGGGCTGGCGCCTCGTCAGCGCCTGCTTGAGTTTGGCGAACCGTTTGGGCGTCATCGACCGGAATTATCCCACTCCGCGTACGAGCGTGATTTTCGTTCAACGCTCAAGAATCATGCGTTCAGTGCTTGTGGCTGGAGTACGCAACACGGATTTCTGTCACGCGAAGTCTCTCGAGCCCGGACGCGGAGGATCGCGTTTCGAGCGAGCGCGGCTACACCTCGATCGAACTTGCCGTGATGCCCGCGATGTCGACCGTACCCATCTGCTGCATCACGATGCGGAGTTCGCGATTCAGGATCTCGAGCACGCGTTCGACGCCTTGCTGTCCGAACGATCCGAGTCCCCAAATGTAGGGTTTGCCGATACAGATGCCGCTCGCCCCGAGCGCAAGCGCCTTGAAGACGTCCGTGCCACGCCGGAAGCCGCTGTCGACGACGACGGGAATCTGCCCGTTGACCGCTTCGAGGACTTCCGGCAAGCATTCGATGCTGCTGCGTCCGCTGTCCTCGGCGCGCGAGCCGTGGTTCGAGACGATGATGCCGTCGACGCCGTGCTCAAGGCAGGTGCTCGCGTCCTCGCCGGTCACGATGCCCTTGACGAGCACGTTCATCGACGTGGTGTCCTTGAGTCGGTCGACGTAGTCCCAGGTCAGACCGCGGATGCCCATGGAGAGGTTGCCCAGATCGGCGTCGGCGAACATCGCCTTGCGGCGGAAGGCCGCTTCGAATCCGGGTTGGTGGCAGGCCTGGCATTCCTCGTTCGTGTCGCGGCTGAAGCGCGCGATCGGCTCGAGATTCCGCGCGGGGATGTCGACGGTCAGCGCGAGCGCCGTGCAGCCGGTGGCTTCAACGCGCTGGATCATGTCGCGGGTGAATTCCCAGTCGGTTGTGGGATAGAGCTGGTACCAGAGTGGAGCGCCGCGCGCTTCGGTCACGTCCTCGACCGAGTAGTTCGTTACGGTCGAGAGGATCTGCAGCGTGTTGGCCGTCGCGGCGGCGCGTGCGACGGCAAGTTCGCCCTCGGGATGGAAGGTCGCGAGCGCACCGCAGGGCGCGATGAATATCGGTGAATCGTACCGTTGACCGAACAGCTCGACGGACAGATCGACGCTCGAGGTATCGATTAGCCGCCTGGGGCGCAGCCGGAACTTCGTGAAGCCTTCCCGGTTGACGGTCAGCATGCGCTGGTCGTCGACGCCCTGGGCCATGTACCAGTAGTGTCCGGGCTGCATGTGGACCTTGACGTACTCGTGGAAATCGAAGACGTTGAGCGCCTCGTCAGGGCTGTCGATGAGTGCTGCGAGGATGTCGTCGAGCGCGTCGATCACGTTGGCCTGCGCGTGCCCGCCGCGCGGGGCGAGGGCCGCACCGAACCCGCAGGCGAGCGGGCTCGCCGCGATGAAGCGCAACAGGGCGCGGCGCGATTCGCGCTCGGATTGTCGAAGTGTCATGCCGCCTCCGTCGATTCGCGTGTCCCCGCCACTATACCGGCGAGCCAGTGAGCGTTGAACCGGGCGAACGGCGGTGTTGGACGGTGATCGCAGCACGGTCGCCGACGCCGCTCTACTGGTGGGGATGCCGGGCGCGTTGGCAACCATGTCCGGCGGCCTACAACTCGTTACGGCGAAGCCCTCAGTCGTCGCCTTTGCGCGCGTTCTTGCCGGCGTACTTGAGCGGCAGATTCGTCGTATCGACCGATTTGCGCAGCACGAACGAAGAATGTACGCCGATGACGCCGTCGATGCGCGTGATCTTGTTGAGCAGGAAACGCTGGTAGGCCTCCATGTTCGGTACGGTGACCTTGAGCTGGTAGTCGGCGTCCTGGCCCGTGATCAGATAACACTCCTGGACTTCCGTGTACTCTCGCACGATCGACTCGAAGTGCTCGAAGCGTTCGGGTGTGTGACGGTCCATGCGGATGTGGATCAGTGCGGTGAGATCGAGCCCGAGGCTCTCCTGATCGAGGCGCACGGCGCGCTCGCGAATGACGCCGGCGTCTTCGAGCTGGCGGATTCGCCGCGAGCAGGGGGAGGGCGACAGGCCCACCCGCTCGGAGATCTCCTGGTTGGTTTGCGAACCGTCTGACTGCAGCTCGGCGAGGATCTTGAGGTCGAATGCATCGATCTTCATGAGGTGGCTCCACCGAGAAATTCGCAGGAACTGCCAATTTTTTCTCAATAATGAGCGACAGATTGCGCCATTTGGAAAATTATTTCCAAATTAGGCCAGTAATGCCATCCTGTACAGCATAAAATAGCGTCAATCGTAGCGCTTGACGCTCCTCGGGGATAGGCACATGGCGGAGTTCGACCACCGCAGGTACCGGCCGTTCGAGCCGATTCGGCTTTCCGATCGAACCTGGCCGGACAGGGTCATCACGCGCGCACCGGACTGGTGCAGCGTGGATCTGCGCGACGGCAACCAGGCGCTCGTGCAGCCGATGTCGGTGTCGACCAAGCTCGAGCTCTTCGAGTTGCTCGTCGAGCTTGGCTTTCGCGAGATCGAGATTGGTTTCCCGTCGGCGTCGGCCACCGAATACGAATTCGCGCGCCTGCTGATCGAGAAGGACATGATCCCGGACTCGGTCACCGTACAGGTACTGACGCAGGCTCGCGAGGAGCTCGTGGAGAGGACCTTCGAGGCGCTGCTGGGTGTCAAGCGAGCGATCGTGCACGTCTACAACTCGACGTCCACCGTGCAGCGCGAGCAGGTCTTCAGGACGACGAAGGACGAGATCACCAGGATCGCCGTCAATGGCGCGCGCTGGGTCAGCGAGCACGCCGCGCGCTACCCCGATGTCGACTGGACGTTCGAGTATTCGCCCGAGAGCTTCTCCGCCACGGAGCCCGAGTTCGCGGTCGAGGTCTGCGACGCCGTGCTCGATGTCTGGCAGCCTCGCAACGGCCAGCCCGTCGTGATCAACCTGCCGGCGACGGTCGAAATGGCGACGCCGAACGTCTTCGCCGACCAGGTCGAGCACTTCTGCAGAAACGTTTCGCAGCGCGAGCACATCCGGGTCAGTCTGCACACTCACAATGACCGCGGTTGCGCGGTCGCGGCATCCGAACTCGGCCTCATGGCCGGGGCCGACCGCATCGAGGGCACGCTTTTCGGCAACGGCGAGCGCACCGGCAACATGGACATCGTCACGATGGCGATGAATCTCTACACCCAGGGCGTCGATCCGAAACTCGACCTCTCCGACATGGCGCGGATCATCCGCGTCTACACGCGCTGCACCGACATGGCTGTGCATCCGCGCCATCCCTGGGCCGGCGATCTCGTCTACGCGGCGTTTTCGGGCAGCCACCAGGACGCGATCCGCAAGTCCATGGCATTTCACGACGAAGCGGGGCAGGAACACTGGAATGTGGCCTACCTGCCGGTCGATCCCGAGGATCTCGGCCGTCGCTACGAGGAGGTCGTCAGAATCAACAGCCAGTCCGGCAAGGGCGGCGTCGCGCTCGTGCTCGAGCGCGATCACGGCATCAAGCTGCCGAAGTGGCTGCACCCGGTCGTGAGCCGCGTCGTGCAGCGGCAGGCCGAGACGAGCGGCGACGAAGTTCCGTCACGCCAGGTGCGGGCGTTGTTCGAATCCGCATTCCTCGTCGTCCCCGATAACTGGCAGCTCAAGGCCTACAACCTGAATTCCGAGAAGCACGAGACTCACGGGCAGTTCCGTCTCGGCGGTGAGCCGGATGTCGTCCTGAACGGGCAGGGACAGGGGCTGATCGAGGCGCTCGTCGCCGGCATCGGTCAGCGTTTCGCGGCGGACGTCTCCATCATCGAGTTCGACGAACGCGCGCTGAGCGCGGGCACGGACGCGAAAGCGCTCGCTTCGGTCATCGTCGATATCGACGGCGAGCGGGCTGCGGCGTGCTGCATCGACGAGGACAGCTCGTTTGCAGTGCTGCAGGCGACGCTCTCGGCCGTCGGGCGCGGGCTCGCCGCCGCCGACGAGCGGATGAAGAAGGTCGTGTAGAGAGTCGTCAGGCCCGGCCGCGACCGGCCGGACCTGACGTTGTGCCCTGACGTGGTGCGTCGTTCGGCGAGTTATTCGGCGGCGAGCGCTTCGACCTGGATGTTGAGCGCCACGTCCATCAGAAAGCCGAAGTTCTGTGCGTAGTCGACACCGAAATCGGCGCGGTTGATTGTCGCGGACGCGTCGGCGCCGCAGACCTCAACTCCGCGTTGCGGATGCGGGCGGCACAGGAACGTGTTGATCGTCAGCCTGACGGGCTGGCTCACGCCGTGCATCGTCAGCGTGCCGTCGACGGCCGTCGGCGAGCCGTCCTCGAAATCGACGAGTTCGCCCGAGTAGGTGGCGGTCGGGTACACCTCTACGTCGAACATGTCGGCAGAGCGCGCGTGGTCGCTGAGGCCGTCGTGCCCGAAGTCGATCGACGCCATGTCCATCGTGATGTCGACGCTGCCCGTGCCGGCTTCCACGTCGAGCACGATCGTTCCGGACGTGCTGTTGATCTTGCCCCGCCAAAGCGAAAGACCGCCCATGTGGTCGGCGGCGAAGGAGGGGAAGGTATGGTTGGAGTCGATCTCGTAAGTCATCGGTGCGGCTGTCGCAGTCGCGCCGAGCGTGGTCAGGGCGATGCCGGCGAACGCCGCGCTAAGAATTCCGGAAGTCCTCATTGGTCTTGGCTCCTTGATGGTTTACCTGTCGTCAAAGGTCGCAAATCGGCAAGCGTACGCTCGCGCTCAATTTTAAGAGCGCGTAAGGATAGGCGATTCGCGGCCGGTTCTCCATTGGCGAACCGTGAGGAGACGCTCCTTCAGCGCTTGCGGAAAGCCTGCTTCGTACGGTCGACCGAGACGCTCGCATCGACAGGCGAGATCGGTCGGAATGCGAGATCAGTAGGACTTGACGTCGTTTCCATGGCGCAATGCGTGCTGGCGGAGCGTCTCGGCGACGCAGCAGGTCAGTTTCTGTGCCGTCGGGATATGCAGGAACTCGTTCGGCCCGTGGGCATTCGATTCGGGACCGAGCACGCCCGTGACGAGGAATTGCGCGTCCGGAAATTCCGCGCCGAGCATCGCCATGAACGGGATCGTGCCGCCTTCGCCCATGTACATCGAGGGTCTGCCGAAGTAGGTCTGCGACGACTCGAGCAGCGCGGTTTCGAGCCAAGGCGCGAGCGGAGGGGCGTTCCAGCCCTCGTTGCCGAGTCCCTCGAAGCGGACCCGGGCGCCATGCGGCGGGTCCTGCGTCAAGAGCTTGGTCAGGCGTGCGGCGGCATCGTCGCCCGAGATACCCGGCGGCAGTCTGAGACTCACGCGTACCGACGTGCCGGGCCTGAGCGTGTTGCCGGCGTTGCCAATGTCCGGCAGGCCGCTGGCTCCGGTAATCGCAAGCGCCGGGCGCCAGGTGCGGTTCAGCACGAGTTCGACCGGATCGTCGGCCATCGGGCGCACGCCGCCGTGCCAGGGGAATCGGGCCCAGAGCTGCTCGCCGATGACTTCGGCGGCCGCTCGCGCCTGCTCGACGCGCTGCTTCGGGATTTCCGCGTGCAGCCAGTTCGGCAGGATCCTGCCGTCCGCCTCGTTCTCGAGCCGCGACAACAGCGTGCGCAGCACGCGAAAACTCGACGGCACGACGCCGCCCGCGTCGCCCGAATGAACGCCTTCGCCGATCACGTCGACGTGCAGGTTGCCGGTGACCATGCCGCGCAGCGATGTCGTGCACCAGAGCTGGTCGTAGTTGCCGGCGCCGGAGTCGAGGCAGACGACGAGGCTCGGCTCGCCGATGCGGTCGCGCAGATGATCGATATAGTAGGGCAGGTCGGGACTGCCGCTTTCCTCGCTGCCTTCGATGATCACGACGCAGCGCGCGTGCGGGATTCCCTGTTCCTGCAGTATCCGGAGAGCCAGGAGCGACGAAAAGGTCGAGTAGCCGTCGTCCGCGCCGCCGCGCCCGTAGAGCCGCTCGCCGCGCAGCACTGGCGTCCAGGGGCCGAGCCCTTCGTTCCAGCCCGTCATCTCCGGTTGCTTGTCCATGTGCCCGTAAAGCAGGACCGTGTCGTCGATCTCGCCCGGAATCTCGATGAAGAGCAGCGGCGTTCGTCCCGGAAGCTCGACGACCTCGAGTTCCATGCCGTTGACCGGATGCGCCTGGCACCACTCGACGATGAGATCCATCGCCTCGTGCATGTAGCCGTTGGCCGCCCAGTCGGGATCGAAGTCCGGCGATTTGTTCGGAATCCTGATGTAGTCGATCAGCGTCGGCACGATCGACTCGTCGAACTCGCTCGCGACGAGTGCCTGCGCTCGCCCGGCGTCAATACCGTTGGTCGTGCTCATGGGGCGCGATTATGCCTGCTCTTGTGGGCGCGGGCGCAGGTGGCCGATAATTCGCCCTCCTTACCGCGTGTGGGGCCGTAGCTCAGTTGGGAGAGCGTCGCGTTCGCAATGCGAAGGTCGTGGGTTCGACTCCCATCGGCTCCACCACTTCCCTTCGGGTCCGTTCCGGATAGTCCTTAGCAAGCCCACGCCGCAAGCGCCGATGAATACGCACGCCGCATTGGGATTCGATTTCGATCCGCCGCCGGTCGTCACCGACGCGACACCGGACCGGGATCGTGCGGTGTTTCGGGTGCGCAAGACGCTCGAGAACTTCGTCTACGACACGGTGGCGCTCGAAGGCAACCCGCTCACGTTTCCGGAGGTCAAGACGCTGATGGACGGCGTCACGGTCGGTGGCCGTCGCGTCGCGGACGCTGCGCAGGTGCTGAACACGGCGGAGTCCTGGCGGGAACTGCCGCGGCGGGTCTCGGACGGGACGTTCGACATCTCGGCCGCAACGGCGTGCGCGCTGCAGGCGATGGTTGCCCGTGAGGAAGCGCTCGAATGCGGCACGTTCCGTACGGGCCACGTCGGCATCGCCGGCACGGACCGTCAGCCTCCCCCCGCCGACACGCTTGCCGACCGGTACGATGCGGGACGCGAGTGCCTGGAGTCCTTCCAGTCCGTTCACGCGCGAGCGATCGGCGCGTTCCTGTTTCTCTCCGCCAACCAGTTCTTCTGGGACGGCAACAGGCGAACGGGCAGGCTGCTGATGAACGGCGTGCTGTTGTCGGCGGGCATGGACGCGATCGCTGTTCCGGCCAGGCGCCAGCAGGGGTTCAACGAGGCGATGATCCGGTTCTACGACACGAGCGATGCGGCTGAGGCCATACCGTTCCTCATTTCGTGTTCGCTCGACCGCACGCTTCGGATCGGCGACGCGCCTGCAAGCGACGGCCACGACGGCTGACCCGGCTGCGTGATCGTACCCCAGGCCCATGCCCGCGAGCCGCTTCTGACATTCGGCGAAGCGCTGTGGGACATTACGGTTGAAGACCGCAAGCCCGGCGGTGCGCCAGCCAATGTCGCGCTGCACCTGGCTGCACTCGGAGTCGAAGTGCGCTTGCTGACCCGGGTCGGCGACGACCCGCCCGGTCGTGAGCTCACGGCCTGGCTGGCCGGAAACCGCATCGACGTCAATTACATTCAGCTCGACCGTGAGTTGCCGACCGGTCGAGTGCACGTCGATGCATCCGATCCGCTCAACGTCAACTACGAGATCGCCGCGCCCGCAGCGTGGGACCGCATCGATGCCGCTGCTTTCCTCGGTACGGCCGGAAAACCGCCAGGAACGGTGGTCTTCGGCTCTCTGGCCGCGCGCCAGCAAGCATCCCGCGCGAGTCTGCTGACCTTGCTCGAAAGTGCGGAGTTGCGCGTATTCGACGCGAACCTGCGACCGCCATTCGACGGGCGAGACATCATCGAGCGGCTGCTGGGCCATTCCGACTGGGTGAAGCTGAACGAGCAGGAGCTGGGCCGCATCTGCGGCTGGGTCGGAATTGCGGAGGACGAACCGGCCACTGCCGGCGCGCGGCTGTGCGCGCATTACGGACTCGAAGCGCTCTGCATCACGCTCGGCGCGCGAGGCGCGCTGCTCATCGATGCGGATGGGCTGCACCGCCAACCCGGTTTCCAGGTACCGGTCATCGACACGATCGGTTGCGGCGATGCGTTTCTCGCTGCCTGGCTCGCGGCAGCTTTGCGCGGCGCCGGCGCGCGAGACGCGCTAATCGAGGCCTGCGCTGCCGGAGCGCTCATTGCGACGCAGGCAGGCGCGAGCGGTGCGGTATCGCCAGAGGCGATCGAAGCCCTGATTTCGAACGCCGGCTAGTCTGCAGCCGCGACGGCGGTGTCGTGCGCCGACAGCCCCTCGGCGAGGTTCTCGAGGCTCCTGCCTTTCGTCTCCGGCATCACGAACAGCACCCAGAGGAGCTGCAGCACCATCATCGCCGCAAAGAAGCCGAAGATCGTCTGGGCGTTGAACTGCCCGAGCAGGTAAGGCATCAGCAGGGTGATCATCGCGGCGAAGACCCAGTGCGTGCCGCAACCGATCGATTGACCCTTCGTGCGCACGTTGTTCGGGAAGATTTCGGCGATGAATACCCAGATCACGGCGCCCTGTCCAAGTGCGTGAGAAGCGATGAACAGGAACACGAACGCGACGACGACGATGCCGCCGATGTCGTTGCCGAACGCCCAGGTCACGGCCGCGAGCGACACGATGTAGCCGATGGATCCTGCGAGCATGAGCATCTTGCGGCCCGACCGGTCGATGAGCCACAGCCCCAACATCGTGAAGACGAGATTCACGATGCCGATGCCCGCGGTCGACAGCAGGGCCGAGCTTGCGTCGAGACCGGCCAGTTCGAACACGCGCGGCGCGAAATAGATGATGAAATTGATGCCCGAAAGCTGATTGAAAGCGGCAAGCAGGAACGCGAGCAGCACGGGAAACAGATACGCTCGCGCGAAGATGCGTTCCTGCGTGAGTTCCGCGGCCGCATGGCGAATCTCGGCCAGCGTTCGTTCGACGGCGGAAGCGTCGATCGCTTCGAGTATCCGGCGGCTGCCCGCTTCGTCGTTCCTGCGCAGCAGCAGCCAGCGCGGGCTTTCCGGTACCCGCGTGACCAGCGCGAGATAGACGAGCGCCGGTACGGCTTCGATGCCGAGCATCCAGCGCCAGTCGAGGCCGAGTCCGCTTGCGAGGACGAAGTTCGAGACGTACGCGATCAGAATCCCGAACACGATCTGGAACTGGTAGAGCGCGACGAGCCGGCCGCGCGTCGCGGGTGGGGCGATTTCGGAGATGTAGGCCGGTGCTGCGACCGACGAAACGCCGACGCCGAGCCCGCCGACGAAACGCCAGAACGAGAAGCTGTACGGATCGGGCGCGAGCGCCGAGCCGAGCGCCGAGACGAGGTACAGCGCGCCGATCGCGATGAGCACGGTCTTGCGGCCCCAGCGTTCGCAAGGCCGGTTCGCGCCGAGCGCGCCGATGACCGTGCCCCAGAGCGCGGCCGACATGATGAATAGCCCATGAAACAGGTCGCCGGTCTGCCACAGCGACTGCAGCGGCTGGTCGGCGCCCGAAATCACGGCCGTGTCGAAGCCGAACAGAAAGCCGGCGAGGGCGACCGTCACCGACCACAAGGCGATATTGCCGCGCATCCTGGTCCTGATAGCGCCGCGGGCTTGTTTCGCGGCGGCGCCAGTCTAGACTGACCGCACCGATCGCAACAAACGGAACCGATGGCCCGTCTATTTTCAACCCGAACTTCAGGCATTCTCGCGGCCGCGGCACTGAGTGTCGCAGTGTCGGAGCCCGCTGCGAGTCAGCCCGGCTCCGAGCAGCCTGACGACGAACTGGCGGCGACGTACACCGAACCGCACCGCCCGCAATTCCACTTCAGTCCGCCGACGATGTGGATGAACGACCCGAACGGCCTGGTGTATTACGACGGCGAGTACCACCTGTTCTATCAGCACTATCCCGAAGACCGCGTCTGGGGACCGATGCACTGGGGACACGCGGTCAGCACCGATCTCGTTCACTGGGAGCATCTGCCGATCGCGCTTTACCCGGACGAACTCGGCTACATCTTCTCCGGCAGCGCGGTCGTCGACTGGAACAACACGAGCGGCTTCGGTGAGGGCGATTCACCTGCGCTCGTCGCGATTTTCACCTACCACGATCCGGTTCGGCGCGCCGAGGGGACGAACGATCACGAGTCGCAGGGCATCGCCTACAGCACCGATCGCGGCCGTACGTGGACGAAATACGAGGGCAACCCCGTGTTGCCGAACTCCGGGCGCGGGCGCGATTTCCGCGACCCGAACGTGTTCTGGCACGAGCCGGCCGGCCGCTGGATCATGGCCGTGTCGGTGTTCGATCGAGTCGAGTTCTGGGGTTCGCCGGACCTCAAATCCTGGGAGTATCTGAGCAGCTTCGGTCAGGGTATCGGTGCGCACGGCGGCACCTGGGAGTGTCCGGACCTGTTCCCGCTCCGGGTGGAGGGCAGCGGCGAGACGAAGTGGGTGCTGATCCAGAACCTCAACCCCGGCGGCGCGCAGGGAGGGTCGGGCACGCAGTACTTCGTCGGCGACTTCGACGGGACCGCGTTCACTCTCGACCCGCGTTTCGCGGCGACCCTCGAGTCGGAGCCGGCCGTCTGGCTCGATTGGGGGCGCGACAACTACGCCGGCGTCACCTGGTCCGACATTCCCGAGGACGACGGCCGGCGCATCTTCATCGGCTGGATGAACAACTGGGACTATGGCCAGGCCGTGCCGACGTCGCCATGGCGAAGTGCAATGACCGTGCCGCGAACCCTGCGGCTCGTCGACACCGCAGCGGGCTTCCGCCTGTTGACCGAGCCCGTCGATGAGTTTCGCTCACTGCGGCGGCGATCGGTGTCGATTACGGACCAGCTCGTCGAGAATGAAGTCGACTTGAGCCGGATATTTCCGTTTGCCTTGTCGCAGGTGGATGTGGAACTCGAATTCGATCTCGAACGCACGGACGCGAGCGAGTTCGGAGTGATGCTTGCGAACGCCGAAGGGGAGCGCTATCGCATCGGCTACGATGTCGGGCGCCGCGTGTTCGTCAGCAACCGCAGCGAAGCCGGCGACGACAGTTTTTCCGATGCCTTCGCCGAGCGCGTGCATGAAGCCCCGCGGCAGTCGGATTCACCGTTGCTGGCGATACGCCTCCTGATCGATGTCGCGTCGATCGAGGTCTTCGCCGATGCAGGTGCAACGGTCCTGACCGACACCTTCTTCCCTTCGTCGACGTTCGACTCGATCGTGCTGTACGCCAGGGAAGGGGAGGCGCTCATCGTCTCGGGCGACTTCCATGAGCTAGGCAGCATCTGGTAGCCGGGGCCTTCCCGGTCGGGCGTTCCGCCCGCACGATCGGCGGTCCGTGAGTCTGCTATCCTCGCGAAATGACAGCCGTGAGCGGCGCCCCCGCAGCAAGAGAAACTGACCATGGCCGACATTCTCCCCCCTGGCGTTACAGAAGAAGCGATGGCCGAAGCGCTCGAGCGTTTTCGGCAGGTCGTCGGCAGCGAGTGGGTGTTCACGGGCGATGACTCGATCCCTTACGACGATCCCTATCCGGTCACGAACGACGAAACGCTGTACAGGCCCTACGGCGCGGTCGCGCCCGCGTCGACCGAGGAGGTGCAGGGGGTCGTACAGGCCGCGAACGAGTTCGGCATTCCCCTGTGGCCCGTTTCGCGCGGCAAGAACTTCGCCTACGGCGGTGCTGCGCCGGTACTGTCCGGTTCCGTCGTTCTCGATCTGAACCGGATGAACCGGATCCTCGAAGTGAACGAGGATTTCGGCTGCGCGTTGCTTGAGCCGGGCGTCAGCTACTTCGATCTCCATGACTACATCCAGGAGCGCGGCCTCAGGCTTTGGCTCGACGTTCCTGATCCGGGTTGGGGCAGCGTCGTCGGCAACGCGCTCGATCCCAACGGTATCCTGGCTCCCGGAAAATCGGGAATCTGGCCGGCCCGCCTGCGCAACGGGGATTCGGCATGAGGGCGGGCGTCGTCGCGATCATGGCCACTCTCGTCGTTGCCTTGCCGGCGCAAGCGCCCGCCCAGGAGGAGAATGCCGGCCGGGCGGCGTACGACCGCCACTGCATCCATTGTCACGATGCGGACGACGAGGCCGTCGGGACGCTGCAGCTCGGCAGGACGCGCGGCGAAGAGTTCGCGCTATTGACCGAGCGCGACGATCTGGCGGGCGAGTACATTTCCGCCATCGTGCGCAACGGTCTGAACGCGATGCCGGGGTTTCTGCCGAGCGAGCTCACGGAAGCGCAGCTTGCCGCGCTCGTCGACTACGTGATGGGAGAGTCGGACACTTCCGAAGGTGAGTAGCCGCGCTATTGCCTGCCCGAGGCGCGCATGGCGCCCGAACGGTCCGCGTTACCCCGGCGCCAGGGCTGACGGTCGTCGGCCCTTGCGCTTCCTGCCGCAAGGCGTCTTGGCAGCCGCCCGAGCCCGCTAACGCCCCATGGCCTCCCGTGACAGAAAGATCGGGAACCCGGCTCGCAATCGACCGTCGATCTCGTCGCTGACGTGGCGGGGAGCACCCTGGGCAAGGATCTCGTGCTTCCTCTCGATGGCCCGCTGGAGCGGGACGGGGCTGCCTTGTTCTTCCCATTCGGTCGGGCTCGAGCGGTCGCTGAAGTCGGGGTAGACATACTCGCTCTGCATGACCTGCAACGTGGTCGCGGATCCGAGATAGTGACCCTCGCCACTGGCGCAGACCTGCTCGATTTCGTCGAAGCTCAGCGTGTCGGGGCTGACTTCGATCCCGCGGACCGCCCGCCCGACCGAGCCGAGGATGTCGTTGTCCAGCAACAGGCTCTCCGGGCAGGCCCCGAGAAGGCTTGCGTACATGCCGGCGGACTCGTACACGATGTTCGCCCCGGACAGGGCGGCCGACAGCACCGTCGCGGCGCGCTCCGCACCGGCCTGGAAGTCCGGCAACTTGGCGTCGGTCATACCGCAGGCGGTACCGAAGGGCAGGTCGAAGTGGATGCCCACCTGGGCGCAGGCCGCCGACAGCAGGCCCTGTTCCGGTGAGCCGCCGCTCATCGCTCCGGTACGCAAATCCGAGACGAAAGGCCAGGCGCCGAGGATCGCCGGCGCGCCCGGTTCGATCGCGTTGACATAGACCAGCGCGCCCAGGCATTCGGCCCAGGCCTGGGAAACCGTGCCGGCGAGATACGCAGGCGCGGTCGCGCCCGCCTGGCCGGCCGACAGCAGCAGCACGGGCATGCCGCCCTGAACGGCGACCCGCAGACATTCGAGGGCGTCGGCGGCGAACTTGAGTGGGGGCACGACGAAGCAGTTGGACTGGCTCACGAAGGGGCGCGCCCGCCACGCGGCCTCGCTGCCGGCGATCGTGTGCAGCATCCTGAGGCTCTCCTCGAGATGCTGCGCCAATGTCCAACTTGAACCGACATGCTTGCTGGTCCCCATCACCGAGCAGTAGAGGGTATTGATATCGACTTCGTAGTTGTCGGCGATGTCGCGGGGAACGCAGGTGCGCTGAAACATGTGGATGTGCTCGCAGGCGTCAGCGATGCGCGCCATGTCGTAGAGATCCTGCGCCCCGGAGTCCCGGTAGCGGTCGTTCTCGAGATCCGGTACCAGCACCGCGGCTCCGGCCGTGGAGAAATGCACCCGTGCACCGCTCAGATCCAGGTCGTGTCGGGGGTCCTGAGCGTGCAGCACGAGGTTCCGCCGAGCCAGTTCAAGCGTGCGTTCGACGAGATTTCGCGGCATGCGCAGGCGTCCGTCGTCGCCGAGCACTGCGCCCGCCGCCGTGCAGGTTTCGATGCAGTGCGGCGTCGCGTCGGCGAATCCCACGCGTTCGAGAATGCTGAAGGCATTGTCGACAATGGCCGCGACATCGTTGGCGGACAGCGGCCGGTAGTGGCCGCCGGTCTGCCCCGGACGGACGGGCTTGGCCGCTTCGGCGAGCGGCGCGGCTCGCGCGGCCCTGCGCGCTTGCCTACCGCCCGCTCGCCTGGGCATCGCAGCTCGGTTGGTACGAGGAACAGACAGGTCGCCTGGCCTTCATCAATCCGCGTCTCCCTGCCGCTGCCGGCCGTGCAATCGCAACGATAGTACCGCCCGAATGAAAGGCGTGTCACCATTCCGGACACAACTTTTCGCGGGGTAGTCGCAAGCGCGAGCTGGAGTCGAATCATGGAGGCTTCCGGCCGCGCCTGGCGCAGGGAATGCGCGTTGGCCGAAGTCAGGCGCGAGGCCAAAGTCGTTCCCTGACCCGTGATGGTCACACTGCTCGATTCACCTATGCTCACTGGCGGAATCCATCCATAATTGCGTATCGAGTGCGTCGCCGTCCGGAAGTCGGCCACAGTCGCGGCGCATACGGTGTCGGCCGGAGTGAGCCATGGAAGATCAGGCCCGCATTGTCATCGTCGGTGGCGGAATCATGGGCGTCGGTTTGCTGTACCACCTGGCGGAGGAGGGGTGCAGCGACGTCCTGCTGATCGAGAAGGGCGAATTGACGTCCGGCTCGACCTGGCACGCGGCCGGCCAGTGCCCGAACCTCGTCGGCAACTACAATCTCGCGAAGATCCACGAATACAGCATCTCCCTGTACCGGCAACTCGAGCGACTGACGGGCCAGAATGTCGGCTGGCACGGCTGCGGGAGCGTGCGTTTCGCCCTGACGGAACGCGATCTGGACTGGTTCCATTACCTGCGCGGCATCGCCGACAACGTCGGCTACCACATGGAGATCATCGACGTTGCGCAGATTGCAAAACTGAATCCCTTCGTCACCACGGAAGGCGTGCTGGCCGGGGCCTGGACCCGCAACGACGGCCATGCCGATCCGTTCGGGCTCTGCCAGGCCATGGCCAGAGGGGCGCGCGAGATGGGCGCCAGGGTCAAGCGCCGCAACCGGGTGACCGCAATCAACGCCCGTCCCGGCGGGGAATGGGAGGTCGTGACGGAACAGGGGACGGTCATCGCCGAAACGGTGGTCAACGCTGCCGGCTGCTTCGCACGGCAGGTCTCGCAGATGGCGGGGTCGGACCTGCCCATCTGCAACATCCAGCATCATTACCTGGTCTCCGGCCCGGTGCCGGAGTTTGCCGAGCGGAGCGTGGAACTCCCCGTGACCCGCGACCCCTGGGCTTCCGCCTACCTGCGTCAGGAACAGGAATCCGGCCTGATCGGCATCTACGAGGGCGACATCGCCGATGCCTGGCAGCCGGAAGGACTGCCGCCCTGGGAGTCGGACAGTGAACTCTTCGAGGACGATCTCGAGCGCCTGATGCCGTGGCTGAGCCGTGCGGTGGAACGCATGCCGATCTTCGAACAGGCAGGCATCAAGCGCATCGTCAACGGGGCGATTTCCCACAGCCCGGACGGGCTGCCGCTGCTCGGGCCCGCGGCCGGCCTGCGCAATTTCTGGCTGTGCTGCGGTTCGTCGTTCGGCATCGCGCAGGGTGCGGGCTGCGGCAAGTACCTGGCGCAGTGGATGCTGCACGGCGATGCCGAAATCAACATGACCGGATTCGATCCGCGGCGTTTCGGCGGTTTCGCCGATGCCGACTACATGCGGGCCAGGGGCCGCCAGGACTACGGCATGACCTACGCCACGGTGCCGCCGGGAGAAGAACTGCCGGCGGCCCGGCGGTGTCGGACGAGCCCTCTGCACGAGAAGCTCGGTGCTCGGGGCTGCGTGTACACGGAAACCTTCGGCTGGGAACGGCCGAAATGGTTCTCGCCCGACGGCCGGGAGGAGGACTACAGCTTCCGCCACAACAACGTCTTTGAGGTCGTACGCGACGAATGCCTGGCGGTGCGCGAGGGGGTCGGCATCCTGGATCTCTCGGGATTTGCGAAATACGACGTGACGGGCCGCGACGCCGCTGCGCTGCTGGATCGGCTGTGCGCGAACCGGCTGCCGACGCGCGGTCGCATCGCGCTCACCCACGTGCTGTCGCCGCGCGGTCGCATCGACGGGGAGATGACCGTCACCCGCCTCGACGACGAGACCTTCTACGTGCTTTCCGCTGCCGGCGCCGAACTGCGCGACCTCGATCACCTGCAGCAGGGCGTGCGCACGGGTGAGCGGGTGCACGTCAGCAATGTCACCGACCAACGCGGCGTGCTGGTACTGGCCGGGCCTCATGCCCGCGACGTGCTGTCCAGGATCACGGATGCGCCTCTCGACAACAGTGCCTTTCCCTGGCTCAGCGGCCGGGAAATCGACATCGCCGGGATGCCGGTGCGCACGCTGCGGATCAACTACGTGGGCGAACTGGGTTGGGAGCTTCACCCGGCAATCGAACACCTGGAAGCGCTCTACGACGCGCTGATGGAGGCCGGGGCCGAGTCCGGTATCCGCAATTTCGGCCTCTACGCGGTGAACAGCCTGAGGCTGGAGAAGGCCTACCGGGGCTGGGGCGCGGAACTGACCAACGAGATCACGCTGATCGAAGCCGCGATGGAGCGATTCATCCGGTTCGACAAGGGCGACTTCACCGGCCGCGAAGCGACCCTCGCGCAGCGGGACCGCACCTGGCAGCTGATCTATTTCAGCCTCGATCCCGGCGACGCGGACGTGCAGGGCGGGGAGCCGATCGTCTCCGGCGATCGCTGCGTGGGCGTGACCACGTCCGGCGGTTTCGGCCACTTCGTGCAGCAGAGCCTCGGTTTCGGCTACGTCCCGCCGTCGCTGGCCGGTTCGGGCAAGGCGTTGGCGGTGGACGTGCTCGGCCAACGCCGGCAGGCGACGGTGCACGGCGACCCCGTGTACGATCCGGCCAATCTCCGGTTGCGAGCCTGACAGTCGATGATTCCTGGTCTTGAGCCCGGCGCCCGATGAACTCCGCGGTCGAGCAAAAGGTCGATCTCCCACGCCGCACGGGCGTGATCGTCATCGGCGGCGGCGTGATCGGTTGTTCGGTTGCCTATCACCTGGCGCGAGCCGGCTTCGCCGACGTGACGCTGCTGGAACGCAGGCAACTCACCTCGGGCACCACGTGGCACGCGGCAGGCTTGGTGGGCCAACTGCGTACGTCCATCAACATGACGGAACTGGCGCGCTATACGAGCGAGCTCTACCTGCGCCTGGAAGAGGAAACCGGGCAGGCCACCGGTTACCGACGCTGCGGTTCCTTTTCCCTGGCCACCAACGAGGAGCGGTTCGAGGAACTCAAGCGCAGCGCATCGATGGCGAAGGTCTTCGGACTCGAAGTGCAGGTCGTCACGCCCGCGGACATCAAGGGCCGGGTTCCCCTGATCCATACCGAAGACGTGCTCGGGGGCATCCACATCCCGACAGACGGCTACGCCAACGCCGTGGACATCACCAACGCGCTGGCCAGGGGTGCAGTCAGCGCGGGTGTGCGCATCTTCCAGAACGTGCCGGTGACGGCCATCCTGACCGCGGGCGGCAGCGTGACCGGCGTCGCCACGGAGCAGGGCGAGGTCGCTGCGGACTGCGTGGTGCTGTGTACCGGCATGTGGACCCGGGAACTCGCGGCGAGCATCGGCGTTAACGTGCCCCTGCATGCCTGCGAGCACTACTATGCGCTCTTCGAATCGGTGGAGGGCCTGGACCCGGACTTCCCGGTGGTGCGCGACTACGACGCCTGCGCCTACTACAAGTACGACGCGGGCAAATTGCTGTTGGGCGCCTTCGAGCCCAACGCGCGCCCCTGGGCCACGGAGGGGATCCCGGAGGACTTCTGTTTCGACGAGATCGACGGCAGCCTCGAGCACTTCGAGCCGATCCTCGAGCAGGCCATGGTGCGCGTTCCGGCGCTCGAATCGGCCGGACTCTCGCAATTCTTCTGCGGACCGGAGAGCTTTACGCCCGATGTGCGCTACCACATCGGCCAGGCGCCGGAACTGGACAACTGTTTTGTGGCGGCGGGGCTCAATTCCATCGGCCTGCAGTCCGCCGGCGGCATCGGCCGGGTGCTCGCGGAATGGATTCGCGACGGGCGCCCGCCGTCGGACCTCTGGGAAGTGGATGTGCGCCGCAATCAGCCGTTCCAGCGCAACCGCAGGTACCTGCGTGAACGGGTTTCGGAGAGTCTCGGCCTCCTGTACGCGACCCATTTCCCTTACCGCCAGTACGACACCGCGCGGGGCGTTCGCAGGTCGCCGCTGCATGATCGGCTGAAGTCAGCCGGGGCCTGCCACGGCGAGGTGGCGGGTTGGGAGCGGCCCAACTGGTATGCGCCGGAGCCGGGCCAGGTGCGTTACAAATACAGCTACGGACGGCAGAACTGGTTCGAGTATGCCGCCGCCGAACACCGTGCGGTGCGCGAACGCGTGGGGCTCTTCGACATGTCGTCCTTTGCCAAGTTCAGGCTCGAAGGTCCCGACGCCGCACGAGTGTTGAATCGCGTCTGCGCGAACGATGTCGACGTGGCTCCGGGCCGGATCGTCTATACCCAGTGGCTGAACGAGCGCGGCGGCATCGAAGCGGACCTGACCGTCACGCGGTTGAGTGCGGACTGCTTTCTGGTCGTGACCGCCGCGGCCACGGAGGGTCGTGACTTCGACTGGTTGCGACGGCACATCCCGCACGATGCCCGCTCCATGCTGACGAACGTGACCTCGGGCCTCGGGGTGATCTCGATCATGGGTCCGAACGCCCGGGCGCTCCTGCAGTCGTTGAGTCCGAACGATCTCTCCGACGCAGCCTTTCCGTTCGCCCACAGCCGGGAAATCGAACTCGGGTACGCCCTGGTGCGCGCGTCGCGTATCAGTTACGTCGGGGAACTCGGCTGGGAACTCTACATCCCCACGGAGTTCACGGTCGGCGTCTACGATGCGGTCGTCGAGGCGGGCGAGCCGTTCGGCCTGGCCCATGCGGGCTTCCACGTGCTCGATTCGTTGCGCATCGAGAAGGCCTACCGGCATTGGGGGCACGACATCACCGACGAGGACACGCCGCTCGAGGCGGGGCTGGGCTTCGCAGTCAGGTTCGACAAGCCGGGCGGGTTCATCGGGCGGGAGGCCTTGCTGAAACAGCGCGAGGAGGGACTCGCGAAGCGGATGGCGCAGTTCCGGCTACTCGACCCTGAGCCGCTGCTCTTTCACAACGAACCCATCTGGCACGGCAACACGCTCGTCGGCCACGTCACGTCCGGCGCCTACGGCCACACGCTTGGCGGCGCCATCGGCATGGGCTATGTCGATACGGCAAAGGCGCCGGACCCGGCCGAAGGGGGCTTCAGCATCGAAGTGGCCGGGGAACGGGTGCCGGCGGAGGCCGCGTCAACCCCGATGTACGATCCCCGGGGCGTGCGCATGCGCTGTTGAGACCGGTTGCGTCGACGGCAGCGGGACCTGTGCGGCAACCGGCAGCGGCGCCTGTCGGAATACAAGGCAACTGGCCAATCGCGAACTGCCTTTCGGGAAGCGCAAGCGTATGCGTGCCTCCGTTCAATAGTAATGTAGAAGTAGAGATATATCGTTTAAATATATGAAATATATAAATAATTTTCGATGGAAAGAGTCGAGCCTGCCGGCGTCGACCAGGCTGCCGCCTGCGGACAACGCCGGGCGGCTACGTCTTCAGCGCCTCGACGAGTTCCGGTACGGCGGTGAATAGATCCGCCACGAGGCCGATGTCGGCGATTTCGAACAGCGGCGCTTCGGCGTCCTTGTTGATGGCCACGATGACGCCCGCGTCCTTGATTCCGGTCAGGTGCTGGATGGCTCCGGAGATGCCGACCGCGATGTAGAGGTCCGGAGCGATGATCTTGCCGGTCTGGCCGACCTGCAGATCATTGCCGGCGTAGCCCGCATCCACCGCGGCGCGCGATGCGCCGACCGCTGCGCCGAGCGCATCGGCGAGCCCGTCGATGATCTCGAAGTTTTCCTTGCTGCCGACGCCGCGTCCGCCGGAAATGACCCGCGACGCGGTCTGCAGATCAGGCCGCCCGCCGCCGGAATCGCTGCGCAGTTCAACGTAGCGGGTGTGAGAGGGTAGTTCGGTCTCGACGGCCCGTTCGGTGATCGGCGCCGCAGCGCCGCTCTCGGCGGCCTGGTAGGAGGCGGTCCTGACCGTCGCAACCACCGGGCGGTCCTGAGACGCTTCTACCGTGAGGATGGCGTTGCCGGCGTAGATCGGGCGCTTGAAGCGCCATGGCGTCTCCGCGCTCATGATGTCGCTGAGTTGACCGACGCCGAGCAGTGCCGCGATGCGCGGCATGAGGTCCTTGCCGAACGTCGTCGAAGGCCCGAAAACGTGCGTGTAGTCGGCGGCAAGTTCCGCGATCTGAGGCGCAGCCACGGCTGCCACGGCATACCGGTTCGCCGGATGGTCGAGCCGAACGACGCCGGTGACCCCGTCGATCGCCGCAGCCTGTGCCGCGACTCCGGCGCCGTCGTCGGCAAGCACCGCAACGTCGATGGCCGACGACTCGAAGCTCGCCGCACAGGACACGCATTTCGCCGTGCTGGCGTTGAGCGTTGCGCCGTCGTGTTCGGCAACGATCAGTACGCGCGCCATCAGACCGTTCCCTCACATCTGCTTATCTGCACCGGGCTGCACCGAAGCAGGAACTGCAAGGACGGAAGAGTCATCAAACCACTCCCTTCTGTCTCAGCGCCTGCACAAGTTCCGCCACATCGTTGACCCTGACGCCGCTCGCCCGCTGGGGCGGCGGCTCGATCCCAAGTACCCGGAACTGGACCTCGGGTTCGATGCCCAACTCCGCGAGCGACAACGTCTCGAGCGGCTTCTTCTTCGCCTTGAGGATATCGGGCAGTTTCGTGTAACGCGGCTCGTTCAGACGCAGGTCCGTGGTCACCACGGCCGGCAGGTCGACTTCGATGACCTCCATCCCCGCATCCACTTCGCGCATCGCGGTCGCGACGCCATTGCTGAAGCGCAGATGCGAGCTGAAGCAGGCCTGCGGGCGCCCCCAGAGCGTGGCGAGCATCTGGCCGGTCTGGTTGTTATCGCCGTCGATGGCCTGCTTGTCCAGGATCACGAGCTCGGAGTTTTCGCGCTCGACCACGGCCTTCAGGGTCCGGGCAACGGTCAGCGGTTCGAGCTCGAGGTCGGACTCGACGAGGATGGCCCGGTCCGCACCCATGGCGAGGCCCGCGCGTAGCTGCTGCGTGCAAACCTGGCTACCGATCGAGACAACGACGACTTCCCCGGTCTCGCCGCGTTCCCGAATGCGCAGGGCTTCCTCGAGCGCGATCTCGTCGAAGGGGTTGATGCTCATCTTGACGCCGTCAAGCGCCATTCCGGAGCCGTCGGGTTTCACGCGCACGCGCACGTTCGCGTCCACGACGCGCTTGATGGGAACCAGAATCCTGTCGATGACCGTCATACGAGACTCCTGCTCCGTCAAGTTGTCAGTCGAACATGCAGGTCATCGGAACGTTGCGGAGAGGACGGACCTTGATCGGGGAGGTTATGTGGCCTGTCCCTTCCGGTTCAAGCGGCTCCGTCGCTTCCAAAAGATTTTGCGTCGCGTGGCCGTCGCAGGCGCGTGGCCGTCACTTCGTGGCGCGCTCGGTACTGGGCGTGTTGCCGTATTGTTCCTTGTACGTCGTGCTGAAATGCGAGCTCGATACGAAGCCCGTCTGCGCCGCGATCTCGACGATGCTGAACTCGGTCTGGAACAGCAACTGACGCGCCCGGTCGAGGCGCAATTGCAGGTAGTACTGCGACGGCGAACAATGCAGGTACTTCTGAAACAGGCGTTGAAGCTGCCGGCGCGACAGGCCGACATATGTGGCCAGTTCTCCCTGGCTGAACGGCTCGCGGATATTGCTCTCCATGAGTTCCACGGCCGACACGAGCTTGGCGGATTGCCTGCCGACGACGTGTCTGAGCGGCACATGCTGGCGGTCCTTCGCATCCCGGATCCGTTCGTGAACGAACTGGTCGGCGACGCTCGCACAGATCTCCGCACCGAGCTGCTTGCGGACGAAATAAAGCATCATGTCCATGGGTGCGGTGCCGCCGGAACTCGTGAAGCGGTCGTGATCGATGGTATAGACGCTGCGGCTGACTGCGATTTTCGGAAATTCCAGCGTCAGGGTTGCGTAGTTCTCCCAGTGAATGCTGCAACGGTAACCGTCGAGGAGGCCCGCCTTGGCAAGCACGTAGCTGCCGGTGCAGGTGGAGCCGAGCGCAAGACCGCTGCTGCTTGCCGTTCTGAGCCAGTGCAGCACCGGATTCGCGGCGAACCGCTCGACCCCTTCGCCGCCGCAAACGATGATCGCGTCGACGGAGCGCGTCTGCACCTCGTCGGCAATACCGAAGTCGGCATTGATCGAGAGCCCGTCGCTCGCGGTAACGGCCTCACCGTCTCCTGAAATCATCCGCCAGCTATACACCTTCGAGCCTGCGACGCGGTTCGCCATCCGCAGGGTCTCGATCGCCGACGACATGGAAATGAGCGTGAAATCGCCGAGCAGCAGGAAGCCGAATCGTTTCGGCAAGTCTCGCAATAAAGCCCTGGCCATCGCGTGAACGTTGATCGTTGACGCTTGCAGTATGCGGCGGGAAACGCGTTGACTCAATCTCGCGAGGCGATGGCGCTCAGGGCATGCCTACCATTTGCCGGGCAGATCTCCGACGCGCTCGTAGGCCGCGCCAATCAGCACGCCGAGTTCCCGCGCCTCGCCGTTGCCGAGGTGGATGCTCGGGCGGCCGTGGGCGAAGCGATAGTTGCAGACGATCGCGATGTCGCCGACGCTCCAGGCGATCGGAATGCCGAAATCATCGTAGACATCGACGAACGCTTGCTTTTCCTCCCGGGACAGTTCGCTGCCGTCGCCGAAAGTCATCTTGAGGGGACGCTCCTCGTAAGGCAGGTGCATGACCTTCGGCCAGGCGTCGAACCACATGCCGTCATCGGCGATGCTGCTGTAGAGCACGTTCCGGTCCAGTTGCGGGAAGTACTCGAAGGCTGAAACGCGATAGCGCGTCTTCAGCAGGCGCTCGGGACCCCATTCGACCTCGAGTCCCTTGGATCGTGCGATGGTTTCGGCCTCATCCGGGTCGTCGGTCAGCATCGACTTCTGCCAGTGGTTGTAGACGCCGTACTGGGGCGTGCCGGCGAACGCTTCGCGATCGGTGAGATTGCGGTGGTAACAGATACCCAGTTCCCTGAGTTTGCGCCCGAGGTCGGTTTGGAGAATGGCGTCGGTGACCTGGAGGTTGTCCGACACATAGGTGTAGCCGCGCCCCGGGATCGCCCGGTGACAAAGGAATCCCAGCATTCGCGTGCTGTGCCCGACGTAGGCCATCTCGTGGTGGTAGTGCAGCCACGCCTCGAGCGGCGCCCCCACCTCGTAGACGTTGGCTTGCAGCAGGTCGCGCGGATTGGCGCCCCCGCTGTACGGCATCTCGCGGTCGATCACGAGCTTCGCGAACCGCCGCATGAGCTGCAGGTCGGTCAGTCCGGTATTGACCATGTAGACCAGACCGACCTCTTCAAACGTGCGATTCATGCGCCGGGCCAGCACGCTGTCCGGCTCGAGGTCTGCCTCACCCATGGCGAACTCGCGGCAATCGATGGTGAACGAACCGGGCGGCAGGGCGGGCTTGCCCGTCCACCAGCGCGGCTCGATAACGCCGGGCAGGGGCCGGGCAAAATCAGCGGTGAGATTCGATGCGGTACTCATTGCGGTGTCCATATTGCCTGCGGTGACGGTACTGCTCAAGGTCGCGTTGCAGCCGCATCGAGTTTGACACGTTGCCATTGTGTCTGTAACGCGTTACGGTAATTCGTCAGTCAACGAGGAGGATGGTCGCCATGGCAACATCCCCGGCGGAGCGAATGCGCGAATTTCGAAAGCGGCGCCGCGAATCGCGTCTTCGCGAGGTTCGCATGACGCTTCCGGACGCGCGGTTGCAGCAAGTACGCGAACGCATCGCGGATGCGGTCGCCCGTCTCGATCCCGCGGCGGAAGACGAGGCGCTTCGTTGGATTGAAGCGGCATCCGAATTCGATGAACGTCCGGCGCGGTGACGTCGTCACTGTCGCGGCCACCGGAGACTACGGCAAGCCGCGGCCGGCGGTGGTCGTTCAAAGCGATGCGTTTCCCGACGCCCACGCCTCGGTGGTCATTTGCCAGATGACCTCGATCATCGCCGACGCGCCGGACTTTCGGGTTCCGATCGAACCGTCGTCAGGAAACGGGTTGCGAGCGGCTTCCCAGATCATGGCCGACAAACCCACCACGGTTCGCCGGGAGCGGATCGGCTCCCGGATCGGTCAACTTGATGCCAGCGACCTCACGCGTCTGAACGTGGCGCTCGCGTTTTGTCTCGGACTCGCGGACTGAGGCGTTCAGCTTGAAGCGTCGCGCTGCCGCGCGGCGAGCGCGAGCCAGCGGTGCAGGTAGTCGGCGAAGCTCCGCGCGACAATGATCTTGCAGCCCGGCGGGTCGTCTGCGATGGCCAGGAGCACCGTTGCTCGCGCCAGGTTCGTCCGCGCGCACTGACCCGCGCCAAATGCGCGTGGATCGAGGTCGAGTGTACAACCCTTCGCGAGCACGATCCGCGCGTCGTTGCCGACGATTCCGAATGCCGCGTGTCCGCTGCTGACGTCGTTGATCGCGGCGTGACAGTCCGTGAGCGCTCCGGCGAGTTCGCTGCGGAGACTGGCGGTGCGCTCCACGTCCGCATCGATGAGCCATTCGTCGGGGCCGCACCAGTAGACTCGATGCACGCCGGTCGTGAACGTATTGGCGGCGAGCGGCAGTGCCTGGCCCAGTACCCGCGCGGCGGCCGCGATGCCGTCGTCGTGACGTGGGTCGAGCCTGAGGTTGAGGAAGCCACGGTCCGGCAGCACCTGGATCTCGACACGCGCGTCGTCCACGGACTCTGCAGTACCTACAAGGGTCTCAAGGCGCGGGCGGCGTTCGCTCGTCTCAGGCATGTTGACGTTGTCCCCCGGCATCGTAGAAGACCGGAGCCACGATTCGGACGGGTAACGGGTCGCGTTTCGGCAGCGCCGCGTAGACCGTTTCGCCCCTGCGCGCACGACCGCCGGCGACGAGCGCGAGCGCGATCGGGTGGCCAAGGTGCGCGCTACGGTAACTGGACGTCACGTGGCCGCACATGGGTACGGGGGGCGGGCTGCCGGGCTCCTCAATGAGCTGCGTGCCCTCCGGGAGTACGGTTGCAGCGTCGGATGACAGCAGACCGACCAGTTGCTTGCGATCCTCGCGCACGCAGTCCGGGCGCCCGAGGGACCGCCTGCCGAGGAAATCCTTGTTCTTCGAAAGCAGCCAGTTCATGCCGAGATCCACGGGCGTCACGGAGCCGTCGGTATCCTGGCCGACGATGACGAAGCCCTTTTCCGCACGCAGCACATGCATCGTTTCGGTCCCGTAGGGCGTGATGTCGAATTCCCGGCCGGCTTCCATGAGCGTTTTCCACATCGCGAGCGCCAGGTCGCTGGCGATATTGATCTCGAACGCGAGTTCGCCGGAGAAGCTCACCCGAAACAGGGTTACGGGCATGCCTGCGAGCACGGCCTGCCTCACGGTCATGAACGGAAGGCTGTCGTTGTCGAGCGGAATGTTGCAGCCGAGCCTGTCGAGCACCTTGCGGCTTTCGGGGCCGGCCAGGGCGAGCGTCGAATACTGTTCGGTCAGCGACGTGAGGTAGACCTGCAGGTCCGGCCACTCCGTCTGCAGCCACTTTTCGAGCCAGCCCAGTACGTTCGCCGCTCCGCCGGTCGTCGTGGTGAGGTAGAAGCGGTGCTCGGCGAGCCGTGCCACGACGCCGTCGTCCATGAGCATGCCGTCTTCGCCGAGCATGATGCCGTAAGCGCAGCGGCCGACCTTCATCCCGGCGACGTCGTGGGTGTAGATGCGTTCGAGGAATTCGATGACGTCGGGACCGCAGGCGTCGATCTTGCCGAGCGTGGAGGCGTCCATGAGGCCGACGGAGTTGCGCACGGCCAGGCATTCGCGGGCCACCGCCGCATGCAGGTCTTCCCCGTTGCGCGGGAAATACCAGGGCCGGCGCCACTGGCCGACGACTTCCATGGGTGCGCCCGCTGCTTCGTGCCACTCGTGGACCGCGGTCTTGCGAACCGGGTCGTAGAGCTCGCCGACGCTTTCGCCGGCCCCGACCCCGAAACTTACGGGCGTATAGGCGGGCCGGAAGGTGGTCGTTCCGACTTCGGGGATTGCCTTGCCGAGAGTCTCCGCCAGTACCGCCATGCCGTTGATATTCCCCAGCTTGCCCTGGTCGGTGCCGAAGCCGAGCGCCGTGTAGCGCTTGACGTGTTCCACGTTGCGATAGCCTTCGCGTGCGGCGAGGCGGATGTCGGCGACGGTCGTGTCGTTCTGGAAGTCGATGAACTGTTTGGCGCAGCGATCCGGGTCCCTGGCCGCGGGCACGCGCCACAGGGCTTCGATCGGGTTTTCGGCGAAGGGAGAGGTTGCCGGCGCACTCATGGCGACGGCCTTCAGTCCCAGGCGCGAGACGGCTTCCTTGCCCGCGCGGAGCCCGTCAGCCAGGCATTCCTCGAGCGACTGACTGCCGTTGCCCGCGCCGGCCGAGAGATTGGCCTGCCGTGACTCCGCAGGCAGGAAACAGAGCCGCTCATCGTCCCAGGCGAGCCGCCCGCCCGCCTGTGAATGCAGGTGCACTGCCGGGCTGTAGCCGCCGGACATGCACACGAGGTCGCAGTCGATGCGTATTGCAGGGCTGACCGTTGCCCGACTCTCGCCGTACCACTTGGCGACGCTGACGCCTCTGACACGCCGGCGGCCGGTCAGGTCGCTGACCACATGACCTTCGAGCACGGCGATTCCGCGTTCCCGCGCGCGGCGGCCGAGTTCCGCGGCGCCGCCGCCGCGGCTGTCGACGATGGCGGCGACCTCGGCTCCGGCGTCGGCCAGGTCGATGGCCGTGCGATACGCTGAATCGTTGTTCGTGAAGACCACCGCGCGACGTCCCGGCAGGACGCCGTAGCGGTTGATCCAGGCCGATACGGCCGAAGCCAGCATCACGCCCGGGCGGTCGTTGTTGCAGAAGACGAGCGGCCGTTCGAAGCTGCCCTGGGTGAGGATCACCTGTCGAGCCCGGACGCGCCAGAGCCGCTCGCGCACTGGATTGACGGCCGACTGCGGCGAACCTTCGACCGTCCCGCCGCCCGAACTGCCCCCATCGTCCGCGCAGCGCTCGACGATCGTCAGGAAGTTGTGATCGTGGTAGCCAAACACGGTGCTCCGGGACAGCAACGTGCAGTCCGGGTGTTCGCGAAGCTCGGAACCCACGGCGGCGATCCATTCTGCGGCAGGCGCACCGGCGATGCTTTCGGTCGACGCGAGCAGACTGCCGCCGAATTCGGTCTGCTCGTCGGCGAGTATCACGCGGGCTCCGGACCTGGCCGCCGTCAGCGCCGCCATGAGTCCGGCCGGTCCGCCGCCCGCCACGAGCACGTCGCAGTGCGCGTTCATGTGTTCGTAGCGGTCCTGGTCAGGTTCGCCGGGCGCATGGCCGAAGCCGGCGGACCTCCGGATCGCGTGCTCGTAATACCGCCACCAGGAGCGCGGGTACATGAAGGTCTTGTAGTAGAAGCCCGCGCCGAGCACCCGTCCGAAGACGTCGTTGATGGCGCCGACATCGAAGCTGACGCCGGGCCAGCCCCGCGTCGTGCGCGCAACGAGACCTTCGTAGAGCTCCACCTGCGTCGCGGGCACGTTCGGCTGTGCTGCCGCGCCCTCGCCAATCTGCATGATCGCGTTGGGTTCCTCCGCGCCGCTGCCGACGATCCCGCGCGGCCGGCGCAGCTTGAAGCTGCGCCCGACCAGGGACACACCGTTGGCGATCAGCGCCGATGCCAGGGTATCGCCCGCAAAGCCCTCGCAGGGTTTGCCGTCGAACGTGAACGCCAGCCGACGGGTCCGATCTATGCGGCCTCCACGAGGCAGACGATTCGGTTGCACCGCCGGTATCGTCATTCGCCTTGCCGGGTCCGGGCCCCGGCCCTTCCCTCGAGCCCGGGACTGCCGACCGCTTGCACCACGTCCCCGGAGGCGCTCCCCGAGGCGGGATCGGGATCCGAATCGGGACCGGCATCGGCGGCGTTCAATACGAAGCTTCGTTCGATGCCGTAGGTGACGGTGTCGCGCTCGACACCGAACCAGCGCCGGCAGCCGGCAGCGTGGTTCCACAGTTCCCTGTGCGCGCCGCGGGGATTGGCCCGGAAAAACAGGTAATCGGCCCACTCCGCATCGCTCAGTGCATCCGGGTCGGCCGGCCGCACGATTCCGGCCTCGCCGCCGTAGCTGAATTCGGTCTCGGCCCGGGGCCCGCACCAGGGACACTCGATCAGTAGCATGGCCGGGGAGGGGACTAGTGCGCCACCGCTGCGGCGCCGTGTTCGTCGATGAGTGCGCCCGTCGCGAAGCGGTCGAGGCTGAAGGGCGCGTTGAGTTCGTGGGGTTCGTCGTGGGCCATGGTGTGCGCGAATACCCATCCTGAGCCCGGGGTCGACTTGAAGCCGCCCGTGCCCCAGCCGCAATTGAAGTAGAGACCTTGCACGGGCGTCTTCGAGACGATCGGACATGCATCCGGGCACACATCGACGATACCGCCCCAGAGCCTGAGCATGCGTACGCGGCTGAATACGGGGAACAGTTCGATGATCGCCTGCAGCGTATGTTCGATGACGGGGAAGCTGCCCCGCTGACCGTAGCCCGTGTAGGCGTCGATACCGGCGCCGATCACGAGTTCGCCCTTGTCCGACTGGCTGATGTAGCCATGCACGGCGCCGGACATGACCACGGTATCGAGCACGGGTTTGATGGGCTCGGAGACGAGCGCCTGCAGGGGGTGGCTTTCGATCGGCAAGCGTAGCCCCGCCATGTTCGCGAGCACACTGGCGTGGCCGGCCACGACAACGCCAATGCGATTCGATGCTATCGGGCCGCGTGTAGTCTCGACTCCCACGGCCTGGCCTCCGCGAACATCGATACCCGTGACCTCGCACTGCTCGATGATGTCGACGCCGAGCGCATCTGCGGCACGCGCGAACCCCCAAGCGACGGCATCGTGGCGCGCGACGCCGGCGCGCCGCTGCAGCGATGCGCCGAGGATGGGATAACGCGCCCCGGGCGACGTGTTGATGCACGGTATCGCCCGTTTGACCCCGGCGGCACTGACCACCTCGGCATCGATGCCGTTGAGCCGGTTGGCGTTGACGCGCCGCTCGATGTCGCGCATGTCCTGCAGCGAATGGCCGAGGTTGTAGACGCCGCGCTGGCTGAACATGACGTTGTAGTTGAGATCCTGGCTCAGCCCCTCCCAGAGCTGCATCGATTTTTCGTAGAGGAGCGCCGCTTCCGTCCAGAGGTAGTTGGAGCGCACGATCGTCGTGTTGCGGCCGGTGTTTCCGCCGCCGATCCAGCCCTTCTCAAGAACGGCAACGTTCCTGATGCCATGGTCCCTGGCCAGGTAGTAGGCGGTGGCAAGCCCGTGGCCGCCACCGCCGACGATGATCGCGTCGTAGCTCTTCTTCGGTTCAGGATTGCGCCACGCCGGGCGCCAGTCCCGGTTGTGGCTGAGCGCGTTGCGCAGCAGGCTCATTGCCGAATAGCGTTTCATGTCAGTACCACGCGAGATCGCGGCGCTGTCCGCCTGGCAGGACGACGCTCCGGGCGTGTGCCCGCGGCCTCGATACGACGCAGAGTTCTGGCGACGGTACGCTACTCATTGGCGCCGTTGACGTCGCGCAGCCGCTCGTGGGCCGGATCGAAGGGGCTTTCCGCTATTACCGTCGCACGGAACGTTCCGCCAAGAATCTCGACATGGACTTCGGTGCCCGGTACTGCGAGGTCCGGCCGCAGCATGCCGAGCGCGAGCGACTTTCCGGTACGGAAGCCGTAGTTGCCGCTCGTGGCACGGCCGACCGTGTCCCCGTCCAGGACGAGCGCATTGTTGCCGAGCACGTCGGCGTCCTCGACATCATGGACCTCGAGCGTCACGAGCCGGCTATTGAGCCCGGCTTCCTTCCACGCCAACAGACCGTCCCGCCCGAGAAAGTCGCCCTTGTCGAGCCTGACGAAGCGGTCGATGACCGACTCGAACGCGGAGTACTCGATCGAGAGTTCCGTGCCGACGAGCCGGTAGGACTTCTCCATGCGCATCGAATCCATGGCGCGAATGCCGAAGGGCGCGAGTCCCAGGTCCTCGCCGGCCTCGAACAGCGCATCGAAGATATGGTTCTGGTACTCGATCGGATGGTGCAGTTCCCAGCCGAGCTCGCCGACGAAGTTAACGCGCATGGCGTTGACGGGCGCTGAGCCGACCACGATGTCTTGAGCGGTGAGCCAGCGGAACGCCTCGTTCGAGAGGTCCGCGCGGGTCAGCCGCGACAGCAGCTCTCTTGCCTTGGGTCCGGCCACGACGAGTACGCCGATGGCGCCCGTCAGCGGCGTGAACTGCACGGACCCGTCCCGCGGCAGGAATTTCTTCAGGTAGTCGTGATCGAGCCGCTGGAAGGCGCCGGCCGATACGAGGTAGAACGAGTCGCTCGACTCGCGCAGGATCGTGAACTCCGAGTGCACGCCGCCGTTGCGGTTGAGTGCGTGCGCGAGGCATATCCGCCGGGCTTGCTGCGGCACGCGGTTGGCGACGAATCCGTTGAGAAAGTCTTCGGCGCCCGGACCGGACACGCGGCACTTGGCGAAGGCGGTCATGTCGAGGAGGCCCACGTTGTTCGTGACGTTGTCGACTTCCCTGCGAACCGCCTCGAACCAGCGCGAGCGGCGGAACGACCAGTGGTCTTCCTGAGGCATCCCGCCTGTCGCGAAGAAGTTCGGCCGTTCCCAGCCGAACTTCTGCCCGAACACGGCGCCGCGTTCCTTCATGCGCTCGTAGCAGGGCGCCGTGCGCAGCGGCCGGGCGGCGGGCCGCTCCTCGTCCGGGTAGTGAATGATGAAGACGTGCGCATACGCTTCCTCGGTCTTCTTGACCAGGTAGTCCTTCGTGGCATAGGCGCCGAAGCGGCGCGGTTCGACGCCGAGCATGTCGATGGTCGGCTCGCCGTCGACGATCCACTCGGCGAGTTGCCAGCCGGCCCCGCCAGCCGCCGTGATTCCGAAGCTGTGTCCTTCGGACAGCCAGAAATTATCGATACCCCATGCCGGGCCGATGATCGGGTTGCCGTCCGGCGTATAGGCGATCGCGCCGTTGTAGACCTGCCGGATACCGACCTCGGCGAAAGCCGGCACCCTGGCCATGGCGGCCTCGATATGCGGCATGAGCCGGTCGATGTCCTCCTGGAAGAGTTCGTACTCGGCCTCGGGGTCCGGCCCATCGACGTAACAGCACGGGGCATCTTTTTCGTAAGGACCGAGGATGAAGCCGCTGTTTTCCTCGCGCATGTACCAGGAGCCGTCCGATTCCCGCAGCACGCCGAGTTCGGGAAGGCCCTGCCGCCTGCGTTCCTCGAGGTCGGGATGCGCTTCGGTGACGATGTACTGGTGCTCCACGGGCATTACGGGGAGGTCGAGTCCCACCATCTCCCCGGTCTGGCGGGCGTAGTTGCCGGTCGCGGACACCACGTGATCGCAGGTGATGGCGCCCTTGTCCGTATGCACGACCCAGGCGCCCGAGGTCGCCTGTTCGATCCCGAGCACCGCGGTCTTGCGATAGATCTCCGCACCGCGCGCGCGGGCGCCCGCCGCCAGCGCCTGTGTCAGGTCCGCCGGCTGGATGTAGCCGTCTTCGGGATGAAAGATACCGCCGACGAGCTCTTCCGTTTCGCACAGCGGCCACAGTTCCCGAATCTCGGCTGGCGTCAGAAACCGTACGTCCACGCCGATGGTCCTGGCAGTCGCCGCGTACTGGTAGTACTCGTCCATGCGGTCGCTGTTCATGGCCAGGCGCAGGTTGCCGACCTGGCTGAACCCGACCCGCTGGCCCGTCTCCTCTTCGAGTTCCCGGTAGAGCCTGACCGAGTACTTGTGGACCTGTCCCACGGAGTAGCTCATGTTGAAGAGCGGCAGCAGACCCGCGGCGTGCCAGGTCGAACCGGAGGTGAGCTCCCCCTTTTCGACGAGCACCACGTCGTTGCCCCAGCCTTTCCTTGCAAGGTGATACAGGGTGCTGACCCCGACGACGCCGCCGCCGATGACGACAGCTCTTGCCCGCGTTTTCATTGTTCGGCTTCGGTTCTCCTGCGCCGTCGCCTGGTCCCCTGGCCGGCGGCAAGCTGTTTCGACGGCGGCCGGGCAACCACCGAGAACAGCCTCGGAAACGCGTCCTGCTTGTTCGGGATCGCCATCGCGCTCACGAAGTGTTCCTGGAACCTCGGCTCGACAGCGGTCTCGATCTTCTCGATCTGGCGCACGGCGGTCTCGATCTCGGCGCGCGCAGGCACATTCAACAAGGCGATCATCGCGCCCATGCCGGCAGCGTTGCCGGCCGATTCCACGCGGTTGAGGTCACAGTCCGGAATGAGCCCGAGAACCATCGCGAATTTCGGGTCGATGTGGGAGCCGAATGCGCCGGCGAGCCTGATCCGGTCGATGCGGTCGATGCCGGCCCGCTCCTGCAGCAGGCGGATGCCCGCGTAGAGCGCGGCTTTCGCGAGCTGTACCTGGCGAACGTCGGTCTGGGTGACGACGATCCGCTGCCGGCCCTCGTGCAGGAGATACGAGAACGTGCGGCCGTCGGCGAAGATCCGTTCGTTTTGGGCCGCCAGCGCACCGTCGACGACACCGTGCTCGTCGATGATTCCGGCCAGGTACATTTCGGCGATGACTTCGATGATGCCCGACCCGCAGATGCCCGTGACGCCGAACGCCTCGATCGCGGTGTCGAACTCCGGGTCGTTCGACCAGAGTTCCGAACCGATGACGCTGTAGCGGGGCTCGAGACTTGCGGGATCGATGCGTACCCGTTCGATCGCCCCGCGCGTGGCGCGCTGACCGCAGGAAATCTGTGCGCCCTCGAAAGCGGGTCCGGTCGGACTCGAGCAGGCCAGCAAGCGGTCGCGGTTGCCAAGCACGATCTCGGCGTTGGTCCCGACGTCCACGACCAGCGAGATGTCGTCGAGCAAGTGAGGTTCCTCGGCAAGCACCATGCCGGCCGCGTCCGCTCCGACGTGCCCGGCGATGCAAGGCAGCACGTAGACGCTGGCGCCCGGATGGATGGCGATGCCGATGTCCCGCGCCTTGACGTCGAGCGCCGTATCGATGGCCAGTGCGAACGGTGCGCCGCCGAGCTCGCGCGGATCGAGTCCGAGAAACAGGTGATGCATGATCGGATTGCCGACCATCGTGACTTCCACGATGTCCGCCGGGCCGATTCCCCCGAGGCCGCAAACTTCCTCGATCAGGTCATTGACGCCCTGGCGAACGGCGTCCGTGAGTTCGCTTGCGCCGTCCGCGTGCGTCATGACGTAGGACACACGGCTCATGAGGTCCTCGCCGAAGCGAATTTGCGGGTTCATGATGCCGTCCGTCGCGATCACGCGGCCGGCGGTCAGGTTCACGAGATGCGCGGCGATGGTCGTCGACCCGATGTCGATGGCGATGCCGTGGGCTCGGGGCCTGAAGCCCGGCCAGACGGCGACGATCGTGGTGTGCTTGTGCACGGCGACGGTGACCCGCCAGTCACCCTCGCGCAGCGCCTGCTGCAGACTCGGCAGGACGACGGGGTCGCAGACCAGGTCGCTGAGGTGCCATTCCCAGGCCAGCGCGTCACAGAGACGTTGCAGGTCGCCGCCGGTTGCTTCGAGCAGATCGGGCGGTTGCACCTCGACGTGGTAGAGCCGGGTGGCCGGCTCGAGCTTGATGTCGCGGTGCTCGGCATCCTTGCGCACGATCTGCCGGTGCATCTGGCTCTCGGGCGGTACGTCGATGACGAGATCGCCCCGTATGACCGCCTGGCAGCTCAGGCGGTGGCCATCGTCGAGCTTTCGCCAGCGCTCGCTGTAGCGCTGCTCGATCTCGTTGACCGGCGTAAGGTTCGACGCTCGGGAAACGATTGCATGCTTGGCGAAGTTTCCGTCCATGCAGACGATGCGGCAGCGGCCGCACAGGCCGCGCCCGCCGCACACGGAGTCAATGTCGACGCCAATGCTGCGGGCCGCGTCCAGCAAGCGCGTGCCGCGCGGAAACGTGCCGCGGCGCCCGGACGGCGTGAAGACGATCCGGGCGTCGCGCAAGCTCATGCGAGCCACTCCAGCCATCGGCGTTTCGCGGTGTGTGTCCCGCGTTGCACTTGAAAATGTAGCAGGACCGTTACCAAGGGCCGCTACCTCATGCCACGGCCGACCGGCGCCGCTGACGCCGTCCGTTGCGCCCGCGCTCAGGGCGCGCGGCCGTCGGCTGACGGTAAGTGCGGATCCAGTTTGCGCAGTCCGGATCGTGGCCCATCATGACGTCGGCGGCACGCACCGCCTGCATGACCTCGGCGTGCATAGGGTTCGCGATCGCGGAAGTCAGTCCCGCGCCGATGGCCATGGTAAGAAACGCGGAATTGATCCCGTTGCGGTTCGGCAAGCCGAAGCTGACGTTGGATGCGCCGCAGGTGGAGTTGACCCCCAGTTCCTCGCGCAGGCGCCGCACGATATGCACAACCTGCCGACCCGCCGCATTGATTGCGCCGATCGGCATGACAAGTGGATCGACGACGACATCCTCGCGCGCAATGCCGTGGTCGGACGCCCGTTCGACAATCTTCTTCGCGACCTCGAAGCGCACGTCAGGATTCTCGGAGATACCCGATTCGTCGTTGGAAATCGCGACCACCGCCGCGCCATGGCGTTTGACGAGCGGCAGCACAGACTCCAGGCGCTCTTCCTCACCTGTCACCGAGTTGACGAGCGCCTTGCCCTCATACACCGCGAGACCGGCTTCGAGCGCCGCGACGATCGACGAATCGATCGACAGCGGCGCGTCGGTGAGCGTCTGTACGAGCCTGACGACATCGGCGAGCATTCTCGGCTCGTCGGCCAGCGGTACGCCGGCGTTGACGTCGAGCATGTGCGCGCCGGCCTGAATCTGGGCGATCGCGTCGGCCTCGACCCGGCTGTAATCGCCGCGCACCATTTCGGCGGCGAGAGCGGTGCGCCCGGTGGGATTGATGCGTTCCCCGATAACGACGAACGGCCGCTCGAAACCGATCCGGACTTCCCGGTTCGCCGAGGTCAGGACTGTTTCGGTCATGAACCCGGCTCCGCAGTCTGCATGGCTCGCCCAGTCTGCTCGTCCGGGGCGATCCCGTGACTTCGGATCAGCGCATCGAGCCGCTCCGGCGTGAACTCGCTCTCGAAGCGGTTCGCTTCGGCGAACGCCATCTCCTGCAGGTCTCCGGTGGCATCGATCGCCGTGGCCTCCCGTCGCCACTCGGCAATGTAGGCTGAACTTGAGCCCTTGCCTGCGCGCATTGCGGCGCGGTCGATCGCTTCCTGGAAGCGGTCGCTCAGCGGGGCTTTGGCGCGTTGCCGGCCCCGTTGCAGGATGACCTGCGCCGGGATGTCACGCCAGTACACGAGTACTTTCTTGACCATGGTTCGATCGTCCAAGCTGCGCCGCCAGGCCGCTTTCGAGCTCGCCGTATCCGCTGTGCAGATGCTCGAAGTCGAGTTCGAGCTTCGCGGCAGCCCGCCGGGCGGATTCGAGCAGCCGCGCGTCCTGCGTCTGCGAGAGGTACACGAGCTTGCGGTAGTTGCCGAAGTAGGCGTCGCGCAGCTCCGGATGCCGGTCCAGGCCCAGCGGTCGAATCACGAATCGGTCGAAGTGGCGCGCCAGGAAGTCGGTCAGGTAGAACGTACCGGGCTCTTCCATGGCAAGTTCGGCGAAGCGTTCGCGGCCTGCGAAGAACTCGTAGCAGTGAGCGCCTTCAAGCCGCTCGGCGCCTTCCTCCGCAAGCACCCGGTCGATGCCGCCTGCCGTGCCGCAGTCGGCGTAGGCGACGAAAATGGCGTCGTAGTCCGCCCGGTACCTGCGAATCGTCCGGCGCAGGCGTTCGGAAATCTCGGCCGGACGGTTGTGAAGTTCTGCGGGCAGACACTTCAGATGCAGGTGGTTCCAGCCCCAGCGCCGCCTGAGCGCGTCGATCTCGCGCGCCAGTGCGCCGCACGCAACGATCAGGATCGGTTCAGGCACCGACTGTCCCTCCCGCGCGATGCACACGCACCAGGCGTGGAGCCGTGTCCGCGGCCTGTGCCGCGTCGCGGCAATAGGCGTCCGCGCCGACTGCGCGGCCGAACTCCTCGTTGAGCGGTGCGCCGCCCACCATCACGATGTAGTCGTCGCGAATGCCCTGACTGACCATTTCGTCGATGACCACTTTCATGTAGGGCATGGTCGTGGTGAGCAGGGCGGACATGCCGAGTATGTCCGGCTGGTGCTTCTCGAGCGCCTCGAAATAGTCTTCCACCGAATTGTTGATGCCGATGTCGAACACTTCAAAGCCTGCGCCTTCGAGCATCATGGCAACCAGGTTCTTGCCGATGTCGTGGATGTCGCCCTTGACGGTGCCGATCACCATCTTGCCGATGGGCTTGACGCCCGTTTCGGAGAGCAGGGGCCTCAGGATCTCCATGCCGCCCTTCATCGCGTTGGCCGCAAGCAGCACCTCCGGTACGAACAGGATGCCGTCACGGAAGTCGATGCCGACGATGCGCATGCCTTCGACCAGGGCCTCGTTGAGCACCTTCTCGGCCGACCAGTCGCGCCCGAGCAGGATGGACGTGCCCTCGACGATCTCTTCCTTGAGACCGTCGTAGAGGTCTTCGTGCATCTGCTCGACCAGTTCGTCGTCGGCCAGTTCCGACAGGACGATTTCGTCCTCGTCGAGCATTAGGGGTTCGGTGGCCATCAGTAGTCCCGGTCCTCGAACTCCGACTTGCGCCGGTCGATAAACTCCACGAGCGACTCGTCGATCGCGGGGTCCAGCGGCGGCGGCTCGTAGTCCCTGAGCATCTGCTTCCAGATGCCGTTGGCGCGCCGGGCTGCGTCAAGCGAGCCGTCCTGTTGCCACTGTTCGAAGCTGTTGTTGTCCGCGACGGTGGAGCGATAGAACGCGGTCTCGAAGTTCTCGCGGGTATGTGCGCAGCCGAGAAAGTGCGAGCCGGGTCCGACCTCGCGCAGCGCGTCAAGGGCCTGGCCATTCTCCGACAGGTCGATCCCCTGCAACAGGACTGCGATCATGTTGGCCTGGTCGGCGTCCAGGATGAACTTCTCGTAGCCCATCGAGAGACCGCCCTCGAGCCAGCCGGCCGTATGCAGCATGAAGTTGACGCCAGCCAGCGCCGCGGTCTGCAGCGTGTTGGCAGCCTCGTAGGCCGCCTGGGCGTCGGGAATCTTCGCCGCACACAGGCCGCCTCCGCTGCGGAAGGGTACGCCCAGGCGGCGCGCCAACTGTCCGACGCCGAAGAGGACCTGACTGGGCTCGGGCGTACCGAAGGTCGGTGCCCCGGATTGCATGGACACGGCAGCCGAAAACGAGCCGAACACCACGGGGGCGCCGGGACGCACGAGCTGGATATAGGCCATGCCGGCAAGCGCCTCGGCCAGTATCTGGGTCAGCGTGCCGGCCACGGTCACCGGCGACATCGCTCCTGCGAGCAGGAACGGCGAGATGATCGTCGCCTGGTTGTTCTCGGCGTAGACCGTTGCCGCCCCCAGCATGGTTGCGTCGAAGGTGAGCGGTGAATTCACGTTGATCAGGCTGGTCAGTACCGTCTTGCGCGGAACGAAATCTTCGCCGAACAGGAGCATTGCCATGGCGACGGTATCTGCGGCGCGCTCCGGATGGGTGACCGAACCCATGAACGGCTTGTCGGTGTACTTGATATGGCTGTAAACCATGTCGAAGTGGCGCTTGTTGACGGGAACGTCGACAGGCTCGCAGACGGTGCCGCCCGAATGGTGCAGTCCGGAACTCATGTAGGTGAGCTTTATGAAATTGCGGAAGTCCTCAATGGTCGCGTAGCGGCGCCCCCGATCCAGATCGTGTACGAACGGCGGCCCGTAGGCGGGTACGAGCACGGTGCGGTCGCCGCCGATGATCGTCGTGCGCTTCGGATTGCGCGCGTGTTGCGTGAACTCGCGCGGCGCCGTTGCCTGGACGATCGATCTGCACATGCCGCGCGGAATCCTGACCCGCTCGCCGTCCACGTCCGCGCCCGCATCCCTGAAGAGTCGGAGGGCCCGAGGGAACTCGCGAAACTCGATGCCGATTTCCTCGAGCACGGTGTCGGCGTTATGCTCGATCAGTTCCAGCGCTTCGGCATCGAGCACCTCGAAACAGGGAATCCTGCGCTCGATCCACGCCGCGTACTCGTCGACGCTGCCGCGCAGTCGCGCGGCGCGTACGGCCGTCCGGCCACGCCGGGCCTTGCGGCCTCCGCCGCGTTTTCGGCCAGCGCTTCGCGTGGGAAACGGATCGTCGATCATGCCCGACCTCCTGGTGCGGGATATGGCTGAGTCGCGAAGCGCAAACCAACGTTGCCTGTCCCATGCAAGTCTGCGGCAGACGCCTGATTCCTGCATTGCCGGATGCGACACACAGCCAATCGCAAGCGACGTTGCCGCGCGACCGGCCACAGTTGACGATACGCAACAAGTCGTCGCGCAAGCACCGCAGTGCCTTGTCCGGCCGGTACCGATCGCAGTGCCGGGCGAATAGACTGTAGAGAGATCAGCCTGGGCAGGCAGCGTTACCGGGAGTATTCGCGATGCAAGCTGGGGATACGCGACTGGGCGCGTACTGGATGCCGTTTACCGCAAACCGCGACTTCAAGCGCGCCCCGCGCGTAATCAGGGAGGCGCGCGGCCATCATTACGTTGCAGACGACGGCAGACAGATATACGACCTTGTTGCGGGTCTGTGGACCAGTGGATTGGGCCATTGCCATCCGCACATCGTTGCCGCGATCAAGGACCAACTGGATGTGCTGGACTATGCGATGGCATTCCAGATGGGACACGAGAAAGCCTTCGTGCTGGCCGAGCAACTGGTCGGGTTGGCGCCGGACGGCTTCACCCACTGCTTTTTTACCAATTCGGGATCCGAAGCCGTCGATTCCGCACTGAAAATCGCGTTGGGTTATCACCGGGCGCGCGGCGAAGCCGGTCGAACGCGACTGATCGGCCGGGAGCGCGGCTATCACGGGGTGAATTTCGGCGGCCTGTCCGTGGGAGGAATGTCGCCGAACAGAAACGCGTTCAGTGCCTGCCTCATTCCCGGCGTCGATCACCTGCGTGCGACAGGAGACCTCGACCATACGGCGTTCTCCCGCGGTCAACCGGAATGGGGCGCCCACCTTGCGGACGATCTGCAACGGATCGCGGCGCTGCATGACGCGAGCAACATTGCAGCGGTGATCGTCGAGCCGGTTGCCGGATCGACGGGCGTGCTCCCGCCCCCTGTCGGTTACCTCGAACGGTTGCGGGAGATTTGCGATCGACACGGGATATTGCTGATTTTCGATGAAGTGATCACGGCGTTCGGTCGGCTGGGGAAACCCTTTGCCGCGGACTACTTCGGAGTCACTCCCGACATCATCACAACCGCCAAGGGGCTGACCAATGGCGTCATCCCGATGGGAGCGGTGCTGGTGCGCGATCATGTCCATGCAGCGTTCATGCAGGGACCCGCGCATCTCATCGAGCTGTTTCACGGTTACACGTATTCCGGGCATCCCGTGGCTGCCGCCGCGGGCATCGCAACGCTTGAGGTCTACAGACAGGAAGGCACTTTCGAAGCCGCTGCGGAACTTGCCCAATCGTTCGAGGACCTGTTGCATTCATTTGTCGGGCATCCGCTTGTGATCGATGTCCGCAATCAGGGCCTGATGGGCGCCATCGAACTTGCGTCGCGCGCCGATACGCCCGGTGCGCGAGGGTTGGAGGCGCACAAACGGTGCTTCTGGGAGGAGGATCTCGTCATTCGCAATGGAGCGGATACGCTGATGTTCTCTCCCTTCCTGAACTCGTCCGCCGGCGACTGGGAAATCGCGTTCGACGGCGTTCGCCGCGTACTGGACACGCTGGAATAAGCTGGCCTTCCAGTGCCGGTCCGCGGTCCGACTGCGATGCCTGCATCGCCGGATGCGACATGGAGCCCATCGCAAGCGACATGAGGGCGCCGCACAGCTATGTTGGTAATGTGCAACAACTTGCAGCGCGATGGCTGCAGACTCTTGGCTACCTGTCCGCTTTTCGCATTCCGATGTCGCATATGCTTCATCGGGCGTCGCACCGCAGTGGTATTCTCGGATGACTTGGAGTCGAGCTCGATCGAGCGAGGGGAGACACGATGCAAGTTACTCGGCAACCCAAACGTACCGCACTGTCTGCCGCCATCGCGGCCGCCCTCGCCGGTTCGGCCGCCGGTGTAGCCCAGGCTCAGGTACTCGAAGAGGTCATCGTCACCGCAAGCAGGCGGGTGGAAGCCGCGCAGGACGTGCCGATCGCGCTGCAGGCGGTCACCGGGGACACCCTGCGGGAGCTGCGGGTCGATACCTTCGACCAGTATGTCAAGTACCTGCCGAACGTGATCCACACGGGCAACGGTCCAGGCAAGAAGGAAATCTACATCCGCGGCAGCGCCACCGAGCAGACCAGCGTGACGGTCGCGCCGGCGCAGGGGTCGGCCCCCGGCGTCGCTCTCTATGTGGACGAACAGCCGGTGTCCTTCGGCGCCCGCAATCTGGATGTCTACGCCGTGGATCTCGAGCGCATCGAGGTACTGTCCGGTCCCCAGGGCACGCTGTTCGGGGCGAGTTCCCAGTCGGGCAACATGCGCCTGATCACCAACAAGCCGAACACGGACGCGTTCGAAGCCGGCTTCAACGCCAGGTTCGGCTCGACCACGGGCGGCGCCGACAGCAGCGCGGTCAACGCCTTTGCCAATCTTCCCCTGGCGGATGCGTTCGCGCTTCGTGTCGCTGTCTACAGCGACGTCAAGGGCGGCTGGATAGACAACGTACCGGCCGTTTACACCCCCAGCGGCATGGTGGTAGACCGCAATAACAGCGCGGGCTACGGGCCTCCTCTGACCGGCGCCGACTCGATAGCGAGCGTCCGCAACGACAGACTGGTCGAGGACGACTGGAACGAAGCCACCTACCGGGGAGGACGCTTCGGTGCGGGCTTCGTGATCAATGACGAGTGGGATCTGCTGATCCAGCACACGGCCCAGACCCTGACGTCGGAAGGCACCTTCCTCGTCAACCCGGAACTTGGCGGCGACGACGATGCGGTCTCATTTTCTCCGGACTACAACAAGGACGAGTTCGGCCTCACGACGTGGACCCTGAACGGCCGGCTGGAGAACCTCGACCTGATCTACACCGGCGGCAGTCTCCGCCGGCAGTTGAACAGCATCATCGACTACACGCACTACAACAACGGCGGCGGCTACATCACCTACTACCTGTGCAGCGGCAACATCTACGACAGCACGGGGCTGGACCCGAACAATTGCTTCGACCCGCACAAGCAGTACCTGGAAGACTCCAGGAACCGGCGCGACACCCACGAGTTCCGGATTTCCACGAATCCGCAGAACCGCGTCAGGGTGCTGGCGGGCGTCTATTACAACGATGTGGAAACCAACCACATCGGCGATTTTCAGTACGCCTCCGCCAACCCCGCGTTCGCCGAGCATGTCAGCAGCTACTACAACGACAATTCCGGCGAAGGTTTTCTGCTCGGCAACATCACGGTACCCACTACGGGGGTCAATACCTCCGGTCCGCGTTCCCCGGCCACGGTCTTTTTCAACGACTTCACCCGCACCGAAGAGGAAACGGCGATATTCGGCGAGCTCGCCTTCGACCTCTCCGACAGCGTGAGCCTGGCCGTGAGCGCACGCTCCTACGAACTGACCTCGCAACTGCAGGGCGCCTCCAATTTCGCGTTCGGCTGCCGCTACGGCATCGAGCCGCAGGGCTTCGGCAACTCGGAGAGAACGGCGGACGGCCGCTGTAACAGCCACGCATTCAGCAACGATGTCAGCGCCCGCCTGCTGACGCTTGGCCAGTACAACGAAAGCGGCAACGACAGCACCATCCTGAATGCGCGCAGTCCGAACGGGGCCAGAGACATGTTCCGGGGCGGCGGCAGCAACCAGGCGACGCTGGACGGGATCAGGGCCGGGCATATCGACGTGTCCGGGCTTCAGGCGGATGGCTCCCTGGTGGAGGACGACGTGATCCTCAAGGCGTCGCTGGAGTGGCGGGCGTCGCAGGACGTGTTGCTGTTCGCGAACTACTCCGAGGGCTATCGCCCGGCGACCCAGAACCGTAACGCCGGCCAGCTTTCGGTCAACCAGACGGGCGTGTTTCAGAATTACGCGGTGCCCGCCTTTGCCAAGACGGACGAGCTGACCAGCTACGAGTTCGGGATGAAGAGCTACTTCGCCGACCGAACCGTACGCCTGAACGCGACCCTGTTCTGGACTGAAATCAACGAGTTGCAGCTCTCCCGCTTCGACCCCTCCAATGTCGCCTTCCTGTTCTTCATCGAGAACGTGGGCGACGCGGAAACCAGCGGCCTCGACGTCGATTTCCAATGGGCCGCCAGCGACGCGCTGACCTTCTCCGGCGCCTTCAGCCTGCTCGACACGGAACTGACCCGCCTCAATCCGCAGCTTGACGGGATTGCCGTGCCGGTCGGCAGCGAACTGCCTTTCGCCAGTTCCTTCTCGGGCAATCTCCGCATGCGATACGAGTTCCCGGTAGCGGACGGGCTCGGCTACTTCACCGCCAGCGTGCATCACAGGGGCGACAGCGTGACCGGCATCATCGGCAGCGCGGAGTTCATGGAAGACACTCTGCGGATCGTTTCCGGTAACGGTTCGGGTTTCGGAATCAGGGAAGAAAGCGGCACCTTCGGTACAGTGCAGATACCCGATGGCGCCGGCGGCAGCCGCTTGCCGGTCAGTTCGCGCTATGTGAACCCGAGCGCGACGACCGCGAATCTCGCCCTGGGTCTGGAGAGGGACAACTGGATAGCGGAGTTCTTCATCGACAACGCGACAGACGAAGCGGCGCCCCTCGTCCAGGTCGCCGGCTACTTCACGCCCCAGGTGCTGACGCAGCGCCCCCGTACCGCCGGCGTGCGCGTGTCCTTCGATTTCGAATGAACCGGCACGCCTTGACGGAGGCATGCAGGCACTGACGGAGAACGAGCGCCGGGTTCAGCAAGCGCAGCGGCTGCTGAGCGGTGGGGAGCCAGGACGGGCGGAGCGGCTGCTCCGCGGCCTGTTGCGCGATGCGCCGGACGACATCGAGGCGCAATACACGCTGGCGGTGTCGCAGCGTCACCAGCACCAATGGGATGCTGCACTGGCCACGCTGTCGGCCATCGTCCGCAGCCGCCCCCAATTCGGCCGCGCGCATCAGGAATGCGGTTACAACCATATCGCCAGGCGGGATTTCGCCAATGCGAAGGACGCGTTCGAGCGCGCCACCGGGTTCGACCCGGCACTGACCAATAGCTGGAAGTGCCTGGCCAAGCTTTATCGGGACGCGGGCGACGAGGAGCGCCTGGCCGCGGTTCGCGAACACGTCGCCTTTCTCGACGGTCTGCCGGCCGAACTCGTGGCGGTCATCAGTTACATGTCCGAGGACCGTTTGCGCGAGGCCGAGGCATTGTGCAAGCAGTTTCTGCGTACGCACAAGACCCATGTGGAAGGCATGCGGCTGCTGGCCGAGATCGCGACGCGCAACAACGTCTATGACGATGCCGAGTTTCTGCTGGAGAGCTGCGTCGAGTTCGAACCCGGGCACCGCAATGCTCGAATCCAGTACGTCAACCTGCTGCTGCGGGTACAGAAATTCGCCAGGGCTTACGAGCACGCGCAGATTCTGTTCGACACGTTTCGTGACGATACACCGATCGTCCTGTCGCTCTACGCTTCCGCCTGCAGCGGGGTCGGCCGCAACGATGCCGCGATAGCGAGCTACGGCGAGCTCATGGAGAAACACCCGGAGAATCACGTTTTCCCGGTTTCGCTGGCGCACATCCACAAGGCGAACGGCGACTTCGACGCGGCCGTCGGGCTATATCGCAAGGCCTACGGGCTCAAGCCCGACCACGGCGATGCGTGGTGGAGTCTCGCAAACACCAAATCGTACCGCTTCACCGATGAGGAACTCTCACGGATGGCTGCCGCGGAAGCGGACCCGGCGACCGGCGAGACCGACCGGATTCAACTGTGCTTCGCGCTCGGCAAGGCTCACGAGGACCTCGGCGCACACGAGCAGGCCTTCGCGTGCTACGCGAGGGGCAACGCCCTGAAGCAACCCACCGTGCATCACAGCCCCCGCTACCTGCAGGTCAGGGTGGACAGCCAGATCGAAGTGTGTACGCCGGAACTGTTTGCCGCCAGATCCGGGGCGGGCTTTGCGGCGCCGGATCCGATCTTCATCGTCGGCCTGCCGCGGGCAGGCTCGACCTTGCTCGAGCAGATCCTCTCGTCCCATTCCCAGGTGGACGGGACCATGGAGTTGCACAATATCCTCAACCTGGCCAAGCGGCTCAGGGGCCGCGGAGTCGAAGGCGAAGGTGACGATGAAGGCCAGCCGCGCTATCCGAAGATTCTCGAGGAACTCGAACACAGCTATTTCCGCCGCTTCGGCGAGCAGTTCATCGACGACACCCGCGCCTACCGGGGCTCGGCGCCGTACTTCATCGACAAGATGCCGAACAACTTCTTTCACATCGGGCTGATCAGGCTGATCCTGCCCAACGCGAAGGTCATCGATGCCCGCCGCCACCCCATGGCCTGCTGCTTCAGCGGCTTCAAGCAGCTTTTCGGGGAGGGTCAGGAGTTTTCCTACGGGCTGCGGGAGATCGGCAACTACTACCGGCAGTACGTGAAGCTCATGGATCACTGGGACCGGGTTCTGCCGGGATTCATCCTGCGCGTGCAGTACGAGGAGGTCGTCGGCGATCTCGAAGCCCACGTGCGGCGCCTGCTGGAATTCTGCGGTCTCCCGTACGAGCAGGCCTGCGTGGACTACTACAAGACCCGGCGCACCATCCGCACGCCAAGCGCCCAGCAGGTGCGCCAGCCCATCTATACCTCCGGGCTCGAGCAGTGGCGCAACTTCGAACCCTGGCTCGGCCCGCTGAAGGACGCCCTGGGCCCGGAAGTGCTGGCGAGATATCCGATCGGGGACTGACCCGCCTGTCGCGTATCTTGCGGAGAGGTGCTCGCTTGCGCCGGTCGGCCCGCTATGTCACGCGAGCGACAGGGAGGGGCGCTCGCTTGCGCTGATCGGCGAGCTATGTCACGCGGGCGTCCGGGGCCAGCGCCGCGTTCAGCACGCGCTGGGCGAATACCGCGTTGACGCCGATCCCGTTGCTTGCTGTGGTCAGCGCCCGCCGGTCCGGGTGCAGCTTCTCCCGGGTGCGCTCGATCAAACGCCGATAATCGGGGAAGCCGTCGGGGCGGTGACCGTGCTGCAACCACAGTGCACGCCAGTCCTGAGCGAACGCACGCAGCACGCCGATGTATGTTGTCACCAGGGCGCTGTCGTTGGCGGGATTGGCGGAAAAATCAGCGATCAGGTCTTCGATCAGCGCCTCGCACTCTCCCGGAGCCATGACCGGCAGGCTGCTGAACCGTTCCGTCTTCAGGGCGACGGTCCGGTCGGGCTCGAAGGGCAGGTGCGTCACGGGAAACGCGTCGGGGTCTTCCGCCAGGGCCTGCACCCGGCGCCAGAAGCGCGCGGAGCCGCAGGTGTCGATCACCATGTGCACGCGATGCCCGGCGAAGTCGTTGACCACGCGGTGACGCCGCCAGGAATCGAATATCCAGCAATCCCCGGCGGCCATGTGCAGCCGCTCCGGGCCGCAGTGGAAGATCACCCGCGGACCGGTGACGATCGGAATGTGTATGCGCACGCGGCTGAACCAGTGGTAGTTGAAATCCACGTGCAGGCTGACTTCCGCGCCAGGTTCCAGCCGCATCAGCCGCGAGCGCGACAGCACCTCATCGAAGCTGGCCATCACCTGGCGCATGTAGGGGCAGCGGTCCAGGTGCGGCGTCGGGCGTTTCTCGCCTTCGAACGAGTTGTTGTCGCCGCCGCCGCTGGAGATCAGGGCGATGGCCGAGTTGCCGGCCAGACCGCTCGGATGCGCCATCCACTGCTCGTCGGGGAACTGACGCATCTCGGTGGCCAGCCGCGTCGCGTCGAACCGGTACGGCAGCCGGATGAACGGGCGGCTCAGGCGCACGACCGGCTCGGGATTCCGGGGTGCAAACGAGTTCGCCCTCCGCGTGGGTCGCTTGCATGGGTGGCGAATGGGATCCTTGGCGGCCAGCCCGCGGGACTCCGACCGTGGAAACGGAGGCTCACGGACATGTCAGCGCCTCCGGGGTCTCGGCCATCGGGTAGTCGAACTGTTCGAAATCGGCTCGGTAGAAGGCGTTCACCTGTTCGAGCAGCGCCGCGTCGTAGTAGCGCCGGTAGTCGTCGTGATGCGAGGCGTTCAGGCGGCTCAGGGGGCTTGGCGGGATGCCGATGCGCTCGCACACCTGGTCGAACGACTGTTGCAGCCGTTCGTAGCGGCCCACGAAGTCCATGCCGACGACGCCGGCGCCGTTCGCGAGCAAGGTCACCTGGGGACGTATCAGCGCCCTCTGGCGAAACCTGTGCCGCGTCAGGGCCGTCTTCATGAACGCCGTCTCCGCACCGGCATAGCCGGGATTGCGCCTGTTCAGGAACGTGCACGCCGAAACGTAGCGTTCATAGGGGTTCCTGACCATGCTGAACTTGAAGTACCCGCTCCAGATCTCGCTCGGCAGCCAAGCCGTCACCTGCTGCAGGGAGATATGCCCGTGGCCGATGCGCGCCAGTTCCAGTATCGGCAGGCGCAAGTTCCCGGTCAACGCCTCCTGCTGCCAGTCGTCTGCGCCAAGATGCGCTTGCAGCGCCGCGCGAATGGCGTGAGTGCCGGTTCTCGGCTGTGCGAAAAAGATGAAGCGGTACCTGTGCGAAACGATCATGCGGCGAACCCGTTCGCCCAAGATGCTCAGCGTGTGCGGTGCGCCTTCAGTCGCCGCACCAGCGAAACGCTCATGACGATCAGGATCGGAATGACCGGCAGCGAACCGATCACGGTGATCGATTGCACCGCCGTCAGGCTGTCGGACAGCGTAACGCCGACGGTGATCAGGAACAGCACCGCGATCCAGGCGATGCGCATGGACAGTTGCGGTTCGTGGCTCGCGCGCAGATTTTTCGAGCAGACGCAGGCCGCGACGAAGGCCGCCGAGTCCATGGTCGTTGCATAGAAGACGATGCAGAGCACGATGAAGAAGGCCAGGCTGACACCGCCGAACGGCATGTTGGCCGCGATCGTGGCCGTGACCGCGTACAGGCCGCTCTCACGGAGGATTTCGCTGAGCGGCAACACATCGTTCAGCTCGAGATACAGGGCGAAGCCGCCGGTGATCGACAGGTAGGCAAGCGTGCCCAGCGACCCCCACAGGATGGTGCCGAGCACCAACTGCCGAATGGTCCTGCCACGCGAAATCCTCGCGATGAAGAGGCCCATGAAGGCCGCGAAGGCGATCCACCAGCCCCAGTAGAAGACCGTCCAGGCTTCGGTAAACCCGGATTGTTCGATGGGGTCGGTCCACAGTTGGGTACGGAAGAAGTTGTCGGTCATGAGCCCCAGGCTGTTCACGATCATCTTCACGATGAACAGCGTTGGACCGATCGCCAGTATGACGAGCAGGAGAAGCAGGGCCAGGGCCATGTTGAAGTCCGCCAGCACCCTGATGCCCCTTTTCAGGCCGCGCAGGGTGCTGGCGCCGAAGAGCAGTACCCAGACGGTGAGAACCGCGGCTCTGATGGGGAAGCTGTCCTGCAGGCCGGTCAACTCGGAAAGCAGCGCCGAGACCAGTGGAACGCCCATGCCCAGCGAAGTCGCGGCGCCGGCGACGACGCCGAGGACGATGAAGATGTCGATGACGACTTTCCAGGCGGAACGCCCGAAGCGGGGCAGGGCGCCGGCACTGGCTTCGCCGATCCGCAGGAAACGTGCGCGCTCGACGTAGAGATTGTAGGCGATGGGTACCGCCGGCAGCGCGTAAAAGGACCACGGAACAACGCCCCAATGGAGCATCGGGTACATGTGTCCCCATTCGTAGGCTGCTGCGGAATACGGTTCGATGCCGAGCGGCGGCGTTTCGAGGTAGTAGAGCGGTTCGCCGAACCCCCACGCCACCGTCCCCGCCCCGATGCCGGCGGTAAACATCATGGCGACCCAGTGAGGGGTGGAGAACTCCACCGGTTCATCGGCGCCGCCAAGCTTGATTTTGCCGTGCGGTCCGAACGCGAGCCAGAGGCAGAAGCCCAGCGAACCCATGCCGAGCGCGAGGTACAGCCAACTGAAATTGGCGCCAATGCCGGCCATGAGCGACTGCGCCCAGGCGCCGGTTTCGCCCGGAAACGCCAGAAACGCGGCGCCGAACAAGCCCGCGATGGCGATGGAGGGGACAAGGACGGCGGGTTCGGCAGCAGGTCGATCCCGGGCGGCAGCGATTTCGTGTTGGTCGGTCGAGATCATCTCCTGCTGCTGCGCGGATTGCGCCGAACCATTGTACCGGTAGACTGCGAGCGTTGCGGCGAAGTCGCGGGAGAGACTCGATGGCAGGCTGGGATCTGGCGATCCTGATCGTTTTTGTCGCCTGGTCGGTGACTGCGGGAATGCGCGCCCGGCGCAAGGCGTCGCGCAGCCTTGACGAGTACTACCTCGCCGGCCGCGAAGTGCGCGGTTGGAAGGCGGGTATCAGCATGGCGGCGACACAGTTCGCGGCCGATACGCCGCTGCTGTTTTCGGGGCTCATCGCCGTGGCAGGCGTCTTCGCCCTGTGGAGGCTCTGGGTTTACGGCCTTGCGTTTCTCCTCATGGGGTTCCTGTTCGCGGCCTTCTGGCGGCGGGCGCGGGTTCTTACCGACGCGGAACTGGTCGAGGTGCGCTACAGCGGCCGATGGCGGCTGCCATTGCGGCTGACCAAGGCGGTCTATTTCGGGCTGATCATCAACTCGGCCGTCCTCGGCTTCGTGCTCCTAGCGACCTTCCAGATATCGGAGCTGTTTTTCCCGTGGCACGTCTGGCTGCCGGAAGCGCCGTACCTGGCGATCGCCGGGGCGGTCGGGCGCGTGGGCATCGATCTTTCCACAGGGGCCGCGCCCTACGGTGAATTGTTCGCCACGACCAACAACCTCATCAGCATCGTTGCGCTGCTCTTCTTCGTGGGCCTGTATTCGACCACCGGAGGACTGCGCGGCGTCATCGCATCGGACCTGTTTCAGTTCGGGCTGGCAATGATCGGCTCGATCGCCTTCGCAGCGATCCTGGTGTGGGAGAGCGGCGGGACCGGACCCCTGGTCGAACGCGTCATCGAACTCTACGGCGCCGAGCGGGCCGGGCAAATGTTGTCGTTCGCGCCGACTGTCGAAGGCGCCCTGGCGCCGTTCCTCGTGATCATGGGATTGCAGTGGCTGTTTCAGATGAACAGCGACGGCACGGGCTACCTGGCACAGCGCTGCATGGCCTGCGCGAGCGATCGGGATGCGCGCATCGCTGCGACCGTCTTTGCCTGGGCACAGGTTCTCGCGCGAAGCCTCGTCTGGCTCGTCATCGGGGTCGGCTTGCTGGTCGTCTATCCCTTCACCGCGGTCGAGACGCTGGACCCGGCGTTTGCCGCGACGCGTGAGCGCACGTTTCTTGCCGGGATCGCGGACCTCCTCCCGGTCGGCGTGCGTGGACTCATGATTACGGCGCTCGTGGCGGCGCTGGCTTCCACCATTGACACCCATCTCAACTGGGGTTCGAGCTACCTGACCAACGACGTCTACAAGCGCTTCGTATGCCGGTTCTGGCTCAGGCGTGAGGCCGCGAGTACGGAACTGGTCTTCGTCGCACGCGCGTCGTCGGTCCTGGTTTTGCTGGCCGGGTGCCTCGTCGCCGCGAACCTCGACTCCATCCAGCAGGGATGGCGAATCTCGCTGCTTTTCGGGGCGGGTATCGGCGCCGTCCTCGTGCTGCGCTGGGTCTGGGAACGCATCAACATCCAGTCGGAGTTCGCTGCCATGGCCATCGCGATCGTCGCAGGCCCCGTCCTGCTATGGGCCTTTCCGGAGGACGACATGGAGTGGATTCGCCTGGCGTGGATGGTGCTCCTGTCGACCGGAGGCACGATCCTCGTCGCGCTCGCCTCCGGTCCGACCCACCGCGACGTGCTCCTGGCGTTTTATCGGTCGGTTCGCCCGGTCGGATTCTGGGGCCGAACCGCGCGGATGGCCGGGGACGATCCGGTGTCCGTGCGGCGGGCTCTTGGGGCAGCCCTGTCCGCGGCCGCCGCCTGCGCTGCGTCGCTGTTCCTGACGCTCGTGGGGATATCGAAGCTCATTCTGCGTCGTCCCGACGAGACCTGGATCGTTGCGGTTGTGTGCATGGTGGCCGCAGGGTTGCTCGCGCCCTGGTGGTGGCGCAGTCTGACGTCACGCGAGTCCGACGCCGGGCCGTAGCCGGGAGCGTCGTCCGGCCGAGCGGGATTTTCTCGGGACGCGGCCTACCGGCCCTTCCAGGACGGCGCCCGCTTCTCGGCGAACGCTCGTGCGCCCTCCTTGACATCTTCGCTGGAATAGAGCCGATCCACGGTCGGAAACTGGCGTTTCATCACGCGGCCCAGGGCGTCCTGTGCCTGCAGGTTCTCGGCTTCTCGGACGACTTCCTTGGTGGCGGCGTAAACGAGCGGCGGTCCGTCGGCGAGCAGGCGAGCCAGTTCCCAGGCGCGGTCGAGCAGCGCGTCCGGTTCCAGCACTTCGTTGACGACGCCCCAACGCTGTGCCTCCGCGGCGTCCATGAAACGGCCGGTCAGCAACAGCTCCATGGCGACGTGATAGGGCATGCGTTTCGGCAGCTTGATGCTCGCGGCATCGGCGACGGTCCCGGCCCTGATCTCGGGCAGGCCGAAACGCGCCGTCGCCGATGCGAGGATCAGATCGCAGGACAGCGCAAGTTCAAACCCGCCGCCGACGGCAATGCCGTTGACCGCCGCGATCAACGGCTTGTTGAGGTCCGGCAGCTCCTGGATTCCGCCGAAACCGCCGACCCCGTAGTCCCCGTCGACCGGATCGCCGGCGGCGGCCGCCTTGAGGTCCCAGCCGGCGCTGAAGAAGCGGTCGCCGGCGCCGGTGACGATGGCAACGCGGGCATCGGGATCGTCGCGAAACGCCTTGAAGGTCTCGCCCATGATGCGGCTCGTGGCCAGGTCGATCGCATTGGCCTTCGGGCGGTCGAGCGTGACTTCCAGGACACCGCCCTCGCTTCGGATTCTGATGACGTCGCTCATGGTTCGGTCTCTCCTGTCGGGTCGCCGTGGTCCGGCGCATCGCCGTCGGCGCCCACTCTCATTCGGATCAGTGCATCGAGCGCGACCGCGCCCTGGCCGTGCGGGCGCACGCCGAGCGGGTTGACGTCCAGTTCCTCGAGACGCTCGGCGTTGTCGACGCCGAACCGCGCGATGGCAAGGATCGCGTCGATGGCCGCATCGAGGTCCGCGGGCGGAGCGCCGCGATAGCCATCCAGGATCGGGGCGCACCTCAGGGAGGCCAGGGCGGCGTGCACGTCTTCGTGCGTCACCGGCAGCAGCATGGTCACGCTGTCGGCCATCAGTTCGACCAGGCTGCCTCCTGAACCCACGGTCAGCATCGGTCCGAACAGGGGATCCCTGTGTATGCCGACGATCAGTTCGGCCACCGTGTCGGCTTCGTGACGTTCCACGAGCAGCCCGGTCCCTGTGTCCGGTTGTTTGCCCATCGACTCGGCAGGATTTCGAAGCACGTCGAGCAGTGTCGTCGCGGCGGCGCGAATCTCGTTCGAACCGCGAAGATCGAGTTTTACCGCGCCATGTTCGGTCTTGTGAGATATGCCGAGCGCCTTGAGCGTGACCGGTTCGCCGAGCGATTCGGCCGCGGCCACCGCCTCGTCCGTGCTTGCGACCGTGCGGTGCGCTGGCACCGGAACTCCGGCTGCGGAGAGACAAGCCTTCGCGACGGCCTCGTCGAGCAGCACGGGTTCGTTCGCGATAACGCGGTTCGGCAGGAGAGGTTCAGGGGAGGGCGCACGCCAGGCCGCCCCGACGGCAGCCGCGCACTCGATCGCCGAAAGCGCTTCGCGCACGCCCGCAAGCGGTGCGATGCCGCGCTCGATCAGTCCCGCGGCGGTATCCTCGGGCAGGTTCTCCGGCAACGTCGCGACGATCGCACCGGGCGTACCGGAAGCCGCGACGGCGCGCTCGAAGGCCTGCTGCGTGACCTGCCAGTCGTCACCGCGGCAGCGGTCGCCGCGCGGGAAGTCGAGAACCACCGCCGCGATGTCGAATGGCCCACGGGTGAAGGCAGAAAACGTTTCAGTCAGTGCGCTCTCGTTGCCCCAGTCGAAAGTGTGATAGTCAAGGGGATTGGCCACGGTAACGAGAGGGTGCACGGCGGCAGCGACGGCAGCCGCATGATCCGGTGCGAGATTCGGCAGGGTCAGTTCCGTCTCGTCGACCCGGTCGGCCACGACGCTCGCCTCGCCGCCCGAACAGCACAGGACGCCGAGGCGCGCGCCGTCGAGCGCGCCGTGCACATGCAGCAGCTTCAAGGCTTCCAGAAACTCGGGGATTCCGGTCACGCGGGCGAAGCCCAGGCGACGGAGGAAGGCGCGTGCGCCGGCGTCCGAGCCCGCTATGGACGCCGTGTGGCTCAGGGTGGCCGCGCTGCCGCGTTCGGAGCGCCCGGTTTTCATCACGACCAGGGGGACATCGCGCTCGCGCGCCTTGCGTGCCAGGGACTCGAAACCCGTCACGGAGTCGAATGCCTCGACGTGCAGTCCGAGTACGCTGACCCGTTCGTCGTCGAGCAAGCCCTGCGCCAGAGCCGAGACGCCGAGCTTCGCCTGGTTGCCGGCTGTCACGATGTAGGCGATCGGCAGCGCCCGTTGCTGCATCGTCAGGCTGATCGCGATGTTCGACGACTGCGTCACGATGGCGACCCCGCGCGCGTCGGCGCCGAGCGGGCGGCCGCCGTGCTGGTCCGGCCAGAGGGCGACGAGGTCGAGAAAATTGATCAGTCCATAGCAGTTCGGCCCGACGATCGGCATCGTTCCGGCCTCGGAAATGAGTGCCGCCTCGAGTTCGACGCCGTCGTCGGCTTCCCTGAATCCCGACGCGTAGCAGACCGCGCCGCCGGCTCCGATCCGCGCGAGATCGCCGACCGCGGCGACGGTGGCATGGCGGTTGACGGCAACGAACGCGGCGTCCGGCGCTCCCGGGAGATCGGCGACGGTCCGAAATGCGGGTCGACCTTCCACTTTCGCGTGTGTTGGATGAACGGGCCAGATCTCGCCGTCGAAGCCCAGGCGGTCGCACTGCCTGAGTACGTTGCGCGCGGCGCCCCCGCCGATCACCGCGATGGTGCGTGGGCGCAGTAGCGGCGCGAGTCGGCCGCCCGGGGTCGGGCCGCGGATCGTCGGAGCGCGGGGGTCGGAGCCTCGGGCGCTAAGACCACTCATGCTCAGGCACCGAGGGGGCGCAGCAGCTCGCGTCCGATAATGTGCCTCTGAATCTCGGACGTCCCGTCCCAGATGCGCTCCACACGCGCATCACGCCAGAAACGCTCCAGCGGCAGTTCGTTCATGAGACCCATGCCGCCGAACACCTGGACGGCTTCGTCGGTGACGCGAGCGAGCATTTCGGTCGCGTAGAGCTTGGCCGATGCGATCTCCCGGTTCGCGGCGAGCCCCTGGTCGAGGCGCCACGCGGCGGCAAGCGTCAGCCAGTCCGCGGCGTCGATCTCGGTGATCATGTCCGCGAGCTTGAAGGACACGCCCTGGAAGCGCCCGATGGGCTGTCCGAACTGGTGGCGCTCGGCGGCCTGGGCGAGCGCCAGGTCGAAGGCGCGCCGCGCCCGCCCGACACACATCGCGGCCACGGTGAGGCGGGTCCCGTAGAGCCACTCGTTGGCGAGTTCGAAGCCGCCGTGCAGCTCGCCGAGAATCTGCGTTGACGGCAAGCGGCACTCTTCGAACGTGAGGTTGCAGTTGTGGTAGCCCCGGTGGGAGACGGATTCGTAACCCGGCAGGATCTCGAAGCCCGGCGTACCGCGGTCCACGAGGAAACAGGTGATGAGCTTCTTCGGACCCCGGGGCGTCTCCTCCTCGCCCGTGGCGACGAAGACGATGACGAAGTCGGCGATATCGGCGTGCGAGATGAAGTGCTTGCTGCCATTCAGGATCCAGTCGCTGCCGTCCGGCCGCGCAGCGCAGCGCATGCCCCTGAGATCGGATCCCGCCGCGGGCTCGGTCATTGCCAGCGCGTCGAAACGTTCGCCGCGTGCGGCCGGCAGGAGGTAACGCTCGCGCTGCTCCCCGGTACAGGCCATGAGGATTTCCGATGGGCGCCCCCAGAAAACGGTGAGCGCCATCGACGGCCGACCGAGTTCACGTTCGAGCAGCGTCAGGGTCAGCCGATCGAGACCGCCGCCGCCGACATCCACAGGCAGGTTCGGTGCAAAGAAACCCATCTCGATGACCTTGCGCCTGATCTCTTCGCCCAGTTCCGAAGGCACGCGCCCGGTGCGCTCGACTTCCTCTTCATGGGGATACAGTTCCCGCTCCACGAAGTCGCGGACGGCTTCCGCTACCATCTGCTGCTCGGATGTCAGCGCGAAGTTCATGCCTGTCCTCTCGGTTCGGATGTCGATGCGAAGTCCATGGTCATGCTCTTTGCGCCGTGTGACGCCGCTCCTCCTCCAGGCGGCGCGCCTCGTCCTCGGCGAGCGTGCGGCCGGCGCCGATCTCGAATCGCTTTAGCGCCTGCATGATGGCGACCAGGCATTCGTCTCGCAAACGCTCAAGTTCCTTCACCGATCTGCCGTCCGCCTGCCGATTCGTCCCTTCGGCCATCCGGGCGACCAATTCGTCGCTGAGTTCGGGCGCCGCAAGCCGCGTCCACGGCAGTTTGAGGGCCGGGCCGAACTGCTTCATGAAGTCCTCCATGCCCGCATCGCCTCCCGCCAGGTGAAACGTCAGGCACGTGCCCATGAACGCCCATCGCAGTCCCGGACCGTAGATGATGGCGGAATCGAGTTCGTCCGTCGTCGCCACGCCGTCATTCACGAGGTGAAGGAGTTCGCGCCACAGGGCTTCCTGCAGGCGATCGGAAAGGAACCCTTCGACCTCCGTGCGTACCCGTAACGGATGCATGCCCAGATCGCGATAGAACGCCATGGCATGGTCGATGCGCGAAGCTGCTGTTCTTGTGCCGCCCAGCACCTCCACGAGCGGCAGCAGGTAGACCGGGTTGAAAGGGTGGCCGACCACGAGGCGCCCCGGATGCCGGCAACGCGACTGCAGATCGCTTGGCAGGAGGCCCGAGGTGCTCGAGGCGACGATGACTTCCGGCGGCGCCTGCGCGTCGATCTGCTCGTGCAGGGTCTGTTTCAGCTCGAGCCGTTCCGGTGCGCTCTCCTGGATGAAGTCGGCGGCCCGGCATGCGGCGTCCAACGAGTCGGCGCAATGCAGGCGTTCGATGCTTGCGTCCGGATAGAGGCCGACACTTTCCAGTGCGGGCCATGCGTTCTCGACGGCGGCGACGAGTCGTTTCCGCCATCCCGGCGCCGGATCCCAGGCCACCACATCGAGTCCGTGGGCCAGCGCACGCGCGGCCCAACCGGCTCCGATGACGCCGGTCCCTATGACGCCGAGCGTGCGGACGCGGTGCTGCATTCAGCCGCGCTTCACCAGCCCGAACCTGGCGCGCGCCTCCTCCGGACCGAGCACGCGCGCGCCCATGAGTTCGACAATCCTGCGGGCGCGCTCGACCAGTTGCGCATTGCTGGCGAAGACGCCCCGGCTCAGGTAGAGATTGTCCTCGAGGCCAACCCGCACGTGGCCGCCCAGCAGTACGGACTGCGCCGCGAATGCCATCTGGTTGCGGCTGATCGCGAAAGCCGTGAAATTTGCCCCGCTCGGCAGCATGTCGACGGTCGCCTTCATGATGCCGACGTCCGCCGGGGCGCCCCAGGGGATGCCGAAGCAGAGCTGGAACAACGGCGGATCGTCGAGCAGGCCTTCGGCGATCAGCTTGAGCGTGAAGCTCAGGTGGCCGGAGTCGAAAATCTCGAGCTCCGGCTTGACGCCCAGTTCCTGGATGCGTCTGGCGCCGCGCCGGAGCATGTCCGGGGTGGAGACGTAAACCAGGCTGCCCTCGCCGAAATTGAAGGACCCGCAATCGAGGGAGCAGATCTCCGGCAACAGCTCCTCGACATGGGGCAGGCGGTCGAGCGCTCCGACGAGGTCGGTGTCTTCGCCGAAGTCCGTGGGGTTCTCGTCGGGACCGATGTAAAGGTCGCCGCCCATTCCCGAGGTCAGGTTGATCACCACGTCGGTGGCACTGTCGCGGATGCGCGCGACGACCTCGCGGTACAGCGCCACGTCACGCGAGCCCTTCCCGGTCGCCGGGTCGCGGACATGGCAATGTACGATCGCCGCCCCGGCTTTCGCGGCATCGATCGCGGCGTTCGCGATCTGTGCCGGGGTGACGGGAATGTCAGGATGCCTGCCGACAGTGTCGCCGGCGCCGGTCACCGCGCAGGTGATGATCACGTCACTATTCATGGGAAGCCCTCCGGCATGCGAAAACCGGGCCTGACATACGCGGAAAATCGTCCATCGCCGACCTCAGGTCAAGAGGCCCGCCTGCCGGTTCGCCGGCGGGTGTCTCCCGCCTGCTCAGTTGAACCGGGTGCTCAGCCTGACGCCGAACGTTCTCGGCCGGATGGTGGTGATGCGCTGGTCCGCCTGGGCCGTATTGATGAAGATCTGTGCCTGCTCGTCAGACAGGTTGGTGCCGAACAGTTCCAGTCCCATGCGCCCGTCCCGGAAATCCCAGCCGACCCGCACGTCGACGGTTTCGTAGCCGGCCTGCAGTTGCGGCGCGAATTCGACGTAGCCCGCCGAGACCAACTGGTTCCAGGAGTCGCCGGTATGTGCATAGGTGGCCTGCGCGTAGCCTCGCGTCGTCGGCCCCTGCTGCCACTCGTAGCGCGCGTTCAGGAACGTCTTGAGCTTCGATACGAGCGGCAGCCGCTGCCCTTTCTCGGCGAAAGCCGATTCAGAGGCCTGGAAAGGCTCGGTCAATTCCCCGTCGTTCCAGGTCGCTCCGACCTGGATCGCGAAGTTATCGGTCAGGAACGCCTGCAGGTCGAACTCGAGGCCGTTCGTCTCGGCATCGCCGACGTTGGCGATGAAATTGACCACGCCCACGTCGGGATCGTAGATGTTGGTCTGGAAGTCCTTCCACTGCATGAGGTAGACGGCGCCGTTGAAGGTCACGCGGCCGTCGGCCAGCGTCGATTTCCAGCCGACCTCGTACGAGTCGAGCACGTCCGGGCCGTAGGTGTCCGGAATGTTGTCGTCCTCGGCGGTAGTGTTCGCGCCGCCCGGGCGGAAACCCTGGGCGAAGTTGAAGTAGACGAGCGCATTGTCGCTCACGTCCCAGGTGAGATTCGCCTTGAAGATGACATCGCTCGACGACGCATCCACGCTCGTCCCGCCGGCTTTCGGGTCGTAAAAGATGTTGAAGTCCGGCGACGGCGCCTTGTCGTAGCCCGACCGGAAGGCGCGCGCGCCGAAAGTTGCTGTCCACCGGTCGGCGAATTGGTATTCGATCTCGCCGAACCCGGCGAGCTGGTCCCAGTTGTAGATTGCGTCAGCGAAGTACCATTCTTCCGGAAGAGGCGATCCTCCATTGGCGCCCAGGTAGTAGGCCGAAGGCGCGCCGCCGTGCTGGATGCCCGGCATGCCCCAGAAGGCGACCTGGTGGCTTTCCGTCTCCTCGTAGAAGGCGCCGACGATCCAGTTCAGCGGGCCGTCGCCCGGCGAGGTGAGCCTCACCTCGTGGGACCAGCGATCGACGTTCCATACCAGGTCGAAGTACATGCTGGGGTCGTTGCAGTCGGTGTTGCCGTACCAGTAGTAGTCGTCGCAGGCGAACTGCTGGGTCCAGCCCGCCCAGGGCACGTAGGCGACGTAGCTCGAGTAATCGCTGACGGTATCGGACTCGCGCTGGTAATAGGCGCCCGCGTAGACCAGGTCGCCTATGCCGACGTCGCCTTCCAGGGTCAACGCCAACTGGCTGTAGGACAGATCGCTCTGCTCCGGCAGGAAGCGGGTCACCTCGCGGTCGCCGCCGAGGTCCGGTTCGTAGTCCCACGAGCCCTTGATGTCAGATTCCTGGTGCAGGGCGGACACCGTGGACACCCAGCGGTCGCCGTGCAAGGTGCGCAGCGCGGCGCGAAAGCCGCCTACCTTCTCCTCGTTGTAATCGTCCTGGACGTATCCGGCGTTGTCGATGGTCACGCCGTTGACGTACGTGCGGCTCGCCGGCAGGTTGTCGACGAAGCCGAGCGAGGCGTCGTACCACCCCACCAGGCGCAGCGCCGACCGGCCTTCGGCGAGCGGAACGTTGACGAAGCCCTCGAGGGTTTGAACGCTGTCGCCGTCCGTGATAGTCCCGCCGGTCAGGTCGAAGCCCGCGCTGAAGGCGTCGGGGTCCGGTTTGTTGGTGATGATGCGCACGGCGCCGGACGTGGCGCTCGCCCCGTAGTGCGTACCCTGCGGTCCGTTGAGAATCTCGATCCGTTCGATGTCGTAGTGATGGATGTCGGGCACCTGGCCGCGAAACGTCAGCGGTTGTTCGTCGACGTAGAGTGTGGCCGTGGCCGCCGTGTCGCCGCCGCCGCCGCCATCGGAGACGCCGCGCATGACCATGGAGGTCGTGCCGGGGATCCAGCTCGCGATGTTGATACTCGGCGACAGGAGCGCGAAATCCTCGAATCGATGGATGCCCAGTTCTTCGATACGGTCCTCGGTAAACGCCTGAATGGCGAGCGGCACATCCTGGATGCTCGCGGCGCGCTTTTGCGCGGTGACGATGACTTCCTCGATGATCCCTGGCGCCTGACTCTGCGAGTCGGCGGCGTTGTCCTGGGCCAGCGCCAGCGGTGTCGCGCTGCCGCAGATTACGGCGATCGCGGTCGCAAGCGCGGTCTGTTCGAACGGGAAACAAGTGCCGGTGTCCAGTGGAGTTGAGGTGCTTGATCGAACGTTGAAACGCATGACAGGTTCCTCAAATACAACACTCAGCTACTCCGCACAATAGCACACGGGGCCTTCATACGGAGCGTCAGAACTGACGACGTATTTTCTCAATGCGACACGAAGTTGCGGTTTAGCGACAAGCAGATTTGGGTTTGTCTGAACATCTGCGAGCCGTGGCGCAGCCGTCAGTCGACGTAACTCTCGACAGCGCCCCCGAGTGCCTTCCTGAGAGGCTCAAGGTGCGTGGAAAAACGGCGCCAGCTATCGATCCCCGAGCGGTTGATGGGCTGGCGAACCTGCTCGGCGCTGGCCGTGCGCACGGGCCTTTTGGTCTCGTGGAAACGCAGGCACGCCTCCTCGAACGGCAGTCCGCAGTGGTCGAGCAGCCGTCTGACCTGAGCTTCGGTATCGTCCACGACCGACTCGTAATGCACGCGCAGCACCCGACCGGGAAGCAGGGTCTCCCAGTGTCGCATCAGGGCAAGATAGTCCTGGTAGTAGGCGCCGAGGACTTCAAGGGAATAGCTGAATGTCTGGCCGCGCGCGAAGTTCTGCTTGAACAGCGAGCAGCAGCAGTCCAGCGGATTACGGCGGGAGTCGATGAACAGGGCGCCCGGCAGCATCATGTGGATGAGCCCCACGTGGAAGAAGTTGTTCGGCATCTTGTCCAGGAAGCATGTCGCACCGCCCCGGTAGGGGTCGGTCTCGCGCAGGTAGCGTTCGCCCAAGGCGTCCAGTTCAGCAGCTTGCATGCCGGTCAGAACCTCGGGGTAGCCGCCCTTGGCGTCCAATTCCCGCGAGTAGTTCTGGATTTGCGGCAGTTCCATCGTGCCCTGGACGGCGCTGTGGCTGGCCAGGATCTGCTCGATGAGCGTGGAACCCGACCGCGGCAGCCCGATGATGAAGATCGGCCTGGCTGTGGCCAGCGACCGATGCTTGTGCGCGGCCAGGATTTCCCGCGTAAAGACCGTTTCGATCCGCTGCCGGCGGTCGGTCAGTGCCGCGCTGTCGAACGGATCCTGCGCATGCTTGACGGCATTGCCTGCCGCGTACTGCGCGAACGCCTCGTCATGATCGCCGCGATCTTCGAGCGCCTTGCCGAGCGCAAAGTGAAAGGCCGCTCGCTGCGCCGGGTCCGGGTGGCGCATCGAGATACCGGACTCAAGTTTGGTGATTTCGCTGTCCTCAAAGGCGTAGTTCTTCAGATCCGCGAGACTCCACCAGGCTTCTCCCAGGCCGGGGTCGAGATCGGCGGCGCGCCTGTAGGCCGCTTCGCAGGCTGGTCGATCGCCGACGGTCTTTAGAACATGCCCGAGCGAGAGCGCGACTCGCGGTTGCCGGGGTTTCAGTTCCAGAGCGCGCTCGAAGGAGGCCCGAGCCCGTTCCGGGCGCAGGCCCCAGGCTTGTACCGTCCCGAGCATGGTCCAGCAGTCGGCGTTGTCCGGCGCAAGCGCGAGAGCCCGTTTCGCAGCCGCTTCGGCGCCGTTGTAGTCCGCCCGTTCGGAATGCACGCGCGCAAGACCCCGCCAGACCGTGTCCATGTTCGGCGTCAGCTTGAGCGCATGACGCAACAGGCGTTCGGCATCGTCCGCGGCGTTGGCGTCGAGGGCGAGGTTGGCGAGCCCCACCAGCGCCGCCACATGGTCGGGCCGTTGCTTGAGGATGCCGCGAAACGCCCTTTCGGCAGCCTTGCGGTCGCCATGCCGGAGGGCTTCAAGCGCAGCGGCGATGGCCTGGCGGTGCGGGTCCGCAGCGGCCGCCCGGCGGAAGGCATCGCGCCCGGCAAGCGTGTCCCCGCGCTCCACGAGCGCATCGCCGAGCAGTTCCCAGGCTTCGGCGTTGTCGGCCGCCTGCGCGCAGCAGTTCTGCAGGCAATCGATGGCCTCGTCGAGAAGGCCCGCCTGACGGTACGCTCTGGCGAGGTCGATCGCCGCCTGCGTGAATCCGGGAGCGTGCCCCACGGCCCGGCTCAGGTGTTCGATGGCGGCCGTCGTGTCGCCCTGCGCGAGGCGAACCGCGCCGAGCAGCCGCAGTGAATTCACTTCGTCGGGGTGTTCGCGCAGGATATCCCGCAATTGGCGAACGGCAGGCTCCGTCCGGCGATCGCGCAACAGCGCCTCCGCCCGCTGGAAGGCTTGTCGCGGGGACACGCTGTCGGTCATGGCGGCGTGATCAACTTCGCGCGTCGGTCAGCGGCGCGATTCCGTCAACGCCGCATACACCAGGTTCTGAAGCGTGGTCTGGATCCGCGTCGGCATGCCGATGCGCTGCGGCATGAAGAGTCCGATCAACTCTTCGGCAGGGTCGATCCAGAAGAACGTGCCCGCGGCGCCGGCCCAGTAATACGATCCTGGAGTCAGCGTGCCGCGATGGGTGCCCGAGGGCGCGATGCCGAAGCCCAGCCCGAACCCGAAGCCGGGATTCTCGCCGGTCTCCATGCCCTCCGGCAGCAGGTTGCCGGTCATCAGGGCGACCGTGGCGGGACTCAGGATGCGCGCGCCTCCGAGCGCGCCGCCGTTGAGCATCATGAAGCAGAAGCGCATGTAGTCTTCGGCGGTCATCACCAGCCCCCCGCCGCCCGCCAGGAACGTGACGCCGATGAACTCCGGATCCTCGCGCGGGTTGTCCTGCACGATGAGTTCGCCGTCCTCGCCGATGATGTGGTCAGTGCCGAAGCGTTCGACGGCATCCGGCGGTACGTCGAAATAGCTGTCGGTCATGCCGAGCGGACCGAGCAGGCGTGTCTGAAGATACGCGTCGAGGGACTCGCCGCTGACGCGTTCGATGAGGTGGCCGAGCACGTCGGTGGCGAAACTGTAGCGCCAACGCGTTCCGGGTTCGAAGAGCAGGGGGATGCCGGCAAGCGTTTCGACCAGTTCCCGCGTGTCGCGTGCGAGATAGTCCCAGTCGTCGATGAGGCGCGCCTCGCGGTACATGAGGTCGATCGCCGAATCGCCATCGTAGCCGTAAGTCAGCCCGGACGTGTGCATGAGGAGATGGCGAGGCGTAACTGGCGCGGACGCGGGCACGATGTCGCCGGATTCCTCCAGCACCGTCAGGCGCTCCCACCCGGAAAAGTAATTCGCCACCGGCTCGTCGAGCAGCAGCCTGCCTTCCTCGACCAGCATCATCGCGCCGACGCTCGTGATCGGTTTGGTCATGGAATAGATGCGCAGCAGCGAATCGGGTCTGAGTTCGGCGCCCGTCTGAACGTCGAGAAGACCGGTGGTGTGCTCGAATACGATCGTTCCGCGGCGCGCAACCATCGCCGTCACGCCCGGGAATTCGCCGTCTTCGACAAGGCGGTTCAACTCCGTCCGCACGCGCTCGAGTCGCTCGGCCGACATGCCGGCGTTCCCGGGGCTGCCGCGCGGCAGATCGACCGCAAGCGCCGTGGAGGCCATGGCGGCGAACAGGCTGAGTCCCATCACGACGTTGAGTCGCGTCATGACCATGTGCGGATCTCCACGGAGGATGTCAACGACGCAAGCTTAAGCGATGAATTTGCCCGAGCTCAAAGGAATTGATCCGGCTGTCGACGCAACGGGCAGCACCGGCTCGATCCCTTTCGGAACACATCTGGAGAAAGTGGGCGGGGGCGCTGCGGTATGATGCCCGCGTTCGCATGGCCCGAACGGCCTTGCAGCTTTCCTGGGATCGCCATGAGTGACATCGACTCCACCCATACGGGTTCGGGACCGACCGACCAGGACATTCCCGATATCGGTCACGAGATCGGCGAGCACAACATCCGGGTCTTCAATCTCGACATCCACAATCCGGTATTCATCGTATCGGCCGCGCTCGTAGTCGCACTGGTGATCGGCACGTTGCTGTTTCCGCAGCAGGCGGCGACCGTGTTCGCCGATCTGAGGGCATGGACGACCGAAACCTTCGACTGGTTCTTCTTCATCGCGGCGGACCTCTTTGTGGTGTTCTGCCTTGGCGTCGCGCTGTCGCCGCTCGGGACGATTCGCCTGGGCGGGCAGGGCGCCGCGCCGCACTACGGCTACTCCGCCTGGCTTGCCATGCTGTTTGCGGCGGGGGTGGGCATCGGCCTGATGTTCTTCGGCGTCCTTGAACCGGTGACGCACACCTTGACGCCGCCACTGGGTGTCGACCCCGCAGATACCGACGCGGCGCGCGCCGCGGGCATGTCCGCGGCGATCCTGCATTGGGGACTGCACGCCTGGGCGATCTACGCGGTCGCGGGTCTGTCGCTGGCCTTTTTCTGCTTCAATCGCGGCATGCCGCTGACGATGCGCTCCGGGTTCTTCCCGTTGATCGGCAGATCGGTATGGGGGCCCTTCGGTCACGTGGTGGACATCGTTGCCGTACTGGCAACCCTGTTCGGGCTCGCGGTGTCGCTGGGTTTCGGCTCCGAACAGATCGCCGGAGGATTGCAGTACCTGTTCGGCGTTCCGGCCACCACCGGCACAAAGGCCGTGCTGATCATGGTCATCATCGGCATTGCGCTCGCATCGGTGATTGCGGGGCTCGACAAGGGCGTGAAACGCCTGAGCTGGATCAACATGACGCTCGCTGGCCTGTTGTGGCTATTCGTCCTGATCGCCGGTCCCACGCTCGTCATTCTCGCGACCATCGGGCAATCGGCGGTCGACTATGTCTATTACCTGCCGGGCTTGAGCAACTGGGTCGGCCGACCGGATCTGGCCTTCGTGCGAGACTGGTCGACCTTTTACTGGGCCTGGTGGATCGCCTGGGCGCCCTTCGTCGGAATGTTCATCGCGCGTATCAGCTACGGGCGCACCGTGCGCGAGTTCATCACCTGGGTGCTGATCGTGCCGACGGTCATCGGCATCCTCTGGATGGCGACGTTCGGCGGGATCGCACTGGACCAGTATTTTTCGGACGGTTACAGGGGCGTGGCGGACTCGGTGCCGGAACTGGCGCTCTTCAAGATGCTCGAGCAATTGCCGATGACGGGACTGGTTTCGGCCATCAGCGTGTTCCTGATCACGATCTTCTTTGTTACTTCTGCCGACTCCGGGTCGCTGGTGATGGACACCATTACTGCCGGCGGAAAGATGGACGCGCCAGTGCAACAGCGCGCTTTCTGGTGCGTGCTCGCGGGCACGGCCGCGATGGCGCTGATGCTTGGCGGCGGCATGGCGTCGCTGCAGGCGCTGACCCTGGCGGTGGGCCTGCCCTTTGCCGCGGTGCTCATGTGCATGTGCGTCGGTCTGATCAAGGGGCTGCGCGAGGAACTGGCGAACCAGGACTGACAGAGCGCTGCGCCGCCGGCGTTCGGTCCGTGAGCGGATATTGTGGCGAGCGAACGGTGTCCGTCAGCGCATGCAAGGTTCGCCCGAAATGGATATCGGCCCGGGGACCGCAGATTGCAGCCACCGTCGCCCGGAAAAGCAGGCAGGTCACGCCTGGCGCCGGTCCGGCGATGCCGGCTACGTGAACGGTTCGCGAAGCGTGGGCCGGGACAGTGGAAATCGCCTGACGATTTGATACGCTGCCGCAGCGCGGGTTCGCGGCGAAGGAGGGTGACATGGTCTGGTGGGGCTGGCTGATCGTGGGGTTTCTGCTCATGGGCGCGGAGCTGTTCGCGGTCGATGCGGCGTTCTACCTGATTTTCGTCGGCGCGGCCGCCATCCTTGTCGGCCTGATCGAATTCAGCGGCATTTCGATGCCGATCTGGGGTCAATGGTTGTCGTTCGCCGTGCTCGCCATCGCCTCCATGGTACTGTTCAGGCAGCGGCTCTATGACAAGCTGCGCGGGCGGACGAAGGAATTTCAGGGCAATTCCATCGGCGCCCGGGTCGCGGTGAACGAGAACGTACCGCCTGACGGCCGCACTCGCGTCAGGTTGCGAGGCTCGCAATGGACGGCCGTCAACGTGGGCGGGGCGCTGATCGAGTCGGGCTCCGAAGCGCGTGTCGTGGCCGCCGACGGAGTGGAGTTGGGCATCGAAGCGATGCCTGACGATTCGGTCACCGATCCCTCGAACTAAGGAAGGAGCATCAAATGGATTTTGGTTTCATCGTGGCCCTGGCGATCGCCATCGTGGCCATCATCGTCGTCATCAAGACGGCGGTCGTCGTGCCGCAGCAGAACGCATACATCGTCGAGAGCCTCGGCAAGTACTCGAGAACGCTCGGGGCGGGCTTCCACATACTCATACCGTTCCTCGAGCGGGTGGCCTACCGCCATACGCTCAAGGAACAGGCCATCGACGTCGAGGAGCAGATCTGCATCACGTCGGATAACGTCCAGGTGGGCGTTGACGGCGTGCTCTACCTTCAGGTCATGGAGGCGAGCAAGGCGTCCTACGGGATCGGCGACTACCTCTTTGCGATCGCGCAACTCGCCCAGACCACGCTGCGCAGCGAGATCGGCAAGATCGAGCTTGACAAGACCTTCGAGGAACGCAGCCACATCAACGTGCGGGTCGTCGAGGAACTGGACCAGGCGTCCAATCCCTGGGGCGTGAAGGTACTGCGCTACGAGATCAAGAACATCAACCCGCCCCACGACGTGTTGACGGCCATGGAGAAGCAGATGCGCGCCGAGCGCGAGAAGCGCGCGACCGTGCTCGAGTCCGAAGGTGTACGGGACGCGAAAATCAACGAAGCCGAGGGCGAGAAGCAACGGGTCATCAAGGAATCCGAAGCCGCCAAGCAGCAGCAGATCAACGAGGCCGAGGGTGAGGCCGCGGCCATCCTGGCGGTGGCCGAGGCGACCGCCGAAGGCCTGAGAAAGGTCGCGGCGGCACTGAACCAGGAGGGCGGCGACAAGGCGATGCAGCTTCGGGTTGCCGAGGACTACCTGGAGCGGTTCGGGAATCTCGCGAAGGAGGGCAACACCCTGATCGTGCCCGCAAACCTGAGCGACGTCGCTTCGATGATCGGCGCGGCCACGACCGTCTTCGAGCGGACGGCGGACGGGGCGGGGTCCGGCGGGCGGCAGGGTAGCGGCTAAGCCACGAATCCGTTGGCGCGAAAGTGCGGCTGCCAATCGTCCTGGAGGCTCCTGAATTCAGATTCGCGATTGTGCCTGCTTTGCGCGGTAGTCGTCCGATGATCGGCGCTCTGCGATATGGCACACTTGGCGGAGTCGTTACAGCCACAGGCGAAATCCGGCGCTGTTGAAGGGAGCTCAAATGAGACTCGGACTCTGCATGGTGCTTCTCGTTGCGGCGAGTTCCGCTTATGCCCAGGTTGACCTCGTTGGCGAGTGGCGCGGCATACGCCACGAGGATCAGATCGAGCGGGGACCGGGTCCGGAGATCGGCGATTTCACGGGGCTGCCGCTCAACGAAGCCGGGCGGCGGCGCGGACTGAGCTGGAGCGCATCCTTGCTGACCGTGCCGGAGCACCAGTGCTCGCCGCATCCCGCGAACTACGCCGCGATGCACGGCAACCTCAGAGTCTGGAAGGAAGTGGACCCGCAGAGCCTCGATACCGTGGCCTGGCATCTGCTGCACGAGTCCTACAACCGGTTCCGGGTCGTCTACACGGATGGCCGCCCGCGTCCCGGCGACGATGAGCGCCACACCTGGCAGGGGTTCTCGACGGGACGCTGGGTCGGCAATGCGCTCGAAATCACGACCACGGACATGAAGGAGTCGCGCATCCGACGCAACGGGGTCGAGCACAGCGACGAAGCGGTGCTGGTCGAGTTCCTGACGCGGCACGGCGACATACTGACGTTCATCAGCATTCTCGACGACCCGCACAGCCTCGAAGAGCCCTACATTCATACGCGCAACTTCGCGCTCGACACGAATCAGACGATGCGGCCCTACCCCTGCCGCGGGACCGTCGAGATCGACCGTCCGCGCGGCCAGGTTCCGCACTTCCTGCCCGGGGAGAACACTTACGCGGAAGAGTTCCGCAACAATCACGGGATCCCGCGCGAGGCTGCGCTCGGCGGGGCCGCAACGACATTGCCCGAGTACCGTGAGCGGCTCAGGGAACTGCTGAACTCCGGAGAGGCGCAGTGACAGCGGGCGTCATCGGCCACCGGATTGCCGGGGTACTTGCCCTTCTCGCAACGGTCGGCGTCTCGACGGCTATGGGGCAGTCCCTTCGCACGACCCATGTCGAAGGCCCGATCTGGCTCATCAGCGGCGCGGGGGGCAACGTCGTCGTTTCCGCCGGCGACAACGGCGTTCTCCTGGTCGACTCCGGCTCCGCCGAATACAGCGCCGATCTGCTGCGGGCGATCGACGACATTGCCGACGGCACGATCCGCTACATCGTCAATACGCGCTTGCATCCTGACCGTGTCGGCGGCAATGCGGCGATCCGGGCGGCCGGCGACACGTTCACCGGCGGCAACGCCACGCAGATCGGCGGCGTCGACGTGGGCGCGGCCGTGATCGGCCACGAAAACCTGCTGCTGCGCATGGTGCTCGATGCGGACTTCGGCGTCGAACTGCAACCCACCGAGACGTTCTTCGTGCCCCGGTTCGATCTCTACTTCAACAACGAGCCCGTCGAGGTCATTTATCAGCCGAATGCCCTGGACGATACCAACTCGATCGTTCATTTCCGCCGTTCCGACGTCATCGCCGCCGGGGACGTGTTTCGCCTGGATTCCTGGCCCTACATCGATCTCGATAACGGCGGCAGCATCGAGGGGGTCCTCGATGCGCTCAATAACCTGCTGGATATCGCGATTGCCGACACGCTCAGCGAGGGAGGCACCTTGATCGTGCCCGGGCACGGCCGCATCTGCGACGAAAGCGATCTGTTGCGTTATCGGGACATGGTGACGATCGTCCACGACCGCATCCGAGCCTGGATGGACCGCGGCATGAGCCTCGAGGAGATCAAGCAGGCGGAACCGGCGTTCGAATACGACTCGCGGTACGGGCAGGGGCGTGACGACTGGACGACCGAGATGTTCGTCGAAGCCGTCTACCTGAGCCTCAGTTCTCCGTCCCGATAACGGGCGGGTCGGTCACGCAAGGCGTCGGATTCCAGCCGGAGCCGTCCGCTACCCTGCGAAAGTCGGACGTCACGATGAAGGGATCGGAGAGATAGAGTGGGTCCTCGACGACCGTCGTGACCGTGATCCACTCCTGGCCGAAGGCTCCGTAGCGGTCGAAGTACTCGGTAACGACCGCCCGGTCGCTGTAGGGCACGCCGTTCCAGCGCAGGTAGCCGGCCCTGAACCCGGTCGACACGACCTTGAGGCTGCCTCCGGTGACGGAGCCGCGGCCGCCGCTCATCTCCCACTCGGCGACCGAGTTGCCCTGCCAGTCGGGTTCCGGGATCGGCTCGAATTCACCGAAGTGGAACACGCGCGTCTGGGAACCGGCGTCCGTTTCAAGCTGCAGAGTTTCAGGATCGAGCCACGAGATCCGCAGGCGCGTGGGGACCCGCATGATGCCGCCCGCGCCGTAGGGCCGGCAGGCGTTGCCGTCGCGAACGTCGGCCTCCAGGTCCCACTGCTCCGCCACGATCCAAGCTGCCGGTGTCATCGGCACACTGGCGTAATCGCCCGGCGGCGGCGTGATCATGCGCCAGCGCCAGTCCTCGGTGACCACGGACACCCAGTAACCGGTCAGATCGATCGGAGCGCGTTGCTGCGCGCCGGGCTGCTGGCCCCGGACAGTCGCTGCGGCGAAAACCGCCAGGGACGCCGCGCCAAGTAACACTCCCATGACTTTGCTCATGACGGAACGATGCCGCGCGTATCGAGTGCAGTCAAGCAGTTCTCCATTGACTTCATAAAATGTACACTAAGGTTATTATCGTTCAGTTTATAAATCTTTATGAAGAAATCGAACACATTGCCAGTGCCGGTGATACGCGCGCTTCGCAAGCTCGGCGGGGACCTGCGGGACGCGAGGCGGCGTCGCCGCATCTCCACCGAAATCATGGCGGCGCGTGTCGGTGTGAGTCGTACCACCCTGTCCAGACTCGAAAAAGGCGATCCTCGTGTGGCAGCCGGTACCTACGCCACGACGCTATTCGTTCTGGGAATTGTCGACCGAGTGGGCGAATTGGCCGACGCCCGCCACGACATCGTGGGTCTGGACCTTGCCGACGAGGCGCTGCCGCAACGGATCCGACATTCTGCTCCACGCGGGAACCGATGATGGCCAGCGAAGCGTGGGTATATATCGACCTGCATGGCCACACCTTGCTGGTTGGCCGCGTCTTTGGCCGTGTTCACCGCGGCCGGGAAAGCGCGTCGTTCGAATACGATCCCGGTTGGCTTGACCACCCGGAGCGTTTCGCACTGGAGCCGGCGTTGACGCTCGGCCCCGGAACGCATCATACGCCGGCCGGTCGGGCGCTGTTCGGTGCGTTGGGAGATTCGGCGCCGGACCGCTGGGGCAGGACGCTGATGATTCAGGCTGAACGTCTCCAGGCACGGCTTGAGAACCGCACGCCCCGCAGCCTTTCGGAGTTCGACTGTTTGCTGAGGGTCAGCGACCGGTCGCGCCAGGGCGCACTCCGGTTTGCCGCCGAGCCCGGCGGGCCGTTCCTGAGTGACGCCCGTCGCGATCCTGTGCCGCCATTGATCGAGTTGCCGAGGCTGCTTGCGGCCAGCGATCAAGTCGCGTCCGATGGCGGTGGCGAGGATACGATTGCGTTGCTGCTTGCGCCGGGATCCTCGCTGGGGGGCGCACGACCAAAGGCATCAGTGCTCGAACTGGACGGAAGTCTGGCAATTGCGAAATTTCCCAAGCAGGACGATTGGGCGGATACCGTCCGCTGGGAGGCGGTCACCTTGTCGCTCGCCGGACGCGCGGGTATCGACGTGCCCGAACGGCAGGTTGTCCCCGTCGACGATCGTGCTGTCCTCGTCGTTCGTCGATTCGATCGGCGAGGGCGTTGGCGGATTCCGTTCCTGTCCGCGATGAGCATGCTGAGTGCCGACGAGCGTGACAGCCGCAGCTACATGGAGATCGCCGACGTACTTCGTCAGCATGGCGCGGCGCCCAGAGTGGATCTCGCTGAACTTTGGCGCCGCATCGTATTCAACGTGTTGGTATCCAATACCGACGACCACCTGAGAAATCACGGGTTCCTTTATGTCGGCAATGCCGGTTGGCGCTTGTCGCCGGCCTACGACCTGAATCCGACGCCAGTCGAGGTCAAGCCGCGTTTCCTGTCCACAGCGATCGACCTCGAGGACACGAGCGCATCGATCGAACTCGCACTGGAGGTCGCGCCGTATTTCGGGATGAAGGAGGACGACGCGCGAACCGTGGTGCGCGACGTCGCGAGGATCACGCGCGATTGGCGTCATGCTGCTCAACGCTCCGGCCTGTCGCGTCCCGCCATGGACGCCATGGCGTCCGCGTTCGAGCACCGGGATCTCGATGCGGCCCTGGCGCTTTGATTGATTGCCCGATCGTCGAATCGACGTCACGCCGAGCGGGACCTTCAAGGGATGGACGACGATTGTCCCGTTATGGCCCGGCCGGGAAACACGCCGTCCACAAACTGACCGTCGCGAACCACGGCGGTTCCTCCCACCAGCACATGCGTGATTCCCTCCGACGGAACATCGCCGTCCGTGTAGGTGGCGCGGTCCACGATGCGGTCGGGATCAAAGAGCGTCAGATCGGCGTCGGCGCCTTCCTGGACCCTCCCTTTACTGCGCATCGCGGGCGCCACGGCTTCGAGACGCCGGGCCGGCTGGATGGTCATCTTGCTGAGCGCGTCCATGAGCGAGAGCGCCCCGCGCTCCCGGCTGTAGTAACCGAGCACCCTGGCGAAGGTTCCGGCTCCGCGGGGGTGGGCAGGTCCGTATAGAAACGGGATCCCGTCGCTTGCAACGATCACGTCGGGTTGGGCCACGATCCACTCGTTGGTGTCTTCCTGGCGGCCATGGATGATCACCCAGCCGCCTTCGGCCCGGTACCGGTTGAAGGTCTCGGTCGTCAATCGTTCCCCGGTCGGCGGCCACTGCAGGAGCTGGTATTCCTCGTCGGTCAATCCCTCCCAGGGGTCGAACAGGGCCGACTCGATCAGCGTTGAGCCGGCCGTGTAGGGATACGACTCGGTGGTGACGTCCAGACCGCGGCCCACTGCGCCCCGGATCATTTCGAGCGCGACTCGAGCTTCTTCATCGGCGCTGCTGTTCATGTGCACGATGTGCAGGGAGGCGCCCGTGCTTGCGGCAAGGGCGATCACTTCCTGAAACGGACCCAGAAGACCGTCCGAATTGTCTGCGCGCACATGAACGTACGCGGCAACTCCGAGCCGCTCGGCCAGTTGGAAGAGCCTGAAAATCTCCGTCCGGGAGGCTCCGGGGGTGTAGGTGATTCCGAAACCCAATCCCAGTCCGCCCTCCTGCAGCCCGGTTTCCATCAGCTCGGCAAGCTCGTGGATCTCTTCGTCGGAGAGTACCTCATAGGCATAGTTCCCCTGGTCCATCCGGAGCGTCTCCTCGGCCGTCAGCGTCGGAAAGTGGCCCACATCCAGGCCATCGATCAGTTTGACGCGGGCCCCCCAGTGGCCGACCGTGGCTCCGTAATTGATGGGCGCCGTTCCCGCGCGGGAGGCCAGCCAGTCACCCACCGGGTAGACGCCGACTTCGAGTTCAAGTGCGGTGGTGACGCCGTCCTGGGCCTGCAGCCGGTTGCTGACGGGGTCCTGGCCATGGGCGTGCAGATCGATGAAGCCGGGAGCCACGACCAGACCGGTAGCGTCGATGGTGTCGCTGCCCACGAGGCCTTCTTCGGTAATTGTGACTATCTGGCCGTCGTTGATCCCGACGTTGCGCACGGCATCGAGCCCCGTTTCGGGGTCCATGACCCGGCCGTTCACGATGACGAGGTCAAACTCGGCGGGAGGCGTCTCGGTGCAGGCGCTCAGGCCCAGGGCTCCGAGTCCGACGAGCAGGAAGGAAACGCTGGAAACGGCGCGGTTGGAGATGACTCGTGAATTGCTGGTCGACATGGGTTCTCCGATCGATTCAGGCGCGCGGTACCGGTATCGCCAAGTTGTAGCCCGCGATCCAAGGTGGTCCGATAGAATAAACGACACCTGCAATATCGGCCGCGTCTTTCGCGTGAGCCGTTAATCCATTGGGGGACGAAAGGGCTCAGGACGATGTGTCCCGCAACAAGCCGTACCCGAAAAACCCGGTCAGATCCGTCCGATGCACAAGGCCACGCCCGTTGCGGGCGGCTACGAGCTCAGTGGGCGGTCGACCTGGAACTCCGGAATCATGCATGCGGATTGGGTGCTGACCGGGCTTGACCTCGGCGACGAAGAACCCAGGGTGGCACTCATCAAGGCCGGCGACTACGAAGTCGACGCCGGCACGATCGCCAATCACTGCCGCGCATCGATAAACGAACTCATTCACGAAGCAGGCGCCGCGAGCTTCAACAGGGAATCGCCGTTACAGGCCTGGTTCCGCGACATCAATTCCCTGAGCGTGCACGCGTTCTGGGATTGGCATTCCTGCCGCGAGCAGTACGGTCGCGGGCAGGTTGGTCTCGAACCCAACCATCCGGTCGTGTAGCTGGCTCCAAAACCGCACGAGCGGTAGCCGCCGCCTGCCGTCAGTCCGTTTCCCGGACCGAGCGGGGTTTTCCGGATGCTCTCATGCTATGTTTGCGCCACCGTGGGCGGCTGGATCTTGCATATGAGGGAGCATGTATTTCTGAGGTGCTTGGTGGCGGCAACGGCGTCGCATTTGCTCGTCGGGATCGCGGCGGCGCAAACGCTTCCCCGAGCCCAGGATGGGCGGCCGAACCTGCAGGGCATCTGGATGGCGGTGAACCGGGCAGCATACGATCTTGAGGATCACGCAGCCCGCCACGACATGCCTGCCGGGCTCAGTGTCGTCGATGGGGGGGCGATTCCCTACCAATCCTGGGCGGCAGAGCGAAGGCAGGTCAATTTCGATAACCGCGCCACGGCGGACCCGCTCGGCAACTGCTTCCTGCCGGGCGTGCCTCGGGTCATGGCACTGGAGCATCCTTTCCATATCCTCCAGACCGACGGGCACGTGGCCATTACTTTCGAGTGGCAGCAAGTGCATCGGCTCGTATACATCGACACGGAGCCGCCGCGGTACGCCGGAGTGGAGTCCTGGATGGGCAATTCCCGGGGACGCTGGGACGGCGACGTGCTGGTCGTGGAAGTCACCGACCAGAACGATCAGACCTGGCTCGATGCTGCAGGCAATTTCCACAGCAATGCCATGCACGTCACCGAGCGTTACAGCCTGCGTGACGCCGACACCATCGACTACGAAGCCACCATTGACGACCCGGAGGTCTTCACAACGCCGTGGACGCTTCGCCTGGTGCTAAAGCGGCAAACGCACCTGGACCGGATTCTGGAGTACCAGTGCCAGGCGGAGAAATCGGAAGCGAACGGAGACTTCGAGCGGGACGTCCGCACCTGGTATCCGGCGCCGATTCCAGCGGAGAACGCTCCGTTCGATGCCGACGCGGGCGCACAACTTCCCGTTCCCGCGACCCCGCCGGATGTGCCCCGACTTGCGGACGGATCGCCCGATATCAGCGGCTATTTCATGGCCGACGCGGGTGGCGCCAACTATGGCCTGGAGGCGCGCGAGAGGGAGGCCCTGATGCCACCGAGTCGCGGACAGGTCGTCGACCCGATCGACGGCACGCTTCCGTACCAGGACTGGGCGCGGGCCGAGCGAATCGACCGGGAACTCCCGCACCGAGGTTACGACGATCCCACGGCGCATTGTTTCCTGGCCGGCGTGCCGCGGTCCCATTACGTGCCTGCGCCATTCTTTGTGCTGCAGGGTGAGGATCACATCGTCGTGCTGCACGAGCGCATGTCCTGGCGTCACATCTTTCTGGACGACCGCGACTTTCTGTCCGACCGGATCCGGTTGTGGCAGGGGCACTCCGTAGGGCGATGGGACGGCGACACGCTGGTGGTCGAGTCGCGAAACTTCAACGGCAAGGCCTGGCTGAACGAGCTCGGCGATGTGGTGACCCATGCGCAGACGGTGGTGGAGACGTTTACCCCGGTCGCACAAGACCAGGTCATTTACCGAGCCACGGTATCGGACCCGATCGCCTACACGCGACCCTGGACCATCGAAATGCCGTTCAATCGTTCCGACGATGAGCTTCTCGAGGTGGCCTGCCTCGAAGACAATAGCGACCTGCAACATCTCAAGGACGTGCGCGACGAGTATCGTGCCGGCCAGGGCCAGGGAGAACGATCATGACGCGGACAGTGCGCGCAACAACGTGGATGAGTCTTGGCTTGATCCTGGGGACAAGCAGCGGCCTGGCGCATCATTCGTTCTCCGCCGAGTTCGACATCAACGCGCCTGTGCGTCTCGAGGGGAGGGTGTCGGAAATGAGGTGGGCCAATCCCCATGCCTGGATCTACCTGGACGTGGAGGATGAGGCCGGCAACGTCGTCAATTGGGCCATAGAGACCCGCGCTGCGAATGGACTGATTCGCAGAGGTTGGAGGCCCGGGGATCTGGCCGTCGGCACCGTCCTGATCGTGGACGCCTACCAGGCACGAAACGGCACGTCTACCGCGAGTCTCGCCAATGCGACCCTTGCCGACGGCCGCACGCTGTTCGAGGGTTCGCCGGAGCCGGACGAGTCGCAGTAATAGCCATCCGCCTCGCACCAATAGCCACCGACGAGTCCGAGCGTTGCAATGGCGGCGGCTCCTGGACTGCGATGGCAGGGTCAGTATCGATACTTGCAGGTTTTTCCGAACCGGGAGAATCCTTCGGGATCCGCCTGACGCATGATCCTTGGCGTTGACGTAGGCGGCACCAACACCGACGCCGTGCTCATGGACGGCACGACGCTGATCGCCTCGAGGAAGTTTCCGACAACCCCCGACGTCAGCGACGGAATTTTCAGCGCCATTGAGTCGGTCCTGAAAGAGTCCGATATTCCGACCGACCGCATCCGCTGCGTCGCGATCGGCACCACGCACTTCACCAATGCGTTCGTCGCGCGCGAAGGGCTCTTGAAGGTCGGCCTCATCCGCATTGCGCTCCCGGCCTCATCGGGAGTCCTGCCGACCAGCGGCTGGCCGCCGGACCTGGCCGCGGCCATCGGCGACAACATGATTCTCGTCGGCGGCGGCTACCACGTGGACGGCAGCGTCGACTCCGAACTGGACGAGCTGGCGGTACGAGACGCGGCCAGGCGTTTTCGCGGGAACGGCTTGAAGTCCGTGGCGATCAGCGCGCTTTTCTCTCCCGTCAACGATGACATGGAAAGGCGCGCCGAAGACATCGTGCGAAACGAGATGCCTGAAGTGTCCGTCACCCGTTCATCCGAGGTCGGCAGCCTGGGGCTGCTCGAACGGGAAAACGCCGCCCTCATGAACGCCAGCCTCGTCGAGTTGTCGAGCCGGGTCGTGCAGTCCATTCGACGGGCGTTGCGGCAACTTCGAATCGAAGCGCCGTTCTACCTCAGCCAGAACGACGGAACGCTGATGACGGCCGATGTTGCGGAGCGGTACCCGGTGCTGACCTTCGCCTCCGGGCCCACCAATTCCATGCGGGGGGCGGCATTTCTTTCCGGCTGCAGCGATGCGTTGGTGGCCGACATCGGCGGCACGACGACGGACATCGGCATGCTGAGCAACGGCTTTCCGCGAGAATCCTCGGTCACTGTGGACATCGGCGGGGTTCGAACGAACTTTCGGATGCCCGACATCCTGGCGCTGGGTCTTGGCGGCGGCAGCCTGGTAGCGGAGAACGGCGCCGGCCTGACCATCGGGCCGCAGTCCGTAGGTTACCGCTTGCTCGAGGACGCCCTTGTATTTGGCGGCGGGACGCTGACCGCGAGCGATGTGGCCGTCGCGGCGGAATACGCACAAATGGGGGATCCCACGCTGGTTGCCGACTTGCCACGGGAAACGGTCGATCTTGCCGTCACCAAGATTCACCGGATGCTCTCCGACGGCGTGGACCGCATGAAAACCAGTGCGGAGCCCGTGCCGCTCATCCTCGTCGGCGGCGGTTCGGTGCTCATATCCGGGGACATACCCGGGGTATCCGAAGTCGTCGTCCCGGAGAGCGCGGCGGTGGCAAACGCCGTCGGGGCGTCGATTGCGTTGGCGGGCGGGGAGGTCGACGCGGTTTATTCCTATGAAGCCCTGGGGCGCGATGCGGCGATGGACGCGGCCAGGGAACGGGCGAGCCAGGCAGCGATCGATGCCGGCGCCCGGCCCGGGACCATAGAGATCACCAACGTGGACGAAATCCCGCTGAGCTACGTGCCGGGCGCCCTGGTGCGGTTGCGAGTCAAGGCCGCCGGTGAACTGGCGCTGTCGAGCGGTAGCGTGTGATGTGTGTCCGGAACTCTCAATGTCCCGAAGGGGGCGGACAAGGACACCGACTCGTTCGCGGAGAACTGTGATGCATGGGGATAGCCTCCGGAAACTCGACATCGACCAGGTAGCGCGAATCGCCATGGGCGCGACGCTGCTCGGCGCGGGGGGCGGGGGCGACCCCTACATTTCCCTGCTCGCCGCCCGCCAGTTTCATGCGCAGGGCGGCGGTCACGCAAACCTGATCGGGCTCGCCGACCTCGACGATGATGCTCAGGTCATCTGCATCGCCGGCTTCGGCGCCCCGACAGTCGAGAAAGAACGCCTGTTCGAACTGCCGCATGTCGTGCACGCCGTTCGAACGCTCGAGGAGCATATCGGACGCAAGGCCGATGCATTGATCCCCGCCGAAATGGGCGGGAGCAATTCGCTGGTCCCGATCGTGGCCGCGGCCGCGTGCGGACTCCCCGTCATCGATGGCGACGGCATGCGGCGGGCCTTCCCCGAGCTTCAGATGACGAGCTTCTCGATCAACGGGGTCTCTGCCTCGCCTTTCGTCATGGCCGACGAGCACCTGAATACCGCAATTTGCCACAGCAAGGACGACAGGAAAGGAGAAGCGATCGCCCGGGCCGTGTGCATGGGGATGGGCGTGTTCTGCATCCTGGCGGCCTACCCGATGAGCGGCCGCGATGCGAAGCGCGTCGCCATACCCGATACGGTCACCCTGGCGCTTGAACTGGGCAGGACCATCGAGAACGCAAGAAGCGGCGCCTCCCCGATCGATTCGCTCGTCGAGGGCATTCGCGCCAACGCTGCAGACATCGACGTGGTCCGGCTTTTCGACGGCAAGGTCGCCGACGTCTGGCGCTCGACCGAGCGAGGATTCGCGATCGGCTGGGTTGACCTGGCGCCGCTGGACGGGGCAAGTCATCGCGCCCATATCGAATTTCGAAACGAGTACCTGGCGCTGACGCTCGACGGCGTACCGCGGGCGCTGACGCCCGACCTGATCTCGGTCGTCGACAGCGAGACCGCCGAGCCGATCCCGACACCGGATATCCGCTACGGCCAGAGGGTGACAGCGCTGGGGCTCTCCTGCCACCCCGTCTTCCGGACCGAACGTGCGTTGAAGGTGGTGGGGCCGGAGGCGTTCGGCATGGAGCATACTTATCGCCCGCTCGCGGAACTGGCGGCGCGCCATCCCGGCGCGTGACGAAGAAAATGAAGCCCCAACGCCTTGCAGACAATTTCTCCCGCGGCCCGGTGCCCGCCGCCGAATCGGTCAGCGGCGCGGCCATCGCCGTCATCATCATCGGCGTCAGCATCACCTTGCCGGCATTTCTCGTGGGGACTGAGCTGATGGCAGCCCTGGGACTGATCGAAGGCGCCCTGGCCATCTTCCTCGGAGGGTTTCTGACGGCCTGCATCGGCTACCTGACCATGCGCGTGGGCGCCGAGACCCGGCTTTCAACCTACAACATCATTCGGTCCTGCTTTGGCCGGAACGGCTCGAACATCGTCAATCTGATCCTCGCCACGACTCTCTTCGGTTGGTACGGCGTGACGGCGGCGCTCTTCGGCAGTGCGCTTTCGCAGGCCGTAGACGATGCGTTCGGCGTGCTCGTGCCGCAGCCGGTCTTCACCGTCGCCGGCGGCATCCTGATGGTGGCAACGACCATCTACGGTTTTCGCGCCATCAATCGGCTGAGTCGCATCGCAGTGCCCTTGCTTGCCGCGTTGCTGCTGTACGGGATCTGGAGGGTACTGGAGGGCGCGAGCTTCGCGGAACTGAGCAGCGTGGCAGGGCAACCCGATGAGGGGCTTGCATCGGTTTCCGCGGGAATCTCCATCGTGATCGGCAGCTTTTTCGTGGGCGTCACACTGGTTCCGGACCTGGCCCGTTTCGCGCGCCGGCGGCGGGATGCGGTCACCGCCTCGTTTTTCAGTTACGGCCTTGGATTTCCCCTGGTCCTGTTGCTCGCGGGCTTGCCGGTTCTGGTCTCCGCCGAACCGGACCTGATTACTTCGATGACGAGCCTTGGTCTTGGCATTTCCGTGCTCATCGTGATGGTCTTCGCCACCTGGACCACGAACATCAACAACCTGTACTCCGCCTCCCTGGGCATCGCGCGGATGCTGCCGAGCGTCCGGGACTGGGTCATCACACTGGTCTGCGGCGCGATCGGCACGCTGTTGGCAGTTGCCGGGATCATGGATTTCTTCGTGGAGTTCCTGATCCTGCTCGGCATCATCGTTCCGCCCATCGCCGGCGTCTACCTGGCGGACTACTACCTGCTCCGGGAAACCCGAATCGACGTACAGCAAACCGACGCTGTTCCCGATTACCGCTGGGACGCCATGGCAGCGTGGAGCATCGGCTGCGCCGTCGGATTCGTTGAAAGAACGAGTAGCTGGAGCCTGACCGGCGTGACCGCAATCGACACGTTGTTGACGGGGATGGCGGTGCTGTGGATCTGGAACAGGCTTCGGTCGAGGGCTTCGGCGACAAAGCAGCCCGATGGATCGTACGATTGATGGTAGCAATACCGTGGATGCGGAGCTTACTTGGCCGCCTGATCTGATCGGTCCCGCCGCGCGCCGCCGCGTTCAGTTCGCCATGCCGACGATGCGCTGCGCTGCCGCGAGCAATTCAGCGCCGGTGCCGCAATCGATGATCGCGTAGCCCACCGCCGCCAGGCGCTCCGGCTCCGATTCGCCCGCCAGCAGCGCCGACAGGCGTTCGCCTGTGCCGGTGCCGAACCGGCGCGCCGCCTGACTACCCAGCAGGCGTCGCTCAAATTCGAGGCCTTCCGCACGGCCCTCCGCCATGGCCCGCGCGCGAATCTGCGCCTCTTTCTGCCGCTGGCGCTCTTTCCACCTTTCCGCCGTCAACGATCCCATCGCTTCCACTTCTCCCGCCGCCACCAACCGGTCCAACTCGCCACGCAGTGCCTCGTCGGCGCCCGCCTCCAAATCGTAGTCCTCGTCCCACGACCGCCGCAACCATTGCGCGAACGCCGTTCGCAACTCCGCATGCTCCGGCCCCGCCAGCACCGCGACCACGTGCCGGTGCGAGTACAGCAGCTTGTAGGCGGCGTCGTGTATGGAGGTGGCTCCGGCATCGGTCGACGTGCCTTCTGCACATCTTCGGATGCCGGATTGTACGGATCGGAGCGTCCGCTGGCGCATGACATTTTTTGCGCAGGATCGCCAGATTTGCGGCACCCGGGGACCCTAGTCCGATTGATCCCGCCGACCGGCCGTCCGTATCTCCGCTAAACTTGCTTACGCGGAGAACCGAAGCTTTACGCCACAGGCATCCGCCACTTTTGCGAGCGTGTCGAGGCGCGGATGCCTCCGGCCGGACAACGCTCGCGACAGCGCCACCCGATCTACTTTCGCGTGCCGCGAGAGCTCGGACACGCCGCCCTGGGCTTCGGCAATATTGCGAAACGCCTTCATGAGCAGTCTCGGGTCGTCCATCTCCTCAATGGTGGCGTTCAGGTAGGCCGCGATATCTTCCGGCGTTTGCAGGAATTCGCTGGCCTTATGATCCTTGATTGGCATTGCGTTGCTACTGTATCCCGGGCCGTAGCGCGGTTTGTCTTGGAAGGAGCGTTGGTGCCCAGGAGAGGACTCGAACCTCCACCTACTTGCGTAGACATGGACCTGAACCATGCGCGTCTACCAATTCCGCCACCTGGGCAAGGGGCCGGGAGGCGCCCGAATGTATCGGGCGCGGTGGAGAGTGTCAAACGGCTGTGGCGGCTACTCTTCGGGGCCCGGTGGCGCCCCGATGCCGGTGGATCCGAGGAACAGCGACGTGCCGTCCGTGAACGTGATGTCGCGCCCGCTCGCACGCATTGAGCCGTCGCGGGCGAGGAAGCCTTCGACGATGATCTCCGTGCCGGGCGGCAGCGAGTCCTTGGTCCAGCCGCGGCGGATCAGGGCGTTGGGCGCTCCGCCTTCGATGCGCCAATGCTCGGTCTCTCCGGCCTCGTTGACGACATCCAGGTTGACCCAGGCGTGCGGGTTGATCCACTCCCACTTGGTCACCGTGCCCTCGAGACGGATCGGCTTGGTGTTGTCGAACTCGGCGGAAAACGCGTGGTGGGCGTTCGCAGCGACGACGCCCGCGACGGCGCAGGCCACGCCTGCAATGCAACTCAACAGTCTGGCTCGCATGGTCAGCCTCCTAAATCGAACTCATTCTTCCTCGACTCTCTTCAGGTGCCCGTAGAGTAATTCCTCGGCGAACTCAACGCACTTGTACTCGAGTATCTGCGAGTTGTCCTCCACTCTGCGGTAAAGCGGCATCGAGATCGTCCAGGGCTGTGAAAAGGTGTTCGGGTCCGTGATCGTCGCTTCGTACTCGATGTGATTGGGGCCGCGCAGCGTGTATCGCTCCGTCACCTCGAGCGCGTCGCTGTGGTGGTTGCCCGCACGGTCGAACCAGGTCATCCCGTTGAAATCGGTGACGTCGATAACAAGCGTTTCGCCGTCCCACCGGCCGTTCGACCAACCCATGTAGCTGTCGATGGGCGAGTCGACGTACTCGTCCATGTGGACCACGCGGTTCGCGCTCGCGAACTCATAGGCGAACAGGATGTCGCCGACACCCTGCACGATGCGAAACGGGTAGGGCAGGTACGTTGCCCGGGGAATGCCTGGCTGGTAGCACTTGGCTTCGGGATCGTTCGCGGGCCAGCCGGCCTGGTTCGCTTCACGCTGGGCAAGTGCGTCAGGCAGGTAAGGGATTTCACCTTCAACGACATAGCTCTGACCGGCCGGAATCGCGGCGACCGCGCCGAGCTGCCAGAAAGCGGACAGCGCCTCGGCCGAATGGGCCTCCAGGTTCCAGTGTGCCGTGCCCATGGCCTGCCACACGCCGTTAAGGTCGGGCGGGCCGGCTGCGGTCGCATCAGGCGGGCTGTCGATGACTTCAGGCTGATCCTGCGCGTCCGTGCACGCCAGGCAGACAATCGATGCCGCGACAGTGGCGATCGACGCCCGAAGTCCAGGCGAAAAGCATGTCATCGGAATTGAGTCCCCTGTACCACTTAAAATTGTCTGATTGTCCGCAATGATAACTGAACGCGTATACTCTGTCCGCAAACCAACGCTCGGGGGAAACACGATGAATCGGGCATTCGCTATTCTCGCCGCAGGCCTGCTCGCACTGGCCTTCTTCAACGGTCCGGACACCTCATTCGCCCAGGGCGAAGACATCGACCCGAACTGGACGGCGCCTCGCACACCCTGGGGGCATCCGGACCTCACGGGCGTCTTCTCCAGTGACGACATGCGCGGTGTGCCGTTGCAGCGTCCGGAGGAGTTCGGCGACCGGCTCTTCCTCACGGACGAGGAGTTCGCCGAGCGCCAGGAACGCAACGATGCGGAGGTCTCGCGGCTCGACGAAGGCGGCACGCCGTTCCTATCCGAGCGCGGCATCCGCAGCTACCGGCAGACGTCAATGATCGTCGATCCTCCTAACGGCCGCTTTCCTCCGCTGACTCCCGAAGGCGAAGCCATCAGCGCGGCGAGACCTGCGCGCGGCGAGGCTCCGCCACCGGCGTCCTGGCTCGATCTTAGGCTCTACGACCGCTGCATCACCCGCGGTGTGGTGGGTTCGGTGCTGCCGGTCATCTACGGCAACGGCCTCAGGATCTTCCAGACGCCGGACGCCGTCGTGATCAACCACGAGATGGTTCACGAGGCGCGCATCATCCACCTGGACGGACGCCCGCATCTGGACGACGCCATTCGCAGCTACATGGGCGATCCGGTCGGCCGCTGGGACGGCGACACGCTTGTCGTGGAGACGAGAAATTTCCGCGGCGAGACCGGCATAGGGCTCAACGGTGGCGGGCTGCCCACGACGCCGGCGATCACGCTCACGGAGCGGTTCACGCGCGTCGCCGAGCATCGGATCGACTATGAGGTCACCGTCAACGATCCAGGGCTCTACACGGCGCCGTTCACGATCGCGTTGCCGCTGACCAACCAGCCCGGCTACAGCGTGCTGCCGTACGAATGCCACGAAGGCAATTTCGCGCTCGCGAACATCCTGAGCGCGGCACGCGCCGAGGAGGCCGCAGCGGCAGAAGAAGGGACGGCTGAAGCGGACTGACGCGACCGAACCGCGCGTCCCGGCGCGGGCCGCAGTAACGGCCACGGCCGTCGATCGGGAACCGGCCCGTTCGACGGCTGAAGCGAGACGCTATCCGTACAGCTCCGCGAGGTAGCGGTCGTGGTCCGGCAACAGGCCGAGCATGTGCTGCGCCTTCGAAAACTCCGTAGCCCGGTCCCGCTCGAGATTCGTCCAGTCGGCGACGCCGTAGAGCGCGGGCGCCTTTTCCGGTAGAAAACCCATGCCGATCAGGATGCAGTAGTACGAAAGCGGGCCGAAGTACTCGCCGAGGCTGCCTACCCGGGTCAGATAGATCTTGCCGGCCGCCTTCCGCCATACGCTGAGCAGTTCCTTGAGATGGTCGCTGTGGTGCAGGTCCTCGGCGCAGGCGAGCCAGTAGGCAGTGTCCCGCCGTGAGGTCACGCAGAAGTGCAGGACGATGAAGTCCCGGATCTGATCGTAGTACCGCGTCATCGTGTCGTTGTAGACGGCCGCGAGTCCGGGATCGAACGACCGGTCGGGAAAGCAGTGCAGCAGCGTCGCGAGCCCCTTCTGAATGAGGTCGAGCCCGGTCGATTCGAGCGGCTCGATAAAGCCGCCGGCAAGCCCTACCGCCACGCAGTTCCTGACCCACAGGTTTCTGTGGCGCCCGACCCGCATCCTGATCCGGCGCATCTCGACGCCGTCCGCCGGCGCGCCGAGGTGGCGGCGGAACTCGTCCTCGGCCTCCTCATCCGTCGCGAAGGCGCTGCTGTAGACATAGCCGACGCCGCGGCGGTGAAACAGCGGGATGTCCCAGCACCAGCCGTTGTCCATGGCGGTTGCGGTCGTGTACGGCGTGCGCCGGATCGGTTCCAGATAGGGGACCTGTGCTGCCAGGGCACGGTCGTTGAGCAGGCAGTCCTGATAGGGGACGAACGGTTCTCCAAGCGTCTTGTCGATGAGCAGCGCACGAAAGCCCGAACAGTCGATGAAGAGGTCGGCATGCAGCAATCCATGGTCCTTCGTTACCAGGTGACTGATCGACCCGTCCTCGGCAGTCACGACTTCGGTAACCGAGTCGACGATGTGACGAATCCTGCCCCTGAAACGGCGCTTCAGGTCATCGGCCAGCAGGCCCGCGTCGAGGTGGAAGGCGTACGGAACCGGAGCCTGGTAGTCGTTCGAGTTCGCCGCCTTGGGAGCTCGATGGTTTTCGGCGAAGTACGTTGCAACGTGGCAGGCGCGTGCGTACGGATCCAGCTTCTGCCCGTTCAGGTGTTGCCAGAGCCAAAGATTGGAAAAGTCGAGCAGGTGGCTCGTACCGCCGATGAAGAACGGGTGATAGAAGTAGCTGCCGGGACCGTCGCTGGTCCAGCCCGAGTACTTGATCCCGAGCTTGAATGTCGCCTGGCAGGCCTGCATGAATTCCCGTTCGGGGTAGCCCAGTCGTTGCAGGAACTGAAGCACCGGCGGGATCGTCGCCTCGCCGACGCCCACGGTTGCGATGTCGCTCGATTCGATCAGCGTGATTTCGCAGCGGGCTCCGCCGGAACGTTCGAGCAGGCGCGACAGGAAGGCCGCGGAGAACCAGCCGGCCGTGCCGCCGCCGACGACGAGGATCTTGCGGACAGGGCCGGAGTCGGCTCGCTGCGTCATTCCCTGATCGCCCTGTGACTTCAGCCGCCCGCGCACCAGGCATCGTTGCGGGTCGCGTAGCGTTGCATCCCGAGTGCCTGCTGTAGCCAGGTGTCATGATGCGGCAGCTTCGCCGGTGCGGCCTGCAGGCGCTGGAGGACGGATTGCGAGACGCGCGGCCTGGGCCGGTTCGTCCCGTACCTGTTGCGGTATTCGTCGGCCATGAAGTCCATGCCGTAGAGGATGCACTCGTAGCTCTGGTGGTTCCACAGCCCGCCGGTGTCGACGAGCGGGCGGCGATCGCCGGCCGGCGGGGCAGGGTTCACTCCGTCGGCCGACATGCCGGGAAAGTACTGGTCCATGAAGTCGGCGCCCGATGGAGGCTTGATCTTCCAGTAATCGAGCTTGGCCCTGAGGCGCGGCACGATGCGTTCGGGTCGTTGAACCTCTCGCCAGAAATCGGTGTCGGTCCGCTTCGTCAGGCAGTAGTGAAGGTTGATGAAGTCCAGGACCTCGTGATAGCGCGCGGCCATGATTCGATTGAATCGGTAGGCCATGGCGTCCATGTCGTCATCCTGCCAGGGAAACTGCTGTTCCAGGATGATCGCCGCGAGGTAGCTGAGGTAGAGACCGGTGGACTCGAGCGGCTCGATGAATCCGCCGGAAAGACCGATCGCCAGGCAGTTGCCGACCCAGGCGCGCTCGCGCATGCCGACCCTGAAGTGCACGGTGCGCGTGGAAAGGTCCTCGGCATGCGGTCCCTCGTAGGCCCTGAGTTCGCGTTCGGCGTCCTCGAGGTCGATATGGCCGCTGGAGTGGACGTAACCGATCGCCCGGCCGGTGGTCAGCACCGTTTCCCAGATCCAGCCGTTGGACATCGCCGTGGCCGTCGTATACGGCCTGACCTGCCCCGGATAGTGGCGTTCGTGCGGGATGCGCATGACGAGCGCGCGGTCGCAGAGGAGCCATTGCGAGAAGTCCGTCCAGCGTTCGTGCAGGGCTTTCTCGATCAATAGCGCGGCGAAACCCGTGCAGTCGATGAAGATATCTGCCGTGAGGCGCAGGCCGCCCTTCGTCCTGACGGCACCGATGTTTCCGTCTTCGCCGAGTTCAACGTCAGTCACGTCGTCGAGCACATGGATCACGCCGCGTCCGGTCGCGACATCGCGCAGGTAGTCGGCAAATTTCTGCGCGTTCAGATGAAACGCATACGCGAGCGGCGGCCCGAAGTCCCACTGGGTCAACATCACCGGCGCGAGGCCCAGATGGCAGAGCCCCGGTTGGGCCGATACGGTTTCCATGTAGGGGATCGAGCGGTCGCTCATGAGCCAGTCGATGCCGGTGCGGTCCACGGCCGGGTGCGGCTCCCGCGAGAACGGGTGGTGATAGGCGTGATTCTCGCTGTGCAGCCAGTTGATGTGCTTGATGGACTGCTTGAAGGTGCCGTCGACTGCACGCATGAACTCGGCAAGACCGACGCCGATCACCGAGAGCACGTGTGAGATGCTCGGGACGGTGGCTTCGCCGACGCCGATTCGCGGAACGTCTGGCGACTCGATCAGAGAGATTTGAACGTTCCCTCGTGGATCATCGCGCAACGCGGCCTCGAGGTAGGCCGCCGTCATCCACCCGGACGATCCGCCGCCGACGATCAGTACGCTTCTGCTCTTCATGTTCCGGTCACGAGCGTTGAGTTTCGTCCTGCAGACTTACGCGCCGAAGAAGTCCGGCGATGATAGCCATGTCGGGCGTGCAGAAAAAAACGGCGGGCATGCGCCCGCCGTTGTGGTCTCGACCAGAGTACCGGCTCAGAAATTCATCGACAGCGTGACATAGGCGCGACGCCCGAGCGGCTCGTAGACCGGGCTGCCGCCCGCGCCGAAGTTCGCGTTTCCAACCACGACCATATGCGATGGCGGGATCGGGAACCGGGAGTTGTTCGGGTCGCCGCCCACCCGGGGCGGGTTCTCGTCAAACAGGTTCTCGATGCCGACCGTAAGCGTGTAATTCTCACCGAAGGTGTAACTGCCGCCCACGTAGAAGAGCTGGTAGCTCTCGTCGATGGTACCGAGCGGGTTAACTGGACCGGTCACGCCTTCGGCGTAGCTGGCGTCCAGCAGCGAGGGCCAGAACTGATGTCTGAGCGTCAGGCTCCATGGTCCCCTGAAGTAGCTTACCGAGCTGAAAATCCGATAATCGTATTGCTGGCACTGGATCTGCAATGCGCAACCCCGCGTCCCGGCCCAGTCGAGCTCGGACAGCCCCGGCCGGTCCTGCGTCGTGGACTCGAGGTTGTAGTTGGCCACGATATTGACGTTCAGCCCGCCATCCCCAAGCATCTTCGTCCCGTTGAGCTGGAAGTCGACGCCCGAGACAGTCGCCTTACCCTGATTCGTGAAGGTCAGATCGATGTTTGCCCTGTTGCCGGTGAACTGGTTCCTGACGATTTGCATGCAAGCCGGTGTGGTGGGGTCGCCTGCCGGGTTGAGTTCAAGGCTCAGGCAGCGCTCGAACACGGTGTCGGGGCTTTCGAGCGCGATCATGTCCTCGATTTCGATCGTGTAATAGTCGACCGTGAGCGACCAGTCATCGAGAAAGTCCATGACGACACCGAGAGTAAATGTGTCGGCCTGCTCCTCCCTCACGTTCGGGTTACCGAAAGAGTTCTGGGTTCCGGCCGAAACAAAGAACCCGGTGTTCGTAAGCTGGTCCGTGATCGGGCGGTTGTCGTAGTACTCGAACGCGCCGGTTGAGCCCATCAGCGCCCGGCAGATCTCCACCGTCCGGGCGGCCTGCGCTTCACCGGATACGGCAGGATTACCGCTGTAGGGACCGACCCGGCTGTTCTGCGAGCACTGGTCGCCGTAAAGTACCGGCTGCGCGTTGAAAGCCTGTGAGCGTCCGAGGAACAGCTCGCCGAGGTTCGGCGCGCGCATCGCGCGATTGAAGCCGCCGCGCAGTCGATAGCGCGGCGCGATCGTCCAGTCGACCAGGGCCTTGTATGTCGTGACCTGTTCAACCTGCGGAATGCTCCAGTCCGAGACGCGTCCGCCAAGTTCGACGGTGAAACTCTGAATCCCCGCCGGACCATCCGCGACGATCGGGATCAGGAGTTCCCCATAGATCTCGCTGACGTCGAACTTGCCGCCGCTGATCGTGTTCGGAAAAGTGCCCGCGATGGCATCGGCCGTTGAACCGTTCCTGATCAGGTTGTCGGGGATGTACCGGTAACTGTTCTCGCGGTGGGCGAGGCCGACCGCATACCCCAAAGGACCGGCCGGCATGTCGATGAGGTCGCCGATGAGATTGGCCTCGAGGATCTGTTGATCGACATTGGTCTGGTTCTGCAGCGGAGCGTGCAGCATCTCGATGCAGTCTTCGGACATATTGAAGTTGCGCACGATCGGCATGCCGGAGGTGCATGTCGGGATACCTTCGGCGAAGCCGGTACTGAACGGGTTCGGATCGCCGACGAAACCGACGCCGTAATTGGGCGTAGCCATGAGCTGCCGATATGTTGTCAGCCTGATGTTGCCGGTCAGCGTGTTCTGTGCGTCCGTGCGGCCGGTCGAGAGTGTGACGTCCCAGGAGTCGCCGCTCGACAATTCTCCTTCGACGCCGAGCGAGATTTGCATCGACGACGTGTAGTTGTCGCTGCCGCGCGCATCGCCGAGCTGATATCGCAGATCGTCTTGCGTCCGGTTCACCCGGATGTCCCTCTCCGGGAAAGGCCTGGACATCATGAGTGCCTCGACTTCGGGCGGCACCGGCCAGGCTTGGGTTTCCGTGCAACCGCCGACGGCCGGGCAATTGAGCTGATGCGTGCCCCCTGGCAGGAAGGCCGGCAACGTGGTCATGTCCTCGCCGGCGTCGCCCGTGTTCGGCAGACCGTCGGCGCCGAAACTCGCGACTGACGGCTCGTAAATGTTGGTTCCGAACGGGACGACCGCGCCCCAGACGCCGATCGTATCGGACGTGGCTCCCCAACGCGTGCGGTTATCGGTACGCGTGAACATGGCCTGCCCGGTAACCCTGACGTTGTCGGAGACCTCGAAATGGCCGCTGGCGAACGATGACAGGCGTTCGAGCGGGATGGAGGCGGGCTGGTACCAGGTGTTTTCCTTGATGCCGCCGTCCGGTTGCATCACGCGAAACGGCAGGCCCTGGAACTGGCCATAGTTGTCCACGTTGAGCGGACCTTCGTACCGGTACGAGCCGGCCACGTCGTTTGCGCCGTGGTTCAGTCCCGTAAACACCGTGCCCGTGCCGTCGGGCGTCCGGTTGACATAGAAACGAGCCCTGTTCCTTACGGCGCCCGGTGCGGCCTGATCGAAGATCGCGTTGACGACGGCCTGAGACGGGAAGTTGCCCGATGAACCCGGGGCCTCGCTGAACCAGGTCTCCGTGGGGAATACCTGGGTTCCGCCGATAGACGGGTTCGCGGCGTCTTCGACGCGCCAATCGCGTTCCCAGAGGAATTGCTCGGAGCGGGTTGCCCGCTCGACCCCGACCATCACGTTACCGCGGCCATCGCCGAGATTGGCGCCAATGAGTCCGGAGATCGTGACCTCCTGGTTACCGCCATGTTGCGTGTCGCCGAAGCGTACGTCGACCGAGGCGCCCTCGAAGTCGTCCTTGAGAATGAAATTGACCACGCCGCCCACGGCATCGGCGCCGTACACGGCTGACGCGCCGCCCGAGATAATCTCGACGCGCGAGACCGCGGAAGCTGGAATCGTGTTCGTATCGACGACCATCGTCGGGTTGACCGGCATCGCGCGCCGGCCGTTGATGAGAACGAGGTTACGGTTGGGACCCAGCCCGCGCAGACTGATTGTCGACGCACCGACCGTGTTCGTGGCCGTGTTTTCCGTGTCGAATGACGCGAACTGCGTGACGGCCGGAGTGAATTGCGGCAACTGGTTGAGAATCGTCTCGACGCCGATCGACCCCGTCTCGTCAAATATGGTTTCGTCAACGGTGGTGATCGGTGCGTTGGCGGTGAAGTCGCGGCGCGGGATTCGTGAGCCGGTGACGGTGACTTCCTCGAGTACCACGTCGTCCTGTGCATTCGCAGCCGGTGTGACGGCGAGCGCTGCACCGACGAGTACTCCCCCGGATGCGGATAATAGGGCGGGTCCGACACTCCCGCTCCGCCTGCGCTCTGGCGTGCGTGTAGCCGAGAGCACCTCGGCGATGGATCTGGAAAGTTTCCGAAAACGTGGAAGTCTCCCGGCTGCCTGCATGACCTGTATCCTCCTCGAGAAAGGCACTGACCAATTCGTCGAACCGGGACGCCGCGACATCCTTATCTGTTGCAATCGAACAACAAATGCGCCCCGTATTGTCTGTTTTGGCATAATAAAAATTGTCTGATGTTATTGCAAGGCGGCCCTGAGCTCGCAATGGGCGCCGTTTGTGGTGAAGCAGCACCACTTGCTCGTCAACAGCGGACCACCGAAACGTGTTATTGAGAATTCTTCGGTCCCGTCAAAGAGGTCCCGGCGCCTGCCGGACGTTCCGGATCAGGGAATCCAGCGGAGCGGGAGCTGCCTCGGCCTTTCGCGATAGCCTGCAGCGCTGCAGGTGGCGTGACTTGTGCTGCCTGGCGGCCCTCGGGTTGCTGGCAACGATTGCCGGCTGCGGTGGCGGCGGTGGAGGGGGCTCAGACACGGCGCCCACGGCACCGGGCATCCCGATGCGAAGCAGCCTCGACGACGATGTCCGCGACGTCGCAGTTACGACCTTGCGACTGACCGGCGATCCCGCGACAACTCGTGGCGCCGAGCGTACGGTCCCCGACGACGACCCGCTCGTAAAACTGGGGCAGTTGCTTTTCTTCACGCAGACGCTCTCGGCGGGCTACGACGTATCGTGCGGCAGTTGTCACCATCCGGACTTTGCTGGCAGCGACGGCCTGTCTCTTGCGGTCGGAGTGGCGTCGGTAAACAGCGCGACGGTAGGTCCGGGCCGCGAAGTCGATCCGGCACGGGACCTCGATCCACTCGCCGATGGCGGCCCCAATGTCCATCGCAACACGACGACGACGTTCAACGCGGCCCTGTTCGACCGCGTGCTGACCTTCGACGGCGGGATATCGGTACTCGAAGACACCGTTGCGCCGGGCGGGAAAGGCCAACCCATCCAGACTCCGGAATCCGGACAGCGCAGCGACCCGAGCCCGGTTTCAGGACTACTTGAGTTTTCAGCAAAGCTGCCGATCGCGAACAACAACGAGATGCGCGGATTCCGGTACACGGAATACGGCACTGCGGACGAATTTCGAGCGCATGTGATGGGCCGGCTGCGCGGTGAGGTCGATACCCAATACAACATGGATCCGGACGGTCCCGTGAACTGGCTTGGCAGGTTCCGGCTTGCTTTCGATGCGCCCGAGGCCTCCCCGGAACAAGTCGTCACCATCGCGAATGTGCAGCGAGCGCTCGGCGCTTACATGGGTTCGCAAATCTTCGTCGATACTCCGTGGCGCCGTTTCCTCGCCGGCAATTCCGGTGCGATCTCCGATGAAGCCAAGCGCGGCGCCTTATTGTTTTTGCGCGATGCGGACGACGGCGGCCTCGGGTGCGTCCGATGCCATGCCGGCGATCGCTTCACGGACGAAGAGTTCCACAACGTCGGGTTTCCTCAGCTCGGCCGTGGTTTCGTGCGGGCGGACCGGTCTGACCTCGGCCGTTGGCTTGAGACGCTGGACGAGTCGGATCGTTACGCGTTTCGCACACCGAGTCTCCTGAACGTGGCCGAAACCGCGCCCTATGGTCACGCGGGCAGCTTCGCGACGCTAGAAGATGCGATCGTCTACCATGCGGACCCCCGCGGCGCCGTCGAAACGTTCGATTTCGGCCTGCTCGACCTCGAGCAGTTCCGCAGGCTCGGAATTGACTACGGTCACGCCGAACCGCACACGCGCGCGGCGCTCAACGCGTCAAGTTTCGCCGTAAGCGAGAGTTCCCTTCCGGCGCGGCCGCTGTTGGTGTTTGAGAGCGTTCGCCTGGTTGCCTTCCTCGAAACGCTGAGCGACACGTGCGTCACGGACCCGGACTGTATCGACGCCTGGACTCCGTCTGCGGATGAAGATCCGGACGGCCACCTGTTCGTGCGCGACCGGTCCGCGGGAGTGCCGGTCAACCTGGACGCCAGCAGCCCCAAAGACTATCCGGAAGAGATTTCGCTCGCTTTTCCTTTCACAAAACAACTCGCGACGTTCTCCGACGTCCGGAATTGCACGAACGGCCTCACCAGCGCCAACAACGCGGGGAGCCAGACCTTCACACGCAGGAACGACCGGACGTTCGGTCTGACGGACACACACGGCTACAGTTTCGAGACCTGGTTCGAATATTCGCCAACCTTCGAGATCACGATGATCGCCGGCGGCGTGTCGGCGGCCTATCTCGATGGCGACTGCTGGGCGGATCTGATTTTTGCCGGGGGCGATGAACGCACCGGTGTTCGAACGTATCGAAATCTGGTCGGCACGGGATTCGAAGCGTTCGACCTGTTCGAGAGTATCAGCGAGACGAACTACACGGGCGCAGCCAGCGTCGATCTCAACGGCGACTACCGGCGCGAGATTCTGCTCGGAAACTTCCGGATCGGTTCGGTGCCCGTGTACGCCCAGAGTGGAGCAGGGGGCTACGCGCGTGTTGCGGCCCTGCCCATGACGCGAACGACATTCGGGATTTCGTTCGCGCCGCTCGATGCGAGCGCTTATCCCTACGTCTACCTGGGCCATTGGTCGGGTAACGGCACGGCCGGAACCGCGCCGGCACTTTGGAGGAACGACGGCGAAAGACTTTATCCTCTGGACGCTGAAGCGGGTACCGGATCGAGCGCCGTCGATCAGCGCTTCAACTTCACGCCGGCCTTCGCCGATTTCACCGGTGACGGACTAACGGACCTCGTCGTAGCCTCCGATTTCGAGACCAGTGTGACCTTGCGCAACGCAGGCAGCGCATCACTCGGTCCGCGCTTCGTGGACGAGACCGACCGTTCGGTCATCACGGACCAGAACGGAATGGGCAGCGCGCTGCTCGACATTGACAACGACGGCAATCTCGAGTGGTTCGTGACCTCGATCTACGGTCCGGCCGTCGCTGCCGGTAACTGGGGTACGACCGGCAACCGGCTCTATCGCAACGCAAGTACGGCGAACCGAATCGCGTTTGAGGACATCACGGACGATGCCGGACTGCGAGACGGTCTCTGGGGCTGGGGCGCCTGTGCTGCAGATTTCAACAATGACGGATTTACGGATCTCTTTCACGTCAACGGCTTCGGTTACATCCCGTACAGCAGCGACCCCCCCAACGATCCGCAGGCTGAATACGATGCGCTGACCAGGGATGCCTTCCAGGCCAAGCCCGCGCGCCTCTTCATGAACAACGGCGACGGGACGTTTGCCGAAGCGGCGGAGGCCTGGAACGTTGCCGCCCCGTCCGAGGGACGAGGCATCGCCTGCTTCGATCATGATCGCGACGGCGATATCGACATCGTCGTTCTCGATCACTCCACTGGACTTCAGTTCTTCGAAAACCAGTCCGGCAGCGCGGCGGGCCGAGCCTTCCTGAACGTGCGTCTCGTGGGCTCAGCCCCGAACACCGATGCCATCGGAGCCCGGGTTACCGTTGCGGCCGCGGTGGGCCAGGATTTCGGCGCGCAGACTCAGTTCAGGCTGAGTCAGGCAAACAGCAACTTCAATAGCCAGAACACGCCGGATCTGCATTTCGGTCTGGGTCAGGCGCGTCAGGCCGATACGGTTCGCGTGGTCTGGCCGAGCGGCACCGAGCTGGTCTGCACGGACGTCGCCGCGAATCAATTCGTCGTGCTCGACGAACGCCTCGGCAATTCGGCGTGCCCGGCGCAGTGAAAACCGGCTCGGCGAGGGGCACACCCGAGCGGCGAGTATGCTAGTCTCGCGGCGACTGCCACGACGCCATCGGCTATCGCAATGATCGATTTCGGTCTCGCGCCCGGGGAATTTCGCGACACGGTTTTCGAGAAACAGCCGCATCACTTTCCGGGCGCGTTGCAGGAACGCCCTTTCGCCTGGTCGGACGTCGACCAGCTCCTGCATACACTGGAACCGAAGGTGCCGCTGATGCGGATGTACCACCATGGGCAGGTTCCCGAACAGGCCTATGTCGACGACATCGTGGAGCCCGGCAGATCCCGGCGCGTGCTCAACAAGGCCAGGTTCTACGAGCACATGGGCCGCGGCGCAACGCTCGTGATCAACTGGCTCGAACAGCATTCCGTCGCTGCGAAGCGGCTATGTCTCGAGGTCGGGCGCTTCGCCAATTCACGGACTTCGAGCAACGCTTACCTGAGCTTCGCCGGAGACGGGACGTTCGGTCAGCACTGGGATACGCACGACGTATTCGTCATACAGCTGATCGGTCGCAAACGCTGGCGGATTTTCCCACCGACTTTCCCGTTGCCGCTGACCTATCAGACAAACGACAAGAGCGGTCATAGCTGCCCGAAGGACCCGATGATTGAAGTCGTTCTGGAAGAAGGAGACGTGTTCTACGTACCGCGAGGCTGGTGGCACCACGTCATACCGCTCAAGGTTGGCAGCTTCCACCTCTCGGTCGGCTCCTACTCGCCGACGATTTTCGACTATGTCGTTCAGACGTCAGCCAAACTTCTCGAAGAAAAGATCGGCGCCCGGAAGGCATTTTCCCCTGCCGATTACCGGGGAACCGTCTCGGAACTCGCGCAGGAGCTCGCCGCTGTGCTGCTCGATTCGGCAAACGCCGATGCTTTCGAACTGGACTGGATCGGTCGCGAGCGCATGAACGCCGAGTTCAGCCTCGCTGCGCTCGACGTTGCCGCCACACCCTTGTCAGGTGATTCCTTGCTGAGTCTCTCCACGTTTCGTGTACCGACGCTCGACACCGGCGAGCTACTGGTGAACGGACTGCAGCTCCAACTGGAACCCGTGTGTCAAACCATCGTCGCGGTGCTCAGCGACTCGACCGAGTTGAGCTTCGAGGCACTGTGCGCACGTCTGGACAGCTATTCTGCCGACGCGCTCAAGAAAGCGGTCCTCGATCTCACCCGCCACGACATTGTTTCGATCCAGCGGTAGGCGCCTGCCGCGCAGGCTCAAGTTCCTCTCTTGTGCGCTCATGTCCCTGAAACGGTCGTTGACGCGCCGAGGCCGTAGCTGATGGCGTCGCGCTCCCGCTACGGCGCGCGAACGCGTGAGCGCCGCTACACACACCGCATCCCCGGACGCGACAGGATTCTTGAAGTCGTCGCTGCGGCCGACGCGCCCCTAACACTTGAATCGCTGGGCGCCGCGGTCGACATCCGCGAGTCCCGGCAGCTTCGCGCACTCGAACAGCGTCTCAAGGCCATGGTACGCGACGGGCAGTTGATCCGGAATCGCGCGTTCGAATATGGCCTGTCCGGGCGTATCGATCTCGTCACCGGTGTGGTCGCCCGGGTCCGGCCGGGCGCCGAAACGGACGACGCGATCAAGGCGCACGGCATCCCCGACGAGTGGCCCGGGCCCGTCATCAAGGCCGCAGCACAGGTTCCGCGTTCCGTCAGTCGAACGGCGGCGTCAGGGCGTGAAGACCTGCGCGATATCGGTCTCGTCACGATCGACGGCGCCGACGCCAGGGACTTTGACGACGCGGTCCATTGCGAGCCGCGGGACAAGGGCTGGCGCCTCATCGTTGCAATTGCGGACGTGAGCCACTACGTCGAGCTCGGATCCGCGTTCGACAGGGAAGCTCGTGTGCGCGGCACATCCGTCTACTTCCCCGATCGGGTGGTGCCGATGCTGCCTGAATCGTTGTCGAATGGCCTGTGCTCGCTCAATCCCGGCGTCGACCGCCTGTGTGTCGCCTGCGAGATGGAGGTTTCCGCCGGCGGCCGGGTCACCCGGTCGCGATTTTTCGAGGCCGTGATGCGTTCGGCGGCGCGCCTGACCTATTCGGAAAGCGCGGCGCTTCTGGGCGGCAGGAAGCGGCCAGGCGAGCACGTGAAGCTCGTCCCGGGGCTCGAGCACCTGCGCGCAGTCTGGCGGGCCCTGGAAGAGGCGCGCCGCCGGCGCGGCGCGATCGACTTCGACTTGCCGCAAACCGCGATCGAGCTTGATGCCAGCGGCAAGGTCAGAAGTCTGCGCCCGACCGAGCGTCTGCTGACCCACCGGATCATCGAGGAGTGCATGATCGCCGCCAACGTCGAAGCGGCGAAGCAGATACGCCGTTCACGCCTGCCGAGCCTGTACCGGGTGCATGTCGGACCGGACCCCGATCGCATCGAGGAAATCTCGGCACTGCTGCGAATGCTGCGTCTGGACGCGCTTCCGCCCGGCAAGCCCGAACCGCGGAAGTTCAGCCGACTGATCGCGAAGCTCGCGGGCCAGCCCGAAGCCGAACTCGTCGAGAAGCTGGTCCTGCGCTCGATGAACCAGGCGCGCTATCAACCGGGAAACGTCGGTCACTTCGGGCTCGCGCTCGGCGCCTACGCGCATTTCACGTCGCCGATCCGCCGTTATCCCGACCTGCTCGTGCACCGAGCCCTGAAGTGGTCGCTGAGGCAGTCGTCGAAAACGGGCGGGCACAAGGGCTATCCGTATTCGCTGGCCGAGATGGAACGTCTCGGCGAGCATTGTTCCAGGACCGAGCGGCGCGCCGACGAGGCCGTATGGGATGTCGAGGAACAACTCAAGTGCGCCTACATGAAGGGGAGGGTCGGCGAGCCGTTCGAGGTCGTCGTCACGCATGTTGCGCCGTTTGGTCTCTTCGTGCGTGTGCCGGACCTTCAGGTGGACGGGCTCGTGCACGCGAGCGCACTGCCGGGCGACTATTATCGCCGCCACGCTTCCGGGATGATGCTCGAGGGGGAACGCGGTGGCGCTCGCTACCTCCTGGCCGATACGCTCGAAGTCCGGCTCGCCGGGGTCAATGTCGAGGAACGCAAGATCGACTTCGTTCCGGTTGATTCGAGCGGACCTGCGAAACGTTCCGTACGGGGGAGGCGGCGTCGGCGTGAGTGATTCCAGGGGACGGCTCGTCTACGGCATCCATGCCGTGAAAACCGTGCTCGACAGGCGGCCGGAAGCTGTCGACAAGGCCTGGCTGCAGGAGAACGCGGCAGGTGACCGGCTGGCCGGAATCGCGGCGGCGCTTGAAGCGCAGGGCATGCAGCTCGAGCGCGTGTCCCGTTCAGCACTCGATCTGAAAACGGGCAACGGCAGGCACCAGGGCGTCGTCATCGAAGTGCGGGCGGCGCAGGAATTCACCGTGCGCGAACTTGAGGCGCTGGTCGTCGACCGCGGTCGCTCGCTCCGGCTGCTCGCGCTCGATCGCGTCGAGGACCCGCGCAATCTCGGCGCCTGTCTGCGCACGGCCGACGCATCGGCTGTCGATGCGGTGATCGTTCCGAGGACACGCGCAAGCGGGCTGACCGCCGCTGCACGAAAAGCGGCAACCGGCGCCGCCGAAACCGTCCCGGTATACCGCGCTCCGAACCTCGCGCGAACGCTCGCCTGGCTCAAGGACGCCGGCGTCTGGATCGTCGGCGCCGATGGCTCCGCGCAGCGGTCCCTGTACGAATATGAGTGGCGCACGCCGCTCGCGGTCGTCGTCGGCGGCGAAGGACAGGGACTCCGACGCCTGACGCGGGAGTCCTGCGACGAACTTGTGGCGATTCCGATGCACGGCGCCGTCTCCAGCCTGAACGTATCGGTTGCCTGCGGCGTCCTGCTCTATGAGCTCTTGCGCCAGTGCCCGGCCTGAACCTGCTCGAGCTTTCGACCCCGGTGCGTCCGAAACGTCCATTTCGTCCACCGGAGATCCCGGACGCCAACTTGCAGGCTCACGTCCGGCTGGATTCGCCCTCTACGTTCGGACCCATGTCCGATCGGATTGCCGCCTTGTGATTCGCAGGGCGGTCGAGTAGCATTCCGCGCCCTGTGGCTCACTGAGCCCAACAATCAGTCAACTCCTTGCCTCACCGCCGGACGGGAGGCTGTCAACCCGAAGGGAGTCCCGATGCGACACTACGAAGTCGTCTTTCTGGTCCATCCCGACCAGAGCGAGCAGGTGCCCGCGATGATGCAGCGCTACCGCGGCATGATCGAGGGGGCCGGCGGAACCGTCCACCGCGAGGAGGACTGGGGGCGCAGGCAACTCGCACACTCGATCTCCAAGGTTCACAAGGCGCACTACGCGCTGTTCAACGTCGAGTGCGAGAAGATGGCCCTCGATGAGCTCATCGGTGCGTTCCGCTTCAGTGATGCCGTATTGCGTCACCTCGTGATTCGCCGCGACAAGGCGATCAGCGAACCTTCGGTCATGGCCCAGGCCTACGCGGAAGAAAAGGCGCGGGAAGCCCAGGCAGCCGAACGCGATCGCCGCCCGCGCGCCGAGGCGAGGGCCGCTCAGGAGGCCAAGGCGAAGACCGAAGCCAAAGCGGAGCCCAAGGCCAAGGAGGAGCCCAAGGCCAAGGAGGAGCCTGAAGCCAAGGCGGAACCCGAAGCCAAGGCAAAGCCCAAGCCCAAGCCCAAGGCCAAAGCAGAGCCCAAAGCCAAGGCGGAACCGAAAGCCAAACCCGACGACGACGCCAAGGCAGAACCGGAAGCCAAGGTAGAACCCGAAGCCAAGGCGAAACCCAAGGCCAGGGCGAAGCCCAAGCCCAAGCCCAAGGCCACGTCCGACAAGGAGGCGACGAAAGAACCGGAGGCCGCAGCGGAAGCAGCAGCATCCGAAGAAGCGCAAGCTGCCGATGCCGAGGATTCCGCCGCTGGCGACGACGAGGCGACAAAGGCGAAGCCCGCTGCAAGCAAGCGAACCAGGAAAACCGCTACGCGCAAGAAATCCACGACGAAGGCTGCGGCAGCATCCGATTCCGAACAGTCCGCTGAAGACAGCGCCGATGACGATGCCGCTGAGAGCGCGGAAGAAGACTCCGCAACGAAGGAGAGCTGAGCATGGCCAGGTACTACCGCCGCAAGAAGTTCTGCAGGTTCACGGCCGAGGGCGTCGAGGAGATCGATTACAAGGATCTGGCGACGCTCAAGCAGCACATCACCGAAACCGGCAAGATCGTTCCGAGCCGGATCACGGGCACGAGGGCGCCGTACCAACGGCAGCTCGCAACCGCGATCAAGCGGGCGCGATTTCTCGCACTCCTGCCTTACACGGATCATCACTGAGCGCGCGGCCGCGAGGCTCGCCCATGGCCCGCGGTTCGCCGGCTTTCGCTTCGATCCGGCGCCGGACATGAAGGCGCTGATCGGACGGCTGCTGGCACAGCGCTATCTGCTCGTCGCCTTTGCGCTTATCGCAACACCGGTGTTCCCGTTCGTGTCGACGGCGCTGCTGATTCTCGAGACCGCCCGCCGGGGCCCGCTCGGGGGCAGCGTGAGCGCCGCCGCCGGCATGCTGGGCGTCGCGATCATCGCCCTGGTCATCGACAATGCATTGACCGACCTTGTGGTCGTCGCCGCCGTGGCGATGTTTGCCGGTGTCGGCATGGGCGCCTTGCTGCGCTGGTCCGGAAGCCTGGGGCTCGCGTTTCAGGGTACCGTGTCGTTCTGCGTTGTGGCCGCGCTTGTCGCAAGCGCCGTCGGGCCGGACCCGAACGTCGTTTTGGGCCCGGTGATCGAACGACTGGTCGAGGTATTTCGCGAGAGCGGCGCGAGCCAACAGGAACTCGCGGCGCTCGCCGCGGGTGCGCCGATGCTGTTCCGCGTGCTCATGGCCGCGGTGCTCCTGCAGGCGATCGGGGCATTGTTGCTGGGATACTGGTGGATCACGCTCGTGCGCGATACGCCTGGTTTCGGCAACGCGTTTCGCGCGCTCAGGCTCGGGCGTGTCCTCGGCATCACGTCGATGGCGCTGCTCGTGCTCGGCTTGATTCCCGGGTTGACTGCCGTTCAGAATCTGTCGCCGCTCGTCGTGTTTTGCTTCCTGTTTCAGGGCCTTGCGGTCGTACATGCCTGGGCGTATGCGCGCCGCTGGCATCCGCTCGTGACGAGCGCGGCGTACGTGCTCCTGATTCCGCCGTTGACTCCGCTCGGAGTTCTCGGCTTGAGCGCTACCGGTTTAGTGGACAATATATTCGACTTGCGTGCACCGCTCGGCGCACCGCAGTGACAGGGAGGAAAGGAGCCATGGAGATCTTTCTGCTGGAGACGATCGACAACGTCGGGCGCATCGGAGAGCGCGTCCATGTCAAGCCGGGTTACGCGCGTAACTATCTGATCCCACAGGGTAAAGCGGCGCTCGCGACGCCGGAGAACATCGTCAGGTTCGAGGCGATGCGGGCCGAACTCGAAGCGAAGGCCGACGCCGAGGTTGCGGCTGCCAGCGGGCAGGCGGAACAGCTCGAGGGGCATGTCATCCGTATCGAGGCGCAGGTCGGCGCCGAAGGCAAGCTCTTCGGCTCGGTCGGTTCGATCGACATCGTCAACGCCTGCGAGGAACTCGGCGTGACGGTCGAGCGCAGCAGGGTCAGGCTGCCTGACGGGCCGCTGCGCGTCGTCGGCGAGCACATGATCGAGCTGCACCTTCACGCGGACGTTCACATCCCCTTGAAGGTGGTCGTCGCATCGAACGATCCCGAAGACGCCGAAGACGCCGAAGACGCCGAAGAAGCCGTCGCGGCTGCATCTGACGAGGTGGTCGAGGCCGTGGAAGCGACCGAGCCTGCGGCTGAAGCTGAGGGCGCAGATCCTCAAGCCGCTGACGCTGAGGCTGACGAAGCCGCGGAGGCGGCAGCCGAGGCTGAGGAATCGGCCGGTTCCGAGCAATCCGACGATGCCGAGACCGCTGCTGCGGGGGAGGAGAGCAGCGACGAATCGGAATCGGCCTGAGCCGAAACCTGCGTGGTAAGCTGCAACGGCATTGACCGGAGACACAATGGCGGAAGTTGCCTCGACGACGGACATCTCCCGCGGTGCGGTGGGATTGCGCAAGCCGCCGCATTCCGTCGAGGCCGAACAATCCCTGCTCGGCGGGATCATGCTCGACCCCAAAGCCTGGGACCGGATCGCTGACGTAGTCGCCGCCGACGATTTCTACCGCGCCGACCACAGACTCATCTTCAGGACCCTGGCGCGGCTCATGGAGGACAATCAGCCCCCCGACGCGGTCACTGTCGGTCAGCAACTCCAACGCCAGAACGAACTCGATGCCGCCGGTGGGCTCGATTACATCGCCGAGCTCGTCGAGGCGACGCCGAGCGCCGTAAACATCCGCGCATACGCCGATATCGTGCGCGAGAACTCGATGCTCCGCCAGTTGGTCGAGATCGGCGGCGCGATTGCAACCAGCGTTCACGACAGCGAAGGCCGTAGCGCCAGCGACCTCGTCGACCTTGCCGAGCAACGCGTGTTCGAGGTTGCCGATCGCGGCCAGCAGTCCGGGAAGGACTTCCGCCCCGTCAGGGAGATTCTGCCGGCAGCGATCGACCTCATCGATACCCTGTCCCACGCCGATGACGGAATCACGGGCATTGCGACCGGTTTTTCTGATCTCGACCGCAAGACCGGGGGGCTCAAGGGCGGTGAATTCATCGTCATCGCGGGCCGCCCGTCAATGGGCAAGACGGCGCTCGCGGTCAACATCGCGCAGAATGCGGCGATCGGCAAGCAGGTGCCGACGGCGGTCTTCAGCATGGAGATGTCGGCCGAGCAACTGGTGTTCCGGATGATCAGCTCGTTGGCTCGAGTCACGCAATATGACCTTGGGAAACAGAACTTTACGGCTGCGATCTCGCATAAGGTCGATTCTGCGATGAACATGTTGTCGGATGCGCCGATTTTCATCGACGATACGGCGGCATTGACGCCCACGGAAGTCCGCGCCCGCGCCCGGCGCCTCAGGCGCGAGCACAAGATCCGCTTGATCGTTGTGGATTACCTGCAGCTCATGAGGGCTCCCGGCTATGCCGAGAACCGGGTGGCCGAGATGTCCGAGATTTCGCGGTCCCTGAAAGCGCTCTCGAAAGAACTCAATCTACCCGTTGTTGCACTATCCCAGCTCAATCGCGGCGTGGAGTCGCGGACCGACAAGCGGCCCATGATGTCGGATCTTCGCGATTCGGGCGCAATCGAGCAGGATGCGGATCTGGTGGTGATGATCTACCGGGAAGACTATTACGAGCGCGACGACGGGCCTCGAACCGGCGGAAGCGTCGCTGAAATCATCATCGGCAAACAGCGCAACGGCCCGACCGGCATGGTGAAGCTGACGTTTTTCGGCGAACACACCAGGTTCGAAGACCACGCCAGCGACGACTACGGCGAAGGAGTCCACTGACGACACACGCCCGGCGTTTCGTCTGTTTCGACCGTCCATGGCCAAGAGCAAGCCTGTCTACTGCTGCGATGCCTGCGGCGCACGGCATCCGAAGTGGCAGGGCCAGTGTCCTGACTGCGGCGCCTGGAATACGCTGACCGAAACGCGGGCGGCGCCCGACCGCGCAAGGCAGGCTCAGTACTCGGGTCGGGTCGAACTGACCCGGCTCGACCGCGTGGAGACCGGCTCCGTTGCGCGAATCGAGAGCGGTCTCGGCGAGCTCGACCGTGTTCTCGGCGGCGGACTCGTACCGGGCTCGGTGGTGCTCATCGGCGGCGATCCCGGGATCGGCAAGTCGACCTTGCTGTTACGGGCGCTGGCCAACGTCGCTGCCCGCGTCGAAACCTGTTACGTGAGCGGCGAGGAGTCGCTCGACCAGATCGGGCTCAGGGCGCAACGCCTCGGCGCCGAATCGGCTCCCGTGAGTCTGTTTGCCGAGACCTGCGTCGAGACGATTCTCGCCCGGATCGAAAGCAAGCCGCCGGCCGTGCTCGTCATCGATTCGATCCAGACGCTCTACAGCGCGGAACTGCAGTCGGCGCCCGGTTCCGTGGGCCAGTTGCGCGAGTGTGCGGGCCAACTCGTGCGGTTCGCGAAGGCCCGAAACGTCACGACGCTGCTCGTGGGCCACGTGACCAAGGAAGGGACGCTCGCGGGGCCGCGCGTGCTCGAACACATGGTCGATACGGTGCTCTATTTCGAGAGCGATCTCGGCAGCCGCTTCAGGATCGTACGCGCCGTCAAGAACCGCTTCGGAGCCGCCAACGAGATGGGTTTCTTCGTCATGACCGAGGACGGCTTCAGGGAGGTCAAGAACCCCTCGGCGATATTCCTTGCCAAGCGCTCCGAACCGGTTCCGGGGAGCGTCACGCTAGTCACGCGCGAGGGCACGCGCCCGGTGCTCGTCGAGGTCCAGGCGCTCGTCGACCAGAGCCTGAGCCAGCAGCCGCGCCGCATCGCCCACGGTTTCGACGCCCAGCGGCTCGGCCTCCTGCTCGCCGTTCTGCACCGGCACTGCGGCGTTTCGATCGGCGACAGTGACGTCTATGCCAACATCGTCGGCGGGCTGCGCGTGACCGAGACCGCGTCGGACCTCGCGGTCGCGCTGGCGGTGCTCTCAAGCTTCCGCGAGCAGCCGGTCGTCGATGATCTGGTCGTGTTCGGCGAAGCTGGCCTGACAGGCGAGATCAGGCCGGTGCCGTTCGGAGAAGAGCGGCTCAGCGAAGCGGCGAAGCACGGCTTCCGGCGCGCGCTCGTGCCGCGGGCCAACCGGCCGCGCCGGCAGGTGGGGATCGATGCGACCGCGGTCGACCGCCTGAGCGACGCGGTCGAGCGCGCCTTCTAGCGGCCGGCGACAGTCGAAGGCAACGCACTCGCACCGGCGCGTTTCCCTAAAATAGCGGCATGTTCGAAACGTTATCCGAGCGGCTCGGTCAGGCCGTACGTCAGGTCACCGGCCGCGGCCGCATCACCGAGGACAACGTCCGCGATACGGTGCGCCAGATTCGCATGGCGCTGCTCGAGGCGGACGTCGCCCTGCCCGTCGTCAGGACGCTCGTCGACCGCGTGCGCGAGCGTGCGAGCGGCCGTGAAGTGGCCCGGAGCCTCAATCCGGGTCAGGTCTTCGTCAAGATCGTCCACGACGAACTCGTCAGTGTCCTCGGCGGGGATGCGGAGCCTGTCAGCGGTACGGGACGGCCTGCCGTGCTCATGCTCGTGGGTCTGCAGGGCGCGGGCAAGACCACGACCGCGGGCAAGCTTGTCGGGATGCTTGCGAAGCGCTCGAACGGCGAGATCCTGCTCGCGAGCACCGACGTGTACCGTCCTGCGGCGCGCGAGCAGCTCGGGAAGCTCGCTGCGGAACTTGGCGCAGCTTCGTTCGAGTCTCCGTCTTCGGACCCGGCCGCCATCGCGGTCGCGGCGCGCGAGGAGGCGACCAGACGCGCTTGTCGCTGGCTGATCCTCGATACGGCAGGCAGGTTGCACGTCGACGAAGTGCTCATGGCCGAGGCGAGCGCGATCCACTCGGCCGTCGCCCCGGCCGAAACGCTGTTCGTGCTCGACGCGATGGCCGGCCAGGATGCCGTGAACTCCGCGCGCGCTTTCAACGACGCGTTGCCGCTGACAGGCGTCATCCTGACCAAGGCCGACGGCGACGCACGCGGTGGCGCCGCGCTGTCGGTGCGCGAAGTCACGGGGCTGCCGATCAAGCTCATCGGCACGGGCGAGAAGCTCGATGCGCTCGAGCCGTTCGTCCCGGACCGGTTTGCCTCGCGCATTCTCGGCATGGGCGACGTGGTCGGTCTCGTCGAGCAGGTCCAGGACAAGGTCGACCACGAATCGGTCGAGCGCGTGGCGCGCAAGGTCGAACGCGGCCGCGCACTCGACCTTGCCGATTTCCGTGCGCAGCTCGAACAGCTCAGAAACCTGGGCGGGCTCGACGGCGTGCTCGACAAGCTGCCCGGCATCAAGCCCGGTGCCGTCGCGGCCGCGGGTTTCGACGATCGCGTGGTGCGGCGCCAGATCGCAATCATCGACTCGATGACGCCGCGCGAGCGGCGCCACCCGGCGATCATCGATGGCTCGCGCAAGCGCCGGATTGCCCGCGGCGCGGGGCTCTCCGTGCAGGATGTCAGTCGGCTGCTGAAGCAACACCGCAGGCTCGCCAAGGTGATGAAGAAGGCGGCCGGTGGCGGAATGAACCGCATGCTGGCCCAGGCCATGCGCGGCAGGGGCGGGCGCTGACAGCAGCAACGATCCCGGTGCAACGCAGCCAGCCTCATCTTGCCCGTCAGCTCGTTTGACGGGACGGGTTCGATGGTTGATACGTCCGGAACGAACGGCGCGCAGACGATGATCTGCAGTTGAACATGAAGTCGGGCGTCGAAGTGAGAAGGGCCGCGCACAAGGCAGGACTATTAATTTTTGCTGGCCAAACAAGTAGAATTGCGCGCTTCCGCGAGCGGTCCGGGCTGGCCGCTCCAGCTTCGTGAGGAACTCGTTTCAATGGTCAGGATTCGCTTATCGCGTGCCGGCGCAAGCAGGCGGCCCTTCTACCACATCGTGGTCACGGATCGCCGCAACCGCCGCGATGGCGCCTACATCGAGCGGCTCGGCTACTTCAATCCGATCGCGTCCGGAGACGAAACCGAACTCAAGATCGATCTGGAGCGTACGGAGTACTGGCTGTCACGCGGCGCTCAGGCCTCCGACCGCGTGACGAGCCTGATCAAGCAGTACCGGGGCACGCCGCAGCCCGCCTGATCCGGTCGGCGCCCCTGCAGCCGTGCAGTGAGTGCGACGCAAGACAAACTGGTGACGCTCGGCCGAATTTCCGGGGCGCACGGCGTCAAGGGCTGGGTCAAGGTCCACTCCTATACGGAACCCAGAGACAACGTCATCCGGTTCGACCGCTGGACGCTCACCCAGGGCGGCGAGCACCGCGAAGTGGAAGTGGAGAGCGGCGGCGGCGGGAGCGGCAAGGTACTTGCGAAGCTTCGAGGCATCGAGGACAGGGACGCTGCGCTGGGCCTGGTCGGCGCCAATATCGTCGTGACGCGGGCGCAATTGCCGCCGTGCGAGCCGGGAGAGTATTACTGGACGGATCTCGAGGGCTTGACCGTACGCGATACGGACGGGAAACGCCTCGGTGTTGTCGATCACCTCTTTGCCAGCGGCGCGCACGACATACTCGCACTTGAGGGCGGACGGAACAGGCTGATTCCGTTCGTGACCGGCAAGATCGTGCGTGAGGTCGATCTCGAGCGCCGCGTGATCGTGGTCGACTGGGACGCGGACTACTGGAAGGACTGAGAAGTGGACTATCGGGATGCCTGGGCCGCCGGCCGTCGTGGCGGCGGAGACGCGGAATACCGGGAAGAGTGACATGTATCCGATCGGCGTGGTTTCACTGTTCGCGGAACTCATCGATCCCGTGGCGCAGCACGGTGTCGTCGGCCGCGCCTGCGAGCGCGGTCTCATCGAGATCCTGCACGAGTCTCCCCGGGCATTCACGAGCGACCGGCACCGGACCGTTGACGACCGGCCCTACGGCGGCGGGCCCGGCATGGTGCTGTGCTACGAACCCACGCGAGGCGCGATCGGCGCATTGCGGCAGAGGCTGCCGGCAGGCGTCCGAGCGCTCGTGCTTAGCGCCCAGGGGCGCGCGTTCGATGGCGCCTTGGCGGCCGAGCTTGCCCGTGCGCCCGGTCTGCTGCTGGTCGCGGGGCGTTACGAGGGGCTTGACGAGCGGATCATCGAGGCCGAGGAACTCGAGGAGGTCTCGGTCGGCGACTACGTCCTGAGCGGGGGCGAACTGGCGGCTGCGGTGGTCATCGATGCCGTCGCGAGGCTGCTGCCGGGCGTGCTCGGTCACGAAGAGTCCGGCATGCGCGACTCGCACATGGATGGATTGCTCGGCTACCCCCAATACACGCGGCCGGAAGTCATCGACGGCATGGCCGTCCCCGAGGTACTGCTCGGCGGAAACCACGAGAGGATCAGGCGCTGGCGCCTGAAACTTGCGCTCGGACGCACATGGCGCAGGCGCCCTGATCTGCTGCGGGCGCGCGTGCTGAACGAAGAGGAACGCGAACTCCTCGACGAGTACCGCGTGGAATCCGCGTCCGCCGACCAAAATAGCTGAATATCGCAAGCAGCGTCGTACAATATCGGGTTGTGGCGTCCCGGTTGAGAGGATCCAGTCATGTCCAGAATCATCGAAGAATTGGAAAAGGAGCAGATGAAGCCGGAGTTCCCGGACTTCTCGCCCGGCGACACCGTCGTTGTCCAGGTCCGCGTCAAGGAAGGCGAACGCGAGCGCCTGCAGGCCTACGAAGGAGTCGTGATCGCCAAGCGGAACCGCGGACTCAATTCATCGTTCACCGTCCGCAAGGTCTCGCATGGCGAAGGCGTGGAACGGGTCTTTCAGGTTCACAGCCCGGCCGTAGCGGGCGTCAAGATCAAGCGGCGCGGCGATGTGCGACGAGCGAAGCTCTACTACCTGCGGCAACGCAGCGGCAAGTCTGCGCGCATCAAGGAAAAGGTCTGAGTCTCTCCGTGGCGGCCGTCGCCCGGAGCGCGAGCCGGTGGCCGGTCACCCTGCACGCTCAGGTCTGGTCGTCACAGCCGCACTGACCCTCGGACTTTCCGCCGGCTGCACCAGTCTGCTCGGTTCCATCGCAGCCGACACGCTCGAAGCGGCGATCCTGAACCAGAACGATCCCGCGCTCGTCGAGAGCGGCGTCCCGGCCTACCTGCTGCTGGTCGATGGCCTGATCGCGCAGAGCCCCGACGATGCGGACATGCTCGCGGTCGGCGCGCAGCTTTTCGCTCTGTACGGCTCGAGATTCGAGACCGAAGTGATTCGAGTGGCGCAGTTGACCGGCAAGGCGCGCGATTACGGCCGGCGCGCCATGTGCCTCGCGCACGCGCCGGCCTGCGGTTGGGACGGGATGCCCTACGATGCCTTCGTGGGCGAACTTGCTGAGGTCGGCGGCCGGAATATCGATTATCTTTACGCCTACTCGGTGAGTTGGTTGAGCCATCTTGACGCGACGAGCGACGATTGGAGCGCCGTGGCGGAGGTTCCATGGGTGGAAGCGGCATTGGAGAGGACCCTGGAGTTGGACGAAAGCTACGAGCAGGGCGCGCTGCACGGCTATCTCGGTATTCTCAACGCGCTCCGTCCGCCGGCGCTCGGCGGGGAGCCCGATGTCGCCCAGGCTCACTTCGAGCGGGCGATCGAACTTTCTGACGGGCGCGATCTCTCGATCAAGGTCGAATACGCGCGCCGCTACGCACGGCTCATGTTCGACCAGGAACTGCATGACAGGCTCCTGATGGAAGTGCTCGAAGCGCCCGTAGAGGTTCCGGGCTACACGCTTTTCAACGTACTTGCGCAACGCGAGGCCCGCGAGCTGCTGGCTTCGGCGCCGGAGTACTTCTGATGCGGTCCGGCAGCACGCGAGCAATCATCAGGCGGGCTGTGCGCATGGGCCGGGTCTGGTGCGTGGCGTTGGCTGCATGCGCGGCCGCCGGTGCAAGCGGGCCGGTCCGGGCGGATGAGATCAAGCTCGCGACGATCGCGCCGGACGGTTCCGAATGGATGCGCGAGATGCGTTCCGGGGCCGAGCGGGTCCGCGAACTCACCGATGGCCGCGTCGAGATCAGGTTCTATCCGGGCGGCGTCATGGGCAACGACGCGCAGGTTCTCAGAAGGATCCGCATCGGGCAGCTCCATGGCGGCGCGTTCGCCTCGAGCGGCTTGGCTGAACGCTACAGGGCGCTGACCCTGTACGGGATTCCGCTGTTGTTCCGCTCGCTCGACGAGGTGGACTACGTTCGGGAGCGTCTCGACCCGAAGCTCGAGGCCGGCCTCGAGGAGACCGGTTTCGTCAGTCTCGGGTTCAGCGAGGGCGGGTTCGCGAACCTCATGGCCAATGAGCCGATTCGCGCCGTCGAGGACCTGCAGCGGCGCAAGGTCTGGGTGCCGGAAGGCGACCCCCTGAGTTTCATGGCGATGGAGGCGCTTGGCCTGTCGCCTGTCGTTCTGCCGCTTACCGATGTCCTGACGGGCCTGCAGACGGGCCTGCTCGATGTCGTCGCGGCGTCGCCGGTCGCGGCGCTCACGCTGCAGTGGCACACGAAGGTCCGCTACCGCACCGACTTTCCGGTGGCTTATTCGATGGGCGTTCTCGCGCTCGATGCCAGGATCCTGAACGCGATGCCGGCCGACGACCAGCGCGTCGTGCGGGACGTCATGCGGGCGGCGATGCAGCGCATCGACCGCGCTGCGCGTGCGGACAACCGCGAGGCAGCGCAGGTGATGACGGACATCGGCGTTGAGCCCGTAATCGTCAACGCGGACGACGTGGACACCTGGCGGAGCACGGTCGCGGGAATCTATCCGACATTGCGGGACCGGCCCGACATCGACGGACCGCTGCTTGACGAGTTGCTCGGCATGCTCGAGGACTACCGCTCGAATTCCGGTGACGATTCGGCCAAACCCGAGTAGCGACTTGGAACCGGTCTCGCGGCATCCCTGGCTGGTGCGTGCCGAGAAGCTTGGGCGCGCGAAGGAGAACGTGCTTCTGATCGTGCTGCTTGGCGGCCTGAGCACCCTTGCTTTCGCGCAGATCGTGCTGCGCAACGTGTTCTCGATCGGTCTGCCCTGGGCCGACGGCATCATCCGGCTCGCCGTGCTCTGGCTCGCCGTGATCGCCGCGATCGCCGCGAGCCGCGACGGCAGGCACATCGCGATCAATCTCGCCGAGCGACTGCTGCCGGATCGTCTGCGCAGGCCGGTCGGCGCGCTCATGGACCTTTTCACCGCGACCGTCGCGGCGCTGCTTGCCTGGTACTCGTGGCGTTTCGTCAGCGATTCGCGCGCCTTCGAGGACGTTCTGCTTGGCACATGGCCCGCCTGGGTCTTCCAGTCGATCCTGCCGGTCGGGTTCGCTCTCGTCTGCTACAGGCATGTGCTTCGATTCGCGTCGCGCATACGGGTGGATCGGGGGTGATCGTCGCGGGTCTCCTGCTCGTGTTGCTGGCGCTGCTCGGAGCGCCGCTGTTCGCCGTGATTGCCGCAAGTGCGATGATCGGCTTTTCCCGCGAAGGCATCGATCTGTCGATCATGGCGATCGAGTTTTTCGGAATCGCGGAAACGCCTGTGCTCGTGGCGATACCGTTGTTTACCTTCGCCGGCTTCCTGCTCAGCGAGGGAGGCGCGCCGGGGCGACTCGTGCGCCTGTCGCAGGCGCTCCTCGGCTGGCTGCCCGGCGGGCTCGCGATGATCTCCCTCGCGGCCTGCGCGCTGTTTACCGCGTTTACGGGCGCTTCGGGCGTCACGATCGTCGCCCTCGGCGCGTTGCTCTTTCCGGCGCTCGTGCAGGCAGGCTACAGCGAGCGGTTCAGCCTGGGGCTCGTCACCGCGTCCGGGAGTCTCGGCCTGCTGTTCGCGCCGTCGCTGCCGTTGATCCTGTACGGCGTCGTCGCCGAGGCCCCGATCGACGATCTGTTCATCGCCGGCATCCTTCCGGGCCTGCTCATGCTCGTGTTGCTGTCGCTCTACGGTTACTGGCTGAACCGCAACACCCTCGCCGCGGGCGAACCCGGTTCGGCGCGGGCCGTTCTCGCGGCAATACGCGAGGCCAGGTGGGAACTGCCGCTGCCGATCGTCGTGCTCGGCGGAATCTACAGCGGCTATTTTGCCGTGTCGGAAGCTGCGGCCGTCACGGTGTTCTACGTCGCGCTCGTCGAATTCGTCATACTCCGCGAAGTCCCCTGGCGTAGTGCGGCCCGCATCGTGCGCGATTCGATGGTGCTCGTCGGCGCCATCCTGTTCATTCTCGGCATGTCGCTCGCGTCGACGAACTACCTGATCGACATCGGCGTTCCGCAGCGCATGTTCGAGGCGATCAGCCAACATGTGTCGGGTCCAGGGATGTTCCTTGCCGCATTGCTCGTGTTCCTGCTCGTGCTCGGCGCCATCCTGGACATCTTCTCGGCGATCGTGCTCGCCGTGCCTCTGGTGCTGCCGGTCGCTTCGCAGTTCGGCATCCACCCCATCCACCTGGGCATCGTATTCCTCGCGGCGATGGAATTGGGCTACCTGACACCGCCGGTCGGTCTGAACCTGTTCATATCGAGCTACCGCTTCGACCGCGACATCGTGGCGGTCTATTGGGCGACGCTGCCGTTTCTGCTCGTACTGGCGATTTGCGTCGTGATCATCGCCTACGTCCCGGAGTTATCATTGTTCCTGCTGGGCTGATTTCGTTTCGGAGTTTTGGGGTTATCGACCATGAGCAATAGCCAACCGCCTCTCGTCCTGCGCGTTCTGCGGTCCATCTGGAGCGGGCTCGACCGCATTCGCAAGGTGCTTCACCTTGCAGTGCTGCTGATCATCGTGATCCTCGCGTCGGCCGGGCTTGCGCCCGATGTGACGCCGGTGCCGAACCGCGCGGCTCTCGTGCTGGCGCCCCAGGGCGTGCTCGTGGATCAGCTTTCGGGCAACAGTTTCGATCGGGCGCTGGCCGGTGCGCAGGGCATCTCCGTCGGCGAGACCCTGGTCAAGGACCTCATCGACGTTCTTCGCGCGGCTCGTGACGATGAACGTATCGAGGTGCTCGTGCTCGACCTCGACGGCCTGAGCGGAAGCGGCCTCAGCAAGCTCGAAGAACTGGCCCAAGAAATCTCGGCGTTCAGGGAGAGCGGCAAACCCGTTATTGCTGTCGGCGACTCGTTCGGTCAAACCCAGTATTACCTTGCCGCTCAGGCTGACCAGATATTCATGCACCCGATGGGCGGCGTGTCCGTAGACGGATTCAGCCGCTATCTGCCTTACTACAAGTCCGCGCTTGACGCGCTCTACATCGACTACAACGTCTGGACGGTCGGCGAGTACAAGTCGTTCGTGGAGCCCGTGACGCGGGACGACATGTCGCCGGAGGACCGCGAGGCGAGCGCAGCCTTCCTCAATGCGCTGTGGGGCGCCTGGCAGGAACGCGTGACGGCGGCTCGCGGGCTCGATTCGGACAGCCTGCAGCGCTACGCAGACGACGCCCTCGCGCTCATGCGCGCCGCGGGCGGAGATGCGGGCAGGGTCGCACTCGACTATGGCCTCGTCGATGAACTCATGACGCGCGACGCGGTGCGATCCCACCTTGCCGAGCTTGTCGGTGACGCGGCGCCGGGGAGCGATGGTGACGACTACGCCCGAATCGGGCACGAAGACTATCTGGCTGCAGTACGGCAACGTGACGTGCGGACGGGTCAGGATGACAGGATCGGCGTCATCATCGCATCCGGCTCGATACTCGACGGCGTGCAGCCGCCCGGTAGCGTCGGCGGCGAATCGACGGCGCAGCTCATCCGCGAGGCCACCGGGAACGAGGACATCAAGTCGCTCGTGCTGCGGGTCGACAGTCCGGGAGGCAGCGCATTCGCATCGGAGTTGATTCTCCGGGAGATCGAGGTCTTCAAGGAGTCCGGCCGGCCCGTGGTCGTCTCGATGGGCAGCGTTGCGGCATCGGGCGGGTACTGGATATCGATGGCCGCGGACGAGATCTGGGCGAGTCCCACCACGCTTACCGGGTCGATCGGCGTCGGCGCGATGTTTCCCACGTTTCAGCGAACGCTGGACCGTCTCGGCATCCATGTCGACGGTGTGGGGACGACGGTGCTGGCCGGCCAGGCCGATCCGCTGCTCGGCATCGGCGATGACGTCAGCGGCATGATCCAGGAAAGCGTGGGCTACATCTATGACGAGTTCATCGGCAAGGTCGCGCTATATCGCGACAGGAGCGTCGAGGAAATCGATCGCGTCGCGCGCGGCCGGGTGTGGATCGGCAGCGAGGCGTACGTTCACGGACTCGTCGACGAGCTTGGCGACCTCGACGACGCGATCCTGGCTGCGGCCAGGCTTGCCGAGCTTGAAGAGGACGCCTACGCGATCGAGTATTTCGATCCGCCGCTGAGCGTTCTCGACCGGATCCTGCTCGACATGATTGGCACGGCCTCGCCGGCCATTGCCGCGCTCGGGTACGAGGCGCGCCTGCCGCGCTCGCTCGCGCTGCTGCTCGAAGCGGCCAGCGAACCGTTGGCTTACCTCGAGCGCTTCAACGATCCTCGCGGCATCTACGCCTATTGCTTCTGTGACGTGCGGTGAGAATCTGACCGCGATCGCGGGACGCATTTGTTCGCGCGAGTTCGCGCCGGCTGCGGCGCGAGCCGGCCGCCATCGCTGACGGGCTCGCGGGTAACCGCCCGGTATACTCAGCGCAGGATCAGGTAGCAGACGGTCGCAATCAGAACCGCGCCCAGCAGGTTCAGCGTCAAGCCTTCGCGGATCATCCTGGCCACGCGCACCTTGCCCGTTCCATGGACGATGGCGTTCGGCGCCGTCGCGACGGGCAGCATGAAGGCGAAGTTTGTCCCGAGCGTCACCGGCGCCATGAGCAGGATCGGGTCGAGGCCCGCGGCAGTGCCCGTGGCCGCCATGACGGGCATGAGGATGTTGGCGATGGCCGTGTTGCTCGTGATTTCGGTGAAGAACGTCGTGAGCAGGCAGAGCGCGAGCATCATGAGCAGCAACGGCAGAACGGTCATGGGCGTGAGCGCGTCGCCGAGCGCGGCGCCGAGGCCCGATTCGCGAAACGCGAGGCCGATGGCCACCCCTCCGCCGATCATGATGAACACGCCCCAGGGGATCGAAGAGGCCGTTTGCCAGTCGAGCAGCCGGCCGCCGTCGCCGCGGCCGGAAGGCAACGCGAAGAGCACGGCGACGGCAATCAGCGCCACGGTGCTGTCGCCGGCGTAAGCTTCCGCGCCGATCAGGGCGCTCCAGCCGCCGAAGGGAGCGCTGCGTGTGAGCCAGCCGAGCGCCGTCAGTGCGAGCACGATCATGACGCGCTTCTGATCCGCTCGCCATGAACCGAGTTCGGGCAACTCGAACGCGCGCGATTCGCGGCCGAAGTTGCGCGTGAGCCAGAGCCAGGCAATGGGGAGCATCAGGATAACGACGGGAACGCCGACGCGCATCCACTCGAGGAAGCCGATTTCGTTGCCCGTAGCCGCGGTGTAATTCTGGATGAAGATCAGGTTCGGCGGCGTGCCGACGGGCGTGGCGCTCCCGCCGATCGCCGCACCGTAAGCGACGGCAAGCAGCAGCGGCGCGGTGAGCCGTTCGCGGTTGGCCGCGCCGTCGAGCACCGCGAGTGCCACGGGCAGCAGCATCACGACCGTCGCGGTGTTCGAGATCCACATGCTGAGCACCGCGGAAGCCGTGAGAAAGCCGAGCACGACCCGCCGGTCGCCGCGCGCGCCCATGAGCCTGACCATGCCGACGGCGATGCGCCGGTGGGCGCCGCTTTTCTCGATGGCCGTGGAAATGATCGATCCCGCGAGCATGAGCAGGATCAGCGTGTCGCCGTAAGCGACCGCGACTTCGCGGTGCGTGAGCACGCCGCCGAGCGGCAGGACGGCGAACGGTATCAGGGCCGTGACGGGCAGGGGCACGACCTCGAACGCCCACCACAGCGCGCACCAGGCGGTCACGGCGCCGCACCAGCACGCGGCGGGTTCGAGGCCCGCCGATCTCAGGGTGAACCAGACGACGGCCGCGAGGACCGGACCCGCGATGAGCAGGCCGTTCCGGAAGATTCCGCTCGATCCTGCCACTTCCCCGTAATCCGGTCAGCCGCCGCCGCAGCGTACCGGGTTCATGTCGGCCGTGGTGTCCCCGACCGTGGCTCCGCCAGCGCAATGGCGGTTCCCGCGGGCCGTCCCCCCGATCATGCAGGCTGGTCGCCCTCGATCATGAGGGGCCGTCCCGGCATTCATGCCGGCCGGTCGCCCTTGATCGTGACGCGCCGCCCCTTGCGCCGTTCGGGCCAGTAGTCCCAGATCGCCCGGTGCATGGCGCAGCGGTTGTCCCAGAAGGCGACGTCGTTGCGTTCCCAGCGATACCTGATCTGAAAGTCGATGCCTTCGCAGTGATCGAAGAGGAATCCGAGCAGCGCCTCGCTCTCGGCCGCTTCAAGTTCATTGATCCGGGTCGTGAACGTGCGGTTCACGTAGAGCGCCTTGCGGCCGGTCTCCGGATGCGTGCGGACGACGGGGTGCGTCGCGCTTGGATACTGCCTGCCGGTGTCGTCGACGCCGCGGTCGGAGTAGCGCTCGCGATAGACGTGCTCGGATTCGTGCAGCGCGGTGAGTCCGGCGAGCATCCGTTTCATCGGTTCCGACAGGGCCTGGTACGTCGCGTACATGTTGGCGAAGAGCGTGTCGCCGCCGACCGCCGGCAGGATGTGCAATTGCAGGATCGTGCCGAGCGGCGGCACTTCGTCGCAGGACACGTCGGAGTGCCAGAATTCGCCGTTGGCGATCTTGGAGTCCCTGGCGACGTAGATTTCGAAGATCTCCGGGTAGCCGGCCATCTGCGGTGCGGCCGGGTGCATGTGAAGCTCCCCGAACATCCTGCCGATCTCGATCTGCGTCTGCGGCGGAATCTCGGTCTGGTTCTTGAAGAACAGCACCTGGTGCTCGAGCAGCGCCCGGCGGACCTGTTCGTACGTCGGCAAATCAAGGCCGCGGGCGAGATCGACACCAAAGACTTCGGCGCCTAGCGCGGGTCCATAGCGCCTGATGTTCAGGGCCGACTGTGCGGGCTCTTGTTGCAGACTCCGTGGCACGCATCCACTCCGTTACGGGATTGTCCGCTGGATGATCGCGGGTTCCCTGCAGGCCAGGGCCGTGGCCGTTCACCCGGGCATTGTATCCAATCGGGTCCAGGCGTCCCTGCGCTGGCGCGCCACGCAGGCTAGTCGGCTCCGGCGACGGCGATCGGGTTCTTGGGATAGTCGTAGAAGTGGTACCGGGCCGATCCTGTGTCCGCTTCGCGCCACCTTTCGATGTCGAGTTCGACCGCGACCACTCCCGCGGTGGGCAGGTTGTCGAGCCGCAAATCGGGCAGCAGCGAGTTGACGAACTCTGTGAAGCCCGGGTTGTGGCCGACGATCATGAGGTCCGAACACGCGTCGTCCTGGCGCCGGACGATGTCAAGTATCGTGTACGGCCAGGCGTGGTAGAGCGCGGGCTCCGTCGTCGGAAAGTCGCCCGGAAACCCAAGTTCGAGCGCGATGATCCGGGCCGTTGCGAGCGCGCGTTCGGCCGTGCTGCTCAGAATCAGCGACGGTTTGACGCCGCGGGCGCGAAGCCTCCTGCCCATGCGCGGCGCGTCACGCTCGCCGCGACCCGAGAGCTTTCTGTCATGGTCCGCTGCAGCCGGATCGCTCCAGCTTGACTTCGCGTGCCGGACCACAGTCAGGCGTTTCATGCGCCAGCCCGTCTCCTGTCAGCTCCTGGTGCGTTCGCGCTGCGCTGTACGGCGGGAAAGCGCCATGGGAAGTGTCGGGCGACCGTTCCCCATGTGACCATCGCAGCGGTTTTCATGTGCTGTCGCTGTGGCCTTATTTCAGCCGCGCCGGTCAGAAAAGTCCTGTCTCGAGCCGGGCGGCCTCCGACATCATCGACTGGTTCCACGGCGGGTCGAAGACGAGTTCGACGTTGGCGCGCGCGACCGTGGGAACGATTTCGATCTTGTCGCGCACGTCGGCCATGAGGATGTCGCCCATGCCGCAGCCAGGAGCGGTCAACGTCATCTTGACGTCGACGACGCGCTCGCCCAGGTCGTCGCGGCCGATCTCGCACTCGTAGATCAGGCCGAGATCGACGATGTTGATCGGGATTTCGGGGTCGTAACAGGTTCGCATCTGTTGCCAGACGACCGATTCGATCTCGTCTTCGGTCGCGTTGTCGGGAACCTCGGGCGGCTTGATCGGTTCCTTGCCGATCGCATCGGCGTCGATGCCGGCGACGCGGAAGAGATTGCCTTCGATGTAAACGGTGAAGCTGCCGCCGAGCGACTGCGTGATGAAACCGTTCAGCCCTTCGTGCAGCACGACGGCGTCGCCGACGGGTATCAGCACCGCGTCGCAGTCTCTGGAGAATGTCACGGGCTCATGCTGCGGGTAATACATCGCTACTCCGTTGAAACGCACTGGCCGCCAGTTTCGCCCGTGCGAGATGCGACATGCCGAAGGTAATGCATCTCTACTCCGTCGAAACCTCGTGTTCGGTGCCCGTCAGGGCTGCCCTGAGCGCATGCCATGCCAGACTCGCGCACTTGACGCGGCTCGGGTATTCGCGCACGCCCGCGAGCGCCACGAGCTTCTCGAGCTCGTCCGGAGGTTCGTTGGCATCGCTCGTGAGCATGTCGTGCACCATCTCGAAGAGACTCATCGTCTCGTCGACCGAGGCGCCCTTGATGCGCTCGGTCATCAGCGACGAGGACGCCACGGAGATCGCGCAGCCGGTGCCCCTGAAACTCACATCCTGCACGGTCGCTCCGTTGAGCTTGACGTAGAGCGTCATCCGGTCGCCGCACAGGGGATTGACGCCGTCGATGACCCGATCGGCATCCCCGATTTCCCCGAAGTTACGCGGCTGCCGGTTATGGTCGAGGATGACTTCCCGGTAAAGCTCCTGCAGCTCGTTCATGCGAAAAGCTCCACGGCCTGCCCGAGTCCCAGGATCAGTCGGTCGATGTCGTCGTGGTTGTTGTAGAGCGCAAACGACGCCCGGGCGGTTGCCGCCACGCCGAAGCGGTCCATGACCGGCATGGCGCAATGGTGGCCGGTTCTGACGGCAACGCCCGCAGCGTCGACGATCGTGCCGACATCGTGCGCGTGTATCCCGTCGATCACGAACGACAGCACGCTCGCCTTGTCGGCAGCCGTGCCGACGATTCGCGCGCCGTCGATCTCGCCGAGCCGCTCGGTCGCATGCTCGAGCAGCGCGGCTTCGTGCGCTTCAAGTGCCGCAAAGTCGATTCGCGCCAGATAGTCGACTGCGGCGCCGAGCCCGACCGCGGCCGTGATGTTCGGCGTGCCGGCCTCGAACTTGCCGGGCAGGTGGTTCCAGGTCGTCCCGTCGAAGCTGACCGTGAGGATCATCTCGCCGCCGCCCTGCCAGGGCGGCATCTCCTCGAGCAGGTTTTCCTTGCCGTAGAGCACGCCGATGCCGGTCGGCCCGAACATCTTGTGGCCGGAGAACGCGTAGAAGTCGCAGTCGAGATCGCGCACGTCGACGCGCTTGTGCGGCATCGCCTGGGCGCCGTCGACGACGACCACGGCGCCCGCGGCATGTGCTTTCCCGATGAGTTCGCGCGCCGGGTTGACCGTGCCGAGCGCGTTCGAGACGTGCACGAAGGCGACGATCTTCGTGCGGTCCGTCAGCAGGCGGTCGAAAGCCGCGCGGTCCAGTTCGCCGGCGTCGGTGATCGGGACCGGAACGAGCTTCGCGCCTGTGCGCTCGCAGATCATCTGCCAGGGCACGATGTTGGAATGGTGCTCCATCCAGGTGATGAGCACTTCATCGCCCGCCGACAACCGGCTCCCGCCGAAGCTCCGGGCAACGAGGTTGATGGATTCCGTCGTACCGCGAGTGAAGATGATCTCGCGCTCGCTGGCGGCGTTGATGTAGTCGCGCACGCGTTCGCGGGCCGATTCATACGCCAGCGTCGCCCGTTCGCTGAGTTGATGCACGCCCCGGTGAACGTTTGCGTGATTGAGACCCTGCTGCGTGCCAATCGCATCGATCACGGCCTGGGGACATTGCGACGAGGCGGCACTGTCGAGATAGGTGAGCGGGTGGCCGTGAACACGCTGCTGCAGGGCCGGAAAGTCGCCGCGCAGCGATGCGATGTCGGTCGTCGGCGCAAGGCTTGCGCTGTCGGTGACTGCGGCGCTCATGACTTCCCGCCCATGACTTCGGCGTTTGGAACGCGAACTGCCGCACGTGCGGGAGTGCCGTCGATCGGCGCTACGCCTGGTCTGTTCCTCACTGTGCCGGTCATCGCGTCCCGCCTGCGGTTGCGCCGTTCGGCAGGCGCGCTGCCACGCGCGCGGCGACAAGCTCACGCAGTTCCGGCAGTGCGACTCGCTCGAGGACCGTGTTCGCAAACGCGAATGTCAGCAGGTTCCGGGCTTCCTCATCGGCGAGCCCGCGGGCGCGCAGGTAGAACAACTGGTCGTCGTCGAGTTCTCCGATCGTCGCGCCGTGGCTGCACTTGACGTCATCGGCGTAGATCTCGAGTTCGGGTTTCGTGTCGATCTCGGCATTGTCGGCAAGCAGCAGGTTGTCGCTGCTCTGGCGCGCATCGATGTGCTGCGCGTCGCGGTGCACGACGACCTTCCCGTTGAAAACGCCGTGGCCGCGATCGCCGATGATGCCGCGGAACGATTCGGCGCTTCTCGTTCTCGGCGCAATGTGGTCCATGCGGATGTGGTTGTCGGTGTGCTGTCCGGACGAGGCGAGAAAGAGGCCGTTGAGATCCGCCTCGGCGCCGGGGCCTGCAAGCCTGACGTCGAAGTCGTTGCGCACGAGACGTCCGCCAAGGTCGAAGTATCCGCAGTTGAGTTTCGCGTCCTCGGCAAGCTCGGCGCGCATCAGCGCCGTATGGAACTGCCGGGTTCCGTGATCCTGCAGGCGGTAGAGCGTGAGGTGCGAACCCGGCGCCTGGACGATTTCCGTGACGGCGTTGAACCAGCCCCTGCCGGGCTCGAGGTCGAGGAGGTGCTGAATCAGGGTGACCTCCGCGCCCTGCCCGAGATCGATGACGATGCGCGGATGGGCCGCGAGCCCCGAGCGCCCGCCCGCGACGAAAACCAGCTCGATAGGTGCGGTCGTACGCGCGCCATCCTCGGCTGCGATCAGCGCGCCGTCGCGTGCGAACGCCGCGTTGAGCGTGGCGAGCGGGTGACCGTCGAAGGGCGCGTGAGCATGTACAGGCAGATCGGCTTCGCTGCACGATGCGAGACTCGCGAGGCTGATTCCGGCGGCGGCCGTGGTACGAGATAGCGTGTCGCAGTAGCAGCCGTCGATGAAGACGAGCCGCGATGTCGCTTCATCGAACCCCGCCTGATCGAGCGATTCGGCCACGCGCGAGACGAGTTCCGTGGAAGGCGGGGGCGGCGCAAAATCGAGTTCGGCGGTCGAGATGGGCTTCAGATCCGTATAGCGCCACTGCTCGTCCCTGCGGGTCGGAAATCCTGCTGCGGAGAACGCTTCGAACGCGGCGGCGCGGCGCGCCGCCGCCTCGGCCGAACGCGGCAGACGGTCGAGTTCGGCCGCGAATTGCCGGCTCAGGGCTTCGGTGTTCACGCGCTCGCCGCCTCTTGCTGGACCCAGTCGTAGCCGCGTGCGTCGAGTTCGCGCGCGAGTTCGTGGTCGCCCGACTTGACGATCCTGCCGTCGGAGAGCACATGGACATGGTCGGGCACGATGAGTTCGAGCAGACGCTCGTAGTGCGTCACGAGCACCATCGCGCGATCGGCGCTGCGCAGGCTGTTGACGCCCGCGGCGACGATCTTGAGCGCATCCACGTCGAGGCCCGAATCCGTCTCGTCGAGTATCGCGAGGCTCGGTTCGAGCACGAGCATCTGCAGGATCTCGTTGCGTTTCTTCTCGCCGCCGGAGAACCCCTCGTTCACGCTGCGATTGAGGAATTCCTTCGAGATGTTCATGAGTTCCATCCGGCTCCTGATGAGCCGCATGAACTCGAATGCGTCGACCGGCTGTTCGCCATCCGCCTCGCGTCTGGCGTTGAGCGCGGCCTTGAGCAGATAGGCGTTGTTGACGCCGGGGATTTCGGTCGGATACTGAAACGCGAGGAATACGCCACGGCGGGCGCGCTCCTCGGGTTCCATCTCGAGCAGGTCCTCGCCTCGGTACAGGACGCGGCCCTGCGTGACGTTGTAGTTGTCCTTGCCGGCGAGCACCTGGGCCAGCGTGCTCTTGCCGGAGCCGTTCGGACCCATGATCGCGTGGACTTCTCCGGCATTGACGCTGAGGTCGAGGCCCTTGAGGATTTCACGCTCCTCGACGGAGACGTGGAGGTTTTCGATCGTCAACATGGCGTACTTCCCTGTGTTGTCAGGCGCTAGCCGACGGCGCCTTCGAGCGTCACGTTCATGAGGTTCTGCGCTTCTACGGCGAATTCCATCGGCAGTTCCTTGAAGACCTCGCGGCAGAAGCCGTTCACGATCATGTTCACGGCATCCTCTTCGGACAGGCCGCGCTGGCGGCAGTAAAAGAGCTGGTCTTCGCTGATCTTCGAGGTTGTCGCCTCGTGCTCGACGCGCGCGCTGCGTTGGCGGGATTCGATATACGGAAACGTGTGCGCGCCGCACTTGTCGCCGAGCAGCAGCGAGTCGCACTGCGTGTAGTTGCGCGCGCCTCTGGCTGTCGGCAAGACGCGCACGAGGCCGCGATAGGCGTTTTGGCCGTGGCCTGCCGAAATGCCCTTGGAGATGATGGTGCTGCGCGTGTTTGCGCCGATGTGAACCATCTTCGTGCCCGTGTCGGCCTGCTGGTAGTTGTTCGCGACCGCGACCGAGTAGAACTCGCCGACGGAGTTCTCACCACGCAGCACGCAGCTCGGGTACTTCCAGGTGATGGCCGAGCCGGTCTCGACCTGGGTCCAGGAGATCTTGGAATTCGCACCGCGGCACTCGCCGCGCTTGGTCACGAAGTTGTAGATGCCGCCGACGCCCTGCTCGTCGCCGGGGTACCAGTTCTGTACGGTCGAGTACTTGATCTCGGCGCCTTCGAGCGCGACGAGTTCGACGACGGCGGCGTGAAGCTGGTTCTCGTCGCGCATCGGCGCGGTGCAGCCCTCGAGGTAGCTCACGTGGCTGCCTTCGTCGGCGACGATCAGGGTGCGTTCAAACTGGCCGGTATTCGCCGCGTTGATCCGGAAATAGGTCGAAAGCTCCATCGGACAGCGGACGCCTTTGGGCACGTAGACGAACGAGCCGTCGCTGAACACAGCCGAGTTCAGTGCGGCATAGAAGTTGTCCCGATGCGGGACGACGGAGCCGAGATACTTGCGGACCAGTTCCGGGTGCGATTTCACGGCGTCGGAGAACGAACAGAAGATGACGCCGGCTTCGGCGAGCTTTTCCTTGAACGTCGTTGCGACCGAGACGCTGTCGAAGACGGCATCGACGGCGACGCCGGCCAGACGCGCGCGCTCGTGCAGCGGGATCCCGAGCTTGTCGTAGGTCTCCAGCAGCTTCGGGTCGACCTCGTCGAGGCTTTTCGGGGCGTCTTCCTGACTCTTGGGCGCCGCGTAATAGGAGATCGCCTGGTAGTCGATCGGATTGAAACGGACGTGGGCCCAGTCGGGTTCCTTCATTGTCAGCCAGTGGCGATAAGCCTTGAGGCGCCATTCCGTCATGAATTCCGGCTCGCCCTTCTTTTGCGAGATCAGGCGGATCACGTCCTCGTCGAGGCCCGGCGGGACGAATTCCTGCTCGATATCGGTGACGAAGCCGTGTTCGTATTTGCGCTTGACGAGATCCGTGATCTCTTTCTGTTCGGTTGCCATTGCCGTTCCCGCTTTCCGTGCTATTGGACCGTGGTGACCGTCAGGTCGCGCTTGAAGTCGAGCCCCGGGAGCGGCTCGGCATCGAGCTGCAGGTCGGCGAGGCTGACCTGCTGCAGCGACCTGCGAATGCTGCGGTTGATTCTTTGCCATGCGCGGCCGACGCGGCAGTACTGCTCGAGTTCGCAGGCGCCGTCGACGGAGCTGCACTCGGTGATCGCGACCGGTCCTTCGAGCGCATCGATGATTTCCGCGGCACTGATCTTGTCGGGCGCGCGCGCCAGGGCATAGCCGCCGCGCGCGCCGCGCTCCGATACCACGAGCCCCGCGCGCGTCAGCGATTTCAACAGCTTGCTCACAGTGGGTCGGGCGATATGTGTGGCGTCGGCGAGCTGCCCGGCGGAGCGCAGATCCTCCGCCTCCGACGCCATCTGGGCGAGCACCAATGTGCCGTAATCGGTCAGTTTGCTCATCTTCAGCATGGTCGAATAGCCTGAGTCAGGATAGAGGACTATTTTAGTACCCTTTAGTGGAGCGCTGCAAAGCAAACAGCGGTTCTTTAGCCATGGATTGCCAGTCCCTGGCGCGGCAGCACCGCTCGCGGCGCGGTCCGCGTGCGCAGCTATCGCCCGGACGGTTAAAACTGGCTATGCTTGTCGCCCGAGCGCACGGGATTCCCCGTGCATCGTTATCCAGCGACAGCGCCAGCGGAGGTCTTGATGAGTGGCACCGAACTGAATGCCGTGGCTCGGGCGATGGTTGCGCCCGGCAGGGGCATCCTGGCGGCGGACGAAAGCACGCCGACGATCAAGAAAAGGTTCGATACGATCGCGACGGAATCGACGGAGGAAAACCGCCGCAGCTATCGCGAGATGTTGTTCACGACGCCGGGCGCGGCGGACTACATCAGCGGCGTGATCCTGTTCGACGAGACGCTGCGGCAGAGTACTTCCGACGGCACGCCGTTCCCGGTTTTTCTGACCGAACGCGACATCATCCCGGGAATCAAGGTGGACAAGGGCGCGAAGGCGCTGGCCGGATTTCCTCGCGAGAAGGTCACGGAGGGGCTCGACGGGCTGCGTGAAAGGCTCGCGGAGTACCGCGAACTCGGCGCCCGCTTCGCCAAGTGGCGCGCGGTCATCGACATCGACGCGGACATTCCGAGCGACTTCTGCATCGGCGCGAACGCCCACGCGCTCGCGCGCTATGCGGCGTTGTGCCAGGAGGCGGGAATCGTACCCATCGTCGAGCCCGAGGTGCTCATGGACGGCGCCCACGACATCGAGCGCTGCGCCGTCGTTACCGCCCGAACGCTCGAGCGGACGTTTGCCGAACTCGTCGACCACAGGGTTGCGCTCGACGGCATCGTCCTCAAGCCCAACATGGTGATTTCGGGCATGAACTGCGATCGGCAGGCTTCCGTCGAGGAGGTCGCCCAGGCGACGGTCGAGTGTCTGACCGCCAACGTCCCGGCACAGGTGCCGGGCATCGCGTTCCTGTCCGGCGGGCAAAGCGATGTCGATGCGACCGCGCATCTGAATGCCATGAACCGGCTGGGGCCGCATCCGTGGGAGCTGTCGTTCTCGTACGGACGGGCTCTGCAGGCCGCGGCCCTCGGTGCGTGGTCGGGAAGGTCCGAGAACTATTCGGCCGGTCAGTCCGCGTTCGCCTTGCGCGCCCGGCTCAACGGACTTGCCCGCACGGGCCGCTACGAAGCGTCGATGGAATTCGTGGCCGCCTGAGGCCGAGCGGTTCGCTTCTATCCGCGCGATGGCCCGTCGGCGGTGTCGTCGCCGCCGCGCCGCGGCCGGCGGCGGTTGTCCTGCTCGGGCAGGTATGAGCGCCAGAGCTCGAGCTTGGCTTCGAATCGCGCCTTGTCGATCCTGTTGACGCCGGGGGCTTCGAGCGCCATGCGGACCCGTTCGATGGCGAGCGGAAGGTTCCCCACGGAGATCCAGTATTCGCCCATATAGTACTGCGCGTTGCCGATGTCGCCTTCGGCGTTTGCGGCTCTTGCGATGAGCTGGATCTGCGCCGGCGTCGGCGGCACATTGTTCAGCAGATCGAGCAGCAGATGATGGGCTTCAGCGGGATTGCCGATCTCGATCAGCGCTTCGGCGTGGCTGATCGTGAGCGGTATGTTCCGCGGGAACAGTTCCGAAGCCTCGCCGTAAACTTCCATCGCAAGGATCGGATAGCCGCTTTCCATGAGGGCTTCGGCGTGGCCGATGCGATAGGCGATGACCGTGGGGTAATCCTCGACGAGCGAGCGAAACTCGCGTTCGGCATTGTCGTTCAGCGTCATGCGCGACATTGCGAGCGCACGCCCATAGCGTGTCGCCGCCGAGTCCTCCATCCGGTCGAACTCGGCGAGCGCGGCTTCCGGAGTGGTGGAGTCGAGCACGATGATCCGCGCCTTGGCGAGCGCGTAGCCGAGGCTGTCCTCGTATTCCCGTTTCGGCAGTTGCCGCACCCGTGCCCGTGCCTCGGCAATGCGGGCGCCGGTCACGGGGTGGGTCTGCAGCATCTGGGGCACGTTCGCGCGCGCCAGGCCATAACGGATCTGCAGCTTCTCGAAGAAGGTCGCCATGCCGTTCGGGTCGAATCCGGCAGCAGCCAGCACGCCCATGCCGATGCGGTCCGCTTCGTGTTCGTTCGACCTCGTGAAGTTGATCTGCCGCTGCAACTGTGCGGCTTGGGAGCCCATCAGCAGCCCCTGGGCCGCGTCGGGCGAGTCGGCGGCTGCGCCGATCAGGATCGCGGCAAGCATGGTCGCCATCGACACGATGCTCATGCGCTGGTTGTCGTAGAGCGCGCGGGCGATGTGGCGCTGGGTGACGTGAGACACCTCGTGAGCGAGGACGCCTGCGAGTTCGCTCTCGTTTTCGCTGGCCAGGATCAGTCCCGTGTGCACGCCGATATGGCCGCCCGGCATCGCGAACGCGTTGATCTGATTGTCGTCGATGATGAAGAAGTTGAAGCTGAAGTCGCCGTTGTTGGCCTGACTTGCGAGCCGCGACCCGAGGATTCTGATGTATTCGGTGAGCTGGGGATCTTCGACGATGACGCCGGCGTTTCTCAGTTGCAGCATGACGCTGCGGCCGAGCTGCGCCTCCCGGCTGCGGTTCAGGATCGTGTCGGCGGGGCTCCCGAAATCGGGCAGTTCGCGGGTGGTCTGCGCGAAGCTCGCGGCGTGCCAGCTCAGGAGCGCGCACAGCCCGAGTATGATTTTCGGAAAGCTCTTCATTGCATCTTTGGACTCGTGCAAGCCTGCCGCGTTCCCGGGCGCACTGCAAGGACCCGTCCAATCGGCGCCGTTTCCCGACCGTACCGGCTGTGCGCCGACAAATCTAGCCTTCGATCGCCTTCACCGCGTCCAGTACCTCGGTGACATGCCCCCTGATCCTGACCTTGCGCCATTCCCTCAACAATACCCCATTGGAGTCGAACAGGAACGTGCTGCGCTCGATGCCGCGCACCAGCCTCCCGTACATGTTCTTCGGTCTGATCACGTCGAACAGCCCGCACAAGGTCTCGTCGCCGTCGGAGAGCAGGTCGAAGGGGAATTCGTACTTCGACCTGAACTTCTCATGCGACGCCAGGGTGTTGCGCGACACGCCGAGCACCGTGACGCCGCGGCTCGCGAACTCGGCATGGCGGTCCCGGAAGTCCTTGCTCTGGATCGTGCATCCCGGCGTGTTGTCGCGCGGATAGAAGTACAGGACGAACGGGTTCCCGCGCAGTTGTTCGCTCGAGATCGTCTTGCCGCCCGTGGCTTCGGCCTCGAATGGCGGCACCTTCTGGCCGACGGCAGCAATGGCCATGCACGCCTCCCCGGTCCTCAGGAGTGTTTTACGGGCTCCATGATCGCGTCGACGTTGAGCTGATCGCAGAACACCATGAATTCCTCCCGAAGCCCGGCGATATGAACGCCGCCCGGGATGTTGATGAACATCTGCACGGAGAACATCGGTGCGCCCGTGTGCGCCGCGGCGTAGCTGCGCGTGGAAATTTCGCCGATTTCCACTTTTCTGCTCGTGAAGAACTCGCTCAGGCTGTGCACGATGCCCGGTTGGTCGAGCCCGACGACATCGATCGCGAACGGCAGCAGTTCCTTGCCCATGCTGCGCGGCTCGGTGCGCCTGACGTGCAGGGTGACGCCGTTGCCGGTGCCGAACTTGTCGAGATCGCGCTCCAGGCGGCCGATCGTGTGCCAGTTGCCGCCCACGAGCAGCAGGATCGCGTACTCCGAACCCAGCGCCGCCATTCGGCTTTCCTTGATGTTGCCACCGCAGTCGAAGATCAGGCGGGCGACATCGTTGACGACCTTGGTCGGTTCACCGCCAACGGCGGAGATAACGAGTAGCTGTTCCATTCGCGGGACGTTTCAACCGAGCGTCAAACCCGCCAGTTTACTCTGAACTCGGTGGCGTGTAACGCTCCGTTATTGCGCCTGCGCTGGCTGCTCAGTACCATCGTCCGCCTTTCACGGTACGGGGACGTGTCGATGCTGGCTGGCAGCATGGTTGCGCTCGTGACGCCGATGGATGCTGGCGGCGTCGTCAACTACGCGGATCTTGGCCGGCTCATCGGTTTTCATGTCGAGTCGGGTACCCAGGCGCTCATCATCGCCGGCACGACGGGCGAGTCCGCCACGCTCGAGCACGACGAGCACATCGAACTCATCGCTGCGGCCTGCGAACTCGCGAACGATCGCATCCCGATCGTTGCCGGCACGGGCTCCAATTCGACCGCCCAGACACTGAAGCTGTCGCGGGCTGTCGACGCATTGCCGGTTGCGGCCTTTCTCGTCGTGACGCCGTACTACAACAAGCCGACCCAGGAAGGGATGTATCGGCACTTCTGCACGGTCGCCGATGCCGTGAGCCGGCCGCTGATACTCTACAACGTGCCCGGACGCACGGGCGTCGATCTCCACTCGAGCACGGTGATCCGGCTGTCGTCGCATGGGAACATCGCTTCGCTCAAGGACGCCACCGCGGAACTTGACCGGGTCGCAACGCTCAGAGACGGTTGTGGGCCCGTTTTCTCGCTTCTGAGCGGTGACGATGCGACGAGTTGCGAATTCATGCTGCAAGGCGGCGATGGCGTGATTTCCGTGACGGCCAACGTGGCGGCGGCAGCCATGCGCGCTCTGTGCGATGCGGCGCGTGCGGGCGACCGCGCTGCGGCGGAGCGCATCGACGCCGATCTTCGGCAACTGCATGACAGGCTCTTCGTCGAAAGCAACCCGATCCCGGTCAAGTGGGCAGTCCAACGAATGGGATTGGCGGGGCCGGGCATCCGATTGCCGTTGACCCCGTTGGCGGCGGAGCATCAGGATGCAGTCCTCGCCGCGATGGCCGCGGCCGAGATCGAACTGGCCGCCGCTTGAGACGATCGGAGTCACGGATGTCCCGGATCGCGATTCTCACGGTCGTCGTGCTCGCTGTCACCCTGGTCACCGCTTGCGGGCGGCGCGGCGAGGTGCGTTGCGAGGATCCTGACCGTTACGCGACGAGCGACTCGATTCCGCCGGTGCGCGTGCCGGAGGATCTGTCCCTGCCTAACGAGACGGAGTCGCTCGTGATTCCGCCCGGCGCACGATCCACACAATCGGCTTCCGCAAGCGAGTGTCTGGAGGCGCCGCCCGACTTTTTCGAGGGCGGCCAGGAAGGCGCCTGAGCGGTGAGCGCGCCGCGCGTCGTACCGAGATGCGCCGGGCTTCCTGCTAGAAGACCCTCTGGCGCCGCCGGAGCAGCAGATAGTCGAGCGAAATCCTGCCGCCGCCGTAGAACGTCAGACCGAGCATCATCAGTCCCCAGAGGAAGTGGTCGCCGAATGCGGGGTCGGAAAGCCCGTTCGGGAACAGGTACAGCACCGAAATCACGGCGACGACGTTCACGATCTGCAGCCCGATCGAAGCCAGCCGGGTCGTGAGACCGATCCACAGCAGCAACGGGAAGAACAGCTCGCCGAACGTTCCGAGTACGGCAGCCGGGTAGGGCGGCAGCAGCGGAACCTGAAAGTCGAACTGAAACTGCTGCAGCGTATTGCTCCATGAGCCGATCTTGAGCTGTCCGGCCTTGAAGAACTGCCAACCCACGTAGAGCCGGATCGCGAGCGCGAAAATATCCTGAACGTAGTTGAACAGCGTCGCCGGGCGTTCCACCAGCCACTGGGTCGCCTTGTCGATCATGACTTCGTCCTTTCCTTGCAAGCTCCCGCCGGATCAGCTCTCCGGCAGGGAAAAGTGCGACAAGCCACCGGCGAGCGAGAGCGCCGTGAGCGCGCCCGGCAGGACTTCACGCACGTCGTCGGGCAACTCATCCCATACCTGGTTCAGGCTCCCTCCGCCGTTCAGGGCACGGCCGAGGATGAATGCCGCGCGGTCGATGAGTCGCATCTCGACCTCGTCGCCGACACGCCGCACGGCGACATATTCGGCGCCACTTGAGAGGTCCACGGATTCTTCAGCGCCCGGCTGGTGGGCACGCCAGATTGAGAGCAGCGGATAGCGCGATCCGACGAGCCGCAGCGACGGCGCCTGCGTAAAGATGACGTCGCCGAGCCGGTCGGGCGGTACGTCGGCGAGGGCATCGAGGTCGAGTGTTCCGGCCTCGGGCTCGAGCAGCGCATCTTCGATCGCGAGTTCGAGCCTCGCAATGTCGCCGAGGTAATCGTATTCGGACCCGGAATACAGGGCGTCCAGAATCGCGGGAAACTCGCGGCCGAAGTGTTGCAGATCGCCGCTCGTTGACGGGTGTGCGTCGAGGTACTCGCGTGCCAGCGACCTGAAGCAGGCATCGCCGACGAGTTGCTCGACCACGGGACAACTGTTGGCAAGCGCCTTGCGGCAGATTTCCCGGGCGTTGTTCCGGTAGACCTCGATGCGGGTCGCGGGGGGTATGGCCTTGCCGACGAGATCCGGGAGCAGCGGTGCGGCATCCGCACCCCGAAACGCGTGCTCGCAGTCGCGTTGCAGCCTATGCAGCGCGTTCATCGTACTTCGCCATGACTTGCTCGGCCCGTGCGGCTTCGGCGAGCAGCGTGTCGACGGGCGGCAGTTCCGAGTCCCACTCGATGAGCGTCGGCGTCCGGCCGAATCGGGCGATCGCGGCGTCGTAGAGGTTCCAGACCTCTTCGCACACGAGCGCGTTGTGCGTGTCGACGAGAATCTCGTGTTCGTCGAAACGCTGTACGGTGTGCCCGGCGAGATGGATTTCGCCTACGACAGTGGTCGGAATGGCTTCGATGTAGTCGTCGGGTTCGAAGCCGTGATTCTTCGAGTTCACGTAGATGTTGTTCACATCGAGCAGGATCCCGGCGCCGCTGCGGCTGGCGGCCTCCACCAGGAACTCCCATTCGGTCATCGTGGAACCCTTGAACTCCAGATAGCTCGAGACGTTCTCGATCAGGATCTGCCGCCCGAGCCGGTCCTGCACCTGTTCCATGCGCAGGGCGACGTGTGCGAGCGCTTCCCCGGTGTAGGGGAGGGGCAGCAGATCGTTGAGGTGGCGGCCGTCCACGGAGCCCCAGGAGAGGTGTTCGGAGACGAGTCCGGGCTCGATGCGCTCGACGAGGCGTGCGAGCTTGTCAAGGTGTCCGGCGTCGAGCGGGTCGACGGATCCGAGCGAGAGTCCGACACCATGCAGGCTCAGCGGATAGTCGGCCCGGATGCGTTCGAGGGCCGCGGCGGCAATGCCGTCTGCGGCGAAATAGTTCTCGCTGTGTGCCTCGAGCCAGCCCGCGGCGGGCCTGTCGTGCAGGAAATGCGCCTGGTGCGGGCCGCGCAGGCCGATTCCGGCAATCGCGGGAATCGGTCCTGCGCCGCCCGGGACGCCTTGTGTCATTACTCGGTTCTGGCTGTCGTGCTGCCGTTGACGAGACGCTCGCAGGTGCCGACCGGAACCAGTATGTACTCTTGCGGGCTGCCGTCTTCAGTGGCCTGTCCCTGACAGGTGTGGCCTGGACCGGCACAGTCGTTCGCGCCGGCCTTGACGACCCCGTAGCAACGTTCCTGTTCCTGCTCGGCGTCCTGGGCGACGCCCTGGTTCGCGAGCGTGAACGCACCGACGGCCAGCAGGCTGCTGACGGCCGAAGTAATCAACACGTCTTTCCTGGTCTTCATTTCCAAACCTCGTATCTGTTGGACATCCATTCAGGACCGGCCGCTTCGTCGGAATGTCGGCCCCGGGAGTTCAGCTCGCTCCGCGGACGAAAAACGTTCCGGTCGGCCATGCAATCGATTCTACCCGCAATCGATTGGGAGCGTATGACGACCGTCGCAGGCGGGCGCGAAAGTGTCGCAGACGTGGGCGCCCAGGACGCGTACCGGCGTATAGTGTCGCCCAAGGCGAAGGGCGAAATGGCGCCCATCCCGACTTTGGAGGTTGCGGTGCAAAAAAGAGAGGTCCAGTTTCCGAGCGAAAATCCTGACGAGATCATCCGCGCGGATCTCTACGTGCCCGAAGCCGGAACGGGCCCCAGGCCCGTCGTCGTCATGGGGGGAGGCTGGTGCTACGTCAAGGAACTCATCATGCCGGAGTACGCGGAGTACTTCGTCGCCGCCGGCTGCGCTGCCCTGGTTTTCGATTACCGGCATCTTGGCGCGAGCGACGGCGAGCCGCGCCAGCACCTCGATCCGCGCAAGCAGATCGCGGACTATCGGAGCGCCATCGACGCGGTGAGCTATCACGAAGACTTCGCGGGCGTGGTCGACCCCGAAAGAATCGGGGTCTGGGGCATCTCCTACAGCGGCGGACACGCGCTCGCGGTCGGGGCGCTCGATTGGCGCGTCAAGTGCATCGTGTCGCAGATTCCGATCATCGAGGGCTGGTACAACTCGATGCGCGCCCACGGTTCCGTGGGCTTTCGCGAGTTGACCGCGCTCGTCCAATCCGAGCGACACAAGCGCTACCTGACAGGTACGCACGGCCACATCCCGCACTCGGGCGACCCGAAGACCGAAGTCGTGACCTGGCCGCACCCCGAGACCAGGCCCGTTTTCATGAAGATCAAGGCCGAGTCGGCGCCTCGCCACGAACACTACAGCACGATCGAGTCGGTCGAGCTCGTGTGGTCCTACGACGTGCGGCCCTATCTGCCGCGGATTCTCGACACGCCGACGCTCATGATCGTTGCCGAGGGCGATGACCTGACGATGTGGGAGCGCGAGATCCCGGCCTTCGGCGAGATCGCGACGACGAAGAAAAAGCTCTTCGTGCAGCAGCAAAGCACCCACATGAGCATGTACAGCAACCTGTCGCATCTGGAGATCGCCGCGCGCGAGGCGGCGGACTGGTACAGCGAGTGGCTACTGTAGTCTTTTCGGAGGGAAGCCCATGACAGTGAAGAAACCGCAGTTTGGCCTGGCAGCCCGTGGCAACAGCCCCGCCGCATGGGGCGGAAGTCCGCCTTGCCGGTCCCGGTGCGACGCGGAGTTCTGCCGCGGGCTGCCGGCGGTCATGCTGCTTGCGAGCGTCGGACTTGCCGTATCGGGCGCCGCAGCGCAGTCCGCACCCGACCTCGTGCTCACCAACGGCAAGATCATCACCGTCGACGAGCGTTTCACGATCGCCGAAGCCGTTGCGGTGGCCGGCGAACGGATCGTCGCGGTCGGGACGAGCGCGGAGATTGCCGCGCTTGGCGGACCGGATACGGCGATTATCGATGTCGGAGGCCGGGCAGTGATTCCGGGCCTCATCGACAACCACATGCACCTGCTCAGGGCCGGTACGACGTGGACCTACGAGGTCCGCTGGGATGGGGTCGGTACGCGCCGCGAGGCGCTCGATCTGCTGCGCGGCAAGGCCGCGGCCACGGAAACGGGCGAGTGGATCTACACACTGGGCGGCTGGGCGATCGCCCAGTTCGCCGACGACCCGAGCCCGCTGCTGCGCGAGGAACTCGATGCGGTCGCCCCCGACCACCCGGTCCTCATGCAGGAATCCTATTACCGCGCTTATCTGAACAGCCTCGCTCTCGAGACCTTCGGCCTGGACGGCACTGACGGTCCCGCCTGGGTCGTGCGCGACGCTTCCGGCCGGCCGACCGGCGAAATTGAGGAAGCCGGCATCCGCTCGCTCGCGGCACGGCTGCCGACCGCATCGGGCAGCGAGCTCGAAACGAGCACGCGAGCGATGATCCGGGATCTCAACGCCGCGGGGCTCACTGCATTCGGCAGCGCCGGCTGCGCGCCGGACGTGCTGGCCATGTACCGGAGCTGGGTCGACCGGGGAGAACTCGATGTTCGCGTGTTCTGCATCACGGGCGCGTCCGCGGGATCGCCGGAGCAGGTCGACGCGGTGCTGCCGCGAATCGCGGAACTGAAGTTCTTTCAGGGCGACGAGTACGTTGACCACGTGACCTTTGGCGAAAGCGTCTACCGCCCGCTGCACGACCCGATGTTCCTTGTAGCGTCCGACTACGGCGACGCCGAACTCGCCGAGTGGCGGCGCATGGCCGCCGCGATCGCACGGGCGGGCCTGCCGCTGCACGTTCATGCGAACCTGCGCGACACGCTGTCCCGGTTTCTCGACCAGATCGAGATCGTCAACGCCGAGTACCCGGTCGCGAACCTGCGCTGGGCCTTCGCACACTCCAATCAGCTCGAGGAGTCGCACCTGACCCGCATGAAGGCGCTCGGAATGTACGCCGCCGTGCATCCCTGGGCGGTCATCAACGGCGGCATCAACCATAACGTCTTCGGTGACGATGCCTGGGACATGGCGCCGCTCAGCACGATTCAGGCGAGCGGCATCACCTGGGGCTTCGGCAGCGACGGCAGCCGGGCGAACCAGATACTGCCCTTCACGACGCTGTGGTGGGCCGTTACCGGCAAGATGGTTGGAGGACGGGCCGTGCTCCGTCAGACCATCGATCGTGAGGACGCGCTGATCGCGCACACGCGCAAGAACGCGTACCTGATCTTCCAGGAAGACAATCTCGGCTCGATCCAGTCCGGCAAGCTCGCGGACATGGTCGTGCTCGACCGCGACTACCTGACGATCCCGGCGGACGAAATCAAGGACATCGAGCCGCTGATGACGATCGTCGGCGGCAGGGTCGTGTACGACGCCGGGTTATAGTGTTTCGTTGCGCGGTAACTGCGGACGGGACAGCAGATGCAGGGAGCAATGTTCGTGAAAAAATACAGGTTCTTCGTGTATCTGCTCGCTGGATCCGCGCTTGGACTGGGCGCTTGTGACGACCTTCCGGAAGCGGGGCAGGGGGCACAGGGGTCGCAGGGGGGTGTCGACGCGTCGACGGATCCCGTTTCGTCAGAACTCGGCGGTCGGCTTGCCAGGCTCGAGCACCGCAAGTCCCTGGTCGAGGACGCCAACGACATCAAGCGCCTGCAGCGCGCCTACGGCTACTACCTCGACGAGGCCCTGTGGGACGAGATCGTCGACCTCTTCGCGGCAGACGGCACGATCGAGATCGGGCTTGACGGCGTCTATGTCGGACGGGATCGCGTCCGCGAGTTTCTCTACGTGCTCGGTGGCGGCCGTTCGGGCCTGACCGAAGGCCAGATCAACGAGCACATGCAGCTCATGCCGGTCGTCACCGTCGCGCCCGACGGCATGACGGCCAGGGGCCGCTGGCGGGCGCTGATCATGGCCGGCGAGCTTGGCGGAGATGCCGTCTGGGGCGAAGGGCCCTACGAGAACGAGTACGTCAAGGAAGACGGGGTCTGGAAGCTTGGCAAGGTCCACTGGTTTCAGAGCATCGTCGTGCCGTACGAGGGTGGCTGGCAGGTCAACGACGACGTCAACGGCGGCAAGTGGGTGTCCGACGAACTCCCGCCGGACCGGCCGTCGACGATCGAGTACGACACCTGGCCAGGCACGTATCTGCCGCCGTTCCACTTCCCCAATCCGGTTGCGGGAGCCGAGTCCCCGCTCGAAGAAATCGAAGCACGGCCGATGCTTGCCGCCGGCGATGTCTCTCTTGAGCGCCTGGCCGAGCGAGCCGGCGCGCTCGAGCACGAAATCGCCGTTCTCGAGGACGAGAACACGATCGAAAACTTGCAGCGCACCTACGGCTTCTACATCGACAAGGGGCTCTGGAGCCAGGCCGCGGATCTCTTCGCGGCAGACGGCACGATCGAAATCGGCAACAGCGGCGTGTACGTCGGCAAGGAGCGCGTGCTGGCCTATTTGCGCACGCGCGGCGCCGAGTTCCCTCAGGAGGGACGGCTCAGCGACCGCATGCAGTTACAGCCCATCGTCCATGTGGCGCCGGACCGCGGCACCGCAAGAGGGCGTTGGCGCCTCTTCGAGCAGGACGCGGTCTGGGGCGAGTACTCGAACTGGGGATCCGGCATCTACGAGAACGAGTACGTCAGGGAAGACGGCGTCTGGAAGATCCAGCGCCTGCACATGTACTCGACGATGTATACGCCGTACGAGGATGGCTGGGGCAAGACGGCGCTGCCGGATCCCGGACCGTCCGAAGTGCTGCCTCCGGACGAGCCCGTCACGGTACCGCATGATGTCTTTCCGGCCGTGTTCGTACCGCCGTTTCACTACGAGAACCTCGTTACCGGCGCTCCGGTCTACGCCGAATCGGCGAGGCCGGAGGCCGCCATGATTCCGGCGGACCGCGACAGCATCGAGAGTGCGCTCGACTCTATCGAGCGGCGCGTCGTGCTGTTGGAGGACACGGACGCGCTCGAACGGCTCAACGCGATCTACGGCTACTACCTCGCCCGCAACCAGTGGGACAACCTGGCCGGCATATTTGCAAGCGACGGGTCGATCGAGATCGCGATGCGCGGCGTCTATACCGGTTCAGAGAGCGTCAGACGCAACCTCAACCTGTACGGCGAAGCCGGAATCCACCATGGCCTGCTGCACAACCACATGCAGTACCAGCCCGTGATCAACATTGCCGACGATGGGCAGACGGCGAAGATGCGTTCGCGCGCGTTCAGCATCATGGGCGAGCACGAAACGTACTCGATGTGGATGGGCGGCACCTACGAGAACGACTACGTCAAGGAGGACGGGATCTGGAAGATGCAGCGCGACCAGGTCTTCAACACCTATTTCGTGCCCTACGCCGTCGGTTGGAAGGATGCCGCGCCGCGTCCGCCTCCCGGCGTCACCGAGTCGAATCCGCCGGATTCACCGCCGACGCATCCCTTCGAGATGTATCCGTCGGCATTCCTTCCGCCGTTCCACTACCCCAACCCCGTGACGGGGACTGCGGTCACATGGAACGAGGAGGGGTAGCGGGACTCTGCCTCAGTTTCGCCGCGTACGGTTGGGATGCGCCACAGCATCCTGCGTCGCGCAGTCCGAGTAGGTTGCGTGGGGCAGTGGCGGCCTTCCCGGAGTTCGTGCCCCGGAGGCGCCGATTCCAGGACCGGCTCAGAGGTAGGCGATCAGTCGGCCCGTAACGACGGCAATCGTCCAGAACACGAGCGAGCTGATCGCAAGCTGCCTGGCGACGTCCGGAACGGCCTGGGCGGCCTCCCAGCTTGCCGCGTCCTGGCGCAGCGTCTTCTGCATCTTGTGCAGATTGACGGTGCCGAGCGCGATCAATGTGATCTTGATGAGGAACGGGATGTTCTCGGTGTAACTGGACGCCTGAGTCATGTACAGCGAAACGCCCGTAAAGAGGTTCAATGCGAAGCCGATCCAGGCGAAGGCCAGTATCTTGTCCAGAGCCGTGTATGGAATCGTCTTGTACAGCCCGAGCAGTCGCAGGTCGACGGAGAACACGATACCGACGATGATCGCCAGGCCAATCGCATGCGTGCACAGCATCAACGGCCAGCCGACTGCCGAGACCAGGATCCATTCGGAATAGGCCGTGGATTCCAACCAGGTAAGAAGAGCCATAACGTTTCCCGATGTATTGTCGTGAAAGGAACTACTGCGCGCTTGCTTGCGTCGTGCGCTCGGCGTTCTTGTCGATGCAGAAGTGGCCCACGGCGATCAACGCCGTGAACAGTACGCTGATGATGACGATGACCGTAAGCAGCAGCCAGGCTGCGTTGGCAACGATGCCGATGGCGACCTGTACCGCGACGAGGGTGAGAATCAGCCAGTAGTACCTTGCCGGGAGGTAAACCGAAGCGAGTACTGCGGCCAGACCGATAACGGCGATAAACAGCGGTAGCATCTCTAGCCTCCTTCAAGATACGGCAACAGGCGGCCGTAGACGATGACCCCGGCCCACAGGACCAGTGTCAGGGCGGCGATCGCCTTGGCCTGAACCGGCCCGTCGTCGTCCTTCTTCACGTTCCATGGACTGTCGAAGATCGTGAAGTACAGGACACAGATGCCCCCGATCACGATCAGGGCGATTTTCGGGAAGAAACTGTTCGTCATCGCCGTATAGCGGCCGGAGTCCGCGATGAAGAACAGCATCCCGGTCACGGAATTGACGAAAAAGCCGAGTACCCCGAGCGGCAACAGCCGGTGTACCGCAGAGAAGGGAATGACCCTTGCGACGCCGAGCGTTCGCAGGGTGACGATGATCACGACGCCGAAGAGCACTGCCATCCCGACAAAATGCGCGGCTTCCATCGCCGGCCAGGCCCATGCGCCGCTGATGATGGCTTCTTCGATCGCGGCGTTGATGCCTTCCTCCGCCTGGCCCGCAACTGCCTGAAGGTCCTCCGCGGACTGCATGTCCGGGCGGCTGATCGTGCCGCCGATGCTGCCCGTGTTCAGCAGGACGAACATCGAGATCAGGGCGAGTACGAGAACGGCGTGGATGTTCCAGTCGTGAGGCCCGGACGAGCGCCGATAGTGCCAGAGCGCAAACCAGGACAGCACGCCCGTAAACCCGAGAAAAATCAGCGACCAAAGGGCCAGATCCTGATGCGCGGCCATGAGATCGAGGGAGACAGCAGGGTCGTTGCCGATCTCCCACCTGGTGGCGGAGCCGGTGATGAATGTCGGAATCACGATCAGTGCCAGCAGCACGAATGTCACAAGACCTGCGCGCCGCAAGTGGTCGCTCTTGATGACGTAGCTTGCGATCAGGAGCGCCAGTCCGAAGAACGCTCCGACGATCGGGACGTGCGTCAGGAAAATGTGCCAGTGCGGTGCTGTGTCCGGAATCAGGTCCATAGGCGCCCCCAGATGGATGAACGTCGCGGCGCAGGCACTCTAACAGTACATGCGCGCCCGACGCAACGTAATTTTCAAGTGATATTTCTGCGTTAAACTTCGCCGTTTCCGTGTGCGGGCAACTCGCACCGCAAGACAGCCGCGGGTTCGATCGCGGCGCCACAAACATCACAGGAGAAACAGGACCAATGGCGGACCGATATGTCGAATACACTCACAACGGCGACCTGCTCGAGGGCTACATGGCCTGGGACGCAGATCGTCCGGGTCCGAAGCCCGGCGTGCTCGTATCGCATGCCTGGGGAGGGCGGGGAGAACTCGAGTGCGCGAAGGCGCGCGAACTTGCCGAACTCGGTTACTGCGGCTTCGCGCTCGATGTCTACGGCAAGGGCGTGCGCGGCTCAGGTCCCGAGGAAAACGCGACGTTCATGCAGCCGTTTCTCGAGGATCGGGTGTTGCTGCAGGGTCGCATCACGGCTGCGCTCGAAACGCTTCGCCAGCAGGACGAGGTCGACGCCGAACGCACCGCTGCGATCGGCTACTGCTTCGGTGGACTGTGCGTGCTGGATCTCGCGCGCACCGGCAGCGACGTTCGCGGCGTCGTGAGTCTGCATGGACTTTTCAACCCGCCCGGCAACACGTCCGGCGTCAGCATCGGCGCCAAGGTGCTTGCGCTGCACGGTCACGATGATCCGATGGTGCCCGTCGAGGCCGTCAATGCGCTCGAAGCTGAGCTCTCCGAGGCCGGCGCGGACTGGCAGATCCACGTCTACGGCAACGCGATGCACGCTTTCACGAACCCGAACGCGAATTCGCCCGACAGGGGCACGGTGTACGACGCGGACGCCGACCGCCGCTCGTGGGTCGCGACGGTCGGCTTCCTCGAAGAGGTGCTCGGTTGACGCCTACTGAATCACGATGAAGAGACGCGCGTTGTCGCGCAGCACGTTCAGTGCGAAAGTGCCGCTCGTCTCGCGCATCGCTTCGGACAGCTCGAGCAGGGAGCCCACACGCTGCCGGTTGACGGCCATGATGATGTCGCCGGGCCGCAGGCCGTTGAGCGCTGCCGGGCTGCCTTGCGCAACGTTGGCGACGAGCACGCCCGCGACCGTGCCGTATCTCGGATGCGCCGGATCGAGATCCCGAAACTCCGCGCCGCGCAGCCTGTCGATCGTCTGACCTTCGGCCGACCCTTCGGCCGCCGCGATTTCGGGCGCACCGCCGACCGCCGCACGCAGGGTCTCCCGGCGGCCATCGCGGATGTACGAGAGTTCGACTTCGGTGCCCACGCGCACGAGCGCGACCCTGTTGCGCAGATCGGCCGCACCCTCGACCGGCTCGCCGTCAAGTTCCGTGATGACGTCGCCCTCGCGCAGGCCCGCCCGTTCCGCCGCGGAGCCCGGTTCGACCTGGTTGACGAGTGCGCCGCGGTCGACGCCGAGTTCGAGCGCTTCGGAGAGGTCCGGTGTCACGTCCTGAATGAAGATTCCGAGCCTGCCCCTCTGTATCTCGCCATATTCGAGCAGTTGCTCGACGATATCGCCCGCCATCGCGATGGGTACGGCGAAGCCGATGCCGACATTGCCTCCGGCCGGCGAGACGATCGCCGTATTGATGCCGACGAGCTGACCGTCGAGATCGATGAGCGCACCGCCCGAATTGCCGGGATTGATCGATGCGTCCGTCTGGATGAAGTATTCGTAGCCCGCCTGGGCGCCGGGCTGGTCGGCGTTGCTGCCGACGATGCCGAGCCCGGTCCGGCCGAGCGCGCTGACGATCCCCGAGGTCACCGTCTGTCCGAGACCGAAGGGGTTGCCGATGGCGATGACGAAGTCGCCGACCTCGAGACTGTTGGAGTCGCCGATCTCGATGGCCGTCAGCTCATCGGCCTCGATCCGCAGCATCGCGATGTCGGTCCCGGAATCGCTGCCGACGAGCTCCGCGTCGAAGGTGCGACGGTCCTGCAGGGTGACGACGATTTCTTCGGCGTTCTCGATGACGTGGTGATTGGTCAGCACATAGCCCTGCCCGGCGTCGATGATGACGCCGGAGCCCGCGCTTTGCCGGGGAATGGACTCCGGGTTTTGCGGAAACTCGAAGAAACGGCGGAAGAACGGATCGTCGAAAAACGGGTTGAGCGGGTTACGGGTCGCGGTCGTGCGCGTGACGACGGCAATGTTGACGACGCTCGGCGTCACATCCCGGAGCAGGGGCGCGAGCGACGGCCTATCTTCGCCCGGAAGTTGGATCTGACCCTGTGCGCTCGAGTGGACGAGCACCAGGGACAACAGCAGCGCCGCGTAGCGCGGCAGTGACATCGTCGACATGGGAAGTCCTCCAGTACGCAAATCGCTTGTCAAACGATATGCGGGATGGAGGAAATTTTTTCAAGGCGTGCGGGTGATCGCCTGGCCTGGGAAAACGCCTTCCACCAACTGTCCGTCGCGAACGACGGCTGTGCCGCCCACGAGCACGTGCATGATTCCCTCGGACGGGTTGAGCAGAGTTTCATGAACGTCGTTCCTGGAGGACAACACCGCCCGGGCCATCGGGCCTCATGGCAACATCAGGCAATGTCCGGGCGGCTCAGTTTCTAATATTGTTTAGAGAAAATATCTATAAAATATTGTTTATAAAAATATTATAAGCAATATGCCATCGCGTAAACTGCCATGGTGGACAACGCCGCAGTCGATCGGCCGCCGGCTACGAGGTCGCACGCGCGCTTCCCGGATAGAGATCCGATACCCCGGTTCGGGGGTCATGGGGCCTCACCAGTTGCCGAGTTCCACTTCAGGCGTTTCCGGTAACGCTTCGGCGAGCAGCCAGCGCGCGAAAAGAACGCCTTCGCGATAGCCCGCCGTGCTGATCCAGTTGCGCGGCGCTGGCCGGTGGCTCAGGTAGATCGCATAGCTGCCATCGTCCTCGGCGACGGCGTTCGCCTTGTTGATGCAGACCGGGAAGTCGGCGTAGTTCGTCGACTGCATGAGGTAGTTCCAGGTCTGCAGGCCCCAGTAGCAGGCCTCCGGTGAGCGGAACGTGATCTTGAGGTACTGATCCTCTTCGAGCCTGAAGCGGCTGAAGCAGTAGATGTTGTCGACGGTTCCCCATCCGCCCTGTTCCGCGTCGAACTCGAACGGCGGGCAGAACTCGTTGATCGGAAACTCGACCGGCAGCGGCGCAATCCACGTCGTGCACTGGAAGAACATCGCCATGGTGCGGATTCGCCGAGCGAGCTCGACGTCGCCGAGGGGCAGCGTGGCGGGTTGCGGCGACGCATTGCGGATGCCGAGCGTGCTCTCGCGCGATGCCGCACGGTCGAAGAAATACTCGCGCGTGAAAAGCGTCACTGAATCGGGGTCGATGGGGAACTCGTTCGTGCCGTTCGGGTTCGGGGTCAGCCGGATCTCGAACGAGCCGTCGTCCTCGAAGGCGATGTCCCGGTGGTTGACGTTGAGCGTCACGCGGTCCGCCAGTTCGCCGTTGGGGTCGCCACCGTACAGGCAGAAGCTCAGATAGCAACTGTCGAAGCGTTGGCCGCTGACGACGTACTCCTGATCCCCGCGTACCTGCGTGAAGTAGTAGACCGCGTCGACGTTGTCGCCGTAGAGCTTGCGCTTACCGTCGGCCAGCGGCATGAGCCGCGGCCGCAATGGATCGTTGTGGAGATAGAAATCGACAGCGACCTGAAGCAGGTGAAAGATGTGCTGGTAGCCGTCCACCTTGCCCTGCCGGTCGAGTTCCTTCTCGGGATCCAGGAACGTCCGGTCGGCGTTGCGGATGATCTCGAGGAATTCATCCAGCGCCTGTCGGCTTTCGAAGGTGTATGTGCTCATGCCGGGTTCTTCCGCTCAACCGTGCTCGGCGCGTCAGGTCGCAGCGACCGGCATTCAGGTCAGCTTCTTGAGCTTGGCCGCGATCGACATGTCGCCCCTGACCTTGATCCTGCCCGACGCAACAGCCATGAACGGCTTGATTTCCTTGCGCTGCAGCTTGCCGTAGGTGTCCAGCGACATCCGTACCGTACAGTCGGCCTTGATGTCCTGTCCTGAGACGATCGACACGACATTGGCGTCTCCCGTTCCGTCGATCAGCATCTTCTCGTCGTCGAGCAGGAACAGCAGGGTCTTGCCGAGCGGGTCGAGCGTGCTGGATTTGGCCGCCATGTCACGGCTGATTTCGTCGATGGTCATTGTGGTCCCGGGTCCGGTCGGTCGCGCAATGCTAGCAGCAGAAGGGCTGTGCGGCACTGCTCCGTTGCGCGGCTGCGGAGAACCACTCCGGGTCAGAAGTCGCAGGGATCGCGGTTCAGCCTTGCTTCGCTGCGATCGGACTACTGGACGACTGAAGCTCCCGGGCGCCAATTTCGCCCCGTTGCTGGCAAGCTCGTATCATCCGGCTCAATGTTCTGTTCGATCTGGAGAGATCGATGACACCTGATCGAGTTCACTTCGTCGGCAGCATCGCACTCGATTCCGCCGATGACGTATTCAGAACCTGCGGGCGCACACTGGGTCGTCGTCTGAAGCGCCTTCCCGATGGGGAGCCGGCCGGACGACGGTTGTGGGTCAGTTGGCAGATCCCCTTGCTGCGCGCAAGTCCCTATCTGAAGCCGCTGTCGCCCGACCCGCAGCTTATGGTTCCGTTGGAAATCGCACCTGGCGTCAATCCGCAGGACATTCGTTTCGGCGAGCTGGGCTATTGCCGCGAGGCACGAATCTCCTATCAGGACTTTTGCGCGGCGCGCGAACGCGGCGACGTAGCGGAAGGTGTGAAATTTCAGGTGAGTCTGCCGACGCCGTTTGCGGTCATATCGGCTTTCGTTCGGGGAGACGGCATGTTCCCAGTGCTCGCAGTGTACGAGGCCGCCATGATCAGGGAGGCGCAGGCGATCTGCGATGCGATCCCACACGGCGACCTCGCGATTCAGTGGGATGTCTGCCTGGAAATGGTCGCGTGGGACGGTCAGCCGTCGATCGTCCCGCCCATGCCGAACACGGAGCAGGTACTGATTCCGCCACTTGCGAAGCTGTGCGACGCGATTCCCGGCGACGTCGAGGTCGGTATCCACCTTTGTTACGGGGATTTCGATGCGAAGCACTTCATCGAGCCCGTCGACGCCGGCAAGATGGTCGGGCTTGCGAATGCGATCGCGGCCGCGGTCGAGCGTCCCCTTGCGTGGATGCACATGCCCGTGCCGATCGAGCGGGATGACGATGAGTTCTTCGCGCCCCTCGCAGAATTGGCACTTGATCCGGGTACTGAGGTCTATCTCGGTCTGGTGCACGAGGATGGTGCGGAAGCCACCAATTCCCGAATCGCCGCGGCAAGCAGGTATCTGCAGGATTTCGGTATCGCAACCGAGTGTGGGATCGCACGGCAGCGAACCGTCGAGCAGGTCGAGAAGCTGATCCGGATACACGCGGAAGCCTCAGTCGAGCCTTCGGACCATTAGGAGACGGAATCGTCCGGAATCAACATGGTCAACAAAGACGAACAGGAACACGAACACGATAACGACAATCTCCCGGATCATGCCGGCGTGGCGTTTCATCCGCCGTTGATGCTGGGCATTTTGCTGGCCGCCGGTTTCGGGCTTCGCGCGCTGGTCCCGTTGCCGATTCCGTTACTGCCGGAAGGCATCGCGTCGATCGGCGGCTCGGCAGTTGTCGTTGTGGCCTTTGTTCTTGCGATCTGGGCCGCTCGAACCATGCGAGCAGGCGGCGCATCGATTCCCACCAACGAACCGACCGACGCCATCGTGTCAGCCGGTCCGTACGGGTTCTCACGGAACCCGATCTACCTGGCCATGGTGATGTTGCTGGTCGGCATCGGCGTATGGGCGAACTCGCTCTGGTTGATCGGCATGGCCGTTGTCGACGCGATTCTTCTGTCCTGGGGCGTGATTTCGCGGGAAGAAGCGTACCTGCGCCGCAAGTTCGGAGCGGAGTATTCGGCTTACACCGAACGAACTCGTCGATGGTTGTAGCGTGGGAGTGTCCTGTCTTACAGACGTCCTGTCACGACAGAGCCTCCTTCCAGAGATTGCGACACGACCATGACTTCTGTGCGCTGCGGCAGATTGACACGACGTAACTGATAACAGGAACAATGGCCAAACCCGAACGCGGACTGTTCGAGCTATACACCGACCCCGAGCGAGCTGACTTCGAACTATGGGGCCGAAGAGCAGTCGGTACTGATCGGCGCGGGTTTCTCAAGGGGGCCGGTCTCGCGGCCATGGAAGGTTTTCTGCGTGCCGGTGTTCCCATGTCGCGCTATATGCCGGCGGGTCTCATTCCCGTACCCCTTGCCGGATTGGCGCAACCGTTCGAGTTGCCCGGCAAATCCGGATTGATCATATTGAACGATCGCCCGATCGGTGCGGAGTGTCCGGCGCATCTACTGGACGATGCGATCACTCCGGTCGAACGCCTGTTCGTCCGCAACAACGGCTTACCGCCATCGGTCGCCCCGTCCGATGCAGACGATTGGACTCTGGAGATCGCCGGAGAGGCTTGTATATCGCCGCGGACGTTTTCGTTGCGGGATTTAAAGACCGAATTTCGGGCTCATACCTACCAGTTGCAACTGGAGTGTGCCGGTAACGGGCGCAGCCAGTTCTCGCCACCTGCTGCGGGCATGCAATGGACCACGGGGGCGATCGGTTGCCCTCGGTGGACGGGTGTCCGCGTCCGAGACGTGCTGAACCGGTGCGGGATCGCCGAAAACGCCGTCTATGTCGCCTTCGAGGGCGCCGACCGGCATCTCACGGCCCCGGACTCCTTACCCATCTCACGGGGCGTGCCGATGCACAAGGCACTGGAGGACGAGTCATTGTTGGCTTGGGCGATCAACGGTCGGCCACTTCCAGACTTTCACGGATTTCCACTTCGCTTCGTATTCGGCGGTTGGCCCGGCTCGGCCTCCGGCAAATGGGTCAGGCGCATACTGATCCGCGACCGCGTGCACGATGGCGAAAAAATGCTCGGTCAGTCCTACCGGGTGCCCTGCGAACCGGTCGCGCCCGGGGAAGAGGTCCCGGACGAACAGATGTGCATCATCCACTCGATGCCCGTGAAGTCGCTGGTGACCTCTCCGATGTCGGGAGCCGAACACCTGATCGGGGAATTGTCCCCCCTGCGCGGATACGCCTGCATTAACGCTAGCCGCGTTCTCGAATCGCCATGCCGGTGGGGAGTGCCGCTTGACGTGCGCGGACACGCCTGGGCTGGCGACGTCCTGGTTGCCGAGGTGCGCACGTCCATCGACTTTGGGGTGACATGGCAGCAAACTCATCTGGATCTGCCGGTGAACCGTCTGGCTTGGCAACACTGGTCGACCCGGGTGAGCTTTCCCGCTCGAGGCTACTACGAAATATGGGCGCGCGCGGTCGACGCCTACGGACGTTCGCAACCCATGATCGTGCCGGGCTGGAATCCGCGCGGCTACCTGAACAACGCTTGCCACCGCATTGCTGTTCGCGCGGTCTAGGCTCGCCTCGATAACTTGACGTTGTTGCCAGCGACCGCCTTTCGAGGTCTATTCGAAAGCAAACTCCGGCGCATGCGCGACCGGAAAGTTGACTGACCGGGCTATGAAGCACATGGCGCTGGCCTTTTCGTGCAGATGTTTCGCCGTCGCCTTGTCGCTGTCGCCGGATATCGTGACCTGTGGCCGAAGTATCACCTTGGTAAATTTGCCGGTGCCATCGGCGTGGGTGTGCATGACGCCCATTGCCTTGTCCTCATAGGCTGTGACTACCACTTTGGCTGCTGCACACAGGTGCAGATACCAGAGCATGTGACAAGCGGACAGGGCAGCCAGCAGCAGATCCTCCGGATTGTGCCGTTCGGCATCGCCCCGGTAGTCGGGATCTGCCGAACCGCTGATGACTGGCTTGCCGGGACAGGCGATGTCATGGTCCCGCGTATATCCTGAGTAACTGTGCGTACCGTTGCCGCGGTTGCCGGTCCAGGTGACCGTCGCGGTGTACCCGTGTTCGTTTGCCATGCGCTCCGCACAGTGAGCGAGTGTCCGGATAGTGTCTCGGTTATTGGCAGTTTCTGGATATGTTCGTCGTTCGACGCCCTCAGCACCCCGGCTATACTGGCTGCGCAAACTTCCGCGTGAGGAACCCGCATGCCAATGCCCGGCAGGTCTCCTGTTATTCCGTCGATGCGATACGAGGATGCACCGGCGGCGATCGAGTGGCTGTGCGACGTGCCTGGCTTCTCGAAGCGCCTGGTCGTGCCGATGGACAACGGAGCCATCGCGCACGCCCAGTTGGTTCTCGGTGACGGCATGATCATGCCGGGCAGCGCCCGTGACGATGACTACGCTCGCCTGGTAGCCACACCGGGGCCGAATGGGGCGAATACGCAATGTGCCTACGTGGTGGTAGACGATCCGGTCGCCGTCCTTGAACGCGTCGTCGCCGCCGGGACGGAGATCGTCGTGCCATTGCAGCATCCGGAATACGGCGGCGCGTTCTTTGCCTGCCGCGATCCGGAAGGGCATCTCTGGAATGTCGGTTCCTACGACCCATGGGACGAGTCGTCGTAGACCGGAATTGAAACTTCGACTGGCCGGAGCAAGAACCATGACAAGAAACAGTGCCGTCTGGGCCGCTACAACCCTGCTCGCGATCGGCGGAAACGCCTGGGCCCTGGAGCCGGAAGATTGCGCGGCGTTTGTGGGGATGGAAGTTTCGGGAATGACCGTGGAGACGGCGGAACTCGTCGAAGCGGCCGATCGCCTGCCGCAGCATTGCCGTCTGGTCGTCCTGGTTCCCGAGTTCGTGCGCTTCGAACTGCGCTTGCCGGAGCCGTGGAACGGCAAGTTCCTGATGGTGGGAAACGGCGGCTATCTGGGTGTCTTTTTCGACCAGTCCTACGGCCTGACTCGCGGCTACGCGACCGCTTCGACCGATACCGGCCACCAGGGACCCGATCCGCGGTTTGCGCTCAACAATCCCCAGGGCGAGATCGATTTCGCTTATAGAGCCGTCCACGAGACCGCGGTGGGAGCGAAAGACTTCATCGAGCAACACTACGGTCGGGCGCCGGACTACTCGTACTTTCGAGGCTGTTCGACCGGCGGACGTCAGGCGTTGATGGAGGTGCAGCGCTTCCCCGAGGACTTTGACGGCTGGAGCGTCGGCGCTCCGATCTTCGATTACACCGAGAAGCAGACCTACAACGCTGCATGGGTGGCGAAACTGCTGTTCGGGAACGAGCGAAGCGCTTATGTGCCCAGGGAGAAGCTGAAGGCCTTGGGCGAGGCCGTGTACGCGAGCTGCGATGCCGTTGACGGACTGGAAGATGGGCTCATCGACGATCCGCGGCAGTGCGAGTTCGACCCGCGAGAACAGCTCAGGCAGTGTTCGGGCGAAGACGGGGCGGACTGCTTCACCGCTGCGCAGATCGACGCCATCGAAAGGATCTACCAGGGACCGGGGGAGGGCGTCTATCCCGGCGCGGTTGTGGGCGCGGAGTGGATGGATGTTACCGACGGTCCGCTTGGCGGCGGTTGGGACACCTTCTTCACGGGCATCATGAGCGGTCCGCGGCCGACAGAAGCATCCGGGCAGGTTGACAACGACCCGTACGGGGGCGACCAGTTCGTCCCCGTGCAGCTTCGCAACGGGAGCAGCTTCTTTCAGTACTTCGCGTTCGATCCGGACCAACCCGAGTTCGATATCCTGACGGACCTCGACTTCGACGCTGTTCCGGACGTCTCGGCCATCGCCGGCCTCATGAACGCCACCGATACGGACCTGGCGGATGTCCGCGATTCCGGCAAGAAGATCGTCATGTGGCACGGCTGGGCGGATGTGGGACTGAACCCGCTGCGCAGCATCGAGTACTACGAGGACGTCGAATCGCGACTCGGTTCCGATGCGACCCGCGACTTCTTCCGGCTCTTCATGGTGCCCGGCATGTACCACTGCCAGGGCGGGCCGGGACCGGACCTCTTCGACGACCTTACGGCCCTGGAGAACTGGGTGGAGCAGGGCGAAGCGCCGGACGCCATGATCGCCTACAAGACCCGGGAAGCGAACGGCTTTTCCCCGGACCGGGCGCCCGGCGGCGTCAGTGAGGCGGATGCCGGAGTGACGCGGTCCAGGCTGCTATGCCCCTATCCGCAGGTCGCGCGTTACACGGATTCCGGCAGCGTGGATTCGGCCGCAAGCTTTCAGTGCATGGTGGAGTAGCATCGCATCCACGAACGGTCCGGCTGTCAGGAGGCAGGTCATCAGGGGACGGCAGAGTTCCGGCAAGCTCAATGCGAAGTTCGCGCCGGGGATGTTTCGTAGCTGCCCTGGGTGATACGCGTACCCGTCTCGCGCTACAGCAGGAATGTCAGACCAAGGCTCGCGCCCCAGAACCTGCCGCTGCCCATCCTCACCCGATAGAGAATAGGCTCGCCGCGGCCGACGGTGGAGTCATGGCTGCGAAGCTGATCCCAGGGTCTCGGCTCGCTTTCGAATTCACCGACGCGTCCCCATCGGAACCGTATACCGAGCGTCAGGTTTTCGCGAAGTCGACGCTCGATGCCGCCAAGCACCTGGAAAGCGACCACCGTATCGGTCATCCGGGCTTCACCGATGGTTGTGGTTCCGGCGATTTTCGCGCGAAGTCGAGGATCGGTGAACGTGGCAATCCGCGCCGGGTCGTCGTTGCGTTTCCAGACCGTGCCGTAGTCGAGCGATATGCGTCCGACCCCGGCCCCGACTCCGACGTAGGGGGTCCACAACGACGATGGCCGGTCGAAATCGTAGTAGACGTTGGCGAAAAGACTGTGTGACTGAACGTCGTCGACGCTGCCCATTGCCGACTCGATTTCCTGTTCCTGCTTGTCGAGCGTCACGTCATCGAAAATGTCGATGTCCGAGCGGTCGTCATGCACCGTCAGCCCATAGACGTACTCGCCTTCCAGTCTGAAACGTCCCCAGTCGTATCCGAACGCAAGCCCGGCCCGCGCGCCGTCAGCCCCGCCGAACCCGTTCGTCCAGGATGTTAGCGGCGGAGCAGTGTCGCACTCGCTGCCTGTCTCGATGCCGAGCGGATTGATGATCAGATCGCACTTCGTGCTCCAGTCGTTGTCCGATCCGTGCACGTCGAAAGCCGGGGCGAAACTCATGCCCACGCTCGTTCGGAAATACGGCTGCGGCTGCGCCTCCGATACGGCGCCGTACAACAATACGGCCGCCGCGAGCGCTCCTGCGGAAGTTCTCGACCGTACAGATGGTTGATACGCGTGCGCCATGGGCTCGCAGATCGCCGGAGTCAATTCTCACCGGCGGCGCCGGCCCTCGGGGTCGATGTAACCCCTCGGAAGTCGGGTTCACCGGGCTTTCTGGGATTGGATTGAAAGACGCAGCTCGACAAATCCCGGGCCCAGCAACTCTCGACGGAGCATTCCGTGTTGCCTTCGTCCTGCATTTGTTGCCAGGCATGGTGGAGCGCGTCGTCGCGGCTGTGGAAGAAGTGGTGTTCCCCCGCTTCGTCGACAAAGCCGGTGCGGCGAAGGGTCGCCATCACCATGCCCGGTACCCGTGCGAACAGTATCGAGATATTGAGACCGGCTAGCGTTTCCGACAGCGTGCGCAGCATGGCCTCGCCGGTGGCGTCGACTTCGTTGACGGCAACGGAATCGACGATGATGAATTTCAGCTCGGGCATCGCCGCCACCCGCTCGAGCACCTTGTTTTCGAAGTAGGTGGTATTGGCGAAGAATAGCGGCCCCTCGAAGCGAAGCATCTCGATTTTCGGGCACTGCGTGAGGTTTGCCCCGCCCGCTTCGCGCAAACCGCCTTTGACGTGGCGGGCCAGGGAATAGATGCGCGGGCTCATGGTGCGGTAGATGTACAGTCCGAGCGACAGCAGCACCCCCGTAACGATGCCGGTTTCCAGGTTCGGCGCGAAAGCCAGCGTCAGTACGAAGGTGGTCAGCGCCACGATGCCGTCGTGTTTCTGCGCTTTCCACGCATGTATCAACGGCTTGATCCGCACCAGACCGCCCACGGCCATGATGATGATAATGGCCAGCGTGGGCTGGGGCAGGTGATACAGCAGGGGTGTCAGCAGTATCAGTGTCAGTCCGACGGTGGCGCCGGTGACCACTGCCGAAAATCCGGTGACTGCGCCGGCCTCGGCGTTGACTGCGGAGCGGGAAAACGACCCCGCAACGGCATACCCCTGAAAGCAGCTCGCGGTGATGTTGCCGAGTCCCTGACCGATCAATTCCTGATTGGCGTCGAGGCGCTGGCGCGTCTGCACGGCCAGGGCCTTGGCGACGGAGACCGCTTCCATGAATCCGATCAGTGCAATGGTGACGGCGATGGCGAGCAGTTGGGTGATCGTGGCAAAGTCCAGTTGCGGCAGTGCGAACGGGGGTAATCCCCTGGGGATGCTGCCGATCACCTGGCCGCCAAGACTCTCGAAACCGATGATCCAGGACACCAGGGTCGTGGCGGCTACGGCGAGCAGTACGTTCGGCAGATTGGGATAGTAGCGCTTGATGGAGACGATCGCTGCCAGCGTCAGCAGGGTGATGCTGATGGTCGGCCAGTGTGGCGACTCGATCGCCAGCACGATCGTCTGCCAGACGGTTTCGTAGTGTTGTTCCGTTGGCCCGGGTTCGACGCCGAACAGGTTTCCGAGTTGCGATGTGGCGATGATGATGGCGGCGGCGTTGGTAAAGCCGAGCACAACGGGGTGCGACAGGAAGGCGATCAGGAAGCCCAGGCGAATCACGCCGAGTATCACCTGCACCAGCCCGACGAGCAGCGCCAGGGTGACGGCGTAGCTGAGGTAGGCTTGCGGATTGTCCGCCGCGAGCGGCCCGAGCGCCGAGGCGGTCAACAGCGATACGACCGCCACGGGACCAGTGGCGAGTTGCCGGGAAGAGCCGAAAATGGAGGCGATGGCCACCGGCAGGAATGAGGCGTACAGGCCGTAGTGCGGCGGCAGGCCGGCCAGTTGCGCGTAGGCCATGGATTGTGGAACCAGCACCAGGGCCACGGTGATACCGGCGGTGAGGTCGGCTCTTCGAACGGCGGGCCGCTTGAGTTCTCCGATCCAGTCCGCGAATGGCGTGAAGTTTGTCAGCAGGCCCCGGGCAAACTGGGTCGCGCGCTGTAAGGTAGTGCTATCCATGCCGCGTTACGATACGGATGACGATTGGGGTAATCGACCCACACTAGCATAGCGCCATTAGCGGCGGCTTGAGTCGAACCTGGATTTGGTACGCCAGGGTTGCCGCTATGGTTGGCAGGCATCATGCAGTCATCCAAACCGCATTGGATGAACGCAAGCGCGCCGGGTACCCTCCCGAGCAGCCCGACGACGCTGCGCCGCAGCATCAGTCTGTGGCAGATGACGCTCTACGGCGCCGGTAGCGCCGAAGGGATGGCCACATGACTTGAGCCCGTCCACCGTGGATATCGGCAATCGTCCGCGAATTTTGCGGATATTTTCATAGTGGCGGAGAGGGTGGGATTCGAACCCACGAGACGGATTAACCGCCTACTTGAACTCCAATCAAGCGCCTTCGACCACTCGGCCACCTCTCCGCGCTGCTGCCCGCCTGTACCGCGCACGACCAACTGGCGCGCCCTGCTGGGCCGCAGCGAGCGTAGCGTAAACCGGATCGGCCATGCAATTGGCTTCCGTCGCCCCTCACGTCGTCGCTCGTGCGCCGAAGGGCTGCGGTTGGTAAAGTACGCCGGGTCCGCGTCGGTTCCCCCGCGACGACCAGCCGCGAACCCCGTCAGGCCCGGAAGGGAGCAGCGGTAACGGCCGGGTCGGGCGCCGGGGTCGGGCTGGCGCGGACTTTTGTTGTTGGACGAGATCGAACCGAAGACCCCGTGAGCTATACGGTCCTGGCACTGAAGTGGCGGCCCCGGCGCTTCGAAGCGATGGTCGGGCAGTCGCACGTCGTGCAGGCGCTCGTCAACTCGCTCGCCGCGAAGCGGCTTCACCACGCATATCTCTTCGCAGGCACGCGCGGGGTCGGCAAGACGACTGTCGCCCGAATTCTCGCCAAGGCCCTGAACTGCGCGGAGGGCATTGCTGCCGAACCTTGCGGCGTTTGCGATGCCTGCGTCGCGATCGATGAGGGCCGTTTCGTCGATCTTATCGAGGTCGACGCGGCGTCCCGAACCAAGGTCGAGGAAACGCGCGAGCTGCTCGACAACGCCCAGTACATGCCGACGCGCGGCCGCTTCAAGGTCTACCTGATCGACGAAGTGCACATGTTGTCCGGGCACTCCTTCAACGCGCTGCTCAAGACGCTCGAAGAACCGCCGCCGCATGTGAAGTTCCTGTTCGCGACGACGGACCCGCAGAAGCTTCCCGTGACGGTGCTCTCGCGCTGCCTGCAGTTCAATCTCAAGAAGCTCACGCGCGTCCAGATTCACGAGCAGTTGCAGAAGATCTGTACCGAGGAGGGCGTCAATGCCGAGGACGATGGCCTCAAGGCGGTCGCCGCGGCAGCCGACGGCAGCATGCGCGATGCGCTGAGCCTGCTGGACCAGGGTATCGCCTTCGGCGGCGGCGAAATCAAGCTGGCGGAGATCAACGCGATGCTCGGCACGATCGATCGCGGTCACGTGTTCACGATGCTCGAAGCCCTGGCGGATGAGGACGGCGAGGCGCTGCTGGCCGAAGTGGACCGGCTCGACGAACTCGCGCCGAGCTACGGAGCAGTCCTCGACCAGTTCATGTCCGCGCTGCAAAGGATCGCGGTGCTGCAGCTCGTGAAGAACCGCACGAGCGACGAGGATCCGGAGGCCCTCGTGACCCTGGCCGGCCGCGTGTCTCCCGAGGATGCCCAGCTCAACTACCAGATCGCCGTGCAGGGGCGCGCCGACCTGGCGGTCTGCCGGGACGAGCGCGTGGGCTTCGAGATGACGATGCTCCGAATGCTCGCATTCCGACCGGCGCAGGACTCCGGATCCGCGGACGAGACGGCAATGCCGCCGGACAGTCAGGTGGCCGGCGGCCGCAGTGAGGCGACCGGTTCCACGCCCGCAAAGACCGCGATTGCCCGTCGTGGCAGGGCGGGAAGTTCCGCCGGCGGGCCGGCGCATGCCGACACCCACCGTCACGCCACCGCCGGAAAGCGCGCGGCTGAGCCGGCGCCGCACACCGGGGACGGCGGCCACAAGTCCCTGGAAATTCCGGCAGCCGAAGCGGGCAGGGCAGGCAATGGCGCCGGGGGCGACGGCGCATCCGGACCTGAGTCACCCGGCGGCGATCCGCAAGCTGCGGTCGGCGACTGGAACAAGCTGCTGCAGGAGGTCGAAATATTCGGGCCTGCACGCCACCTGGCCGAACACTGCGAACTGCGAGCCGCGACGGACTCGCATATTGAACTCGTGCTTGCCACGAGCAAGGAGCAGTTCAATACGCCGCAACTGCGCCTCAGGTTGGCCACTGCCCTTGGCAAGCATCTGGGACGCAAGCTCGAGATCACCATTACGCCCGGTGAGCCCCACGGCCAGACGCCCGCGGACATCCGGCTTGCGGGCGAAGACGAGCGAATGCGCGAGGCTCGCGAGGCCATCGAGGCGGATGCGACCGTGCAAGCCATCCAGAAGGAGTTCGGCGCCGTCATCGAACCGGACAGCATCGAACCGGTCGACGATTAGCGAAGAGGTACCGTATGAAAGGTCTGGCGCAGTTGATGAAGCAGGCTCAGGAGATGCAGGAGAACATGCAGAGGGCGCAGGACGAGCTTGCATCGATGGAGGTTCAGGGCGAGTCCGGCGGCGGCATGGTCAAGGTCACGGTGACCTGCAAGCACGAAGTCCGGCGGGTGGCGATCGAGGACAGCCTCATGGACGACGACCGCGAGATGCTCGAGGACCTGATTGCCGCTGCCTGCAACGACGCCAACCGCAAGATCGAGCGCACCGTGCAGGAGCACATGTCTGCCTTCACCGGAGGGCTCCCGCTTCCGGATGGGTTCAAGCTGCCGTTCTGACCGTGAGCGACGCCTATTCACCGCTGCTCCGGGAACTCGTCAAGGCGCTGCAGTGCCTTCCCGGGGTCGGTGCGAAGGGCGCCCAACGGATGGCCTTTCACCTGTTGCAACGCGACCGCGACGGCGGCGTGAGCCTGGCTCGGACGCTGGCCGAGGCCACCGAGCACATCGGCAACTGCGAGCGTTGCCGGATGTTGACGGAGGAGGCGGTTTGCCGTTTCTGTTCGAGCGCGCAACGTGACGACTCGCAGATCTGCGTCGTCGAGACGCCGGCCGACCTCGTGGCGATCGAGCAGTCGGCAGCCTGGCGGGGACGGTATTTCGTGCTCATGGGACATCTCTCGCCGATCGACGGTATCGGTCCGCGCGAACTCGGGCTCGGGCTGCTCGAGCAGCGTCTTGCGGACGATGCGGTGACGGAGGTCGTCATCGCGACGAGCGTCACGGTCGAGGGCGACGCGACGGCGGAACTCATCGCGGCGCTGGCCCGCAAGCATGAGGTCAGCGCAAGCCGAATCGCCTACGGCGTGCCGGTGGGCGGCGAACTCGAGTTCATCGATGGCGGCACCCTGTCGCGCGCCTTCAGCGGGCGGCGCGAAATGGACGTGTCCGAACATGAGGAGTTTGGCCTGTGAGCGTCAGGCCCGACCCCGACTGCCTGTTCTGCAAGATCGTGGCCGGGGAGATCCCAAGCACCAGACTCTACGAGGACGACAAGGTGTTCGCGTTCGCCGACGTCAACCCGCAAGCGCCGTTTCATGGCCTCGTCGTACCGAAGGATCACCTGGCGACGCTCGACGAGTTCGATGACTCGCAGGCCGAGCTCGCTGGCCGGCTCATGCTCGTTGCGAAGTCCCTCGCCGCCGAACGCCGCTTGCCGGGCTACCGCGTTGCGATGAACGTCAATAGCGAGGGTGGCCAGGTCATATTTCACGCGCATCTGCATGTACTCGGCGGGCGGCAGATGAAAGGTTCGCTGGGCTGAATCGCTGATCGCGCTGTCGGAGCGATTCGAATTCCCGGAGCCGCCCAGGCACGCGCTGTCGAAACCGTCGCCGCTCCTCGCGAAGGCTCAACCGCCCCTGCCGGGCTGCCTGGCCTGCAGCGTTTCGATGAGGTCGCAGAGGTTCCCGTAGCTCTCGTAGCGGCGCAGGGCGATTTCACCTGCGGCGAGTGCAGCCTTGACCGCGCAGTCCGGTTCCGCCAGATGGCGGCAGTTGTCGAACCGGCATCGTCCGAGATGCGGCTGAAATTCGCGAAAGCCGCGTTGAAGTTCCGTGATCGATTCGATGTACGGCGCGAAGTTCCGAACGCCTGGCGAATCGATGAACTCGCCGCCGTTGCCGAGCCTGTACAGGGTCGCTGAACTTGTCGTGTGGCGGCCATGCGCGCCTTTACCTGTAAGCGCGCCGACGGCCTGCAGCCGCTCGCCGAGCAATGCGTTGATCAGCGACGACTTGCCCGTGCCGGACTGCCCGACGACGGCGCCGCGCTCGCCCGCCATGAGCTCGGCAACATCGTCGAGGCCGGTGCCGTGCAGCGCGCTCGTAAGGCATACCGGGTAGCCGATCTCGCGCAGTTCCTGCAACTGTGCAGGCTCTGCGCTCACAAGATCGCGCTTGTTGAAGACGATCGCGGCCTTGGCCGGTATGAGTTCGGCGGCGACGAGGTAGCGATCGAGCAAGGTCCAATCGGGGCTTGGGGCGGGCGCGGCGACGACCAGGAGTTGCGTCAGATTGGCCGCCACGGGCTCGCGCCGGCCGCGGCTGTCGATCCGCGTGAGGACCGTTCGGCGCGCGGCCACGCTGGTGACGATTCCCGTTTCATCCGCTTGCTTTTCCCATTCGACTTCATCGCCGACGAGAGGCCTGAGCCGGCGGCTCGGCAGACCGCAGCGGTGCCACTCGCGGGCAGCGTCTTCGACAGTCACGTGGCGCCTGTGGCGGGCAACGACCAGACCGCGTTCGGGCATCGATTTCAACCGCGTCCGCAATCTGCGGCTGTTACAATCGAACGATGCAACGGGTCGGCTTGCGGCATCCGGAAAATCTCGTCTGGATCGATCTGGAGATGACGGGGCTCGACCCCGAGCGGGACCTGATCATCGAGATCGCAACCGTCGTCACCGACAAGCACCTGGCCGTCCTCGCCGAAGGTCCCGTATTCGCAGTGCATCAATCCGACGAGGTGCTCGACTCGATGGACGAGTGGAACACCCGCCAGCACGGCGAGTCGGGACTCACCGAGCGCGTGCGCGAGAGCGTTGTCACCGAAGCCGAGGCGGAGGAAGGCACGCTCCGGTTCCTGCGCAGGTATGCCGAGGCCGGCGCCTCGCCGATGTGCGGCAACGGCATCTGCCAGGATCGCCGTTTTCTGGTGCGTTACATGCCGCTGCTCGCGAAGTTCTTTCACTATCGGAATCTCGATGTGTCGACGCTCAAGATCCTGGCGCGCCTTTGGGTTCCCGATGTCGCGGAGCAGTTCGAGAAGCAGTCGACGCACCTGGCCCTTGCCGACATCCGCGACTCGATTCGGGAACTGAGATTCTATCGTGAACGCCTGCTCAAGCCTCAGCTTGTGCGCTGAGCACTGCGGCATCCGGCGACTGGTCCTCGGCGTTCATCACCGCTCGCGGCCGTCCGAACGCGGTCCGCAAGGCGTCGCGTGGAGACCGCGTGCTCAGCTCTTGAGGTGCTCGCCCAGATAGTTCCAGGTGGCGACGACGGAATCGGGATTCAGCGAAATGCTGTCGATTCCCTGGTCGACGAGCCAGAGCGCCAGATCCGGGTGGTCCGAAGGGCCCTGGCCGCAGATACCCGCGTACTTGCCGTGGTTTCGGCACGCCGCGATCACCATCTGCAGCATCGCCTTGACGGCCGGGTCGCGCTCGTCGAAGAGCGGCGCGATCCTGGCCGAATCGCGATCGAGGCCGAGCGTGAGCTGCGTCATGTCGTTCGAGCCGATCGACATGCCGTCGAAGTGTTGGAGGAACTGGTCGGCGAGCAGCGCGTTGCTCGGTATCTCGCACATCATGTAGACCTTGAGTCCTTGTTCGCCGCGCCTGAGGCCGTTCTGGTCGAGAAGTTCGATGACCTTCTCCGCTTCGCCCACGGTCCTGACGAACGGCACCATGATGTGCACGTTGTCGAGTCCCATCTCTTCGCGTACGCGCTTGACGGCGCGGCACTCGAGCCGGAAACAGCGCCGGAACTCCTCGTCGACATAGCGCGCCGCACCGCGAAAACCGAGCATCGGGTTGGCTTCGCGCGGCTCGTAGCGTTGTCCGCCGATCAGGTTCGCGTATTCGTTGGACTTGAAATCCGACAGCCTCACGATGACGGGATTGGGCGCGAACGCCGTGGCGATCGTTGCGATCCCTTCGGCGAGCTTCTCGATGAAGAACACGATCGGATTCGGGTAGCCCGCGATCTGCGCGTCGATGGCGTGGCGAACGTCCGCGTTCTGCTTCTCGTGCTCAAGTATCGCCAGCGGATGGACCCCGATGGTTCGATTGATGATGTACTCGAGCCTCGCGAGGCCGACGCCCCTGTTGGGGATCGCTGCGAACGTGAACGCGCGATCCGGGTTGCCCACGTTCATCATGACGTCCACCGGCACATCCGGAAGTTCCCCGAACTCGACGTTCTTCTGCTCGAAATCGAGCTTGCCCGAGTAGACGAGGCCCTCTTCTCCCTCCGCGCAGGACACGGTGACTTCTCCGCCGTCGAGGATCGATGCGGTCGCGTCGCCGCAGCCGACGACTGCCGGTACTCCGAGCTCGCGCGCGATGATCGCCGCGTGGCAGGTTCTGCCTCCACGATCGGTGACGATCGCGGCCGCACGTTGCATGACCGGTTCCCAGTCGGGATCCGTCATGTCGGTGACGAGCACGTCGCCCTGCTGCACGAGGTTCATCTCGCGCGCGTTATCGACGATCCGCGCGCGGCCGCAGCCGACGCGCTGTCCGATCGCACGCCCGCGGGCAAGCACGCGGCCGCGCTCGTTGAGCGTAAAGCGGACATTGCCGGCAGCCTGCGTGCTCTGCACGGTCTCGGGTCTCGCCTGGAGGATGTAGATCTCACCGTCGACGCCGTCCCTGGCCCACTCGATGTCCATGGGGCGGCCGTAGTGCTCTTCGATGATCAGCGCCTGCCGTGAAAGTTCGAGAACGTCCTCGTCGCTGAGCGAGAAGCGCTGTTGATCGGCATGATCGACATCCACGAAACGCACGCGCTGATCGTTGCCGTGGCCATGGACGAGCTTGCGCGCTTTCGAGCCCATCGTGCGGCGAACGATGGCGTAGTGGCCGTCACGCAGGGCGCGCTTGTAGACGTAGAACTCGTCCGGGTTGACGATGCCCTGAACCACCGACTCGCCAAGGCCCCAGGATGACGTGATGAACACGACATCGCGGAATCCGGACTCCGTATCGAGAGTGAAGACGACGCCGGCGCTGCCGACATCGGCGCGAACCATTTTCTGGATTCCAACCGACATCGCGTACTGGCTGTCGTCGAAGCCCTTGTGGGCCCGGTAGGCGATCGCGCGGTCGTTGTAGAGCGAAGCGTAGACCTCGTGGATCGCCGACATGATCTCGCTGACCCCGACGACGTTGAGCAGCGACTTCTGCTGCCCGGCGAAGGATGCATCCGGCAGATCCTCTGCTGTCGCCGAGGACCGGACGGCGACCGCGACCTGCTCGTGTTCGCAAAGCTCATGCCATGCCGTGGAGACCGATTGCCTGAGGCCGCGTGGCAGCGGCGTACCAAGGATGGTGTTGCGGATTTCCGAACCCCGGTGCGCGAGGTCGTCCACGTTACTGACGTCGAGGCCCGAAAGGATCCCCTGAATCGTTCCGCCGAGCCCGTCCTGGCGGAGAAACTCCCGGAAAACTTCAGCAGTGACGGAAAAACCGCCGGGCACCTGGATCCCGAGCCCGGAGAGCTTGCCGATCATTTCGCCCAGCGACGCGTTCTTGCCGCCGATGCGCGGTACGTCCGTGATGTCGCTATCGGCAAACCAGACGACGTAATCTTCCATGCAAAGCTCTCTTGTCATGGCCCGGCAGAAGTGAACAATAGCCGGGGTCATGACCCAACGCACCGTACTGTTCGTGTCCGATCAGACCGGCGTCACTGCCGAGACCCTCGGAAACAGTCTCCTGACCCAGTTCGATGGCGTCGAATTCAGTCAGATGACTGTGCCATTCGTCGACACCGTTGACAAGGCGAGGCGGCTGGCCGAAACGATCGACCGGATCGCCGACGAGGAGGGCCTGCGGCCGATCGTGATCGCGAGCTTCGTGCAGGACGAGGTGCGTGCGGCGCTGCTCGAGTGCAACGGCCTGGTGCTCGATGTGTTCGAAGCGTTTCTGGGTCCCCTCGAGGCGGAACTCCAGAGCCTTTCGTCGCACACGCCCGGCCGCGCTCACGGCATGGTCGACGAGACGAAATACGACGAGCGCATCGAGGCGACCAATTACGCGCTGGCGGCGGACGACGGGCACGCCATGCGCGATTACGACAAGGCGGACGTTGTACTCATCGGCGTGTCCCGTTCAGGGAAAACGCCGACCTGCCTTTACCTCGCGCTGCAGTACGGGATATTCGCAGCGAATTACCCGCTCGCCGAAGAGGACCTTGAAACGAACGACATGCCTCGGGGGCTCGCGCCCTACCGTGCCAAGCTCTACGGACTCACCATCGCATCGGATCGCCTGCGCCAGATCCGGCTCGAGCGCCGCTCGCACGGCCGCTACGCGACCGTTCAGCAGATCAACTTCGAGCTCCGTGCCGCTGAGGCCCTGTTCGAGCGCTTCAGGATTCCTTACGTCGATACCACGCACTCCTCGGTCGAGGAAATCGCGAGCACGATCCTCAACGACACGGGTCTGCAACGCCGCGTGCGGCCGTAAGGTGTTGGTTCACGGCTGCGGGCTGTGGCATTCTCGGCTCATGGAGCACAGCGTCGACACCGTTTTTGCCGACAGCCTGATCGTGCCGCAGTGCGTGTATCGGCCCGGGAGCTTTACCGGGCTGATGACGATCTATGAAAGCAATTACCTGAAGTTCCGCCAGCTTGTCGGCGATCTGCGTTTCCTGGACACGCCGTGGCTGTCGTCGGTGGTCGACGACTGCGATCTTTATCTCGAATGCACGCGCCGCGACCCTTACACCACGACCTTGCAGATGACCTATTGGTTCGACGAAGGCGAGGGCGGGGCGGTCGCGGACCCCGATCTCACGGTTCGGCTATATCACGATGCGCGGCTCGCCGAGGCCAGGGGCGGATGTACGTCGCACCGTCACCGGGTCCTCAAGGCGCTGGCCAACGGGCACTCGGTCGAACTGGACCGTCGCTGGCACAGCAACATCATGCTGAACAAGTGGCTGGACTACCTGCTCGAGTCCGGGCATCGCTTCTAGCAGCCCGTCAACAGGCGCCCGGGCGAGCGCTCGGAACGATTCCCCGGCCGTTGCCCTGCGTTCGAGGACGCGCCTGATCGGGACGGCGTCGCCCGGCGAGGAGACTAACGTGAGCGGGCGACTTCGGGCCTGTCGACCAGAGACGCCATCTCTGCAACCATGCGCGTCGCCTGCGCCAGCAGGATTTCGGCCGTGGAGCCCGCGTCCTCGAGTTCGTCGATGGTCTGCGCGGGTTCAAGCCCGAGTTCGACGCGCCGCTGGTTTTCCCGTTCCAGGCGTTCCTGCTCCGTCGTTTCGCGCTCCGCTTCGCGTTCTGCGCGATTCAGCGAAACTGTCGTCTGCTCGCGCATTTCCTCGAAGGCTGCGACGTTGCGGCGCAGGTAGCGGAAGTCGGGATCGTCGGAGAACTGGTCGATCTGCCGGTTCTGCAGCGCCGCGATGGAGCTGTCGAGCGACGACTCCGCCCTGAAGCGGGTCGGCTCGATACGGTCCCAGGGCAGGGCAGTTTCGCGAGTGCTTTCCCCGACCGTTTCCGTGTCGACCATGGACGGCAACTGGATGTCGGGTATGACGCCCCGGTTCTGTGTGCTTTCGCCCGTGACGCGGTAGTACTTGCCCACCGTCAGTGTAAGCTGGCCGTTGTTCGAACCTCGCATGACCTGGTCCAGGTTGAACAGGTTCTGCACGGACCCCTTGCCGAAGGTCCGCTGGCCGATGATGACGCCGCGTTCGTAGTCCTGGATGGCGGCCGCAAAGATCTCCGAAGCGCTCGCGCTGTAACGATCGACGAGCACGACCAGCGGACCGTCATAGATGGCGCTCGGGCTCGGATCGTCGAGCACCTGGATGTTGCCGCGGGTCTCGCGAAGCTGCACGACGGGTCCGCGATCGATGAAGAGGCCGCTGAGTTCGGTGGCCTCCGAAAGATGGCCGCCGCCGTTGTTGCGCAGGTCCATCACGATGCCGTCGATGCCTTCCGCCTGAAGCTCGCCGACCAGGCGGGCGACATCGCGTGAGGTGCTGACGAAATCCTCGTCGCCGCGGCTGCGCGCCGCGAAGTCCTGGTAGAAGCTCGGCACTTCGATCACGCCGACCTTGTAGTCTTGTCCCTCGAACTGCACCTCGGTGACGCTCTTCTTCGCGGCCTGCTCCTCGAGCGTGATCTTGTCGCGGGTGAGTGCGATCACGTTCTGCGGCGTACCGGGCGCAGCGCCGCCCGGAAGAATCTGCAGGCGGACCAGCGTTCCGCCGGGCCCGCGGATGATCTGCACGACGTCGTCAAGGCGCCAGCCGATGACGTCGACGAACTCGCCGTCCGCGCCCTCGGCTACCGAAGTGATGCGGTCTTCGGGCTTCAGGCGCCCGTCCGCCGCTGCCGGGCCTCCGGGGATGATTTCCATGATCGTGACATAGTCATCCTGAAGCTGCAGTCGCGCGCCGATGCCGTCGTAGGACAGGCTCATCTGAATCCGGTATTCCTCGCTCTGCCTCGGCGAGAGGTAACTCGAATGCGGATCCATCGTGTGCGCAACGGCGTTCATGAAGGTCTCGAACACATCGTCGGACGTCAGTTGCAGAACGCGCCGGTAGAGCCGCTCGTAACGCTGGGTCAGGGTGTCCTTCACTTCATCCCAGCTCTCTCCGGCGAGCACCAGACTCAGGCCGTCGCTCTTGACCTTGCGGCGCCAGATTTCGCGGATATCCGCCTCGGTGACGGGCCAGGCGAGATCCCTGCGGTCGAATCGATACGACTCGTCGAGCGTGAAATCGGGCTCAACGGCGACAAGTTCGAGAGCGTGGGCAATGCGTTCCCTCGTACGCTCCTGGAACACGTTGAAGATCTCGAACACCGGCTCGAGCTGACCGTTGCGGGCGCGTTCGTCGAGTTCGTACCGGTAGCGGCCGAATGCGGCGATATCGCGGGCCAGGAAGTATGTGCGATTGGGGTCGAGGGTGTCGAGGTATCGGTCGAGAATCGCCGAGGAGAGGGAATTGTCCAGGCGCGGCCGCGTGTAGTGCAGCTCCTCGATGAGCTTGGAGACGTTCTGGCTGATCGTCGGGTGCCGTTCTTCCATTGCCAGGGGCGTCAGGGGTTCGAGGTCGGCCGTGGCGCTCAGGCATACCGCCCAGAGCGCAGCGCCGACCGACAGGCGGCAGAGTTTCTCCTTCACGTTACCTCCTCGAAACATGCCCGGACGTCACAGCACAAGCGTGCGGCTGACTAGTTTCGGTTCCTTGCGCCGGCGAATCAAGCCCAGCGCCACATCTTCCAGGTCAGGCGCAGCAACTGCACGACCAGCCAGGGACTCAGCACGAGAACCCATGCGACCGCATCGGCGCGGACCAGCGCGGACCACAGCGCCAGAACCAGACCGATCACGCCGCCGCCTTCATATTCGCCGATGATTTGCTGGCCGACGAAGTAGATCGCGACCGGCAGGATGAACAGCCCGAACGCGAGCATAAGGACCGCGAGAATCGCTTCGTTCCTGAGTCGCCCGTGCATCGTCGCTCCTTTCAGGACTTGTCTTTCGGTTGCGTTGTCGCCGACCCGGGCCTGGTACCGGCGGCGCGTTCGTCCTGCCCGGAACTCAGCTTCTCCAGTTGGGTTCTGAGTTCGCTGGCGCGTTGCGATTCCTGCCGGGCAAATCGCTCCGCGCGTTCCTCGCGCTCGACCCGTTGCCTGAGTTCCTCTTCGAGTTCGGCGATGCGGGCGCTCCTGGCGGCGACGAGCGCTTCCATTTCGTCCCAGCGATTGCGGCGGTTCTCGATATAGCCGGACAGCGACTCGATCTCGAGGTCGCGTTGCCGAATCTCCTTGCGCAGGCGCCGCGGTTTTCCGCCGCTGCCTGACGCATGCTCCAGGCCCGCGAGCCGCTCGTCGCATTCGCGAAGCTCGCGCATCAGCACCTGCCGGGCGTCGTTGGCTTCGATCACGGCCTGTTGGGTCATGCCGACCTGGCGCGCGAGCGTGTCGATCGCGGTTGCGCTCGCGGCCAGGCGCTGCTCGAGATCGCTGCAGCGGCGTGCAAGTTCCGCCAGTTCCCCTTCGGGTTGTCCGGTGCCGTCGCTGCTGCCGCGGGCAGGTGCTCCATGCGGAACGTGCGCCGGGTCGTCCGTACGGTCCCGCGGCGCGGGGACTTCGCCGGGTTCCGCGGTTACGTCGTGGAGCGTGGGTATGCCGCTGGCCAGGTCAATGGTCCTCCGCAGCCTGATCGCCCGATCTCAGCCGAGATTGATCCCCTCGCCGTCGCCGGAGGGTGAGGTCAGGAACTGCTCGAGCTGCTCGGTCAGTCCGCGGCAGGCCTTGGCCTGTGGACGGGCGATGAACGGAAGCGGAATGATGATCGCCGGCATGACCGACCGGCCGGAGAAATCGGCGTGAATGGTTCCCGTGTTCGACAGCTCGTGGATGTCCCAGACGGTGGCGTCGTACGTGGCGTCGTCCTCCCACCAGGCGAGCCCCATGCAGCCGGCTCCGCCGACGCCCGCGGCGCAGGTGATGCCGCCGCCGCTCGATACGCGGTCCGTCGAGCCGTCGAGCCAGATCAGGAAGCGCACACCGGTCGACTCCACCTGATCGAGGACGCCCGGCCTGTCGAGCAGTTCGCCGAGTTCGGTCGTGTCGAGCGGCGCTGTCGAAGGCTCGAACCAGGGATACATCATGTCTTCGAACTGCGTGGAGGAGTGCACTTCGATCCCGTTGTCGCCGCGTGCGAGCGCATCGCTGATGCAGTCGACGAAATCGCTTTCCGCCTCGTGGCTCGCGTGATGCTTGCGGGCCAGGACCACGACCTGTTCGCCGGAACCGATGACCGCATCGGTTTGCTTGTAGGGTTCCATGAGCGAGGTGACGCCGCAGCCGGACAACAGCATCGAACCGGCCGCCAGGGCCGGCAGGAGGCCCGCCGGTCGGCGCGGCCTAGTTGGCGATTCTTGAATCAACTGCCAATGCGGATTCATTTTGCCTTTCCTCCAGCCAGTACGCGACTTCGGCCTGTTCGGCAAACTGCGTGGAAATCGCCGCCCCCACTTCGCGCATTGCCACGATCGCCGCGCGTTCGACGGACTGTTCCCGGTTCCTTTCGAGCTCCGACTTGCCGTAACCGCTGACGGTCCATTCGACAACGATCTGGCCGTCGGGTTCGTAGAGCGTCAGCCCATACTGCATCCAGACCTCCACGAACTCGTCGCGCTGACCGATCGGGACATCGAATTCGAATCGCTGGAGCACGGGATGAATCACGCCATCGAGGCGGGCGATGTCGACGGGTCCGACCGGGATGTCCTCGACTTCCCGGGTCTCGAGGAACATCGCGTCGAAGAGCGGTTCCAGCATGGCGATGTTGGCGTCGCCCAACTGGATCGTCCAGATGGACTGTTGGGGAATCTGCTCGGCGTGAACGAAGTCGTAGAGTTCCGCGTCGTAGATGACGCCCATGCGGACGGGCAACGGTTCGATCAGTGGCGTGGGAAAGTCGGACAGGACGACGACGGAAGAGGAGCAACCCACGAGCAATCCGCACCCGGCTGCAGCCGCAAGCCCGCGAATGCTCGACTTCAAGTTACGGTTTCTCATTTCGCACACTTCCACGCCAACGTTACCACCGTTCGATGCTTGCAGAAAGACCTGCCGGCGCCGGATCCGTCAGGATTTCCTGCCTGTCTCCGGGTGTCGGCGGGTCATCGGCGCCGGGGCCGCAACCCTTGCAGCCCGGCTGTCCGCAGGCCATTGTCGCGACGCGTGGGCGGGAGTCGACGCGTGCTAAGCTTCGCGCTTCCAGCCCATACGGGCCATCTACATCCACATTTCCCGGCGAAACGTTCCGAAGGAATGTTCCTTCCGGGAAGCCGGAAGATCCGGGAGCGGAAAAGAGTGCGCATGAGATACGTTTGGATCTGCGGGTTGCTCGCCTGGATGCTGGCGGCCGGTACCGCGGCCGCCCAGGAAGGCGGTTCCGGTGTGTTCGAGATCGATGCCGGGCGCACCGACATCCACTGGCGCATCTACCGGGCCGGCCCGATGGCGCGGTTCGGCCACAGCCACGTGATCTCCGTCGGATTGCTCGACGGGACCGTCAACCTCGCTGCCGATCCGTCGGAGTCGTCGTTCGAACTGGAGTTTCCCGTGGCCGGGCTGATCATTGACGACCCGGAACTCAGAAGCCTGTACGGCGAGGAGTTCAGTTCCGCTCCTTCGGCCGAAGACATTGAGGGAACGCGTGAGAACATGCTGACCGAGGCGGTCCTCGATGGCGCGCAGTTCCCGTCCATTCGCGTCAGCGGAACCAATTGGACCGGACCCGGCGATGACCAGTCGATCGACCTCGCCATCGGGATTCTCGGCCGCACGATCGAAGTGACCCTGCCGACGCGGGTGGTCGTCGACGGCGACAGTCTCGTCGCGAGCGGTTCCTTCACGCTCGGTCACGAGGCGCTGGGCATGACGCCGTTCAGCGTGATGATGGGCGCCGTTCAGGTCGGCGAGGACATGGATTTCAGCTACGAGATCCATGCGCAGCGCATCGACTGACCCCACCGACTTCTCCGGGCTCGAACGCGCCGCGAGTTACCGCAGCACGGCCTCTCGGGTATAGTCAATCCAGCGACAGGGCGCTGCATCCGGTGTCGCCGGCGCGCGCCGCAACAGCGAACACAGGGGGGAAATCATGTCGAATCGAAGAAACTTCCTGAAGACCGCGGGAAGCGCGACGGTCGGCGCCTGGCTCATGGGCGGTACGCTGCCGGGCCTCGCGCAGTCCGCACGCAGGGAGGTCACCGTTGGCGGCGAACCGGTGACCATCGTTGACATCCACGCGCATTGCGTGTTCGCGGAGGTTGCGGACATTCTGCCCGCGGGCATGGCAACGCCGTTCAATCCGAACTTCCCGGGCTTGACGCTAGGGCCGGACCGGCTCCAATCCATGGACGCGCGCGGCATCGATATCCAGGCGCTGAGCGTCAACGCCTATTGGTGGTATGCGCAAGACCGCGATCTCGCAGCACAGATCGTCAGGATGCACGACGAAGGGCTCGCCGAGTGGTGCGCGATGCACCCAGACCGGTTCGTCGCGCTGAGTTCGGTCGCGCTGCAATTCCCCGATCTCGCGGCGGAACAGCTCGAGTACGCGGTCAACGAGCTCGACCATCGCGGCGCATCGATCGGCGGCCACGTCGCGAACGAACCGCCGACGACCCCCGAATACGACGTGTTCTGGGCGAAAGCCGAGGAACTCGACGTACCGATCTTCATGCACCCGAACAACGCCATGAACGTGGTGCGCGAGGGCGGGCTGGCCGGCCGCGGCAATCTCGGCAACATCGTCGGCAATCCGCTGGAAACGACCGTGTTTCTGACGCACATGATGTTCGACGGCGTGCTCGACCGGTTTCCCGGGCTCAGGGTGGGCGCGGCGCACGGCGGCGGCTACCTGCCGTCCTATCTCGGGCGAACCGAGGTCGCCTGCGAGATTCGCGCCAACGCGAACTGCGCCAACAAGAAGCAGCCGAGCGAGTATCTCCGCGATCAGATCTTCGTCGACACGATGGTGTTCTCGGAGGAAGGGTTGCGGCACCTGGTCGCGGAAACCGGCGTCAGCCAGGTCGTCTACGGGTCGGACCTCCCGTATGACTGGCCCGACACGATCGATATCGTCGTCGATTCCCCGTCGTTGAGCGACGCGGAAAAGCGCGCGATTCTCGGCGGCAATCTCGTCGAACTGCTGCGCATCGAGACGTAGTGCGCCTGGGCTGCACGGTTACGCTGCGGCGATTTTTCGCAATACAATCCGCGCAACCGATTTCGGAGATCGATTCGCCATGAAAGTACGCATGAACCTCTTCGCGGCGGCACTGGCCGCGTCCGGCCTGCTCGTCACCACTGCCCACGCGCAATTCGGGGATGCACCCGCCGAACTCGAACTGATACAGGTTCAGGACGATCTCTACGTGATCTACAACGACTTCGTACCGGGCAACGTGACGGTGTTGGTCACAGACGAAGGCCTGCTGCTCGTCGACAACAAGTACGAGATCGACTACGACAACATCGTCGCGCAGCTCGCCACCGTGACCGACCAGCCCATCCGTTATGTCGTCAATACGCATTACCACGGCGACCACAGCGGCGGCAACGTCATGATGCAGGGCGCCAGTGCCGAGGTGTTCGCGGCCAATAACGCCCGCGTGAAGATGGTGGAGATCGGGCAGCCGGGGCTGCCGAACGTCACCATAAACGACCACGTTCGCATCTACGTCGGCGGCAAGCCCGTCGACCTGTACCAGTTCGGCCGCGCCCACACGGACGGCGATGTCGTCGTGCACTTCCCGGATCACGGTGTACTTTCGGCCGGCGACATGTTCACGTACGGCGAGAACGTGCCGCAGCTCATCGACTACTCCGGCGGCGGCAGCGCGCGGGCCTGGCCCGGGACGCTTGACGCGGTGCTGCAGCTCGATTTCGACACGGTAGTCCCGGGTCACGGCGATGTGACCACCAGGGAGGAAATGAGCAACTACCGCGGCGAAACCGCGCGCCTGGCGGCGCTTGTGCGGGAAATGAACGGGCAGGGCAGCAGTCGGGACGAAATCGAAGCGATGCTCCGCGCAGAGTTCAACTGGGCGGATCTGCACGTGCAGCTCGGCCTTGACGGGCTGATCGCGGAGATGCGCTGATCCCAAACCGGGGGCGCGCGGTTTCCCGACCGCACGGCCTGAACCGATGAGCCCTGGACGGCGTGGCTGACCGAACTACAGGCAGTCGTCTTGCCGGGCAAGCCCGCTGCCTTTGACGCGACTGGTCAGGTCACGCGGATTCACGAGATCGAGGCCGGCGCCGGGTCTCGTCCGCCGTTTACCGGGCTTCCCGGAGCTTCTGTTCGAGCACGTCGCCCGCGCAATCGTGGATCGTGTCCATCCACTGCTTGAAACCGTCATTGCCCTCGACGAACGGGTGCGGATCGCCGTCACCCCTTGACTGCAACGCCTCAAGCTTGAACAGCGAACCGTCGGCCGCCGGGTGATTGGCCATCGGGACGTCGACACGTCCGTCGAGCCGCCCGAATCGATCGGCCGAACCCATGTACTCCACGAGACCGTCCGGTGGCAGGAAGCCGACGGACGACGCTCCCCAATACCCGACGTAGTGCGTGTTGTCGCCATCCCTGACCGGAAAGATCGACGACAGCGTGCCTGGCGTGTGGCCACTGGTCAGCACGAACTCGACTGTCGTATCGCCGAGCGTGATCGTGTAGCCGTCGCTGACGGCCGTGTCGTAATGCGGAAACGGTGCAAGCTCGCCGCGCTGCGGCCAGGTGTGCATGTGTTCCCAGTCCTCGACCGACATGATGATGCGCGAGCCGAAGTTCTGCTGCAGGTACCACGCGCCGCCGAAATGATCGTTATGTGCGTGGCTGATGACAACGTACCTGATGTCCTGCGGATCGAGTCCGACTTCCGCAAGTGCGTCGGCAACGGTTTCCTCGACGTTGTGGTTGAACATCGCGTCGAAGAGGATGATTCCCTCGGACGTCGTCAACGCCCAGGCCGTCGTGCCCGTCTCGCCAAGCATGTAGAGGTTGTCGAAGACCTGAGCCGGAGGTGCGAGAGCAGGGGTGATCGCCGGGGGCGCAGAGTCCGGTCCCGGGCAAATCATGTTACGTAGCGACGCATACTGCGCATCACGAATCGTGTCGGCATCCAGTGTCTGGCCCGTGGCGGTACCGAACGACAGCCAACTGGCGATCACCGCGGATAAAAGCGTTGAAACTCGCAGAACGTTAAATAGCGATATCTTTATAAACATATTGTTACGACTTTTTTATGATGTAACTTCTACGACATGGCGGCGCGGCCTTCGTCGATTCGACCGGTTACGATGCGTTGAATTGAAGCAGGATCAGCCTGGGTTCGCAATAAACACGTCAATGTCGGGACACGGGTACGAAAGGCGAGTCTCATTGACGAGCCCCGCGCCGCTACTGACATAATCCGCTGCGCGGGCCTCCCAAAGGGCCGATGGAATTGACACGATGGCGAAGAGACAGCGCATCTCGGGATCCGGCATTCCGGAACACACGAACCCGTTTCCGGCCTGCGTGAAGATTGGCAACATGGTCTTCTCGGCGGCCATCGGCGGGGATGACCCGGACACGCACGAGCTTCCGGACGACGAGGAAAGCCAGATCCGCAACGCCTTCGCGACCATGCGTAACATGCTGACGAAGGCTGGCGCCTCACCGGCAAACGTCGCCAAGGTGTCGGTCTACGTCAATGACCGCTCCATCCGTCCCAAGGTCAATCCGCACTGGATAGCGATGTTCCCTGACGACGATGATCGTCCGGTCAGGCACATGGTGCCGTCTGACATGCCTCCCGGACGGCACATTCAGCTTGAGTTCATTGCGGTACTTTGATCCGCGTGGCCGACTTGCGCCGCCCCTGCGACCTGCAATGATCTCCAGGATGCAGGTAACGCCGTTGTCCGGAAACGATGTCCGGTATGTCGGAGTCGCTGCGCCGGGGTAGGGGGTACGGATGGCGGCAATGAAGCAGGGACAACACTATTTCCGGGTTCTGCTGCTGCTCGGCGGAATGTTCGTGCTGCGCGTGCTCGCTCAACTGATCCAGGCGGTCCACCCGGTCAGCGTGCTGCCCCCGTTCGAGGTCTGGCAGGGCAGTGCGACGGCATACCCGGTACTGCTTTCGGCACAAATCGCAATAGTGGTCATTCTGGCAAGCGTGCTTTGGGGGGTTGGAACGCACTCGGTGTCACCGCGGCCGTGGAAATACCGCGTTTGCTTCGCGTTCGGCGGCGTCTACTTCATATCGATGGCTTTTCGTTTCGTCGCGGGCCTGACGATCTTCTCGGAGGTCACCTGGTTCTCAAGGACCCTCCCGGCATTTTTTCACATGGTGCTTGCCACTTTTCTGTTGACGTTCGGTCTATATATCTACCGGCGCATGGAGACGGAGAGCCATGGTTGACCGCGCGAAGATGCTTGTGACGGTCGGATCCTACCCGGCGGTTCTGGGGCTGGGTTTCCTGTTGTATGGCGCATTGGTCGATGTGGGTGTGCCGGTGAACCTGGCTGCCTACGCTTCGGTGGTGGTCGGAGCGGTGTTCATCACCTGCCACGAAATCTGGGCGCCGTACCGGGCCGAGTGGAAACCGTCCCGGTCCGATATCGGCTCGGACGCCATGTTCATGCTCGTCGTACAGGGCGCCTTGCCGCAGTTGCTGGCGATCACGCTGGTCATCGAACTCGCCGCGCTGCTGCAGGGGAGTGGCATTGCTGCGGAAGGCTTGTGGCCCCACGCCTGGCCGATAGCGGTGCAGGCGGCGCTGATGCTGGCCGCGGCGGACCTGCTGCGGTATTGGCTGCATCGCGCGTTCCACAAGTTCAGGCTCATGTGGCGGTTTCACGCCGTGCACCACTCGCCCCACAGGCTCTACTGGCTGAACGTGGGCCGGTTTCATCCGATCGAGAAGGCGATCCAATACGCGTTCGACACGCTGCCGTTCGCCCTGCTCGGCGTCGTCCCGGAGGTGCTGGCCGCCTACTACGTGTTCTACGCATTGAACGGTTTCTTCCAGCATTCCAATTGCGACGTTCGCCTGGGTCCGCTGAACTGGATCGTCGCAGGCCCCGAACTGCATCGCTGGCATCACTCCGAACTGCCGGCGGAATCGGACCACAACTTCGGCAACAACCTCATCATCTGGGATGTGCTGTTCGGAACGCGCTTTCTTCCGGACAGGGCCGTGGGACCGCTTGGACTGAAGAACCGCAAGTATCCGACAGGCTTTCTCGCCCAGATGAAGACGCCGTTCATTCGTGGTCTGGAAGGTGGCTGACGGCATTTCCTCGCGGCTTGCGCGGGCTGCGGACCGAACGCTGACGAAGGCGGCGCTCGGGATCAAGCACGGCGGGAACCTGCAGCGGCTCCTCGAAGCTGCGAAACATCCCCGGGATGCACAGTTGGCGCTGTTGCAAACGATCCTCGCACGCAATGCGGCGACCGAATTCGGTGAACGCCACGGGTTTTCCCGGCTCAGCGACGTGGCAAGCTATCGCAGGAACGTACCGGTTCAATCCTATGAAGACATACGCGAACTCATCGAGCGCCAGGAACTGACCGGTGAGAATTGCCTGACCGCCGAACGGCCGGTCTACTACAACCGAACCAGCGGCACGCTCGGGGCCCCGAAGAACATACCGGTCACCGAGAACGGACTGAAGCGCATGCGGCGGCATCAGGGCACCTCCGCCTATAGCCAGTCGGCCGGGACCGCAAACTTCGAAGGCAAGATCCTCGCGATCGGCGGCCAGGCGATAGAAGGCCGCATGGCCGGTGGTACGCCTTTCGGGTCGGCTTCGGGCCTGCTGTATCGAAATCAGCCCGTATTCCTCCGGCGAAAGTTCGCATTGCCGCCGGTACTGTCAGACATCGAGGATTACGATGCGCGCTACCTTGCGATGGCGGTGCACGGACTTGCGGAGGAGTCCGTCTCCTGCATGGTGTCCGCCAACCCGTCGACCTTTCTGCGGCTTCTGTCGACAATCGAAGATCACGCGGAGACCATCGTGGACTCGGTTGCCACGGGACGCTTGCCGGGAGAACTGGCCAGATTCCCGATCAAGGCGCGGCCGAGACGTGCTGCAGCTCTGGCGCTTCAGTTCGGCCGCGCGAGCCGTCTGGATTTCGCCGATTTGTGGCCGAACCTCCGTGGTGTTGTTTGCTGGACCGGCGGAAGCTGCGCGGTGCCCCTCGAAGCACTGCGTGAACGGCTGCCTCCGGCGGCGAAGGTCGTCGAATTCGGCTATCTCGCAAGCGAGGCCCGTGGGACGGTCAACGTCGATGCGGCCCGAAACATCTGTCTCCCCGCGTTACTGGATACGTACTTCGAATTCGCCGAACGGCACCGCCGGGAAGCGGGAACCGCGGAATTTCTTGGACTGCAGGAACTCGAGCCGGGCCGCGAGTACTACGTGTTCGTGACGACGTCGGATGGCCTTTACCGCTACGACATGAACGACATCCTGCGCGTCAATGGCACAGTACACGCCACGCCGACGTTCGAGTTCGTGCAAAAAGGCAAGGGCACGACGAATATCACGGGCGAAAAGCTCACCGAAGCGCAGGTCCTGGCGGCGGTGGCCGATGCGCTCAGGCGACGCGACATCCGACCGCGGTTCTACATCGTGCTCGCGGATCCGGCGGCGTCCCGATATACGCTGTATGTCGAAGCGGATTCGCCCGGCGATCGCAGGGACCTCGGCGACGACGTGGACCGCCGCCTGGGCGCCCTGAACATCGAATACGACGGCAAACGCAGGAGCGGCCGCCTGCAGCCCCTGAACGTGCGCTGGCTCTGCGCCGGCGCCGGCGACGCCTATCGCATGAATCGCGTCGCGGCAGGCCAGCGCGACGCCCAATTCAAGCATCTCTATCTGCAGTATGCCGACGAGTGTGCGTTCGACTTCGACGCTCTGACCCGGCGCCGGTGATTCGATGCGCCTTGCGAGTCTTGAAGTGTTCTCCTTTCCGATGCCGTTTCGGGCGGTCTTTCGGCACGCCTCGGCCAGGCGGGACCGGACCGAGAACCTGATCGTCGCCGCAAGTTCGAACAACGGACTGACGGGCTACGGAGAGGGTTGTCCGCGGTCGTACGTATCCGGCGAGACGGTCGCGGGCGGACTGGCCTTTGTCGACCGGCACCGCGACTCGCTGGTCAACGACGTCCACGACGTGCCGAGCCTCAAGAGCTGGATAGGTGAGCACGGCGCGGAGATCGACCGCAATCCCGCCGCGTTCTGCGCCATCGAACTCGCCATCCTGGATCTGCTCGGACAGGCCGCAGCTTCCCCTGTCGAGGATCTGCTGGGAATCCCGGCGTTGAGCGGGGAATACCGTTACTCGGCCGTTCTCGGCGACGCGCCGTACCCCGTTTTTCGTTGGCAGTATCACCGCTACCGCAGATTCGGATTTCACGACTTCAAGATCAAGCTCTCGGGCGATCTGCCGAAGGACCGGCGCAAGATTCGGGTATTCCGCGCGGCGCCCGACGTGCTGCAAGTCAGGCTCGACGCCAACAATTTCTGGGAATCGCCAGATGTTTGCGTCGGTCACGTCAACGCGCTTCAGCATCCTTTCCTCGCGATCGAAGAGCCGCTCAAGGCCGGCGATTTCGAGGGATTCGGTCAGGTCGCGCGCGATTGCGGTTCCCGGGTGATTCTCGACGAGAGCCTGCTTAGGGCCGGGCAACTGGAGGCGCTTGGAGACGGGGACCACTGGATCGTCAACGTACGCGTATCGAAGATGGGCGGCATCATTCGCTCACTCGAAGTCGCCGAGGCTGCCGAGAAACGCGGCATCGGCGTCATCGTCGGCGCCCAGGTCGGCGAGACGAGCATCCTGACGCGCGCGGGACTTGCGGTCATGAGCGGCATCGGAGGACAGCTCGTCGCGGCAGAAGGCGCGTTCGGCACACGGCTGCTGCGGGAGGACCTTGCCGCGCCCTGCCTGATGTTCGGTCCGGGCGGTATCCTTCGTGCCGGCGACGCCGTTACGGAGCGCAGCTCGGGGCTCGGATTACGTGTCCGGCGCGATGCCCTGGCGCCGGCGCAGTTGTGAGGGTAGCCGATGGGGATATACTGGCTGTCAGCATGCTGTTGGCAGGTCTTCGACCCTCGGGAACCGATATCCTGAGAGCGTTGGCCTCGGGAGGTGCATGATGCGAGCGATCCACTTGAGCGCGTTGCCGCTGTGTCTTGTCGGTCTGGCGGTCGCGGCGTTCGCTGACGATGAATCCGTCTCCGACGTATGTGCGGTGGCCCAGCTCGAGGCCGCCCAGGCTGCCGATGAAGGCCTGTCGCCTGTAGGCCTTGCCGCCTGTGCGGCGGACGGTCCCACCACCGTCACGTCGGTCAGCATCGGCGACGTCGACCATTCTGCCGGCCGGCTTGGCGGCGAACCGCTGATCGCGACTTCCGCGGATCTCGGAGCTGCCACGGTCACCACGGGCCAGCTCGGCGGCGAGCCGCTGGCCGCCACTTCCGTCGAGCTGGGAGATCTCACGGTCACCACGGGCCAGGTCGCGGGCAAGACAATCAGCACGAGCACGATCGAAGTCGGCGATTCGACGGTGACCGTGGGGACGCTCGGAAACGAGTCCGTCAACCAGGTCACGAACGACATCGGCAACACGAGCTTCACGAGCGGACAGATCGGCAACGAGCAGGTCAATGCCGTCACGACGCAATTCGGCAACACGAGCGTCACCACGGGCCAGGTTGGCGGCGAGCCTGTTTCCGTGACAACCGTCAAAGTCGGCAACGTCACCGTCACGACCGGTCAGGTTGGCGGCAAGACCGTCACCACCAACACGATTCGGATCGGCGACGTCACGCACACGATCACTGTGCCCGGAAACTGAACCGCACCGTTCGCGGGTCCGGAGACGCGCCCAAGCCTCCGCTGCCTTGTGACTACTCGGTCGCGGCGTCGCCGCGCAAGCACTGCGCGAGCGCCTTGCCCGGATCGGCAAGTTCTTCGACCGCTGTGCCCGTGTAGACGAAACCGCGCGCAGCAGTTGTGTGTCCTGCTCGCGTCGTCCTCGGTTACCCTACGCGGCGACTCCAAATGAGGCGGTAGAGATGGGTTGGTGGACGACATTGGTCGGCGGCACGCTCGGTTACATGCTCGGCGGTCCGATCGGGGCGATGATCGGTGCGGCGCTGGGCAGCAGCCTCGGCGGTGCGTCCGGCCGGGCGCGTGCGGGCCGAATCGGCACTGGCAGGCGAGCGGGCGGGACCAACGCGGAGCGCGCCCAGCTTGCATTCTTCGCCGCAGCCTTCAGCGTCATGGGACACATCTCCAAGGCCGACGGGCGTGTCACGGCCGACGAAATTCGCTTCGTCAGCGAGGTCATGAACCAGTTCGCGCTCACGGGAGAGCAGCGCCGCGCCGCCCAGGCGTTGTTCAACCAGGGCAAGTCGCGTCAATTCAGCCTCAACGGTGTGCTCGATCAACTACGACGGGAGTGCCTGCGGGGATCGAACATCAGGCGCGTTTTCCTGGAGATACAGTTCCAGGCCGCATGGGCTGACGGCGCAATCCATCACACCGAAAGGCGGATCCTGCGCCACGTTGCACAGCGTCTGGGGCTCTCCGACGCCGACTTTGTCGAGATCGAGCGCGCGACGCGGGCGGTTAACGAGGACCACCCACCGAGCGCCAGAATCGACGACGCCTACGCGACGCTCGGTGTCTCTCCCAATGCTTCCGACGACGAGGTCAAGCGGGCATACCGGCGCATGATGAACCGGCATCACCCGGACAAGCTTGCCGCGAAGGGACTGCCCGACGAGATGATGAAGGCCGCGACCGAGCGCACGCAGCAGATCAAGGCCGCGTGGGATGTGATAAAGGCCGCGCGTCAATGAACGCGCGGCCCACCGGATCGGGGCGGCGGCGCATGTGAGGCGGCACTCGACCGGGCAATCCGCGCGTCGTTAGTCCCGCAGCCCGAAAACGAACAAGCCGTTGCCCGAAGCCACGGCGACGAACTGCGAGCCGCTGGCCTCGTAAGTCATCGGACCGTTGGCGAACGGTCCGCCCAGTATCGTTCGCCAGAGCAGCTCGCCGTCGCGCGCGTCAAGCGCATGGAAGAAGCCGTCGCGGCTCCCCGTAAAGAGCAGGTCGGTCGCCGTCGTCAGGATGCCGGCGCTGCTCACGTCCGTCATGTCGAACCGCCAGCGGTGTTCATGCGTGCGCGGGTCGATCGCGATCACGGCGCCCGTGCCCCTGGATTCCGTCCAATTGTTGATCGGCCCGCGTTCGAGGCCCGCAAGCCCGGGCGCGCCGGGATCCGGGTTCGTCGGCCTGCCGCCAAGAAACCGCTGCCCTGGAACGTATTCGACCTCGACCGGCCTGAATACCGAGCCGCAGCCATCCCAGGCCGTCACGTAGAAAAGTTCCGTGTTGGGGCTGAAGGAGGGCGAATACCAGTTCGTGCCGCCGGCCACACAGGGGTAGGTCGTCTCGCCGAGGGGTTGCGGGGTCTCGACCGGGCGTCCGGCTTCGTCGAGACCGCTGGCCCAGTTGACGCGCACGAAGGGCTCGCCGCTGATGAACTGCCCCGTCTCGCGGTCGAGGACGTAGAAAAAACCGTTGCGGTTCGCCCAGAGCATGAGCTTGCCGCTAGAGAACTCGGGAATGTCGAGATCGGCAAGCACGGCGATCTGCACGGCATCGTAGTCATAGGGATCGCCGGGCGTGAACTGGAAGTGCCAGACCAGTTCGCCCGTATCCGCATCGAGCGCGACGACGCTGTCGGAGTAGAGGTTGTCGCCGGGCCGTTGCGCCGCGTTCCAGTCCGGGCCTGGATTGCCGATGCCCCAGTAGGTCAGGTTCAGTTCCGGGTCGTAGGAACCGGTGAGCCAGACCGACGCGCCGCCGTGCATCCAGGCGTCTCCGCCGCCTTCCCAGGTCTCGTGACCCGGTTCGCCGGGCCCGGGGATCGTGTAGAAGCGCCAGACTTCCTCGCCCGTCGCCGCGTCGAAGGCGGAGATGTAACCGCGAATGCCGAACTCGCCGCCCGCGACGCCGACGATGACCTTGTCGTCGACGACCAGCGGTGCGAGCGTCATGGCATAGCCCAGCGTCGGATCGCCAACGTTCGTCTGCCAGATCGGCTGGCCCGTGACGGTGTCGATGGCGATGAGTTCGGCGTCGATCGTCGCCATGAACAGCGTCTCGTCGAGGATGGCAACGCCGCGATTGACGCGGCCGCAGCAAGGCCGGGACTCCGCCGACGGCGTGTATTCGTACTTCCAGAAGACCCGGCCGAAGGTCGCATCGAGCGCGACCACGGTGTTCGGGGCTTCGGTCAAATACATGATGCCGTCGACGACGAGCGGGCTCGTCTCGAACTTCTCGAGCGACCGGGCCTGGAACACCCACTTGAGTTCGAGTTCGCCCACATTGGACGGGTCGATCTCGCTGAGCGTGCTGTGGCGCGTGCTCGCGTAGTTGCCGGAGTAGGTGAGCCAGTTGTGCGGCTCGGCGTCCGTGTTGCGCAGCCGCTCGGACGTGACCTGAGCGTGGAGTCCGGGCGCCGTCAGGGCGATTGCGACAGTTGCGAAAGCGGTTGATCGTGGCAGCATCGTTACATTCCTTTCAGCGAAAGCATGTATGCGAGGACATCGGCGCGTTCCTCGTCGCTCAGCGTCTCCGCGTAGGAGGGCATTTCGGTGGTTTCCAGTATCGTGAATTCGCGCAGGCTCGCCTTTTCCAGCGACAGGAGCCGCTCGTTCTCGTCGACAAGCTGAACCGTGAACGTGTCCTGATTGAGCCTGCGGCCGTTGATCACGGTTCCGTCGGCGGTCACGGCGCGAACCGGGCGGTTGATCGGAATCGTGCCTCCGGGCGCGCCGAGCAGCGAGCGCTCCAGTTGTGCGGCCGTGCGCAGTGCGCCGATGTTGCTCAGATCCGGCGCTGAACGCGGTCCCTGACCGAAGACGCGGTGGCAGGTCGAACATTCGCCCTTGCCCGCGAAGATCGCTTGGCCGCGGATCGCGTCGCCGACCGCGATCGAGTCGAGATCGATGCTGCCGATGTTGCGCACGTAGGCAACGAGCGCCGTGATCTCGGCATCCGAGTATTCAGTCGCAACCATTGCCGTGCCCGGCAGGCCGTTGCGGATGTTCTCGCCGAGAGCCCGGTCGCTCGGGGAGTTCGGAAACTGCGTGTTGCGCAGGTTGATTTCCGGAAGCAGGTCGCCGTTCTCTCCGTGGCACGCGATGCAATGCATGTTGTAGAGCCTGGCGCCGAACTCGATGTCGGTCTGTTCGTACCGTCCGACGTGGTCCTGGGCTTGCGCAGTGCCGCTGGCGGCGAGAGCCGCCGGCAGCGCCAGTGCAAGGAACGCGAAGGGTCGTCTGAGCATCTGCATCGTTGTCCCCCTGGATGCCTGACGTGTTGCCCGCCGTATCGAAGCGAGAGCCGACGAAACTACCAGAAATCGCGGTCGTTCCATAGGATGAACGGTCCGCCTACGTGTACTCAGGGTCGTTTCAGGCGATGCGAGAAGTACAGCGTCTCGCGCTCGACGAAGCGCCGCCAGGTACGAAAGCCGACGATCCCGCCCCAGTCCTTGTATTCGTGCACGAGTTTCGGATCGGCGATGGCGTCGAAGAGTCTTTCCTTGCGTTCGTTGTCACGTTCGAGAGAACGGATGACGTTGTCGGTGATTTCCAGGCGCTCCTCAAGGACGAAACCCGCCTCGCGCAGCTCATCGCTGCAATCGTCGTTGGCCCAGCAGCCGTCGGTGTAGCAGAAGTCGCCGCCGGGCTTGAGTACGCGGAACACTTCGGAGAAGAAGGCTTGGCGGTCTTCGTAAAGGTGCGACGCTTCGATGTTGATGACAACATCAAACGTTTCCGCCTCGAAGTCCAGGGTTTCGGCCGCTCCGACCCGATAGACCGGTCCGTCGCTGTACTGTCGTGCCATGCGGACGTTTTTCGAGCTCACATCGACGCCGACGTAGCTGCGCGGCGCAAAATTCCGGAAGAGAAAGTCGGCTCCTCCGCCACGCCCGCAGCTCACCTCAAGTACGTCCCTTCCGGCCAGGTTCACGTCGCGCACGGTGTGCTCGTAGAGGCGCAGACAGTAGAACTCGGCGTGATTGGCCGGCACGCGGCTGTTTTCAGGTTCCGAGCTGAAGCCGTAGTTGAGCACCGTGAACTCCGGCACCATGCCGGCCGCCTTGTCGTAGTAAGCCGCGATGCTGCTGCTGGATTGGTTGGCCAACCGCTATCTCTCCCGGATGGTCATCCGCATCCCGTAGCGCGGCCGCATGGTGGTTTCTGCGGACGTGCGAACCTTGTGCCCAGGGGCGAGATCAAGTACGAAGCGCTGCGCGATGAGCGCGATCACGAGCTTGAGTTCGACGACTGCCATGGATGCGCCGATGCAGTTGCGGTGCCCCGCGGCGAAGGGAATGAACGCGAAGCGCGGCCGTCCGACGGAACGCTCCGGCAGGAACCGCTCCGGATCGAACTCGTCCGGATTCGGCCATATCCCAGGCAGCCGGTGAATCGCGTAAAGCGAAATGTAGATCATCGCGCCCGCGGGAATCGTGTAACCGCCAAGCGAATCGTCTTCGAGCGCGACCCTGGAAATGGAGTGGATCGGCGAGTAGAGCCTGAGCGTCTCGTTGAGCACGCACTCAGTGAACTCAAGCTGATCGACGTCCTCAGCGGCAGGTTCGCGCGTACCCATGACGGTATCGACCTCCTGCCTGAGCTTCGCCCGTGCGTCGCCGTGCTGCCATAGCAGGTAGTGCGCCCACGCGAGCGACATGGCCGAGGTCTCATGCCCGGCAAAGAACAGGCTCATGAACTGGTCGCGCAGCGACTTGGCGTCGTATTCGTCGCCTTGCTCGCGACTCTTGTGCACGAGCAGGCTCATGACCCCGGCGTCTTCGAAATCGGTCTTCTTCTGCGCTTCCAGGTACTCGAATATGCAGGCGTCCGCGGCGCGAATCGCAGCGTCGAACTCCGTTTGCCGCTTCTTGCCTTTCGGCTTGTAGAGTGCGAGTACGCTGCGCGGGGGGATGGGCCAGTTGTTCTTGATCGCGATTGCGGCGGCATGGAATCGTTCGTCGATCTCCGCAAAGCCCGGCCCCATGAGGTAGTGGCCGGCGAGCGTCTGCGTCAATTTCAGGAAGTCGATTTCGACGTCCCGAGTCAGGCTACCGTTCGATGCAGCGCCTGCCCATTCGTCGAGATACCCTTTCGTTATGGCCGACATCGACGGGACCTGGGAGCGGATGTAGTCGTTCCTGAACGCCGGTTGAGTGATGAGGCGCTGCCTGTTCCAGCGATCCCCCTCGGACAGCAACAGGCCTTCGCCAAAGGTGTCGATGGCGGCCTGGTAGCGGACGTTCTTGCGGTAACGGCGCCGCTTCGTGACGAGCAGCTCGTAGAGCAGATCGGGATCGGAAACCAGGAAGACGTGCCGGCCCTTCAGCGGCACCCTGGCGATGCCGCCGTACCTGTTCGCGACCGATGACCAGAACAACATCGGGTCGCGCAACAGGGAGTTCAGACATCCGAAATACGGTAGTCCTCGCGGACCCGGAGGTTGGTCGCTCAACTCGATTTCGCGAGCAGCGGACTTGGTAGACACGTAGCCGGACACCCCACTGTCGACGCGGGCTCTTGTCCTTTTCATGCAGCCCGCCGCAAGCGGCTCAGTCTAACGTGCGCACGCTCATCGGACCAACTGTGGTCGGGTCCGGCGCATGACAACGAACTAGCGATGTTCGACTGCAGAGCGTGCATCAAAGACCATCGGATACGCTGACCCACCCGGGCTGCGTTCCGGTCGGTCCCGATCCCGCGTTCCCCCGAATCTGCCCGCTGGTACACTGACTGGCGCCGCGCCGGCTCAAGGACAGTCATGGGCAGAAAATTCACTCCACGCAGCCGCCGGGCGTGGCGGCGCTGGCTCGAAACGAACCACGACTCCCGCACGGATGTCTGGCTCGTCTATTACAAGCGCCATACCGGCAAGCCCACGGTCACGTACAACGATTCGGTCGAGGAGGCCCTGTGCTTCGGCTGGATCGACGGCGTAAGACGTTCGATCGACGATGAGCGTTACACGCATCGGTTCTCGCCTCGCAAGGAGAAGAGCCAGTGGTCAGCCACGAACCGCAAGCGTGCAGAGAAAATGATCGGGGCGGGGCTCATGACCGAGGCGGGCCGCAAGGCGATCCGGCAAGCGAAGCGGACGGGGAGCTGGAACGCGCCGCCTGCAACGATCGACCTTTCCGTTCCCCCGGAGCTTGCCGATTTCCTGCGGAAGAACGAGAAAGCGGCCAGCTTCTTCGAATCGCTCGCGCCGTCCTACCGCACCGAGTTCACTGGCTGGATCAACATGGCCAAGCGGCCTGAGACCCGGCAACGGCGGCTCGACGAGACGATGGCTTTGCTCGAGCGGGGCAGGAGGCTCGGGATGCGCTGAGGCGTCGCACGATGCGCATCGCGCGGACTCTCAGGCGACTTTCGTCAGGAGGTCGCTGAGCCCATGTTCGTCAGTTTGCGCACGACAGCGAAGGGCACACCTCCCGACTAGAAGCGGAACGTTTGCGTGTACTTCACCGACAGCCGCGAGTCGGTGGAACGGAGCCTGGAGAAGGCGCCGTCGGCGTCGAAGCCGTGATTCAGCACGACGTAGAGATCGCGCCCCGCACGAGGATTCCACCGTAAGCGGCTGTTGATTCCGACCGATTCGGATTCGTTGTCGTACTGGATGAGGTTGACACAGGACCAACGCACATCGAAAGCATAGTTCGCCTCGACCTGAATCAGCCTCGCGACGAAGTGTCCGTGAAACAGCTCGATGTCGTTGTACTCGTAGCCGAGACCCAGGAACAAGTGCTCGTTCGGGCGCCATTCGAGGCCGGCCGTGGCAGAGAGGATTTCGCCGCCGTAGAAATCGCCGACGTCGACTTCCAGCTCCGGAGCAAGAACCCGTACTTCAGCACCGCCGATTTCGAGCCCAACGCTGTCGAACTCGTAGTCGCCGGGAGGAATCGCGACGCCATCGCTGATCTCGAAGGCTTCCAGCAAGACTTCCCGATTTCGCGTGAGGCTCAGGGTGAAGTCGTCGCCGGTGTGTGTTTCCAGCTCAAGCAGCTGAACATAAATCCTGCTGCTTTCGAGACCGCCCGAGATTCTGTCGAAGCGTTCGATGTTGACGCCGGAACGGTTCGATCGAAGCCAGCGATGATTGTCGGTTCGGGAGATGTACCCGACCGTCAGATCGGTTCTTTCGATTCCGGATCGATTCACGAAGCCCAGTGCCGGGTTGAAGTCTTCGGAGAACGTGTCGTACGCGAACCAGCCCAGAAAACCTTCGCTGTTCGGTGACGCTATGCGAAGTCCCCAGGCGGAGTCGTTGCCATCGACTCCTTCCGTATCGGACTGCTGAAACCAGAGTTCGCCTTCGAGCGTGCGATCCCCCGGGAGATTGGTATTGCGATAGCGGAAGTCCGCGCCGACCAGCGAGTTGTCGAGATTACTGTGCGGATCGCCGTTGGTGAGGATCACGCCGACGCTCGACTCCTCCAGCACGTTTGCCGAGACTCGACCGACGAAGAGGTTGCTGTCGTCCACGTCGCCGAACCCTTCCTGCTGAATGTCCAGAACGCCGACGTTCCAGCGGCCGACGCGTCCCGTGACTTTGGCGCCAACCTCCAGATCAACGGGCTGCCCGTTACCGCCCAACCCTATGCGGCGCGAATGAAACGGGATGCCGTTTCGGTCGAGTCCGCCAAACGAAAAGATGTCGACGTCCTGCAGGAAGAAATCGCGCTTCTCCGGGAAGAACAGCGAGAAGCGAGTGAGATTGATCTGACGATCGTCGACCTCGGTCGCTGAGAAGTCCGTATTGAGCGTCAATACACCTGTCAACGAAGGCGTGAAGTTGTAGAACACGTCGAGAGACGGATCTGTCTGAGAATCGGAGTCATTCGTCCCGTAGTCCGTAGACTGACTCGTCACGATCGACGGCACGATATCCAGACCCATTCCCTGCTGTAGCCCGGTCAGACCGGCGATGACGCCAGTCGCTCCGGGGTTGACCTCGCGGTTGAACGATACCCAGGCGATGTCTTCCCGCTTTCGCGCGATGCTGCGTTCCACCGTGAATCCCCAATCGGCATTGTTCGGGTCGAAGTTCAGTGTCTTGAAAGGAATCGAGAATTCGGCGGCCCAGCCTTCATCGTTGACCCGGGCTTCGGCATGCCAGATACCCTCCCAGTCCTGGTTCTGCTCGGTAGGCGTCTCAAAGATCCCGTCACGTCGATTGCCGACCGGATTGACCTGGAAGCTGTAACCGGTGCGCTTGTTGTTGAACGGGTCCAACAGGATGCTGAACGAGTCGTCGAACCACATCGGCTGACCCTGCACCATCTGTCGCGCCTGTATCTGATCCGGTTCGCTGTCGAACATGCGGGCCGCAACGTAAAGATTCTCGTCGTCGTAGAGAACGTAGACTTCGGTACGCTCCGTCGGCTCCCCGTGATCCACGGGATCGAATTGGTGCAGATCGTCGATAACCGGCGCCAGCGTCCAGACCGAATCGTCCAGAACGCCGTCTATCGTTGGAGCAGTCTCTGTCCGGGCGATTCGCAGCACCTTGTCGCGTTCGCTCACGTCACTCGAAGACGGGTGGTCCTGCCCCTGCGCCTGGCTGAAGCCAAAGGCACACAGCAGCAGGGTGAGCGCTTCAGGAGCGCCGCCCGTTCCAACGGGGCCACGTGTATGAGCGTTCACAGATAATGTCCTGTAAATCAAAAATTTGTCCTGGAATTACTCGTCGAAGTCAGGAGGAGCACAGCTCGATATCGCCGTTCAGCGTCCGAACGCGCACGCTCGGTGAATCGTCGGGCCCGTCGATACGTAACTCTCGTCCCGAGCCGGAGTTCGACGGCTGATCGTCGTACCCGAAGCAGTTCTCGATGCGCCCGCTGAACGACTCGAGATCCAGAGTCAGGTTGCCTTCTTCGCCGATGTCGAGTTCCACGTCGCCATTGATCGTTTCTGCATACACTTCGGCTCCGGCATTCAGGTCGGCCTCGACTTCGATATTTCCGTTGCTCGTGTCGAGATAGAGCGTGGAAGCGTTATCGACGTCGAGTTCGATGTCGCCGCTTACCGTCGAAGCCGTCAGTTGCCCGAGCGGACCGCGAGCTTCGATCTCGCCGCTCAGGCTGGTCAATACCACGGCGGCGAATTCGACAACACCAAAGTTCGGCGCCTCTCCAGCCGCACCGAATCCGGTTCTGTTGAAGACCGACAAGTCTCCGCTTGCCGATTCGGCTGTAACGGCTCCCCCCCGGACTTCCGTCTCGATGTCGCCGCTGATCGTGTGAAGCGTCTGGCTGCCATCGACGCCGGCGATCAGAGCCTCGGCGTCCGTCGTTGAGAAAGTCAGATCGGTCTGGCGCGGCATGCTGACGTAGATGTCGGTTTCGCCGCCGAACTCCGGTTCGGAGCCAACGGGGACCGGGACCACATTGATCAGCAACTGACCTTCGTCCCGAGACAACTCGACGCGTATCGCATCTTCGCCGAGTTCCCCCGAGACTTCGATGTCGTTCCGGTCCCATCCGCGGACGATCAGTTCGCCCACGTCCATCGAGACGGAGACATGTCCGGGGGACGGCGCCTCGATGATGTGCCGAAACGTCTGTTCATCGATGCTTACGCGGTCAATGGTCTGGCTGTCTGCGTGCCCGGCGAGCAAGAGGGCCGCAAGCGACGCGCCAAGCCTTCGATCGAGTGGTTTCATATCTGCACCGCTTCGGCTGAACTGTTCGCAAGTCGATCCAGTCGGTCTTGAACCGACTGTGCCCGTTCCTGAGCGGACATCAGCAGTTCGTTAAGCAAGGGGTTGTCAGGTTCCGCCTCCAGGGCTTCTTCGATCCGCAGCCAATCGAGCTCGAATCCGGCCACATCGGTCTCGACGACGGCCCGCGTACTTACCGGCAGTTGATCGAGAGACTGCTGGATGCTCTGCATCAGCCCTCCCTGAAGCTGGGGGGGCAACGGCTCTGCTCCGTTTCGGCCGGCTATCGAGGCGAACGGAAACCAGATCGCGAGCAGATAGCCCGCGGCGACCGCGACACCGATCGATGCCCAACCGCGCGGCCGCCACGCGGGCGGCGAACCTGCGGCAGCGCTATCCCGTGGCGCAAGCTGCGGCGAAATTTCCGGCCAGAGGTCCCTGGCGGGCGTCAATTCGCGCTTCATGGCGCCGACGCGCTCGTCCAACATCGTGGCACGAAGATCGTTATTGTCACTCATGCTGCTTCTCCTGCCCCAGCACGTCCATCAGTGTCTGACGTGCCTGGTGGTACTGGGCTCTGGATGTCCCGGAAGAGATGCCCAGAAGGCCGGCGATCTCTTCATGGCTGTAGCCGTAAACGGCTTTGAGTACGAAAACGTGGCGCCGCCGCATCGGCAGATTCGCAACGGCTTGTTCGATATCGATCGCGGTAGCGAAACTGCGGGTCTCCGCAGCCGTCTCGTTGTGTGCGTCGACGAGCTGGAATCGTCGATTTCGTCTCTCCGCCATCAGTGCTTCATTGACGGCTATTCGGTGGAGCCAGGTCCCGAACTCGCTGCGTCCTTCGAATCGGTCGAGTTGCGCCCACGCTTTCGAGAACGTCAGTTGGACGCAGTCTTCCGCGTCCGCCGGCGATGCGAGCATTCGCAGGCACAGGCCATATACGAGCCCGGCGAAGTGCCGATAGAGTTTCTCGAAGGCGTCAACATCGCCACGTTGAGCAGCTCGCACGCACAGCAATACGCTCTTCTTGTCGATCGGTTCAGGCTCCGGCGCAGGGCCGGAAGCTATTGTCTCAGCTTTGCGCAGTGGCACTGTGCGGCATTCCGGGCAGTACTTCGAAAGCGATCCAGCGGCAACTCATGCGTCCAACTTCGGCATCTGGATAATGTTTGGATGCTCGAAACGGGCAATCCGTTTACCCGTCTGCAGGCGCCGTCATCCGGTTACGGGTGCTCGCCATAGAAAAATCGCAATCGCCACGACTCCAGTCGACCGGTATCGTCGGCGGCCAGATCCGCCACGTGCACCGTCCACGTTCCGTTGGGATTCTCGCCGTAGAACGCGTTGCTCATCAGATGCCATTCGAGCAGCCCGCCCCGGTAGCCGTCGAGCAACGCGTTGAAAGGCGCGTTGACGATACTGGCGGCGCCGGAAGGCGATCGCAACGTGATGCCGAGGTCCAGCGCGTTGGAGTGATCCGCCGAAATCTCGACAATTACAGCCTCGATGTTGGACGATTCGGGCAATCCGGCAACCGACAGGCTGTCGGTAACTCCTCCGCCGTCCGCATCCGGAATGGCCAGGGGCGGCCCGGATGCCATGTCCCCTTCGAACCACGGCGATTCCACGAACTCCCCGAGGCTGCCCGGAACATGGCCTGCCGCCACCTCGAGCGCGTCGTCGATGGCGACCGCGCCGAATCCGTACCAGTTGTGGAAGCGGTAGCCCGCGGCGTTGGTCTGCCAGCGGTGCCGCGCGATGTACGGGCGCCCGTTGAAGGCCGCCCGGATTTCGTCGCGGCCGGGGTCGATCTGCCGCGCCGCGGACGCCAGGATGTGTTTGACGTCGCGCCAGGTCAGCGCCGGATACGCGCCGAGCAGCACCGCGATCGCTCCCGCGACGGCGGGTGTGGCCGACGACGTTCCGCCGAACGCGCTCGTGTAGTCTCCGTTTCGGTTCAGCGGGTGGTCGCTGGACAGCACGTTGTCCGGAGCCGCGTCCAATCCGACGTGCGCGCCGGCCTGGTCGGTGGTAATGATCGCCGGACGCTCCACACCGTCTTCGCCCGCCGGTCCGACCACCCAGAGATTCGCCCCGGCGCTTGAATAGGACGACCTGACGTCCTCGGCGTTGAACGCGCCGACGGCGATCAGGTACGGCAGATTGTGGTCCGGGTCGGCGTTGGCGCCGATGCAGCCGACCTCCTCGTTGAGCGGGTGATTGCGGTGGCAATGCTCGAAGTCGTTTCCCGCCGCCTTGATGTACAGCGCGCCTTTACCGGAGCGAAGTTCGCCCGTACCCATCTTCACCAGCCGCACGAAATCCTCCGAGGAATTCTCCGCCGGAAGTTCCGTGCCGAAACTCATGTTGAAGATGTCGACGCCGGCCGAATCGGGCGAATCGTCGCTGCCGCCCAGGCTTTCAAACATTGCAAGCTCCGCGTCTCCGCCGTACACGGCGGCGCCGACGTTGAATCCCACCAGCGACGCCTCCGGCGCCACGCCGCGCCCGCCGCGGCCGTTGTTCGCCGCCGCTGCCGCAACCCCGGCCACGCTCGTGCCGTGGTCGCCGAGAATGCCGTGGTTGAACGGATCGGTGCGGGAGGCGCCGGCGGTGAACCCGTACGCGAAGTTGAAAGATTGACCTTCGGCCACGTTGGCCGCCAGGTCCGGATGGCAGATTTCAAGGCCGGTATCGACCACGGCGATCTTGACGCCTGCGCCGTTGCGCCGGGCGCCGATCGATCCTGTCATGCGAAGGTCCGCGCCGGCCAGGCCCGCTGCGTTTGAATACGCGGTCTGCCCGGTGTTGCTCAGATGCCATTGGTGGACGAACAGGGGGTCCGCGCCGGTCGGGCCCGCGTTTCGCTCCGGTATCGTGCAGCGGGTCACGACCTTGCCGCGTGCATCGGTCAGGAAACCGGCCAGAAATGCGTAGTCGGCAATCGTCCCGGAGTCGGAATTTCCAGTTCCGGCGCCTGACAGGTACGCCCGGACGAAGTACCGTCCATTCGGCTCCAGGGTGTCGAGCGGCAGCGTGAACCCGTGCGTTTCGGGAAAATGGAACATGTCCGGGTTGACCGGCGGCACGTCGACGAAGCCGAGCGAATGCACGTCCGTAAGGAACTCGAAATCCGTGGACCACTCCGCTGTGAGGGTTGCCGTCTCGCCTTCGGGCGACGTGTTGATCGCCAGAATCCCGAGTTCGACGGTGTCCCCGGTCACGCTGTACCGCTCCGGAAAGACGATCAGATGCGGCTCCGGTTCTCGCGCCTGCTTGTCGATCCGCGCTGCCTCCCCGTCGAGCACGGTCAGCATGATGCGGGACTCACTGCCGACAAGGGCGTTTCCGTTCACCGATTCCACGCCGACGGCTATGGTCTCGTCCCCCTCCGCATCGAAGTCCCGGTAGACGTCGATGTGGGTGCTCGCCAGCACGCTGCCCGAGGGCACGACGAGCGCATCGGAGCCGACCGCGTAGTCGCGGCCGCGGGTAGCCGAACCGCTGAAGTTCAACTGCACGGTGATGGTGGCCGGTGAGGTCCTGTCGAGTCGTACGGTCACCGGTACCTTGCGGTTGTCCGCCTCCTCGATCATTACGTCGTCCGGCGCCGTCAGGGACACGGTCGGCGGGGGAGGCGGCGGCCGGTCGCTCCGATCGCAGCCTGCGGAGATCAGGCAGGCCGTCAGCGCGGCGATGAGGATTCGCGGGCGAGCCGCAAGAGGGATCGGCGGTCCTGTCCGGGCCATCTCTGGCGTCGAATCTACCGCCACTCGATCGGCGGTGCGCTCAACCTCAAGGTCGCCCGTGGTGGCCCGGGCAGCCGTTGCAGGCGCGAGATGGCTTCCGCGGGATGCAGATCGGAAGGCAAATCGACGATTGCAAATCCGAGCGCTTCGAATACGGTGGTCCGCGTCGCGTCGACGACGGCGGCAATGGCCTCGGTCCGCACTCCTTGCTCCAGTTCGACGCGAACGCTGGGCAAGAGCGCCGAGAAGGTCCGCCGCACCGGATCGAAGACGATCCGCGACCTGGGTCCCCGCAGCGGTGTGGATGCGGTGAACGTCTCGCCCTCGAACTCCACCTCGTGATACCGCCGCTCGGCCGTTTCCCAGGTCCGCACGGCGATCGGGGCGCGTTCCGACGGCGCATCGGGACCGACGGTCACGTTCGGCAGAACCAGCACCTCACGCCCTTCCACAGCGGCCATGCGAAGACCGTCCGTCATCGACTCCTGGGCTTGCGCGGCAGTCGCGAGCACCATCGCGATGCCGAAAACGCGGGCTGCACGCATCGAGGCACCGCCGAACGCGGTCAGGCGGAAAAATCTGGGCATCGATGGAATGATGCCGGGCATGGTCCGGATTGTCCACGACAGCCTTTTGGGCGGTTCCGCGCGCCTGGCGAGCCGCCGGATGACGGCATCGCGCCCACTGTAACGAAGAAGGAGACAGCGTATTGCGGTCAGCCCTGAAATCGGTATCGATGGCTTTGTCGCATTTCCTTTCATAAGCGCCAGTTACGTGGTCTTGATCTCCCGCCCGCAACGTTGGTATATATCATTGATATATATTTCAGCGGAGTATGCGATGTCCGATTTCGCCAGGATATTCTGGTCCGGCCGTTCCCAGGCCGTACGGCTGCCGAAGCAGTTTCGGATGACGGGCGACAAGGTGCGCATCCGCCGGCAGGGCGCCGCGGTGGTCCTCGAACCTGTCGAGTCGGACTGGGCCTGGCTGGACGCCATCGCAGGTGAATTTTCGGATGACTTCTTCTCCGACGGCCGTGACCAGCCCGAGCTGCCGGGCCGGCCGCAACTGGATGGCGCCTTCGAGTGATTCGTTTCCTGCTCGACACCAACGCCTGCATCAGCCTGCTGAACAATACGTCGACACTCCTGCATCGGCATATCCGGCGGCACGCACCGTCCGAGATCGGCATCCCTGCCATCGTCGCCTGCGAACTCTATTACGGCGCGTTCAAGAGCCGGCAAACGGATCGCAACGTTGCCTTGCTGGATCGGATGTCATTCGAGGTTGTCCCTTTCGACGCCGGCGACACGCGCGTGGCCGGTGCGATCCGCAGCGAACTCGAGGCAGCCGGGCGCCCCATCGGTCCCTACGACTTGCTGATTGCAGCCCAGGCCCGAGCCCGGCAACTGACCCTGATCACCGCCAACAGCCGAGAATTCGCTCGCGTCGATGATCTCGATTGCGAGGATTGGTCGCTTTGACGCGCATCGCCGCTGCGACGCCCAAGCTGCGGCAGCCGGGGATGCGCTCGGCGCAGGGGTTCAGCGCCCCAGTGACGGGCCGACAGTCCGGGCAACCGCAGACGGCTCCGGACAGGAAATCTCGTAGCGGGTGCTGCGCCCTCGTCCACGGGAAACCAGTGCGCCCATGTCCTGCAGACCGGCCAGATCTCGAGCGGCGGTCGCTGGCGAACACCTGGCAATGGTGGCGTAGTTCTTCTTGGACAACCCACCGGTAAATCCGGCCCGTCCTTCCCTGAAGATGCGGGCCGTTACCTTTCGCTGTCGCTCGTTCAATCGCTCGCCGTAGCGGTCGTAGAACCGGGTCTTGCCCAGGACGAACTCAACCTCGGCAACGGCAATCTCCTGCGCCCTGTCGATGGCCCGAGTGAAATAATCCACGAACCCGCCCAGGTTGAACTCGCCCCGGCCGATGATTTCCAACTCGTCGTAGTAGTTGGGGCGATCCTCGTTGATGGCTGTGGCTAGGCATGCGAGTGTCGGTCGACCGAGGGCCTGCGAAAGGGCGTGATCCGAGATCGCGCGGCCCACGCGACCGTTGCCGTCATCGAACGGATGGATCTTTTCGAACCAGACATGCGCGACAGCCGCGCGGATCGGCCCGGGGAGATCCGAGGCACTGCCGTTATACCAATCCAGGACCCGCTCCATTTCTTCCGGCACCGCTGCGGACGGGGGCGCTTCATAGTGAATCCGGCCGGGTCGGGAGAGACTGCCTCCGCCGACAATTTGCATCGGCTCGGGTTGGTTGCGGTAAGCGCCACGCATCGGGAGGCTCGTGATTTGGTCCACGACAACCAGCGATTGCCAACCCCCGAGCATTTCGTGAGAGAGTGGCCGATTCCAGTTCTGCCGCACACTGACAATCAACTCGGCCGCGGCGGACGCCTTGTCGTTGGCATGCTTTGCGTCGCTGGCCACGCGGCCGAAATGGGCCAGCAGAGATGACCTCACCGAGTCGCGATCCAGCTTCTCGCCCTCGATGGCGTAGGAGGCAAGCACTTCGGAGAGCATCAGGGCGACAGACGCATCGATTTGGTTGGTGTCGGACAACGCTTCGACCTGCCCGGCGAGACGTTCTCCGTTGCGATGGAAGGTCTCGACACGCGCCTCGAACGAGGAGGCGTCAATGACGAAATTCGGCCACTCCGGGCGTTGCCAGATCCACATGTGAGACGATTCTAATTGCTAATCGTCTCAAAATTCGGCTGATTCTGAGACGATTATGCTCCCGAATCTTCTCATCCCACGGCTCGGGGCACGTCTGGAACGACATGGCGCCAAGCCATGTGGATTTGACTCCACCGACTGTCAAGTCAGGACGCGCAGCGCGGTCTCCGGCGCCTTGTCGAGCACCCTCAACAGGGCGCGCGCCGCGCCGGTCGGACAGCGCTTCCCCTGCTCCCAGTTGCGGATCGTCTCACGCGGCACATCGATGCGCCGCGCGAGTTCCGTCTGAGAAAGCCCGAGCCGCCGCCGGACCCGGCGCGCGTATCGCGCCATGTCCTGAATGGCTTCATCCTCGTCCTCCTGCTGCTGCAAGGCGATCTCCGCCTCGGTGGTGGCATCCACCCTGGCGGGGTCGATCCTCCCTGAGGGCAGGGTGGACGGATCGTCGGGATCAACCCTGACTCGAGTCATGCTCATACTCCACAACCTCCTTCCGGCTCGCCTTGCGGGCCGAAATGATGCGAATGGCCGAATTCCGCATCGTGTAAACGACGACATACACGAGCCCGTCGATCGAGCCGAACAGCCGATAGCGATCCTCTCCATAGTCCCGCCGCCGATCCTGCGCGACGATCCGGTGGGGATCGAGGAAGGCACCCACGGCATAGGCGAAGTCGAAGCCGCGACGCTCGAAACAGGCGCTGCTCTTGGCCTCGTCCCATTCGAACTCCATTTCCAGACCATAGGCCAATGGCCCACCTTGGTCAAGCATGCCGTTCCGCGTGGACGAATCGGAAGAATCGGCGTTGCGCTTGGAATTTCCTTCAGCTCGCTCATGATCGACATCAACACCGGGCCCGAGATTCACGGCCGATCCACACTCGGACGGCAGCGTGCGCTCAACATGTAGAGTGAGAGCAGGAGTAAGGCCGTCTGGTAGTGCCTCGTCGTCGGCGAGTGGGACTCAGGTGGAATCGTCGGTTAACGGTTCGTCTTGTGACGGTTCTGGGAGGTCGTCCGCGAAAAAATTCGGGAGCCTTGTCTTCCAATCGCTCATCAGAACGAGTTCGTAGTGGAAGGACGGTACTTCGCTCGGCCGGAGGGGGTAGTCCGTCGCGAACCTCCATGCGTCTTTGCCATTGGCCATTCGATAGGAATGTCAATAACTTACGTTTGTAGTCCGTATCGATGTTGTCCAGATGGTCGCCCTTGGTTTCAAGAATCGTTATGCGCTCGGGTTTTCCGTTGCGTCGCACTGAGAAAACGAAGTCAGGGTAGATGCTGCACACTCGACAGCCGCGCAGAGGAGTGCGACATTGTAAGCGGTCCGGAACCCTGTATTTGGTCATGGCGAGAGAGCACCTGATATCGATCATTGACATCGCGCGAACGCACGGAAGGCGCAAGCAAGCGATCCACCATATCGTCCGCAAGCTAGGCCTGAACGTCGAGAATGTCGTCGGCGAGAGGACCAGGGGGCAGAAGGCTTCTCACATCGCGGTTCGAGACTACGAGACTCATAGGAGTCAGTTCGATGCACCACACCGCGCAGCGAATCTGGTCAGTGCCTCGGATTCCCCAACCCCCAACGCCGTCTTCTACGTGATCCTCACCGAGCCCGAACTCGACCCCGGTCGGTTCAAGCTAGGCTTCTCGGTCAATCTGGAAGAACGGTTGCGCCACCATAGAACCGCCGCCCCGTTCTCCGAACTCGTCCGGCAGTGGCCGTGCAAGGCCCTCTGGGAGAAAACCGCCATAGACTGTGTTTCGGACGGATGCCAGCAACTCGGTCCGGAAGTGTTTCGCGCCGATAGCATTGAGGACGTGATTCGGCGTGCGGATCAGTTCTTCGATTTGATGCCCACGCTTGCGGAGCGGTGAGTTGATTGCGACCACCGACATCGGCCGCGAACGCGGTCGATTGACAGCCACTTGATTGCCTGAACCATGTCCCGCCTCGTCGACCTGTGCCGTTTCTACCAGACCCTTCGCATCCTGGAGCGCCGTGTCGGTGGTGCTCGTACGTTTGCCACGTCACACGGGCGCATTGACTGGCCCGCGCGTGGAGTTTATTTCTTTCTCGAGCGTGGCGAGACACGAACCGACATCTGGCGAGGGACCGCGAGTGGTTCGCGTTGGGATCCACGCATTGACGTCGGGAGCTTCGACCAAGCTCTGGACCCGTCTCGCAACCCATCGCGGCTCGGCACGATCGGGCGGTGGCAATCACCGCGGCTCGATATTCCGCCTCATCGTCGGCACTGCCGTCATCGAGCGGGACGCGATCGATTGTCCGTCTTGGGACGACTACCCCAACTCCGCGCCTCGCCACATCCGGGACCACGAGCACGATCTCGAAATGGCCGTCAGCTCTACGATTGGCGAAATGCCGGTCTGGTGGCTTCCGGTGTTGGACGAGCCCGGTCCTGACAGCTTGCGCGGATACATCGAACGAAACGCGATCTCCCTCCTGAGCAACTACGGCAGACCGTCACTAGACCCGCCTTCTGACTCTTGGCTTGGCCATCACTGCGATAGAGCCAAGGTCCGACTCTCTGGTCTCTGGAACTCGGATCACGTTGACGAGACCAATGACTCCAGTTTCCTGGATACGATGGCTCGCCTCGTCGAGCAAGTTGGGATCCAAGCGTGATCGTTGTCATCCAGTGTGCGGCCAGCAAGCGCCCCGATGCGGGGCACCTCAGCACTCCAGATGGCAAGAGCGTCATGTTTGTCGCGAGACCCGAACTCGCCCCTCTCGATGATTCGCGTCTCTACGCGCACCCGGACGACGACTGCGGCACGGACTCGTCGTGGCGCAAGGTGCTTGAGTCGTACAACACGAACCCGGGGACCAACCCGCTGCGGCTGCTACCGGCTTGGGACCTCTACCGTCCGCCGACCTATCAACTCCTGGTGGAGCGATTCGGTATCGATCGTCTCTATGTTCTCTCGGCGGGTTGGGGATTGGTTCGCTCCGACTTCCTCACGCCCAACTACGATGTCACTTTCAGTGCCGCTCGCAACGTTCCAAAGTTCAAGCGGCGAACGCGTCTTACGACGTTTCGTGACTTTCGCATGCTGCCGTCGACCGTCTCCGATCCCATCGTATTCTTCGGCGGCAAGAGCTATATACAATTGTTTTGCCAACTGACCTCAGCCGTGCGGAGCCAGCGCATCGTGTTCTACGCCGGAAGTCGACCCTCCGCGCCGGGATGCACATTGAGGTCGTTCGGCAACCCATTCACGAACTGGCAGTACCAGTGTGCTCAGGCCTTTGCGAGAGAATCTAACTGAAGACCAGACCAACACCTCGCCAACGCAGGGCGCGGCATTGCTCGCATTGCGGTGGCCCCGACGAAGTAGAGGATTGACCGACCTAACCGAACGGATAGCGCCAAGCGTAGTTGTCGTCGTTGGCAACAATTGCGTTGGCGCGTTCTGCTGCGACATGCCCGAAATTGAGCGACAGACCGGGGTCGGGTTTGCGTCGCCGGGCGTACTCAGCTCTTCAGGCCTGTTTTGCCCGGCGCCTGAGCGCGCACTGTCCGCAAGCCCATTCGTTGCGCCGTCCGAGTACCCTCGTGGTCGAAGGCGGTAGCGTATTCGTCGCACTGCCTTTCGGTCACGCCGGACTCAAGCAGCAAGGATCGCCAGCGAGCCGTGATTGTCGCGGCCATCGTGGCAGCCGTTTGCCGCGCCTCGTCCTCATCCACTTCGAAGAACGGGGCCGCCTCGACCCACGCTTCAACGGAGGGCTCGAAATTACTCAGCTCGCTGATTCCGGTCTTGAGATGACGCTGCCGTTGCGGGCTCGGATTGACGTCGAACGCGGGCGACAGTTCCCAGCCGTTGGACGGTGTATACAGCAGCCCGTGATTTTTCAGGTGGTCGTCCGTGTTCGAAACGAGAATCGTGAACAGGATTCGTCGATGCAGTTCCCGCATTTCGGAGATGGCCTTTTCGCCAATCCGGCACACTTGTCGAAGCGCGTCGGCAATGTCGGTGTAGAAACGCTCGTCCCCATGCGGAGAGTCGAGAAGCGTTTGCGCCGACATGTAGTGGACCCGGAGGTTTGTGCCAACCACGCGGTCGAATCGCTCGATCAGCGCGACCGGAAACGTCGAATCCGGATCGGCCAGCCTGGCCGCCGATGCGCGCAGGCCGACTTCGGCGGCGAGAGCCAGGGTCGCGACCTCCACGCGTTCGACCGGCCGGCTGTCCCCGGTCATCGTGAACTTGGCCATGTGCATGACGCCCTGTTCGTCCACCACCACGGATTTCGGTCTCACGCCGCCCATGGATGCCGACGCCCCTTGAAGATCGCGGGCGATCTCCCTCGGATCGGCCGACCCCGTCTCAAGCGCGGCACAGAGCCCGTGCAGTCGCCGCAGATCCGTCAAGCGAGGGATGGGCGGTTCGTTTGCTGACAACGGCACGCCGTCGCTGTCGGCGAAGCGCAGTGCGCCCAGGCGAGTTCGGTCATCGACGGCCAGCAAGAATTCCGTTTCAGTGGACGCGCCGACGCTTCTGGCGAGGATCGATCGGCCCCAGGCGTCGGGTGCGGCGTCTCGAAAAACCCCCGGCAAGGCGGCCCCGCGGTCATTTGGCGTTCCCGCGAAATGCTGCCATTGATCGGACAGCGGCAGTGCCGGAGAGAGCGCGAACACCCGCGGATGGTTCAACCAGGCGGCCGAGTACCGAAAGCGGGAAAGCTCTTTCGAACGGACGACGGACGAGCGGGCCTCTCCGACCTTGACAGGCGGCTCGCCGATCAACACGTCGAATGTCGTGTCGGTAGCCACGACTCCGCCTACATGTCCTTCTTCGAACGCCGTACCCGCTCCGGCAACGCATCCAGATCCAGAGCCAACCCGATCGCGTCGTCGGACGGGTCGGCCAGGGTCTCGAACTGCGGCATCATGCCCAGCGCCAGCATCGCCATGGCGAAGGTCCCGAGGGACACGCCGGGGTTGCCGGATTCAAGCGACTGCACGGTCGCTACGCTGACGCCCATTCGCAGGGCCAGGTCGATTTGACGGGCACGTTGCCGGCGCCGTGCTATGCGGATACCGTCTCCGATGTTCCTCAGCGCCCGTGCCGCACGCGGGGTCAGATTTTTTTTGTAACGCATAAAAAAACAGTGCTGATTAAAGGTTAAGATGTACTATAAGCTGTCTAAAATGTACCCACAAGCGCGGCAGGGACGCCAGGGGCAGGCAACGGCAAATCGGGAGAGACGTGCGCCGCGCGTTTTGCGCTCACCGGTCATCGCGGGATCGGAGCCGATGTATTCGTGTTGGCGGGCGCCATCGGGCATGCCGGAGTTGAAACCGTCGAACTGGATACGCGATGAGTTGGCCGACGGCGAATTAGTCGAAAAATATGCGCGCAGACGAGGAGATTCCGGTGGAATCACCGCAAGGGGAGTGGTGGAGGCGGCGGGAATCGAACCCGCGTCCGCAAGCCCTCTGCCTCAGGCTCTACATGCTTGTCCGGTCAATTGTTTTAACTGCTGGCTGTCCGACCGACAGGGCCTGCGCAACAGCGATTCCGTAGTGGTTTAACGACGCGGCCCCGGACCTGCCTCGTCGCGATCTTGTGAGCTATGACGCCTGAATGTCCCGAGGGACGCTGGACGCACAAGCACGGCTCCAGTCAGACGGCACCCTACCGGGTTTTAGGCGGCGAGTGCGTAGTTGTCGTCGTTGGCAACTATCAGGTTTGCAGAGAGTTTTACGAGGTTGTCTGCACCTCGGCATGCACCTTGAGGTTTCGCGACCCACGTCGAAGCCATGTCGCCCCCAAGCAGACGTAAATTGTAAGGCCAAACGGCTGTTTTTCAAGCAGATAAGACCGTGCGATGGCCGGTTTCGCGGGTTGTCTCTGTCGCCGCCACGCCGGCGCCGGTCACTCGCGTCCAGCCCTCTTGAGCAGCCGCTCCCTGGTCCGTTCCCAGTCCCGGTCCTTCACGGTCGCTCGCTTGTCCTGCTGCTTCTTGCCCTTGGCAAGCCCGACCGCGAGCTTGGCCCGCGCCTTGTTCCAGTAGAGTTCAAGCGCAACGACCGCGTAGCCGCGGCGCTCAACGAGCCCAGTCAAACGGTCGATCTCCTGCCTGTGCAGCAGCAGCCTGCGGGTGCGTGTCGGGTCCGGCCGAACATGATCGGAGGCCGTTGGCAGCGGCGAGATGTGCGCGCCGAGAAGCCAGGCTTCGCCGTCGCGGAACGTCACGTAGCTGTCCGTGAGCTGGGCCTTGCCGGCCCGCAGGCTCTTGACTTCCCAGCCGTGCAGCTCGAGCCCCGCCTCGAGGCGTTCCTCGATGAAGTAGTTGAACCGCGCCCGCTTGTTCCTCGCGATCGTGTTCGCTGTCTGCTGCTTTTCCCGCTTCTTGGCCATGACGCCGCAATGATCCTATTATCCCAACCGAAAAAACACGCTGCGGGGGAGATCGACATGACGGAAACGGGCGCTGGCGGCCGCACATCCTTGCATGGCCAGTGGTCGGGGAGACTGGCTTTCATTCTCGCGGTCACCGGTTCTGCGGTCGGTCTCGGCAACATCTGGCGCTTTCCGTACATTGCGGGCGAGAACGGGGGCGGCGCGTTCGTCATCGTCTATCTCGTCTGCATCGTGATCGTCGGCCTGCCGATCATGATGGCGGAGGTGCTCATCGGCCGGCGCGGCCGGCGCAATCCAGTGGCGACGATGCGATTGCTCGGCGATGAGGAAGCGGGCGCAGGGAACTGGAAGGTGGTCGGTGCCCTGGGCGTCGGCACGGGGTTCCTGATTCTGTCCTTTTACAGTGTGATCGCAGGCTGGGCGCTGGCCTACGTGTTCGAGTCCGCGAGCAACGCGTTCGCCGGCGCGACCCGTGAAACTGTCGAGCAAACCTTCAATGCCCTCGCATCCAACCCGCTTCGTACCGGGCTCTGGCACACGATATTCCTCGCCGCGACGGCGTTTGTGATCGCGCGCGGCGTCGAGCGCGGTATCGAACGCGCCGTGCGTCTCATGATGCCGGCGCTGGTCCTCCTCCTGCTCGTCCTGCTCGGTTACAGCGCGGTGGAAGGCAATTTCGCCCAGGGGCTGCGGTTCATGTTCGAACCGCGTTTCGATGAACTGACGCGCGACGGGCTCATGGAGGCGCTCGGCCATGCGTTCTTCACGCTCAGTGTGGGTATGGGCGCGGTGATGGCCTACGGCGCCTATCTGCCGCGCGATACGTCCATCATGAAGATGTCCGTGGCGGTCGTCGCGGCCGACACCGCGATCGCGCTGATCGCCGCACTCGTCGTGTTCCCGATCGTGTTCGCCAACGGTCTCGACCCGGATCAGGGACCGGGGCTGGTGTTCGTCTCGCTGCCGCTCGCGTTCGGCCAGATGCCGGGCGGGACCGTCATCGCGACGCTGCTGTTCCTGCTACTGACCTTCGCCGCCTGGACGTCGGCAATCAGCCTCATGGAGCCGGCGACCGCCTGGATCATCGAGAAGTTCAGGCTCGGGCGTGCACCGGCCGCGATCATCATGGCCGGCATCACCTGGCTCATCAGCCTGCTGACCGTACTGTCGTTCAGCACCTTGAGCGGCGTGACGTTCCTGCGGGGCACGTTCTTCGACAACATCGACTTTCTGAGCAACAGCATCCTGCTGCCTGCCGGCGGACTTGCGATCGTGATCTTCGCAGGCTGGATCATGGCCCGTGAGTCGACGTCCGGGGAACTGGATCCGGACGCAGGTACCGCCTACCGGATCTGGCGTTTCACGGCGCGCTATCTCACGCCACTGGCCATTGTGGCGGTGCTGCTGCGCGGCGTTGGAGTGATTTAGCGCGCTTTGTCGGGCTGCGATCTGCTGAAGTCACGACCCGGATCGCCGAGAGTTCTTCGGGTGGCACGCCCAGGGACGCAAACCCTGCTGACGACGCGATGCCCTTCGTTGCGAACGACGGCGATGACGCCCAGTAGACATTTCTGACGCTCCATTTATGATCGAACACGCACTCTGCATCAGGAATCCGGGGGAGAAACAATGAAGAGAATGTCCCTTCTACTTGGGGGGCTACTGGCCGCGAGCGCTGCCCATGCGCAGCAAACGGGCTTGCCGGCCAGCGACACGCTGGGCGCGGACGACATCTCCGGCAACCCGACCTTCATCGGTGGCGTGGCCAATGGCGGAGGCACGAGTCACGGGGTCTGGTGACCCGGCAGCGTGGCCTTGGACAAGGCCAACAACCGTCTCTTCATCGGACACCACGGCAACTCCCGTTACGACATCTATCCACTCGGCGATGACGGCCTGCCCGCGCAGCGTCATGCCGACTACGGTATCGGTCGGAGCCTCATCGGGCGCGGTTTCGCATTCGCGCCGCTCGGCCGCACCTACCTGAACTTCCCCTTCGGCGGCTCGATCGACGCGGTCAACCAGCGACTCTTCGTGACCGACAACGCGAGCCTCGGTCCGCCGGGATTTCGAATCCTGGTCTTCGACGTCAGCCCCGAGAGCCTGGCGGAACTCGGGCGCGGCGAACTCCCCGAAGCCATCGGCGTGCTCGGGCAGCCCCATTTCGAGACCTGGTCGCCGGGCGAGGGCCCTGCGACGATCGGCGGCGGCGGGTTCGGCATCGTCGACTCGGAGCGCCAGCTCTATTTCTTCGCCGACAGCGGCAACAATCGGGTGCTGGTCTGGGATGTCCATCCGGACCGGTTCGAGAACGGCATGGACGCGAGATTCGTCATCGGCCAGCCTGACCTTACGGCCCGCCGGCGGGGCCTGGGTCGGAATCGCTTCGCGAGCGTAAGTGGAGTCGCCTATGACGACGAGCTTCAGCACCTGTTCGTGGCCGACGGCGGCAATCAGCGAATTCTGGTATTCGATGTCGGCAACGAGAATCTCGACTCGGGCATCGAAGCCTTCGCGGTGATCGGGCAGGACGACTTCGAGTCCCAGGAACCGCGTTCCGACCCGAGGAGGTACGGCTCGGGCAGGATGTCGGTCGATACGCAGAACCATAGATTGTTCGTCGGCGAACAGTTCGGCAACCGCATCCTCGTCTTCGACGTCCATCCCGACAAGCTGAACGGCGCATTGAACGAAGATGCCATTGCCGTGCTGGGCCAGCCCGACTTCGAGTCGACGGACCCGGCCGTTTCGCAGACGCGCCTGACGATGCCGAGAGTCACCATCGATTCGGAGCGGCAACTCGCCTATGTGCCGGACGGTTACCCGGCGGGCAACCGGATCAACATCTTCGACATTCATCCGGACAGGATGCAGACCACGGCGACCCCCATGCTCGACCAGATCGGTCACATCAATCCCGAGGGCGAGCCGGACTTCCTGGCGCGCTCTGCCAACAACCGAATCTCACCGCGCTACTGGACTCAGGCCAGGGACGTGTCGCTCGACACGGTGGATCACCGGCTCTTCGTCAGCGACAACTACGGGCATCGCGTGCTCATATACCAACTGGACCGCATGAACCGCATCCTCGACCGCGGCGCCGCCTGGGCGCTGGGCCAGCCGGATCCGCAAACGAGCGTCCTGCGCCCCGGCCAGGACGCGACGAGCATCAAGCTTCCGCTCGCAGTCGAATACGACGACTCCCACAAGCGACTGTTCGTGGCCGATACCTGGAGCGATCGCGTGCTGGTCTTCGACATGACGCCGGGTCAGGTCGAAAGCGGAATGGAAGCCTCCTACGTCCTCGGTCAGGCGGACTTCACCTCATACGACCCCCGCGCCGCGCGAAACCGGATCTATTTCGGTTCGCGGGCGGGCCGCGGCATTTATCCCAGCGAGGCGCGCGCCGCCGAGATGGTGATCGACCGGGTCAATCAACGGCTCTTCGTCACCGACGGCGGCAATCACCGGGTGCTGGTATTCGACGTGCATCCGGAGCGAATCGCCAATGGCGCTGACGCGATCGCCGTGCTCGGCCAGGACGACTTCAGCTCGACGGAGACCGGCCTGTCGAGGACACGCTGGGAATTGCCCGGCGACCTCGAACTCGACGAGGCGAACCAGCGGCTTTTCGTCGGTGTGGCCTGGCAGCATCGTGTGCTGGCGTTCGACGTGCGTCCGGACCGGCTGCGAAACGGACAAGCGGCGTCGTTCGTCATCGGCCAATCGGACTTCGAGAGCGGTACGCCAGGCTTGTCCCAAAGCAGGTTCAGACAGACCGACGGGCTGTCGTACGACAGCGTGAACGACCGACTCTACGTTACCGACAAGTACAACCACCGGGTCCTGCGATACGACATTCCGGCAGGGCATACGGCGAACCTGCCCGCAGCGGCCGCCGTGATCGGAGAACAGACCTTCGACGCCGTCGAGATGGGGCCGGGCGACCCGCGCCACCATCCGGACCGGCTCCATGATCCGCGGGGAAGCGACTTCGACTCCGCTGACCAGCGGCTCTTCCAGAGCGAGGGGCTCAACGGTCGGATGACGGTCTTCACCTTGCCGCGCGAGGACTACAGGGTGGATCTGCCGGCGCGCTCAACCCTCAAATACGAGTCGCTCGACGCGCAGATGTCGATCGGTCCCGAGCCGTTTTCGGTCGGTTATTCGGAACTTGAGCTTGACGGCAACGCGGAGCTTGTCGCGCTGAGCGGACACTTGCTCACCACGGCAACGATGGACACGGACAGCGAGCGGCAGAGCCGGGTGCTCGAGACCGAGGTCATGCTCGATGTGCCCGACCCTGCGGAGTCGGCGCTTTTCTACGTGGACACGCGCGAGGGCCGCACCACGGAATTGTCGATCGTCAACGGCAACGATGCCGCGGTCGAAGTGGAACTCGAGTTGCGCACGATCGCGGGTAGCAGCGCTGTACAGCGCCGCGATTTGGCCGCGGGCGAGCAATGGATCCTCGATGCGGCGCAGGCACTCGGCGAGGACATGCAGGGAGCGCTGGCCATGGAAGCGGGCGCACCCGTCAGCGCGAGCGGGATGCTGAGAATTCCCGATGGTCGTGGCGGCACGCTGCTCGCCGCTGCGCCACGGGCGCGGGATGCCGCGACCGAGTTGCTCGGACACCGGCGGGTCCTGCCCGCCGTGACCACCGGCGCCGGCCAGCAGATTACCTATGTATTGCTGAACGCGACCGATGAAGCCATGGCCGGCGTGCTCGAGATCGACGGCGGACTCGTGAACTATGAAATCGCTCCCGGCAGCGTGTTCATGCAGGAAACGCTGCAGGACACAAGACCCGCGGCCACGGGCTTCGGCATCGTGCGGGCCGTTCGGGGCAGTGCCCCCAGCGCCGCCGCGCTGGTGCTGGCCGAGCGTAGAGACGCCAGCATCCGCAGCGCCCACCTCGTGACCTCCCACCAGGAGGGTACGCTGATGTGGGCTCCCGTCACCACGTATCCGAGCCTGCTGCGCCACGGCGATATCGACGTGGAGCTGAGCCTCGTAAACGAAGGGCCGGTACACGCAACCGTATACCTGGAACTGTTCGACCTCGACGGGAACTCGACGGTGAAACATGAACGCATCGTGCCGCTGGGCCGCCGGGTTGAGCTGTCGCTCGAAGACGTGTTCGGACGGAGTCCCTTGCGGGGCAGCGTAAGGGTGTTCTCGGATTCGGACGTGGCGGCATTGCTGCAGCGCAAGACCGTGAACATTCTGGGGGATCCGGTCGTCACCAACCTGCCCCTGCAACCGGAGAAGGACGGCGCCGACTCGCTCGTCTATCCCCGCTTCGCCAACGGCGAAGGCAGCGCGACTGAGCTGCTGGTCATCAACACCGGCCAAAGCGCCAGACAGGGGGCGCTCCGGGTTCGATCGTCCGAGGGCGAGCCGCAGACCCTCGTGCTCCGCTGAACGACGGGGATGCGCTGCCGATGCCGTTAACGACCCCGTGACCGTTTCCAGGCGCTGATGCAGACCGTCAGGCGCACGGAGCGCGTCTCATGCTCCGCCGCACAGATGTTCGCGATCGTCAACGACATCGGCGGCTACCCTGAGGTCCTGAAGTGGTGTCACGGCGCGCGGGTCGTGAAACAGGACGGCAATACCGTCGAAGCGCTGGTCGAGGTCGGGATGAGTGGATTCCACCGCAGCTTTCGGACACGCAACACGCTCGATGAGCCGCATCGCATCGACATCGAACTCATTTCGGGGCCGTTTCGGCGGCTCGAAGGGCACTGGAGCTTCCGTGACCTGCCGGAGGGCGGCTCCGAGGTGGGGCTGGCGATGGACATCGAGGTTGCGGGTTCGCTGCTCTCCGCGTTTCTCGCTTCCGTATTCCAGGAACTCGCCCATTCCCAGTTGACCGCGTTCATCGAGCAGGCGGAGCGCCGCCATGGACGATAGCGCGCACGGGAGCTTCGTCGAGGTGGTCTACGCGACCGCCGAGCGCCAGCGTATGGTGAAGCTGGAGCACGAACCGGGCATGACGGCAGGCGATGCGGTGCGTCGTTCGGGCCTCCTGGACGGCGATGCGGCGCCGAACGTCAGGGAAGTCGTGCTCGGCATATTCGGCACGCAAGTGGAAGAGGATCGGGGGCTCAAGCCCGGAGACCGCGTCGAGATCTGCCGGCCGCTCAGCCACGATCCGCGGGAGATGCGGCGAGCGCTGCTGGAACAGGGCCGGGTGATGGGCAGCGCCGGCCGGGCTCGCGGACCCGTCAGGGCGGTTCGGAAGTAAGGTCCCCGAGGATGCCCACGACCCGGTCTCCCTCGAAGTAGACGGCGATCCAGCGGCGTTCGACGTCTTGCGATCGGCCTCGCCTGATGAAGTAGGCGTAGTCCCAGCGATCCTGGTGAAAGGCGTCTGCGACCATCGGCGTGCCGAGCAGGAACTGAACCTGGCTGCGCGTCATGCCGAGTTCGACCTGCTCTATGGCATCGGATTCGAGCAGGTTGCCCTGCTGGATGTCGACGCGATAGATGCACGCGCTCGCGATGAGGCAGACAACGGCGATCGCGAGGAAATTGCAGGCGTGTTTGACGCGAGGTTGCATCTTCAAGGTGGAGAGCGGCATGGCTCTGCGTCATAATGAAGCGCAGCATCATACCTTATCGCTCACGGCGAGTGGACGGTGGAAAGCAAGGACCTACGCGAGGCGGGACTCAAGGTCACGTCGCCCCGACTGAAGGTTCTGGAGGTTCTCGACAGCAGCGAAGAACGGCATCTGAGCGCTGAAGGAATCTACAGGGCCCTGCTCGCGAACGGCGAGGAACTGGGTCTTGCGACGGTCTATCGCGTGCTGACTCAGTTCGAGCGAGCCGGTCTTGTGATCCGGCACAACTTCGAAGGCGGCATGGCGGTCTTCGAGCTTTCCGACCGCACCCACCACGATCACATGGTGTGCCTGGAAACCGGCGACGTCGTCGAGTTCTTCGACGAGCAGATCGAGGACCTCCAGACCGAGATCGCAAGCCGCCACGGCTACGAGATCGTCGATCACAGCCTGGTGCTCTACGTGCGCCCGATAGACAAAAAGCAATAGCAACGGGGCAGGTCGTTACGCCGCGGCCGGCGGAGAGCGTTGGGAGCCTGCGCCGTACGACTTCACGGCTGCAGGATTCTCCTTGATCGATTGACCGAAGAGACGGCGATATCGAATCGCCGCTTCGGCCGATTCCTACGGCGCAGGCTCCCGGGACGCCGAGCGTTCCATCATCTCTTCGGCGTGCGCGCGCACGGTCGCCGTGATATCGAGGCCGCCGAGCATTCTCGACAGTTCTTCCACCCGCTCCTCACCGCTCAGGCGCCGCACGCGTGCGAGGCTCGTGGAACCGTCGGTGTGTTTCGTCACGCGGTAGTGTTCGGCGCCCTGGCTTGCGACCTGCGGGAGGTGGGTCACACAGAGCACCTGCCGGCGCGCGGCGATCTCGCGGAGGCGGCGGCCGACGATCTCGGCGACGCCGCCGCCGATGCCGGCATCGACCTCGTCGAATACATAGGTCGGAATGGGTGATGCGCCGGTCGCGACGACTTCGAGTGCGAGGCCGATGCGTGAAAGTTCTCCGCCCGACGCGACCCGGTTCAAGGCGCCGAAAGGCAGGCCGGGATTGAGCTGCACTTCGAATTCGATGCGGTCCGCGCCGGTCGCGTCGCCGTTCTTGCTGCTCACGGCGACACGTAATTCGCCGTGCGGCAGCCCGAGTTCCCTGAGCTGGGCCGAAACCTCGTCGGCGAGCCTGACGGCGCCCTGTCTGCGGCCCTCGGACAACGCTTCGGCGAGTTCGCGATAGTTGCCGGCCGCCTGCTCGACGCGTTCGTTGAGCGCGGCCAGCGACTGTTCGGACGCATCGAGGCTGTCGATCTCGCGGCGCAGCCTGTCCGCGGTTGCGGTGAGTTCCGTCTCGTCCACGCCGTGCCGGCGCGCGAGCGTCCGGACCCTGTTCAGGCGCTGGTTGAGATACTCCAGTCGCTCGGGGTCCGCTTCGAGCCGGTCGCGGTAGCGAAGCAGCGTCGTCGCAATCTCATTGACTTCGATCTCGACCGCGCCGAGCTGTGTGTGCGGCTCGTCGAGTTCGGAATCGTGTTCGACGATCGCAGCGAGCGCCTGGTGAGCCCTGACGAGCCCCATGTGCGCGGACAGGGCTTCGTTTTCGTACAGGTGCTCCAGGGCCGTGCTTAGCCCATGCACGAGCCGATCGACATTCGCCAGTCGTTCGCGTTCGGCGCGCAGCCGCGCGGGCTCGTCGTCGCCGAGGCCCAATGCCTCGATCTCGCCGAGTTCGTAGCGCAGCAGCTCGAGCCGCGATTCCCGGTCGGCCGCGCTGTCGTGCCGGGTCTTGAGATCGGCTGCCGCGGCCCGCCAGGCGGCGAATGCCGCGGCGGTATCGCCGGCCTGCCGCTCGAGTCCTGCATGGGCATCAAGCAGTTGGCGCTGAGTTGCGCTTGCGAGCAGCGACTGGTGGGCGTGCTGGCCGTGAATGTCGACGAGGTGGGCGCCGAGCGCCCGCAGGTCCTGCAACGATACCGGCCGGTTGTTGACGAAAGCGCGCGATCGGCCCTCTGCGCCGACCGTCCGCCTGAGTGTGCAGGAGTCCTCGTCGTCGAGACCGCGCTCGCTGAGCCATTCGATCGCCGGATGCCCGTTCGGGCAGTCGAAGACCGCGCTGATCTCGGCTCGGGAGCTGCCGTGGCGTACGGCGCCCGCATCGGCCCGGTCGCCGAGCGCGAGCCCGAGCGCATCCACGAGGATCGATTTGCCGGCGCCGGTCTCGCCGGTCAGCACGCTCAGGCCGGGTCCGAACTCGAGCTCGAGCGCCTCGATCACCGCATAGTTCTCGATGCGGATGAAGCTGAGCATTGCGCAATCCCGACCTGCAGCGCGCAACAGTCAGGCGGGTGCGGTGGACGGCTTTTGCCCTGACCGGTTCGGCAGACCCCAGTGGAGTTTTGAACGCAGCAACTCGTAGTAGCTGTAGTTGGTCGGATGCAGCAACGTGACGGTCTCGGTTGCCGCGGCGATTCGCAACGTATCGCCGACGACGAGTTCTCCCAGTGGCTCCCCGTCGCAGGCGATGTTCGGCGGATCGGCGCTGCCGGAATCGGTCACGAGTTCGATGACGCTTGACGATTTGAGCACGAGCGGCCGGTCGCTCAGCGAGTGCGGGCAGATCGGCACGAGCACGACGGCATCGACGCTCGGCTGAATGATCGGACCGCCGCAGGCGAGCGCGTAGGCCGTCGAGCCTGTCGGTGTCGAAACGATCAGGCCATCGCCCGCGTGTGCGCTGACGAAACTGCCGTCGACTCGGGTCCTGAAATAGAGCATGTGCCCGGTGCGTTGCAGTACGACGTCGTTGAGCGCGTACATGGTGCTCACGCATGCACCGTCGCGGACGATCCGCGCCTCGAGCAGGAGGCGTTCTTCGGCCAGGTAGTCGCCTGCGAGGATGGTGTCGATCGCCCCGAGCATGCCGTCCGGCGAGACGTCGGTCAGAAAGCCGAGCCGGCCGCGATTGATGCCGACGAGGGGCACGTTCTTGCCCGCGATCTGGCGCGCCGAGCGCAGCAGCGTGCCGTCGCCGCCGACGGCGATCAGCAGGTCGATGCCTGCGCCGAAACCGTCATCGGGGAGTTCGGCGACGCCCGGCAGTTTCGAACCGGCGCCGCAACTCGCTGTCGCGAACACTTCGAGCCCGGCTTCGACCAGGTGGGCGCTGATCTGGCGCGCGGGATCAGCGACGGTCGGTTCCGACAGCCGGCCCCAGAGCCCGATTTTGGAGAATTCACTCGTCATGGAAACGCCCGAAAAACCGCAGGGAACTCGTGTGCGGCGAGATGCTCAAAAGAGCCGCCAGCCGTTGCCTTGCGGTCCGCGCGGGCGTTCTTGACAGTCGCCGGATCGCATTGCTAGCGTGCAATCGGGATGCTAAACACGACGCTAAGTTATCACAGCGCAGGCTGATGGCTACAAGCCGATCGACATCGAATCTCGACGAACGCGCAAGGCACCTTCTGCGTGTGCTGGTCGGCCGTTATATCCGCGAGGGACAGCCTGTCGGCTCGCGCACGCTGTCGCGCGACTCGGGTCTTGAAGTCAGCCCCGCAACGATCCGCAACATCATGGCCGATCTCGAAGACCTGGGGTTCCTGAACTCGCCGCACACCTCGGCCGGGCGCGTGCCGACGATCAAGGGCTACCGTTTCTTCGTCGACACGCTCATCAAGCTCAAGCCGCCGAAAGGCGCTGACCTGCTGATGTTCGAGCACGAGCTCAACGATGCAGCGGGGGACCCGAAGGCGCTTGCCCTGTCGGCGTCGACCCTCCTGTCGGACATCACGAAACTCGCCGGCGTCGTCACGGTGCCGAGGCACTCGCATCCGTCGCTGCGACAGATCGAGTTTCTGCCGTTGTCCGGCAAGCGCGTGCTCGCGATCCTGGTCGTCAACGACTCCGAGGTGCAGAACAAGGTTCTCGAGGTCAAGCGCGACTACACCCAGGACGAACTGACGGAAGCTGCAAACTACCTCACCGAGCAGTTCCGAGGGCGCGACATCTACCAGGTCCGGCATCGCCTGCTCAACGAACTGAAGCGAACGCGCGAGTCGATGGACAGGTTGATGGCGCGGGCGATCGAAATGGCCGAGGCCGTCTTTCCCGAATCCATGCCCGATTCCCAATACGTGCTCGCCGGGCAGACGAATCTCATGGGCCTCGAGGAACTGGCCGACCTCGAGAAGCTCAGGGGCCTGTTCGAAGCGTTCAATCGTCGGCGCGACATCCTGCACCTGCTCGACAGGAGTCTCCACGCCGACGGCGTGAGGATATTCATTGGCCAGGAGTCCGGGTATGAGCTGCTCGACTCGTGCAGCATCGTCGCGGCGCCCTATGCGACCGACGACGATGCGGTCGGGGTGCTCGGCGTGATCGGCCCGACCCGCATGGCGTACGAGCGCGTCATACCGATCGTGGACATCACGGCCAAACTGCTCGGCCGAGCCTTGAAGTCCCAGAACCTGCCCGCATAACGGTCACCACGGGGAACAGAATTTCTGTCTTGCCATTGCCGGGGGATGCGGCTTGGGACGCCTTGACGCGCGGTGCTTGACGTGACGCCGTTTGCGGTACCGGATACCAGGCCGAGGAAGGTATTTTCATGAGTGACAAGTCTGACGGTTCCGTCGCAGCGGATGCAGCTCAACCCGCCGGGCCGGCGCCTGAAGCCGGCGATGCGGCAAACTCCGATCGCGCCGGCGGATCACCTGGGGCCGATCCGGCCGATGCGGCGGGCGCGCGCTCCGAAGTCGCCGAAGGCGCTGACTCGGCTGACGCCCCGGACTCCGAAGAAGCTCCGGAGGAGTCCCTCGACCAACTGCGCCGGAAGGCCGAGGACAACTGGAACCGGTATCTCCGGGTGGCGGCGGAACTGGACAATCTGCGCCGCCGCAGCGCCCGGGAACTCGAGAACGCGCACAAGTTCGGCGTTGAACGCCTTGTCCAGGCCGTGCTGCCGGTTCGCGACAGCATCGAGGCGGCGCTCGCCGCGGGCGACAACGCCGATGCCGCGACCCTGCTCGAAGGTGAGCGGGCGACGCTGAGACTGCTCGACCAGGCGCTCGAGAGTGTGAGCGTCAGGGAAATAGACCCGCTCGGCGAACCGTTCGACCCGTCGAAGCACGAAGCGATGAGCGTGCTGCCGTCGGCCGAAGCGGAGCCCGACAGCGTGATCGAGGTCATCCAGAAGGGCTACGAGATACACGACCGGCTGATCCGCCCGGCGCGCGTCATCGTCGCAAGGGAGGCCGATGACGGCGGTGATGGGGGTTGACCGGCGACGCCATCCGGAGGCCCTGTCGCACGGGCGGCTTGAATTGAGCGTCACCACACCCCATTAAGTCGGGTAGGCCCTGAACACCATCGAACGTGGAGAATTGCAGGTATGGCACGAGTAATCGGCATTGACCTCGGGACGACGAATTCATGCGTCGCCGTGATGGACGGCGGTACGCCCAAGGTCATCGAGAACAGCGAGGGCGATCGCACCACGCCGTCGATCGTCGCCCTGGCGAAGGATGGCGAGGTCCTGGTCGGCCAGACGGCCAAGCGCCAGGCCGTGACCAATCCGACCAATACGCTCTTCGCGATCAAGCGCCTGATCGGACGCAGGTTCGACGATCCGGTCGTTCAGAAGGACGTCGACATGGTGCCGTACACGATCGCGGCAGCGGACAACGGCGATGCCTGGGTCAAGGCCAATGACAAGCTCATGGCGCCCCCCGAAGTCTCCGCGCGGATCCTCAACAAGATGAAGCAGACGGCCGAGGATTACCTCGGCGAGACCGTGACCGAGGCGGTCATCACCGTGCCCGCCTACTTCAACGACTCGCAGCGGCAGGCGACCAAGGACGCCGGCAAGATCGCGGGCCTCGAGGTCAGGCGGATCATCAACGAGCCGACCGCCGCTGCACTCGCCTACGGGCTCGACAAGCAGCGCGGCGACCAGAAGGTCGCGGTCTACGATCTCGGCGGCGGAACCTTCGACATCTCGATCATCGAGATCGCCGAGATCGACGGCGAGCACCAGTTCGAGGTGCTGTCGACGAACGGTGACACCTTCCTCGGCGGCGAGGACTTCGACAACCGCGTCATCGGCTACCTGGCCGGCGAGTTCCTGAAGGAGACCGGCATCGACATCCGCAAGGATCCGCTTGCCGTGCAGCGCCTGAAGGAAGCATCTGAGAAGGCGAAGATCGAGCTCTCGACCCGTCAGCAGACCGAGATCAATCTTCCCTACATCACCGCCGATTCGAGCGGACCGAAGCACCTGGCGCTGAACCTCACGCGGGCGAAGTTCGAATCGCTCGTCGAGGATCTCGTCGAACGCACCCTCGCTCCGTGCAGGACGGCGCTGGACGATGCCGGTCTTACGGTTTCCGATGTCGATGAGGTCATCCTCGTCGGCGGTCAGACCCGGATGCCGAAGGTCCAGGAGAAGGTTCAGGACCTCTTCGGCAAGGAACCGCGCAAGGACGTCAATCCCGACGAGGCCGTGGCCATCGGCGCCGCGATCCAGGCGGGCGTGCTTGCGGGCGACGTCAAGGATGTCCTGCTGCTCGACGTCACGCCGCTGTCGCTCGGCATCGAGACGCTCGGCGGAGTGATGACCCGGCTCATCGACAAGAACACGACCATCCCGACGAAGGCGGAGCAGATTTTCTCGACGGCCGAGAACAACCAGACCGCGGTCACGATTCACGTGTTGCAGGGTGAGCGCGGGCGGGCCGGCGACAACAAGTCGCTGGGCCGCTTCGACCTGACCGACATCCCGCCTGCGCCGCGTGGAATGCCGCAGATCGAGGTGGCCTTCGACATCGACGCCAACGGCATCATGAACGTGTCGGCGAGGGACAAGGCGACCGGCAAGGAACAGAAGATCGTGATCAAGGCCTCGTCCGGGCTCAACGAAGACGAGATCGACCGCATGATCAAGGACGCCGAAGCGCACGCGGCGGAGGACCAGAAGTTTCGGGAACTGGCCGAAATTCGCAATCAGGGCGACGCGTTGGCGTATGCTGCCGAGAAATCGCTGTCCGACCTCGGCGACAAGGTCACGCCGGAGGAGCGGGCGCGGATCGAGTCCGCCGTGGCCGAACTCAAGGAAGCGACGAAGGGCGACAGCAAGGAAGTCATCGAAGCGAAGCTCAAGGCTCTGGGCGAAGCCTCGGCGTCGCTGGCCGAGAAGGCCTATGCCAGCGAGCAGCCGGCTGAGGCCGCGGGCGCCGGGGATACGGCCGCGGGCGACGATGACAACGTCGTCGACGCGGAATTCGAGGAAGTCAAGGACGACGAACAGAAGAGCGCGTAACCCGCTTGCAGGCGGCGGCTGCGGCCGGTTCGGGAGGACGCGGACTGGAGCACCTGCGCGTGCTCGGCTGGCAGGCCGTGGCAGAACTCCGCGCAAGCGGAGCTTTTGCCATGGGCTGCCAGGGTGACTGGAAGCGCTTCTATGGCGAAACGCGACTATTACGAGGTGCTGGGCGTCGGTCGCGATGCCGATGAACGCGCGCTCAAGGGCGCCTATCGCCGCCTGGCGATGAAGTACCACCCCGACCGGAACCCCGACGACCCGCAAGCCGAAGCGCGCTTCAAGGAAGCCAAGGAAGCGCACGACGTCCTGAGCGACAGCCGCAAGCGCGCCGCATACGATCAGTTCGGCCACGCGGGCGTGCAGGCCGGCAACAGCGCGGACGGCGGCTTCGGCGGCGCCGAAGCGTTCAGCGACATCTTCGGCGACGTGTTCGGCGACATCTTCGGCGGCGCCCGGCGCGGGGCGCGCACCGATGTCTATCGCGGGGCGGATCTCCGCTACGAGCTCGATCTTTCGCTGGAGCAGGCGGTCAGGGGCGATTCGGTCAAGATCGACATACCGACGAACGTTGCCTGCGAACGCTGCGCGAACTCGGGCGCGGAGCCCGGATCGAAACCGGTCGACTGCCGATCCTGCGGCGGCTCGGGTCAGGTGCGCGTCCAACAGGGCTTTTTCACGATTCAGCAGACCTGTCCGAGCTGTCGCGGCGCCGGCAAGTCCATCGACAAGCCCTGCCGGGATTGCCGCGGCCGGGGCAGGATCCGGCAGCAGCGCACCTTGTCCGTCAAGATTCCGCCCGGCGTCGACAATGGCGACCGCATTCGTCTGCCGGGTAACGGCGAAGCCGGACGCAACGGCGGACCGCCCGGCGATCTGTATGTCGATGTCAACGTGCTCGACCACCCGATCTTCAGCCGCGAGGGCCGCAACCTCAGTTGCGAAGTACCGATCAGCTTCGCCACGGCCGTGCTTGGCGGTTCGATCGAAGTGCCGACACTCGACGGCCAGATCGTGCTCAAGGTGCCGCCGGAGACCCAGTCCGGCAAGATCCTGCGGCTGCGCGGCAAGGGAGTGCGGTCGGTTCGCGCCACGGGCGTAGGCGATCTATATTGCCGCGTGCAGGTCGAGACGCCCGTCAAGCTCACAGAGGAGCAGAAGGCGATGCTGGAGACCTTCGACGCCGCCGTGCAGCAGGGCGGCAGCAGTCACAGCCCGCGCGCGACGTCCTGGCTTGACGGCGTCAAACGCTTCTTCGACCGGTTGGGAGCCTAGGGACTGCAGGGTTCGTCGGAGCCGGTGTCTTCGAACGCATGGGGGACTGAGTCATGTTGAAGGTGGCAGTGCTGGGCGCCGCGGGCCGCATGGGGAACGCGGTTCTCGCTTGTCTTGCGGAATCCGCCGGGATGCGCCTGGTCGGCGCCGTGACGGAGCCGGGGGACCCGCGGCTCGGCAGCGATGCCGGTGATGCGGCGCGGCTCGGAGCGCTGGGGGTCGCGCTGACGGCTGATCCCGGTGACGCGCTTGGCGAGGCCGACGTCGCGATCGACTTCACGCTGCCTGCTGCGCTGGCGGCCAACCTCGCGGCTGCCGAGGCCGGCGGCACGGCGCTCGTCATCGGCACCACGGGCTTGAGCGACGCGCAGATGGAGTCGCTTGCGCGCGCCGCGCGGCGGATTCCGATCGTCTACGCGCGCAACATGAGCGTCGGCGTCAACGTGTTCATGGATCTCGCCGCGCGCGCCGCGGCCGCGCTCGGCGGCGGCTATGACGTTGAAATCACGGAAGCTCATCATCGCTTCAAGGTCGATGCACCATCCGGTACCGCACTTGCTGTCGGCGAGCGGATCGCGGCGGCGACCAAGCGTCAGTTCGAGGAGGTCGCCGTCATGGCTCGGGACGGGCAAACCGGACCCAGAAACGCGGACGAGATCGGATTCTCCGTCATACGCGGCGGCAACATCGTCGGCGAACACACCGTGCTGTTCGCAGGTCCCGAGGAGCAGCTTCGGTTCATTCACACCGCCGGGGACCGCAAGACATTCGCGCGCGGTGCGCTGCTCGCGGCGCAGTGGGTGGCGGGCAGACCTCCGGGCCTGTATTCGATGGCGGATGTGCTCGGGCTCGCAAGCGAGTAGCGGTCCCCGGTACGAGTCCCGCGTCGCACCCGGACCCGGCGCGGCCATCGCGACAGCACAACCGGTCCGCTGATGGCAGGCAGGTGTCTTGTGTCCCGTCCCGGGACAGCATCGCGGTTTCGTGCCAAAAAAGACGTTCGTTCGTGTCCCATTTTCCGGGCTTAGCGGCTACAATTGCGTCCTGAGCTTCCCACGTCGAAAGTTGCTCGGCAGGTTGCCCGCCTCGCAGACCGCCGCCCGGTTCGTGCGAGGCACTTGGTTCAGGAGTCCCAGGAGCTCAGGTTGACGGAACCCGCGTTGCTCGTGCTCGAAGACGGAACGCAGTTCCATGGGGCTTCCATTGGCGCCGCCGGGCAAACCGTCGGCGAAGTGGTGTTCAACACCGCGATGAGCGGGTACCAGGAAATCCTCACGGACCCGTCGTATTTCCGCCAGATCGTCACCCTGACCTACCCGCACATCGGCAACGTCGGCACGAACGTTCAGGATTTGGAGTCGCCGCAGATTTTTGCGGCGGGCCTCGTGATCCGCGACCTGTCTGCCATCGTCAGCAGCTTTCGCGCGGAAACGGGTCTTGCCGAGTTTCTGCGGCGCGGCGGCGCGGTCGCGATCGCCGACATCGACACGCGCAAGCTGACCCGGATCATCCGCGAGAAGGGGGCGCAGGCCGGCTGCATCGTGGCCGGCGGAACCGCGAGCGCGGAGGAAGCTCTCGCGGCCGCACGTGCGTTTCCCGGCCTCGAAGGGATGGATCTCGCGAAGGATGTGTCGACTGCCGAATCCTATCCGTGGGACGAAGGCACCATCTGGCCGGAACACGAAAACGCGGGCGATCCGGGCGCAACCGGCCCGCGAGCGGGCGGCCGGCGCGAAGGCGCCGCGGGCGCAGGCGGCGCGAACGACGGCGGTCCGCGCATGGCCGACTTCCATGTCGTCGCCTACGATTTCGGCATCAAGCGCAACATTCTGAGGCTCCTCGCCGATCGGGGTTGCCGGATCACGGTCGTGCCGGCAACGGCAAAGGCGAGCGAGGTCATGGCGCTCGCGCCCGACGGCGTGTTCCTGTCGAACGGCCCCGGCGACCCCGAGCCCTGCGACTACGCGATCGACGCGATCCGCGCACTGCTCGACATCGGCCTGCCGATCTTCGGCATCTGTCTCGGGCACCAGTTGCTCGCGCTCGCCAGCGGCGCGCAAACCGAGAAGATGAAGTTCGGCCACCACGGCGCGAATCACCCGGTGGTCGACATCGACACGGGCCGCGTGCTGATCACAAGCCAGAATCACGGTTTCGCGGTTGCCGAAACGAGCCTGCCCGACAACGTGCGCCCGACGCACCGGTCGCTCTTCGACGGCACGCTGCAGGGCATCGAGCGCCGCGACCGGCCGGCGTTCTCGTTTCAGGGCCACCCCGAGGCGAGCCCGGGACCGCACGACCTCAGCGAGCTCTTCGAGCGGTTCGTCGATTCGATGCGCGCGAGTCGCGCCTCGGCCGAGGCCGTCGCGAAGTAGTTTGGGGACGGTAAGGGGCGATGGCTGAAGGACGACATCCACGGTTCGCGCGGCGCAATCCATCGCTGGCTGAAACGCGAATCCCAGGGGACGGGTGACGGCATGCCGCGACGCGACGATCTCGAGAGCGTGCTGATCATCGGCGCGGGACCCATCGTCATCGGTCAGGCCTGCGAGTTCGACTATTCCGGAACCCAGGCCTGCAAGGCGCTCAGGGAAGAGGGTTACCGGGTCATCCTCGTCAACTCCAATCCCGCGACGATCATGACGGATCCGGCGAGTGCGGATGCGATCTACGTCGAGCCGATCCACTGGCGCGCGATCGAGCGGGTCATCGAGAAGGAACGCCCGTCGGCCCTGCTGCCGACGATGGGCGGTCAGACGGCGTTGAACTGTGCGCTCGACCTCGTCCGGCACGGCGTGCTCGAACAGTATGGCGTGGAACTCATCGCCGCATCGCGCAGCGCGATCGACATGGCCGAGGACAGGGAACAGTTCCGCGACGCGATGCGCGACATCGGTCTGGCGGTGCCGAATGCCGGCATCGCCCACTCGCTCGAAGAAGCCTGGGAAGTCCAGCGCATGGTGGGCTTTCCGACGATCGTGCGGCCGTCGTTCACGCTTGGCGGCACCGGCGGCGGGATCGCCTACAACCGCGAGGAATTCGAGGATATCGTCAGCCGCGGTCTCGACCAGTCGCCGACGACCGAGGTGCTGCTCGAGGAGTCCGTGCTCGGCTGGAAAGAGTTCGAGATGGAGGTGGTTCGCGACAGGAACGACAACTGCATCATCGTGTGCTCGATCGAGAACGTCGACCCGATGGGCATCCACACGGGCGACTCGATCACCGTCGCGCCGGCGCAGACGCTGACCGACAAGGAATACCAGCAGATGCGCGACGCCTCCATCGCGGTGCTGCGCAAGATCGGCGTCGACACGGGCGGTTCGAACGTCCAGTTCGCGACGAACCCCGAGGATGGCCGCCTCGTCGTCATCGAGATGAACCCGCGCGTGTCGCGTTCCTCGGCACTCGCATCGAAGGCCACAGGGTTTCCGATCGCCAAGGTCGCAACGAAGCTCGCGATCGGCTACACGCTCGACGAGCTGCGCAACGAAATCACCGGGGGCGCGACGCCCGCATCGTTCGAACCGACGATCGACTACGTGGTCACCAAGGTGCCCCGGTTCACGTTCGAGAAGTTCCCGCGCGTCGAGGACCGCCTGACGACCCAGATGAAGTCCGTCGGCGAGGTCATGGCGATCGGGAGAACGTTCCAGGAATCCCTGCAGAAGGCTTTGCGCGGGCTCGAGACGGGAGTCGATGGCCTGACACCCGTCTTCGGCCCCGTGGACACCGCCGAAGACCGTGCGAGGCTCAGTCACGAGCTGCGCATGGCCGGGAGCCATCGACTGTGGTACGTGGCCGATGCGTTCCGCCTTGGAATGTCTCGTGAACAGCTCGCCGATCTGACCGCGATCGATCCGTGGTTTCTCGCCCAGATCGAGGACCTGATCCGGGAGGAGCAGGCCGTGGCGGCCGCCGGACCCGATGCGCTCGGCGAGCATCGTCTGCGCGCGCTCAAGCGCAAGGGATTCAGCGACAGCCGGATCGCGTCGTTGCTCGGGCTCGACGAGGCTGCCGTCAGGCAGGCGCGCCACGATCACGGCGTCAGGCCCGTGTTCAAGCGCGTCGACAGTTGCGCGGCCGAGTTCGCAAGCCACACGGCCTACATGTACTCGACCTACGAGGAAGAGTGCGAAGCGGACCCGACGGATGCCGACAAGATCATGATCCTCGGCGGCGGGCCGAACCGGATCGGTCAGGGCATCGAGTTCGACTACTGCTGCGTGCATGCCGCGTTCGCGCTCAGCGAGGCCGGTTTCGAGACCATCATGGTCAACTGCAATCCCGAGACCGTCTCGACCGATTACGACACCTCCGATCGGCTCTATTTCGAACCGCTGACGCTCGAGGACGTGCTCGAGATCGTGCACCGGGAGCAACCGGGCGGCGTCATCGTGCAGTACGGCGGGCAAACGCCGCTCAAGCTCGCGCGTGCGCTCGAAGCCGCCGGCGTGCCGATCATCGGCACCTCGCCCGACTCGATCGACCTTGCGGAGGATCGGCAGCGCTTCCAGGATCTCGTCAACCGGCTGGGCCTCAGGCAGCCTCCGAATCGAACCGCGAGTACGCCCGAGGAAGCTGTCGCGCTCGCCGACGAGGTCGGTTATCCGCTCGTCGTCAGGCCGTCCTATGTGCTCGGCGGGCGCGCGATGGAGATCGTCTACGGGGAAGACGACCTCACCGAGTACGTGACCCAGGCCGTCGAGGTGTCTAACGAAAGTCCCATATTGCTCGACCGTTTTCTCGACGTTGCGGTCGAGGTCGACGTGGACTGCATCACGGACGGGCGCGAAGTCATCATCGGCGGGATCATGGAGCACATCGAACAGGCGGGCGTGCACTCAGGCGACTCCGGCTGCGCGCTGCCGCCGTACAGTCTGAGCGAGGAGTTGCAGCAGACGCTGAGCGAGCAGGTCCACGAGCTCGCCACCGCGCTCGGCGTCGTCGGGATCATGAATACGCAGTTCGCGATCCAGAACGGGGTCGTCTACGTGCTCGAGGTCAACCCGCGGGCGTCGCGCACGATTCCGTTCGTCTCGAAGGCCATCGGGCTGCCGCTTGCGAAGATCGCCGCGAAGGCCATGGCGGGCATCGACTTCAGGCAGCAACAGGTGTCCGTGCCGGGGCGGCGGCCGTATTTCTCGGTCAAGGAGTCGGTGTTCCCGTTCGTCAAGTTCCCCGACGCCGACCCGATACTCGGGCCGGAGATGAAATCCACGGGTGAAGTCATGGGCACGGGCCGCACGTTCGGCGAGGCTTACGCGAAGGCCCAACTGGCGTCGGGGGTCGTCATTCCGAGCCGCGGAGTGGCCTTCATCAGCGTACGGGACCCGGACAAGCCGGCCGCGGTGGAACTCGGGCGCCTGCTCCTCAAGCGCGGCTTTGCGATCGTGGCGACCGGAGGTACGGCGAAGGCGCTGATCGAGGGCGGCGTATCATGCCGCCGGGTCAACAAGGTTCTCGAAGGCCGGCCGCATATCGTGGACATGATCAAGAACCGCGAAATCAGCCTCATCGTCAATACGACCGAAGGCAAGCAGGCGATCCGTCAGTCGCACTCGATCCGCGGCGAGGCCGTGCACCGCCGGGTCACGTATTACACGACCATCGCGGCCGCGAGGGCGACCTGCGACGCGCTCGACCATCTCGATAATGTCGTCGTGAACCGCTTGCAGGACCTGCAGGCAGAGGCCGCGGCATGAGCAAGGTCCCCCTGACCGTGCGCGGCGCCGAACAGCTTCGGTCGGAGCTCAAACGCCTCAAGTCGAAGGAGCGCCCGCGGATCGTCGAAGCCATCGCCGCGGCCCGGGCGCACGGCGATCTGCGCGAGAACGCCGAATACCATGCCGCCAAGGAGCAGCAGGGCCTCGTCGAGGCGCGGGTACGCGACATCGAGGGGAAGCTGTCGAACGCGCAAATCGTCGATGTCACCCAGTTGGCGCAGAACGGCCGGGTCGTTTTCGGTTCAACCGTCCATCTCGTCGCGCTCGATGACGACAGCGAAGTCTGCTACCGGATCGTCGGCGAAGACGAGGCCGACATCAGAAACGGCCTCCTGTCGATCAGTTCGCCGCTCGCCCGGGCGCTGGTGGCTCGGGAGGAGGGCGACACCGTGGAGGTGACGACGCCCGGCGGGCGGCGCAGCTACGAGATCGCCGAGGTGGAGTACATCTGACCGAAAGCTCCTGCGCGGCTGTTCGCGCCGGGGATTCGGGCTTTAGCTCGGCTGGCCTGCCCGAAGTTTCGCGTGTTGTGCAACGACCAGGTTACGGCAGGATTGAGGTGCGATGACTGCTCGCGGCGGGTCCGGCAATCGATGGCGCGTGCGCCAGGACAGGGATCCCTACGTTGACGAGGCGGTTCGGCGCGGCTTCCGGTCGCGCGCCGTATTCAAGCTCGAGCAGATCCAGACGAAAGAGCGGATACTCCGGCGCGGCATGGTCTGCATCGACCTCGGTGCGAGCCCCGGAAGCTGGAGTCAGTTCGCCGCACGGACCGTCGGGGACGGTGGCGTCGTTCTGGCCGTCGATCTCCTGCCGATGGATCCGATTCCGGACGTCCGCTTCGTCCGCGGCGACTTCACGAAACCGGAAACCGTGGCGGAACTCGCGGCGCTTCTCGGCGAGCGTCGGGCGGACCTTGTAATGTCCGACATGGCGCCCAATATGAGTGGTAGTCGGGCGATCGATCAACCGCGCAGCATGGCGCTCGCCGAGGCAGCACTCGAATACGCCGAACAGGTTCTGGGAGCCGGCGGCAGCTTTCTCGTCAAGCTGTTCCAGGGCGTTGGTTTCGACGCTTTTGTCGGCGACGTGGAAGGCCGGTTCGGCAAGATCCGCCGGATCAAGCCGAAGGCTTCAAGGCCGCAAAGCCGCGAGATTTATTTGCTGGCACGGGACTATCGGATGTAGTAGGGTCACAACGTAGTTCCCGCGGGAACTCGCTTGCGAGGCAGGGCTTTGAGCGATTTGGTAAAAAACGTCATCCTTTGGATCGTCATCGCGATCGTGCTGTTGTCCGTGTTCCAGAGTTTCGGAACCAATGACAACCGCGTGCAGCCGATCCCCTATTCGACGTTCCTGAGCTATGTCGAGGACGGCTCGGTCGAGGAAGTGGCGTTCGACAACGAGACGAGCCAGATCACAGGCCGCCGCAACGGCGAAGAGTTCGTGACCTACAATCCCGAGACGGACAACACCGCGCTCATCGGCACGCTCGAGGACAACAACGTCCTCATCGAGGCAACGCCGCCCAGGGAGCGCTCCTTCTTCCTCGATCTCTTCATCTCGTCGTTCCCGATCCTGCTCTTCATCGCGATCTGGATCTACTTCATGCGCCAGATCCAGGGCGCGGGCGGCGGGCGCGGCACGATGTCCTTCGGCAAGAGCCGGGCGCGGCTGCTCGGTGAGGACCAGGTCACCGTGACGTTCGCCGACGTTGCGGGCGTCGAGGAAGCCAAGGAGGAGGTCGTCGAAATCGTCGACTTCCTCAAGGACCCGGGCAAGTTCCAGCGGCTCGGCGGCAAGATTCCCAAGGGCGTGCTCATGGTCGGTTCGCCGGGCACCGGCAAGACGCTGCTCGCGAGGGCGATCGCCGGCGAGGCCAAGGTGCCGTTCTTCACGATCTCCGGTTCCGATTTCGTCGAGATGTTCGTCGGTGTCGGCGCGTCCCGTGTCCGCGACATGTTCGACCAGGCCAAGAAGCACGCGCCGTGCATCATCTTCATCGATGAGATCGATGCCGTCGGCCGGCATCGGGGCGCGGGGCTAGGCGGCGGCCACGACGAGCGCGAGCAGACGCTCAACCAGTTGCTCGTCGAGATGGACGGTTTCGAGGGCAACGAAGGCGTCATCGTCATCGCCGCGACGAACCGCCCCGACGTTCTGGATCCTGCGCTGTTGCGCCCGGGACGCTTCGACCGGCAGGTCGTCGTGCCGGTGCCCGACGTTCGCGGCCGCGAACAGATCCTCAAGGTGCACATGCGCAAGGTGCCGATCGACAACGATGTCAGGCCGTCGATCATCGCCCGCGGCACGCCGGGATTCTCCGGCGCCGATCTCGCCAATCTCGTCAACGAGGCGGCGTTGCTGGCCGCGCGCGCGAACAAGCGCACGGTCACGATGGAGGAGTTCGACAAGGCCAAGGACAAGATCATGATGGGCACGGAGCGCCGTTCCATGGTCATGAGCGAGGACGAGCGCAGGCTCACCGCTTACCACGAGTCCGGCCACGCGATCGTCGGACTGCTCGTGCCCGATCACGATCCGGTCTACAAGGTCACGATCATTCCGCGCGGTCGGGCGCTCGGCGTGACGATGTTCCTGCCCGAGCAAGACCGCTACAGCTACTCCAAGCAGCGGCTCATGAGCCAGATGAAGAGCCTCTTCGGGGGCCGCATCGCCGAGGAGCTGATCTTCGGGCCGGCCTACGTGACGACCGGCGCTTCCAACGACATCGAGCGGGCGACCGAGATCGCGCGCAACATGGTCACGAAGTGGGGCCTGTCCGACCGGCTCGGCCCGCTCACCTACAGCGAGGACGACGGCGAGATCTTTCTCGGGCGCAGCGTCACGCGGCACAAGCAGGTGTCCGACGGCACCGCTCACGTGATCGACAAGGAAGTGCGCGAACTCGTTGACGACTGCTACAAGCAAGCCCGCGAAATTCTCAAGGCCAATGAACCCAAACTGCACCTCATGGCCGATGCCCTGATGAAGTACGAGACGATCAACGAGGAGCAGATCAAGGACGTCATGGAAGGCCGCGAACCCAAACCGCCGGAGGACTGGGACGAGCCGCCCGAGTCCGGCAAGCCTGTCGAGGCCGACGACACCCGCACGACGCCGTTGGGCGGACCGGCGAGCCAGCACTAGAGCCCCAGCCCAATCCCGCCGCAGCAACCAGGGCAGCATACGAGGTAGGCGTTCATGGCGAGGCGCTATTTCGGCACGGACGGTATCCGTGGCCGTGTCGGCACGAGCCCGATGACCGTCGACTTCGCGCTCCGCCTCGCGGGCGCTGCCGCACGCGTGCTGGCGCCCGAGGGCGGTCAGGTCATGATCGGCAAGGACACGCGCGTGTCCGGCTACATGTTCGAGTCGGCGCTCGAGGCCGGTTTCGTCGCGTCCGGCGTCGACGTGCTGCTGACGGGCCCACTGCCGACGCCTGCAGTGGCGTACGTGACGAGCATCACCGACACCGACTTCGGCATCGTGATCAGTGCCTCGCACAACCCCTACTACGACAACGGCATCAAGTTCTTCGACGTCGAGGGCGAGAAGCTCTCGGAGGATCTCGAGGAAGCGATCGAGCGCGAACTCGACGAGCCTCCCCGAACCGGCGATTCGAAGTCGCTGGGGCGCGCCACGATCGCCTCCTTCGCGCGCGAGGAATACTCGAAGTTCTGCAAGACCACGATTCCGGACGGCATGGACTTCAGCGGCCTCAAGATCGTCGTCGATGCGTCGCATGGCGCAGCTTACAAGGTCGCTCCGCAAGTCATTGCGGACCTCGGCGCCGAGGTGATCCCGGTCGGCTGTTCGCCGAACGGCCTCAACATCAACGACGGCTGCGGCTCGACCCGGCCCGACCTGCTCACGCTCAACGTCGTGGGCGTGCGTGCCGATGTGGGCGTCGCGCTGGACGGCGACGGCGACCGGCTCGTCATGGTCGACGAGCAGGGCAATCTCGTCGACGGCGACAAGCTGCTCTACGTTCTCGCTTGTGACCGCCACGAAACGAACAGCTTGCAGGGACCGGTCGTGGGGACGCTCATGAGCAACCTTGGCCTCGAGCGCGCGCTCGGCGCCAGGGGCATCGAGTTCCTGCGCACGCGGATCGGCGACCGAAACGTGCGGGCGACGCTCAAGGAATACGGCGGAATCCTCGGCGGCGAGCCTTCGGGCCATGTCCTGTGCCTGGACAAGATCAATACCGGCGACGGGCTGATCACGGCGCTGCAGGTGCTTGCGATCATGCACCGCACGGGCCGCAAACTCAGCGAACTCGTTGCCGGAATGCCGCAGTTGCCGCAGACGCTCGTGAACGTGGAGGTCGGCGAACCGGTCGAGGTCGGTTCGAAGCCCGCGATCTCCGATGCGGTCGAGGCGGCGGAATCGGAACTCGGGGCGAAGGGCCGCGTCGTGCTGCGCGCTTCGGGTACCGAACCCGTGATCCGCGTCATGGTGGAAGGCGAGGACCAGGCCGTTGTCCGGGCACTGGCGTCGCGTCTCGCCGACTCGGTACGCGCGGCCTGCGGGTGATCGGCATGGGCGCTGGCATGCGTACTTCGATCGTCGCGGGGAACTGGAAGATGAACGGGGCGTTCGGCGAGAGCCGGGATCTCGTCATGGCGCTTGCGGCGGGAGTCGGCGAGGGCGGCGATGCCGAAATGCTGCTCTGTCCGCCGTTCGTGTATCTCGACGCGGCCGCGCGGTGGCTGGAATCGACGCCGATCGCTCTCGGCGCGCAGGACGTTTCACGCGAGGGGAAGCCCGGTGCGTACACGGGCGAAGTCTCAGGCGCCATGCTCGCGGATGTCGGCTGCACCCATGTCATAGTCGGGCACTCCGAGCGCCGGACACTGTACGGCGAAACGGACGACGGGGTCGTCGCGAAGTTTCGCGCCGTGCAGGCCGCGGGCCTCGTGCCGATCCTGTGTGTCGGCGAGACGCTCGCCGAACGCGAGGAGGGGCATACGGCTGCGGTCGTCACGAGGCAGGTCGGCGCCGTGCTCGACACGCTTGGAGCCGACGCTCTCGGCGAGGCCGTAGTTGCCTATGAACCGGTCTGGGCGATCGGTACCGGACGGACCGCAACGCCCGATCAGGCGCAGGAAGTACACGCGCTGATCCGGGCGCTGATCGCGGTGCAAGATGCTACAATCGCCGACGGCTTGAGGATTCTCTACGGCGGCAGCGTCAAGGGCGCCAACGCCGCGGAACTGTTCGCCAGGGAAGACATCGACGGCGGCCTCATTGGCGGCGCATCGCTCGACGCTGCGGAGTTTCTGACCATTTTTCACGCCGCAACCGGCTAGCGCCGGGCGGGAATCAGGCGGAACGCAACGAAATGCTGCTCACGGTCACATTGTTGGCTCACCTCGCAGTGGCCATGCTGATCATCGTGCTCGTCCTGCTGCAGCGGGGCAAGGGCGCCGATGCCGGCACGGGCTTCGGCGCGGGTGCGTCGGGAACGGTGTTCGGTTCGCGCGGTTCGTCGAATTTCTTCTCGCGTACCACTGCCGTCCTTGCGGCGATGTTCTTCGCGACGAGCCTGGCGCTCGCGTACTTCTCCACGCAGACCACACAACCGGAGAGTCTGCTGGAGGGTTCCGTCTTCGACGATCCTGCGGCAACGCTGCCCGCGATCGATCCGGCCACGGAGGATGTCGCACTCCCGGCGGACGATGGGGCGCTGCCCGTCGATGGCGGGGAACTTCCCGAACTGCCCGAGTTCGACCCCGGGCCAGCCGATAACTGACTGCGGATGTGGTGGAATTGGTAGACACGCTGTCTTGAGGGGGCAGTGGCGCAAGCCGTGCCGGTTCGAGTCCGGCCATCCGCACCAGTCCGATAGCCGATCGCCTGACCCATTTTCGCGGGCAGACTGGTACAATGCGCGCCGACCGATCGGCTGGTGAGAGATGCTCGCGAACTACGCACCCGTGCTGATTTTCCTGCTTGTCGCGGCGGGGCTGGGCGCGGTGCTGCTGGCGTTGGGTCTGGCGCTCGGCCGAGGCTCGAAGGACTCACGGAAACTGTCTCCGTACGAGTGCGGTTTCGAAGCTTTCGAAGACTCGCGCATGCGCTTCGACGTACGCTACTACCTCGTCGCGATCCTCTTCATCATCTTCGATCTCGAGATCGCGTTCCTCTTCCCCTGGGCGGTGTCGCTCGACCGCATCGGGCTCTTCGGGCTCATCGCCATGGGCATATTCCTGGCCGTGCTCGTCGTCGGATTCGTGTACGAATGGCGAAAGGGGGCGCTCGAATGGGATTGACCCAGGAAGCGCCCTTTGACGTACCGGAGGTCATGCACCGCGGGTTCGTCGTCACGAAGGTCGATGCCCTCATGAACTGGGCGCGGACGGGTTCGTTGTGGCCCGTCACCTTCGGTCTCGCCTGCTGCGCGGTCGAGATGATGCATGCCGGCGCCGCGCGCTACGACCTTGACCGCTTCGGCGTGATGTTCCGGCCGAGTCCGCGGCAATCCGACGTCATGATCGTCGCCGGCACGCTCGTCAACAAGATGGCGCCGGCGCTCAGGAAGGTCTACGACCAGATGGCCGAGCCGCGCTGGGTCATTTCGATGGGTTCATGCGCCAACGGCGGCGGCTACTACCACTATTCCTACTCGGTCGTGCGCGGCTGCGACAGGATCGTACCGGTCGACGTCTACGTTCCGGGTTGCCCGCCGACGGCGGAGGCTCTGCTGTTCGGCATCATCCAGTTACAGCAGAAGATCAGGCGCACGCACACGATCGCCCGGTAGATTGAGGCTGCAGACGGCTGGGATTGCGGACCACGTGCCTGGAACGCGCGAGCAATTGATCGAATGGCAACAACTGAGCTGACGGAACGTTACCTGCGCCTGGCCGAGACGATCGCATCCCGGTTCGGGAGCCGCCTGACCCGGCTGACGGACAGTCCCGGAGAACTGAGCTACGAGGTCGCGCCGGCTTCGCTGCTCGAGTGCTGCGAGGAACTGCGCGACACCGAGGAACTCGGCTTCGAGATGCTGATGGATCTCTGCGGTGTCGACTATTCGGAGTACGGACGCGACGAATGGCGCACCGACGGCGCCACGGCAACCGGTTTCAGCCGGGGCGTCATCGCTTCCCCCGATGATGGCGAGGAACCGCTCGACATCGCCAACGCCCGGTATGAGCCGCCGGCGCGTTTTGCGGTCGTCTACCACCTGCTCTCGCTCACGCACAACCACCGGGCGCGGCTCAAGGTCTTCTGCGAGGACGACGAGCAACCGATGCTCGATTCGGTCACCGGAATCTGGGCTTCGGCAGACTGGTACGAGCGGGAAGCCTTCGACCTCTTCGGCATCCTGTTTCGCGGCCACCCCGATCTCAGGCGCATCCTGACCGACTACGGGTTTATCGGCCACCCGTTCCGCAAGGACTTTCCGCTGATCGGCAACGTCGAAATGCGTTACGACCCCGAGAAGGGCAGGGTGATCTACGAGCCGGTCAGCATCGAGCCGCGCACGCTCGTCCCGAAGGTCATTCGCGACGACGCGCGCTACGAAAGCGGGCTCAAGGACGGCGGCGATGCCTGAGATTCAGAACTTCACGCTGAATTTCGGGCCGCAGCATCCGGCTGCTCACGGCGTGCTGCGCCTCGTGCTCGAAATGGACGGCGAGGTCATCCAGAAGGCCGATCCGCACGTCGGGCTGCTGCACCGGGCGACCGAGAAGCTCGCCGAGAGCAAGCCGTTCAACCAGTCGATCGGCTACATGGACCGGCTCGACTACGTCTCGATGATGTGCAACGAGCACGGCTACGTCCTCGCGATCGAGAAGCTGCTCGGCATCGCTGCGCCCGTTCGCGCGCAGTACATCCGCGTGATGTTCGACGAGATCACGCGGATCCTGAACCACCTCCTGTGGCTCGGTACGCACGGACTGGATATCGGCGCGATGACGATGTTCCTGTATTGCTTCCGCGAGCGCGAGGATCTCATGGACGTTTACGAGGCCGTTTCGGGTACGCGCATGCACGCGACGTACTATCGGCCGGGCGGCGTCTACCGCGATCTGCCCGAGCGGATGCCGAAATACCAGAAGTTCAGCGGCCGCAGCGAGAAGGAACTCGCAAGGCTCAACGAGGCGCGTGAAGGCTCGCTGCTCGACTTCATCGAGGCATTTGTCGACCGTTTCCCGGCGCGCGTCGACGAGTACGAGACGCTTTTTACCGACAACCGGATCTGGAAACAGCGCACCGTCAACATCGGTGTCGTGTCGCCCGAGCGGGCGATGCAACTGGGCTTTTCCGGGCCCATGCTGCGCGGCTCGGGCGTTGCCTGGGACCTGCGCAAGACGCAGCCGTACGAAGTCTACGACCAGGTCGACTTCGACATTCCGGTCGGCGTCAACGGCGACTGCTACGACCGTTATCTCGTCAGGATCGAGGAGATGCGCGAGTCGGCGAAGATCATCCGGCAGTGCGCGGCCTGGCTCAGGGACAATCCCGGCTCCGTGATGCTTGAGGATCGCAAGATCACGCCGCCGACACGCATCGAGATGAAGGACGACATGGAATCGTTGATCCATCACTTCAAGCTCTTCACCGAGGGCTACTGCGTTCCGGAAGGCGAGGCCTATGCGGCGGTCGAGCATCCGAAGGGCGAATTCGGCGTCTACATGGTCTCGGACGGCTCGAACAAGCCGTATCGTCTCAAGGTGCGTGCGCCGGGGTTCGCACACATCGCGTCGATGAATGAGATGGTGCAGGGCCACATGCTGGCCGATGTCGTCGCGGTCATCGGCACGCAGGACATCGTCTTCGGCGAGATCGACCGATGAGCGCAGCAACGCAAACCGGCATCGTCAACGCGGTCGCGGCCCGGTTCGGCGGCGTCCGTGGGAGCGAGCGATGAGTGCGGCAGGCGACACGGCAGTCTTGGCAAGACAGGTAAGCACGGTATTCCGCCGATGAGCGCGCAAGCAGGAACCGTCGCCCTGTCCGATCATGTGTGCGCGGAAATCGACCGCTGGATCGAGAAGTTTCCCGAGGGTCAGCAACGCTCGGCGGTGCTCGCGGCCCTGCACGCCGTGCAGCACGAGACGGGCGGTTACCTGACGCCTGCTCTCATGAACGCCGTGGCCGACTATCTCGAGATGCCGCCGATCCAGGTCTACGAGGTCGCGACGTTCTACTCGATGTTCGAGACGAAGCCGGTCGGTCGGCACAGCATTTCCGTGTGCACGAACATCTCGTGCATGCTGCGCGGCGCCGACGACATCGTCGCGCACATCGAGAACAGGCTCGGCATCCGGACGGGCGAATCGACGCCCGACGGGAAGTTCTATCTCAAGCAGGAGGAGGAATGTCTTGCCGCGTGCTGCGGTGCGCCGATGATGATGGTCGATCACCGCTACCACGAGAACCTGACTCCGGCGGCGGTCGACGAAGTGCTTGACGGGCTCGAATAGCTTCGGGTCGTGGACAGGGTAACGGACAGGCTGATGACACGTGCAGATCCTTCGGGCACGAGGACATAGGGCTCCGACGATGCCGGAACACGATCTCGTCTGCTTTGCGACGCGCAGGTTCGAAAGCGAGCCCTGGACGCTTCAGAACTATCTCGCGGTCGGCGGCTACCAGGCCTGGCAGAAGGTCCTGGACGGCGAACTCGACCGCGCGGCGATCATCGAGCAGGTCAAGGCTTCGGGTCTGCGCGGCCGCGGCGGGGCGGGGTTCCCGACCGGGCTCAAGCACAGCTTCATGCCGCGCGAAGCGCCGGTGCAGAAGTACCTCGTCTGCAATTCCGACGAGAGCGAGCCCGGCACCTGCCACGATCGGGAGATCCTTCGGCTGAACCCGCATTCACTGATCGAAGGGATGGCGATCTCCGCCTACGCGATGGGCGCCACGGTCGCCTACAACTACATCCGCGGGGAGTTCATGGATGAGCCCGTGCCGCGTTTCGAGACGGCCCTGCAGGAAGCCTACGACGCCGGCTGGCTCGGCGCGAACGTCAAGGGTTCCGGAATCGATGTCGACATCCACACCTTCGTCGGCGCCGGCGCCTATATCTGCGGGGAGGAAACGGGACTTCTCGAGTCGCTCGAGGGCAAACCCGGCAAGCCGCGCTTCAAGCCGCCGTTCCCGGCGCAGCACGGCCTCTACGGGGCGCCGACGACGATCAACAACACTCAGAGCCTCGCCTCGATTCCGACGATCATCCGCAAGGGACCGCAGTGGTTCGTCGACATCGGGGTCGAGGGCTCGAGCGGCACGGCGATCTTCTCGGTCTCCGGCCACGTCGAAAAGCCGGGTAACTACGAGCTACCGCTCGGCATACCGTTCCGGGAGCTGCTCGAGATCGCCGGCGGCATGCAGGGCGGCAGGGAACTCAAGGCCGTGATCCCCGGCGGTTCTTCGGTGCAGGTGATGCCGGCCGCGAACATCGTGGATCTCACGATGGATTTCGATACGATCAAGGCGGCGGGATCGAGCCTCGGCACGGGCGCGGTCGTCGTCATGGACGAAACGACCTGCATGGTGAACATGCTCAGGCGCATCTCGCGCTTCTACTACGCGGAGTCCTGCGGGCAATGCACTCCCTGCCGGGAGGGCACGGGCTGGCTCTACCGCGTGCTGACGCGGATCATGGAGGGTTCGGGCACCCACGCCGATCTGGACATGCTCGTCGATGTCGCCAACAAGATCGAGGGTCACACGATCTGCGCGCTCGGCGACGCCGCGGCGTGGCCCGTGCAGAGTTTCCTCAAGCATTTCCGTCACGAGTTCGAGTACATGATCGACCACGGCGGACGAAGCATCGTGTCGGCGCCTGACGCCGTCGCGGCCTGAGCGAAGCCTTTTGACGCCAGCGGACATGCAACAGAAGAAAGTCAACATCGAGATCGACGGCAGGCAGGTCGAGGCCGTTGCCGGGCAGATGTTGATCGAGGTCACCGACCGGGTTGGCAGCTATGTGCCGCGATTCTGCTATCACGGCAAGCTTTCGGTCGCGGCGAACTGCCGCATGTGCCTCGTCGATGTCGAACGGGCGCCGAAACCGCTGCCGGCGTGCGCGACACCGGTCACCGAAGGCATGAAAGTGTTTACCCGCTCCGATCGCGCGATCTCGGCCCAGAAGGCCACGATGGAGTTCCTGCTGATCAACCATCCGCTCGACTGCCCGATCTGCGACCAGGGCGGCGAATGCGAACTGCAGGATCTCGCGCTCGGTTTCGGCCGCGGCGTGTCTCGCTACACCGAAAAGAAGCGCGTCGTCGCCGACAAGGACCTCGGACCGCTCGTCTCGACCGACATGACGCGCTGCATCCACTGCACCCGCTGTGTGCGTTTCGGCGAAGAAATTGCGGGAATTCAGGAGCTTGGAGCCGTTGGCCGCAGCGAACACATGGAGATCGGCACCTACATCGAGAACAGTGTCGACCATGAGCTTTCGGGCAACATCATCGATCTCTGCCCGGTGGGCGCGCTCAACAACAAGCCCTACCGCTTCAGCGCGCGGGCCTGGGAGATGACGGTTCATCCGCTGGTTTCGCCGCACGACTGCGCGGGGTCGAACCTCCACGGTCACGTGTTGCGCGGCACCTTGAAACGCATCGTGCCGCGCGAGAACGAGGCGATCAACGAGACATGGATATCCGATCGGGACCGCTTCAGTTGCCACGGCATCTACACCGAGGACCGGCTTGACGTGCCGATGATCAAGCGCGACCAGGAGTGGATCGAGGCGACCTGGCAGGAGGCGCTTCAGAGCGCGGCTGCGGCGATCTCCGGCGCCGTGGAGGACGAAGGGGACGGACTCGGCGTTCTCGCGTCGCCGGGTTCGACGCTCGAGGAACTGTACCTGCTGCGGCGGATCGCCACGCACCTTGGCAGCGCGCACCTCGATCACCGCTTGCGGCGGATCGATTTCCGCGACCAGCAGGCGGACCCGGCCTGGCCGTGGCTTGGCTCCACGATCGCGGGCCTCGAGCAACTCGACGGGATTCTGGTCGTCGGTTCGAACCTGCGCATGGAGGTCCCCATCGTCGCGCACCGTATCCGCAAGGCCGCGCTCGGCGGCGCGCAGGTCGGCTTCGTCAACCCGAACGATTACGAGTACCTGTTCAGGTCCACATGGGTCGAAGCGCCGGTGGCCGATTTCGCGCGGTCCCTGGCGAGCGTGCTCGTCGCCGCTGCCGAGGAACTTGACCGGCCGCTGCCCGAGGGCCTGGCCGACGCCATGCCCGGCGTGGCGGTCGGTGACGAACACCGCGCGGCTGCCCGCGTCCTCGTCGGCAAGGAACGCGCGCTCGTGCTGCTCGGGCACATCGCCCAGCGGCATCCGCACTTCTCCGATATCCGCGTGCTCGCGGCGGCGCTTTCGGAACTTGCCGGCGCGCAACTCGGTTACTTGCCCGAGGGCGCCAACAGCGTTGGCGCTGCGCTCGCCGGTTGTCTGCCGCATCGCGGTATCGGGGGCGCCGCCGGGCAGCCGGCAGGTTTCGACGTCCACGGCATGTTGAGTTCGCCGCGGCGCGGCTACGTCTTGTTCGGGTTCGAACCCGACAGCGACATGGCAGAGAGCGCCCTGGCCGAAGCGGCGCTCATGAGCGCCGATGCCGTGGTCTGTTTCGCGTCGTACGTCAATGACGCGCTTCTCGAGTGTGCCGACGTGCTGCTGCCGATCGGCGCCTTCGCCGAAACGGCGGGCACTTACGTCAATGCCGAGGGGACATGGCAGAGTTTCGACGCGGCGGCCGATCCGGTCGGCGAGGCGCGGCCGGGCTGGCGCGTGTTGCGCGTGCTCGGCAATGCGCTCGGCGTGCCGGATTTCGACTATCGGCGCGCCGCGGACGTGCGCGCGGCGCTGCGCCGGGAGCTCGGCGAGCCCGCGCCGCCTGACAACGGCTATCGGGGCAGTTTCGCCGTCAGTCTGGACGCGGCGGAGACCGTTCCGGCAGAGATCGATGTGCCGATCTACGCCGTCGATGCGCTCGTTCGCCGCTCCGAGCCGTTGCAGCAAACGGTGCTCGGGGACGACCGGGACGAGGCCGCCGACCGCCTGGCGGCGAGCGCAACGTGATGGATTGGCTGATGGGCATGGTCGCGGATCTCGAGCCATGGCTCACGGCCGCCTGGGTGGCCCTGCCCGACACCGTTCGCTTCGTGGTCGTGACACTCTTCAAGATCGGGGTCGTTGCGATCTGCCTGATCATCGCCGTTGCCTATTTCACCTATTGGGAACGCAAGATCATCGGCTGGATCCAGAACCGCATCGGTCCCAATCGCGTCGGCTGGAAGGGCGTCCTGCAGCCGTTCGCGGACGTGCTCAAGATGCAGATCAAGGAAGTGGTGATTCCCGCCAATTCAAACCGTTTCCTGTTTCTGACGGCGCCGGTCGTGGCACTTGTACCCGCGCTCGCCGTCTGGGCAGCCGTGCCGATGAGCGAGAGTTTCGTGATCGCCGACATCAACGCGGGACTCCTCTACGTTCTCGCGCTGACCTCGATGGGCGTCTACGGCGTGATTCTCGCGGGCTGGTCGTCGAACTCGAAATACGCCTTCCTTGGCGCGATGCGTTGCGCGGCACAGATCGTCGCTTACGAGATCGCAATGGGATTCGCGCTCGTCGGCGTGCTCATGGCCGGCGGCAGTCTCAATCTCGGCGACATCGTGCGCGCGCAGGAAGGCACAAGCATGCTGTCGTGGTTCGTATGGCCGCTGTTCCCGCTGTTTCTCGTCTACTTCATTTCGGGTGTCGCCGAAACCAACCGCGCGCCGTTCGATGTCGCGGAAGGCGAGTCGGAAATCGTCGCGGGCTTTCACGTGGAGTACGGAGGCATCGGTTTCGGGCTCTTCTTCCTCGCCGAATACGCGAACATGATCCTGATTACGGCGCTGACCGCGACGTTCTTCCTCGGCGGCTGGCTCTCGCCGTTCGCGGGCGTGCCGGGGCTTGCCGACACCTGGCTCGCCGCGCCGAGCTTCGGCTGGCTCGCGCTCAAGATGGGATTCTTCTGTTTCTGCTTCCTGTGGTTCAGGGCGACCTTCCCGCGCTACCGCTACGACCAGATCATGCGGCTCGGCTGGAAGGTCTTCATACCGATCACGATCGTCTGGATCGTCGTGGAAGGCGTCATGGCGGCGCTCGAGATCGGACCGTGGGCGGCGGGAGTCTAGAGTCCGGGAGTGTGATGTGCTGAACCCGATCAAGACATTCCTCATGACGGAACTGGCCAAGGGCCTTCGGCTGACGCTGAAGAACCTGTTCGTGAAGAAGGTCACGGTCCAGTACCCGGAAGAAAAGACGCCGCAGTCGCCGAGATTTCGCGGCCTGCACGCCTTGCGCCGCTATCCGAACGGCCAGGAACGGTGCATCGCATGCAAGCTTTGCGAGGCTGTCTGTCCCGCGCTCGCGATCACGATCGAGTCGGAAGTCGGCCCGGACGGCACGCGGCGCACCTCGCGCTACGACATCGACCTCTTCAAGTGCATCTACTGCGGGTTCTGCGAGGAAGCCTGCCCGGTCGATGCGATTGTCGAGACCCGCATTCACGAATACCACATGGAAGCCCGCGGCGAGAACATCATGACGAAGGACAAGCTGCTCGCCGTCGGCGACAAGTACGAGGCGATGATCGCCGCGGACAAGTCGGCTGACGCCGACTACCGCTGAGCCGCCGCCGACTGAAACCGAAGTGACGAGACCTTGATTCCGACGATACTTTTCTACGCCTTTGCCGCGATCCTGCTGGTTGCGGCGCTCGGCGTCATCACATCAAGGAACCCCGTGCACGCGGCCTTGTTCCTCGTGCTCGCGTTCGTGCAGAGCGCGGCGCTGTGGCTCCTCATGGAGGCGGAATTCCTCGCGATCGTCCTCGTGCTCGTCTATGTCGGCGCCGTCATGGTGCTGTTGCTCTTCGTCGTCATGATGCTCGACATCAACGTGGAGTCGATGCGCGAAGGCTTCACGCGCTATGTCTGGATCGGTGCGGCCGTCGCGCTGCTCGTGGCTGTCGAGATCGGCCACGTCGTCTGGTTCCGCAGCGAAGGGATGCAGTTCCTGTCGACTCCCGCGCCGTTCCCGGCGGACTACAGCAACACGCGCGAACTCGGCAGCGTGCTCTACACCGAGCACGTCTATGCGTTCGAGATCGCCGCGATCATATTGCTGCTCGCCATCGTCGCGGCCATCACGCTCACGATGCGCCGCCGCCCCGGACTCAAGGCGCAGAACGTCGCGAAGCAGGTTGCGGTCCGGCGCGAAGACCGCGTGCGGCTTGTCAGGATGGATCCGAGCAAGGACTGAGCGGATGGTCACCGTCGCCCATTACCTCGTTCTCGCCGCCGTGCTCTTCAGCGTGAGCGTCGCCGGGATCTTCATCAACCGCAGGAACGTGATCGTGCTCCTCATGTGCATCGAGCTCATGCTGCTCGCGGTGAACTTCAACTTCATCGCGTTCTCGCGCCTGCTGGGCGATACGGTGGGGCAGGTGTTCGTGTTCTTCATCCTGACCGTTGCCGCGGCCGAGGCCGCCATCGGGCTTGCGATCCTCGTGGTGCTCTTCCGCAACACGCGCAGCATCAACGTCGACGAGATGGACACGCTCAGGGGATAGGTCCGGAGCTCAAGGCGTGGAATCGATCTATCTTGGAATCGTCATCGCTCCGCTTGCGGCGGCCATCGTCGCGGGGCTTTTCGGCCGCAGGATCGGGCGGGCCGGAGCGCATTGGGTCACGATCGCGGGCGTCGCGATTTCCTTCGCACTGTCGCTGCTCGTGCTCAAGGATGTCGTCATCGACGGCGCGGCCGTCTTCAACGGGACGGTCTATACCTGGGCTGCCATCGGCGATATTCGCATGGAGATCGGCTTTCTTGTCGATCACCTGACGGCGCTCACGATCACCGTCGTCAACTTCGTGTCGCTGGCCGTGCATGTCTACACGATCGGCTACATGCGCGACGACCCCGGTTACCAGCGGTTCTTCAGCTACATTTCGCTCTTCACCTTCGCGATGCTCATGCTCGTGATGTCGAACAACTTCCTGCAGCTCTTTTTCGGCTGGGAAGCCGTGGGCGTCGTTTCCTACCTGCTGATCGGGTTCTGGTTCAAGCGCCCGACGGCGATCTTCGCGAACCTCAAGGCGTTTCTCGTCAACCGGGTCGGTGATTTCGGCTTCCTGCTAGGGATCGCAGCAATCGTGCTGCACACAGGATCGCTCGATTACGCGACGGCGTTCGGCCAGGCGGAACTGCTCGACGCGGAGTCGATCGAGGTGCTCTCAGGTACGCAGTGGTCGGTGCTGTCGCTGGCCTGCATCTGTCTTTTCATCGGCGCGATGGGCAAATCCGCGCAGGTTCCGCTGCACGTCTGGCTGCCGGATTCGATGGAGGGCCCGACGCCGATTTCCGCGTTGATCCATGCCGCGACGATGGTCACGGCCGGCATATTCATGGTCGCGCGCATGTCGCCGCTCTTCGAGTACTCCGAGATCGCCCTGAGCGTCGTGCTCATCGTCGGCGCGACGACCGCGATCCTCACGGGACTCCTCGGCATCGTCCAGAACGACATCAAGCGGGTCGTGGCCTATTCGACGCTGTCGCAGCTCGGGTACATGACGGTTGCGCTCGGTGCGTCGGCCTATGCGGCGGGAATCTTCCACCTCATGACGCACGCGTTCTTCAAGGCGCTGCTGTTCCTGGCCGCGGGCTCGGTCATCATCGCGCTGCATCACGAGCAGGACATCCGCAGGATGGGCGGGCTGCGCAAGTACATGCCGATCACGTACTGGACGGCGCTGATCGGGACGCTCGCGCTCGTCGGCTTCCCGGGCTTCTCCGGTTTCTTCTCGAAGGATGCGCTGATCGAGGCCGTACACGCATCCACGACCGTCGGCGCGGGCTTCGCCTACTGGTGCGTGCTGCTCGGCGTCTTCGTCACGGCGCTCTACAGTTTCAGGCTGTTCTTTCTCGTCTTCCACGGCGAGGAGCGGATCGACGCCGAGGCGAAGGCGCACCTGCACGAGTCGCCGGCCGTGGTCTGGGCGCCGCTCGTTGCACTGGCCATTCCTTCAGTCGTCATCGGCTGGTTGACGATCGAGCCGGTGCTATTCGGCGGGTTCTTCGCCGACTCGCTGCTCGTGCTCGAGGAGCACGACGTGCTGCATGTGGTCGGCGAGGAGTTCGAAGGGCCGGCCGCGTTCGTGTTGCACGCGTTCAGCGCCTCGGCGGCAGTCTATCTCGCGCTTGCCGGCGCCGTAGTCGCCTGGGTCGCGTACCTGCTTCGCCCGGAACTGCCGGGCTGGATCGCGCAGCGCTTGGCGCCCGTGCACCGGCTGCTCGTCAACAAGTACTACTTCGACTGGTTCAACGAGAACGTGCTTGCCGGGGCCACGCGCGGGTTCGGAAGGCTGCTCTGGGGCGTCGGTGACCAAACGGTCATCGATGGCGCGATGGTCAACGGCAGCGCCCGCGGCGTGGCGGTACTCGCGGCGATCGTGCGCCGCGTCCAGTCGGGTTATCTGTACCACTATGCCTTCGCGATGGTCATCGGCCTGGCCGCATTGATCGGCTGGCTCGTCGTCAGGAACTAGTCCGTGTACGTGCCGCTTCTGAGCATCTGCATCTGGCTGCCGATCGCGGGCGCGATCGCCGTGCTCGTGCTCGGCGCGCAGCGACGCATGGAACTCGCCAGGTGGGTTGCGCTTGGAGTCAGCGTTGCGACCTTCCTTGTCGCCGTCCATCTCTATATCGGTTTCCGCTGGTATCCGGAATTCGGCGGCATGCGATTCGTCGAACGCGTGCCCTGGATCGGCGCGTTCAACGCGTTCTACGAACTCGGCGTCGACGGCATTTCCATGCCGCTGATCCTGTTGACGGCGTTCCTGACCCCGCTTGTGGTCATCGCCGGTTGGGAGGTCATCAAGACCCGTCCCGCGCAGTATTTCGCAGCCTTCCTGTTGCTCGAAGGCCTGATGATCGGCGTTTTCGCGGCACTCGATGCGTTGCTGTTCTACGTGTTCTGGGAAGCGATGCTCGTGCCGATGTTCATCATCATTGGCGTCTGGGGCGGGGAACGGCGCATCTACGCGACGGTCAAGTTCTTCCTTTACACCTTCCTCGGCTCGGTCCTGATGCTCGTGGCGCTGATCTACCTCTACCTGCAGTCCGGGAGCTACTCGATTCTCGCGTTCCACGAACTGCCGCTCGGCATGAACGAGCAGGTCCTGATTTTCCTCGCCTTCCTGATCGCCTTCGCGGTCAAGGTGCCGATGTGGCCGGTGCACACCTGGCTGCCCGATGCGCACGTCGAGGCGCCGACGGGCGGCTCCGTGATCCTCGCGGCCGTGCTGCTGAAGATGGGCGGTTACGGTTTCATCCGTTTCAGCCTGCCGATAACGCCCGACGCGAGCCAGTCGCTCGCCTGGCTCATGATCGGGCTGTCGCTGATCGCGATCGTCTACATCGCCCTGGTCGCTCTCGTGCAGAAGGACATGAAGAAGCTCATCGCCTATTCGTCGATTGCGCACATGGGCTTCGTCACGCTCGGCTTCTTCGTGATCTTCGCGACGATCGCCAACTCCCAGGACGAAGCCGGCGCGATGCTGGCGCTGCAGGGCGGCATGGTGCAGATGATCTCGCATGGGCTCATCTCCGGCGCGTTGTTCCTGTGCGTCGGCGTCATGTACGACCGCCTGCACAGCCGGGAGATCAGCGCGTACGGCGGCGTTGCAAACACGATGCCGATTTTCGCCACGTTCGTGGTTCTGTTCGCACTCGCCAATGCCGGACTGCCGGGTACATCGGGCTTTGTCGGCGAGTTCTTCGTCATCCTCGGCAGCTTTCACGCGAGTTTCTGGCTCGCGTTCACGGCGGCGACGATTCTCGTCTTCGGTGCGGCCTACACCCTGTGGATGGTAAAGCGCGTCGTCTTCGGCGAAGTCGGCAACGACGGCGTGGCGGCGCTCAAGGACCTCGACCGGCGCGAGTTCCTGGTCCTGGGCGTACTCGCGGTTTCGGTACTGTTGCTCGGCGTGTGGCCCGATCCACTCGTGGAGGCGATGGACGAGACGCTGCGGCAACTCCTCGCTCACGTCGTGCAGTCGAAGTTGTAGCGGTGAACGCCAGATGATCGACTACTACCCGGCAGCAGCGGAAATATTCCTCGCCACGGCGATCTGCGTCGTCTTGCTCGTTGATGTCTTTCTGCGCGACGAGCAGAGGATGATCACGTACTGGCTGTCGATGCTTTCGCTTGTCGGCACGGCGGCCTGCACGGGCCTGTTTTTCGTGGATGAATCCGTCACGACGTTCTACGGCAGTTTCATTGCCGACAGTGCGGCCGGAGTGCTCAAGCTGGTGGCCTACGTGGCCGTCGCGCTCGTGTTCGTGTATTCGCGGGAGTACCTCGCCGCGCGCAAGCTCTTCAAGGGCGAATTCTTCATTCTTGGGCTCTTCGGACTGCTCGGGATCATGGTCATGATCTCGGCTCACAGCCTGCTCACGATGTACCTGGGTCTGGAACTCCTGTCACTGGCGCTTTATGCGCTCGTGGCGTTCAATCGCGAATCGGCGACGGCGGCCGAATCAGCGATGAAGTACTTCGTGCTCGGCGCGATCGCTTCCGGCACGCTGCTGTACGGCATCTCGTTGCTCTATGGCGTAACGGGTACGCTCGAAATCACCGAACTTGCCGAGCGTCTGTCCGGGCCCGACGGCTTCGGAATCCCGGCGCTGGTCGGGCTTGCGTTCATCGTTGTCGGCGTGGCGTTCAAGTTCGGTGCCGTACCGTTTCACATGTGGGTGCCCGACGTTTACCAGGGCGCGCCGACCCCGGTCACACTCTTCATCGGCTCGGCGCCGAAGATCGCCGCGTTCGCACTGGCCTGGCGGGTGCTCGTCGAGGGCCTTGGCGATGCTCATTCGAGCTGGCAGGGCATGTTGATCGTGCTGTCGATCCTGTCGCTTGCGATCGGCAACATCGTTGCGATCGCGCAGACGAACCTCAAGCGCATGCTGGCCTATTCGACGATTTCACACGTCGGATTCATCCTGATGGGTTTCATCGGGGGCACGGACGACGCGCTGAGCGCCGCGATGTTCTACACGGTGAGCTATGTGATCATGGCCGCTGCCGCGTTCGGCATGATCCTGCTCCTGAGCCGGGAAGGCTTCGAAGCCGAGCGGCTCGAGGACTTCAAGGGACTCAACGCGCGCAGTCCGTGGTTCGCCTTCGTGATGCTCATGATCATGTTCAGCATGGCAGGCGTACCGCCCTTCATAGGTTTCTATGCCAAGCTGCTCGTGCTCGGCAGCCTCATCGATGCCGGTCTCCTCTGGTTCGCCGTACTCGGCGTGATTCTGGCGGTCGTGGGTGCGTTCTACTACCTGCGCGTCGTCTGGTACATGTATTTCGACGATCCGCTCGACGATGCGCCGATCGTCGCCCCCGGGAGCATGCGCGTCGTGATCAGCGTCAACGGCCTCGGATTGCTCGTGCTCGGCGTCTTTCCGGGCTACCTGCTCGAGCTTTGCATGCGCGTGCTCTAACGGGCTGTTCAGGACCCCGGTTCAAGCACCGGCTTCATATCCTTGCTGTGACAGCGAACTGCAACTCCTGCAATAGCGGGACTCTTGCGGGGACAGCCGTGCCACAAGGCACGCTCGTTCGATCAGGTAAGATGAAGGTCTGAAGATAGTCACAGTTCTTTCACCGCGGGAGTGTCATGTTCAGAAGTCTTGCAAGAGTGTGCGTTTATGTTTCACTGAGCTCCGCCCTACCGTATTTCGCGTTCGCTCATCACGCGGCGAGCATCCACTACGACATGACCGATGTCGCCGAAATCGCCGGGCGAGTGACCGGCGTGGAGTGGGCGAATCCGCATACCGTCATCACGGTCGAAGGCGGTGAGGCCGGAGGGCCCGTGGCCGAGTGGCGGATCGAAGCAGCCGCGGCTGCAATGATTCTGCGTACGGGCGTTGAACGCGACTCGGTCTCCGTTGGAGACAGCGTTCGCGCTGCGGGTTATCGGGGTCGCAGGAACACGAATGCCATCTTCATGCAGAACTTTCTGCTCGCCGACGGGCGCGAATGGCGCTCGTCGCGAGCGATCGAACCACGGTGGACGGAGAATCTTGTGGGGACATCGTGGACGAATTCGCCGTCTGGCGAATCGAACGGCGATCCTGGAATCTTCAAGGTATGGAGTCTCGATGACTCGACGCTGCCCGATACGGGACCGCCCCGGCCGCTCTGGAACGACGGCTACCCGCTGACCGAGTTCGCGAAAGAGATGCAGCTCACCTGGGGCAACGGCGCCGAGAATCCCTACGTGAACTGTGCGAATGGCATGCCGGCGATCATGGATACGCCGATTCCGATGGAGTTCGTCAGAGCCGGCGACAACGTGGTGCTTCACATCGAGGAACTCGATGCGCGGCGCGTCATTTACATGGGTGATTCGAACCGGTCTCCGACACCTGGCCCCTACGGCCATTCCACCGGCCGGTGGGAGGGCGAGTCGCTCGTCGTCCGCACCGTCGCGATCGACTGGCCATGGTTCGATCAGGATGGCATCCCGTTGACGGAGAACGCAGAGATCTCGGAGCGATTCACACCGAGCCCGGACGGCCGTTTCCTGAGTTACGTCGCGACCGTGGTTGACGAAGCCGTGTTCACCGAACCGGTTGTTCTTGACCGGCGATTTGCCGACCTTCCCGGCGAAGAAGTCCAGGCTTACGAGTGTCAGTGGGATGAGTCGACGCTATGAAAACAACGATAACGCTGCTCGGCATTTTGTTTGCCACGCTCGCATTTGCCGCTCCGCCCGCCCCGACGATCGTCAGCTCGAACGATCTCGAGTGGAGCGAAGGCAGTCGGGAAGGCGTCACGATCAAGCAATTTCCGGGCGAACTGGGGCGTATGAACATCGTACGTTACGCGGCAGGCACGATTTTTCCGGCCCACAGTCACGTCAATGAGCAGATTCTCATGGTGCGGTCCGGCCGCTATCGAATCGAGGTTGAAGGCACCGACCATGTGCTGGAGGTTGGTGACGTCATCGTCATACCGTCATATTCAGTGCATGAAGTCGAAGCGCTCGTGGATTCTTCTCATATCGAGTTTTTTGCGCCGGCGGACCTGAAGCCAAGACCGGCAGAGTAGCTGCGCTGATCCGACCTGGATCAGTTGGCCAGCAAGCGCGGTACTGTCGACTTCCATCGACCTGCTCGAAGGGATCGAGATCGCTGTTCCGTCTTGCGACGGTTTTTGGGCCTCGGTATGATCCTGCCCTTCCGGTGCGGGGTGGAGCAGTCAGGCAGCTCGTCGGGCTCATAACCCGAAGGTCGCAGGTTCGAATCCTGCCCCCGCTACCAGCCCCCGGCACTTCGTGTCACCAACTGTCAGTCACCCGCTTCCGGGAATCGTTCCCGCTCCGTTCGCCAACGCACGGAAGAATCGTTCGGGGGGCTACCGCCTGGCGCGGTGCCGATGTCGTTTGGTTGTCGGTTTGCTCCCGACAAGGAAAGTTCAAGAGGTTGTTCGAGCGGTGCGTTGGTGTTAACGTGCTCAATCACCAACACACTGACGACGGGCTGAAGTCATGTCTCGACTTACCATCACACTTGACGACCAATTGCACCGAGCGTTGAAGGAAACGGCTGCGCGCCAGGGACGTTCAATTGGGTCGATCATTGAAGAAAGCCTTCGCCTGCGCGGTATACGCACCTACGAGAGCGCCGTGGAAATCGTAGGCAGGGCGCGGGTCGCATCCGGACTGGACCCGGATGAAGCACTCGCACTTGCGGTTCGGGAAACCCGACAGTTGCGCCGAGAGAAGCGCGCTTGATCCCGTTCATGCCGGCGAAATGCTCAAGCCCACCCTTATCGACACCAATATCGTCGTTTCCGGGCTAATTACGGCTGACGAGAGCAGCCCACCAGCAAGGATTCTCGGTTGCATGCTCACGGGAGAAATCCCTTTTCTCATGTCCGGGGAACTGTTGGCCGAGTATGCCAACGCCCTTCGCCGTCCCGGACTTGTCAAGCTGCACCGCCTGACCGATGCAGAGATCGATATCCTGCTTGCCGAGATTGTGGCGAACTCCATGTGGCGTGAGCCTGAACCAACGCTGGAAGCTCCCGATTCCGGCGATAACCACCTGTGGCGCCTGTTGGCCGCGCAACCCGAGAGCATCCTTGTAACCGGCGACAAGCTGTTGCTGAACAATCCGCCGGCGGCACACTCGGCAATTTCTCCCAGGAGCTTTGTCGAGGTGTATCTCGCCTGAAACGCTACGACGGGATTGTTGGCTGTCCTTGAGCGGCGTCTATACCGTTGAAGCGGCCATGCAACGGATGCCGCACACCGCATTGCTCCGTTAAGGCCGTTTCCCGCAGGCCGGTACGCCTTCCACTGACGAATCCCTGACGTTGGGGGCAGCGCCTACTGCGCAACGTACGCCGCGAGCGCGTCCAGTTCCTCGTCCGTAATCTCCGTTTTTCTGAACGGCGCCATCGAGAGTACGCCCTCGCGCACGAACGTCTTGACGAGTTCGGGCGTGAGGTCCGTGCGTTCCATGAGCACAGCCGGTATTTCGGTGCCGCTGTACCGGACCTCAAGGCTCTGGGTGCCCGGGTGGCCCGGCCCGGGGTTGTGGCAAGGAGCGCACCAGTAGTCGTAGACCTGCTCGCCACGCTCGACAGTGTCGTCCTGAGCTTGGGCCAAGGTCGTGACGAACCCGAATCCGAGCATGCCGATCGCGAGGCACGCGATACCGAGCGCAAACGCAGTGTTCGCAGACTTCACTACGCGTCCCTGAGGTGCTTTGGCCACACGCCGTAACGGCCCGCCGCGATGATGCCGTTGGGGTCGACCGCGTCCTTGATCTTCTCGTGCATCCTCGTCAGCGCGTGATCGTTCCAGGAGTAGGTCTTCGCGACGAGGTCCTGGTAGACCGTCGGGGCGCGGTATTCGACCCAGCCCTCGACCCGGGCGAGTTCGACCCAGCGCTCGAACGCGGCGCGGACCCTGCGGTTGTAATCGGGATCTTTCGCGACCGGGAACATGATGAGTCCGACGAGCGAGCGCTCCCAGTTGGTCATGAAGACCGGCCCGATGATGCCGAGGTCTTCGCCTCCGCTGGCCTCCGCTTCGTTGGCGCGGTACCAGTCGCGGAAACGGACCAGATCCTCGCCGCGGCGCGGCAGGATCGGCGAAAAGCCGATGTGTCCGCCGGCCGGGTTCGGCTGGAAGGGGCTTCGGCCGAGCAGCGAGAACGTCGAAAGGTTCGGCACTCCGAAGTTGACGAGCCTGACTCCGGGAGGCGCTTCCTCGCCCGGTCCCTGGGTCATGATGAGTTCGGACTCGGTGAACGTGCAGCCTTCGATTTGCTCGAACTTCGAGCGCGCGTAGGCGAGTTGTTCGCGAATGACGTTGGCCGGGCCATAGATCGGCACATCCAGCGACCAGCCTGGGCTCCCGAATCCGCTCGCGCCCGAATTGAGTTGCGTGGATCCGTTGACCATCTGCTGGTTCTCGAGCAGGTTGAGCGTGTCGATGAGCCCGATGACGCCTTCGTCGCCCGCGACCGTTGCGGTTCCCGAGATGTACGCTTCGGGCCGCGGCATGAGCCAGAAGCCCATCTTGGTCACGACGCCCATATTGCCCTGGCGGAACAGGCCGTCGACCCACGGGCCGTAGCCCCATTTGTTCTCCTGCCAGGTCTTCACGCCCGGAGCGGCGCCCATGCCCGTGCGGACGATGTCGCCGTCGCCGAGCACGACTTCCATGCCGCAGTGCGCGCCGAAGTGGTCGCGGAAGGGATAGGCCGTCCAGCCGCCGCCGCCGTCGAGCGCGTTGCCGATGACGCTGCCCCAGCCGGGATCGGGTGGGTCGATCCAGAGATCCAGTCCGCGCTCCTGAATGTGGTTGTAGAGATCGAAATAGCTGACGCCGGGTTCGACGAGCGCCCAGGCGTTGCGCTCGTCGACCTCCAGCACGCGGTTCATGCGCTTGAGATCGAGCACGACGCTGCCCGAGTACACGGGCGCCGAACCGCCGTAAGCGAGATTGCGTCCCGTCGATATCGGGTACAGCGGAATGCCAAGCTCATTTGCGGTACGGACGACGGCCTGCACTTGTTCGACCGTATCGGGCGCGACGGCCGCCGAGGCGACGCGTTCCTCTGGCTCGTCCCAGTAGATCGAATAGGCGTCGCGGTAGAGTGCGACATCCTCGTCCGAGCTGAATACCCATTCGTCACCGACCGCGGCACGGAATCGGTCGAGTGCATGTGCGAAGTCTGTTTCGCTGACGCCGTGGGGGAGGGCCATGGTGAATCCTCTGTGTTGGTGGTGCGTTAAACCGCAGAGCGTGGCGCGATGATCCAGGAATGGAGCTTCGTCGGGTAGGCACGAGCGGTATTTCGTATGCGCTTGTTGTCGATAGCTTATCGCGCGCGTCTCGCATTGCCTACCTGCGGGTTCGCACACCGTCTTGCCAGACGTGGATCACGAGTTCGCCACCGGGCGCCAGATGGTTTCAGGCTCGCAGTTTGAGCACCGAACACGTGCGCGGTAGCGGAACTTTCGCCGCGTTTGCGGATCGTGTAACACTGTCTGCCACCTTCAGACGATGCCCGATTTACCTGTGAGTCTTCCCGCTCGTGTTCTTGCCCGGGGGCGCTGGCGCGCGTACGTGCTGGCGTTCGTCGCGAATCTCGTACTGGCCGCATGCGGCAGCAGCCGGCCGGACATCAGCCCGTCAAACCGGGTCCCGAGCCTGCGCAATGCCGAGGTCGAGTCACAGTTCTACGTTCGCGACGCAGTCATCGCCAATCTGGAGCTTCCCGAGGCCGTGAGTGGCGATGGATTGCGAACATATTCGCTGACGCCGGAACTGCCGGCCGGCGTTTCATTCAACTCCAGAACGCGCGTCTTGTCAGGCACGCCGACGGAAACGTTCGACGAGACGACGTTTACGTACACCGTGCGCGACAACGACGGCGATACGGACAGCCTGACGTTCGCGATAGGCGTCAGCGCGATTATTCTCGAGGCGGACCGGACGGAAGTCGCCGAGTGGAACGATCCCGGCGCCGAACTCACCGTGGCCCTCTCGACGCCGGCGCCCACGATCGTCACCGTGCAGGTCGCGATCAGCGGCACGGCCACGCAGGGTGGAGACTACGAGCTGACGGGGCCCGACATTTCAGATGCCGCCGCAGGCTCCGGCAGTGCTCGGCTGACGATCGACGCGGGATCAGATACGGCGACGGTTTCGCTGCGGTCCATTCCCGATTTCGACGGCGAAGGCAGCGAATCCATCGGCATCGCAGTGGAGTCGGTGGGCAGCAACCGCTTCGAGGACGACGGGCCATCGGTCAACCTCGACGTGCTCGACGCGGGCGCCACGTTCGACGGCATCAAGCAGAAGCTGACGTCCGGGACCCTGGTGCTCTTCGACAGAATGAGGCAGGTGGATGAGGGCTACGAATTCGGCTTGCAGGTCCTGAATCTCGGTGCGGCGGCAACTTCCTCCACGGAGTTGAGAACCCGGATCGACTTCGAGGACTTCGCAGAGGGCACGCTCCTGGGGGCACCGTTGGTTTCCGAGGGTATCGACGTGCCATTGCTGCCACCGCGCTCGTCCCTGGCCGCGACATTGACGCTGCCGGCCGACATATTGCGGCGATGGGGACCCGGTATCTTTACCGCGAACGCAATTGTTTTCGCACCTCCGGGTGACTTCTTTTCCGAGTTTGGCGGCTATGCCGACCAGACATCGATCCTGATCCCGGAGCGCGGAGGAAACCCCTTCACGTGCGAGGAGTTCGTGCGGCCCGTCTCGCCGGGTACGGAGGATCCCCTGCTACCCGAACAGTGGAACCTGGAGAATACCGGTCAGTCGGCGTTCGCTGCCGTGGGCGGCGTTGCGGGCGAAGATCTGCGCATGACGCAGACATTGTTGGACGGTCCCACGGGCAAGGACGTGGAAGTCGCCGTGGTCGATACCGGCCTTGAGATCTGCCACCCGGATCTGAAGGACAATGTCGCGAGTGGCGCTTCCTGGAACTTCAACACCGACGAGTGGCCAGGTTCGATTGCCACCGACCCGTTCAACCCGACCGCGAGCGGCGATCACGGCACGAGTGTCGCCGGCCTCATTGCAGCCACGGCGAACAACGGTATCGGGCTGCGCGGCGTGGCGCCGGGCGCCCGTCTACGCGGCTACAACCTTCTGTCCGCGCTGGAATCCGGAACCAATCCGACCGCGGAATACGATTCCCTTGGCGCCAGCAGCGCCAATCCCGATTCCACCGGAGTCCACGTCTTCAACATGAGCTACGGCATCCTCGGCGCACCGCAGTCGAACGCCGAGCCGGAGGCTGTCGCGGTGTTCAGAAACGGCGTGAACAACCTTCGGGACGGTCGTGGCGCACTCTACGTCAAGGCCGCCGGCAACTTTTTCGATCTGTGTCTTTCCCTTGCGCGCATGCACAATCTGCCGGACCAGGAGATGCCGTACAGTCCGAACCACACGCTCGGCTGCGTGTCAGCGAACACGGACGCCTACAACAATTTGCCCTACCTGATTACCGTTGGTGGCTTCAACGCCCACGGAAAGCGCGCCAGCTATTCGTCATCCGGCTCCAATCTCTGGGTCAGCGCCCCGGCCGGCGAAGGCGGTTTCCTGTCGCCGGCCATGCTGACCACCGATCAGGCCGGCCCGCACCGCGGTGAGGACCGCCTTGGGTTCGGGAACCCACTCACCGAGGATCCCGTTGAGCCGGAAGGGGACTACACGAGCGCCTTCAGCGGCACCTCATCGGCCGCGCCGAATACCGCGGGCGCCATCACCCTGATGCTCGAGATTCAACCCGGCCTGACCTGGCGGGACGTCAAGCACATACTCGCGCGCACCGCCCGCAAGATCGACGCGGAAGCCGAGGCGGTGCGAATCGCCTTCGGCGGCAAGCCGGCCATGCTGCAGCACGGCTGGATCACGAACGCCGCCGACTACAACTTCCACAACTGGTATGGATTCGGCGCCGTGAACGTCGATGACGCGCTTGAGCTTACGCGCAGCTATGTGGCCGATAGCCTCGGGGAACTCACGCGGGTGACATTCGACCATGCTGCGAACGAGACCATTCCGGACAACGATGGCGCGGGAGTGGAACAAGTCCTCACGGTCAGCGGCTTGAGCGACACGGTCAACATCGAGGCAGTGGAGCTTGCCATTCGGGCAATGCATCCGTTTCCGAACGATCTTGGCATCGCGCTTGTCTCGCCCGCGGGTACCGAAAGCATCCTCAATCCCGTCTACAACGATCCCCTGGCTGCCGAGACTCAGGGCTTGCAGGATTGGTCGCTGCTAAGCAACGCGTTCTACGGCGAGTCGCCGAACGGCGACTGGACGCTTCGGGTCATCGACGCGGCGCCGGGCGACATCGGCAGCCTCGATGCGTGGTCGCTCACGCTGTCGGTCGGGGAGCATCCCTGACGGCGGGCCGGCTTGTCTTGAGCGCGACAAGCGTGCCCGGCGCAGTCCGGTCGCGAAGCGAACGGTGCGCGCGAGAAGTGCAAGGCTATAGCGGTACGCGAATCTGCCCGCCGAGCTGCACGCGGGCGGCGTTCACTGCAGGGTGCTCCTGCAAGGCGCGCGCGGCCTGAGCCGGGTTGGCCGTCTCGGGCAACTGCACGACGGCGAACCCGAGTTCGGGATAGGCTTTCCCCGCGAGCCCGCCGGCCGCCTCGACCACCTCGTCGAGGAGGGCGTAGCTGCCGAGCTCGACCACGAGGCTCGGCAGCACTTCGCGGAATCGCCGCTGTTGCCTGTCGAAAGCCATGTGCCGTGGCGGCCCGTCAAGCGCAACGTGGGCGGAATGGGTTCGGCCGCCGACGAACGCTCGATAGACGCGGTAGCTGCCCTCGATCGTCACGCTGAGATTCACGCCGTCGACGACCGCACTCTGGGGCGTTGACGCGTCCGCGGAAATGACGAGTACGTCGCCTTCGCCGCTGACGGCAGGCAGTACCTGAGCGTACGCGGACGCTGCAAGGAAACCGCATAGAGTGGCGGCAAGGGAGATGGCCGAGCTTCGTGCCGCTTTGACCGGTGGGGTTGAGGAATTGCGCATGACTTTCGTATCAACGCCGTGTGGTTGGAGCATCGGTTTCAGCAGGTTGTACCCCAAGACCCCGGAGATGTAGCGGGTGTCAGTAATCAAATATATAAATAACAATAAGGTATGAAACAAATATAACAAACTACATTAAAACTTTCGCCGATTGTTCAATCCGTCTGACCACTGTTGTGCGCGGTAAGTGCCAGGTACAGCGTCTCCAGGTTGCTCCGCATGAGTTCCAGGTAGCTTCCGGGCATCAGTCGTCCGTCCTCGACCATGCCGTCTTCAAGCGTGTCGAGTACGACAAGGCGGGCACCAGCCGCGTCGATGGCTGTCCGGATACGTTCATCCGGCTCCCACTTGTGCACGACGACACCGATACCGTTGTCGCGCAGGTAGGCACCGAACGCCGCGAGATCCGCTTCCGTCCAGTCTATGTCCTGCTTGACGAACCAGGCGTCGACGTAGAGGCCCATGTCGCTGCTCAGGTACACGAACTCCGACGCCAACGCGAAAAGCGTCACATCGGCAAGTTCCGCGAATTTGAGTTCGTACTCGACCTTGAGGCCGAGCAATTCGCGCCTGAGGTCGGCCAGATTCGTTTCGATGGTGCTCCGGTCGTCGGGCGACAGCCGCGCCAGGTCGGCGGCGATGATTTCGGCCATGCGAGCGCCGTTGGCAGGGCTGAGCCAGTAGTGGAGGGAAGGCTCGCGCGCGGTAGCGTCGATGTCGGCCCACGGCGCGGTCTGGCGCGGCTCGAGCGCCACGGAGATCCCCTCCATTGTGGTCGACCAGGGCTTGGTGGCGTCGATGTCGACGACTCTTACGTTAAAGCGGCGTGCAGCGATGAAGAGCGGGTCCTCACGCCAGAGCTTGCCGATGGTCACCACGGCGTCGGCCCGGGACAGCGTATCGGCATAGCGGTCGGCGGACTGGTTGAGGAGATTCAGGAGCGCGTTCATGCGCCGTCCGCGTTCCGGCAGGTTCTCGACAACGATGCTCGTTCGCTCGGCCAGCGCGTGGGTGACGGAATAGGTGGCCGGCAAGGCGGTCAGCACGATAATCCCGTCGTCTTCCTGTGCGCCGGCCGTGTACGCTCCGAGCAGGCCGGCCGCTACCAGTAACCATCGCAAGGCGAGACCGAGATGCGTCTTCACGGCTGCGCCTCCCTGAATCGCGAGATCGTAACGCGTATCAGCAACGTTACGACGAAGAATCCCGCAGCAATCATGATGATGGCGCCCCCGGAGGGAAGCGGTACGTCGAACTGCATCGGCAGCAGCACTCCGCCGATGCAACTGAGCGTGGAAATCGTGATGCTCAGAAACACGAAACCCTTCATCGACCGGATGACGTTGCGCGCGGCCGCGGCCGGAATGAGCAACAGCGCCTCGACCAGCACGGCGCCGACGATCTTCAGGCAGGCGACCGTCAGGACCGTGATCATCAGCACGAACACGTACTCGAGCGCCCGTACCGGTACGCCTCGCACGTCGGCCAGACTCGGGTTGAGGCTCGCAAGCAGCAGGCGGTTGAAAAGGGGTACGCCGATGAGGAGCGTCGCGACGGTCACGACCAGCAGCACGTTGATGTCGGTATCGCTGACAGTGAGCACCGAACCGAAAAGCACGGCCTCGAGGATGTGGGTGTTCACGCGGGCGGAAACGAAGAGCAGCAGGGAGGCGCCCACCGCCAGCGAAATCGAGAGAAAGACGCCGATCAGCGTGTCGGCGGACAGGGCCGTGCGCCCCTTCGTGTAGTTCAGCACCAGGCCGAACAGGATGCAGAACGAGAACGTGGAGATGTAGGGCTCCGTGTAGGACTCGCCAAGCAGCACGCCGATCGCCACCCCTGTCATGGCGGCATTGCCGACGGCCTGGGAGAAGAAGGCCATGCGCTTGGTGACGACCATCGTCCCGACAGCGCCGAGTACCGGTCCGATGAGCAGTGCGCAGAGCAGCGCGTTGATGACGAAGCCGTACTGGAAGGCGAGCGGCAGCGTGCCGGCGAAGGCCAGGTTCATGAGGGTTTCGCGAATCCAGTCGTAGATCGCGGTCATGGCACGGCACTCTGCGCCATTGACGCGTTGGCGAACGCGGCCGGCAGATCGGTTGGCTGCCCGGCCAGCGCGCCTGCTGCAGGATCGACCTGCGCGTTCAGTTTCACGACGCCACGTCCTGCGCGACGGTCTCGCCGACACGCGCGAACAGCACCTCGGCCTCGTGCCCGACGAGAACTTCGGCCGGCGGTCCACTGAAAAGGATGGTTCGGTTGACACAGGTCGCCGTGTCGGCCATCGCCTCGACCTGGCGCAGATCGTGGGCCACCCAGAGGATCGTGACGCCGTCCGCCGCGAGTTCCCTGATGATCCGCTCGAAATACTCGGCGCCGACCTCGTCCATGCTGCTCATGGGTTCGTCGAGTACGAGCAGTGCGGGTTCCGGGATCAGGGCCTGGGCGAACAGCACACGTTGGCGTTCTCCGCCGGAGAGACTGCCTAGCCTGGATTCGCGCTTGCCGTTGAGCCCGACCCGTGCGAGCGCTGCGTCGGTGAGATCGCGGTTACGCTTGCTGAGCCCGACGAATGCTGGACGGCGTTTCTGGCAGACCATCGCCATGAAGTCGTCCACGGACACCGGCAGGCTCTTGTCGAAGTCGAGAAACTGCGGCACGTAGCCGGTGACGCGCCGGTCCCGCCAGTCGACGGCAATCGTGCCGGTATGGGGCATCTGCCCGAGCAGGCAGCGCACGAGCGAAGTCTTGCCGCCGCCGTTCGGGCCGATCAGGCAATGGATCTCGCCGGGACCGACCTCGAATTCGATGCCCGTCAGGATTTCCGTGCCGCCGAGTTCGAGCCCGACCGATTCGAAGCGGATGCCGGGTCCGTCCGTCATGCCATTGGATCGACGCCGTATGCGGGCACGTTCCCGCCGGTGTCGCAGCAAATCTCCGGAACGCGCATCGTTCAGTCGGCTTCTACGGCTGCACGGACCGCGGCCACGAGCGTTTCGAGGTTCGCGAGCATCTCGCGCTCGTAGAGTTCGGGCGCGAACTCGCCGTCGGACATGTGCGAGAACGAATACATGCTCACGCCCGTGGCGTCGCGGATCGTCTCCGACAGGCGGCTCGTGAAGTACTTTTCGGCGAAGAGCACGTTGACATCGGCGGCCTGGATCTTCTCGATCGTGTCGGCGAGCTGGCGCGCGGTCGGTTCGACGCCGTGCCGCGGTTCGATGACGGCCGTGACCTGCAGGCCGAACTCCTGCATGAGGTAGCCATAGGCGCCGTGCATGGTCGCGCAGCGGAACGCGGACACGTCGAGTTCGAGCAGGTCGGACATGAACCCGGCCTTGAGCCGCCGAATCTTCGCGGCGTAGGCGCGGGCGTTGTCGCGGTAGAAATCGGCATTGTCGGGATCCAGTGCGCCGAGTTCCTGGGCGATCGTGTAGATCTGCTGGATGGCGGCTGTGGTAGAGACGAAGGTATGGGGATTGACGACCCTCGCGTCACCTTCGTCTGCTGCGATCGGGATCAGGGCCACGCCGTCGTTGGCGTAGACCAGCGGCAGGTCGTCGTTCCGGCCGGCCGCGGCGACGATCTCGAAGGCCCATTCGTCGTGTCCGATGCCGTTGACGATGAGCGCATCGAGTTCCAGCACGCGCCGCATGTCGTCGGGCCGCGGCGTGTAGTTGTGCGGATTGCTGCCCGAATCGATGAGCGGCACGATCTCGGCGCGGTCGCCGACGATATTGGCGGCGAAACTGTAGTAGGGGTGCAGCGTAATCCCGACGCGCAGCGGCTGGGCCGCCGCGGTACCGAGACACGCCAAGCTCAATAGGCATGCAAGCAGGCTCGACCGGCGCACGAGCTTCCTGGTCTCGACGTGCATGCTTCAGCCTCCCTGGAGGCGTTCCACTTCCATGGCGCCGGTATACGGCACGACTTCCTTCCAGCCGTTGACGATCAGCGAGTCGCGCTTGACCGTTTGAGGCGCCGGCGCGTCAGGCTCCGGGTGGATCCAGATCGTGGCGCCGTCGGTGTAGCTTGCACCCTTGTGCACGTGGGAGAGCATGAGTAGCCAGGCGCTCTGTCCGGCGAGCTTGCCGCCGTTGCCGTGGTAAACGGTCGACCCCTCGAAGGAGAACGATGCGACCCGCTGCCAGTTCACCTCCCCATGCTGACGCCAGGCGACGTCGCGAACGAAGGGCGGCATCGCGTAGTCCTCATGGAGTTCCTCGACATATGGCCAGGGATCCTGGGCGCGTTCCTCGCCGGCGAAGTAGAGCAGGTCGCCATGGATCCACCACAACTCGACCGAGGCGGTCGACAGCGCGTTGTAGATGGCCTGATCGGCATCCGTCATGTCGTGGAACGCGCTGATCTGCCAGTCGAACAACCGGGATTCGGTGGCTTCGACCTGGCGCTGGCTAACCGCGAAGCCGCCGATGGCGAAGATCGCGGCGATGACGCCCGCGACCGCGAGCGTTTCGCGGCGCGCGCCCGCCGGTTCGATGATTTCGCGTTGCCCGCTCATTGCATGTCCTTGACCTGGATCCAGAGCACCGCGTCCTGCGACAGCGGCTTGCCTTCGTGCTCGGTGTCAGCTCCGATCTCCAGCGCGCAAATCCCCCACCAGCCGGCCCGCGGCAGGCCGATGGTGAACTCGCCCTGTGCGTTCGCGCGAATGGACATCGTGCCGAACGCGTCCTGAGGGTACTCGACCTCGGAATCGGACGCGAAACGGCGCTGCTCGAGATCCGGCGATTGGTTGATGTACTCGACCTCGAGTTCCGCGTATGGCACCGGTTCGCCGTCCGCGACGACGATGCCGCGGAACACGCCGCCCGTCCAGTTGGCGTAGGGCTTGTCGAGCGGCAGGATCTCCGCGGGCAGCCCGACTGGTTCCGCCCAGTTCCCCGGGACCCCGGCGATGTTCATGACCGTTTTCGTGAACTGCTGGATGTACTTGTCTTCCTGCGGCTCGTAATACGGGCTCGGTTCGAGTACGAAGACGTAGTCGCCGAGCGACCGCGTCAGGGTGCGCGGGAGGTTCGCCTCGTAAGCGTCGACCGATCCATCCTCCGAGTGCCAGAAGATGGGTTTCAGGTATTCCTGCAGGTCGGTGGTGACAGGATCCGCCGCGTCACCGCGCTGGCTGATCAGATACAGCGCTTCCGGTTCGCCCATGGCCATGTTCGGGCCGCCGTGGGCCGGGTGTGTGAACAGCATCAGCAGTTGGGTCGCCTGGCCCGAGGCCAGCGCAGTCTCGGGCGTGTACAGCATCTGGAAGTGCGCCAGGGCGGGCATGACATGGAACGCGGTCATGGCCGCAACCAGCGCTTTGGCACCGGAGATAACTGTCGCGCGCAAGACCATTCGCCTACTCGATATCGCCGCTGAAGATCGTCACGATGTGGCTCATGCCGGCATCGAAGATGACGTGAAACTCACCGTCCGGCATGTCGAAGGTGTAGGTGCTCCGGGCATCCATCTCACCGACCAGGAGGACCCGGTCGCTCTCGTCGACGATGCGCATCGCGACACCTTCGGCGGACGCGCCGTCCGAGAAACCGCCTTCGCAGGTCACGGTGCCGTCGAGGTTGTCATAGCAGTTGCAGATCGGGCTGTGCGCGAACCCCGGTCGTGCAAGCAGGAGCAGCGCGAGTATGAGCGCAGTTGCTGCTGATGTGCCAAGAGTTTTCATCCGGGAACTCCTTCGGTTCGTTCATGGCCGTCAGGACGGGACCCTGTCGCGCGCTCAGTCGGGCCGGCCATGCCGCGGCAAAATATACTGGCCAAATGCACTTGCGTGAAGAGGCGCGCGACGATCGTGCCCGAGCCTATCGGTGTGCGCGCTTCCAGCCTAGGTTAAGCGTGTTAAGAACTTTTCCTTAACCGTTAAGTCCGGACCGCTAAAAGTCGACTTCAACGCCGATCCAGGCCGCCCTCGGCGCAGCGGGCGACAGGAACCGGCTGTCTGCGAAATCGTCGCCGAGCACTTCGTCGGGTTCACCGAAGAGGCCGAAGGTCTCGTAGTCCTCGTCGAGCACATTGTCGATGTTCAGAAACAGCTTGACGTTGTCGCTGACACTGTAGTCGCCGCGCAGATTGAGGACGGCATAGTCGCCGATGCGGCCGACGTCGTTGCCTTCGTCACCCCGCATGTGGAAGTCGCCGCCTGCGACGATGCCGCCGCCGACCGTCATACGCTCACCGATGGCCGCCCGGAATCCGCCCTTGAAGAGTTGCCGGGGCACCAACGGCAGGCGGTCGCCGGGAGCGACCATCACTTCTCCGTCGATCGCCGCGGGATTGTTCGGACTCGGAAACGCGAGCGTCTCGCGGAAACTTGCATCCAGCCAGGTGTAGTTGAGGAACCAGGTCGTGTTGCGACGGGACTGACCGCTGAGATTGACTTCGATGCCATCCCGCCGGGTCCTGCCCACGTTGTCGAAGAACCCCTGGTTCGTGAGCGCACCCGCACTGATAAAGAGGATGTCGTCCTCGTTGGTCGTGCGAAATATTCCGGCATGCCAGTTGCCGTCGGACCAGTCGCCCCGTAGACCGCCTTCGAGCGTCCCGGCCACGACCTGCTCGAGTGGCGGGTCGGCCAGAAAGGCGTTCGGCAGCCGGCAGGGATCGTCCTCGTCGGCACAGGTGAGTTCGATCGGAGAGGGTGCGCGATTCGATTCACTGTAAGCCGCGTAGAACGTCAGTCCATCGCGCAGGTTCGCCGTAACGCCCACGGCCGGGTTGAATCGGTTGAACCCGTGGTTGCCGTTGAGTTCCGTGCCCAGCAGATCGCGCAGTACGACGCTGGTGTTGTTGTAACGCCCCGAAAGCGTCACAGTCACAGTCTCGGAAACCGCAAAGCTGTGTGAGAGGTAGACGCCCGTCGTCGATGTCTCGGCGTTGATCCGCGTGAACGATTCGCCGACAAGGTAACCGCCTGGAATCGCAAGTCGCGTGGCGTCGAGAGCGCCGAGTTCGGTGTTCATGTCGAAGCCGATATCGCTGTCGTCGTGCGCGAACCCGAGCACGAACACGTTGTCGTAACCGCCCGGATCGCCGGTCCATGTCGCCTGCAGGCCAAAGCCCTGACCATCCTGTTCGGTATTCGTCCGGTTTACCGTCGCGCCTTCAACCTTGTCGCTCGCAGGAATCGGGATGCCGTTGGGGTCCAGGACCGGTTCTGCCGTGCGCTCGTCCACCTTGTGGTCCTCATCGTCGCCTGCGTGCGCGTCCTCATCGTCATCGTCGCCTTCAGCTTCCTCGCAGACAAACCCGGGATGGTTGTCGCACTCCCCGAAATCGGAGTCGTCGCCGTTGTAGGTACTGACATCGCTGCGACGCGCGTAGACGTTGCCGGTCAGTGTCAGGGTGCTCGAGACTTCATGCTCGACGATCAGATTGATCAGCGTCAGCTCGTTTTCTGTCTGATCGGGGCGGGTGAAGATGGCTCTGCGATCGGTCTCGAGCAATTCGACGGGCGCCGGACCGTTACCGATCAGATTCGTGTCGGCCAGCGTCACGTTCAGATCGATCGTCGCGGCATCAAGTTGCCAGCCGAGATTCCCGAAGAGCTGCGTGGCTTCGGTCGGCGAATGGTCGCGCCAGCCGTCTTCCTCGACGTAGGCGCCTGTCACGAAATAGCTGAAACGGTCGTCCGATGAGCCGCCAGTCTCCGCTTGCAGTCCCAGGCGACCGAACGAGCCCCCGTGAATCTTCGCCCGTGTTCCATCGTTCGAGAATCCGTCCTTGGTCTCGATCACGATCGCCCCGCCAAGCGCGTTGAGGCCGAACAACGGATTCGACCCCGGCATGAGGTAGACCGTTTCGATGGCCGAATCGGGAATGAGGGCCCAGTTGACGGTATCGCCGAACGGCTCGTTGACGCGGACGCCGTCCTGGTACACGGCAATGCCCTGCGGTAACCCGAGGAGTGGCGAACCGACGAAGCCGCGGTACTGAATGTCCGGTTGCAGCGGATTGTTCTGCGCTTCGTTGACGAATACGCTCGCGAGGTTTCTCTTCATGAAATCCGCGAGGTCAAGAGCACGCTGGTCGCGAAGCTGCTCGGCGGTTGCGGACTGTACATTGGATGCGACCCGGTCCGCATTGACATCAGCACCCAGCGGTGTCTGACCGATGACCTCCACGACCTCGGCTGCCTGCTGGGCGTAGCCATGGCCGGACATCAGGGCCAGAACAGCGCAACTCAGGCAAGGCGCACGCATCGGATGGGTTCCTTCGGGAGGGCGTACCGCCCCCGCTGAGCGATCGCGCCGATTATGACAGCATGGCGATTTGCGTCACAAACGCCCACGCCCGGCTTTTCGGCGGCGCCACGCTGGACCGCCAGGCGATACGCGGCGGCCCTGAAAGCCGTGCCGAGCGGTGAACCTGGACGCGGCAAGCTATCGGCCGTCGCTTGAGACAGGCACGTGCAGCCTCCCGGATGTGATTGTGGCGACGCTGGCTTGTGCCTATACTCAAGCGGTGAACCCAAGTCGGCTCAGAAGTTCCGGTCCCCGGCGCGCATTGTTCGCGGCGGTGGCGGCGATGACCCTCATCGCTGCGCAGTCCATCGTTGTTGGGCACGACCTGGCCGACGATAGTCATACCCCCGACAGCGTCTGCGAATTCTGCATCGCCGGCGCCAGTCTTTCCGGCGCCAACGTTGCTGCCGTAAAGGTCATCGCTCCAATTACGGTTGCCGTCCGGGTTCCCGATTCGGCCATCGATCGAGCAACGCCGGACGCCTACCGAAACTCACGATTCGCGCGCGCCCCACCGACTGCTTCCTGAACCTCGTTGCATTCCCGCGGCGCCAGGCGATGCCTGGTTCGCGGGTTGTCCGCCATATGAGTTTCCGGAGCAGCCAATGCGATTGTCCAGACATTTCCAAACGCTGGTGAAAGCGATTTCTCTGGCATTTCCCTGTGTCGTCGCGGCACAGGACGAACAGGCCGAACCGACCGATACCATCCACCCGCTGGAGGAAATCCACGTCACGGGCGTTCTGCGCGAACGGTCCGCCGACGAATTGGCCCAGTCGATCTCCGTCATCCGCGAGCAGACGCTCGAACGCATCACGCGCAGCAGTCTCGGCGAAACGCTCGCAAGCCAGCTCGGCGTCAATGCCTCGTTCTTTACGGCCGGCTCGTCGCGGCCGATCATCCGCGGGCTTGCCGGCGCGCGCGTCAGGACGATGGAGGACGGGCTCGATTCGATGGATGTCTCCACCGTCAGCGTCGACCACGCCGTGAGCATCGACCCGCTGATCGCCGAGCAGATCGAGATCTTCCGGGGTCCGACGACGCTGCTCTACGGCAGCGGCGCGGTCGGCGGCGTCATCAATACGATCACGACCCGCATCCCGGAATATGCGCCCGATGACGGTTTCGAGGGCGTCTTCGAACTGCGCGGCGACTCGGTGGCGGACGCAAGCAGCGGCCTGATCGCGCTCGACGGCGGCAACGACAACTTCGCGTGGCATTTCGATGCCGTCAGCCGCAGGGCCGACGACTTCGAGGTGCCCGGTTACGCGGACGTCGAGGCCGAGAGAATACATGAGGAGGAAGAGGGCGAAGCCGACGAGGACGATCCTCACGAGGAGGAGCACGAGGAGGCCGTGCCCGGCATCGTCGAGAACAGCAACCTTGACGGCGAGGCGTTTTCGCTCGGCGGCAGTTTGCTGCGCGACAACGGTTTCTTCGGCGTCTCCGTGAGCGGCTTCGATACGAATTATGGCGTTCCCGGGCATCATCACGCGCCCGAGGAGGAAGAGGACCATCACGACGACGAGGATGAGGACGAAGACGAGGAGCACCACGAGGACGAGGAGGATGAAGACGAAGACCACGAGGAGGAGGAAGGTCATGAGGGCGAAGAAGAAGACGTCCGTATCGACCTCAAGCAGACTCGAGTGGACCTCAAGGGCGGCTGGGTCGGCCTCTCCGGAGCCGTCGAGGCGATCAACCTCAGATTCGGCGTCACCGACTACGAGCATGTGGAACTCGAAGGCGAGGAGATCGGCACGCTGTTCGAGAACGACTCCTGGGAGGGGCGGCTCGAGTTCATGCACGCACCGTGGGGCGGTTGGGACGGCGCGTTCGGCTTCCAGTTGAGCGAACGGCAATTCTCGGCGATCGGCGCGGAAGCCTTCGTGCCGCCCGTCGATACAACGAGCTACGGCGCCTTCCTGATCGAGCAGCGCGACTTCGACAACTGGCATGTCTCGCTCGGAGGGCGACTCGAGTACCAGGAGCAGAAGCCGTCGGGCGGCTTGCCGACGGTCAGCGATTCCGCCACGAGCCTGTCGCTCGCCGGCATTCGCGACTTCAGCAACGGTTTCTCTTTCGTGATCAATGCGGCGCTCGCCGATCGCCTGCCGGTGGCCGAGGAACTCTACGCCGACGGACCCCACCTGGCGACCCAGTCGGTCGAGGTCGGCGATCCGAACATCGGTGTCGAGACCTCCCGCCATGTGGACGTGGGCCTGCGCCGCACGCAGGGCGACATGAGCTGGAGCGTCACCGCCTTCCTGACCGACTATACGGACTTCATCTATCTGCAGAACTCGGGCGAGATGGACGAGCACGATGAGCTGCCGATCTTCAATTTTGCCCAGCAGGATGCCGATTTCACGGGCATCGAGGCGGAGTTCTTCGCGCCGTTCTACGTGAACGGGAATAACGAAATGGACCTGCGGCTGTTCGCCGACTACGTCAACGGTGAACTGTCGAGCGGGGAGTACCTGCCGAGAATGCCGCCCCTGCGCTACGGCGCACGCCTGCAGTTCCATAACGACAGTTTCCTTGCCGGAATCGAGGTCACGGTTTACGACGATCAGGACAGGATCGCCGAGATCGAAACGTCCACCGAGGGCTACACGATGATCGACCTCGATTTCACCTGGACCGTTGAGACCGCCGGCGGAACCGCGTTCGAGGTTTTCCTGCACGGACACAACCTCGCCGATGAGGAGGCGCGCAGGCACACCTCGTTCGTGAAGGACACGGTGCCGCTGCCCGGCCGCAACGTTGCCGTCGGGTTCCGCTCGCATTTCTGAGCGGGGACAGCAGTAAGCCTGCTCGGCGACCTTGCCGAGGAGGGCGCGGTCTATCAAGCCGCCGCCGGCGCCCTCCCGGCGAGGGCGCCGGCGGCATTACTCGTTGCGCTCGCGCGGAGACCTCCGGGGCGAGATCGACGTTGCCGACGTAGTTGTTGAGATCCCCGAGTCCCGAATTGATCTCGAGCGGAATCCACAGGTATCGCTCGACATACATCGGCGGTCGGGTCTTGCGGGCGTACCCCGCGCCGAGGCGGTCTTCCGCCCAATCAGGCCTTGCGAGGCAGTCTTCTGCCCAATCAGGCTTTGCGAGGCAGTCTTCTGCCCAATCAGGCCTTGCGAGGCGGTCTTCCGCCCAATCAGGCTTTGCGAGGCGGTCTTCCGCCTAAAATGCAGCGGCGCTTTGCCGGCGGTTGCCAGGAACGGAGCCGAAACATGAGCTTGATCAAAGGTCTTTGCTGCGCCTTGCCCGGGTTGATCGCGACAGGGTTGCCCGCGCTTGCGCAACAGGATGCGGGTGAACCTGTCCAGAGCGCGGAGCGTCCGGCGATCGGCCTTGTACTCTCGGGAGGGGCGGCCCGCGGCGGCGCTCACATCGGAGCGATCAAGGCGCTTGAGGAATTGCGCGTGCCAGTCGACTACATCTCCGGCACGAGTATCGGCGCCGCGATCGGCGGTCTTTATGCGAGCGGCATGACTGTCGCGGAACTTGAGGCTTTCGTGCAGGAGATCGACTGGGAGGCGGCGTTTCTGAACACGACCCCGCGCGAACTGCGTTCCTTTCGCCGCAAACGCGATGACGACCTGTTTCTCGTGTCGCAGCGTCCGGGGTTCAACGACGGCGAGTTCGAGCTGCCGACCGGCGTCGTGCAGGGCCAGGTCATCGACCTGATCCTGTCGCGCGCGACGCTGCCCGTGGCGCGACTCGCAAGTTTCGACGACCTGGCGATCCCGTTCCGTGCAGTCGCAGGGGATATCGCGACGGGCGAGGCAGTCGTTCTCTCCGGCGGCGACCTTGGCCGCGCGATACGCGCGAGCATGGCCGTGCCGGCCGTCCTCACGCCCATGGAGATCGACGGCCGCCTGCTCGTCGACGGTGGAATCGTCATGAACCTGCCTGTTGAGGTGGCTCAGACGATGGGCGCAGAGGCCATCGTTGCGATCGACGTCACCGACACGCTGAGCACTCGCGAGGAACTGCGGTCCGTGCTCGACATCACGCAGCAGCTCACCAATCTCCTGACGCGCTTCGGCAGCGCGGAGCAGCTCGCGAGGCTCGAGTCGGGTGATGTGCTTGTCAGGCCGGAATTCGGTGAAGAATTCACCGCGGTCAGTTTCGAGCGCATGAGCGAAACCGTGCAGGCGGGCTACGATGCTGTCATGGCTCAACGGGATGCGCTCGAGGCGTTCGCGCTTGAGCCTGCCGAGTACCAGGCCTACCGCGCGGAGCTTGGCGATCCACGCGACTTCGAACCGCCGCAAATCGACTTTCTGCGGCTCGACAACCAGTCGCCGCTGGCAGACAGCATCATCGAACACCGGCTTGGGGAAATCGAACTCGGAGAACCTCTGGATGTTGACGCTGTCGAGCGGGCATTGAGCCGCGTCTACGGTCTCGAGCTCTACCAGAACGTGCGTTACGCGGTGGTCGAGGACGATGGCCGGACGGGACTCGAGGTCGACCTTCGGGAGCGAAGCTGGGGACCGAACTACCTGCAGCTCGGCCTGGAATTCAGCTCCGCCTCGGATGAGGATGCCCTGGTCGGACTTGCGGCGAGCTACCTCAGAACGGCCATCAACGAGCAGGGCGGCGAGCTGCGAGCCACCCTGAAGCTCGGCGACGAGCCGGAGTTCCAGGCGAGCCTGCACCAGCCGCTCGGCGCGAGGGGCATGTTCTTCGTCTCGCCTTCAGTGGATTTTCAGTCGAAGTCGCTGCATACGTTCATTGAAGACGATCTCGCGTCCGAAGTCCTGCTGCGCGAGGGTATCCTGGAAGTCGCCGCCGGGCGGGAACTTGCGGACTGGGGCGAGATCAGGGCGGGTCTGCGCGGCGGGTTCGGTGAAGCCAGCTTGCGGGTCGGAGACCCCACGATCTTCCCGCTCGAGGATTTTCGCCGTGGAGAGTTCTTTGCGAGGCTGTCCTTCGACACGCTCGACAATGTTTCGTTTCCGCGTTCAGGGGCGCTTGCCACCTCCGAGTGGCGCGGTTCGAGGGCGGCGGCGCTCGCAGCCGACGCGGACTACGATCAACTGCTCCTCAAGGCCACGTGGGCGAAGACCTGGGGGCAATACACGCTCGCGACTACAGTGCGTTATGACAGGACGTTCAGGGGTACGGCGCCGGTCAACGCCGCGCACCGTTTCGGTGGATTCTTCGATTTATCGGGACTGAACCGGAATCAGCTCTGGGGTCAGCATGCTGCCCGGCTCGGCGCGAACTGGTATCGCCGGATCGGTGATTTCGCGTTGTTCCCGGCGTTCGCAGGCGTCAGCATGGAAGTCGGCAACGTCTGGAACGAGGAGTTCGGCAGCGGATTCGATACGGCGATTTTCGGCACTTCGATCTGGGCGGGCGTCGACACGCCTGTCGGGCCGATCTACGCTGCCTATGGACGCGCCGATAGCGGGCAGGATGCGTTCTACGTCTTTCTTGGCCGTGTGTTCTAGCAATCAGGCCTTGCGAGGCAGTCTTCTGCCCAATCAGGCTTTGCGAGGCAGTCTTCTGCCCAATCAGGCTTTGCGAGGCAGTCTTCTGCCCAATCAGGCTTTGCGAGGCAGTCTTCTGCCCAACCCGTCGAGAGCTCGGTTACGTACCGCCGCTACGCGGGAAGGGGAGGAGGCTTGCTTCACGTGAACCTTCGGCGTAGCGTGCATCGCCGAAGCATAAGACAGCGGGAGACGAGCTCTTGTTTGCGCTGACGAAGATTCTCGTGCCGACGAATCGCGGGGAGCCGTCGAAGGCGGCGATCAGGTACGGTATCGCTTTCGCGCGCCAGTTCGGCGCCAGGCTGATTCTGGTACGCGTTCTGAGCCCGGACGAGTATGAGGCCGCAATCGAGACCGAGCGCGTAATCGAGACGCTGTTGCCGGAGGAGTCCGCGCCGGACTCGGCTCCGGCCGCGCCGAGCACCGAGGACGTGGCGCGAAACGCCGCGCGCGAACACCTGGGCGAACTGATCGATCCCGACGCGGAGCGTGAAACGCAAGTCGAGTATCTACTGCGTTCCAGCGGCCGTCAGTCTCCGGGCGATGCACTGGTCGCGTGTGCGGAGGAACTCGATGTCGAACTCATCGTCATCGGCAAGCACCGTATCGGCTTCGTGGAGCACCTGCTCGCCGGCAGCGTGACCGAGACGGTAGTGCGGCAGGCTCCGTGCTCCGTGTTGATCGTGCAGCACCCGGGACGCGAATTCGTGCTGAGCGATGAGGAAACGGCGGCCTGAGCCAGCCGAGTGCGCCGGCGCAGCGTCCGTACCGTGAAGGGCCTCGTCGTTTCCCATTTTTCCGCAAGGTTCGCATCGGCAGGGACGCATGTCGCCGCCGGGACCGTGCAGCGACGGTGGAGGTTCTCCGCCGGTCCAGGCACCGGGCGCTTCGCATACAATAGTGCGCGGCTCGCCAAGGCGCACGCTCGCTGCGGTCCCGCCCCGGGCGCCACCGAATCGCGAAGTCACTCGCCAGGCAACGGACGTGTGAGCGGAGGATACGATCGATGAAACAGGTCCCGTGGAGTCTCGCCGGCCGGCTGCTCGCCAGGGACTGGCGTTCCGGCGAGGTCATCGTGCTCGTGGCCGCGCTCATTGTCGCGGTCGCCGCGATGAGCGCAGTGTCGTTCTTCACCGATCGCGTCAGGCAGGCCGTGTCCCAGCAGGCCGGCGAAGCCCTGGCCGCCGACGTCAGGATCGAATCGGTCAACCCGCTGCCTGAGTCGTTCACGGAGATCGCGGCAGCCAACGGCGTGCAGACTGCCGACCTCGTCCACTTCCGCAGCGTCGTCGTGGCCGGCGACACGTCCTCGCTTACCGACGTCAGGGGCGTGTCGGCGGGTTACCCGTTGCGCGGCGAGGTGCGTATCGCGGATGGCCTGGCCGCGACGCCGTATACCGCCGAAGGCATACCCCCCGTGGGCGAAGTCTGGGCGGAGCCTAGCCTGCTTGCACGCCTGGGGCTCGATGTCGGCGACCGCATCGACATCGGAGCGCTGAACTTGCTTGTCGGCCAAACGCTCGAGTTCCGTCCCGACGAGGGCTGGCGCTTCATGGAGATCGCACCAACGGTGCTGCTCAACATCGAAGACGTGTACGCCTCGGAACTTCTTCAGCCGGGCAGCGTGGCCGAATATGAATTGCTGTTTGCGGGCACCGAGTCCCGCATCGCGAGTTTTCGAGCCGAGCTCGAGCCGCAACTGGCGGCCGAACATGAGCTTGAGGACTTCCGCGACGGCCGGCCCGAAGTCCGGTCCTCGGTACGCCGCGCTGAGCAGTTCCTCGTGCTCGCAGCGCTGGTGGGTGTCCTGCTTGGCGGTGTCGCCGTCGCGATGGCCGCACGCCGTTTTGTCGTGCGCAGGCTCGACGGCGTCGCCATGATGAAGTGCCTCGGCGCTCGCCATCGCGACGTGCTCAGGCTCAACCTGACGCAGCTCCTCATTCTCGTGCTCGCCGCGGGCATCATCGGCAGCGTCATCGGCTTCTTCGCGCAGTTCGGCCTTACGGCGCTGCTTGCCGACTTTGTCGAGGCCGATCTGCCGCCGCCGAATCTCAGGGGGGTCGTGCTTGGCCCGCTGACGGCGATAACGGTTGCCGTCGGTTTTGCGCTGCCGCCCTTGCTGCAGCTCGGCGGCGTGCCGCCGGCGCGGGTCCTGCGGCAGGACATCGATCCGCCTCCGTTGCGTTACATGACCGTCTACGGTGTCGCCGGGGCGGCGGTCACGGGCATGCTGGCGCTGATCTTTCGCGATTTCGAGCTGATCGCTTATGTCGTCGGCGGGACCATCGGGACCTTCGCCGTGCTCTATTTCGCCGGGCTCGGGCTCGTCTGGTGCCTGCAGCACCTGCGCGGCAGCGTCGGCATCGCCTGGCGCTACGGGATCGCCAACGTTGCCCGCCGGGGGCGCGAGAGCAGCGTGCAGGTCGTGGCTTTCGGGCTCGGCATCATGGTGCTGCTGTTGCTGACGGTGGTCCGCGGCGAACTCATGGAGGAATGGCAGGGCCTGCTGCCCGAGCAGTCTCCGAACCAGTTCCTGATCAACATCCAGCCCGATGAGCTCGACGGCGTCACCGGCGTGCTAGCGAACTACGGCCTCGACGACGCGGAGTTCACGCCGCTTGCCAGGGCTCGGATCAGTCATGTCAACGGCATTCCTGTTGCCGAGTATCCGGCCAGGGACCGGCGCGCGCGGCGCGAACTCAATGACGAAATCAACCTGACCTGGGCGGCGGATCTCAAGGCCGACAATACCGTCGTCGCGGGTCAATGGTGGACGCCCGGCGATACCGAACCGCAGTTGTCGATCGAGGAGACGCTGCTTGCGGAGATCGGTCTGGCGATGGGTGACGAGTTGACCTACAGCATCGGCGGCGAGGATCTGACCGTCCGGATCACGAGCGTGCGCAGCGTCCAGTGGGATACCTTCGAACCGAATTTCTTCATGGTCGTGAATCCGGGCATGCTCGACGACTTCGCGCATACCTACATCACGAGCTTTTACACCGAGCCTGCGCAGAGGGCTGTCACGCTCGATCTCGTCCGGCAGTTTCCAAGCGTGTCGATCATCGACATCGAAGCGGTGCTCGACCAGGTGCGCCGGGCCATGACCCAGGCCGCGCTCGCCGTGCAGTACGTCTTCATGTTCACACTGGCTGCGGGACTGACCGTGTTGTTCGCGGCAATTCAGGCGACGCGCGACGAGCGGATGTTCGAGAGCGCCGTATTGCGCACGCTCGGGGCAAAGCGGCGTATCGTGCTGCAGGGAGTCGCGGCCGAATTCACGGCGCTCGGCCTCCTTGCCGGAACGCTGGCGGCCGTCGGTGCAGGCAGCATCGGTTACGTGCTCGCCACGCAGATTTTCGAGCTCGACTACGCGCCGGGGCTCTGGGTTCTGGTTGCCGGGATCGTAGCGGGTATCGCGATCGTCGGCGTGAGCGGAACGCTCGCCGTGCGATCGGTGGTCAACGAATCGCCAGTGGCGACGCTGCGTGGGGTTTGACGCGGCACTGGCAAAATCTCGCACAGTCGAAACAGATGCGCAGGCGTTCGCCGATTTGTTCCAGCACTTCGTAGCGGTTGCCGTCGTTCCCGTCGGATATGTAGAGGAATCTGGCGACGACCTGCTGGGTCTGCTCCGGCCATTGTCAACGTGATCGCGGCAGGGCGATCGCGTCGATATTTTGCTCGCCGATCGTTTCAGCAGGGGAAGCCGGAGTGTCTTCGCTCACCGCCGCACTCACCGGCTCGGCGGCCCCCCGCGACAGGAGAGCGGGCAGGCCGAGTGCCAGGGAAACGCTGACCGCGAGGCCGATGCCCGCCTTGCCGACGTCCTTCCCGGCGATGAGCGCGGCTTCCTTGAAGGGGCGATGCCTGAGCAGTATCGAGAGCGCGATCTCCCGGCCTGCCAGGAGCCCGAGGAATACCCAGGTCGTACTCATGGGGATGTTCGACATCTCCTTGAAATACATGAGGATGAGGGCGTACGTGAAGTCGATGATCGTCGCCGCCCGGATGTCCGTCGTGTTGGTCTTGGAGGTGACGATGCCCTGGATCTGGCCGCCGCGGTTCCTGAAGATGATGGCGTGCAGAATCAGCATGACGGCGATCGCGAATATCAGGAAGCCCGGGCCGAGCGTCCGCGGCAGGTAGACGAAGATGTTGGCGAGGTCCTGGATGAGCCACTGGCTCCACAGGAAGGCCGTCGCACACCACTGCAGCACGACCCAGTGCGCTCCGGGACGCCGGTCCCTCGAGGCAAGAAAACGCGACTCCACGAACTTCGCCACGATCAGGTAGAGGACAAGCCCAACACCGATCGCGACACCGTAGCCCGCCAGCGATTTCATGAGGATCTGCCCCAGATTGGTCGGAGCAAACACCGTGAGGACAAGAAACGTCGTGCTGACGGGGACGCCGTAACGGGTCAGCAGCAGGATGAATATCGGCGGTATGACGTGGATCCATGACAATCCGCCTGCAGGCTGGGGAAATTTCTCCAGCCGACCGTAAGCGATGTCCCCGAAGTTGACGAACCAGCCGTACAGGAGAACGGCGACCAGGATCGAGCAGGCGTACAGCCAGAGAATCCACCACGGCCGATGGGAATTGGAACTCAGAAACGTACCCAGCGTCTGGATCGCATCGTTCGCCACGATGGAATAGGCCGCAAGAACGAAGCCGACGAAGACAAGGATTTCGGCAACGCCGACGGCCATCGATGGGCTACCTGTCGTCCAGGAGCGCGCGCTCGGATTCCAGCACCCGTCCCGGTAATGGGATGAAGCCCGAATCGTGGGCGAGCCTCTGCCCGGTGTCGGACAGGACGAATTCCATGAAAGCCCGAACCGTCGCGTCGGCGTGGTCGCTACCCTCGTCCGTGTAGACGTAGAGATACCTGGAAAGTGGATATCGGCCCCGGACGACCCACCCGTAGCGCCGCTCCAGGTTTTCGTCGTCCCTGAACTGCTCCACGTAGTAGGAGTAGTACGCCCCCTCGAAGTTGGAAGCCTCGGGGGACAGCGCCAGGGCTCTGACGCCGTCCGTCCGGTAACCGATGCCCGCGTATCCGATCGCGTTGGGGTTGGCGGCCACGGCATCCACGATCGCGCGGGAGTCTTCGAGTTCGACGATGCCGCCCTTGAATCGGCCGTTGCACAACGCCGTTTCCACGAAAAAGTCGTAAGTACCGGAAAGCTCGTTCCGGCCGTAGAGTTCGATGGCTCCGGAACGGTCGAACGTTACGTCGCTCCAGTCGTCGATCGGGCTGCTGTCGGAAAAGAAGCCGCGGTGACACAGATGGTCCTCGGAGAATATGGAATCGACCTGGTCCATCGACAGCCCCCGCACGGGGTTGTCCGCGTGTACGAAAAGGGCGAGCGCATCCAGCGCGACACGATACGAGGTGGGTTCGTACCCGTGCGATAGGCGAAACGCCTCCAGTTCCTCCGGAGTCATCGCGCGACTCATCGGCGCGAGATTGCCTTGATGCTGGATCAGCGCCTGTGCCGCAGTACCCGATCCCATCGCCTGAATATCGAACGACACGTCGGGTTGGTCCCGGGTGAATTCGCTCACCCACAGCGCCATCAGCTCGCGCATGGTGTCGGAGCCAACGCTGGTCAGCGTCCCTGAAACCTGAGCAGGCGCACTCGTCGCAAGGAGCGCGAACATCAACGTCACGACACGCTGGATCATCATATATGGGAACAAGGTGTCGTCGCGCATGGAATCTGCCCGGGTGACGTGTGAATCCCAAGCACCCATGCTACCAAACGGCGTCACTCACGAAGCACGCAGCGCAACGCGCGCGTACTTGCCGCTCGAAAACGCCGAGTAGAGGACGGGCAGAATCACGAGGGTAAGCACGGTCGAGGAAACCAGGCCGCCGACTACCACGGTTGCCAGCGGGCGCTGAACTTCTGCTCCGATGCCCCGCGAAAGAAGCATCGGCATCAGACCAAGCGCAGTTGTGGCGGCGGTCATGAGCACTGGCCTGAGCCTGGACATCGCTCCGTCGAAAACCGCCTCGTCAACGGTCATGCCGTTTTCGATGCGATTGTTGACGGCGTTGACCATGACCACCCCGTTGAGCACCGCGACGCCGAGCAGCGCCACGAAGCCGATGGAGCCCGGAACGGACAGGTAAAGCCCCGAGACGGCGAGCGCCGCGATGCCTCCGATCAGCGCGAGCGGAACGTTGACCATGATGAGCAGAGCCTGGCCCACCGAGCGGAAGGCGAAATACAGCAGCAGGAAAATCAGGGCGAGCGACAGCGGTACGACGACAGCGAGGCGCGCCTGCGCGCGCTGCTGATTCTCGAACTGGCCGCCGAAAACGACGCTGTAGCCCGGCGGCAACTCGACATCCTCGGCAATACGCTGCCGCAATTCCGTTACCAGTCCGCCCATGTCGCGCCCGACCACGTTCGCCTGAATGACGACTCGCCGTTGCACGTCGTCGCGGCGTATCTGCGGCGGGCCGGATTCGACTTCGACGCCCGCGACGTCGCCGAGTCGCACCCAGGCGCCGTTGGGCGCCTGCAGGATGAGCTGCCGGATGCCGTCGGCGTTGTTGCGCTGGGTTTCCGCGAGCCGCACGTAGATGTCGTACCGCTCGTTGCCGCGAATGACCTGGCCCGCGGCCTGTCCGCCGATCGCATCGGCTACGAGCGACATCACGTCGTCCACAGGGATGCCGAAGCGCGACAGCGCGTCGCGGTCCGGGCGGACGACCAGTTGAGCCTCCCCGGAAATCTGTTCCATCGCGACATCGCTCGCCCCCTGGATGCCGGCGGCAAGCGCCTCGATTTCAGCGCCCTTCTCGGCGAGGATATCGAGTTCCGGCCCGAACAGCTTGATGGCGAGCTGCGCCCTGACGCCGGACAGAAGCTCATCCACCCGGGTTGCGATGGGCTGGGAAAACGAGAACAGCACGCCCGGCACCACCGACATTCGCTCCTCCATCAGGGCCTGCAGGGCGTAGCGGTCCGGCGCCGACGTCCACACCCGGACCGGTTCCAGGCCGACGAAGATCTCGATGTTGGAGATCGGCTCGGGATCTCCGCCGAGTTCCGGGCGGCCGATGTGGCTGGCGGCATAAAGCACCTCCGGAAACGTCATCAGGCGTGCTTCGAGTTGTTCGGCTATTCCGAGCGCAGTATCCATGTTCGACGACGGCGCGAGCGTGACCCGGATGTTGAGCGTGCCCTCTTCGAGTTCCGGGACGAACTCGGTCCCGAGCCAGGGTGTGAGCGCCAGGGCGCCGACGAGCAGCGATGCGGCGCCGGCGATGATGATCGGGCGATGTGCGAGCGACCAGCGCAGCGTCCGCCGGTAGGCCCGTGTCAGCGGACGCAGTACGGCGCTGGCGCGCTGCCTGGGCGGGCGCCTGAAAAGATAGGCGGCCAGCGCAGGCGCGACCACGAGTGCGACGACCAGCGCAGCAATCATGGCGAATACGATCGACAGCGCCATCGGCCGGAACAATTTGCCCTCGACGCCCTGCAGGGTGAACAGCGGCGCGAAGACGATGATGACGATCATCACGGCGAAGAACACCGGCCGACCCACCTCGCGGGCGGCTTCGCCGATCTGCCGCGCCATCCCGTTTCCGCTGCCGGGCGCTCCGCGCGCTTGCCCTTCGGACGGGCCGTCGGGTGGCGCTTCGTGCATGCGGCGAACGATGTTCTCGACCATGACCACCGAGCCGTCGACCATCATGCCGATGGCGATCGCGAGCCCGCCGAGCGACATCAGGTTGGCCGACACGTTCCACCAGGCCATGCCCATCAGGGCCAGCGCGATCGATATGGGCACCGAAATCAGCACAAGCAGCATCGCGCGCAGATTCATCAGGAACAGCGTGAGGATGACGGCGATCAGCACGAACGCCTGCAGGAGCGCGCGCGTGACCGTCTGAACGGCGCTCTCGACGAGATCTGCCTGGTCGTAGAACACCTCGAGCGTCACGCCTTCCGGCAACGCCTGCTGAATGATCGGCAGCCGCTCCATGACGCCGTCGATCGTGGCGCGGGTATTGGCGCCGATACGCTTGAGCACGATGCCCGAGACGATCTCGCCGAGCGGTTCGATGCGCCCGTTCGCGTCGCGCCGGGTCATCGTCACGGCGCCCTGGCGGATTTCCGCGCCGAACGCGACCTCGCCCACATCCCGGACGCGCACGGTAACGCCGTCTTCCTCCTTCAGCGGAACGTTTGCGATATCCGCGAGTCCCGCGTCGCCGCTGCGCACCCAGCCGACACCGCGGATCACGAGCTGTTCGGCGCCCCGGTCCATGTACCAGCCGCCCGCGTTGCGGTTGTTGGCCTGAATCGTCGCTGTCACGTCCTGCGGCGTGAGCTGGTGAGCGAGCAGGCGCTGCGGGTCGAGCCGTACCTGGTACTGACGGACATCGCCGCCGAACGACAGCACGTTGGTAATACCCTCCACCGGCATCAGCAGCAGCTTGATGACCCAGTCGTTGAGGCTGCGCAGCGTCATCGCGTCGTAGCGGGCCGGATCCTCGGCGCGCAGGAAGTACTTGAAGATCTGGCCGAGCCCGGACGTATTCGGGCCCATTTCCGGTGTGCCGACCCCCTCCGGTATCTGCTCGCGCGCCTCCTGCAGGCGCTCGAATACCAGTTGTCGCGCAAAATAGATGTCGGTGCCTTCCTCGAACACCACCGTGATTACGGCCAGTCCCGTGGCCGAGATCGAGCGGACCTCGTCGACGTCAGGCAGCGAGTACATGACGGCCTCGATCGGGAAGGTGATGAGCTGCTCGACTTCCTCTGCGGCGAGGCCCGGTGCCTCGGCGTTGACCGTCACCTGTACGTTGGTGACGTCCGGGAATGCATCGAGGTTCAGGCGCGGCAGCAGGGCCAGCGCGCCCGCGGCCAGGCCAAGCAATGCGAGCACGACCAGCAGCCGGTTGCGGACCGCCCAGTCGATGGTGGCATTCAGCATGGCGAGCCGGCAGGGCTTCCGGTTGTCGTGGCTCCCGGGGTGCTCCGGGCAACTCCGGACAGTTCAGTTGTCCGGTCCATGAGCGGTTGTTTCATATGGGCCCGAACTTCAGGAAACACGGTTGTTCAGAGGCTTCAGTGGTTGTGGATGCTGAAGCCGGTCTTGGCGTACTCGGACTGGAGAAAGAACGCGCCATCAGTCACGACCTGCGTGCCGGGCATGATGCCGTCAACGATCGCAAAGCCCGCAGCCGTGCGTTCGACCTCCACCTCCATCGGCGCGAAACTGCCGTCCGGAGTGACGGTGAACACCTGCCAGTCGCCGTCGGTGCTGCGCAGCACGGCCGTTTCCGGGAGCGCGAGCACCGGTTCGCTATCTTCATCCATGATGAGCACGTCAACGAACATCCCCGGATGAAGCTCGTCCTCCGGGTTGGGCACCTGCACGCGGATCGGCAGCGTTCGGGTGCTCTCGTCCAGCGCGTGAAAGGCCTGAATCACATGGCCGTCGATCCATTGCCCGCCGACGCCGACACGCGCCGGACTGCCCTCGGTAAATGCGGCGGCCTGCTGGGCCGGCAGACGCGCTTCCACCCAGAGCGTCGACTCGTCGGTAATTTCGAACATCATGCGGCCGGGTTCGATCGACTCGCCGACGACGAAGTCATCGCGCACGACAGTGCCCTCGATCGGAGCAAGCAGCGTGAAGTCGCCCTGGGTCAGGCTCGCGTCGCCGCTTTCGACCAGAGAGTTGATCTGCTCGTCGACCATGCCGAAGGCCGATACGCGCGCCCGCGCCTGCTGCGCGTCCACCTGCGCTTCGATATAGCGCCTGTCGGAGACGACCTCGCGGCCCAGCGCCTGCACGCGTGCCCATTCGCGCTCGGCCACGACCAGCGCCCCCTGTGCTTCGGCCATTTCGACGCTCGACATCGTCACGAGCGGCTGGCCCCCGGTGACGGAATCTCCCAGTCGGGCGTGGCGCGCGACGACCTGGGCACGAATGCGCGGCGTCACCTGGTAGGTGGCGTAGGCGTTGAGACGAACCTCTCCCGGCGCGCGCAGCGCGACGTCGAGCGTGCGCGGGTTCAGGAGTTCGGTGCGGATTCCCGCGGCCTCCTGCTGCGCGGGCGAAAGCTCGATGGCCACGGCCTCGCCCGATTCGTCCTCGTGGCCTTCGTCGTGGTCGTCCGCGTGACCCTCGTCATCGTCGTGCTCAAGACCGACGTCGTGGTCGTCGTCGAGCGGCCCGGGGCTGCTGGCCGTGCCGGCCCGGGCGTTACCCGGGGCGTCGCTGCCCGGCTGCGACGATTCGCAACCGGCCGTGATCAGGGCAAGCGCCATCAGGACGGGAACAGTCATGCCCACGCCTGCGGTTCGTATCGAATATCGGGTATGCATCGTCAACCCCCCGTATCAAGTCCAAGCCAGGCGTCGATCTGGCCAGAGGCGCCCAGCCATTCGAACCAGGCCCGCCAGAACTCGCGTCTGAGTTCAAGCGCGTCCATCGCCGCGTCCAGCGTCTGGTTCAGTTGTACCAGATAATCCGTCGTGCTGAGTTCTCCTGCCTGCACCAGCCGCTCCAGAAGTTCGGCTTGCTGACTCTGATTCGGCTCGCCGGATCGCTGCCACGACAGCCACGCCTCCCGAGTGTGCCGGTAACGCTCGCTGGCCGCCAGCATGCGGTGACGCGCCCGAACCCGGGTATTCTCCGCCGCACGTTCGAAGAGGGACAGTTCGGCCCTCGCGGCGGCGATTTCGTGGTTGTACCTGTTGCGGATGTTCAGCGGCATCGTGAAAGCGAGTGCCAGATAGTGTTCCTGATCTTCTTCGCCTGCCCCGAATGTCACGGTCGGGGCGGGTCTGCGTTCACGGACGCGCAAGTCGACGCTGGCTCGTGCCCTTGCGACCTCAGCCTGCCGGGCGCGCAGTTCCGGAAGCTCCGCCAGCAACCGTTCCACCATGCCCGGATCGCCGGGTACCGGCTGCAGGTCGAGCGGCAGCGCCGGCCAGGCCGGGGGCGCCGGTGGCGGCGCAACAGCTCTGAGCGCCTGGTCCGCCGCTGCGAGCGCGGACTCGGCGGTGGCATGGGCAACTTCCGCCTGGGCGTACGCAAGATTCGCGCTGTTCAGTTCCACCTGCGTCAGATCGCCCGCCTGGCGGCGCTGCAGCGTGAGTTCCGCGAAGGCGCGCATGAGGTCGATCCTCGTCTCGGCGAGCGCATCCTGGGACGTCGCGGTCCAGTAGTCGCCGAGCAGGTACAGCAACTCCCCCGCGATGCGGCGGCGCACGCCCGCAAGTTCCGCTGCCGCGCGGTCGCGATCGTGCCCGGCGGCGTTCGTGCGGGCGGTGCGCCGGCCGGCGATGTCGAACGTCTGGTTGACAGCCAGGACGCGCGTCTCGTGGACGCGGTCCTCGAATTCGAGCGCGAATTCCGGATTGAACAGCGGACGCGCCATCGCATCCCGCGTTGCGCTGCTTGCATCGACCGCCGCGGCGGCCGCGAGAATCTCCGGATGCAGGGCTACGGTCTGCCGCGCCAGTTCCAGCAGTTGCAGGGACTCGACGCGCTCGGTGAGCGCGGCGCCGGGCGGCGTCTGCCCGATTGCGGCTGGCGCCGCGAGGAGCGATCCGCAAACCGCCGCGATGGTAATGCTTTTCCCCATAAGCCTTGTCCTCGGCCCAACGCCGCCGTCGCGCGGTGTCAGGCATGCATCGGCACGATTACATCGGCCCTCGCTTGCGTGCCGACAGAATGTCGAATCTGCGCCGTAACAGGTAGAGCAACGCAAAGAACAGGGACGCAACCATGACGATCGACGGACCGGTCGGGACGTCGAGGTTCAGCGACAGCAGGATTCCGAGCGCCACCGCGACCGCCGCAAGCAATGCCGATTTTAACGCCATGCTCTCGGGCGTGGCCGAGATCATCCGGGCCGCGGCCGGGGGAATCACCAGCATCGACACGATCAGCAATATGCCGACGATTTTCATTCCGACGGCGACCAGCAGGGCCAGCATCAGCATCAGTGCGATCCTGACCGCTGTCGCGCGCACCCCTTCAACACGCGCCAGTTCCGCGTCGGTGGTGATCGACAGCAACGGTCGCCACAGCGCCGCGATCCCGATGCCGAGCACGACCACGATCGCCGCGATCGTCCAGATGTCGTCCCAGCCGATCGCGAGCACGTCGCCGAACAGGTAGCCCATCAGGTCCACACGCACGCCGGGCATGGCCGCGATCGCGACGACGCCGTAGGCAAGCGCGCTGTGCGCCAGTATTCCCATGACCGTATCGCTGGCCAGCAGGCGCCCGCTCTCCATCAGGACGACGAGGAGCGCAACCGCGATGCATATCGCGATCGTGCCGACCGTGGGACTTGCGCCGACGGCGATGCCGAGCGCGACTCCGAACAACGCCGAATGCGACATCGTGGCCCCGAAGTAGGCCATTCTCCGCCAGACCACGAAACATCCGAGCGGGCCCGCGAGCGCCGCCACGAGCGTGCCTCCGAGGAAGGCCCGGACGATGAAGTCGTCGATCATGCCCGTGCCTTGCCGGGGGCATGCCGCGTGCGGGGAACCGGTCCCGTTGCACGCGTGTCAATGATCGTTTGCATGATTCCGCTCGACGATGACCCGACCCGACGGATCGTGCGAGTGGTCGTGCCGGTGCGCGTACACGGCGAGAGACTCCGCGAGCCTCCGGCCGAACAGGGCGACGAACTCGGGGTGGTTCAGCACTTGAGTGGGTCGTCCGGAACAGCATACGTGATGGTTCAGGCACACCACGGTATCCGTCGTCGACATGACCAGGTGCAGATCGTGGGAAACCATCAGGACGCCGCAGCCGCGCCGCTCGCGAATCGTCTCTATCAGTTCGTAGAGCTTGACCTGACCCGCGAAGTCCACGCTGCTCAGCGGCTCGTCGAGAACCAGGATGTCCGGATCGCGCAGCAGGGCGCGAGCCAGCGCAATGCGGTTGAACTCGCCGCCCGACAGCTCCGACATCTGCGCGTCCAGCGCACCGTCGAGTTCCACCTCGCCGAGCGCCCGGGACAGCGTGCCGATATCGTGGCGTCCGCCGAGTGTCAGGTAACGCGCCACGGTCATCGGCATGATCGGATCCATCTTCATGCGCTGCGGCGTATAGCCGATCCTGAGTCCCGGGCGATGCCAGACGGTCCCTGCATCGATTCGTGTGAGACCGAGCAGCGCGCGTACGAGCGTGGACTTTCCGCAGCCGTTCAGCCCGACGATGGTTACGACCTCGCCGCCGGCTACACCGATATCGACATTGTCGAGGATGGTGCGGCCGTTATAGGCCAGGCAGACTCCCTTACCGCGCAACAGTCCGTCGCCGTGCACGGGTGGTGGTTGCGCCGGTTCGCTGGCTGCAGGTCTCGTGTCCATTCAAACGCCGTGGCCGATGCCCGATATTGGCAGACGGGATGCGGTTACGTCCACGGTTGCGGCAAGCCTGTCAGCATCCGCGAGGACCATCGCCGGCACCGGCGGCATGGCGTTGGAAGTTCCCGCGCCGGGCTGCTAGCATGGGCCTGGCCTCCATTTTTGCGAGAATATTTTACTGATGAACGGGCCGCAACGAACGGTTGCCCTGGCGCTGTTGGCCGCGGCTCCCGGCCTTGCCGCATTCGCGGCCGATCCGCCGAATGTGGTGGCCAGTATCCGGCCGATCCACTCCCTGGCCTCCGGCGTAATGGGCGATGTCGGCACTCCCGCCCTGATCGTCAGCGGTTACGGCTCGCCGCATGTCTACCAGATGCGACCCTCGGAGGCGCGATCGCTCGCGCGCGCCGATGTCGTGCTCTGGGTCGGTGAGGCCCTTGAAACCTTCATGGCCGGTCCGATACGCAACCTGAGCGCGGACGCACGCGTCGTGACGCTGCTCGAGGCGGGCGGGCTGGATCTGCATCCGGCGCGCAGGAGCAACCTCTGGGACAGCGGGCACGATCACGAGGACGATGGCGCGGCCCCCGACCCGCATATCTGGCTCGAGCCCGGAAACGCGAAGGCGATGGTCGGCGCGATCGCGCGGGCGCTCGCTGAGGTCGATCCCGAGCGGAGCGCCATCTACGCCGCGAACGGTGCGGCGACGCTTGCAAGAATCGACTCCTTGACCGCCGGCATCGAAGCGCAGCTTGCGGGCGCCGGCAGCGTCCCGTTCGTCGCAATGCACGACTCGATGCACTATTTCGAAAGCGCGTTCGGTGTGCATGCGGTCGGCGCGATCACGCTCGATCCCGACCGGCAGCCCGGGGCCGGCAGCGTGCGCGCGTTGAGGCAGCGAATGCGTGCCGCTGGCGTCGTGTGCTACGTCACCGAGCCTCAATTCACGTCGGCCCTGGTCGAGACGTTGGGGTCCGAAGGCTCGCTGAGGCGTGCGACCTTCGACCCGATCGGCGCCGAAGATTCGGTGGCCGCCAACAGCTATTTCGTGATGATGCAAGCCAATGCCGACAACCTGGCCCGTTGTCTGAAAGGCAGCAACGGCACAGTTTCCGCGCCATGACCGCCAGCATCGGGCGGAGCAGGGCTCCACTGCACGCGCCGCTGTCGTCCGTTGGGGTCGCGCTTTGTAACATTCGCGATGTTTGGCATACACTCGGGCATGAACCGCTTGGCCGTGACTTTCGCGACAGGTCCAATGAACAACAAGCATGAAGTGACAGGCCGATGACGGGGGGGACGACGCTGACAAACCGCCTGCTCGAGGCCGCGGTCGCATTTTTCGATTTCCTGTGGCAGTCGTTCCTGCTGCTGGCGCCGATGCTGCTGCTCGGCCTGTTTCTCTCCGGGCTCATCCACGTGTTCATCTCCCGGCAGGCGGTCCTGCGCTGGCTCAGACACGAAAGCCTCAAGTCGGTGACCACCGCGGCGGCGGTTGGTGTGCCGATCCCGCTTTGCAGTTGCTCGGTGGTGCCGGTGGTCGCGGAAATGCGCAGGAAGGGCGCCTCGCGGTCGTCGTGCATGTCGTTCCTGATCACGGCTCCTGAGACCGGCGCAGACTCCATTCTGGTCACGAACGCCTTCTTCGGCCCGATCGTGGCCATAGTCAGGCCCGTCATCAGCTTCATCACGGCTGTCTTTGCTGGCATTTTCTGTATCGGAATGATTCGCGACGGCCGCGATGACAGCGCCGCCCAGGTCGCGGACAACGGCCACGATCATGGTCATGAGCACGGCCATGACCATCACCATCACCACGGCCATGACCATGACCATGACCACAGCCACAAAAACCTGTTTCCGGGTTCCGAGGACTGTTACGTCAGCTTCTCTCAACTGAAGCAGATGACCGCCAACTGGTTCAGGCGCTGCGCCGCCGCGCTTGGCCGCTGGAAGGCCGCCACCTGGCTCAGGCCCGATTTCTATTACACCGAACGAAAGGCGGCAGCGGCTTCACGTGACGCCGAACCCGATTCCGCGGGCGGATCGGAACCCGATCTCAGGTCCGTGGTGCGGCATGTCCTGCGCTACGGCTTCGTCGAGATCGCCGACGACATTCTTTTCGCGCTCCTGGTCGGCATCGCGCTCGGCGGCGTGCTCTATCTCGCCATTCCCAGCGAGATGATGGCCAACGAGTATGCGCGCTGGATCTCCTACCCGGTGATGGTGCTGGTCGGGATACCGCTTTACATTTGCGCCTCCGCCAGTACGCCGATCGCCGCGGCGCTCGTGGCGAAGGGGTTCAGCCCGGGAGCGGCGCTGATCTTCCTGATGACGGGTCCTGCCACCAACACCGGAACCATAGCGATCATGCTGGCCCAGTTCGGCACGAGGTTCGCTTCGGTGTACGTCGGTTCGGTCATTGCGGTCACCGTCGTGCTCGGTATCCTCGTCGACTCGCTGCTGCTGTTGAGCGGCATCTCGATCGCCGTCAATCTCGGCGCCTCCGAGTCGCCGGCCATCCTGGCGCTGCAATACGGCGGCGCGCTCGGCCTGCTGGCGCTCATCATCTGGCGGTTCCGGGCCGGAGCGCTCAAGAGCGGCTACCAGGAACTCGTCAGCAACGTCGGTCCCTTGACCCGGCCCTGGCGGCGCGCCTGGAACCGCCTGACCCGCGGCCGCCCGCTGGCCGGCGCAGTCTCCCCGGCGACGCCGATGGGCAGGATGCTGTACACCGCGATCCTGGTCGTCGTCATCCTGAGCGGGTTCACCGTCGTGCCGCCGCAGTCCGTCGGCTACGGTCGGGTGTTCGGCAGGGTCGTGTGGCGGGATCTGCCGCCCGGGCTCTACTGGCTCGGCCCGCCGCCCATCGTGCAGGCCGACTTGTGGCCGGTGCGTGAAGTCAAGTCCTTCCGAACCGCGGTGAACAGCGAATTCGTATCCGGCGACCTCAACGTTGCGCTGATCGGTCTCGATGTGCAGTTCCGGGTCAGCGACCCCTACCTGTACCACTACCAGACCAACGACGCCGAGGCGGTTCTGCGAGGCGTCGTGCTGGATCGGCTGCGCCAGTTCGTCGGCGCCCGCAGGCTCGAGGAGCTGCTCGTGACGCAGAGAGCGGCGCTCGAAGACTACATTGCCGAGGGATTCCCGTACGGTGGACACAGCGAACCTCCGGACGCGGATACCGTGCACGAAGAGGTGCTCCAGGCGGTCGATATCGTCAAGGTGAGCCTCCGGAACATCCGTCCCGCGGCAGAAACGGTGGCCGCCTTCCGCGATGTCTCGAGCGCCCAGGAGGACCGGGAACGGGTCATCGTCAACGCGCAGAGCTTCATGGGCCGACTGGTGCCGCAGGCCCATGGCAACGCCTTTTACGAGGTGCGCCAGGCGCAAGGCGATGCCTACGCCAGGGAGATCGCCGCCGGCGCGCAATCCGACGCGCTGACGACCATTTCCGCGACGGTGCGTACGGCGCCCGATGTGCTGAGAACGATGTTGTGGCGAGAGAAACTTGAAAGCGCACTGTCGGGCAACGCGAAGATCATCGTGCCGAACGAAGACAGCCTCGATAAAGTGGCGTTATGGCAGAACAGGACATCGGCGGGCAACGCTGACGCGGCTAACGGCCATGGAGAATAGTCCATGAAGAGAAAATTCATCATCGCGGTTGTTGCCGTTGCGGTCGGCTGGCTGGCCTGGGACAGCTTTTACATCATCAACGAAACCCAGCGCGGCGTGCTGACGCACTTTGGCCGGATTTCTCCGCCGGAACGGGAGCCCGGTTTTCATCTGAAGTGGCCGCGGCCGATCTCGGTGATCTACAAGGTGGATTACCGGGTGCAGACGATGGGGAACCTGCCCCACGAACTGATCACCGAGGACCAGAAGAGCGTCAGGGTGGACGGCTACCTGATGTGGCAGGTGGTCGATCCGATCAGATACGTCGAAGCGATTCGCACGGACGAGAGCGCGCTGGCCAAGCTCCAGGACCTGTACCTGTCGTCGTTCGGCGTGGTCATCAGCAACAGGAGCCAGGAAGCCTTCATCAGCCTCGGGATCGAGCACGAGGACATGGATGAGGCGAGCAGGGAGATCCTCGCGCGAATCGCTCCGATCGCCCGCGACAACTACGGCATCCAACTGCTGCGTGCCGGCATCGTCGAGTACACGCTGCCGGTCGAGAATCGGCCGAGCGTGATTCAGCGCATGATCTCCGAGCGGGCGCGCATCGCCACCCGGTACCGCAGCGAAGGCGAGGAAGCGGCCATCCGCATCGAGGCGCTGGCCATCGAGGAGCATGACCGGATCATGGCTGACGCCCATGCCGAAGCCACGACGATTCTCGGCGAGGCCGAAGCCGAGGCGATGGCGCTGCTCGGAGAGGCCTATCGCGAGGACCCCGACTTCTACACGTTTATCCGCGCGCTCGACAGCTATGACCTGATCATCGACAGCAAGACCACGCTCATGCTGCCCGCGGACAATGAACTGTTCCGGTATCTCGACAGCACGACGATACCGGAGCTTGAGCCAAGCGGACAATTCGCCGATGAGTGAAGCGGCTGAACGGCACGACGACGGGCAGCAGGACCTGCCGCCCAGCACGCGGGCGATTTACGCCATTTTCGACTATGCGGCAGCCCACCGGCTGCGCATCGCCTGGGCCGCCGTGGCGCTCGCGGTCGTGGGGCTGGCGCTCAGCGGCTTCTACGTGGTCAAGAAGGAAGAGGAGGCCTTGCGCACGCGGTTCGGCCAAGTGGTTCAGGAGAACATCGGCCCGGGGCTGCGTTATCGCATTCCGCTGATCGAGCGGGCCTGGGTTCGCCCCGTGCACCGCATCGCCGAGCATATGGTGTCCAGCCGCCGGAACGGGCAGGAAGTGTTCACGGTCCTGTCGGGGGATCTCAATCTGCTCGAAGTGAGCGTCGCCGTTCAGTACCGCATCGACAACCTGCGCAACTTCCTCTTCGCGACGCCCGATCCCGTCGTCGTCCTGACCCAGTTGCTGCGGGAGGAAATCGTCAGCGACCTCGGGCAGAACTTCATCGATCTGATCGTGAGTCTGAACCGCAACATCATTCAGGATCACCTGTTTGAGGAAGTGGTCGAGCTGCTCGAGGAGCGCGATATCGGCGTGGAACTCGTGGCGCTCAACATCGTCGATGTGCGCCCCATCGACGAAACGCGCGCGGCCTTTCGCGACGTCACCGACGCGATATCCGAGCGCAACGAGGCCATCAGCAACGCCAACCTCAGGTCGGAGCGAATGCTCGCCCGATCCCGCGGCCAGGCGGAAGCGGTGGTTCGGGAGGCCCAGGCCAAGGCGCACGAGCGCGTGGCGCAGGCCGGGAGCAACGCCGAGGCCTTCCTCGCGCTCCTTGCGGAGTATCGCCTGGAGCCGGAACAGGTGGCCATCACCCGGTACTGGCAGCGCATGCGCACGATTTTCAGCGAAGCGAGCCTCGCCGCCGTCAATCCGGCGACCGACTCCGTCATCGACGTCAACATGATCGACGGCGCCGTCGGCGTTCCGCCGATGAGCGTTCTGGCGGCGGCTCCGGCGTCGCCGGGCGCCCCGACGAGGCCGCTGACCGCCTTCACGGCGCCGGAGACCGCGCCACGCCACGGAGAAACGGAGATCGCCGACCGGCTCCTGTCGCAGGCCGCCTTCCATTCACGGGTCACCGAGCGTGACGACCTGTTGGCCGGCCGGCCGCGGTCGTTGATATTCGAAACACCGTCGATCTTCTCCCATGTGGAGGTGGAGCCGTCCGGCGCCATCGCCGCGCAACAGCAGGTCGTGCAGCCGATGGTCGACACGCTCGCAGCGGAGGCGAGCGGTGAGGCGCCGGTCACTCAGCCACAATCGGCGATGCCTGCGTCGCCGCCCGAAGCCGATACGCCGCCGCCGGAACCGGGCGCGGCCGAAGCGCCCGCCGCTCCGGCGGCCGAGTAGGAGAGAGCCATGATGAGAAGGGGGATGGTCCTGCTCGCGCTTGTTGCCGCCTCGGCGTTCGCCTGGGGAGCCGACCCCGGAGTGGAAGACGATCGGGTCGTTTTCGGCCAAAGTGCGGTGTTCACCGGTCCGAACCGGAACCTCGGCATCCAGTACCGGGCGGGCCTCCTGGCCGCTTTCGAAGAGCGCAATGCCGAAGGCGGCGTGGCCGGCAGGTCGCTGGAGCTGCTGAGCCTCGATGACGGCTACGAGCCCGATCTCGCGGCGGCCAACGCCGAGCGCTTCGTTGCCGGCAACGAGGTTTTCGCCGTCATCGGCGCGGTCGGCACGCCGACCGCCCGGCGAATCGCGCCGATACTGCGCACCGCACAGATTCCTTTCGTGGGGCCCTTCACCGGCGCGGACTTCGTGCGCGACGCCGAACGGTTCCCGGAAGTGCTCAACCTGCGGACGGGCTACCTGCAGGAAATAGAATTACTGGTCGATCACATGCTCGAACTTGGCATGACGCGGTTCGGGATCATCTACCAGGACGATGCCTTCGGCCGCACCGTGCTCGCCAACTACAAGACCGTTCTCGACCGTCACGAGATGCCGATACTCGCGAAATCGGCCTACACGCGGAACTCGCACGCCGTGCACACGTCCTTGTTCTCGCTCGAAAAGGCGGATCTGGAAGCCATCCTGATCGTCGGTTCGTATGCCGCGGGAGCCGAGATCATCAACCTGGCGAATTCGCTCGGACATACCTACACCATGGCGAGCCTCTCGTTCGCGCCGTCGTATGAACTGGTCCAGGAGATCGACGAACCGAGCGAGCGGATCATCATGACCGAGGTCATGCCGAGCGTGGACAATCTTGAACTGGAGGTGGTCAGGAGTTTCCGGAGTGCGATGGCGATGCTGCCGGAAGATGCGCTGGAAGGGCGGCGAGCCCATGAAGTCGCTCTCGAAGGATACATTCTGGGCCGCTTCGTGATATCCGTGCTCGAACGCATCGACGGGGACTGGACTCGCGAGGCCTTCGTTGCGACGGCGCGTTCCGCGGAACCGGTATTGATCGACGACTGGGAACTTGCGTTCGAACCGGGATCGAGCGCCGGCACGGGTTTCATTCGGCTCATCGATTTCGGGGTCTACGCTTCGACTGCGGAAGAGTGACCGTTGAAGAAGGTAGACGAGTTTTCCCGGGAAGAAACCGCCGAAGAGTGGTTGCGGGAACTGTACAAGGTCGTCGCCCGCCGGCGCGGCGTGATGTTCCGTCTCATCGATCAGTCGGCCCGGATGCTGTTGTTCGGCAACGCCGGCGGCGCGGCGCTGATCGTCGGGTTCATCAGTGCGACTCCTGCCGGCCAGGATGCCGGCTATCACTGGTACGCTCTGCTTGTATTGGCTCTTTTCGCAATCGGTATTCTCGCGTCCGCGCTCACGACCGTGCTGGTTGCCATGATCGCCGTGAAGGAGGCGCATGGCGCGGAGAATGGGCTCAAGCAATTCGTCGACGGGGAGATCGATCGGTCCGAAGTGCTGTTCGTCGTGGATGAACAGGGCTTCCGGCTCGCGGATTTCGCAACGCTGCTCGGCGTCGTCAGTGTCGGCGCGTTTCTCCTCGGAGGTCTGGCCGCGATCGTGTTGCTGATGCTGTTCTTCTGATTCATTGCGTAAGACGATGCGCGCCTGGCCCGGTCGCCATCTCAAGCGAAAACCGGATCCGTTCAGCGCCTTGTGCCCACCGTATCGCTGCGTTCAATTGCGGCGCGGGGCTGTCTCCACGGGCTGCTAGAATACGCGCCCACCCCTGTAGTCATGAGCGCTCGAAACCGAGCGAACGGAGTCGTCGATGATCGAGTTGTTCACTTCCCCCACGCCCAACGGCTGGAAGGCTTCCATCACGCTCGAGGAGCTCGGGATCGAGTACAGCGTGCGCCATATCGAAATGGACAAGCTGCAGCAGAAGGAACCGTGGTTCCTCGAACTTAATCCGAACGGTCGCATTCCGGTGATCGTCGATCACGACAACGGCGATTTCGCGGTGTTCGAGTCGGGCGCGATCATGATCTACCTGGCAGAGCAGGCGGGCCGACTGCTGCCGACGGACGTCAGGGGGCGGTCGCTCGTCATCCAGTGGCTCATGTTCCAGATGGGCGGCATCGGGCCGATGATGGGGCAGGCGAACGTGTTCTATCGCTACGCGCCGGAGCGGATTCCGTACGCCATCGAGCGCTATCAGCGCGAGGTCAGGCGGCTGCTCGAAGTGCTCGACACGCGGCTCGCCGATAACGAGTATCTCGCCGGCGACTACTCGATCGCCGACATTGCGAACTGGTCCTGGGTTCGCGGCTACAAGTGGGCAGGGGTCGAAATCGACGGCCTCGGCCACCTCGAGCGCTGGCTCGACGCCATCGCGGAACGGCCCGCCGTGAAGCGCGGCCAGGACGTCCCGGTGCCGACCGATCTCGAGGAGATGCTGCGCAAGGCCGACGAAGCCAGAGACAGGGTTCAGGGCATCCTGGCCTGAGCGCGCTGTCGCCAGGCGTACTGTCCCCCGGCCATCTGAAGCCGCGAACCGAGCCACAGCAAAACCGGCACGATGGATCGCCCCAAGATGGATATCGACTCTCTCGTCGCGATCGACGTGCACACGCACGCGGAGGTGTCCTCGCGCGACCCGCAACCGTTGACCGCTTTCCAGGAAGCCGCGAAGAAGTACTTCCGGCACGACCACGCGCGGCCGACGATCCCGGAGATCGCGGCCCACTATCGGGAACGGAAGATCGCCTGCGTGATCTTCCCGGTCGACGGCGAGCGTGCGCGCGGCGATCGGCCCGTGCCGAACGAGGAGGTCGCCGAACTCGCCCACGAGAACAGCGACATCATGATCCCGTTCGCGAGCATCGATCCGGCCCGGGGCAGGGAGGGGATCAGGGAAGCGCGCCGGCTCATTGACGATTTCGGCATCCGCGGATTCAAGTTTCATCCGCAGTACCAGGAGTACCACGCGAACGACCCGAGCGCCTATCCGCTCTACGAGGTGATCGCCGAAGCCGGCCTGCCGGCGCTCTTCCACACGGGGCATTCCGGTATGGGCACCGGCATGCCGGGCGGCGGCGGAATCCGGCTCAAGTACGGTAACCCCATGGACGTCGACGACGTGGCCGTCGACTTTCCGGACATGCCGATCATCCTCGCGCATCCTTCCTGGCCCTGGCAGGACGAGGCCCTGTCGATCTGCCTGCACAAGCCGCAGGTCTACATCGATCTCTCGGGCTGGTCTCCGAAGTACTTTCCGCCGCAACTCGTCCACTACGCGAACAGGCAACTCAGGCACAAGATCCTGTTCGGCACGGACTATCCGCTGATCACGCCGGACCGCTGGCTTGCGGACTTCGCGAAGATCGACATCCGCGACGAGGTCCGACCGCTGATCCTCAAGGAGAACGCCAAGACGCTGCTCAAGCTCGGCTGAGTTTGCCGTCCCTTGTCGGCGCTTCATGCGGGTTCTACACTCGCGCTGTTCGAGTCGGGCGTTGGCGACCCGCCGATCGTTCGCCGCCGTGGTGAGCCGGCGAGTTGCGGGTCGCCTGCACCTGCAAGACCACAAGACCATCGAGAGGGAACTATGAGCGTCGCCATCGCAGCACAACCCGCGCCGTCCGTCGGCGCAGTTTCGTTTCTTGACCGACCAGCACGCCTGTTTATCGGGGGTGAATGGGTCCAGTCGGAGTCGGGCAGGACGATCCCGGTCGTCGATCCGGCGACCGGCGACACCATATCGACGATCGCCGATGCCGACCAGGCCGATGTCGACCGCGCCGTCGCGGCCGCGCGAGAAGCATTCGAGCAGGGGCCCTGGCCGCGCATGCGGCCTGCCGAGCGTCAGGCGCTGATCTGGCGCCTCGGCGATCTCATCGAGCAGCACGCCGAGGAGCTTTGTGAACTGGAAAGCATCGACAACGGCAAGACCAGGTTCATTGCGAGCGTCGTCGACATCCCCGCAACGCGCGAGTATTTCCGCTACATGGCCGGCTGGGCGACCAAGATCGAAGGTTCGACGTTCGACATCTCGGTCGGCGGACCACCGGGAGCCAGATTCGAGACCTCGACGCGGCGCCGCCCGGCAGGCGTCGTCGCGCAGATCATTCCCTGGAACTTTCCGTTGGTGATGGCGGCCTGGAAGCTCGGTCCGGCGCTCGCCGTCGGCTGTACCTCCATCCTCAAGCCGGCCGAGCAGACGCCGCTGACCGCGCTTCGGCTGGGCGAGCTGATCATGGAAGCCGGATTCCCGCCGGGCGTCGTGAACATCCTCACGGGCTACGGCGAGACGGCGGGCGCTGCGCTCGTCAGCCATCCGGGCGTCGACAAGGTTGCGTTCACCGGTTCCGGCGAAGTCGGCAAGATCATCAACAAGTCCGCGACGAACACGCTCAAGCGCGTATCGCTCGAACTCGGCGGCAAGTCGCCGGTCATCGTCCTGCCGGATGCCGATGTCGAAACGGTCATCGGCGGGGCGGCACAGGCGATCTTTTTCAACTCCGGTCAGGTTTGCGCGGCGGGTTCACGCCTTTATGCGCATAGAAAGATCTACGAGCAGGTCGTCGAGGGTGTCAGCGCCGCGGCGGATGCGATCAGGCTCGGACCCGGTCTCGACCCCGACACCGAGATGGGTCCGCTCGTCTCACCCGAGCAGCAGGAGCGGGTCATGGGCTATATCGACTCCGGGCGCGAGGAAGGCGCGGAAGTCGTCACGGGCGGGGAGACGCTCGAGCACCCGGGCTGCTACGTCAAACCGACCGTACTTGCCAACGTGAATGCGAATATGCGCGTTGTGCAGGAAGAGATTTTCGGTCCCGTGCTCGTCGCGCAGCCGTTCGACGAACTCGACGAGGTTGCAGCGCTCGCAAATGCAACGCCCTATGGCCTGAGCGCAAGCATCTGGTCGAACGACCTCAGTGCCGTGCATCGGCTCGTCCCGAAGATCAAGGCCGGCACGGTCTGGGTCAACTGCCACAGTTTCGTCGATCCCAACATGCCTTTCGGTGGATTCAAGCAATCGGGATTCGGCCGCGAGCACGGGCGCCAGGGGATCGAGATGTATACGGAACTGCAATCGGTCTGCATGCTCGTCTGACGTGGCGTATATGCCCGCGACCGCGCGGCGGCAGATTGCGGGCCGCGCGCACGCGACAGGCATCCGCCACCAGGCCAGGGGAGACCCGAAACCGGCCCGCGAATCTGGCGGCATGGCGATCGCGTACCTGCGGGGCCGGCCGTCGGTGATGGGAGAATCTGGGAGCAACGGTGGCGAACATGACAAGGCACGGCAGCGGCGGATCGATCGGAAGGCGTGATTTCATGGGTGGCGCCGTGGCCATCGGCGCACTTGGCGCTGGCGGCTGGCGGCTCGCAAGCGCGCAGGACAGCGACAACGGGGGCGGCGTCATGCCGGCAAGCAACGAATACCTGATCCGGGGCGGCTACGTGCTCACGATGGACCCGGCGCTCGGCGATCTGTCCGATGCCGATGTCCACGTCAGGGACGGGCAGATCGCCGCGGTCGGCGCGTCGATCGACGCTCCCGACGCCACCGTGATCGATGCCGGCGGGATGCTCGTCCTGCCGGGCCTCGTCGAGACGCACTGGCACATGTGGACGACGATGCTGCGCAGCATGGCGGGCGACGTGCCCGAGCACGGGTATTTTCCGACCTCGCGCGGCATCGGGGCGCATTACGTGGCCGAAGACATGTACGCGAGTACGCGATTGTCGGCCGCCGAGGCCATCCATTCCGGCATCACCTTCGTGCACGACTGGTGCCACAACGTGCGTGATCCCGAGTACGCCGAAGCCGATCTTCGGGCGTTGACCGATACGGGCATCCGCGCACGTTTCGCTTACGGATCGCCGACCGGCGCGTCGAACGATTCACCGCTCGACATGGCCGATGTCGCGCGCCTCGCGGTGAACTGGAACGACTACTCCAACGATGGCCTGTTGACGCTCGGTCTGGCCTGGCGCGGGGCGGGCACCGAAGCGTCCCGGCAGGACTATGTGGCGGCCCGCGAACTCGATTTGCCCGTGTCCGTGCACGTCAACAACTTCCCCACCAGCCGCGGCGGCATCCAGGCGATCGAGGATGCCGGCATGCTCGGGCCGCACGTGCAGGTCATCCACGCGATCTGGACGAGCCCGGAGGAGATCGAGGCGCTCGCGCGGCGCGGCGCGTCTGTGAGCCTGTCGCCCTGGACCGAGTTGCGAATCGGCTTCGGCTTCCCGATCACCGGCGACTTCCTCGATGCCGGCATCCCCGTCGGCCTGTCCGTGGATACCCCGACCCTGACGGGGAACGCCGACATGTTTGCGATCATGAAGGCGATCCAGAACGTCGAAAACTCGCGCACGCAGGACGAATTCAGGCTTCCGGCCCGCCGCGTCCTCGAGCTTGCGACGATCGAGGGCGCGCGTTCGATGGGGCTCGAGGACAACATCGGCTCGCTGACGCCGGGCAAGCGAGCGGACCTGATCATGGTCGACACGCGCGCGCTTAACCTTGGCGTATTCACCGAGCCTGCACACATGCTCGTCGAGGCCGCCCAGCCCGCGAACATCGATACCGTGATGATCGACGGCAGGATACTCAAGCGCGACGGTGTGCTGACCGACATCGATGTCGATGAGGTCATCGACGATGCACAGCGCGCACAGGCGGCCGTGCGCGAGCGCGCGGACTGGTGGTAGCCGGTTGCGACCTGCGCTGCCCCGATTGTGCGACAACTCGGAGGATCCCGGCGGCGGAACCGAACCTGGCGGCAGACTGTGGCGCTGGACCGGGTAGCGCGACTCGCAGGCGCCGAAAGCGTCAACTCACCGTCGCAGGTTTTTCACCTGCTGTTGTCTTGTATGGCTTTCGACTATCTCGGAACCGTCGTGCGGACGCGCGTCAGATGTAGCGTGTGAATCCGCCGCACACCTCGACCGTCGTCCCCGTCATATAGCTGGCCTTCTCCGAGACGAGGAAGGCCGCGACATTCCCGATCTCCTCGGGATCGGCCCAGCGGCCGAGCAGCGTCTGGCCTGCGATCGCCGCGCGAACGTCGTCGGCCGTCACGCCGCGGACCTTGGCCATGGCTTCGGCGCGCGGCCCCCACGACTCCGTGGCCGTCAGGCCCGGACAGATGTTGTTGACGGTAATGCCTGCGGGGCCGAGTTCGCCGGCCATGACCTTCGAGAACCCTATGATTCCGGCATTGGGAATCGTCGTCGTCAGTGCGCCCGGCAGTAGCTGCGTGCCCGAGACTCCGGACACGTTCAGGATCCGCGGCGCGTTTCCGTTGCGCAGATGCGGCAAGGCGTGCTTGGTCATGTAGACGGCCGCCATGAGGTTGACGTTGAGAACGCGCTCCCAGACTTCCGGAGTCAGGCCGTCGAGCGTGCCCGGAATCATGCCGCCGACGTTGTTGACGAGGATGTCGAGCCCGCCAAGCTGTTCGGCAGCGCCTTCAGCGAACGCCTTGCAGCCGTCCTCGTTCGCAAGGTCGGCGACGATGCCGACGGCCGTCACGCCATGCGCCTGCATGTCGGCGACCGCCTGGTTCAGACGGTCCTCGCCGCGCGCCGCGAGCGCGACGTTGCAGCCTTCCTGAGCAAGTGCGTTTGCGATCGCGTAGCCTATGCCCTGGCTCGCGCCCGTAATCGCTGCGTTTTTTCCTTTCAGTCCCAGATCCATTTCATTCTCCCAAATTCGATAGTTTGTCTAGCTGAGTGCGCGCGCAGCCTCGCTGACGCCGACGTCGCCAGGGTTACGCAACATCTTGTCGATTTCGTCGATGTGCGACTCTTCCGTGAGGATGAGGTTGCGCGCGTATTCCTCGAGCGGTACGTGCTTGCCTTCGACCATCGCGAGCAGTTCGTAGTAGAGCTTGAGCGCGGCGTGCTCGGCTTCGAGCGTTTCCTCCAGGATCGGACGCACTTCGTGCTGGTACGTTTCCAACAGCGGGCCGATGCCAAGTGACGGATGGCCGCCGAGCCGGGTGATCATTTCGCCCGCCTGCTGCGCATGTCCCAGGGATTCCTGCGCCTCCTGCTGAAAGAGCGCGACGATGGGTATCCGGTTGTAGCCGAAGATCATCATCGCGTAGTGCGTGTACCGGACGACGCCCGCAAGTTCGTATTCGAGAATCTTGTTGAGCTGGTCGATGACCTGCTCCGTGTCGATAGCCATGTCTTTCCCTCGTCGTTCCTTCGTGGCGTCGGTCCGGACGACCGCCGCCATGCGGCGTGGAGTTTGGCACGGGTTTATCGCGAAAGAAACCCGCAGGCGAGTGTGCCCCCGGTGTAGACCGCGTGAGTCTGCTTTATGATTCCGGCAGCGGACGGTCGTTCTGGAACCCATGCACGAGAAGCAACTGCAGCGTTGGCAGCACCCCCATACCTTCGGACAGGATCTCAGAAGGCCCGGCGAGACGAAGACCCTGATCGTCATCGCCATCACCGGAACGATGATGGTCGTCGAGATCATCGCCGGTGTCGTCTACGGGTCCATGGCGCTGCTCGCCGACGGCCTGCACATGGCGTCGCACGCCGCGGCGCTCAGCATCAACGCGTTCGCATACATCTATGCGCGGCGGCACGCGCACGACGCACGCTTCAGCTTCGGCACGGGCAAGGTCAACGTGCTCGGCGGGTTCACGGGCGCCGTGCTGCTCGCGGGCTTCGCGCTCGCCATGGCGATGGAGAGCATCGGGCGCTTCATCGCGCCGGTGCCGATCGCCTTCAATCAGGCGATTCTCGTCGCCGTGCTCGGCCTGATCGTCAACGGCGTCTCGGTGTTGATTCTCGAGCAGAAGAAGCCTGCGGACCTGGAAGAGGAGGGCGGTCACAGGGCGCACGGCCACGGACATGCGCATCACCACGGTCATGCCCACCAGCACGGCCATGGGCATCACCACCATCATGCCCGGGATCACAATCTCGTGTCGGCCTATCTGCATGTACTCGCCGACGCATTGACGTCGCTGCTCGCGATCTTCGCGCTGCTCAGCGCGAAATACTTCGGCTTCGTCTGGATGGATCCCGCCATGGGCATCGTCGGCGCGATTCTCGTCGCGCGCTGGTCGATCGGCCTGCTGCGCTCGACGAGCGCGATCCTGCTGGACGGGGCGGCGCCGCAAGAGGTATCCGACGCCGTGCGCGGGAGCATCGAGTCCGCCGATGACAACCGCATAGCCGATCTTCACGTCTGGGCCGTGGGTCCGGACATCTATTCGGCGATCGTCTCGGTCGTCACGCACGATCCCAAACCGCCCGACTACTACAGGAACCTGATCCCGGCCGATGCCGGAATCGTCCATGTTTCCGTCGAAGTCAATCGCTGTGACGATTGAGCTGTAGCGGCATTGCGAGACGGCGTGCGCGCAGCAGTGCGGCAGACGCGGCAGGCGTCAAGTAGTCCTTGCCGGACGCTTGTGGATGTCGTGACAGGCCGGTCGAGCGCCTGAATCAAGCAGGGCTATTTCGCGTAGGGGCTCTCTACGCGCTGCGATTCGGCGTCGTCTGCGCCGATCGGCGGTACGGGCACGTAGTGCGCCGGGCGCGGCTCGCCGCGTGCGACGCGTGCCCGCGCCTGGTCGGGCGTCTCGACGACGTCTCGCGAGGTTAGCGCAGTCTTGCGGTCGACCTTGACGGGCCCCGGCGAGTCGGGCGCCGGCATCGCGTCTGCGTGGTAGTAGGCGATCTTCTGCGTTGCCGGATCGATGTTGCGGGACGGGTCGATGTCGCGCTGGTTGGTCGCGCGCGGCGTGACGGTGACGCCGTTGACGATCTCGTGGTCGAACCACCATTTCTTGGCCAGGTTGCGTTTGCCGTTGCCGATGAAATCGTCGAGCCACGCGGCGAACGGCACCATGAGCGGCTTCAGCCAGAACGCATGGATGCCGAGCCAGCTCGCGATGCGCGTGACGATCGGGCCGTCGGCGTCGACGACCTTGTTGAGCGGACAGGTCTTCATGCAGCGGCCGCAGGCCGCGCCGCGCGAGTTGGTGAGCCGGTACCGGGTGCAGCGTTCGACGTCGAGCTTCCACATCTCGTAGCCGTTGAACATCACGCTGTTGCCCCAGGAGATCGCATCGCAGGGGCACTCGCGCGCGCACTTCAGGCAGTTGTTGCAGAAGTACTGAAGTCCGAAGTCGATCGGCTTGTCGACCGCAAGCGGCATGTCCGTCGTCAGCACGACCGACTTGAAGCGCGGTCCGACGAACGGGTTGAGCACGAGTTCGCCGATTCGGCTGAGCTCGCCGAGCCCCGCCCAGAGGATCAGCGGGATGTGCAGTACGTCGCTGTCGGCATTCGTCTGCGAGCGCGCCGGGAAGCCCAGGCTCCTGAGGTGTGCGGCCATGACGCCCGCGATCTCCGCGCCGCGCAGATAGCCGCGCATCGACTGCGTACCGGAAATCCAGTCGTCGCCGCTTGCGCCTTCCATCGTGTCGAAGCCCTGGTCGATGAGCATGACGACCGCGTAGCGGTGGTACATCTTCAGCGGCTTGCCGTCCTCCTTGTGGGAGAACCAGGCGTAGCGCGGTATCTCGCAGATTCCGGTCAGGTCGGAGCCCAGGAAGTAGGACAGCGACTTGATGGCCGCCGCGTTGGCTTCAGGGTCGCCGTATCGGCTGACATCCGTCTCACCGACCGGGCCGTCCTGGAACGGCACGAGCGAGCGGATTGTCGTCAGCAGGCTCTGCGAGGTCGGATGCTTGAAGGAAAAGTTGCCGCGTTCGCGCTGTGCCTTGGCGCCGAGATCCCCTTGCAGCGCCCGTTCGAAGAACGCGGCGCGCTTCGGCACGCGCGGCACTTCGTCGTCGATGATCAGGGTAGTCGGGCGGTCGACCCGGCGTACCTGTTCCATCGGGTAGTGGCTCAGGTGGCTCGGCCGCCGGGCGCGCCGGTTGCGTTCCCGGCCCGACTGTGCGCCGTTCACCCCCCACCAATGGCGCAGGCCTCGCGCCTGCCGCTCGGCGTCGGCGGCAAGCGGCATGTCGTGTTCGAGCTCGTATTCCGTCGTTACGACGGAGAGCGAGTAGCCGGAACCGAGGAACGGACTGACCGTTCCGTCGGCCGTGCGCAACGCGACGCCGGAGAGGACCGCAAGGCGCTCCAGCTCGACGCCGCTGTGGCCCGCGAAATGACAGCGCGCGTTGAAACCCATGTGGCGAATGTGTCCGGCGACGACCACCGCGATCTCCGCCGCGCGCATGTCCCCGACTCCCCGACGGGCAGGAGCCGTCCAGTCATGCGCGAGGTTGGATGCCTCGGGGAGCCTGCCGTGCTCTATCAGCAGGACGATCGCGTTGGGATGCTCGAAGCTCTCGGCACCTGCAAGCCACGCCTCGGCCGGCACGGCGCAGATGCCGACATGGGCGGCATCGAGAAAGTAGGCGAGACCCTTGACGTCCGCGGCGCGCCGGGCGAGATCGTCAGGTACGGGCGCCCGTGCGGCAGCCGCGTCGCCGTCGATGCTGCCGGCGAAGATTTCGAGATATTGCCGTGCAACCGTGCTCAGCTTGTCGTCTGCGTCCTGGGCGGGCGGCGCGGCGACCTGCGGCCGCGCCGACTCGACCGCAGCGGCGGCCGGGTCATGGGAAAGGGCCTCCAGTCCGAACAAGCCAAGGTGTACGGGTCGATCCTTCGTTCTGGAGTGCAGAAACATTGCGGTGCGGAAACAATCCTTCGCTGCTTGCGGGCGGTGTTACGTAGCATGTTAGTGGCGTACACGCACCGATCCAAGTTTACCTTGTGAGGAGATCTCGTTCGTCGGTGCGCGGGACACGGGATGAGCGAGCTGGCGGATCGTGGAATAATCGTCCGCATGAACGAATTCTGGATCGCACCTTCAATACTCGCCGCGGACTTCGCCCGGCTCGGCGAGGAAGTCGAAGCCGTGGCCGCGGGCGGCGCCGACCTCATCCATTTCGACGTGATGGACAACCACTACGTGCCGGCGCTGACCATCGGCCCGCCCGTCTGCGAGAGGTTGCACGAGCACCTGCGCGCCAGGGAGATCGAGGCGCCCATCGACGTCCACCTGATGGTCAAGCCCGTTGACAGCATCGTGCCGGAGTTCGCGCGTGCGGGCGCGAGCTACATCAGCTTTCACCCCGAGGCCAGCGACCACGTCGACCGGACACTCCAGCTCATCAGGGATTCGGGCTGCAAGGCCGGTCTCGTCTTCAATCCCGCAACGCCGCTGAGCTGGCTCGATCACCTGACCGACAAGGTCGATCTCGTGTTGCTGATGTCCGTGAACCCGGGCTTCGGAGGTCAGAAGTTCATCGAGTCGACGATCGGGAAGCTCGCCGCGGCGCGCGAAATCATCGCCGGGTCGGGGCGGGACATCCGCCTTGAAGTCGACGGCGGGGTCAAGGTCGACAATATTGGTCGAATCGCGAGCGCGGGCGCCGATACCTTCGTGGCCGGCACGGCAATCTTCGGGACCGACGACTACGCCGCAACGATCTCGGCGATGCGCGGGGAAATCGCGAACGCAACGGCGTCTGCGGGCTGACGGCACACATCCGGCAGCTACCGGCAAAGCACCTCGTTTTTCCGGTTCGGCGCGCGATTTCGCGGCGGGCTGCCGGTCTGATTGACCCCCTGATTCTGGTATGCTCGCGTCCGCCGCAATGGCGGTGCACAGGGCCGGCAGCGGCCCGGCCAACGTAAACGGGATATCCAATGGCGTGGATCGTCCACAAATTCGGCGGCACGAGCCTTGCCGACGCGGAGTGTTATCGCCGTGTCGCCAAAATCGCCGGCGCGCCTTGCGCTGCCAACGTCGCCGTGGTCGTATCGGCGATGGGGGGCGTCACGGACCAGCTTCTCGGACTCATCGGCAAGGCGGTGTCGGACGAGGGCCTGACAGACTCCCTCGACGCGCTGCGTGCGCGCTATGCGGCTGTGTCCGGGGAACTGCTGTCCACCGAGCACGCTGCGGCCCTGTGTGACGACGTCGAACGCGACCTCGGCGACATCCAGCATGTGCTCAAGGCCCTGTCGCTCGTCCGCTCGGCGTCGCACCGCAGCCGCGACCTCGTGTCGGGGTTCGGGGAGCTTTGGTCGGCGCGCCTGATGACGGAAGTCCTCAGAAGCAGTCAGGACGCCCGCGAGGTCCGGTTCGTCAACGCCCGCGATGTGCTCGTGACCGAGCGCGGCGAGATGGGGCCCGTCGTCGACTGGGACGCGACGCGTGCCAGGTGCGGTGAGGTCATCCCTACGGACTTCGCCGGGATCGCGGTCGTGACCGGCTACATCGCATCGAGCAAGGACGGCTTGCCGACAACGCTCGGGCGCAACGGCAGCGACTACTCGGCGTCGATCTTCGCTGCGCTCCTCGGCGCGAGCGAAATCAATATCTGGACCGATGTCGACGGGGTCATGAGCGGCGATCCGCGCAAGGTTCCCGAGGCCACGGTGATCGACGAAATCTCATATAGCGAGGCCATGGAACTGGCCTATTTCGGGGCCAAGGTTCTGCATCCGCTGACCATGGCGCCCGCGGTTGCAGACGCGATACCGATCCGGATTCGAAATACCTTCGATTCCGGACGTCCGGGAACCACGATTTCGTCCGCATCGACGCCGCGCGAAGAGGTCGTCAAGGGCGTGAGCGGCATTGATGGTGTCGCGCTCGTGAATCTCGAAGGCGCGGGGCTGATCGGCGTACCCGGCACGGCCGACCGTCTGTTCGGTGCGCTACGGGACGTCGGTGTATCGGTCATGCTGATCTCGCAGGGCAGTTCCGAGCACTCGATCTGCTTCGCGGTCGCCGAGGACGCGACCGAAACCGTCAGGCGCGTCGTCGAGCGCGCGTTTGCCGTCGAACTCGGTCAGGGGATCGTGCAGCGCATCCAGATGACGCCGGACTGCGCGATTCTCGCCGTGGTAGGCGATGGCATGGCCGGACTGCCGGGCAGTGCCGGCCGCTTCTTCCGCACGCTGGGCGGCGCGGGCATCAACGTTCGCGCGATCGCGCAGGGCGCCTCCGAGCGCAACATCTCCGCCGTGATCGCTTCGAAGGACCTGACGCGCGCGCTGCGAGCCGTGCACAGCAACTTCTACCTGTCGGCGAAAACCGTCTCGATCGGACTGATCGGACCGGGCGCGGTGGGCAGTGCGTTGCTCGACCAGCTCGCGGCCGCCGGCGGCAGTCTGCGCGAACAGTTCGATCTGGATCTGCGCGTTCGCGCGGTCGGCGGTTCCAGGCGCATGTGCCTGGATCAGTCCAGGGTCGGTCTCGACGACTGGCGGGGCGCTTTGGAGAACGGGGAGTCGATGGACATCGACGGTTTCGTCGAACACGTGCACGCGGACTATCTGCCCCATGCCGTACTCATCGACTGCACCGCGAGCCAGGAGATCGCCGACCGCTACGCCGAGTGGCTTGCGCGCGGAATCCACGTCATCACGCCCAACAAGCGCGCGCACAGCGGCCCGATGGCGTACTACACGCAACTCGAGCGGCGCAACCGCGATGCGAACACCCACTTTCTCTACGAGGCGACCGTCGGCGCCGGACTGCCCGTGATCAACACGCTCAAGGATCTCGTCGAGACCGGCGACGACATTCACAGCATCAGTGGAATCTTTTCCGGGACGCTGGCCTATCTCTTCAACGTCTTCGACGGCAGCCGGGCGTTCTCCGAGATCGTCCGCGATGCCCGGGCTCGGGGCTACACCGAGCCCGATCCGCGCGACGATCTGTCAGGCATGGATGTCGCCCGCAAGGCGGTGATCCTGGCGCGCGAGTCCGGCCTCGATCTCGAGTTGGCCGACATCGAGGTCGAGAGCCTGGTGCCCTCAGCACTCGCCGGCGCTTCTGTAGATGAGTTCCTCGACCGACTGGCGGACTTCGACGCGCCGATGGCCGCACGGGTGGAGGAGGCCGGGGGCAATGGGCAGGTGCTGCGCTACGTCGCCGACGTGAACGTCAGCCAGGCGAAGGCGAGCGTCCGCCTGCAAAGTTTCGATGCCGACCACCCGTTCGCGAACATCAGTCTCACGGACAACATCGTGCGGTTCGCGACGCGCCGCTACAGTGAGAATCCGTTGATCGTGCGCGGTCCGGGTGCGGGGCCGGACGTTACGGCCGCGGGGATCTTCGCGGACCTGTTGCGGCTTTGCAGCATGCTGAGCGGCAGCGACGACTAGGGCTCCCGTGCAATGGATTACCGCAGCACACGAAGTCGCCGCGAAACGGATCTGATCACGGCTGTCATGCAGGGACTCGCCGCAGACGGCGGTCTCTTCGTGCCGGTCGAGATACCGCATTTCGACCCCGAGTCGATCCGCGGCGACACGTTGCCGGAGATCGCCGCCGAGCTTCTGCTGCCGTTTTTCTCGGGTTCGCCGCTGGAACCGGAGCTTCGCGACATATGCGACGATGCGCTCGACTTCGCCGTACCGCTGACGCGTCTTCAGGCCCGTCCGGATCCACTTGCCGTGCTCGAACTCTTTCACGGACCGACAGCCGCCTTCAAGGATGTCGGCGCGCGTTTTCTCGCGGCAGTCATGGAACGTTCGCTGCCGTTGTTGGACGATGACGGGCGGCCAGTCACCATACTCGTGGCCACATCCGGCGATACCGGCGGGGCGGTGGCCGCGGCCTTCCACGGCCGCTCGCGGCTGCGTGTCGGTGTGCTGTTTCCCAAAGGTCAGGTGTCGGCGCGTCAGCAGCATCAACTGACGTGCTGGGGCGGTAATGTCCGCTCGTTCGAGGTCGAGGGCAGTTTCGACGACTGCCAGGCGCTCGCCAAGGCAGCGTTTAGGGATCCCGTCCTGAGCCGCCGGCACCGGTTCAGTTCCGCCAACAGCATCAATCTGGGCCGCCTGCTGCCGCAGGTCGCCTACCACGCGGCGAGCAGCCTGTGGCACTGGCGCGAAGCGGGCATGGCGGCCGGGTACATCGTGCCGACGGGCAATCTCGGCAACGGCCTGGCCTGCGTCTGGGCCCGTGCGATGGGCATGCCGATCCGCGAGATCGTGTTCGCCATCAACAGCAACCTCACGATCCCGGAATATCTTGCGACCGGGAAATGGCGGCCGCGCCCGAGTGTACGAACGCTGGCCTCGGCCATGGACGTCGGCGATCCGAGCAATATGGAACGCCTGTTCGACATGCTGCCTGACTTCGGAGAGTTGCGGGCCACCGTGCAGGCCTATCCCGTTGACGACGACGCGATACGTGCCCAGATCAGACAGGACGACGAGCGCTTCGGCCGGGTCTGGTGCCCTCATACGGCGACGGGGTTCCGGGTCTACGATCAGCTTGCGCAAGCCCAGCGCGCGGGACGGCCCTGGATCGTTTGCGCCACCGCACATCCCGCCAAGTTCGAGTCGATCACGGAATCGCTAACGGGTCACGCCGTGCCGGTCCCCGATTCGCTGCAGGCGTTGCTTGCACTGTCCGCCGAGCACGTTACGGTGCGAGCTGAGGTCGATGCCCTGGCCGTGGAACTCGATCGGTGGAATGCCGAGTTTGAATGATGGTTTGATGTTGAAAAGTAAATAATTATCAATAATTAACCACATAAAACTAATGTGATTTATTCAATCTGGATCGGTTTGGCAGCAGGTCTCGTCGCAATCGTGGCGCTGGCTGCCGTTATCGTGTTCCTGCGTCGGAAACGCCCACTCAAGCTCGTGGAACTGCTCGATAGCGTGGCCATCGATCAAGTGCATGATGTGGTGGTCCCGGACGATCTGGATGGCCAGATCCATGTCGAGTACCTGTTGCTGACTGTCAGGGGCATCGTCGTCATGGAAGTCAAGGAGTTCGCCGGCATCGTGTTCGCGGGCGAGCGGATCGACGAGTGGACCGTGAGGGGCAGACAGAGGCGTTTCAGTTTCCGCAATCCCCTGCCGGCCTTGCGCGATCGCGTAGCGGCCGTCAGGCAACTGGTGCCTGGCGTGCCGGTCGCTGGACACGTGTTGTTCGCCGCGGCCGAATTCGGCAAGGATCGTCCTGCCGAGGTCCTGTTGCCCGATGAACTTCTCGAGCGCTACGGGAAGCTTGAGCCGCGCGATACGGAGCGTTTGACCGAAGCCTACTGGCCGCATTGGGAATGCGCGCGTGCAGCCGCCGCACCAGCCGAAAAGCCATCCGGGAGGCGGCTCTGAGGCAGGTCTGAACCGACGCCCGAATCCGGTGGCTCGAGAGACTCAGGCAAGGCTGCCGAGCGGTGGCAGACCGAACAGCCTTTCCGTATTCGATGTCGCCGCTTCGGCGACGGTCTCGGGAGGCTGGCCCATTTCGGCTGCGACACGGGCAAGCACATGCGCGAGATGGCAGGGTTCATTGCGCCGCGTTTTCGGACGGGGCTTGAGATCGCGAGGCAGCAGGTAGGGCGCATCGGTCTCGAGCAGGAGCCGATCCAGCGGGATATCGGGCAAGGCGGCGCGCAACGGGCCGCCGCGGCGTTCGTCGCACACCCAGCCCGTCACGCCGATATACAGGTCCATGTCGAGACAGTCGCGAAGCTCCTCGGGACCGCCCGTAAAACAATGGGCGACTCCACCGCTGAGCCGGTCGCGGACCTGCCGCAGCATCGCGATGAATATGGCATGGGCGTCCCGCTGGTGCAGGAAGACGGGCAGGCCGGTCACGGCTGCGAGCTCCAGTTGCGCCGCGAACGCACGTTCCTGCATGTCGCGCGGCGAGAAGTCGCGAAAGAAGTCGAGCCCGCACTCGCCGACCGCGACGCCGCGCGGGTCGTCCAGCAACGCGCGCAGCGCATCGATGCTGTGTTCGTCGAACTCGTTCGCGTGATGCGGGTGGATGCCGGCCGTCGCGTAGAGCCGGCCCGGTTCCGGTTCCGGCAGCGACAACGCCTGAACGCTGGTCGTCACGGACGTTCCGGTCACGATCATCCGGGTGACGCCGGCGGCTGCGGCGCGTTGCATGACGGCGCCACGGTCGTGGTCGAAGCTGTCATGAGTCAGATTGACGCCGATGTCGATGAGGTCGGGCGCAACGGCGCCACCAGCGAGGGACTGGCTCTTCATGGCAGTGGCGGGGGTCACGTCGACGAGGCCGGGCACGACTTCAGCAACACCCGCAACGGCCCGGACCATGACCCTCGGTCAGGATTCGTCCATCGCCCGACGCAATCGAAACGGTGAGGCTCCGCCCGTCCTCGAGCCTGAGCTTGAGTTCGCGCCCGGTCAGCCGGGCGGCTTCCGGAACCGCGGCGATGTCGACCGAGCCTTCGATGCGGTGCAGGCCGGGAACCGGGAGCCCGCTCGGCGCCATGCCCTGGAAGCGGCGGATGCGATAGCGAATCTGCGGGAATACGTGGCCCCGCCATTGCAATTCGCCGATGCCGTCACACTGCTCGACGAGCTTCAGATGGGCCTGGTCGGCGGGGTGAAGGGCCATGTGTCGCCTTCGTAAACGAATGCGTCCGATTCGGAACGCGGATGATACCCGCAGGGTTCGGGTTTTATGTAGATTGAGGGCATTGCGTTCAGGGATGACGCGTAGCGACGTGATGGAGACTGCGATGAGAGTAGGCGTACCCAGGGAGATCAAGGACAACGAGAATCGCGTTGCGATGACGCCCGACGGCGTGCGGACGCTCGTCGAAGCGGGTCATGAGGTGACTGTCGAACTTGACGCGGGCTCGGGTTCGGGCTTTTCGGATGCGGATTATGTGGCCGCGGGCGCTACGATCGCGGACGCAGCCGCCGCTTGGGACAAGGATCTGGTGATCAAGGTCAAGGAGCCTGAGCCGGCCGAGTACCGGTATCTCGGCGGCCAGATCGTCTTTACCTATTTTCACCTGGCGGGCGTCGATCCCGGACTCACCGCTGCGCTGCTCGCAGGCCGAACGATGGCCGTGGCTTACGAGACGGTTGAAGACGAACAGGGACGCTTGCCGCTGCTCGCGCCGATGAGCGCCGTGGCGGGCAGCATGGCGCCGCTCGTCGGCGCCTGGTACCTGGCGCGGTTCAACGGCGGCCGCGGCACGCTGCCGGCCGAGATTCTCGGTCATGGTCACGGCGAAGTCGTCATTGTCGGTGACGGCATCGTGGGCCGCCATGCGGCGAGGGTGGCCGGTGCGATGGGTGCCCGCGTCGCGGTATTCGGTCAGCGGGCGGAACGCGCGGCGGAAGTCGAACGGATCGCCGCCGGTATCGAATATGTCGTCTCGGACAAGGGTCAACTGGAGGAGCGCCTCGTGCGCGCCGACATGCTGATCGGCGCAACCCTCGTCAAGGGCGCCCGGGCGCAGCACGTTGTCTCCGAGGCGATGGTCGAACAAATGCCCGAAGGCTCCGTGATCGTCGACGTCAGCATCGATCAGGGCGGCTGCGTGGAGACATCGCGGCCGACATCGCACGCCGATCCGGTGTTCACGAAACATGGCGTGACGCACTATTGCGTGACGAACATGCCTGGCGCCTATCCGCGTACCTCGACGCTGTCCCTGACCGCCACGACGCTGCCGTACATCGAACGCCTCGCCGACGGCGGCGCCGCCGCCGTCCTGGACGATCCGTTGTTCGCGAAGGGCGTGAATACCTGCTCAGGAGCAGTGACTTACCGGCCCGTCGCCGAGGCGTTGGGCCTCATGGAGCGCTTTCGCGAACTTGAGGACCTCTAAGTAGGGGTTCTGTCAGCCAGCCGCAAACCCAAGGGGAGTCGCACTATCGGTCGCTTGAGACCCTCGCGCGCAGGGATGCGCGCGCGGAGCGTACAGGGATGTATTCACCGCGTGTCTCAAGCGACCGATAGTGCGGCTCCCCGACCTACTGCTACCGCACCCGCACCCCGATCCTCGCTGAGATATGGCGAATCGATCAGGCGCCTCGCGTGACTTACGCTGTTGCCGCGCCGTCCGCCGTCACGAGCTGCCGCAACACGTACTGCAGAATGCCGCCGTGGACGAAGTACTCCTGTTCCTTCGGCGTGTCGATCCTGACTTTCGCGCTGAATGGCAGCCGGCTGCCGTCCGCCCGCGTCGCGGTAACCCGCACTTCGCTCGTGCGCTCGCGGCCGAGGCCCTCGATATCGAAAGTCTCGCTACCCGTCAGGCCGAGCGCAGCGGCGCTTTCTCCGTCCTGAAACTGCAGTGGGACGACGCCCATGCCGATCAGGTTCGAGCGGTGAATGCGCTCGTAGCTCACCGCGATCACGGCCCTGACGCCGAGGAGCGCCGTGCCCTTGGCCGCCCAGTCACGCGACGAACCGGCGCCGTATTCCCGGCCGGCGAGGATGATGAGCGGCACGCTCTCGCGCGCGTAGCGCATGGCAGCGGCATAGATCGACGCTTGCTCGCCGCTCGGATGGTGCACGGTCCAGCCGCCTTCGGTGCCCGGCGCGAGCTGATTGCGCAGCCTGATGTTCGCGAACGTGCCGCGCACCATGACTTCGTGGTTGCCGCGTCTTGAGCCGTAGGAGTTGAAGTCCTTGAGCTCCACGCCAAGTTCCATGAGGTATTCGCCCGCGGGACTGGCGCGCGCGATGCTGCCGGCCGGTGAAATGTGGTCGGTCGTGACCATGTCTCCGAGGAGCGCCAGCACGCGAGCGCCGTGAATGTCTTCGGGAGTGCCGGTGTCGAGCGTCATGCCCTCGAAGTAGGGCGGGTGCTTGACGTAGGTCGAGTCCTCCTGCCAGGCATAGGTCTGGCCGTCGGGCGTCGGAAGGTTCTTCCAGTTGTCGTCGCCGTCGAACACGGTCGCGTAGCTCGACCTGAACATCTCCGAGTCGACGTTGGCCTGGATCAGATCGTGAATCTCGCGTGCAGTCGGCCATATCTCCCGCAGATAGATGGGCCGTCCCGCGGCATCCCTGCCGAGAGGGTCCCTGTAGAAATCGGCCTTGATATTGCCGGCGAGCGCGTAGGCAACGACCAGCGGCGGCGACGCCAGGAAGTTCATTTTCACGAGCGGGTGGATGCGACCCTCGAAATTACGGTTGCCTGACAGCACCGAGCAGGCAAGGATGTCCGCCGATCTGGCGGCGATCGCGATCTCGTCGGGCAAGGGCCCGGAGTTGCCGATGCAGGTCGTACAGCCGTAGCCGACGATGTCGAAACCGAGCGCAGCGAGATCGTCGAGCAGGCCGCACTTGGCAAGGTATTCCGTAACGACCTTCGAACCGGGCGCCAGGCTGGTCTTGACCCATGGTTTCGACTTCAGTCCCCTGAGGACCGCGTTGCGGGCGAGCAGGCCCGCCCCGACCATGACGGCAGGGTTCGATGTGTTCGTGCAGCTCGTGATCGCGGCGATGACCACGGCGCCATCGTCGAGCCTGAATTTTTCCCTGGCGCGCTCGACGGGAACGCTCGCGGATCTGGGACCCAGGAGTTTCCTGGTCGTGGCCGCGGCTGTGCGCAGCGCAATGCGTTGCTGGGGCCTGTGCGGCCCGGATATGCACGGTTCCACGCTGCCGAGATCGAGCGACAGCGTGTCCGTGTAGCGCGCTCGCGCGCCACGCCAGAGCCCCTGGGACTTGGCATAGCCTTCGACGAGTCTGATCAGCGCGCGCGGCCGACCGGAAAGCTCGAGATAGCGCAGCGTTTCGGTGTCGATCGGAAACACCGCGCAGGTGCTGCCGAACTCCGGCGACATGTTGCCGAGCGTCGCCCTGTCGGCGAGCGGGAGATCGTAGAGACCGTCGCCGAAGAACTCGACGAACTTGCCGACGACGCCCTTCGCCCGGAGCATTTCGGTCACCGTGAGCACGAGGTCGGTGGCCGTCGCTCCCTCCGCGAGACGTCCGGTGAGCTCGAAGCCGATGACCTGCGGAATGAGCATCGTGATGGGCTGACCGAGCATCGCGGCCTCGGCCTCGATGCCGCCGACACCCCAGCCCAGAACGCCGAGCCCGTTGATCATCGTCGTGTGCGAGTCCGTGCCGACGAGGGTGTCGGGATAGGCCAGGCGGTCGCCCGACTGCTCGATGTCGAAGACGACGCGGCTCAGGCACTCGAGGTTGACCTGGTGCACGATCCCCGTGTTGGGCGGCACGACACGGAAGTTCTCGAAGGCATTCTGGCCCCAGCGCAGGAACGCGTATCGCTCCATGTTCCGCCGAAACTCGATTGCATTGTTCGTCGCGAGCGCTCCGGCGGTGCCGAATTCGTCGACCTGCACCGAGTGGTCGATGACGAGTTCGGCCGGGGACAGCGGGTTGATGACGGACGGGTCGCCGCCTAGCGCCACGACCGCGTCGCGCATCGCGGCAAGATCGACGACGGCCGGTACGCCGGTGAAATCCTGAAGAATGACGCGGGCCGGCGTGAACGCGATCTCCTGGCTCGGGTCGGCTGCCGGGTCCCAGTTGGCGAGCGCCTCGATATCGTCGGGCGTGACGTTCTCGCCGTCCTCGTGACGCAGCAGGTTCTCGAGCAGGATCTTCAGCGTGTACGGCAGATCGCGGACGCTGTCGCTGACCGCGTCGAGCCGGTAGATCTGATAGTCCGTTGCGCCCACGCGCAGGGATTGGCGGGCGCCAAAGCTGTCCGACATGAAGGGGCCTCGGGGGTCGCGCTGGAAGGGGCGCGATTATAGCAAGGCGCCGATTTCCCGATCGGCCGCGGGCAAGCCATCGGCGGCGGAAGCTCCGCGCCGCAGCCGATCGCGGCGCCCACTCCCGGGGTTACGTGGCGAGCCGCCCGGCCCGAGAGTCGCTCGCGCCGCGCGCGAGCGCCATCGCGTCGCGGCGCTGCCGGGGAAGTCGCTCGGCGGCGGTGATCGTCGCGCCGCCCAAACACCGTTCCCCGGCGTAGAACACGATGTACTGTCCCGGAGTGATCGCGCGTCCGGGCTCGTCGAATTCGACGTCGACCCGGCCGTTGCCAGCGTCCGATACCGTGCAGGCCCGGTCGGCTTGCCGATAGCGGGTTTTCGCCGCGCAGCGCAGCTTGCCTCCGGACTGCAGGGCCGCTGGCGCCGAATTGACCCAGTGCACGCTCTCGGCGTGGACGTAGTCGTGCGCCAGCCGTGCGTGATCGTGGTACTGGACCACGATGAGTTCATTGGAATCCCGCCGCTTCTCGGCCACGTACCAGGGCTTTTCGTCATGGCCCCTGACGCCGCCGATTCCGAGGCCGTGCCGCTGACCCAGCGTATAGAACGCAAGACCGTCGTGTTCGCCGAGCTGCTCACCGTCCGGCGTCCTTATGGGACCCGGCGACACGGGCAGGTAGCGCTTCAGGAACGCGCTGAAAGGGCGCTCGCCGACGAAGCAGATCCCTGTGCTGTCTTTCTTGTCCGCAACGGGCAGTCGCGCTTTCCGTGCGAGCTCGCGAACCTCGTTCTTGACAAGGTCGCCGAGCGGAAACACGACATCGCCAAAGTCGGCGCCATCCACGGCATGCAGGAAGTAGGTCTGGTCCTTGTTGGCGTCGCGGGCCTTCAAGAGCTGCGTCTCGCTGCCGTTGCGGGCGAGGCGCGCATAGTGGCCCGTCGCGAGCAGTTCGCCTCCGAGGCGCCGCGCCCAGTTGCGAAGCACGCCAAACTTGATTTCGCGGTTGCACAGCACATCGGGATTCGGTGTCAGCCCGCATTCGAGATCCTTGAGAAACTGTGCGAATACTCGCTCGGCGTATTCGCGCGTGAAATTGACGCGGTGCAGCGGAACACCGAGCTCGCGGCAGACCCGCCGTGCGTCCTGGAAGTCCTGGGCCGCGTTGCAGTAGCCGTCATCCTCCCAGTTCGTCATGTGCACGCACTGCACTTCGTGGCCCCGGTCGCGCAGCAGTAACGCCGCAACGGCCGAGTCGACCCCGCCGGATAGCGCGACAACGACTGAAGGCTTGCTGCTCATGTCCCTGAAATTATAGGAAAATCCTGCCAGTTGCGGCGTGCGGTCAACCTGTGGCACGAGCGACAAGCGTACTCGGCAAGGCCAGATCGCGCGCCCGCATAGTACAGGCGCCAGTGCGCACCGTTGGTGAGAATGCCCCAGCGGAGTTTGCCCGTGGTCAGGTCGTCTATGCGCCGTAGATAACGCAGCATCTGAGTCGACGGTGCGGACTCCTCGCCCCGTCGGCCGGAGCGGCGGTCGAGCGGTCGCAGCCACCGTTTCGATTCCACGACAGTCTCGCCGTGCTCGTAGCGGGCCGAACCCTCAGCGACCTCGTTGGCACGCTGCTTCGCGGCAGCGTCAGCGAACAGGCTGCCCTGGAAGGGGCGGCCAATCGTCATGTGGTCGAAGTGTCGGGTGAGTACGGCAGGGCCGCCGGGATATCGGTGCGCGCGAAGTCACCGCCCTTGTACAACAACGGTTCGCCGGTGACGCGTGCGAGTGCGTACGCAAAGCAATCGCCGAAGTTCAGGGCGGCCGGATGCCTTCCCCTGCCGAAACGTCGCCAGGCTTGGCGCGCCGCCTCAAGATGCTCTGTCGTCACGGGTGCAGGTTCGATTTCAGCGTGCTTTACAAATGCGTCGAGTTCTCGGCCTGCCTCGGCGCCGCCGCGACCTTCGACCACGATCGATGCCTCCAGCAAGTTGGCCACCGACATGCGGCACGGCGATGCGGTCAGAATCGTATCTTGGAAGAGTTCGGCATCGGATTCCCTGTTCAATACCGCAAGAAGCGCGGAACTGTCGACGATCACCTGGGCAGCCCTTGATCGTCATAGAGCAGGTCGCCGTGCTCGGTAGCCGATGGCCCCGGCCCCATAAGTTTCGCGCAGCGCTCCGCGATGGCGCGCAATTCTCGGGCGCGGGCTTCCCTGCTGCGGCGTCTGCGCTCGCGCGCCAGACGCTCGCGCAGCGCCACGGTGATCGCGCCGGTCATGGTCTCGCCGGTCAATTGCGCCAGATCGCTGGCGAGTCTGCAGGTCTCATCGTTCTTGATGTTGAGGCTCATAGCTTCCACGGTAGAACAAATCGAAGCTATCTACCATAAGCCGTTCTGCCTGCGCTCTCAACACCCGAATCTGGTCAATGTCAGCCCAAAGTGATGGTGCCCTCTGTCGAACTTGGTAATGACGATGTCCCTTGATGCTTGGGAGGGCGGGTGGTTTCGCGTATATCGTACCCCCGTGCTCGAGTGCGTCACCGCGTCGGCGGTTGCTGCGAGTGCGCTTCGGGAATCAGACGCGTTTCGCGAGCTCCGCGGCGAGTCCGGTGTAGTCGGAGGGCGTCAACGCCTTGAGCTTCGCGCGGCTTTCCTCCGGCAGGTCGACCGCATCGATGAACTCGTGCAGCAGCTCGCGCGTCATGGGCCGGCCGCGCGTCAGTTGCTTGAGTTGTTCGTAGGCGTCGGTCACGCCGTGGCGGCGCATGACGGTCTGGACCGCCTCGGCGAGCACTTCCCAGGCCGACTCGAGATCCCTGGCGATGGCCGTTCGGTCGATATCGAGCTTGCCTGCTCCGCGCCGGCACGACTCGACGGCGAGCAGACTGTGGCCAAGACCGACGCCGAGGTTCCTTAGTGTCGTGGAGTCCGTCAGATCGCGCTGCCAGCGCGAAACCGGCAGCTTCTCCGCGAGGAATCCGAGCACCGCGTTGGCAAGCCCTGCATTGCCTTCGGCATTCTCGAGATCGATCGGATTGACCTTGTGCGGCATCGTCGAGGAGCCTGTTTCGTGGTCCAGTACTCGCTGCCGGAAGTAGTCGAGACTGACGTAGCCCCAGAGGTCGCGGCAGAGATCGATTGCGATGGTGTTCAGGCGCATCAGGCACTGGCAATATTCCGCTATCCAGTCGTGCGGTTCGATCTGCGTCGTGTAGCGCGTGGTTTCAAGTTCGAGAGAAGCGAGGAAACGTTCGCTCACGGCCTGCCAGTCCGTCTCGGGATACGCGGCCAGATGGGCGTTGAAGTTGCCGACCGCGCCGTTGAATTTCGCGAATATCGGGGCGCTTGCAAAGCGTGAGTTCTGTTCGCTGAAGCGGCTCGCGAAGTTTGCAATCTCCTTGCCGAGCGTTGTCGGAGATGCGGCCTGACCGTGGGTCCGGGCGAGCATCGGAACGTCGGCGCAGGCCTGGGCAAGCGTTCGCAAATCGGCGATCAGCGTTTCGATGGCCGGCAGGAGTGCCTGTTCTCGCACGTCTCGCAGCATCAGCGCGTAGGCCACGTTGTTGATGTCTTCGGAGGTGCATGCGAAGTGGATGAAACCCGGGACGTTTTGCCTGACGGACGAGAGGTCGCCCAGCTTCTCCCGCAGGAAATATTCGACAGCCTTGACGTCATGGTTGGTCGTCGCCTCGAGCGTCTTGACCCGGCTTGCATCGTCGTGACCGAATCCGTCGACGAGTGCATTCAAGGCGTCATTGACTTCAGGGCCGAGCGGCTCAAGTTCGACAATGCTTTCTTCGGCGGCCACGTGCTGCAGCCAGCGAACCTCGACGAGCGTTCGATAGCGGATCAGGGCGTATTCGGACAGATAATCCCGCAGTGGGCCGGCCTTGGCCGCATACCGTCCGTCAAGCGGGGAGAGAGCGGTCAGGGTCGTCGGGTCCACGGGCTGCTATACAAGCGATAACGGAGTGCGCATCATACACGCTCGATCAGCTCAGGAGCACCGAATGGCCGGCAAGCATCGCGTCGAGCGCGACAGCATGGGAGAACTGGAAGTGCCCGCCGACGCCTTGTGGGGCGCTCAGACGCAAAGGGCCGTGAACAACTTCAAAATCAGTGGCCTGGCGATGCCACGAACCTTCATCCGTGCTCTCGGGCTCATCAAGTGGGCGGCCGCCGGGACCAACAGGGAACTTGGCCTGTTGCCGGACGATGTCGCCGAGGCGATCCGGGGGGCGGCGCTCGAGGTGGCCGAAGGCGGGCACCTCGAACACTTTCCGGTAGACGTGTTCCAGACCGGTTCCGGCACGAGCTCCAACATGAACGCCAACGAGGTGATCGCTCGGCTCGCCTCCCGCTCACTCGGCCGCACCGTCCATCCGAACGATCACGTCAACATGTCGCAGAGCAGCAATGACGTGATTCCGACGGCGATTCACCTCGGCGCCGCGCTCGAACTCACGGAGCGCCTGCTGCCGGCGCTCAAGCACCTCGGCGACATCATCGAGTCGAAAGCCGAAGCGCTGCGCGAGGTCGTCAAGACCGGCCGTACGCACCTCATGGATGCGATGCCGGTGCGTTTCGACCAGGAACTCGGCGGCTGGGCCACCCAGATTCGCGCCGACTACCATCGAGTCGCGAATGTGCTGCCAAGGCTCTCCGCGGTCGCACAGGGCGGCACGGCGGTCGGCACGGGAATCAACGCGCATCCGGAATTCGGCGTAAGGTTCGCGGCGGAGCTTGCATCGCGCACGGGGATCGCCTTTCGGCCTGCCGACAGCTACTTCGAGGCGCTCGGCAGCCAGGACACGGCCGTGGAACTCTCGGGGCAACTCAAGACGACCGCGGTGAGCCTCATGAAGATCGCCAACGATCTGCGCTGGATGAACAGCGGTCCGCTGGCCGGGCTCGGCGAGATCGCGTTGCCCGCACTGCAGCCCGGCAGCAGCATCATGCCCGGCAAGGTCAATCCCGTCATTCCCGAGGCCTGCGCCATGGTTGCCGCCCAGGTGATCGGCAACGACGCGGCAATCACGACCGCGGGCCAGTCAGGCAACTTCCAGTTGAACGTGATGTTGCCGCTCGTCGCGCATAAGCTGCTGCAGAGCATCGAACTGCTCGCGAATGCATCTCGCGCGCTCGCCGACACGGCGATCGAGGGCTTTACTGTCAACGAGGATCGGCTGACCGACGCATTGGAGCGCAATCCGATCCTCGTAACCGCACTGAACCCGATCATCGGCTATGAGAAGGGCGCTGCCATCGCGAAACAGGCGTACGCCGAAGGCAGGCCCATCCGGGAGGTCGCGGCGGAGCAAACGGATCTTGACGACGAACAGCTCGACAGGCTGCTCGATCCGGACGGGCTGACGCGGGGCGGCATCAAGGAATGACGCGCTCGGCCAGGCAGCGAAACATGGTGCGGTGGGCATCGCCCGGTCTCAGGCGGAGCGGCATCGAGGAATGACGGCGTCCACGTGCGCGCCCTGATCGAACAGCGTCTTGCCGGCCGGCAGCCGCTCGATACATCGCGCGAACGCATGCTCGCCAATGTCGTCGGCGAGGTTTCGGTCGAACTGCTTGCGCTCATGGATCAATCGACCCGGCAGGCTGCTGTGCTGCTCGGTCTGATCGAGCGGCCTGACGGTTTGCGGGTTCTCTTTACCGAGCGCGCGACACACCTGACCCATCATCCCGGGCAGATCAGTTTTCCGGGAGGACGGCTCGCGGATACCGGCGAAAGCCCTGTTGACGCGGCGTTACGGGAGGCCTGGGAAGAGGTTAGCCTGGATCCGCGCGACGTTGCGGTGGCCGGGTGCCTGGATCTGCACGCGACGGGCACGGGCTTCAGCGTGACGCCCGTGGTCGGGTTCATACCAGGCAGCTTCCAGCCGCAGGCGGATCCGTCCGAAGTCAGCGAAACTTTCGAGGTGCCGCTGGCCTTCGTGCTCGATGGCGCGAATTTCGAGGTCAGTTACAGACAACGATTCGGCAGCCGCTTCAGGGTCTACGAACTCAACTATGGTGGGCACCGGATCTGGGGCGCGACCGCCTCTATGCTGGTCACGTTCAGGGACACGATTTGTGAAGATGGATCAATCGGATAGGCACACCATAGCGAGTCTGCTCGAGGTCATGGCGGCCCTCCGGAACCTCGACGGCGGCTGCCCCTGGGACCTGGAGCAGACGTTCGAGACCATCGCGCCGTACACGATCGAGGAGGCCTACGAGGTTGCCGATGCGATCGAACGCGAGGCGCTCGACGAGTTGCGCGACGAACTCGGCGACCTGTTGCTGCAGGTCGTCTATCACGCCCGATTGGCCGAGGAGGCCGGCGCTTTCAACTTTGCCGCCGTGGTTGACGGAATCTGCCGCAAGATGATTCGCCGCCACCCGCATGTGTTCGGCGACGATACGGTGGCGGGCAGCCGCGAGCAGACCGAGGCCTGGGAGACGCTCAAGCGGCAGGAGAGGGCGGCCGGGGCAGGCAACGAGCGCGTGCTTGACGGTGTCCCGGTCGGCCTTCCGGGACTGACGCGCGCCGTCAAGCTCACGCGCCGCGCTGCCCGGGTGGGATTCGACTGGCCCGGACTTGCGGGCGTGCGCGCAAAGGTCGGCGAAGAACTCAGCGAACTCGACGAGGCCGTCGCCGCCGATGACCACAAAGCTTCCGCTGTAGAGGTGGGGGACCTGCTACTTGCGGTCGCAAACCTTTGCCGACACCTCGAACTCGATCCGGAAAGCTGCGTGCGGCAGGCCAATCTGCGCTTCGAACGCAGGTTTGCTCAGGTCGAGGATCGTGTACGCGAAGCAGGTGGCGACTGGGAGGCGTTCGACCTCGACGCGCTCGACCGGTTCTGGGTGGCGGCGAAACGCGGGGAAAAGCCGTAGAGCGCCGAGTAGCGCCAAATAGCGCAACCGGTCGGCAGGCTTCCCGTTGTATCGGCGCGTGGCAAGGAGAGGCCATCGCCGAATGAAGACCGCGCACGAACGGTCCTGCATGCGAACGCTCCCGCGGAGCAGAAATACGGTGCGGATGCCGTGCTGCGTGTGCCGCCAAGCCAGCCGGCGCAGCCAGATGTTGCCGACTACGGCAACTATCGCTCGCGTGTCGAGATGCCTGTGCCGTTACGCCAGCCAGCGCAGCCAGATGTAGAGCAGGGCGACGACGCTCATTACGACGATCCCGAACAGGCTCCATAGCCTGAGCACCGGCGTGGGCCTGTGCTCCTGCGGAACTTCCGGACTGAACATCGCCCTGTGGTTGAGTCCCGCGTAAAGCGGAGCGAGCAGGAAGGTCAGCGCACCGGCGAAGTCGATGAAGGCCGTGAACGAACGCATGAAGGCGCCGATGACGGCGACGGCCGACACGACGATGATCACGACGGAGATTTCGTAACGCCGTTCGATCGTGACCGGTATCGCGATGTCGGCAAGCGTCGAGAGATTGCGGGCGAAGCCGTCGAGCACGGTCAGCAGCGTCGAGTACATGACGAGCAGTGCCATCAGTCCGATCAGCGGAAACGACCAGTCGCCGACGATGCCGGAGAAAAGCTCAATGACCAGGGTCGCAAACGCTCCGCTGGCGGCGGGGACTTCGATTCCCGATCCATAGAGCACCCCGGCGCCCATGATGAGGAAGCAAAGCGCGAGCACCAGGCTCACGGAGTATCCAAGGTTGAAGTCGAAACGCGATTCCGCCGGCTGGAACCTGCGGCCGAGCTGTTCGGACTTGGCCGTCGTCCAGAGTGATTGCAGTACCGAGCCGTCCATGGGCGTCAGCAGCCATCCCGCGAGCTGGACGATGTACATGATCAGCACGGCGTTGAGGGCCGGTAGCGCGAAAGTGACAGCGTTCCACTGGGTCTGTGCCGCGAGCACGACTGTCGTGACGACGATCAGGAGCGTGAACGCGGGCACGACAATCTTGTTCAGGCCTTCAAGGGCGCGGTATTTCCCGCTGAAGAGCAGCACTCCCGTCAGGCCGAGCAGCACGGCCGCGATGCTGAAATCCGACGCGGTGAAGGCGAGCACCGACTGCAGCAGGCCGTTGACGACGAGTACGATGGCCGCGGACACGAACGCCATGGTCAACAGGATGATGGCCGCGTAGATGGCGGTGACCCAGGCGCCGATGGCGGCGTAGCTGTGGATCAGGGTCCTGCCGGTCGCGGCGGCATAGTCACTGCCGAACCGGATGCCCGGGTACTTGATCAGTGCAATCGCGATGATGATCGGGATCATCGCGAAGCCGTAGTCCCCGCCTGCACGCGTCGACTGCACGAGATGCGAGACGCCGACTGCGGCGGCCGCATACAGCAAACCGGGCCCGATACGTTGTCCGATGTTTCGTATGTTCATGCGCCGATCCAGGAATCCCGGAGTGTCGCTGTTCGCGCAACGATTGAGGACCGTTGCAGCCGTCCCGGAGAAGCGGGCAGAAACCGCATGGGGCTCGGGCCAGTCAGGCGATTCAAGTGAGAAATTAAGTTAGGTAATAACTATAATATGCTGATAAATAATTTATTCTTTCTGCGTGATCTGTTCGAAGATCGGCTTGATGAGATCGAGCGGCATCGGGAACACGATCGTCTGGGTGTTCCTTTCGCTGGCGATTTCCGTGAGCGTTTGCAGATAACGCAACTGGAGGGCCTGGGGTTGCGACGCCAGGACTCCGGCGGCTTCCGACAGGCGCTGCGAAGCCTGGAACTCGCCTTCGGCATGGATGACCTTGGCGCGCCGGGCGCGCTCGGCTTCCGCCTGTGCGGCGATTGCCCGGATCATGCTCTCGTCGAGGTCGACATGCTTGATCTCGACGTTCGTGACCTTGATGCCCCAGGTCTCGGTTGCCTGGTCGAGAATCGCCTGCACGTCGGCATTGAGCTTCTCGCGCTCGGCGAGCATGTCGTCGAGCTCGTGCTGGCCGAGCACCGAGCGCAGCGTCGTCTGGGCGAGCTGGCTCGTGGCCTCGACGCGATTCTCGACCTGGATGATGGATTTCTCGGGATCCATGACACGGAAGTAGATGACGGCGCTGACCTTGACCGACACGTTGTCGCGCGAGATCACGTCCTGTTGCGGGACGTCCATGACGATCGTCCTGAGATCGACGCGGACCATGCGCTGTATTCCGGGGATCACGATGATGAGACCCGGCCCCTTGACCTTCCAGAAGCGGCCGAGCAGAAAGATCACCGCGCGTTCGTACTCGTTGAGAATCTTGATCGCGCTGAATACGAAGAGCGCAACGACGACGATGGCAAACAGGGGCAGTTCAATTCCGAACATTGCGGCTCCTCAAGTCAACGGTTTCAGTTCTGATCGGCCGGTTCCACGTACAGCAGCAGGCCGTCGACCCGGGTGACCCGGAGCGGCTGGCCTTTCGTGACAGGCTCCGACGTGCGCGCCTGCCAGCGCTCGCCGTGAACCCAGACGCCTCCGTCCGTCTCGAAGTCCTCGAGCGCCGAAGCCGTCATGAGCGTCATCTCTTCGGCGCCGCTGACGACCGGTCGCACACGCGACTTCATCGCGAACCAGATGATGCCGAGCAGGGCGGCGCCTCCGGTTGTCGCGATCGCTGCGATTAGCGGCGTCGAGACCGCAAACCCCGGAACGTCGGTGTCGATTAGGATGACCGATCCGATCACGAATGCCACGATGCCTCCAATACCCAGCGCCCCGAAGCTTGGCACAAGGAACTCGGCGATCATCAGGATCAGGCCGAGCAGCATGAGCGCGAGCCCGGCGTAGTTTACAGGCAGAATCTGAAACGCGAAGAGCGCCAGGAGCAGGGAAATCGCGCCGACGACGCCGGGAATGATCGCGCCCGGATTGTAGCCCTCGAACAGCAAACCGTAGAGGCCGATCAGCATGAGCCCATAGGCCACGGTCGGATTGGTGATCACCGCCAGCAGTTGAGTTCGCCAGTCGGGTTCGAACGGGTCGGTAATCAGGCCTTCCGTCTCGAGCACGACATCCTCGCCGCCGACGTCAACGATCCGGCCGTCGACCTGTGCCAGCAGATCCGCGAGATCCTCGGCAACGATGTCGATGACGTTGTTCTCCAGTGCCGCCTGCGCGCTGATGCTTTCGCCCGCGCGAACGGCGCGTTCGGCCCATTCGGCGTTGCGACCGCGTTGCTCGGCGAGGCTCAGGATATAGGCGACCGCGTCGTTGACAGCCTTGCGTTCGGTTGCTGTCGCAGGCTGCGGAAAGGTATCCGTAGCCGGTGCGGGTTCGACGTCGTCCGCATCGTCGCCCACGGCTTCGCCATCGCCGTCTTCTGCGTCGGCGAGCACCTCGCCATCGCCTGCTGCCTCGTCGCTTTGCCCGGCTTCCTCCGTATCCTCGGCGTCTTCGGCTGCGTCCGGCGTTTCGGGCAGGGGTATGGGTGAACTGCCGCCGATGGCCACGGGGGTTGCGGCGCCGGTATTGGTCGCGGGCGCCATCGCAGCGATGTGGCTCGCGTAGAGAATGTAGGTGCCGGCGCTCGCGGCCCGTGCGCCCTGCGGGTAGACGTAAGTGGCGACCGGCACGGACGAGCCCAGAATGGCCTGAATGATGTCGCGCATCGCCGTGTCGAGTCCGCCCGGCGTGTCCAGTTCGATGACAACGAGTTCCGAGCCGCGCTCTTCGGCGTGGGCAATGCCCTTGATGATGTAGTCGCTCGTCGCCGGACCGATCGCGTCCTGCACGGTAAGCAGAGTGACCTCGCGGCCCGGATCCGGCGCTTCCTCCTGGGCCGCAAGCCAGGCGCAGCCAAGGGTCAGCAGGACGAACCCGGATATCTGGCGCTTCATCCGATTCCTGCGAGCCATGGCGAAATCAATCATAACAGCAAACGGTTAATGTCCCTGTACCCGCGCAGAATCGAGCTTGGCGCAGGCTCGCATGCCTGCTTTGCACAGTCGGGGACCCGTTTGTATAGTGCCCGCCATGGCTCAGGCACGCGTACAAGCAGATTGGCATCCCGCGAGTTGGCAGACCCGCGACGCCGCCCAGCAGCCGACTTATCCGGACCAGGAACGGTTCGAGTCGGTCGTGGGCGAACTCAGCAGGTTGCCGCCGCTCGTGACGAGCTGGGAGGTCGAGGCCCTCAAGGAGAAGCTCGCGGCCGCCCAGCGCGGTGAGGCGTTCCTGTTGCAGGGCGGCGATTGCGCCGAGAATCTCGAAGAGGTGACCTCGGACAACATCGTCCAGAAGCTCAAGATCCTGCTGCAGATGTCGCTCGTCATGCTCATGGGGCTGCGCAAGCCCATCATCCGTGTCGGCCGCATGGCCGGACAGTACGCCAAGCCGCGCAGCGCCGATTACGAGACTCGGGACGGGGAATCGCTGCCGAGCTACCGGGGAGACCTCATCAACCGGACCGGGTTCACGGCCGCCGATCGCGAACCGGATCCCCAGATCATGCTGCGCGCCTACGGGCGTTCGGCGCTGACGCTCAATTTCATACGGTCACTGATCGACGGCGGTTTCGCGGACTTGCATCACCCGGAAAACTGGGATCTGGATTTCGTGCGCGAATCGTCGACCGCCGCGGAGTACCACGAGCTCGTCAAGTCCGTTTCCAAATCGCTCGATTTCCTGGAGGCGATCACGGGCGAGCCGATCCACCGCACGCGCCGCGTGGAGTTCTACGCATCCCACGAGGGGCTGCACCTGCCGTACGAGCAGGCCCAAACGCGCTTGCTGCCGCACCGCCGGCGCTGGTACAACCTGACGACGCACTTCCCGTGGATCGGCATGCGGACCGCCGACCTGACAGGAGCGCACGTCGAGTATTTTCGCGGTCTTGCGAATCCGATTGCCGTGAAGATCGGCCCAGGGATGTCCGACGAGCATCTTCAGAGCCTGGTGCAGGTACTCAACCCGGACAACGAGCCTGGCCGTCTCACGCTGATTACGCGCTTCGGTGCGAAGCACGTCGACGAGCACCTGCCGCGCATGATTCGGGCCGTACGCCCGACAGGTGTCAGTGTGCTCTGGGTCTGCGATCCCATGCACGGCAACACCGAGACGACCGCAGAAGGCTACAAGACCCGGCGCTTCGACAACATCCTCGCGGAACTCAGCGCGGCGGCCCGGATCCACCAGGAGCAGGACGGCTATCTGGGCGGTGTGCACCTTGAGCTTACGGGCGAGAATGTCACCGAGTGCGTCGGCGGCGCCCGTGGGTTGAAGGAGTCGGACCTCGCGCGCGCCTACAAGTCCCAGGTCGATCCACGGCTGAACTATGAACAGGCCATGGAAATCGCGATGCTCATCGCAGGCCGACTCGGAGTCGATGCCTGAGGCGACTTGCCGGAGCCCGGAGCCGTCCGCGGTCCGGAACTGCCGCAGCATGACTCGATTCGCCGTCGATGCCTGAGCCCGCTTCCGCGAGCTTCGATCCCGCCTGCCAACGCTGCCCGCGGCTCGTCGCGCATCGAAACCGGATGCGCGCGCGCCATCCGGGCTACCACAACGCTCCGGTGGCGCCGTTCGGCGATCCCGATGCCCGACTGCTGGTCGTCGGTCTCGCGCCCGGAGCGCATGGCGCCAACAAGACCGGACGGCCGTTCACCGGCGACAAGGCAGGTGAAACGCTGTACCGCGCGCTGCACCAGGCCGGCCTTGCGACGCGCCCCGTATCCAACTCTGCCGACGATGGCCTGAGACTGCCCGGTTGCCGGATCACCAACGCCGTGAAGTGCCTGCCGCCGGAGAACAAGCCGGAGACCCGCGAGGCGGATATGTGCAACGTCTACCTCGCGGCCGAACTCGACGCGCTCGCTCCGGGCGCCGTGATCCTGGCGCTCGGCGTCGTTGCCCACCGGGCCGTGCTCAAGGCGTATGGTCTGAAATTGAGCGCCTACGGGTTCGGCCATGACGAAATCCACGCGCTGCCGAACGGCCAGTTCCTGCTCGACTCCTATCACTGCAGCCGTTACAACACACAGACGGGCCGCCTGACGCCCGAAATGTTCCTGGCCGTGGTAGCGCGCGCCCGGTCGCTCGCCTGCGGTAGCTGACTGCTCGGGCTATCTGCCTGCTGCGCGCCCGGCGTGCTGGATGCAACCCGTCAGGCCGTCTCACGTTAGACTGTCCAGCCGGCGGATTGCGGCACGTTTCCAGGATTCGATCGAGCCGCGCAACCCCCGCCGCCTGAAGATGCACAACGAAACAACAGCGACATTCGACCCCGCCGAATTGCTGCGGCACATGACCCATCGTCCGGGGGCCTACTGCATGCTCGATTCAAAGGGTCGGGTCATCTACGTCGGCAAGGCGCGCGACCTTAAGCGCCGGGTATCGAGCTACTTCCAGGGCCGGGCGCACGATGCCAAGACCACCGCGATGCTCCGCGCCGTGGCCGATGTCGAGGTCACCGTGACGCGGACGGAAGCCGAAGCGCTCATGCTCGAGTACAACCTGATCAAGCGCCACAAGCCGCGCTACAACGTCGTGCTCAGGGACGACAAGAGTTATCCCTACATTCACGTCAGCACGCACCACGATTATCCGCGGCTTTCGTTCTACCGCGGAACGACGCGGAAGAAGGGGCGGCTCTTCGGGCCTTATCCGAGCGCGGGTTCAGTTCGCGAGACCCTGAACCAACTGCAGAAGCTGTTTCAGGTCAGGCAATGCGAGGACAGCTATTTCTCCAATCGGAGCCGCCCCTGCCTGCAATACCAGATCGACCGGTGCACTGCGCCGTGCGTCGGCCTGATCTCCGAAGAGGAGTACCGGCGGGACGTCGATCACGCGATGCTGTTCCTCAGGGGCGACAGCGACGCGGTCACGCAGAAGCTCGTCGCACGCATGGAAGACGCCGCGAGCGGCCTGCGCTATGAAAGGGCTGCGCAATACCGCGATCAGCTCGCGCAACTCAAGCACATCCAGTCCAGCCAGCTCATGTCGCGGACCAGGGGCGACTTCGACGTCGTCGGAATTGCGGCCGAGGGCGGCGTCCATTGCGTCGCCGTCATGTTCTTTCGCGGCGGGAGGTCGCTCGGCAGCCGCAACTACTTTCCGCGCCACACGAAAAACGCGGCCGGGGACGAGATCATCCGGGCCTTTCTGCTGCAATACTACGGTGGACGGGAAGCACCGAAGGAGGTACTCGTCAGCCGTTCCGTACCCGAAGCCGAAACGCTCGCCGCCATGCTCGGTGAGCGTGCCGGCCGCAAGGTGGCGATCCGATGGCGCTTGCGCGGCGACCGGGCACGCTGGGTCGAGATCGCGATGACCAACGCGCGGCATGGCGCCGGACTCAAGCGGAGGTCGACTGCGACGCGCGAGGCGCAACTGGAAGCTGTCGCGCAACTGCTCGAGCTTGATACGCCACCGACGCGCCTGGAATGTTTCGATATCAGTCACACGGGCGGCGAATCGACCGTGGCGTCCTGCGTCGTTTTCGGCGCCGACGGCCCGTTGAAATCCGACTACCGACGCTTCAACATCGACAGCGTGACGGGAGGCGACGATTACGCTGCGTTGAGGCAGGCGCTTTCGCGCCGATATGCTCGCGTGAAGGCCGGCGAAGCGCCGCTTCCGGATGTCGTATTCGTCGACGGCGGTCGCGGTCAGTTGACCCAGGCATTGGTTGTTCTCGAGGAACTCCAGTTGGACGGGCTGCGCGTCGTCGGCGTAGCGAAAGGGGAGGGCCGCAGACCGGGTCGCGAACGCCTGTATGTGCCGGAACGCAACACTCCGCTTGGTATCCGGACTGACTCGCCGGCGTTGCACCTGATTCAGCAGATCCGCGACGAAGCGCATCGGTTTGCGATCGCCGGACACCGGGCGCAACGGCGGAAGCGGCGCAAGGTCTCGCCGCTGGAAAACATCGCGGGTCTGGGGCCGAAGCGGCGCCGCGATCTCCTGCGCCAGTTCGGCGGACTGCAGGCCGTGGCGCGCGCGGGCATCGATGACCTCGCACGCGTCAAGGGCATTTCCCGGCGTCTGGCAACCTCGATCTACGAACGCTTCCACGGCGATCAGGCATGAGGATCAACTGGCGCGATCCACTGACGCTCTGGCGCCGCTGCCGCCGCCGACAGCAGGCTCAAGGTCGCGATCGGACATGAAGTTCAATTGGCCCAATACCCTGACCTGGATCAGGATCGTCGCGATTCCGTTGATCGTCGTCGTGTTCTACCTGCCCGTACCCTGGGCGCGGCCGGCTGCGGGGCTGCTCTTTGCACTCGCCGGAGTGACCGACTGGCTCGACGGCTACCTGGCGCGCAAGCTCGGCCAGACGTCGAGCTTCGGCGCCTTCCTTGACCCGGTTGCCGACAAGCTCGTCGTCGCTACGGCGCTCGTGCTGCTGGTGCAGGCGGATCCCGAGCCCTATCTTGCGATCGTCTCGGCCATCATCATCGGCCGGGAAATCACCGTATCGGCGCTGCGGGAATGGATGTCCCAGGTCGGCGAGAGCGCCCACGTGGCCGTGTCCTTCATCGCCAAGTGCAAGACGACCGTGCAGATCGTCGGCATCGCCCTGATGCTCTACGAGCAGCCATTGTTCGGCTTTCCGACCTACACGATCGGGATGGTTCTGCTGTTGCTTGCTGCAGCGATTACCGTCTGGTCGATGTTGGGCTATCTTCGCGCCGCCTGGCCGGTGATGCTGAGGCGCGGCTGACCCGTCCCCTCCGCCCGGCATCGCCCGCGGGACCGCCGGCTTGCTGTCTCAATAGTCGAAGTTGATGTCCGCCTGCAGCCTGTTGTAGTCGCGCTGATTGCCCGCGGCCTCGCCGCGGTCGCCGATGATGTACCTGAGCGCCAGGCTCCAGCCGCCCGGGAAGGAAAATCCCGCGCGTACCGTGTGGCCGCTGCCGTCACTGGTACCCCCGGCGAAGTCCGAGTCGGTGAACGCGCCCACGACCGCGTTGGCCTCGAGGTCCTGGTAGACGTACGCCAGGTTCCACGTTCCCATGTCGGTGGCGCGGCGGTAGTCGATTCCGAAAGCCAGACCGTCCCCGAATTCCGCTGCCTCGTCGTTGGTCACGTAGTCCACGAACACGGTCATCGGGTCGCCGGCAACATCGAAACCGAGTTGGCCGAACACTTCAAGCTGGGAGAACCCGTATAGATAGTTGCCGTTGGCGTCGAGCTGATTGCCCTGACCGTTCGAGGGCGTAAATACGGGTCGGCGGCCCTGCGCATGGCTGAGTTCATGGACGCTCGCGCCGGCCGTCAACGAGACGCCATTCCCGATCGAACCCCTGTAACCCGCCTGAAGCCCATACCACATCGTCTCCGGGCCGGAGCCGCGTTCCTCCACGAAAAACGCCGCCGCGTTGGCGAAGAAGGCGCCGGGACTCGCCCTGAGAGCCAGCCCCTCCGGCCGCAGGTCGTTGTCATAGAGCAAATGGTAGCCCCCGGGCCGAAAAAACGGGTTTGACATCTTGCCGCCCGCCAGACGAAGACTCTCCGACAGGCTCCAGTCAAAATAGGCGCGATCGACTCCGATGGACTTCCTGGAGAATCCCTCGTCAAGCGTCTGATTGCCGCTATCGTTGGCGATGCCGCCGGTGGAGAGTCCAAAACCCACTTCCATACGGTCATTGACCATCGCGGTCGCGTTGGCTCGAGCCCTGATTCGATGCCGGTGCCTGACCGAAACCGTATCGTCATTGATCGTCTCGTGCCGATAACGCAGGTCGCCGTCGAGAGTCAGGTTTTCGGTCCATGACGGCGCCGTTTCGCGGGGGGGCGGCACGGCGACTACCCGCTCAAGCGGAGCCTCCTGTTCCGTTTCGGGCTCCCCGTTCATTCCCGCCTCGATGCGCGCGAGACGTTCCTCGAGAAACGCGATCCGAGCCTCGAGTTGAGCAATCTCCTCCCGGGGTTCGGTCTGCGCGTGCAACAACGGCATGCACAGGATGCAAACGGCGACCAATGACAAACGGGCAAGTCTCATTGGGAGTACTCCTGGGTTACGAGGCCCTGGCTGATAGCCGGCGGTGTGGATCGGGGTGCGTTGCGAGAACCGCTACCAATTTCTCTCAAAGCGTTTTCGCAACAGAATCGCGGCGGCATTCATTGCCAACAGAAACGCCAGGAGCACCAGAATGGCCGCGGACGTACGCTCCACGAAGGCGCGTTCCGGGCTGTCCGCCCACAGATAGACCTGCACGGGCAATGCCGTCGCCGGGTCCAGCGGGCTTTCGGGCACGTCGACGATGAAGGCGACCATCCCGATCATGAGCAGCGGCGCCGATTCGCCGAGCGCCCTTGCCATCCCGATAATCGTGCCTGTCAGCATCCCCGGCAGGGCCAGCGGCATCACATGGTGAAGAATCATCTGCATCTTCGATGCGCCGACACCCAGTGCCGCCTCCCGGATCGATGGCGGCACCGACATCAACGCGGCCCGACCGGCGATGATGACGACCGGCAGTGTCATCAGGGTCAGAACCAGACCGCCGACCAGCGGCGCCGAACGAGGCAGGCCGAAAAGATTGATGAACAGTGCCAGCCCCAGCAAGCCGAAGACGATCGATGGCACCGCAGCAAGATTGTTGATGTTGACTTCGATGAGATCCGTCCAGCGGTTCTTCGGCGCAAACTCCTCCAGGTAGATGGCCGTCGCGACCCCGAGCGGGAAGGACAGGGCCAGTGTCACCAGCAGCATCAGAAAGGAGCCCGTGATGGCGCTGCGAATACCGGACATTTCCGGGTCGCGCGAATCGCCGGCCGTGAAGAAGCGGTGGTTGAACTGGCGCTCGATGCGTCCATCGGCTTCGAGCGCCTCGATCCAGGCCAGTTGCGGGTCGCTGATGCGCCTTTGCGACTCTTCGGCCGAGCGATCGATGTGGCCCTTGATCAGCATGTCGACATCGTCATCGGCGACCAGCCAAAGGTCCATCGTCTCGCCGATCAGATCCGGGTTGCCGAGGACGCTGTCTCTCAACTCGAATGCGGCGCCCGGGCTGACCAGCGCGAAGAGTTCCCTGAGCTCGTTGCGGCTCGCGACCTCGGGAAACCGCGCGCGCAGGGCGTTCTGGATCAATCCCTGATAGTTCGCTCGCCCGATGGTCTGCGGATCAAGTTCTCCGTCGGGATCGATGAGCGACGCGCTCAGTTCCACATCCAGACGAATGTGCGTCTGCAGGAATGCGGTATAGCCATTCCCGATCAGCGTGAGAAAGAAGAATGCGAGGAAGCTCAGGCCCACGAGGACCGCAGCAAGTCCCAGCAGGCGAAAGTTACGCTCGCGCCGATACCGCCGGGCGATGCCGAGGGCCACCCGATCTCTCACGCTTTGCCGGCGGTTACTCATACTGTTCCCGATAGCGGCGAACCACTCCAAGCGCAACGATGTTCAGCAGCAGCGTCGTCAGAAAGAGCAACAGCCCGAGGGCGAACGCCGCAAGCGTCTTGGCGCTGTCGAATTCCTGATCGCCGACGAGCAACGTCACGATCTGCACGGTCACGGTCGTGACCGCCTCGAACGGATTGGCCGTGAGATTCGCGGCGAGGCCCGCAGCCATGACCACGATCATCGTCTCTCCGATCGCTCTGGATGCCGCCAATAGCACGCTGCTCACGATGCCCGGCAACGCGGCCGGCAGGACCACCTTCCGAATGGTCTCCGATCGGGTTGCGCCCAGCCCGAATGAACCGTCCCGCAACTCTTGCGGGACAGCGTTGATGACATCGTCGGAAAGCGAAGAAACGAAGGGGATAATCATGATTCCCATGACCAGTCCCGCGCCGAGCGCGCTCTCCGACGAAACGTCGAGCCCGAAGCCCTCGCCGAACTGCCGCAGAAGCGGCCCGACCGTCAATGCGGCGAAGTAGCCGTAGACGACGGTGGGTATGCCCGCCAGCACCTCGAGCATCGGTTTGGCCACGGCGCGCACGCGGCGGTTCGCATACTCCGAGAGATAGATCGCCGACATGAGCCCCACCGGCACCGCCACGACCATGGCGATACCGGAAATCAGCAGCGTTCCGGCAAAGAGCGGCACGGCGCCGAAAGCGCCCGACGACCCGATCTGATCCGGACGAATGGCGGTTTGGGGACTCCAGCTCAAGCCGAACATGAACTCCAGAGGCGAGACTTGCTGGAAGAACCGGAAGGCCTCGAAAAGGACGGAGAAGAAAATGCCGATGGTCGTGAAGATCGCGACCGTCGAGGCCACCATCAGCAGCCGCTGCATTGTCTTTTCGACCCGGTTGCGGGCGCGAAAAGCGGGGTTGACGCGTCTGAAGGCCCAACCCAGGGTCGCCGTCCCGAGGAGCAGTACCGTCAGCGCAAGACCGAGATCGCTGATGCGACTCAGCGACTCATAGCGCGCCGCCGCTGCCACGACCTCTTCGCTCGGTTCAGCCGTAACGAAATTGCCTTCGACGAGATTGCGAATGTCGTTGTACAGCAGCCCGAGTTCTGCCTCGGGCAGCGCAAGGACTTCCGCCGGGAGGGAAGCAATGACCTGAGACCTGATAAAGCCGGGTTCCGCCAGTTGCCAAAGGCAGAAAACGGCAAGAGCCGGAAAGGCGCACCAGATGGCAACGTAGCTGCCGTAATAGGTCGGCAGCGAATGAAACCTTGCCCCGGAGCGGGCCAGCGATCGCCGCCGTCCAAGGACGAAGGCCAACAGGGTCATGGCCAGGAGTACGGCCAGTACCGTGGAGGATGGCATGGCGCGGCTCTAGCAGCCCCCTGCGGCAGCGATCGCGCTGACGTCAATCACTGCGCCAGGTTGACGTTCTCCAGACCCTGCACCGCATTGAGCACCATCTGGCGCTCGGATTCCGGAAGGGGTATCAAACCCCGGTCAGTGAGGTAGCCGAAGTCGCCCCAGGCTGCGTCGCTGGTCAATTCCGCGAGAAACTCCTCGATTCCCGGTATCTCGCCCACGTGGGTGGTCTTGACGTAGCTGTAGAGGGGGCGGGACACGGGGTAGCTGCCGTCCGCGATGGATTCGAACAGCGGAGCCACTCCGTCGATGAACGAGCCCTGGACCTTGTCCTGATTCTGATCGAGGAAGCTGTACCCGAAGATGCCCAATGCCGTCGGGTTGGCTTCGAGCTTCTGGACGATGAGGTTATCGTTCTCGCCCGCCTCGATGAACGCGCCATCCTCACGCAAGGTGTGACAGGCTGCCGTACGGGCATCGTCGGCAAGCGACTCGATCGCCGGGAACGCCTCGCACCCGACTTCCATGACCAGTTCGACGAAAGCGTCACGGGTTCCCGAGGTCGGCGGTGGACCGAGTACTTCGATGCTCATGTCGGGCAATGCCGGGTCGATTTCAGCCCAGCTTCGGTAAGGATTCGGAACCAGGCTGTTGCCGCCGGAATCGGGGACGTTCTTCGCCAGCGCCAGGAAAATGTGTTCCCGAGTCAATTCGTAACTGGGCGCGCCCTTGACGTTGGCCAGCACGATGCCATCGTAGCCAATCTTGACTTCGACGACTTCGCGTACGCCGTTGCGTGCACACTCGTCGATCTCCGACTGGCTTACGCGCCGTGACGAGTTGGTGATATCCGGCGACTGGACACCCACTCCCGAGCAGAACAGCTTGAAGCCGCCGCCCGACCCCGTGGATTCGATCTTGGGCGTCTTGAACGCGGTGGTTCGCCCGAACCGCTCCGCGACCACGGTGGAGAAGGGGTACACGGTCGATGATCCGACGATGCTGATGTAGTCGCGGACGGCTTGTGCCTGCGTGAGCTGTATGAGGCTAACCGTGCCGAGGAAACACACGCACGCTGAGAACCAGGCGAATCTCCTGTTCATCGTTCCTCCCGGATGACTGCGGCTGATCTGAAATGAAACCACGACGGGATGACAGTGTGTCATTGAAATGTTACGGAATGGTTACAACGGTAATCGTGGCCGGCGGTGAGGTAAACGGATGGCAGGCCGTCCGGTTTCCCGACGGGCGGAGCAGGCACTTTCCGGGCAACGAAGCAGACACGCCGGTCGAGACTATACGCTCCGTAAACAGTGGTTTAGAATTCTTCGGAACAGCGGGTGTAGCTCAGTTGGTAGAGCGGCACGTTGCCAACGTGCAGGTCGACGGTTCAAACCCGTTCACCCGCTCCACTTCCCCTTTCTCCTCATCGACACAAGGATATCTCGGGCATCGCGCCGGCTCCCGGAGTTCACTCGAGGTACTGCGGTTCATGGTCGCCGTCGACCAGGACCGCGGGACTGCCGAGCCTGTCCGTACCGATGTAGCGCGCATCGCGAAAGCGAACGATGTGGCCGCCGGTGTCGAGCGTCTCGATCTCGAAATAGGGAAACCGCGCCCAGACCAGGAAGCGGCGCACTTCCGCAACGCCTGCGGCCGTTTCGGACAGCTCGTTCGGTGTCGGTCTGGATATGGGCGCTGAGGCAGGTTCGAACCGCGGTCGCGCAAACCAGCTCCAGCGCCCCGTATGGTAGGCGTCCGGCGTTTGCGCGACGACCTCGCCGGCGAAGGGATTGGCGGGTACGGGTCCGATCATGATCCGTTCGACGGGCGTCAGACCGCGGGCGGAGAGCGCGGCGCGAACCTCGGCGCGCGCCGGGATGTTGGCGAGCGACGCGGCTGCAATGTAGCCGACGACCAGGAGCAGCGCGGCACGCGTAAGCTGCTCGACGCCTCGTTCCCGCAATGGAGCGCTGAAGCCCGCGGCCCGCGCTGCGAGCAACGCGCCGAGCCCGGCGATCCAGAGCCATCGCGCAGCTTCCGGAACGCCGGTCGTAAAGAAGACGAGCACCGTCGCAAGCAGCCAGAAACAGGACCAGGCCGCAAGCGACGAAACGCGGCGCGAATGCATCAGAAAGAGCGAGCCGCCAAGCGCGAGCCAGACCCAGGGATCGATGATGAAAAGCGCATCTCCGTAGAACCATCGACCGTCGAACGGCATGAGCCAGCGCATGCCGTAGTTGTTGAGCCAGTCAAGGGCCGGATGACTCGCGACGCCAAGCGCGGCGACAGCGAGCAGCGGTCCCGCGCGTATGGGCGCGCCGTCGGGCGTCAGCCGGCGCCTCGCGAACCGGTCCCAGGCGAGGAGCAGGCCCGTCAGGAGAAAGGGAAACACGGCCATCGCCGGCAGGCCGTGGGTCCAGCCGCGCCGGTGCGCGACCGACGAGAAGTCCGGGCCGAACGCGGCAAGGATGTCGATGTCGGGGCCATTCGCACCGAGTATCAGCGCCGCCGTGGCGAGCGGCGTTGCCCGGCGCAGTCCGGACGCGGCGAGCGCCGCTCCGGTAAAGCTGTGTGCGATCGGATCCATCCGGGATGAAGCATCCGGCCCTGTAGCGGGGCGCAAGCTTGCCCGCGCCAGCGCCGATTTACAAACGTGACAACGTGGCTGCGCGGGGGCAGGGGACGCGCGCTGGCAGCGCAATGGCCGGTGCGGCTGCGGCCTTTCGATATGCTGCGCTTTGATATAATCGCGGCCCTCATGAAGCATGATTTCATGGCGCATTTTCCCTGGCGTACCACCGCGATTCTGCTGATTGCGGGCACTGTGCTGTCGGCATGCGATCGCACGGATCAGGCGACCGCCAGGCGCGCGCTCGTCGAAAGCTACTGCCTCGACTGCCACAACCTTGCCGAGGCCGCGGGCAACCTGACGCTCGAGCAGCGCGACCACGCCAACGTGGCTGCGGACGCTGAAGTTTGGGAACGCGTCGTGCGCAAGCTGCGCGCGGGTGTCATGCCGCCGTCCGGCGAGCCGAGGCCCGACGGTGCAGCCTACGTCGAGTTCGTCGCGGGGCTCGAAACGGATCTCGATCGAGCCATCGCCGCCGCGCCTCACCCCGGCCGCACGGAGCCCTTTCATCGGCTGAACCGCAACGAGTATCGCAACGCGATACGCGATCTCCTCGATGTCGAGGTCGACGTCTCCGAATTGCTCCCGGCCGACGACTCGAGCTACGGCTTCGACAACATCGCGGGCGTGCTCAAGATTTCGCCGACCTTGCTCGAGCGTTACCTGGCGGCTGCCGAGAAGGTGAGCCGGCTCGCGGTCGGGACGCTGCCGCCGTTCCCGAACATCGACTATTTCCGCATCGCCGACGATCGATCGCAGGAAGACCGACTGCCGGGACTGCCGTTCGGCACACGCGGCGGAACGTCGATCAGCTATACGTTCCCGATGGATGCGGAGTACGTCATCGCCGTCGACCTCGCCCGCAATCTCAACGAGAGCCTGCCTCTTTACTACGAGCCGCAGAATCTTGAAGTGAGTATCGACGGCGAACGGCTCACGGTGTTCACTCTCGACGGTGTGCCGAGGCCGGAGCCACCGCCGCCGGTTGCCGACAGTGCGACGGAGTCTGAGGGTGGCGGGCAACCGGATGGGCAACCGGCCGAGGAACCGCCGATCAGCCAGATCAACACGGGACCGAGACTGAGCCGAGCCGAACGCGAGGCCCGCAACCGCGCCGATGAGAACTGGCAGATCCGCGTGCCTGTCAGTGCCGGCCGGCGCGACGTGACGGTAACGTTCCTCGGCACGACGGCAGCCCTGGATGAGACGCCCCGGCTGCCGTTTCTGCGGCCCTATCCGTCGGGCGTCAACATTCCCGAAACGCGGACCGGCGCCTATCTCAGAAGCGTCGAGATCAGCGGGCCGTACGGTCCGGCGCGCTCGGGTGAGGAACTGCAGAGCCGGCAGCGCATCTTTGTCTGTGAACCGCCCGCGCAGGAAGGCGCGCAGCCGGCGCCCGAGGAAGCGGCCTGCGCGAGAACGATTCTCGAGACGCTTGCGCGCAGAGCCTATCGGCGGCCCGTCACGGACGCGGATATCGGGCCGCTGCTGGGATTCTTCGAGCAAGGCCGCAGCGCCGGCGCTTTCGACGAGGGCATCCAGCTCGCCCTGAAACGTCTGCTCGTGGCGCCGGAGTTCCTGTTCCGTATCCAGAGCGATCCTGAAGATGTGGCGCCCGACACGCCGTATCGCATCAGCGATTTTGATCTTGCGTCGCGGCTGTCGTTCTTCCTCTGGAGCAGTATGCCGGACGACGAACTGCTTCTTGCCGCGGAGGAGCGCAGGCTCGGCGAACCCGTGGAACTTGAACGCCAGGTCAGCCGCATGCTGGCCGATCCGCGCGCGGACGCCTTCATCGAGAACTTTGCCGGTCAATGGCTGTTCCTGCGCAACCTCGACGCGACCGTGCCCGTCCAGAGCGTGTTCCCCGATTTCGACGATACGCTGCGCGAGGGCCTGCGCCGTGAGACTGAGCTCTTCTTCGCCAGCGTCGTGCGCGAGGACCGCAGCGCCCTCGAGCTGCTCAACGCCGACTACACCTTCCTCAACGAACGCGTGGCGCGCCACTACGGCATTTCCGAAGTCAAGGGGAGCCACTTCCGGCGCGTCACGCTGCCGGAAGGCAACCCGCGGCGGGGCCTGCTCGGCCACGGCAGCATCCTGGCCGTGACCTCCTACCCGGACCGCACCTCGCCGGTCGTGCGCGGCAAGTGGATTCTCGAGAACCTGCTCGGCACGCCGGCGCCGCCGCCGTTGCCGAACGTTCCCGAGCTTGCATCCACGGACGGTGCGGGCTCGGTCATCTCGATGCGCGAACGCCTTGCCCTGCATCGCGCCGATCCCGAGTGCGCAAGCTGCCACCAACTCATGGACCCGCTCGGCTTCTCGCTCGAGAACTTCGATGCGATCGGGCGCTGGCGCACCATCGGCGAGTCCGGCGAACGCGTCGATGCGACAGGCACGTTGCCCGACGGTACCGCGTTCGACGGTCTCGAGGGACTGCGAGAGGCGCTGCAGTCCTCCGATCAGTTCGTCATGACGATGACGGAGAAAATGCTGACCTACGGGCTCGGCCGGGGGCTGGAGTACTACGATATGCCTGCGGTACGGGCTATAGTCCGCGATGCCGCAGCGGAAGATCACCGCTTTTCCGCATACGTCAACGGCATCGTGCAAAGTGTGCCGTTCCGGATGAGGAGGTCGTTGCCATGATCGTCACCAAACGCGCATTGCCCAGGCGTACGTTCCTGCGCGGGATCGGTGCGACCGTGGGCCTGCCCCTGCTCGACGCCATGGTGCCGGCTCTTGCCCAGAGCCAGGCGCCGACGGCCAGGCGGCTCGGCTTCGTGTATCTGCCGAACGGCGTCGCGATGAACTTCTCGGGCGTCAATTACTGGACGCCCGCAGGCGAGGGCGAGAACTTCGAGTTTTCTCCGATTCTCGAGCCGCTCGCCGCGTATCGGGACAGGATCACGATCACGAGCGGGCTGGCGCAACGCCAGGCCGACGCGCTCGACGATGGAGCGAACGGCGATCACACTCGCGCGACGAGTTCCTGGCTCACGGGCGTGCACTGCAAACGCACCGAAGGCGCCGATGTCGAGAACGGCATTTCGGCCGACCAGATCGCGGCTCAGGTGCTTGGCCAGGATACCGTGCTGCCGTCACTGGAACTGTGCATCGATCTGAACTTTCTCGCCGGCCAATGCGAGAACAGCTATAGCTGCATCTACATGAACACGCTGTCATGGGCATCGGCGACGACGCCGTTGCCGACCGAAAACAACCCGCGCATCGTTTTCGAGCGCCTGTTTGGAGACGGCGGCACGGCTGACCAGCGGCTCGCCCAGGCACGCGAGAACGGTAGCATTCTCGATTCCGTCGCGGAGGATATCGCGCGGCTGAACAGGGTGGTCGGCGCCGCCGACAGCACGCAACTGGCCGAGTACCTCGATGCCATTCGCGAGGTGGAGCGCCGTATACAAAGCGTGGAAACTCTCGGTGTCGACACGGGCATGCCGACCCTCGAACGGCCGCGAGGAGTTCCCGAGCGTTTCGACGAGCACGTCAAGCTCATGTACGAGCTCCAGTGGCTCGCGTTTCAGGCCGACATGACGCGTGTCACGACGTTCATGCTCGGCCGCGAACTCAATTTCAGAACGTATCCCGAGATCGGCATTACCGAGGGCCATCACGGCCTGTCGCACCACCAGGACCGGCCCGAGCAGCTCGAGAAGTATGCGAGGCTCAATACCTATCAGACCGAGCTTTTCGCCTGGTTCCTGGACAAGCTCGCAACGACTCCGGAAGGCGACGGCACGCTGCTCGATCATTCGATGATCCTGTACGGGGCGTCGTTGAGCAATCCCAACCTCCACGCGCACTACGATCTGCCCTTGCTGCTCGCCGGCGGCCGGCCGGGTCGGCCGGGCAGCGGGCGGCATACGGTCTTTCCGCCGGAAACGCCGATGACCAACCTGCTGCTCGGGCTGCTCGACCATGTCGGGGTCGAGGCCGACAAGCTCGGCGACAGCACCGGCAAGCTTGGCTTCGCATGAGGCCGGAGATCGCCATCCCTTTCCCCCGGCCGTTCCCAGGGCTGCGCCGGGCCTGGCTTCGCCGCAGGCCCGGGCGCCGTTCGTTCGTGACTTGCACGCCCGTCCTTGCGCTGCAGCTTTGCGTGGCGCTCGCTGCCGCGGCATCTGCCGAGGCTGACGACGCCGCGTTGCTTGCCGCCGTCGAGCGCGGTGACACGGTCGAAGTACAGGGGCTTCTGGCCGGCACGGCCAACGCCAATGCGGCCGATCCCGACGGTACGAGCGCATTGCACTGGGCGGTGCACCGCAACGACCGGGAACTCACGCGCGCGCTCATAGCTGCGGACGCTCGCGTCGACGCAGCCAACCGCTATGGGGTGACGCCGCTTTATCTGGCGAGCGAAAACGGTAGCGCCGCAATCGTCGAAGCGCTGCTTGACGGCGGCGCGGATCCCAATACGGCATTGCCCGCGGGCGAGACTGCGCTCATGACCGCCGCTCGCGCGGGCAACGTCGCCACCATCGAACTGTTGCTGGCTCACGGCGCGGAGGCTGACGCGACCGAAGGCTGGAAAGGGCAGACCGCGCTCATGTGGGCCGCTGCGGAGAACAACGCCGGCGCAGTCAAGGCGCTGCTCGAAGGCGGTGCGGACATCAATGCGCGCTCGGCAGGCGGCGAGTACACGCCGCTCGTGTTTGCCGTGCGAGGCGGGGCCATCGATTCGCTGCGTGCGCTGCTCGATGCGGGCGCCGATGCGAACGCGACGATGCGCGACGGCACGAGCATGCTCCTGCTCGCAACGATCAACGCCCACTGGGAACTCGCGGGCGTGCTGCTCGAATACGGCGCCGATCCCAATGCCGCGGAGCAGGGCTGGACCGCACTGCACCAGATCGCCTGGTCGCGCCGCTGGAACCGCGGATTCAATCTGCCCGGACCTGCGGAAACCGGCGATCTCGACTCTCTGGAACTTGTCAGGCGGCTGGTCTCAAATGACGCCGATGTCAACGCAAGGCAGACGAAGGAGCCGATCGACGGCAACCGCAACAAGCTCGATCGGATCGGCGCGACGCCCTTCCTGCTGGCCGCGAAGGCCGCCGACGTTCCGCTCATGCGCGTCCTGCTGGAGCAGGGCGCCGATCCCGCGATCACGACCGAGCGCGGCGTCACCGCGTTGATGGCGGCCGCCGGTGTGGGAATCTGGGCGCCGGGAGAGAACCCCGGCACGCACGAGGAAGCTCTGGCCGCCGTGAAACTCGCCTACGAGGTGGGCGGCGGCGCCGTCAACCACGTCGACGACGATGGCGAAACGGCACTGCACGGCGCCGTCTACCGCGGCGGCGCGATTCCCGTCATCGAGTTTCTGGCCGAACGCGGCGCGAAGCTCGATGCGGTCAACAGCAAGGGCTGGATGCCGGTGACGGCTGCTGACGGCGTCGAATACACGCCAGCCGTGCTCAAGCGTTATCCCGACGCGGCGGCGGTGCTTCGCGAACTGATGCGCGAGCAGGGGCTGCCGGTGCCAGCGTCGACCCAACCGGGTCGTTAACCGACCGAACTGAAAGTACGGAAGGCAGGAACGGGCGTACAGGCGTTGCCGCGGGTTTACGCAGCGCTCGGCGGCGCTCGGTGAAGGGTCAACGCGCCGCAGATGCCAACCGGACGGGGGAGCGATCAAATGCGTCTTTCAGTCATTCTGCCAATCGCAGCAGTTTTCACTCTCGCGAGCGGCGCGACGGTGCACGCTCAAGGCACGCTGCACGACGAGCGTGAAATCCATTTTGCCGAGGTTCGTCAGCTCACCTCGGGCAGCGGGGAGAATGCCGAGGCCTACTGGTCTCCCGACGGTTCCTCGCTGATCTTTCAGTCGACACGCGATCCCTACGGCTGCGATCAGATCTTCAGCATGCCGATCAGCGACCCGTCGGCACTCACGCTTCTCTCGACCGGTACCGGTCGGACGACCTGCGGTTACTACACGGCCGACGGTGAGCGCGTGGTGTTTTCGTCCACTCACGCCGCGTCGGCGCAGTGCCCGGTGCCGCCCGATCGTTCGCGCGGTTACGTCTGGCCGATCTACGACAGCTACCAGATCTACAGCGCCGAGCCTGACGGCTCCGATCTCAGGCCGCTGACCGACACCGAAAGCTACGACGCCGAAGCGACGGTGTGCTCCGGGGACGGCTCGATCGTGTTCACATCGACCCGCGACGGCGACCTCGAGCTCTACCGCATGGATGCCGACGGCAGCAACGTCAGGAGGCTCACCGATGCGCCGGGCTACGACGGCGGTGCGTTCTTTTCGCCTGACTGCTCGATGATCGTCTGGCGGGCCTCGCGTCCGACCGGCGAAGCGCTCGCCGACTACCAGGCGCTGCTCGAGGACGGACTGGTTCGGCCCGGTGAACTTGAACTCTGGGTCGCCAATGCTGACGGCACGGAGCAGCGCCAGGTCACCTATCTTGGCGGCGCCAATTTTGCGCCTTTCTTCTTCCCGAGCGGCGATCGCATCATTTTCTCTTCGAACCATGTGGATCCGAGCGGCAGGGAGTTCGATCTTTGGGCAATCAATGTTGACGGTACGGAACTGGAACGCATTACCTACACTGAAGGCTTCGACGGTTTCCCGATGTTCTCTCCCGACGGACAGTGGCTTGCCTTCGGCTCGAACCGGAACCAGTCGGCGCCCGGCGAAACTGACGTGTATATCGCTCGCTGGCTCGATGCGCCGGCGGCGACCACGCAGACGCCGGCCGACCGCTACCTGACCGACATCGCGTGGCTCGCCGATGACGCGCGCGAAGGCCGCGGGCTAGGCACCGCGGGACTCGGCGAAGCGGCGGACTGGCTCGAGGCGCAGTTCGAGGCGATCGGACTCGAACCGGCCGGCGACGATGGCGGCTATCGCCAACGTTTCGATGTGGTTGTGGATGTCGAGCAGGGCGCGGCAACGACCGTGGCGATTGAGGGAGAGGAACTCGGCGGCAGCGACTTCATGGTGCCGGGCTTCTCGGCGAATGCTGACGTTTCCGCACCGATCGTGTTTGCCGGCTGGGGCATCGATTCCGAAGAACACGGGATCGACGACTATGCGGAGATCGATGCCGAAGGGCGCATCGTGCTCGTGCGCCGCTACACGCCGGAAGACGGGATTTTTGCGGATGAAGTCCTGCAACGCCGGTTCGGCGACCTGCGTTACAAGGCGTTTACGGCTCGAGAGCACGGTGCGGTCGGGCTTCTCGTGGCCGATCTGCCCGTCTCCGGGGAAGAAGACGCCGAAACGCCGTTCCCGCGACTGCGCGTCGACACGAGCGGGGACGCCGGCATTCCCGTTGCCGTGATCGGTCGCCGCTGGGCGGAACAGGCGCTCGCAGCAGAACTTGAGGGACGGCTGTCAACCGAGCTCGTCGAGCGGACCGAGGCGGTCGACAACATCGTCGGCCGAGTCACTGCCACGCGCAGGCTTCCGGGAGCGGTACTCATCGGCGCGCACTACGATCATCTCGGCTACGGCGGTCAGGGTTCGCTGGCGCCGGATTCCCGAGAGCCGCACAACGGCGCCGACGACAACGCTTCGGGAACGGCCGCCTTGCTCGAAGCCGCGCGAGTGCTGGCCGCGCGGCGCGACGAGCTTGGCCGCGATGTCGTGTTCGCGGCGTTCGCGGCGGAGGAGGTGGGGCTGCTCGGTGCCACGGAATTCGTGCGCGAGCCGCCACCGGGCACGGCGCCCGCCGGGCTCGTGGCAATGCTCAACATGGACATGGTCGGCCGACTCAGGAATAACCGCGTAGCGGTTCTGGGCAGCGATTCAGCCGAGGAGTGGGAATCGTTGGTCGAGCCCATCTGCGATACGCTTGCGATCGGCTGCCAGCTCGGCGGAGATGGTTACGGGCCGTCCGACCAGACACCTTTCTACGCGGCCGGGGTCCCCGTGCTGCACTTCTTCACCGGAGCCCACGAGGACTACCACAGGCCTGCCGACGACGTCGAATCCATCAATGCGGGTGGCGGGGTTCGCATCGCCAGTGTCGTCGCTCGGCTTGCGTTCGATCTGACGCTCACCGACGGGCTCACGTACAAGGCATCAGAGGCGCCGGCGCCCCAGGGGGACGTCCGCGGCTACGGCGCGTCGCTCGGCACGATACCCGACTATGTCGGCGCGCCCGACGATCGCCCCGGGATGCTGATTGCCGGCGTCCGTGGCGGCGGCCCGGCCGACCAGGCCGGGTTGCAGCGTGGCGACCGCATCGTCGAACTTGCCGGCCGCGAAGTGCGCGACATCTACGACTTCATGTACGTGCTCCAGGATGTCAGGCCGGGAGAGCAGGGGACGGTCGTCTTCGAACGCGGCGATGAGCGGCTGGAGCGGCAGGTGACATTCGGCGCCAGCACGCGCTGAGCGAAGGCGTTGCACTTCATGGCGCCTGGCGGCGTCGCAGGGGAACTTCCGCGCAAGCGGGGGCGGGGCTTGAACGCGCGTTCGGCGAACTTCAGATCGCGTCGCCGGCAAGTCGCGCCGGCCGGTTGTCCGCGAGCCCGCCGAAACGGCGGTCGCGGCGTTCGAACTCGGCCAGGGCCGCGTGAAACGCCGGCTCATCGAAGTCCGGCCAATACTGCTCGACGAAGACCAGTTCCGCGTAGGCGCATTCCCATAGCAGAAAGTCGCTGAGTCGCCGCTCTCCACCCGTGCGGATCAACAGGTCGACGCTCGACTCATGAACGTGCGAATGAATCGCGGCGGCTATCCGGCCGGCAAAGTGGCCTGAGCTTGCGTGCTGCATGTCCGCGCCGTTGGCGGTCTCGCTGAAGTCCAGACTCAGGGACTGGGCTGCCCGCAGGATCGCATCGCGTGCCGAATAGTCCACGGCGAGTTGCAACATGAGCCGTCGGCCACCGGAGGTGAGCTGCTCGGTCCGCTCCATGATGCGCAGCAGGCGTGAGGACAGTCGGTCGCGCCGGCCGATGACGCTGAGACGTACGCCATTCTCGACACAGCGTGCGGCTTCGCTTTGCAGATACCGCTGGAACAGCCGCATGACACGGTCGACTTCATCGGCAGGCCTCGACCAGTTGTCCGACGAGAAGGCGTATAGCGTCAGTACGTCGATTTCGGCTCGAACTGCTGCCTCGACGATCCTTCTGACGGCACGAGCGCCGGCTTCGTGTCCCGCCGTTCGTTTCAGGCCGCGCTGTTCGGCCCAGCGGCCGTTGCCGTCCATGATGATCGCCACATGCATTCTTCCGTCTCCTGTCGAGTCGCTGCCGCGTACATGCCTGCGTGCGGCGAACTATTCGCCCCGCGTCGCCTGTATCAGCGCTTCCATGTGATCCAGGTGCCTCGCGAACGCGCGTTTGCCCTTCGCCGAGAGGCTGTATTCGGTGCGCGGTACGCGCCCGGAAAATTTTTTCCTGCAGTTCACGTAGCCTGCGTCCTCGAGTGTTCGGGCATGCCTGCTCAGATTCCCGTCGGTCGTCATGAGCAGATCCCTGAGTTCGCGGAAGCTCATGCTGCGACTGACGCTCAGTGCACTCATGATCCCGAGCCGAACGCGTTCATTGAGCAATCTGCCGGTGTCGCTCGAATCGGGGTCGGCGAAGTAACCGGCTACGGCACGCAAACGCTTCCTGGGCGCTGCCGCCTCACGCGCCGCCTGTCGAGGCCGGCTGGTGGACTCAGCCACCGTGATCTCTCGCGATGATCGCGCCGAGGATCAGGTGAATTCCCCCGAAACCGAGCGCCAGCAGGGGGGGAGCCCAGGCCACAGGGGCCGCGAGCGTGACCGTACCGAGCCCGATAAACGCGAGGCCCGCGATCAGCACAATCGGAATGGAAAACGTGCCGCAGGCCGCGAGCCCGACACCGTACATGAGCAACCAGATGGCGGCGATCACTTCGCGGCCGACGATCTGAAGGAGTGCGGCCGTCAGGATGGCTCCCACGACGAAGGCCGGAATCAGCGTCAGGAAGAAACGCCAGGCCACCGACCGGCGCAGACTCAGCCCCTGGGTACGCGCCTTGCGCTCCATGAAAAACAATGCTGCCGTGCACGAGACCACGGCCGCGGTGAGCCAGATCGGCAACCAGAGGTCGGACAAGGCAGGGACCGACTCGAGGCCCGCGGCAGTCAGTCCGGCAAGGCCCATGACCATGCAGCCCTTGCCCGGCACGGTCGTGAACGTGCGCGTGGCATCGATCGTATCGCGAATGTAGCGCAGGTTCTTTGCAGCCCCGGATCCGATCGGGGTCGGAGCGTCGTCGGAGTGCGGCCTGGAGCTCGGTTGAGTCGGCATGTCAGTCGGACTCTAGCGAATAATTTGATGATGTCAAGTACTTTACAATAGAAAGTACGCTGCAGCCGTCGAGCCACGATGAAACCCCGGCGGTGACGGCATGCCGGCCCATGCTAATCTGCGCCCCGGTCGTCTCCGCCAGAAAACAGCCTGGCTTGCAATGGCGGGCGTACCGGAACCGGAACGACAGGGGAGTTGATGTTGCCGACGATCGGCCATAGGACGGCCTGCATATTTGCGATGCTTGCCCCTGCGATGTGGGGCACTCCGCCCGTGGTTGCGCGTGCGGTCAGCGCCGATGTGCCGCCACTCGCCCTGTCGTTCGCCCGGTGGCTCGTCGCGCTCATCGTGCTGTTGCCCTTCGTGTGGCGGCGTCTTCCTCAGGAGGCGGAGAGCCTCCGCCGCAACTGGCGCCCATTGGCAACGCTCGGGGTATTCATGACCGCGGGCAGTACGCTGTCGGTGTCTTCGGTTTATTTCACGACAGCAACGAACGCCGTGCTCGTCAACGCGAGCCAGCCTGCGCTTACCGCGGCGGTCGCATGGGCGATCGCGGCCGAACGCCTCAATGCACGCCAGGCTGCCGGCATAGCCCTGGCGTTCGCAGGGATTGTTGCGATGGTCTCCCGTGCCGACCTCGCGGCGCTGTTGGCGCTCGACATCAACGTCGGCGATCTCATCATGTTGCTCGCGGTCGTTGCATGGGCCTTGTACGCCGTGCACCTTCACCGGAACAGGCAATTGCCCGGCAGCGACGTGCTGCTGTTCATGATTGCCGCTACAGCCACGATCACGCTGCTTCCGCTGTTCCTGATCGAGGCTGTCGTCGGTCCATCGTGGGAAGCGACAGGCGAAGTAGGGCTTGCCGTCGTCTACCTGGCCGTGTTTCCGACGGTCCTCGCGATCTATTGCTGGACGATCGCCATTCGCGCCCTGGGAGCGAATCGCACGGCGATCTTCATCAACCTGATTCCCGTCTTCGGCGTCGCGTTCGCGTTCATCTTCCTCGGAGAACGCCTGTTTGCCTACCACCTGCTCGGCGCCGGGCTCGTATTTGCCGGCATACTTCTCGGTGCGCGGCGCTGATGCTCATGTCAGGCCCGCCCGGAGCGTAGTGCTGCAACGTCCCGAGGTGTTGGTGCGTTCGAACGATGGCTGCCGTGGCAATCCCGTCTCAGAGCAAGCCGATGAACGGCCCGATCACGAGCAGCATGACCGTCATCACGATGACCCAGGCGATGCTGATCAGCGTGCCGGCCGGCAGCATGTCGAACATCTTGTAGTAGCCCTTGCCGAAGGTGACGAGCGGTACGGCGTCGAGTGGCAGCAGGAAGGCGCACGAGGCGGTGAATATCACGGGAAGGGCGAACAGCGCCGGATTGATGCCGGCCGCCTCGGCGAGCAGCATGAGCGGCGGAATCATGACCACCGGGATCACGGGGTTGATCGGCAGCATGAGGTGCACGACGACGGTGAAGGCGCTGATCACGAGCAGGATCACCACCGTGTTCCAATCGGCGAGCCCGCTCAGCAGGGTATCGACGAGCCATTGAGCCAGGCCGCTGTCCCGCGATACGACGCCGAGCGCCGTCACGGCGCCGATGAGCATGAGCACCTCCCAGCCGGTCGCTTCCTGTGCTTCCTTCCAGGAGAAGAGCCCGATCCCGGGCAGGAACATCGCTACCGAACCGAGGATGGCGACCAGGAATACATTGGAAAGCGGTCTGAGGACCTCCGGAAACAGCGTCGGCCAACTGCTCAGGATCCAGAGCACGACCATCGTGCTCATGATGACGATGAGCTTGCGTTCCGGGGCACTGAGCCGGCCCATGCGTTCGCGTTCGGCGTTGATGTCGTCCATGACGCCGATCGTCTTGATCTCGGGCGGGAAGAGCCTTGCCATGACGAAGGCCGTGAGCGGAAGCAGGATGGCGACCATGGGGATGCCGATCGCCATCCAGTTCACGAACGGAATGCGTTCGCCGCCTTGCTGGACGATGATCTCGAGCCCCAGCAGGTTGATCGAACTGCCGGCCGGCGTTCCGACGCCGCCGACGAGCGCACCGATCGGTATGCCGATCATGATCGCCTTGCCGAAGCGGGAACCCGGCTCGATGCCGAGCTTGGCGAATATGCCAAGCGCGATCGCCATGAAAATGGCGGCCGCAGGAACGTCGGAGACGATCATCGACAAGGTGCCGGCGCCAAGCACGAACACGTAGATGACGCGCCTGGCGTCGGTTCCGGCCCTGGACAGCATCCACCAGGCGAATCGCCGCGCGAGCCCCGTCCTGGTCCAGGCGAGCGCGATGATGAACATCGTGAGCACGAAGAAAAATACCGGGCTCATGAAGTTGCTGAGCGCGGGACCGAGACCCACGAGTCCGAACAGCGGCTGAAACGCGAGTGTCAGCAGCGAAGTGACCGCGATCGGCAAGGCCTCGGAGGCCCACAGGATCAGGGCGCCAACGAAGAGTGCTGCCGTGCGCTGGCCCGCGGGGCTCAGCCCTTCGGGCGTCGGCAGCAGCAGTACGATCGTGGTCGCGATCACGGCGGCAGCGATCCCGATCACTCGATTCCTGACGCTGCCCTTCGGGCCGGCCCCGTCATTCTGCATGGTCTGATTCATTTCGTCCCTCGTGGCCGCGTCGTGCGTTCCCTGCCGAAGTACTCATCGGCGACGGCCGCAATCTGTTTGGCCCGCCCGGGCAGGCTGTTCGTTTTTTGCATCGAGATTTGCGTCAGTCGAAGATGCGGATTCGGTCCGCGTATTCTACGCGCAAGGCATCGAGCGCCGGCTCGTCGAGTTCAAGGCAGACGAGGATTTCCTCGCCCCGTTCGCCGAGAAAATCGTACGGCACCGTGCCGTCGCACTGCGGCGCCTGTTGAACCAGTTCCAGCACGCTTTCCCATTGCCCCGATTCCGAGTTCGGAATGAATTCGAGAAAGATCTGTGACGTTTCGTTGGACGCCGAGCCGTAGACGAGGATGTCGCGCAGGCGGCCCGCCGTGTCGTGGAATCTGGACATCGAAACGATGACTTCGACGCGGTCGCCGACCTCGATCGTCGAATCGGTCCAGCCATAGCTTTGAAGCTCGTTCCATGAATCCGATTCAATCGCCCAACGGTCCGTGTCCCCGGCCTCGTTGACGACCTCGATGAAGAACTCGGCGTGGGGATTGATCAGCCGGACCCTCGACACCGTGCCTTCGATCTTTACGGCGCCGCGAGGGTCGCCGCGGTCGTCGACGAAATAGATGGAATCGGAGTGATGCGCGGCAAGCTTGCCGGCAGCGGACAGCAGCAAGGCGCCAACCACGAAAGTCGGCAGCAACGGCGCCTTCATGGCGCGTTTCCGGCTGAGCAGTTCATCCGTCATCCTCGTCTTCGAGTTCCACCCAGATCGAACTCGGCGTGCACCCGGTCTGGCTCAGGGGACTGTCGGTCGCAGCGATCCACTCCTGACGGTTCACGAGGAACGGTCTCGAAAAGTAGAGCGGATCGTCGATCGCGATGTCCATGAGGAGGTTTCGCCCGTCGGGAGCGATCCAGAACCGCTCCGTATACCGGGCTTCCGGGCTGCTTTGCTTGTGATCGTTGAACATCGGGCCGCCCTTCGTGTGCGTCGTCTCAACGATCAACGCGTCGCCCGACCAGCGGCCCGTCGAGTGACCGAAGTCGGTATGCTCGGCATCGTTGGGCGCCGGCGAGCCGTTCATGTGCACTTCGCGAGTGTGCCACTGCTGGTTGAACCAGTAAGCGATCTCCGTGACATCTTCGCCGAGAACGATACGCAATGGACGCCCGCGCATGGCCGAGCGCGGGAACGATTCGATGCACCGGAGCACGGGGTCTTCGATCGGTGAATACCCGCGCCAGGCGGCAAGCCCGGCCTCGGTGAACGGAAATCCCTCGTCGGAGCCGAGACAGAACCTGTCGGTTTCGAACGAACGTCGGAGCCATTCGTTGTAGCCGCAGGGTTGGACGGCGAGACCGGCAGGACGATAAACGCCGGAGAAGTCGATTGCTCCGGCAGGCAGTTGGCCGGATACCGGCGCGAGCAGCAGGCAGCCGACGCATCCCAACAGCATTCTGGACAGGCTCAATTCATCTCCCCATGAACCGCAGACGCAGGTGTTGCCGACGTTCGGGCAATTCGATTCAAGGGCAATTCTGGGCCAAGGCCGGAAGCGGCGCAAGTTGTCGGATTTGTTGACCCATGGGTCCGATACTCATAGGGTTTGCCGGTGCTGGAGAGTCGCGGACAGGAGGTAAGACCGTGCAGCCGTGCATCATCACCGTAGCGATTACAGGTTCATTGCCGCGCAAGGAAAACAACCCTGCGGTACCGATTACGGTAAGCGAACAGATCGAGTCGACGCACGAGGCCTACGAGGCCGGCGCCGCGCTCGTTCACGTTCACGTGCGCAACGACGACCAGTCGACGACCTCCGATCCGGACAGGTTTGCCGCGTTCCTCGAGGGTATCCGCAGACACTGTGCGGACATCATCGTTCAGTTCTCGACGGGCGGGCGCTCGGGCGCCGGTTCCGAGCGGGGCGGCATGCTCAAACACCGCCCCGACATGGCTTCATTGACGACCGGATCCTGCAATTTTCCGACCAGCATCTACGAGAACCCGCCAGCCCTCATTCGCGAACTTGCCGAGACAATGGCCGAGTTCGGCGTCAAGCCCGAAATCGAAGTGTTCGACCTGGCGATGCTCTATAACGCCGCCGCGTACCTCGACGAAGGCCTGTTGAGCGGCCCGCTGCACGTGCAGTTCGTGCTCGGTATCAGGCACGCGTTGCCGGCGCGGCGGGACATTCTCGAGTTCGAAGTCGCCAAACTTGCCGAACTCATGCCCGAAGCGACGTGGGTTGCTGCGGGCGTCGGCCGTCACCAGATCGAAGTCAATCGCTGGAGCCTCGAAATGGGTGGTCATTGCCGCACCGGTCTGGAGGACAACGTGCGTTGGGACAAGAGCCGCCTTGCCGCCTCCAATGCGGAACTGGTCGGGCGCGTTGCGGACCTGTGCGGCGAATACGGTCGGAGCGTCGCGTCGCCGGCCGAAGCGCGCGAAATCCTGGGTCTTGAGAGTCAGCCTGCCTGAACGAGTGACGGACGGCGTGCCATATGAATGAGCGGCCAGGGGGATACCTCCGCCCCCGGCGCGACCTCCACCTCGATCAGGGCAGGCTCCCCCGAAGCGAGGGCCGTCTCCAGTGCCGGGCGCAACGTCTCCGGCGTCGACGCGCGCAGGGCCCCGACACCGCACGATTCGGCGAAGGCGGCGAAATCGGGATTGCGGAACCTCGCACCGATCACGCGGCCGCCGAAGCGTTCCTGCTGATCCCGAAGCACGTTGGCGTAACCGCCGTTGTTGAACACCAGCGTGACGAGCGCGATGCCGTATTGCGCGGCCGTCGCAAGCTCCTGCGCCGCGAACATGAACCCGCCGTCACCGGTGACCGAGACGACCGCCCGATCAGGATGCGCTGCCTTGACTCCCAGGGCCGTCGGAAACCCGAACCCCAGCGCTCCCTGGAAGCCCTCCGTCACGTAGGTACGAGGTTCCAGTACGGGCCAGGCGCCCGTATACGTCGCAAAGCCGACCTGGGAGAGTTCGGGCACGAAGAAGGCGTCGCGCGGCAGGACTTCGCGCAGGACCTTGAGATAGGCCGCCTGCGGTTGAATGCCGTCGATCAGGCGAGCGGCGGTGCCGCGGGCACGGGCGATTTCCTCGAGCCTGCCGGCATTCGGGCGAATCGCGGCGGCGAGGCGGTCCGTCAAGAGCCCGCATGCCGTGCCTGCGTCGGCAACGATGCCGATATCGGGCACGAGCCGGATCATTTCCAACGGATCGATATCGATGCGGATCAGCTTCGGTCCGCCGCTCGGTTTCGACTCGTAGCGCATCATGTCGCGCCAGCGCATATAGGGCATTTCAAGCCGGCTGCCGATGCCGATCAGCACATCGACATCGTCCCAGAGTTCACGCGCCGCGACCGCTGGCGCGGCGAGGGCATGATCCTCCGCGACGACGCCTCGACCGCTGCGGAATGCCGTGACGGGAGCGTTCATGGTTTGCGCCAGTGCGAGCACGGCGTCGGCTGAATCCTGCGCGCCGGCGCCGCACATGATCATGGGCCGCTTCGCAGCGGCAAGGGCCTTTGCCGCCGCGGCGATCGCGTCGGGATCGGGCTCGGGTTCCGGAATTCGCGGCAGGGCAGGGTCGATGTCTGCCGTGACGGTCTCGGCCATCGTGTCCCAGCAGACCTCGACAGCGACCGGTCCGGGCCGGCCGCTTCGCGCCGTCCGGAAGGCTTCGTTGATGATCCCGGACGTGTCGGCCAGCCTGTCGATACGGGCGGCGTCCTTGATGATGGATACGAGGGTCGCGCGCTGGTCGGGCAACTCGTGCAGATGGCCGCGGCCCTTGCCGAGATACTCCGACGGGACCTGTCCGGTCAGACATACGACGGCCGAGCAGTTGCCCATCGCCGTGCAAAGCGCCGTCGCGGCGTTCAGTACACCGGGACCCGGCACGACGCTGAATACTCCCGTGCGCCCGGTCGACTTCGCATAGCCCATCGCCATGTAAGCGGCGGTCTGTTCGTGCCGGGGCACGACGAGTTCAATGTCGGAACCGTGAAGGGCGTCGAAGAGGGGATAGGTCTGGGCGCCGGGCAATCCGAACAGCATGGCGACGCCGTTCGCGGCGCACGCCCGTGCGATCGCTTCGCCTCCGGTGATCGGCGTGGCCGTGTCCAGAGGCCGGGAACTTACTGGTCGGAAGGAGGGATCGGGACCAGGACGATTTCCGGGGCAATCTGGCTGCGCGCCATGCGTACCGCCTGCCTTACGGAATTGCGGTGTTCATTGCCGAGCGCGATCCAGGCATTGCGAGCGGGATCCCAGGCGCCGGTATCGGCCGCTTCGTCCGTCGTCTGGTAGATCAGCGCGATACGGCCGATGCGCAACAGATCCACCGCGCGCAGATTACCGTTGCCGTCGACATCGAGCTGGGTCTGGTATGCGGCGACGCTGCGCCCGTACTCGTTTTCTATCGACCAGGCGTCGAGCACCCGGCGCATCTTGTCCGCGTCGCTTACGTCCGGGCTCTCCATGATCAACTGCAGTTCCGCAAGACCGTTGGCGCGTTCGACGGGCAGAAAGGGCAGATCGAGTGCGATGAAATCTTCGAGCCCCTCCACCATGCGAACGAGCAACGGGGGAATCTGCTGTTCGATATCCGGCACCTGCTCGAGGCTCACCCGAATATCCTCGACTTCCTGGAGCTGGTTGTCGATCTGCCGCTGCCTGAGTTCGTTGTAGATCACGAGGCCGGAAAGTTGTCTGAGGACCGCGTCGTAGGCCGCCATCGAGCCTTCTTCGGACGCCTGGGCGAGCTCGATGCCGTCGTCGGCGTCAACGTCCACGCCCTGATCCGCCTGTGCGTATACGAGGCTGGCACCAAAAAACAAAAAGGCTCCGAGGAAGCCCTGAGTCAGTTGTCGCATTTCTTCCCTCCCGTGGGCCGCTCACGCTAGCGTGCTACGGCGGCAAGGTCAAGCCATTTTTCACAGAAATTCCCGTGGTGCAAGCCAGTTATCGCGGCGTCTGCAGCGACGTGCGGCGACGATGGCGTGTACGTGCGTTACAATCGACGCCCACTTCGGTTTTTCCCCTGACTGCGGGGTCTTTCGTGCCGCGATTCAGAATCTCCCTGACGTGTCTGGTCGCCGCTGCCGGCTGCCTGCTGCTCGGTGGAGTCGCATTCGCCCACGGCATCAGCGGCGACGATCAGGCCTTCCTGCTTCGCAACGCCGGGGCGAACATCGGTCCTTACATCTATCTCGGCGCCAAGCACATGGTCACGGGCTACGATCACCTGCTGTTTCTGGCCGGCGTCATCTTCTTTCTGTACCGCCTCAGGGACGTCGCACTCTACGTCACGCTGTTCGCGGTCGGCCATAGCGTGACGCTGTTGCTTGGCGTGCTCGGCGGCCTGCACGTCAACGCCTATCTCGTCGACGCGGTCATCGGGCTCTCGGTGGTCTACAAGGCCTTCGAGAATCTCGGCGGGTTCAGACGGCTTGGCTTTCAGCCGAACATGAAGGCCGCGGTTCTTTTCTTCGGTTTCTTCCACGGTTTCGGCCTGGCCACGAAACTTCAGGACATCGCGATTTCGGACGACGGCCTCATCGCGAACATGATCTCGTTCAACGTCGGCGTCGAGATCGGCCAGTTTCTCGCGCTGGCGGTGATACTGATCGCATTCAACGCCTGGCGCGCCACGGGACGGTTCATGCATTACGCCTTCGCGACCAACGTCGCGATCATGTGCGCGGGTTTCATGCTGATGGGCTACCAGCTTACGGGGTACGCGGTCGCCTGACCGACAGGGGCGCCTCGTTCACGAGTCCGTGCCGGCGATTCCCGAAACAGATCCCCTCGACTTCTATGACGTCCGTTCACTGCTGAGCGAGGAAGAACTGCTCGTCAGGGACAGCGTTGGGGGTTTCGTCGACAGGGAAGTCCTGCCGGTCATCGCGGACTGCTTCGCCGAACACAGATTTCCGGTCGAGCTCGTGCCGCGCATGGCGGAACTCGGTCTGCTCGGCGCATCGCTGGCGGATTACGGCTGCGCCGGACTGAACAGCACGAGCTATGGACTGATCTGCGAGGAACTCGAGCGCGGCGACAGCAGCGTGCGCAGTTTCGTCTCGGTGCAGAGCAGTCTCGTCATGGGCTCAATCGATGCGTTCGGTTCCGACGAGCAAAAGGCCCGCTGGCTGCCGGCGATGAACAAGGGCGAGGCGATCGGCTGCTTCGGGCTGACCGAGGCTCACGGCGGTTCCGATCCCGGCAACATGAAGACGCGGGCCCGCCGCGCCGGCGGCGACTGGCGCATCAGCGGCGGCAAGTTCTGGATCACCAACGGCACGCTGGCCGATGTCGCTGTGGTGTGGGCCTCGACCGACGAGGGTGTCCGCGGGTTCCTCGTCGAGCGAGGGATGCGCGGGTTCGCGTCCCGCGAGATACGCAACAAGTTCTCGCTGCGCGCCTCGGACACGGCGGAGCTGTCGTTTGACGACGTGCGCGTGAGCGACGAGGCGAGGCTGCCTGGAGCCACGAATCTAAAGGCCGCCCTCAGTTGCCTGAACCAGGCGCGCTTCGGCATCGTCTGGGGCGCGGTCGGCGCCGCACGCGCCTGCCTGGACGAAGCGTTGGCCTACGCTTCGTCGCGCGAGCTCTTCGGGCGGCCGTTGTCCCACACACAGCTCATCCAGTCGCGGCTCGCTGACGCGACGCGGCGACTGACCGCGGCACAGCTCATGGCATGGCGTATCGCCGAACTCAAGGAGCAGGGCAGGGCCACCCCGGAGCGGGTCTCGCTCGCGAAACGGAACAACGTTCGTACGGCGCTCGATATCGCGCGCGATTGCCGCGACATGCTGGGCGCGGCGGGCATCACGCTCGATCATCACGCGATCCGCCACATGCTGAACCTCGAGACCGTCAATACCTACGAAGGTACGGAATCGATCCACGACCTGATCGTCGGTCGAGCGCTGACCGGCCACGCGGCGTACTGAACGATTCGATCCCGTGTGCCGGCCGATCCGGCTGTGCTAAATTGCGCCCGGTTGCCGACACCCGCAACGTGGCGCATCCGGCTAGGTGGCAGAGTGGTGATGCAGCGGCCTGCAAAGCCGTGTACACCGGTTCGATTCCGGTCCTAGCCTCCATTGTCCCTGCTATCCTCGATATCGGTTGCGGTCGGGAGCAAGCCCACGTGATACCTGGTGGCCTCGTCAAGACTCTCCAGGACCGGATCTCACCGGCCCGCGCCGGCCTCCACCCGAACGAGGGCCAGGTACGCGGCGACCGCCCGTCACATGGCAATGTTCTGCGACCCTTCGGTTTGGCACTGCTCATCGTCTCGGTATGCGGTTTGCCGCTTGCACAGGCGGACGATTCGGATCCCTGGAGCGATACCATCGCCGAACGCGTGCGGGATGGCATGCTGCTCAACCACTCGGGCCGCTACGATGCTGCCGACGAAGTCTGGACGAAACTGAGGCAGGACTTTCCCGATCATCCTGCGGGCGCGATCTACGCGATGGAAACGCTGTATTCGCGCCAGGTCTACGATCTCTTTGACTCCCGTTTCGATGCGGCGATCGAGTCCACGGGGCGCGAAGCGTTGCGGCTTGCCCGGGCGTGGCAGGCGTCCAACCCTGACAACGTGCGAGCCCACCTGTTCGTGGGTCAGGCCGAGATGCAGCTCGGCCGGTTCCGCGCCGGCTCAAGGAAGTTCTACGCGGCGGGCCGGCATGCGGAGCGCGCGGGCGATCATCTGGAGCGCGCACTCGAACTGGATCCGGAACTCGTCGATGCCCGGTACTGGTACGGGATGTACCTCTACGCGGCCTCGGAACTTCCGAACCTGCTCCACTGGCTGGACTGGCTGTGGTTCATCCCCGAAGGTGACGCAAGCCGCGGTCTGGAAGCACTGCATGAAGCTGCTACAGCGGGCGACATCGAACGATATTCCGCACGTCTGCTGCTCATGAACATTTTCACCTACTTTGAGCGCGACCGCGGCGAGGCGACGAGGCTTGCACGATCGCTGCATGACAGGTTTCCGAACAACAGTTTCGTGCACTTCGAACTGATCAGGCTGCTGTTGAGTCAGCGGCAATACGATGCCACGATCGTGGAAGCGCAACGTCTGGAGTCCCTTCCCGCTCAACACCGGCTCCAACGCGGCCGCGTGGGCATGGCGCGGGTCTGGCAGACCCGGGCATTCAGGGCGGCAGGCGACATCGACGCGGCTGCCGAAGTTCTTGACCGGATCGATCCGGATGACGAGACCCTGCCGCTGTGGGGCCGGGGCTGGGCGCGACTGCTCAAGGGCCAGGTCGCGCTCGCTGCCGGACAGCCCGAGGAAGCCCTCGCGGAACTCGAAACAGTCGTTGCGATGGACGGAATCTCGCGTGCAGTGAGGCGCCGGGCCGGACGGGAGATCGACCGAATTCGCAACGAATGACGAGCGCCGTCAGTGTCAGTGCGCCGGCAATCGTGTCATGAGGTTCGCGCCAGGGCGCATCGCGGCACGTGGGCGAGCGACTTGACGGACTGTTAAACTGCGCCGGTCCGCGCCGATGCGCGTTCTAGGCCTTCGTAGCCCGGGTGGCGGAATTGGTAGACGCAGCGGACTTAAAATCCGCTGGCCGCATGGCCGTGCCGGTTCGAGTCCGGCCCTGGGCACCACGATCCCCATGTCGTACCCACACCCCGAAATAACATGGCGAACGGCGCAATCGCGGGAGCCGAGCGTTGAGTGACGAACACGCAGGATTGGTCGCCGATCGCCTGGGCGTCTCACGCGGCGGTCGGCTGCTCATCGATGGCCTGAGCTTTGAATTGGAGGCCGGCCAGGCGGCGCTGATCACGGGACCGAACGGCAGTGGCAAGACGAGCCTGCTGCGGGTCCTTGCGGGCCTCGCACCGCCGGCGGCAGGTTCGGTCACTTGGGCGGCTACTGAAGTTCGGCGGCTTGCGCCGGAATCGCGTGCCGAGATCGCCTATCGCGGCCATCTCAATGGGCTCAAGAAGGATCTGACCGTACGCGAAAATCTCGAATTCCATCGGTCCCTGAACTGCAGCGAAGCGCCGATTGAAGAACTTGCGGGAACGCTGGGTCTTGCGGCGGTTGCCGGGCAGCGCCTGCGTTACCTGTCGGCGGGACAGCGCCGGCGCGCCGGACTCGCGACACTCAAGCTCGGCGCCGCGCGGCTGTGGCTGCTCGACGAGCCGTTGACCAACCTCGACATTGCCGGCCGCAGGCTCGTGGCCCAATGGATCGACGAACATCTCGACACCGGCGGGATGGCGGCCATCGCAAGCCATCAACCGGATCAACTGGCCGGCGGCGGCTCGTTGTCCATTGAACTTTAGGCGTTGTTCGGAACCGAATCGCTCTGATGCTCGACGTATTCCTCACGATACTGAACCGCGACCTCAAGCTCGCTTACCGGCGCTGGAGCGAGTTCGCGAATCCGTTGCTCTTCTTCGTGATCGTCACGTCACTGTTCCCGCTTGCACTGTCGCCCGGGCAGGCGCTCCTGCAGACCATCGGCACGGGTGTCCTGTGGGTGGGCGCATTGCTATCCTCCCTGCTCGCGCTCGAAGGGCTGTTCCGCGGCGACTTTGACGACGGCAGCATGGAGCAGATCCTGCTGAGTCCGGCGCCGTTCGGGATCGTCGTCATCGCCAAGATCGCGGCACATTGGGTCGTAAGCGGTATACCATTGATTGTGCTCGTGCCGGTGGTCGCGCTGTCGTTTCAACTGCCGACCGAGGCACTCGCAACGCTGGCGGCTGCGCTGCTGCTCGCAACGCCGACGCTCAGCGTGCTGTCGGCGATCGGGGCGGCGCTGACGGTGAGCCTGAAGAGCGGTGGATCGATCATCGGCTTGCTCGTGCTGCCGCTGTGCAGCCCGATGCTGATTTTCGGCACGCGCGCCACGGACCTCGCCGCCAACGGCGAGCCGGTTGCGGCGCCGCTGTATCTGCTGGCGGCACTGGCAGTGTTTGCCGTGTCGCTGGGGCCGCTGGCCGTCGCTGCGGCTCTCCGGGTAGGCCTGGAATGAGATTCGCGAAAGATAAAGTCACGCTGCGCAGCCCGCAGAGCGCCCTGAGCAACGGGGCGGTCCGGAATGAGGATAGCCACAGATGAAGTTGCCCCGTTGGTTTCACCGCTTCGGTTCCCCGCCCTGGGTCTATGGTCTGGCGGGAGCGCTCGGGCCGTGGATCGGCGGCATCGCCATCGTGCTGATCGCCGCCGGCACCTTCGGCGGGCTGGTGCTCGCGCCGCCGGACTACCTGCAGGGCGACAGTTTCCGCATCATCTATATCCACGTGCCGAGCGCCTATGTCAGCATGATGGCGTACGTGATCCTGGCGGTCGCCGCGGCCATCGGCTTCATCTGGCGCCTGAAACTCGCCCACGCCGCCGCGGTCAGCATCGCGCCGATCGGCGCGTCGTTCACGTTTCTGGCGCTCGCGACCGGCGCGATCTGGGGCAAGCCGACCTGGGGCACGTTCTGGCAGTGGACGGATCCGCGCATCATGTTCGAGCTTCTGCTGCTGTTCCTTTATCTCGGCTACATGGCCTTGCGCGCCGCGTTCGAAGACAGGGACAAGGCGGACCGGGTCAGCGCGATTCTCGGAGTTGTCGGCGTCGTCAACGTACCGATCATTCATTATTCGGTGATCTGGTGGAACAGCCTGCACCAGGGGCCGACGATTTCGCGGCTCGACGGGCCAACCATCACCACGGACATGCTCGTGCCCTTGCTCGTCATGATCCTGGGGTTCACGTTCTTCTTTTTCTGGCTCCTGTTGAGCCGCCTGCAGGGAGAGATCGTCGAGCGCGAACAGGCGACGCGCTGGCTCAGGGAGCTGGTTGAGGAGTCCCCCGGATGATGAGCTTCCTCCAGATGGGGGGCTATGCTGCTTACGTTTGGCCGGCGTACGGTATTACACTTCTCGTTCTGGTGCTCAATGTCTGGTCGGCCCGGCGCAGCCACCGGCGCAAGCTTGACCGCGCGCGGCTCTCGGACGGCCGCGAGGACGCATCGAAACAGCCAACGGTAAGGAGGCTCTGATGACTCCCACACGACGGCGAAGGTTGCTGCTGATCGGCGTGGTGCTCGCCGGTGTCGTGGTTTCTGCGGTACTCGCATTGCGCGCCTTCCAGTTGAACCTGCAGTACTTTTTCAGTCCGACACAGGTTGCCGAAGGCGAGGTTGGCGACGCGCGCGCGTTTCGGCTCGGCGGCATGGTGCTCGAGGACAGCGTCGAGCGGGCCGAAGGGAGCCTGACCGTGAACTTTATCGTCACGGACTACCTGCATTCGGTGCCCGTCAGCTACACGGGAGTGCTGCCGGATCTCTTCCAGGAAGGCAAGGGCGTCGTCACGCTCGGCCGCATGGACCCGTCCGGTCACTTTGTGGCCGAAGAGGTACTGGCCAAGCACGACGAGAACTACATGCCGCCGGAAGTCGCCGAAGCGCTCGAGCAGGCGCGGGAGCGCGAACAGCTGTGATTCCGGAACTCGGCCAGTTTGCACTCGTGCTTGCACTTTGCCTGTGCGTATCGCAGGCCGTGCTGCCGTTGGTCGGCGCCCATACGGGACGGCGCGATTTCATGGCGCTTGCGAGACCCGTGGCGGCCGGGCAGTTCGTTTTTGTCGCGCTGGCCTACGTGGTGCTCACCCAGGCGTTTCTCGCCGACGATTTCAGCGTCCGCTATGTCGCCCAGAATTCGAACACGGAACTGCCTGTCGCGTACAAGGTCGCGGCGGTATGGGGCGGGCACGAAGGATCCCTGCTGCTCTGGATCATGATCCTCGCGGTCTGGACGCTTGCGGTCGCCGCCGCGAGCCGCGGCCAGCCGGCCGAGTTCACGAGCCGGGTCATCGGGGTACTCGGTGTCGTGAGTACCGGGGTCCTGGCGTTCATGATTTTCACATCGAATCCGTTCGACCGTCTGATTCCCGCAGCGTTCGAGGGCAACGATCTCAACCCGCTGCTGCAGGATCCGGCCATGGTCGCGCACCCGCCGATGCTCTACGTCGGCTACGTGGGGTTGGCGGTACCTTTCGCATTCGCCGTCGCTGCGCTCCTGACCGGGCGCCTCGACAAGAACTGGGCGCGCTGGACGCGGCCGTGGACGGTGATCGCCTGGCTCTTCCTGACGCTCGGAATCGCGCTCGGGAGCTGGTGGGCCTACTACGAACTCGGCTGGGGCGGCTGGTGGTTCTGGGACCCGGTCGAGAACGCGTCGTTCATGCCGTGGCTCATGGCGACGGCGCTGCTGCATTCGCTGGCCGTGACCGAGCGGCGCGGCATCTTCAAGAGCTGGACGGTGCTGCTTGCGATCGCGGCGTTTTCACTGAGCCTGCTCGGCACCTTCCTCGTGCGGTCGGGCGTGCTGATCTCGGTGCACGCCTTCGCCTCGGACCCGACGCGCGGGCTCTTCATACTCATGCTGCTTGGGCTGATCTCCGGCGGAGCCCTGCTGCTCTATGCCGCACGTGCGAAGCTCATGGTTGCCGAAGGCGGATTCCGCCTGCTGTCGCGCGAATCGTTCCTGATGGCGAACAACATCCTGCTCGTCGCCGCCACCGGAGCCGTGCTCTTCGGAACGCTGTATCCGCTGTTTCTCGATGCGCTCGGACTCGGCAAGATCTCCGTCGGGCCGCCGTACTTCAACCTCGTGTTTCTGCTGCCGATGCTGCCGCTCGTGCTGCTGCTCGGAGCCGGCATGCATGCCTGGTGGATGAAGATGAACGTGAGCGCACTCGTCAGGAAGCTCGCCTGGCCTGCGGGGATCGCCATCGCGCTCGGCATCGCGTTGCCGCTCGTGGTTTTCGGACAGTCGTCGTTCATGACGGCGATCGGCGTCATTGCGGGCCTGTGGGTCTGCGGCGCCGCGCTGCTCGATCCCCTGCGCCGGCTGTTGCGTCCGCAGCAGGGCATGCGGCTCACCCGTGCCCACTGGGGCATGTGCCTTGCGCACCTGGGCGTCGGTATCTTCATTCTCGGCGCGACGGTCACATCGGCATACAACGTCGAGACCGACCGCGGCGTCTCGCCGGGCGACCGCTGGGAGACCGGTGGCTACGAATTCGTGTTTCGCGGTGTTCGCGATGTGCCGGGACCGAACTTCGATGCAGTGGAAGGTGAGGTCGAACTCAGGCGAGGCGGGGAGCTGATCGCGCTGCTGACGCCGCAGAAGCGCGTCTACCGCGTCCAGCAGAGCCCGATGACCGAAGCGGCGATCGACGGCAGGATTCACCGTGACGTGTTTGTCGCGCTCGGCGATTCGCTGGGCGGCGGCGCCTGGAGTCTGCGAATCCAGGTCAAACCGCTGATACGATTCATCTGGTACGGCTGCGCGATCATGGCGTTCGGCGGACTGCTGGCCGCGACCGATCGCCGCTACAGGCATGTGCCTGAGCGTGCAGCATCCAGTCCGGCTGTCGGGCACCGCGCGGCAGGGGAGGCCTGACCATGTGGCGATATGCGATTCCCGTGGGGCTCCTGGCGGTTCTCGGCGTGTTTCTGGCCCGCGGCCTCACGCTCAATCCCGGTTATGTGCCGTCGCCGCTCATCGGCAAGCCCGCGCCCGAGTTCAATCTGCCGGCGCTCAAGGATCCGGATGCGCGTGTCGGCTCCGAGGTATTCGAAGGGCAACTTTCCCTGCTCAACGTCTGGGCGACCTGGTGCGTCGGTTGCCGCCAGGAACACGGGTTCCTCGTGGAACTTGCGGGCAGCAGCGGAATCCCGATCTACGGCCTCAACTGGAAGGATGACCGCGGCACGGCGCTGCAGTGGCTTGAGCGGCTTGGCGATCCCTACGTTGCGTCGGCCGTCGACGCGGACGGTGACGTGGCGATCGACTGGGGCGTCTACGGCGCTCCGGAGACTTTCCTGATCGACCGGGACGGAACGGTCCTCTACAAGCACATCGCTCCCCTGACGGCGGAAATCTGGCAGGAGCGCTTCGTGCCGATTGTTACCGAGAAGTGCGGCAGCTTCCCCTGTCTGCAAGACGGGATCCAATGACGCAACGGCTTCTCGCACTGCTCGCCTTGACGTTTTTCGCAGCCGTCGGCGGTGCGCAAACCGACGAGGGCCTGAGCGACCCCGCGTTGAACGCGCGTTACCAGGCCCTGATTCGCGAGGTGCGCTGTCTCGTCTGTCAGAACCAGACGATCGCCGATTCGAACGCCGACCTCGCTTCGGATCTGCGCCGCGAGATCCGTGAAATGATCGAGTCGGGCGCGACGGACAACGAAATCTCCGACTTCCTCGTCGCGCGCTACGGCGACTTCGTGCTTTACCGGCCGCCCATGCAGCCCAACACGTGGGCATTGTGGGGCGGACCGGCAGCGATGGTCATCATCGGCCTTGTCGTGTTCGCGCGTGTGATGCGTACACGGTCCCGCCAGCCACTTGACGAGGACGAATTCCACGAGGACCAGGGCGCGATCTGATGAGCACGGGATTCTGGCTCCTCGCGGCATCGTTCGGAGCGGCGGCGGCGGCATTCCTGATTCTGCCGCTCTGGCGCGAACGGGAACGCAGCGGACGCTGGTCTGTCGCCGGTCTGATCGTCGCATTCGCAACGGTTCCCATCGCGTTTGCCGTCTATCTCAACGTCAGCACCTGGCGTGCCGAGGAACCGGCCGTGCAGGCCCCGCCGGAGCAGATCGAGATGGTCGCCCGCCTGGCTGCACGCATGACCGAGAATCCTGACGATGTGGAAGGCTGGCTGTTGCTCGGTCGCAGTTACATGGTGCTCGGCCAGTACGTGCTCGCGCGTCAGGCCTACTCCGAAGCATGGGCGCGCACGCCCGTGCCCGACAACGAGCTGAAGCTCTCGTACGCCGAAGCATCGATCCTGACTGACCGGGCGAGCATCGCCGGGGAGGCCGGCATGCTCGTCGAGGAAGTGCTCGAGGCAGAGCCCGGCAATCAGGGGGCGCTCTGGTATGGCGGGCTCGTCGCGATCGAACGCGGGCGCCAGGACACGGCGTGCACACGTTGGTCCGCCTTGCTGGCCGCAAACCCGCCCTCCGAAGTCGCCGACGTGCTGAGGACCTCGCTTGCATCGCTGAGCTGCGGGCCGGCTGCGGCCGCCGCCCCGGTCCCTGCCGGCACCGACGGCGGCCCGACGATTTCCCTGAGCGTCCGGCTCGGCGAAAGCCGGTCCATCGAGTCGCTCGGACCGCAGGCGGCGCTTTTCATTTTCGCGCGCGCTCCGGGCGGCGGTCCGCCCGTTGCCGTGATCCGCGAGCCCGTCAGTGCCGTCCCGGGCGAATTCACCTTGAGCGACAGCAACACGATGCTGCCAGGACAGTCTCTTGCCAACTTTCCGGAACTCTCGCTCGTCGCCCGCCTTTCGGTTTCGGGGCAGCCGACTGAGCAGTCCGGGGACCTTTACGCGGAAGCAAGCTACAGCGCGGGGACCGAAGCGACGGTCGAGCTCGTGATCGATCAAGTCGTTCCATGAGACGATGCCGGAATCCTGGCCCCGGGTCATCGCGCACGCGGACATGGACGCGTTCTATGCGTCGATAGAGCAACTCGACGATCCGGAGCTCAGGGGCAAGCCGCTGCTCGTCGGACCGCGCTCCGATCGGGGCGTCGTCTTGACCGCAAGTTACGAGGCGCGGCCCTTCGGTGTCGGTAGTGCGATGCCGATGGCCCGAGCGCGCAAGCTGTGTCCGCAGGCTGTCGTCGTAGCGCCGCGGTTCGAGCGCTACAAGGCAATCTCCAAACGCGTGATGCGCGTCTTCGGGGACTTCTCGCCGGCCGTCGAGGCGCTGAGCCTCGACGAGGCGTTTCTCGACATGACCGGCGCCGAGCACATCTTCGGTGATCCCGAGGCCATCGGTTCGCGCCTCAAGGACGCCATCCGCGAGGCGACCGGCGGCTTGACGGCATCGGTCGGCATCTCGGCCACAAAGTACGTCGCGAAAGTGGCGAGCGGCCACGACAAGCCCGACGGCCTGACAGTTGTCGCGCCGACTGAAGCAAGACAATGGCTCGCACCGCAGCCCGTTGCGAGGCTCTGGGGGGCCGGCCCAAAGACCCAACAGCGTCTGGCGGAACTCGGTCTCGGCACCATCGGCGATGTCGCGGCTGCCGATCCGCGCTGGCTCGAATCGCGGCTCGGCAAGGCCGGCAGCCACTTCCATCAGCTCGCGCACGCCAGGGATCCGCGGCCGGTCGCCACATCGCGGGCGGCCAGGAGTATCGGTTCCGAGCGCACGCTCACCCTGGACGTGAAGAGCCCCACGGAGATCGCCTTCCAGCTTCGCAGGGCCGCCGATTCGGTCGGCCGGCGGCTGCGCAGGCACGGTTACGTCGCGAAGGGCGTCAGAGTCAAGCTCAAGCGCAGCGACTTCAGACTATTGACACGCCAGCGCAGGCTGGCCGAACCGACCGATCGAACGGAGGACCTGTACGCCACGGCCATCGCGCTGCTGCCGGAATTCGGTGACCCGGGACCTTTCCGGCTCATCGGCATTGCAGCCTACGACCTTGAACGTCAGGTCTTTGCGCGGCAACTTGACCTGCCAATGGGGGAGGGCAGCCGAAGCCGCCGTCTCGATGCCGTACTCGACGAACTCGACAAGCGGTTCGGTCCGGGCGCCGTGCACCGCGCCGGCGACCTGATTCGGCAGTCGCCGATCGGTCCCGAAGTGAACCTCGACTTCCTGCTCGATGACGAAGATTGAGTCGTTATTCGTCGGTCACGTCCGCAAACAGGTCGTCGTGATGGACCATCCGGACGACGACCGCGGCACGCCACTCGATCCGGTGATCGAGACCCGTTTGTAATCGCCGGTGTGAGAGTTTGCTGTAGCCGACGGGGCAGGGCGCGCCTGCGTCCCTGATACCCACCGTCAGACCTGTTCTTCGAGTTCGGCCCAGCGGTTCACCGCGTCTTCGAGAGCCCGCTCCGCGGTTGCGAGTTCCGCAAGTTCGTTCCGGACCTCATCGTGAGCGCGCCGGTAGAACTCCGGCGCGTTGACCGCCGTTTGCAGCTCCGCGACACGCCGCTCGAGTTCCGCGATACGCTTCGGCAACTCGTCAAGCTCGCGTTGCAGCCTGTACGTCAGCTTGCCGGGCGCCGCTGCCGCCTTGCGTCGGCGCCGTTGCCCGGTTTGCTTCGACGATCGCGACTGTTCGGAGTCACCGATGGCGAGTTCACGACGCTGTCGTGTCCAGTCGCTGTATCCACCGGCGTACTTCTTGATGACGCCGTCCGCCTCGAATACGAGCGTGCTTGTGCAGACGGCGTCCAGAAAGTGGCGGTCATGGCTGACCACGATGAGCGTGGCGCCGTATTCGCGGAGCCGCGCCTCGAGTGCTTCGAGCGTCTCGACGTCGAGGTCGTTGGTCGGTTCGTCGAGCACCAGCAGGTTCGCCGAGCGCGTGAAGAGCTTCGCGAGAATCACCCGGTTGCGCTCGCCGCCGGATAACGCCGATATGCGCGTTCTCGCCCGTTTCGCCGTGAAGAGGAAGTCCGTCAGATAAGCGATGACGTGTTTCTTGCGGCCGTAGATCGAGATGTAGTCGCGTCCCTCACCGATCAGTTCGGCGACCGTTTTCGTCGTGTCGAGCTCGCGGCGCAACTGGTCGAAATAGGCGATCTCGAGGTTCGTGCCGAGCTTCACGGTGCCGGAATCCGGTGCGAGTTCGCCGAGCAGGAGCTTCAAGAGCGTGCTCTTGCCGATGCCGTTGTTGCCGATGATGCCGATGCGATCGCCGCGCATCACGCACAGCGAGAAATCCCGGACCAGGGGCTTGCCGCCGAACCCGTGCGTGACCCGGTGAACCTCGATGACCTTGCGTCCGGACAGTTCCGCCGACTCGTTGATGTGTATGCGCGCAGCGCGCGCCCTGGCGACGCGCCGGGCGCGTTCGTCGCGCATCTTGTACAGCGCCCGAACGCGGCCTTCGTTACGGTGTTCGCGAGCCTTGATCCCGCGCCTGATCCACGCTTCCTCTTCGGCGAGCTTCTTGTCGAATTCGCGGTTCTCGCGATCCTCGTCGGTTTCCGCCTGGGCCTTGTAGCGCAGGTAGTGCCTGTAGCCGCCGGGCCAGCTTCGAATGTGACCGCGGTCGATATCGACGATGCGCGTCGCAACGCGCTCGACGAGGCTGCGATCGTGCGTCACGAACACCACGGCGCCCGGGTAGCGGATGATCTGATCCTCGAGCCACTCGATCGCGCTGAGATCCAGATGATTGGTCGGTTCGTCGAGCAGCAGCAGTTCCGGGTTCGATACGAGCGCCCGGCCAAGCGCAACGCGGCGCCGCCAACCGCCTGACAATTCGTTCATTCGTTGAGACAAGGGCAGGTCGAGCTGGCTTGCGATCGATTCGATCTGGCTGTCGATGTTCCAGCCGCCGCCGGCGACGATCTCGCGCTCGAACGTCTCGAGTTCGCGAAGCGTCGCCTTGCCGGGATCGGGTTCTGCCGACAGAGCTTCATAGCGCGCGATGCGCTCCAGTTGATCGGCAAGGCCTGCCGAGACGAAATCACGCACGCTTTGATCGGAAGCGTCTGCGAGCGTCTGTTCGAGGACGCTCAGTCGCAGTCGGGACCGGCGTTCCACGGTTCCGTCATCCGGATCGACAGCACCCGAAATGAGTTTGAGGGTTGAGGACTTGCCCGCGCCGTTTCGGCCGATCAGGCAGACACGCTCGCCGGGTTCGATGGCGAGATCGGCGTCCACAAGAATCTTCTGGTCGCCGTAGGCCAGTGATACGGCGTCGAAACGCACAAGCGGAATCATCGGGAACCGGTGTCGTCGCGTAGCGGAGCGGGGCGAGGGAGTTTAGCCGGAAGGGACTGCCCGGCACAGCGCAGGATGTAATCCATCAACCCTATTTAACATAATATACATTATGCGCAATTAGCGTGAGATTGCGGCCAGTGGCCCATCCGGGTCAGCGAGGCCACTCCGCCCCAGGCGCCCTGCCGACATTTTGCTCAGGAAATCCCGATGCTGGAGCCGACCGTGACACGAGACGATATGTGCTATCGTTTCCGCAACGCGGGAAACCTGTGCGCGCCGCAGTAGTCTAACTGCCCGAAGCGTACCGAAAAGGAGCACCAGGTAATCGATCATGCGCAACCCAGCATCGTTCAGGCCCGTACACGTTTTTCTCGCGGCCGTTCTCGGTGTGCTGACCCTCGGCAGCGCCGCGGACGCGCAGATCTTCGTGAGCGAGCGCGAAGTCCTGCGCCAGGCCCGTTATCAGTGGATGCAGCAAAAACGAAACTACCCGGTTCCTGAAGATCCACGAATTCAGCGCTACGTCGAGTGCATTGCCTATCACATCCTCACTACGATCGACGAACGTTTTCATGACATGGCCTGGGAAGTCGTCGTTTTCGAATCCCCCGCGCAGAACGCATCGGCCGACCCTGCCGGCAAGATTTCCGTGTACACGGGGATTCTCGATGTTGCCGATTCCCCGGACGCGCTTGCCGCAGTGATCGGGCACGAAATCGCTCACGTCACCGAGGATCACGTGATGGAACGCGTGAGGCGCGCGCGCAGGAACGATTTGCTTGCGATCGGTGCAGGGGCCGTGACCGGAATGCCGAACACCGCACGGGAAATGAGCATGCTTTGGCTGACGTTGCCGTATGGTCGCGAACAGGAAATCGATGCGGATGTCGTCGGTCTGGACTACATGGCGCGCGCCGGTTTCGATCCCCGTGCGAGCCTTTACCTGTGGAAGAACCTGACGGATGCCAATGAGGGCAACGAACGCAACGAACTGCTGTCCAGCCACCCGTCCAACAAGGCCCGGATCGACAACCTCGTTCGCAACATCACGCCGGCACTCATTACCTACAACGAAGCACGCGAAGCCGGCGCCCGACCGAACTGCCGACTGTCAGGCTGAAGCCCGGTCGTCAATCGCGTGGCCGGAGTCCCGGGCGTGCCGCCGTGCAAGCGCTGTATCGTCGTCCGGACCAGCGCTCGCTTCCAGTGCTAGAGCGGCTGAACGGCCGCCGTCGGCTGCTCGGCTGCGCCCTCGTCGCCGTCAGGCAAGACTGACTCCTCCACGGAGCCTTCGGCCCCCTCCTCCTCGGCATCTTCGGCCTCGGGCGCCGTGATCTGACCGTTCCCGAAGGGCGGCGGCGGAGCGACCATGCGGTTTTCGACGTAGAGCTCGATGAGCTCGTCGTCGGTCAGCGATTCGACCTCCTGAATCTCGCAGGGCAACTGCCCGGGAATGGTTTCGAATCCGCCGGCGCGGGAAAACGGATCGTCAGCGATGCCGACGTTGCGATCGAACGAGCAGATTCTGGTATCCGTCATCCTGCCGGTAGGCTGCGTGACCCTGCGGATGTTCTGTGGGTCAGCGAGGGCGAATTCAATGGTGTTGCCCGGCAGGAACGTCAGGTCGCAGAAAACGCCCTGGAATTCCACTCTGAACGGGCAGCGCTGGCTGCCGACGTAGAGCACGAGCGTCGTTGAATCCACGACCTCGAAGTCGCGCACTGCCAGTTGATTGAAGCAGTCCGTGGACTCGCAGCGTTCGGCCGGCTCGTTGTTCAGCGCAAGTTGTTCAGCGCTTGGGGTCGTGCTGCAGGCGGCCAGCCACAGGGGACATAGGACGACCACGTATCTCATGAGATTCTCCGTTGGCTGCGAACCAATGTAGGCAAGATTCCACGTCTTGTCCACGACCACAGCCCGACAGGCGAGTTGCTGCGCATCGCGGCAAGCGGCCGTTCCGCAGCGGCTTGATCGATACTTGCCGGTCTGTCGCTCGCGCCGTCATCCGGGCGCTGCGTTTCTCCGGTAAACTAGCCGCAATGCGCCTGCTGCTCTACAACATCCGTTACGGCATGGGGCTCGGTCCCGGCCTGCACTGGCCGTTGCCTGGCGTGAGTTCCGTCGCCGACAGCCGCGCCAATCTGAAGCGGATTCAGCGCTTCATCAAGGCGCAGAATCCGGATATCGTCGGGCTCGTCGAGGTCGATGGCGGTTCGATCCGCAGCCGTCGCATGAATCAGGCCGACACCATCGCCCGCGCGCTGGGGCACTATTCGGTTTACCAGTGCAAGTATGGCGAGGGCTCGCTGAACCAGTTCCTGCCGATCGTCCGCAAGCAGGGCAACGCGTTTCTGGCCGCACCGCACGTGCACGGCGCGCGCTTCCACTACTTCGACAAGGGAATCAAGCGCCTGATCATCGAACTGGAGCTTGCCGACTGCGCGATCTTTCTCGTGCACCTGTCACTGAAGTATCGGCACAGGCAAGCCCAGCTTCATGCGCTGCACGACTTCGTTACCGCGTCCAGCAAGCCCGTATTGATTGCCGGCGACTTCAATACCTTCTGGGGCAAGGACGAAATCTATCTGTTCATGAAGGCAACCGGCTTGCGCAATGCCAATGTCCACGGCCTGCCCTCCTATCCGAGTTCCTCACCGCGCAAGGAACTCGATTTCGTGCTCTACGGCGATGGCATCAGCATCACCGAGTTCTCCATTCCTGGCGTGCGTTTTTCCGATCATCTGCCGCTCGTGTGCGATTTCCGCGTCGAGCGAGAGTCGCTGGAGGCCGCCTGAGCCCGCCCTGCCGTGACCCGATCCGCAGCACGACATTGGCGGCGGGAAACCGATTCCCGCGGCGTTTGCCGACTGATCCTCGACAAGCTTGCTGCGAGCAGCAACACGCTGTCGCTCGAGGTGCTGAGTCAGCTCGATGAGGAGTTGACAGCGCTCGGGGAGGTTTCCGGGCTCACGGGCCTCGTGATCGAGTCTGCCAAGCACAATGGCTTCATCCTGGGCGCCGATGTCGCTGAATTCGGCACGGTCGAGGATCCGGACGCGGCCGCTCGACTGGCCGGCCAGGGCCAGGCGACTCTGGCCCGAATCGCGGCGCTGGATTGTCCGAGCGTCGCGCTCATCGACGGCTACGCGCTTGGCGGCGGACTGGAGCTTGCGCTCGCCTGCGACTACCGCATTGCTGCCAAAGGCTACGAACGAACGCTCGGGCTGCCGGAGGTACAGCTCGGGATACACCCGGGCTTCGGCGGCACGGTCAGGACCGTCGAACTCGTCGGCGCGCTGCGCGCGCTCGATCTCATGTTGACTGGCCGTTCGGTGACGCCGATCGAAGCGCAGGACATGGGACTCATCGACCGTGCGGTTCCGGCGGCCGGTCTCCATGAAGCGGCCCTGGATTGCATCGAGCACAAGCCGCCCCGCAGTCGGGCTGCATGGTATCTGCGCCTGCTCCGACTGCCGTTCCTTCGATCGCTGCTGGCACGCAGCATGCGCGGCCGTGTCGCACGGCGCGCCCGCAGGAGCCACTACCCGGCGCCGTACGCGATCATCGATCTGTGGCGACGTCATGGAGCAGGCGGACCGGCTGCGTACGCTGCTGAAGCGGAATCGATCGGCAAGCTGCTGGTCAGCCCGACTTCTCGGAATCTCGTGCGCATGTTCGGGCTCAGGGAGCGGCTCAGGAATCTCGCCCCGAAGTCGACGGGTATCGGCAATGTGCATGTCGTCGGCGCCGGGGTCATGGGCGGCGACATCGCGGCCTGGTGCGCCCTGAAGGATCTCAGCGTCAGTGTGCAGGACCGGGCCCTGGAGTACGTTGAACCCGCGCTCGAGCGGGCTCGGAAACTGTTTCAGCGGCGCTTGCGCGCGCCCGGTGCGGCGGCGGCAGCCGAGGCGCGCATGAGCATCGATCTCGAGGGCGCTGCGCTAGGATCGACCGATCTGGTCATCGAGGCGATCGTCGAGCGCCTGGACGCGAAACAGGAGCTGCTCAGGTCAATCGAGCCCGAACTTGACGAACACGCGATCATCGCGACGAATACCTCGAGTATTCGTCTTGAGGACATGGCCCCTGCCCTCAAACGGCCAGGCCGTTTTGTGGGACTTCATTTCTTCAATCCTGTAGCGCGGCTGCCACTCGTCGAAGTCATCTCGGGCGAGGCGACGGATGCGGAAACGCTGGAAAAGACAATCTCGTTCGTCATCCGGATCGGAAAATTGCCCCTGCCCTGCCGCAGCGCACCGGGCTTCCTGGTCAACCGGGTTCTGACACCGTACATGCTGGAGGCGCTCAATGCGCATGAAGACGGCCACATGCTCGAGACGATCGATGCGGCCGCCAGGGCCTTCGGGATGCCGATGGGCCCCGTCGAGCTCGCCGACCGGGTGGGACTGGACGTCGCACTCCACGTGGCTGGCCTATTGGGCGGCGTACTGGGCCGCGAGCCGCCTGCCCTGCTCCGGCAGCAGGTCGAGGCCGGGCGCCTGGGAGCGAAGACCGGTCACGGTTTCTACGAGTATGACAAGGGCCGGGCGCGCCGGCAGTCCCGCTACCCCGCCCCCGACGCCGATCTGACGGACCGTCTGATGCTGCCCCTGATCAATGAAGCGGTGGCGTGCCATGCGGACGGCATTGTGGAGGATTCCGATCTCGTCGACGCAGGCGTCGTGTTTGCAACCGGGTTCGCACCGTTTACGGGCGGACCGATCAACTACGCACGCGAGCGCGGCATCGACGAGGTCGTGGCGCGGCTGGAAGCTCTCTCAGGGCGTTTCGGCGCGCATTTCGAGCCCCACTCGGGCTGGCGGGATATCGCGGCCGGTTCGTAGTGCCCGCACACGGTACAGTGCGCGGCAGGTCGTTCAGGCAAGGCGCTTCGCGGGCAAGGCCTACATGGTATGCGTAGAGCGGTCGCCGCCGAGAACGCCGGCAAGATGACCTTCGATGCGCCTGCGCGTTTCCCCGCCATCCCGCGCGTCGAATTGGATTCCGATACCGGAGGGTCGATGTCCTTGCGTACCGTCTGGCGTAATCCAGACGACTTGTCCGGCAAGGACAGCCGGTTCGCGCTCGCCCATGAGCCTCAGCGAGACGCGTACTTCGTCTCCGAGTTCGTAGGCCGCGTCGGTAGCCGAGAACAGGCCACCGTTATGCAGGAACGGCATGTACGCCAGATACAGGGCATGCGTATCGACGAAACTCAGTGTGAGATGTCCTGGTTCCATCAATGGTGTTCCCTGTCTGCCTGGAATCCCGTGAGCAGCACGGCGGTGGCGAGTTCCACGTTGATGCCCGTACCGAGTTGTCCGCGCAGGTTTTCGACGGCCTCGAACTGTGCGAACAGTCTGCGCAGTGTCAACGTCGGCAGGTCGTTCTGCAAGCGTCCATTTTCGTTGTTTGCGGCGGATTTGGAACGTTGAGTCGCCACGCGCGACCGTATCGCCCGCCGGACTCGCATTGCGAGCCACTCGAGCACCATTTCAATGTCAAGTTTGAGCCACTCGTCCGCGAGCCCCAGCGGATCGACATTTTCTTCACAAAGCAATTTAAATTTGTGTTCTATATCATTGATCGAAAGGTTTTGTTCGTCACTATTCAGTTTCACGATATCAAGCGGCGCACGATCTGAAAGATCAAGCGCTGCCAGGTCCGTTTCCAGCGGCGCCAACCATTGCCGCATGGAGTCAACCGAAGGTGCTGCAAGCGGGAGAATCTGGCAGCGGCTTCTGATCGTGCCGGCGATGCGTCCCGGCTGATGACTCACGAGCAACAGGTACGTGTCCCGGGTCGGCTCCTCCAGGGTCTTGAGCAACGCGTTGGATGCGGCACTCGTCAAGGCCTCGGCGACCTCGATGATGACGACCTTCGCACCCCCCTGGTAGCTCGAACGCTCGAGCGATTCGATCACGTCGCGCACCTGCTGGATGCCGATCGTTTTCCTGCTCCCTTCACAAAAGAGCCAATGCAGATCGGCATGTCTGTCCTGCGGTGCATGGCGCGTCTCCATCGCTCTGCCTGCCATGGCCGGCTCGAGCGTTTCCGGCGGCGCCCCGCCGGTCCGGCCGCGGAGGAGCCGGTCCGCAAACACGAGCGCGAGATTGATCTTGCCGATACCGCCGGGGCCCGCAAGCAGCCACGCATGTCCGAGGCGTTCGGCGTCGTGCACGCTTTCGAGCGTCGCGAGCGCCTGCTGCAGCCATGGGCAGAGCTTGCCGCTCAGTTGCCTGAGGCCCGCGGTCGTGTCCGTCATCGGCTTGCTCCGACAAATCGCGCCGTGAATTCCCGCAGCACGCTGAGCAGATCACTGGCGACAACATCGACGGGTCGGTTCGCGTCGATGGTCCTGACGCGCTCCGGTGCCTGTTCGGCGATCTCCAGATAGGTGCTGCGCACGCGATTGAAGAAGCTGATGTGCTCCTTCTCGAATCGATCGTGCTCGCGCTCACTAATGCGCTGCAGGCCAACCTCGACGGGTGCATCGAGCAGCAGCGTCAGGTCCGGTTCCAGACCTTCCTGAACCATCTGCGCCATGGCATCGAGCGCGTTGCGGTCCACTCCACGTCCGCCGCCCTGGTAGGCGTAGGTGGCATCGGTGAAACGATCGCAGACGACCCACCGTCCCTCGGCAAGCGCCGGCACGATGACACGTTGCAGGTGACGCGCCCTGGCGGCGAAAATCAGCAAGGCCTCGATCTGCCCCGACAGCCCGCCGTCGTGCTCGTCCAGAATCAGTTCCCGCACGCGCTCTCCAAGCGCGGTGCCGCCGGGTTCGCGCGTCGAGAGCACCGGGTGGCCGGATTCGCGCAAGGTTCGTTCGATCGCGGCCAGACACGTCGACTTGCCGACGCCTTCCACGCCTTCCACGGTGATGAAAGCGCCGCGCGTCATCGGTCGCGCAGGGTTTCGAGGTAACGGTCGACGGCTCGCTCGTGCTCCTCGAGCGTGGCCGAAAAGTAATGGCTGCCGTCGGGCGCTCCGGTAGCCACGAAGTACAGTGAGTCGCCGGCAGCCGGGGCAACCGCCGCGTCGATGGCCGGTCCGCCGGGCATCGCGATCGGCGTTGGCGGCAAGCCGTTGCGCGTATAGGTGTTGTACGGAGTATCGCGGCTCAGATCGAGCCGGGTCAGGTTGCCGTCAAACTCGCTACCGAGTCCGTAGATCACGGTCGGGTCGGTCTGCAGCCTCATGCCGCGCCGCAGACGGCGGTGAAAGACGCCGGAAATCAATGCGCGCTCCGCCTCAAGGGCGGTCTCCTTCTCGATGATCGAGGCGAGGATCAAGGCCTCGTAGGCGCTGGCGAATCCGACATCTGCCGTACGCGCGCTCCAGGCGGCATCGAGCCGGGAATGCAGGGCCTCATGGGCCCAGCCGAGCAGTTCGATCGCCGCCGTGCCTCGCGGGAAGCTGTAGGTGTCCGGCAGGAACTGGCCTTCGGGATGGACTCCGGGCTGTCCCAGCGCGGCCATGACCTCCGTTTCGTCGAGCGTTCCCGATTCGATCGCGGGATGTGCGTCGAGTGCGGCCGCAAGCTCGCTGAAGCGCCACCCCTCGACGATCGCGAACCTGTGCAGATAGACGTCGCCCTCGACGAACATTTCGAGCAGCGCGACGGGCGTGAGTCCCGCCTCAAGCTCGTATTCGCCGGCACGGATCCGAGTCGCATCGCCGCGCAGCCGCGCATACCAGTCGAGCAGCCGCGGCGTCGGCAGCAGCTCGCGGTCGGCCAGCGAGCGCGTGACGGTTTCCAGGGGCATGCCGCCCTGAACCTCGAAAAGTACCGGGGGTTCGGGCAACGGCAGAGGTGCGTTGAGTTCGCGCCACGCGATTGTCGCGGCCGCGGCGAGCAGCGCAATCCCCCCAGCCGACGCTCCGGCCGCGATCGTGAGCCGCCTGGAAAGATCAGCCATGGCGTTCGTACCCCAGTAGCTGTTGCAGCCGATACGCAACCTCCCCTGCCCCGCGGGATTGCCCGTCCAGTTCCCGTACCGGCCAGATGCCGAACAGCGAGTTGGTTACGAAGATCTCATCGGCAGCGCCAAGCGCTTCCGGAGCGAGGTCGGTTTGCTCCGCATCCAGGCCGAGCTGACCGCATGATTCCAGAACGACACGGCGCATCACCCCGCTGACGCCGCAGCGCCTGATGGCGGGTGTGAGCAGCCTCCCGCCCGACACTGCGAAAACGTTGCTGGCCGTGCCCCCGACGACGAATCCGCTCGTGTCGAGCAGCAACCCTTCCTGTGCGCTCCGATCGTTCAACTCGATTCTTGCCAGCACTTGCTCCAGGCGGTTCAGATGCTTGATGCCGGCGAGCGCAGGATTCTCGCCAAGCCGAAGCTTCAGGGTCCGCAGTTCGATCCCGTGAGTGTAGTAGGAAGGGGGATGGCTGGGCCAGCGAGCCGTACCGACCATGCGCGTCGCCCGAGGAGCGTCCGGCGGCTCATAACCGCGGGCGGAAACGCCGCGTGTGACGATGAGCTTGACGACGGCCCGCGCCGTTGCGGGACAAACGGCGCCGATCTCGCGGCGGAGCGTACTTACGTCGGGCAGCGGGATCCCGAGCCTGCGGCAACCGTCCGCAAGCCGCTCGAGATGGTGGTCAAGCCAGCGGATTCGGCCGCGATCGGCGGCCATGGTCTCGAAAAGACCGTCTCCGTACGCCAGTCCACGGTCACGCGGGTCGACGCGCCCCGGTATTCCGTCGACGAGCCAGTCGGTTGTCGTGCTCCGGGCTGCTGTCATGGCCCCCTTCGCAAAGGCGCGCCAGGTGCGCTAGTTCGGGCGCTTGAAGATCAGCGTTCCGTTGGTGCCGCCGAATCCGAAGGAGTTCGACAGGGCGGTATCGAGCGTCGTTTCGCGGGCCGCGTTCGGCGTGTAGTCGAGGTCGCACTGAGGGTCCTGATCATCGAGATTGATCGTCGGCGGGATGATCCCCTCGTTGAGCCCCATGATCGTGAATATCGCCTCGGCAGCGCCGGCCGCGCCGATCATGTGTCCGGTCACGGATTTCGTGGAGCTGACAGCGAGCCGCATGGCATGCTCGCCGAACGTGCGCTTGATGGCGACGGTTTCCGCGATATCCCCGAGCGGAGTCGAGGTGCCGTGGGCGTTGATGTAGTCGATGTCGGTCGCATCGAGTCCGGCGTCGTTCAGTGCGTTCGACATGCACTGATGGGCGCCGGCGCCGCTCTCTTCCGGTGCGGTGATGTGGTAGCCGTCCGCACTCATGCCGAAACCGGCCACTTCGGCATAGATACGTGCACCGCGGGCTCTGGCGCGTTCGTATTCCTCGAGCGCCACGCAAGCCGCGCCATCGCTGAGCACGAAACCGTCGCGGCCGCGGTCCCACGGCCGGCTCGCGCGCTCGGGTTCGTCGTTGCGGGTCGACAGCGCCCGGGCCGCGCAGAAACCGCCGAGGCCAAGCGGCGTGGTCGCATATTCCGCGCCCCCGGCGAACATGACGTCGGCGTCCCCGGTCTGGATGAGCCGTGCCGCCATGCCGATACAGTGGGTTGAGGTCGTGCAGGCGGTGACGATCGCCAGGTTCGGACCCGTCATGCCGTGCATGATCGAGATGTGTCCGGAAATCATGTTGATGATCGTGGCCGGCACGAAGAACGGCGAAATGCGTCGCGGGCCGCTCGTCAGATACCTGTCGTAGTTGACCTCGATCGTGTGAATCCCGCCGATACCCGACCCCATCGCGACGCCGATCCTGTGGGCATCGGCTTCAGTCGCCTCGACACCGCTGTCGGCGATCGCCTGGCAGGTCGCCGCGATGCCGTAATGGATGAACGGGTCGCACTTGCGCGCGTCCTTCGCAGACAGGTAGTCGCTGACATCGAAGTCCCTGACGGTGCCTGCGATGCGCGTTGAGAAGTTGCTGACATCGAATTCGTTCAGGGCGCCTATGCCGCTGACGCCGTCGCGAACCTTCTGCCAGCCTTCGGCAACGGAGTTGCCGACCGGCGAAATGAGTCCCAGACCGGTGACAACGACGCGTCGTTTGGCCACGGCCGGACTCGGTGAGCGGGAATAGTGTGTCGAGAGGTGCTGTGTGCCTGCCTGGGTGGACGGTCAGTCGACCTTTCTGGCAAGAATGTAATCGATGGCTTGTTGAACCGTCGTGATGCTCTCGGCGTCTTCATCCGGAATCTCGGTCTCGAATTCCTCTTCCAGAGCCATGACGAGTTCGACGGTATCCAACGAGTCAGCGCCCAGATCATCGACGAAAGAGGCATCGTTTTTCAGTTCGTCCGCCTTGACGCCAAGCTGCTCGGCGATGATTCCCTTGATTTGGTCTTCGACACTACTCATTGGCGTGATACCCCTCGGTTACAGACAGTCCGGCCCCGGACTGTTCCAGTGTGGCGCGTATTGTATTTGAATCCTCCGGGTCATTCTACAAACTGCGGAACATCGCGACAGGCACTGGAATTTTTATTTAAAAAACAAATATTTGTGATTCTCGACAGCGTTCATTGCATGTGCAGGCCGCCGTTGACGTTGAGCGTCTCCCCAGTCACGTATCGGGCCGCCTCGGATGCCAGAAAGACCACTGCCGCTGCGACGTCCTCGGGCCTTCCGAGTCGTGCCGACGGGATTCGCGCATGCAGCGCCTCGATCTGCTTTGCGTCGAGCGCGCGCGTCATGTCCGACTCGATGAAGCCGGGCGCTATCGTGTTTACGGTTATGTTGCGTGAGGCGACTTCGCGCGCCAGCGATTTCGCGAAGCCGACCATCCCGGCCTTCGCCGCGGCGTAGTTCGTCTGCCCCGGATTGCCCGTGAGCCCGACGACCGAACTGATGTTAATGATACGGCCCTGACGCGCCTTCATCATGCCGCGCAGCGCGGCCCTGCTCAAGCGGTACAGGGCCGTGAGATTGATCGACAGCACGTCGTCCCAGTCGTCCGGCTTCATGCGCACCAGGAGATTGTCGCGAGTGACGCCCGCGTTGTTGACGAGTATCGTCGGCGGTCCTGCGCGTTCGTTGACGCGCTTCAGACAAGCCTCGACGGAAGCTGCATCGGCTACGTCGAGAGTCAGGCCCTGCCCCGGGGGGTCGAATGCTTCGAGCCTTGCGGTGATGGCATCAGCGCCGCCCGCGGTGGTCGCCGTGCCGATGACCCTGGCCCCCTGCAGGGCCAGCGCGTCGGCGACCGCGCTGCCGATGCCGCGCGATGCACCGGTGACGAGGGCGACCTGACCGGCGATACCGGGCCAGCGTTGCAAGTCGGCTAATTGCATTGAATTCGATGACTTTGGTGGCGCGCGATTATAGCGGTCGGCGCAGACGCTCGCGAGTCCGCCGAGATCGTCGCATGCAGGCTGTTGTCACATTCGCGTCAGGCCGATTGTGCTATCTTCGGCGAACTGTAGAGACTGATCGTTTCGGTCCGTGGAACCATCCGGACCAGGGTAGTGGCATGGCCGTTGGGAATTCCAATCAGCCGTTGGCGGCAAGAGGATTCACGCTGATCGAGATCATGGTCGTGGTCGTGATCATCGGCCTGCTTGCCGCGATCGTGGCGCCCAACGTCATCGGAAACATCGATCAGGCTGCCGTCACCAGAGCCAGACAGGACGTCCGAAGCATCGAGACAGCACTGAATCTCTATCGCCTCGACAATTTCAGATACCCGAGCACCGACCAGGGGCTGCAGGCGCTCGTTTCCAATCCGGGCCAGAGCGCAGCGCCCAACTGGAAGGCGGGCGGGTACCTCGACCGCGTACCGAGCGATCCCTGGAACAACCCCTACCAGTACAGAAACCCGGGACAACGAGGCGAATTCGATGTCTGGTCCTTTGGCGCCGATGGCCAGCCTGGCGGCGAAGACGTCGATGCCGATATCGGCAACTGGACCCTCGACTGAGCGTCAGCTTCCGACGGCTGTCGCGCGGAGCGCCGGGTTCACGCTCCTGGAACTGCTCGTCGTGGTCACGATCATTGGCATTTTCGTCGGCGTGGCGGTGTTGTCGATCGGAATCACGGGCGACGCTCGCGCCATCGAGCGCGAAGCGTTCCGGCTTACGTCACTGCTCGCTCTCGTACGTGAAGAAGCCCTCATGCAGAATCGGGACTACGGCTTGCAGTTCAGCGAATCCGGCTACCGCTTCTATCTCTACGACAACCTGCAACTCGCCTGGCTCGAGTCTGAAGCCGACGAAATGCTGGCGACGTACGGTCTGGACGGTGAGCTCAGTCTCGCGCTCAGCATCGAGGACCGTGTGGTGGAACTCGGCACGAGCATCGACACGGAAGGCATCGATCTGCCGCAGCCGCAGATCCTGATCCTGTCGACGGGTGAAATGACGCCGTTTGAGGCCACGTTGTACCGCGATGTCGATGGCGCGGGCCGAATCGTCAGAGCCGGATTCGACGGTACGCTGGAGATACTGGACGATGACCTCCGGACGCAATGAACCGTCGCGCTGCGGGGGCTTCACGCTCATCGAGGCGCTGGTCGCGTTGATCATCGTTGCGCTCGGCATGATGGCCGTGCACACGCAGCTCAATCAATATGCCGTCACATCCGTGTACATCAGGGACAAGACGCTGGCGAGCTGGATCGCGACCAACAAGCTCACGGAACTCAGCGTCGGGAGTGCATGGCCGGAACCCGGCAGCGAGGAAGACGAGATCGAGTATGCCGGCCGGCAATGGTATTTCCGGGTCGAGGTCTCCGAAACCCAGGTCGAGAACCTGCGCCGTGCGGACGTCTCCGTAGCGCTCGCGGAAGACCCCGAGCGGGTCATCCATACGGTATCCGGATTCATTGAACCCCCTGCCCCGCCAGGTTTCCTGCCGCCCCGCTGGCTCGGTGGCCCCGCCGGGAGCGGATGATGCGGCGCGCTGCAGGTTTTACGCTCGTCGAGCTGCTCGTGGCGATGACCGTCGTTGCGATCGTCGGGGTCATCGCGCTTGATGGCCTCAATCGGGTCATCGATCAACAGTCGACCGCGCGCGAGCGCGCCGAGCGATGGCGCGAAGTGCAGCTCGCGATGCGGATCGTCGTACAGGATCTCGCCCAGATTCACCCACGTCCGACTCGCGCGGAACTTGGGGAGAGCTATCAGCCGAGCCTGCTGGCAAGCCCGAACGCGCAGTTTGCGCTCGAGATCAGCCGCGGCGGCTGGACGAACCCGGCCGGTTTCGCGCGCGGCAGCGTGCTGCGCGTCGCTTACGACTGGGAAGACTCGGATGACCTCCTGGTACGGTTTCACTGGCCCGTCATGGACCGTACGTTCGCGACGCCGCCGATCCGTACCGAGTTGCTGAGCGGCGTCACCGATGTCGAGATGCGGTTTCTCGACTCGACGGGTAACTGGCACCTCGACTGGCCGCCGTTGTCCTCCGATCCTGCCATGGCGTTCGTCATGCGCCCGAGGGCGATCGACATTGCCATCGAGGTGGAGGACTTCGGCCGATTGTCCCGCCTCGTGGAGACAAGCAATTGAACGCCCGCCGCGATCGGCAACGCGGCGTGGCCGTGCTGACGGCAATGCTCGTCGTGACGGTCGGAACCATCCTTGCGGTCAACCTGATGTGGCAGGCCCAGCTCGACCAGCGCCGTACGGCTGCGGCACTCGCGGCCGATCAGGGGTTGATGTATGCGCAGGGAGCCGAAGCCTGGGCCGCCGACATCCTGCGTCAGGACCTCGTGGACTCGCCCGCGGGTGATACGCTCAGCGAAATCTGGGCCTCCGAGATTCCGCCGCTGCCGGTCGAAGGCGGTTACATCGCCGGGCGCCTCGAAGACCTCCACGGGCGTTTCAATCTGAACAACCTCGTCACTGGCAACGGCGAAGCCGATGAACTGGCCCTGCAACAGTTCGAACGGCTGCTCGCCCTGCTCGATCTCGATCCGGCCCTCGGCGGAGCGGTCGTCGACTGGCTCGACCCCGATTCCGAAGCGCGTTTCCCGAACGGCGGCGAAGACGCCGACTATGGTGCAACGGACCCTCAGTACCGCACAGCGAACGTTTCGGTAACGTCACCGTCCGAACTCATGGCCGTGACCGGATTCGACCCGGAGAATTATCTATCGATCGCGCCATACGTCACTGCGTTGCCGATCGGGACGCGGCTGAACGTGAACACGGCCTCGGCGCCGCTGCTGGCTTCACTGTCGGACGAACTCGACCTGACGACGGCGGTATCGCTTGTCGAGCAACGCGGTACCGCGGGGTTCACGGACATCGAGACGGTGTTTGCAGAATGGGTGCCGCCGGAAATGCTTGCACGGATCGGCGTGGACAGCGAGCATTTCCTCCTGACGGCTACGGTCGCGCTTGGCAGGACACAATTGACGATGTGCTCGGTGCTGCAACGCGAACCGAGCGGCCTGACACGCGCTCTGTTTCGCAGTCTTGGAAGCGAGTAAGCGATGCGCGAACACTTTTTCGTACGTCTGCGTTCCGACTCGTCCGAGTGCAGCTGGGCGGTACTCGACGGCGATGGTCGCCTGATCCGGCCGGTCTCGAGCGGGCCGCTTGCAGACGCGGCCGAGGCCATTGGCAAGGAACGGGTCATCGTCCTGCTACCCGGTTCGCAGGTCCTGACGCTGCAGGCGGCGATACCCAGGGTCAGTCCGCCGCGCGCGCGACAGATGACGCCTTACCTGCTGGAGGAGAATGTCGCCGAGGACGTCGAGCGACTGCACTTCGCTACGGGCAGGCGTCTCGATTCGGGTCAACTGGCCGTATCCGCGATCGCACGAGACCAGTTGGACGGCTGGCTGGACGCGCTCGATACCGCAGGTATCGTCCCCGACGCGGTCCATGCGGACACGGATGGCGTGCCCGACACGCCGTCGACGCTCAACCTGATCGTCGAGGGCCGCCAGGTTTACGGTCGCAGGCCCGGAAAGCCACCATTCGTGCTCGATGGTCTCGGTCTGGCCGAGGTCTACGCGATGCTCGAAGCGCAGTCCGAAGACCGATCCGACCTTCGTCATGTTCTGCTCCATGTCGAGGAGGCTGCAGAGCGCGACCATCGTTCCGACATGGCGGAACTCGAGACACGGCTGCCGAATGTGGACGTCAGGGTTCTCGCCGATGACGTCCTCCACCGGCTCGGCGCGACGATCCTGTTTCAGCCCGGTGCGAATCTGCTGCAGGGCCGCTTTGCTCCGAAATCGAATTGGGGCGAGTTGCTGCGTCCCTGGCGTGCCGCCGCCGGCTTGCTGCTGGCTCTCGGTCTCGTGTCCGTGGCGGCTCAGGGGATCGAGTACCTGAAACTCGAACGCGAGGACCGTGCCCTGACCTCGCAGTTGACGCAAAGTTGCGGGGAGATCTTCGCGTCATCCCAGCTTTCGCTGTGCGCAACCGAGGTGCGCCGCCGGCTCGCCGACGCGGGCCAGGCGTCCGTCGCAAACAGCGAATCCTTTCTGACGACGCTCGCCGCAATCGCCGAACATCGCGGCGAAGACAGCATCGTCGAGGCTCTGAACTACCGCAACCGTGTGATGGACCTGCGCCTCGTCGTCCCCAGCGTACCGGCGCTCGACCTGTTCGCGCAGGACATCATGCGAACGGACCGGTTCAACGTTCGCATCGAATCGACAGCCGATACCGGCAGCGGTATCGAAGGACGAATCCGCGTCGAGGTCAACGCGCCATGAGAGCCTGGTTCGAGAACCTCAATCCCCGCGAGCGACTCGTCGTCGGTGTCGGAGGTATTTTCGCGGTACTTCTCCTGGCCTGGGCGTACCTGTGGACTCCGCTCGTTACGCGGGCGAGCGAGCTTGACGGCACGGTAGCCGACAAGCGGCTCCTGCTCATCGATTTGCAACGCGCTGCCGCGCTTTCGGCGAACGCTCCCGCAACGGAGCCCGCACGTGAGTCTGTGGAGTCGCTTGTGGTACTCGTTGCCAACACCGCGGACTCCGTAGGCCTGTCAGACAGTTTTTCGCAGACCCGGCCGGATGGCGCCGACAGCATCAATGTGAATTTTCGCGACGCGCCATTCGATATCCTCGTCGGCTGGCTCGTCCTGCTCGATTCGACTTACGGTGTCGCCGTCGAGTCCGCCACTTTCAACGGGACGGGCGAGTCCGGCGTCGTCAGCGGGCAACTGTTCCTGACGAGGTTTTGAACTGTGCCGGTCAGCAGCCCGTGGCAGAAGTCCCGCGTCGCAGCGAGACCGGCGAGGCGCCCCGATGACAAGGCGCGAGGAGGGAGAATATCGGGAATATTCGACCGACGAGCAACGCCGTCAGCCGGGATGCATCGTCGGTTGATCGGCCGTCTTCGGCCAGCCGTTTCGGCCAATGCAGCGGGACTGCCGCCACGGGCTGCCAGACCATGGCTTGCGATCGCGGGCGCGGCGTACGTCGTGTTTCTCGTCGCGTCGTTCCCTGCCGGGACGGCCCAGCGCTGGTTCGCGCCGGAAGCGCTCCGCTTCGATGGAGTCGACGGCACGATCTGGACCGGCAGCGCCGATCTTGCGTCGCTGCCCGGGATGCCGATGCGGGACCTGCGCTGGAACCTCGACGCACTGCCGCTGCTGCTCGGCCGAATCTCGGTGCAGTTTGAAGCGCGGCTTGCAGATGGTTCCCTGCGCGGTGCAATGGCCGTCTCTCCCGGAGCGGTCAGCGTTGCGGACCTTCAGGCGAGCGCTAACCTCGCGCTGCTTGACGGCGCGCTCAAGCTCGGAGGCGTCCAGGGGCTTGCGAGCCTGAACCTGCAGAGTCTCGAACTCGAGGACGGATGGCCGACTGCCGTGACGGGCTCGCTTCGCATCGAGCAACTGCGAGTACCGCCGCTCACGCCGTCCGACGCCAGTGCCGCCCCGATTCCGTTCGGCAACTTCGAGGTCACGCTGAGCGGCGTCGCAGGACGATCCCTGCTGGCGGTCGTCCAGGACGCAGGCGGACCGCTTGAGATCGCAGCGGAACTCGCGCTGGAACTCGTGCGCCCCTACTCGCTGGCAGGAGCCGCGCCCAGCGTTGCCGCGCGCGTACGCGAGCGTCCCGACGCACCCGGCGAACTCGCCGTCCCGCTCAACATGCTCACGGTGGCCACGGACACCGAAGGCTGGCGGACGCTCGATCTCGATCCCTGGCTCACTACTCTCTAGCGGCGGACTCTCCCGTGCTGCCGCCCGGTTGCCAGGAGCGCAGCACGCCAAGCAGGGGAAAATACAGCCCCACTCGAATCCCGGTCGAATCGACTTCGGCCATGGCCGATGCGTAGATCTCGAGCTGCCTCCTGTAACGCGTGACTTCGGAGTCGAGAAACGACTCGATGTCGCCACCCTCGTGGGTGCTCGTCTTGTAGTCGATGATCCAGCGGATTCCGGTTTCCCGATCGACGAAGGTTCGATCGAGCTGAAGGTGTTCGAGCCTCGTCGGGCCCCGTCGCGTCAGGCGCAGTTCCGAAGCCGCATCGGCGTGCGGCGACAGGATCCAGCGGCCGGTCGGATCCGCGGTCACCCGCTTGAGCGCGTCGGCGACATTCGCTGCCGCCGCATCGAGTTCCGACAATTCGACGCCGAGTTGGGCGAGCTCGAGTCGGAACTGTCCCGAGAAACCGTCGATGACATCCGCATTCCATGTTTCGGGACCCGTTTCCGCGATCCGTCGCAGATAGCGGTGCACGATGACTCCCGTCTGCACGGCGGTCAGTCCGGCCCATTCGTATTCGGGCCTGTAGTCGCCGGTTTCGTTGCCGTCAGCTGAAGCCGCCGGGTCAGCCGGAACCGGTATCGGATCGAAACCGTCAGCCAGCCGCCGCAGCTTCGGCTGTACCCAGGACGCTTCCGCCGCGGTCCTCGTCGGTTCAGTTTCCGCCGCGAGGAACTCTTCGGCGAGCCCCGGCCAAACGCAGGCGAGCAGCGACCGACGCTCCGGGCCTTCCTTTTCGGGAGGCAGCCGATGTACGAGGTGTAAACGGTCGCGGGCGCGAGTTGTCGCAACGTAGAGCAGCCGCGCGCGCTCGGCATGTTCCTTGCGCTGGTCCATCTGTTTGACGAACGAGGTCAAACGATCGGCCTCACGCGACATCGGCGCCATGATCAGCGAATTGCTGCCATCCATGGCGGTACGCTCCATCCAGTAGAGCGCCCTCGCCGGCTCCGGCTGCGGCGCCCGCGCCAGCCCGAAGAGGACAACGGTATCGAATTCCAGACCCTTGGCGCGATGAATCGTCATGACTTCGATGCCTGCCTCGCCCGGCGGGTCCGCTTGTGCCAGGGGACGCGAGAATGCCGTTTCGAGCACGGCTGGATCTTCGATGTCTCCGGAGGCTGCGGCCGCGTCGAGCAGGCCGAAGAACTGTTCGACCGTATCGAATTCCTCCGCTTGTTCCAGGCATGCAGGACCGTCGAGTTTCGTCCACGTCGTTTCGATCCATTGCGAGAACCGCATGTCGCCGCGCGACCGGAACGCTTCCTCAAGCACGTAGCGCACTGCGAGCAGTCGCCGTTGCCCGTCGGGCGTCAGCGATTCGACCTGCTCCGGATCGTGCATCAGGTCCCAGATGGCGCGGTCGTGAGCATCGCCGCAAAGTGCCTCGAGATCCCGCCACGTCAGTCCGCACCACGGCGCCCTGAGCACGCCGAGCCAGGCGATCCGGTCCCCGGAGTGCGCCAGCGCCCGCGTCAGGCCGATCAGGTCCTGGCCGATCTGAACCTCGGCGACAGCGTCGATCTCGATCGCACGGACCGGCCAACCCTGCACCGCCAGGCGCGTCATCAGGCCGAACAGATGTGTACGACTGCGTACGAGCAAGGCAATCGACTGGCTCGGCGAGCGTGCACGTTCGGTCGAGAGGATTTCGACGACACGGTCGAGTTCTGCACGAACGTCGTCGCTGCGCAAGGTATGCAGTGTTACCGCCTGTTCCCGGGACGGTTCGCGAATGGCCGTCGACGGATGGAACTTCGCTGCACCGCTTGCAATGTCGTCCTCGGCGGGAAACACAGCTTCGAATGCCCGATTGACCCAGTCCACGATCGTGGGCGCGCTGCGGAAGTTGCTTGCCAGGATCAACGGTTCGCATTGAACGCTGCCGATGCCGTGCTCCCTGGTCTCGATGAACAACGACATTTCGGCATCGCGGAAGCGATAGATCGACTGCATCGGGTCGCCGACGAGAAAGAGCGTCCGACCGTCGTCGGCCTGCCATCCTCCCGTCAGCAGGCCCATGAGCTTCATTTGCGTGCGCGACGTGTCCTGGAACTCGTCGATGAGCAGGTGGCGGATACGATGGTCGAGCGCGAGCAGCAGTTCGGACGGCTCGTCGACCTGTCCGAGCGCCCGCTGGGCGGAAAGTGCAAGCTCGATGAAATCGATCGTCCGGCGCTCGGCAAAGATGACCCGAAGCTCGGCGACCAGATGCACGAGCACGCGGCCGAGGGCCTCGAGGTTCTGCCACTGTACGGCCGAATAGGCGGGATCAGGCAGTGCCGGCACGGTCGTCAGAGCATCTCGAAACGCATCTTCGTCGCGCAGCGAACCCAGCACGCTCATGAGTGCCTGCTTCTGGTCGCGAGACTCCGGCGGGAAACCCTGGTTCCTGTTTACACTGCGCCGCCACTCGCCCTTTTGTGTCAAAAGAAGTAGCGCGATGCCGCGCCACCTGGCGAGCTTGCCCTCGATATCGGGTGTGGTGTCTTCAAGAGTCGCCCGCGCGGCCGCCTGAATGGTCTCGTTGTCGCAGTTGCCCGCCGCGTGCTGCAGGAGCGACTCGAAACGCGCTTGAAGTGCGGACGGACAGCACCGTTCGACGTGCGCAAGCACCTCCACGACGGCTTGTTCGAGGGCGTCCTCCAGAGCGCCTCGCAGGTCCCTGTCTTCGCCGCCCGCGAGGTGGCGCAACCACTGGTCGCGCCTGGGCAGCAGACCGACCAGCAGGGATTCGAAGCGCGCCTGGGAGTTGTCCAATACCGGCAACAGGGATCGAAGCGCCGCGCCGAGCGGTGCGTCCGCTCCAAGCTCGTCGAGTGTTCGTTGCGCCGCCAGGGCGTATAGCGCGCCGGCGTCCTCGGCGATACCCGCGCCCGCCGCGCCGCCGGACAGAATCGGCAGTTGCTGCGCGAGCCAGGTGTTGAGCGCATCGAGCGTGTGGATCCTCATGCGCCTGGGTGTCGCAAGCAACGACCAGCCACGCGCGCGGTCGCGTTCCAGTGCGGCGCTGGCAAGTTCGTGCGTCAACGCGCGATGCGGTTCGGTCGGGGCTTCTTCGGCCTCGGCCTCGTGCAGGGCCTTGACGATGCGAGCGCGCATTTCCGCGGCCGCCTTTCTCGTGAACGTGATCGCGACGATCTGCTCCGGTTGCTCGACCGTGGCGAGCAAAGTCAGGTAGCGCTGAATGAGGAGTTCGGTCTTGCCCGAACCCGCGGGCGCCTGCACGATGAACGACTGCCGGGCGTCGAGCGCGCGGCGCCGTGCGGACTCGTCGTTCGCCGCCACGCTCATGTGTGGTTCTGCCACGTTGCGAGAAGCTCGTAGATTCGGCTGAGCGGCGCGTAACTACCCTTCACCGCCTTGAGGTCGGACTCGAAAACGCGCGTATCGCCGCCGGCATATTCGCACGCAAGCACCGCAAGCTGATCTCGCCAGACACTGATCTGTTCGTGCCAGGAACGCTCATCCGGCAGTTTCTGCGATCGTCCGGGAAAGGCATCGGGATCGCGCCAGATGCCGCGATAGCTCACTTGCGGTTCCCGCAAGCCGACGATGACTGCCGCAGAAACGCGTTCGCCGAGTTCGAGCGCATACAAGGGCAACTGGGTATCGCGGAGCCGATCTCCGAACCATTCCAGCCTGCCCGCGTAGCGGCCGGTCTTGTAGTCGAGTACGGCCAGCGTCCCGTCCGCCAGGCGGTCCACACGATCGATCCGGGCGCGTACGAGCCATGAATCGACGCGAATCCTGCGCCGTTGCTCGAGATGCTCGACGCTGTATGCATCGCGACGCGATTCCGTTTCGACAAGCTTGCCGAGCAGCGTCGTCAGGCGGTCGCGCTCCAGTTCATGGAGCGCGCGCAGACTGCCGCGTGCCCCGCGGAACGTCTCATCGAGTGCGCGTTCGACGCATGCGCCCAGTCGTGAATGCAGGGCGTCCGGAGTTCCCGGTTGCGCGAACAGCAGTTCCGCCGCGCGATGCGCGAGCTTGCCCTGCATCCCCGCCGACAGCCCTCTTCCGAATGGCTCGAGGGGTCGCGCGCCCAGGCGGCCCGTGCAGAACGCGCGCATGGGACATTTCGCCTGGTGGTTCAGCGTTTGCGCGCCGCCGACGATCGTCGACCCGCTGAGAGGCGGTGCAGGATCCGCGATCTGCTCGAGTGTGCGACTCGTCGAAGGGGAGCGTTCGCGGTTCCGGGTGACCGCGAGCCGGTCGAGCGTCACGCTGCCGATGTCCTCGATCAGTGCGCTCGGCGCGCACTGCCGATCCTGTTCGAGACGCGGCCAACTGAAGACCACTTCGCCGACCCGCGTCCTCAGCCGCTCGAAACTCTGTCGGGAACGGGCGAGCGCCGCGAGCGGGTCTGACCCCGGCATGCCATGCTCAAGCTGCAGGCGCCGCGGCAACAACGGATTGTCCCGGGCAGGTTCGGGCCAACGAGAGTCGCTGACTCCGGTGATCCACGCGCGATCGTAGCCCGGACCGATGTCATCGATGTTTCCGAACACGTGTACGCCCCAGACCGGGAGTGGCGCGGCGGGCTGCGGGCGATCGAGTATCCGCTCGAGTTCATCGAGCGCCGCACTCAGCGGGATTGCGCCAAGCACGGGTGTGAGTTGAGCGAACTCCGCCAGTGCCCGATCCCATGCCTGCGCGGCTTCCTCGCTTGCGGCATCGGTCCAACCGAGCCTGGCCAGGCTGTGCTGCCATACGTTGATCCAGGCCGTGGGGGTCAGCCTCGTGCCCGCTCCAACTTCGGCGAGCGCCGCATCAAGACGCTCAGCCAGCTCCGGGACCTGACGACGCATCGTCTGCGCCAGTCCTCCATGGCGGTACGCGTCCGGAAAACCCACCTGCATCACCAACAGCGAGCGCAGACGTGTTTCGAGCAATGCGCCTTCGCAGCGTAATGCCCGGTCCCGAGCGTGAAAATGTCCGCTGCGCAACCACCGGCTCAGCGTTACGGACGTGCCGCGCGGCGACAGGAGTTCGATGCCGCAGAATGCCGCGTCGATCGCAGCTACGGTCCGCAGAGGCCTGCCGCAAGCAATAGCGACGGGGATGCCGGATCCCGCACCGTCGTCGGCGCCTGAACCGAACGCTCGCGTCAGGCTGCGTTCGACGCCGTCCGGTCTTGTGTCGACGTCTGCAACGACGAGCGCCACCCTGCGCTTCGGCGACGATTCCAGGTAGCGCCGTGCCCAGGCCGCCGCGCACTCGAGCTCTTCGCGCTCGTTCCCGAGTTCGATACGCCGACACTCGGCGAGTTCGTGCGGCGCCTGCTCGTGGCGAACGTCGCAGCCACCCTTCCGGAGTCGTTCGACGAGCTTCTGCTGGACGGGCGACGGATCGTGATGGTCGAGCAGCACGATCGGGTCCTGCAGCTCGAATTCTGCATCGAGAAGCGCCCGTTCGGTCTCGGCGTCATCGAGAAAACGCGAGTCTCTGAGTCGATCCACGTAAGCGGAGCACCAACGCAGAAAGGTAGCGAAATCGGCCTGTCCGGGTTCGGCCCGCAACGCGGCAGGATCGATATCCCAGGCGAGCAGCGACCGCCAGGTTTGTGCGGCCAGCGACGCGGGCCCATCGTGACCGATCAGTTCCGGCCCTTCCGGAGACTCCGCGATCGTTCGCCGCCAGAGTGCGCCGCTTTGAGAGTGAGTGATCGGTACTGCCGCCGCATCGGTATGGGAGCTGTTCGACCAAAGGTCGCCGACCCAGTTGCGGTAAGTGCTGAGGCGCGGCGTCCCCCAGACCTTGCCGTCTTCCGCCAGTGAAGCTTCAAGAAGATGAGCTTCCCACTGTTGCGCCGAGAGTCCGTCAGGAACGACGAGTGAGGTGTTGTTCGATGGTGGAAGATTCAAGCCATATGTCATTAAATATCAGTATGATATAGGTACTATCTTATATGACTTCCAGTTTTGTCGGCTGGCTTGAAAAGCTTGTCAACGCGCTTTCGATGCGCTCGAAGACATCCCTGAGTTGCTCTTCGTCAGGTAGCGTGGTGATCCTGAAGTGATCCCGATAGGGTGTATTGAAGCTGGAGCCCGGTGCGACGAGGACGCGGTGTTGCTCCAGCAGATCGAGCGCGAATTCCTCGTCATCGAAGTGCGGGATCTTCCTGCGGTCAACTCCGACGAACGCGTACATCGATCCCCGCGGCGGCACCAATGTCATGTAGCGGCTCCGTTCGACCGCGTCGATGACGACCTGCCTTGATTCGTACAGACGGCCGCCCGGCGCGCAAAGCTTGTGGATGCTCTGGTATCCGCCGAGCGCGGTCTGAACCGCCCACTGGCCCGGTACGTTGCTGCAAAGACGCAGGGCTGCCAGCATGTCAAGCGCAGTGAGGTACGAATCGGAGCGCTCCGTCGCACCGCTGAAGCTCACCCAGCCGACGCGATAACCGCACGCGCGGTAGACTTTCGACAGTCCGCCGAACGTGGCGCAGAGCGTATCCTTGCAAAGCGTTGCCATCGGTATGAATTCGGCATCGTCGTACACCATCAGGTCGTAGATCTCGTCGCTGAAGAGGACGAGGTCGTGCCGTGCGCACAGACGGGCGATCCGTTCCAGGTTCTCGCGCGTATAGACCGCACCGGTCGGATTGTTGGGATTGATGACGACGATGGCGCGGGTATTGGCGTTGATCGATGCTTCAATCGCGTCGACGTCCGGGTTGAACTGAAGTTCTTCCGGACAGGGATAGTAGACGGCCCGTCCGCCATTGAGCACGGTTGCTGCAGTCCACAAGGGATAGTCCGGACTCGGTATCAACACCTCGTCGCCAGGGTTCAACAGTGCCCGAAGGGTCAGGTCGATCAGCTCGCTGACGCCGTTGCCCATGAACACGTGCTCGGCGGTGACATCCATTACGCCACGGTCCTGTTGCTGCATCACGACCGCTTCCCGTGACGGAAAAATGCCCTTCTGGTTGCAGTAGGGTTCACTCGAGCCCAGGTTCTCGATCATGGCGAGCCGCATGGTTTCCGGCGTACGGAAGCCGAACATGCCGGGATTGCCGATGTTCAGGGAGATGATTTCGTAGCCCTGACGCTCGAGTTCCAAGGCTCGCCTCGCGAGTGCCCCCCGAATCTCGTAGCGGACATCCTTCAGGCGCTGACTTGATTGGAGTTCGTTCATTGCTGCGGACACGGGGCTACCCCGTCAAAAGCGCGTATTCTGCCACGCGCCGGCCGGCCGGGACAGACTGACGGTACGCCGTTCCATCCATGCCTGCGCCGTGCCGACAAGGCCAGCCGCCTCCGCCATACCGACGACGCAAGGCGAGGCGCGAAGCCGCTCGCTTGAGACCCTCGCGCGCATGGATGCGCGCGCGGAGCCTACATGGATGTATTCACGGCGTGTCTCTAGCGAGCGGCTTCGCGCCTCGCCGACAAACCGGGAATGCGCGTCACCGATCGTACGCTTCGGTGGCCGATCTTCAGGCTTCGCCGCCGCTTGCAACACCCCGCTCGGGATCGCGGATCCACTCGCTCCACGAACCGACGTAGAGTCTGCCGTCGCCAAGTCCGGCCGAATTCATGGCCAACAGCAGATGGCAGGCGGTAACGCCGGATCCGCACATGGCTATGACGTTCTCAGCCGCGCGCCCGCACATCGCCTTCGCCAGCACTGTCTTGAGTTCCGACGGCGGAAGCAAACGGCCGTCGTCGCCCAGACACTCCGTGAACGGCAGGTTCGACGCGCCCGGGACGTGGCCTGCAACGGGATCGATCGGCTCCTGCTCACCCCGATACCGCGCGGCAGCGCGCGCATCGAGGATCACATCGCCGGTCTTGAGCCGATCTTCCAGTTCAGCCGTCGACACCGTCCAGGCAGCGTTGATGCGTACAGGGACGAAACTGCCGCGCTCGACCCGTGGCATCTCATCGCTCAATGGCAACGAGTTTGCACGCCAGCGGGCAAGCCCGCCATTGAGTACTGCTACCCGTGAATGCCCGAGCCAGCGCAGCATCCACCAGAGCCTTGCGGCGATCGTGCCGGGTCCCTCGTCATAGGCAATGACAAAACTCGAATTCGAAACGCCCAGAGCTTCGAGCCAGACGCCGAAGTCCTCGGGGTTCGGCAGCGGGTGCCGACCGTCGTCAGCGTCCGGTTCGCGAGCGAGGTTGAGGTCGAGATTGGCGTACCTGGCACCGGGAATATGCCCTTCGGCGAACTGCCTGGCGCCTGCTTCGGGATCCAGGAGGTTGAAGCGGCAATCGATCGGTACGCAATCCGGATCAGCGAGCGCTGAGGCGAGTTCGCCGACTTCGATTAGCGCGTTCACGACGGCATTATTGCCGAATTTCGGGCAGGCCCGGCGTGTCCGGACGGTGCGTTGCTTGAAGCTTCGGCCTGGAGCCTTGCAGGGTCAGCCGAGCTGATCGAGTGTGGCTTCGGCAGAACTGATTCCAACGTCGCCGGCGGCGGGTTCGATGTTGAGCTGAGTCACGACGCCGTCATTGACGATCATCGAGAACCGCTGTGCGCGCATTCCCATGCCAAAGCCGCTTGCGTCAAGTTCAAGACCCAGCGCCCTCGCATATTCCCCGTTGCCGTCCGCGAGCATCACGACCTTGCCATCGGCGCCGCCCGCCTTGCCCCAGGCCGACATGACGAATACGTCGTTTACGGCCAGGCAGGCGATCGTATCGGCGCCGCGCTCGCGCAACGCATCCGCATGGTCGACGAAACCCGGCAGATGCCGGGCCGAGCAGGTCGGCGTAAAGGCTCCGGGGACGCAAAAGAGAACGACCTTCCTGCCGCCGAAGAGTTCTTCCGTGGACAGGGACTCGGGGCCATCAGTGCCCATGACGCCGAACTGTCCGGCGGGCAGCCTGTCGCCGACCTGAATCGTCATTGCAGTTCCCGGTGGTTCAGCCGCGACGCAGGGCGCGTGCGATTTCGGCTTCGCGAGTCTCTTCGTTGCGCACGTACTGGAGCCACTGCTGCGCGCCCGCCCGGCTGCGTTCATCGCGCGAGGCCGCCTGGAATGCGTTGCGCGCCTCACTGTATTCCTTGAGTTCGACGAGACAGTTGCCAAGCAGCAGATTGGCCTGGTCCTCGCGGTTCAGGCCGCCACGCCGCAGGGCGTCGCGAGCCGCTCCGACGCACTCGTCCCAGCGCGCGAGGTTGGCGTAGGATTGCGCGAGGCGGTGATCGAGATTGCCGTCTTCGGCGAGGCTCGAGGCTTCAATCAGCGCCGGCAACGCGGCCTCGTCTTCCTGGGCGAGTTGCCAGGACTGCGCCAGCAAGCGCCAGTTCGGCTCTGTCGCTTCGATGGTGCCATCGTTGAGCCCGGCATCGAGGATGATCGCGGCCTTGTAGGGGATATCCGCCTGCAACAGCATCTGCGCGAGCGTCACGAACTCCGTGCTGCGGTCGAGCCAGCCGACTTCGTAGGCGGCTTCGTAAAGCGCAAGCTGCGCATTGTCCTGGCCTTCCTGCCCATAAATGCCGGCCAGTTGCACGAGGTAATCCTTCTTGGGCCAGGTTTCGGCAAGGATGGTCAGGGTCTCGATGACCTTCGGGTAGTCCTCCTGCTCGAAATAGAAGACGTTGAGGAGTTGGTACCAGCCCTCCTGCGGGTCCCTGCCCTGCTGCGCGGCGATCTCGAGCGCCGTGAGTACCGGCTCGATACCTTCGGCGAACTGCTCGAGCTGATAGTGGATCTGAGCCTTGAGGATGTAGGGATCGGGCGAGGGGGTGTCGGACAGCAGGAACCAGCGATCGAGCATGTCGAGGCCGTCCTGGTACATTTCCTGCTGTACATAGAGCGTGGCCAGCGAGTACATCGTGGTCTGCTCCAGACCGATCGGCAGCTCTGCCTGCAGCAGCACGTTTTCGTACGCCCTGATCGCTTCGCCGAAGTTGTCCTGGCTGAAGTAGATGAACGCGTAGAAATTCCACATCTGAGCGACCTCGTAGCTGTTGAGGTCGTCCATATCGCGGACCTGGTCGAGCAGGTCCTGAGCACATTCCATGTCCTCGGCCTCGGAACATTCCTGCGCTTCGGCCAGACGCTGGTAAACGCGCTCGCGCATCGCCGGGGTCCGGCGTGCGGGCTGGTTCGCCTGACTCTCCTCGTTCTGCTGCCCCGCCCGTTGCGCGTGCGCTTCCGGTGCCAGGGCCGTGACCGTTACCGTTGCAGCAACGGCGAGAAACGCCGCAAAGTACTTCGCAACCACGCGATTCTCCTTGCTTTAGACGACTTCAGCCGATCGGCCGATCAGTTTTCGAGTTCGAACCTGATGATGGTCCTCACCCCGGGCACCTCGACGGGTTCGCCGTTGATCACGCGGGGCTTGTACTTGTACTTGAGCGCCGATTCCACGGCAGCACGCTCGAAGAGGCTGCTTGACGACTCGACCACACGCGCATCCCTTGTGGTTCCGGTTCTTGTCACGGTGTATTCGACGATCACGTAGCCCTCGAGCCCGCGCGATGCGGCACGTGCCGGGTAAATCGGAGCCACCTTGACGATCGGCAGGTACTCGCCGTCGGCCACGCCAAAACCGAGGCCGCCGACGTTGACGTTCGTGGACATTGTCGGCATGGACATCGAGACGGCCAGCGAGCTGTCGAAGTTGCCTGAAGAGTCCGCCTGCGGGACGTCAGGCTGCTGGTCGGGCTCGGGCGGCTTGTCGGGCTTGTCGCGCTTCGTCTCGACGCTCGTGTCGCGTTCCACGCGAACGAAGTCAACCACCCGGAAGCCCGGACCGTCGACGATGGCGCCGCGTCCGGTGGCGATAAGCAATTGCATGACGAACAGAAGGCCGAATGTGACACCGGCGCCGATCGCAATCGCAGTCCCGTATCTGGCAAACATGATCCGCATCCCCCTCGTGAAAGTCCCGATCAGTTATATACCTCAAGGCTCAAGGTATGTCAACAAAAACTCCAACCCTTCGATTCTAACACCACAAACGACTGGCACTACCCCCGTACGCGGCTTCAATCGCCCGCGGCGATCGTGATGTCGGCAATGCCGGCTTCCTTGGCGGCATCCATCACGGCGATCAGCACCTCGTTGCGTGACTGACTGTCGGCCTGGATGATGATGCCGGCCTCGGGATTCTCCGACGAAAGACGTTCGATTTGCGACTTCGCACCGGGAATGTCGATCTCGCGCCGGTCGATCCAGATCTCGTCATTCGCGGTGATCGCGATGAATATGCTGCCGCCGCCGGGGTCTACCGCCGTTTGCGCCGCTGGCCGCTCGACATCGACTCCAGGCTCCCTCACGAATACGGCCGTCACGATGAAGAAGATCAACATGATGAACACGACGTCGAGCATCGGGGTCAGGTTGATTTCACTTTCTTCGCGTTCTTCTTCCATCGCCAGTTCACTCCAATGATGTCAACCGCTCTTGTAACGCTTTTTGAGCTTCCTGTCAGATTCCGGCCGTGATCGATATGTTGTAGACGTCGGCCTGCCGCGATGCGTCCATGACCGTGACGAGCTTTTCCGCGCTCGAGTTGGGTTCGGCCTGGATTACCACGGGCCGGTCCGGATTTTCGGCATGCAGGCGCTGAATATTGGGCCGCACCGCACGGTCGTCGATGATCAGGCCGTTCATCCAGATATCGTCGTTGTTGTCGATGATGATCAGGATGGCGCCGTCTTCCTGCACAACCGGCACCGATTCCTGCTGATCGGGCCGATTGGCCTCGATGCTGGTTTCACGTATGAACGTTGCAGTGACGATGAAGAAGATCAACATGATGAACACGACGTCGAGCATCGGGGTCAGGTTGATCTCGTTCTCTTCGGTTTCGACCTTCAGGGAAGCGATGTGCTTGCGCGCCATTTTCGCGGCTCCTGTGATTTAGCGGACCGACATTAATGGTCCATGGTCATGCGGTCCTCCAGAAACGTGATGCGCCGCTTCACGGTACGCACCAGGACTGTCACGAGGAACACGCCTGACAGCGCTCCGACCATGCCGGCCATCGTCGGGATCGTCGCCATCGACACGCCGGACGCCATCGACCGTGCGTTGCCGCCGCCGGTCACGGCCATGACCTCGAACACCGCGATCATGCCCGTCACCGTACCGAGAAGGCCGAGCAAGGGGCACAGGGCAACCAGCGTCTCGACCATCGGCACACCCTGGTTGGCGTTGATCCTGACTTGCGAAATCAACTGACTGCGGATCTGTTGAGCGTGCCAGGACCTGCGTTCGGGGCGAGCCTCCCAGGCCTCGTATGTGTTCCTGATCAGACGCCTGAGACCGGTCCGGAAGTACATCAGGCGTTCCAGGATCAGGATCCACATGGCGAGGATCACGACGGCTATGAGCCGGAGCACCGGGCCGCCGAGTTCAAGGAAGTCCCGAATCGCCTCATACGCGTCGATCAGAAACTGCATGATCTCGTCTCTCCTCGGAGTCGCTGACCGGTGACGCCGGGTCGCCTCACTGCGTCCTTTCTGCCTGGTCGGCGACGATGCCGGCGCTTTGCTCCTGAAGGACCTGCACGATTCGGCGGCTGCGCCCGCTCACAAGCGTGTGCAGCAGCACGGTCGGGATCGCAACACAAAGACCCAGAACGGTCGTCATCAGGGCCTGCGAGATACCGCCGGCCATGATCGTCGGATCGCCGGTACCGAACAGCGTGATCGCCTGGAAGGTATTGATCATGCCCGTGACCGTTCCGAGCAGTCCGAGCAGCGGCGCGACCACCGATATGACCTTGATGAACAGTATTCCCCGTTGCAGTGACGGCGTTTCCTTGAGAATGGCCTCGCCAAGCTTGAGTTCCAGGGTTTCGACGTCGGCTTCTCTGTTGTCCTCGTATACCTTCAGAACGCGTCCGAGCGGGTTGTTTGCGCTCGGGGTTTCCCGCTTGAGTTGGGCCCGGACCTTGCCGCCGACGATGCTGAGCGTCACGAGACGCTCAAGCGCGAGCAGCACGCCGAAAATGCCGAGCGCGATGATCACGTAGCCAACCTCCGCGCCCTGCTCGATGCGTTCGCGAATGTTGGGTGTCGCGATCAGCAGCGACAGTAATTGACCGCTGGTGATGTCGATTCCGAATCGCACGAGGTCGCCGCCGGCGGGCGCCCCAAGCAGGTCGGAAGTGCTGTCGATGAATCTTGCCTGGGAGGGTTGCCGCTGCAATTCCGACACGGAATTCGTCTCGGGGTTGTGCTGCAGATAGCGGCCATCGGCGATGATATTGAACGTGCCGATCCGAACGACATCCTCCGCCACTTCCTCGCCGGACGCCGTCGCGAACTGGAAGCCGGGCAGACGCTTGACCTTGCCCTGTTCCGTGGCTTCGCGCTGCAGTTCGAACCAGAGTTGTTCGATTTCCGCGATCGACGGCAGCCGGGTTCCGGAACCCGCCTTGGCCGCGAATTCGGTCAGAAACATGGATCTTTCCGGAAACTCGACGTTCGTAAGCGAGTTTTCGAACTGGCTTCGGGCGTCACCCGACACCTGCTGCAGTACGCCGAAAAGCTCCCGCAGCGAACCCAGCCGCTCGTCGAGCTGCGCCTGCACGTTCTCGATGAGGATTTCGTTCTCGTCGAACTGCATGTCGAGCTGCGCGCTGAGCGCCTGGGCGTTGGCGAGTTCCGTCTGGGCTTCCTGGAGCAGCCGCGTCTGGTCGGCCTGACGTTGCTGGAAGTCCTGGAGCCGCTGCTGATGTTGCTGGGCGTCGCGTCCACCGCCGTCGCGCACCGCGTCAAGCAGTTCCTCGAGGCTTCCCGCCTGCTGTGCCAAGACCGGGCCGGCGCAGAGGCTTGCCCCGAGAACCATCGCAGTGATGAATCGATACGCTTTCATTGATTACTCCTCCGGTGGAGCGACGGGAATGACGAACATGGCCTGGTCGACCTGACCCGTGTCGACGACTCTGAGACCCTGACCGATCGGGGCCAGAAACTCCTCGTCGAGTTCGACCCACTCCCTGTTACGTTGATCCCAGGCGCCCGCCTGCTGTCCGTCGGGCGTCAGGTAGAGCAGTGCGACCCTGCCGATCTTGAGTATGTCGACCTCACGGTCCGCACCGCCGACCGGTACGACGGCCGTATACGATTCCGGCGCGCTGCCGTAGTCGTTTTCGATCTGCCACGCTTCCATGACGTTGCGGAACTGCTCCGCCGCGGTAACGTCGGAACGATTCAGCAATTCCTTGAGGTCGGCGATACGCTCGTGGCGCTCATCGAGCAGGAACGGGACATCGAGTTCGACGAACTGCTCCAGACCGTCGATCATGCGCGTCATGAGCGGCAGTATCTGCCGTTCGATGACCGTGACCTCCTCGATCGAGTTGCGGAGGTCGTCAAGCGTCCGATTCTGATCGTCAATCTGGTTCTGAAGCAGGCGGTTGTAGACCTGGACGTTCTCGATCTGCTTCAGAAGCCCCTGGTATTCGTCGAATCGCGACCGCGTTTCGGAAACGATATCGTCGATCTCATCCTGGCCCTGCTGCGCTACCTGTATCCGGTCTTCTTCCGCGGCGATGATCGCATCGACAGTCTGGCCGTTTGCCAGACCGCAAAGCAGCATGCCCCCAAGACCGCTCAACAGCAACGCACCGGTACGTGGTTTCAGTCTCATGCCGGTTCGTTCCTCACCTGATCGAAAGTTGTCAAACTCCGCCAAACCGTATCGCGCGCCATCGCTGGCCTGCCCCTGTGAGCGCGCAACCATAAACCATCGTGAGCGAAGGGGGAAGCCACTTGCCCTGATCGAAGGCCACGTCTCGGTCCGCCCGCTCCGAAGAGTTCGCGATTGTCCCCCAGGCCGCTCCCCAAAACAAAGGTCGTAGCAAGGTTCTTTTTCGTGCCGAGAGAATAGCGCAAAACTCTCCATGCGTACCATAGTCGGAGCACATGCGGGGCGGATCGAAATTCAATCCGGCCCGCGCCCCTGCCCCGTCTCGGCATGGAAGAGGCTGCGCGATTCTACCGTCGTTGCGTCCGCGGAATCCTTCCATGCCCCGAATGTATACCTACTTGATCAAGGTATGCAAGCCCGAAGCGTTGACATTGCAAGAGGTCTTTCGAAAGAATACCGGCCCGTTCGGCCTGTTGGACTGCGATGAGTCGTCCCGGCCTGGTCCGGAGCCTTTCCGCAGCGCGGAGCCGCGGCGGGCGCGGGCATCCGGCCTGACCCCGATTCCTGACTGATACGACCCTGCACCCGACAGGTTGCGGGGGCTTTCGAATTGCCAGACTCGCGACGAAGAGGAATCAGCGATGCAGATGTATTTGGAGTCAGACGTCGATGCGGACGCGCTCGTCGGTGAGCGTATCGCCGTACTTGGGTACGGGAGTCAGGGCCGCGCACACGCGCTGAACCTGCGCGACTCCGGATTCGACGTCGTCATTGGCCTGCGGCCGGGCGGCAAGACCTGGGCGCGCGCCGAGCACGACGGGTTTGCGGTTTGCTCGCCGGCCGAAGCGGTGCAAGGCGCCGGACTCGTCGCGTTTCTCGTGCCTGACATGGCTCAGGCGCGGCTCTATACTGATATCGAAGCGCAGCTCGGCCAGGGCAGCACGCTGCTGTTTGCGCACGGTTTCAACATCCACTACGCCAGGATCGCGCCGCGCGCGGACCTTGACGTCGTGCTGATCGCACCCAAGGGACCGGGCGATCTCGTCCGCAGGCAATACGAGGCCGGCCGCGGCGTACCCTGCCTGCTGGCCGTGGCCCAGGACGCGACCGGCAAGGCCCAGGCGCGGGCGCTCGCGTACGCCCACCATATCGGCGGTACCCGCGGCGGCGTCCTGACCACGACGTTCGCCGAAGAAACGGAAACGGACCTGTTCGGCGAACAGGCGGTGCTGTGCGGCGGAGCAACCGAGCTCATCGTGCGGGGTTTCGAAACACTTGTCGAAGCGGGCTATCAGCCGGAGGTCGCGTATTTCGAATGCATGCACGAGATGAAACTCATCGTCGACCTGCTGCACGAGGGCGGACTGAAGAAAATGCACGAATTCGTCAGCGAGACGGCCAAGTTCGGGGACCTGACCCGCGGCCCGCGAATCATCGACGACCACGTCAAGGCCAGCATGCGCGCCGTGCTCAGGGAAGTCCAGGACGGCACTTTCGCCCGGGAGTGGATCGAGGAGAACGAATCCGGGCTCGACGGTTACAACCGGCTGCTCAAGGAAGACCTCGACAATCCGATCGAGACCGTTGGACGGGAACTGCGGGGACGGATGAGCTGGTTGCAGCAATAGCGCGGTGGAACACCGGGCGTTGCGCACGCGGCAGGCCGGCGCCGGTCCTGGCCGGCACCAGCCTGAGATGCGGGCCGCCTCCCGCTTTTGGCCCGGCCGGTTAATCATGTAGAGTGGCGCGATGCCCCTGAAGGAAAGTCGAACAATCTGGCACAACGGTGAACTTGTCCCCTGGGAGAAGGCCACCGTTCACGTTCTGAGCCACGCCCTCCACTACGGATCGTCGGTGTTCGAGGGCATTCGCGTCTACAAGACTCCGGGCGGTCCGATGGGTCTGCGGCTCACCGATCACATCGAGCGCATGTACGACTCCGCCAAGGTGTACCGGCTCAGGATTCCCTACACGAGCGACACGCTCGTGGCCGCCTGCAGGGAAGTCATCCGCGACAATGACCTGACGGAAGGCGCATACATCCGTCCGATCGCGTTTCGAGGCTATGGCGAAATGGGTGTTGCGGGTAATCCCGAAGAGCCCGCCGATTGCTCTATCGCGGCATGGGAGTGGGGGTCCTACCTCGGTGAGAGCGGCCTCGAGCACGGCGTCGACGTCTGCGTTTCGTCATGGCAGCGTGTCGCAGCCAACACGGTTCCCACACTCGCGAAAGCCGGCGGCAACTATCTGTCGAGCATCCTGGTGACACTCGAGGCCAGGCGCCTTGGGTTCGCCGAGGGAATTGCGCTCAACTCCGACGGCTACGTCAGCGAAGGCGCCGGAGAGAACCTGTTCCTCGTACGTGACGGGCGGATCTACACGCCGCCGGTCGCCGCATCGATCCTTGCGGGACTGACCCGGCAAACGGTCATGGAGCTTGCGCTTTCGCTTGGTCTGGACGTCGTCGAACAGCAAATCCCTCGGGAGCTGTTGTATATCGCTGACGAGGTCTTCCTGACCGGGACGGCGGCTGAGGTCACGCCCGTACGTTCCGTCGACACAATCACCGTAGGCTCCGGCAAGCGCGGTCCGGTGACGGAACGGCTGCAGAGTGAATTCTTCGGGCTGTTTGACGGATCCACCCGCGATCGGTGGGGATGGCTCGAACCGATGCTCGATTCCGCCGACGAGCGCGCCGACTGCCCGATAGCCGTTTAGAGGCACATCAATGACCGCGAGATCCCTGTTCGAGAAAGTATGGGACGCCCACGTCGTGGCGCCCGAGAGCGAAGATCGCCCGGCGATGCTCTACGTCGACCTGCATCTGGTCCACGAAGTCACGAGCCCGCAGGCCTTCGACATGCTGCGCGAGAAGGGCCTCGAGGTGCGCCGTCCGGATCTCTGCCTCGCGACGCTTGATCATTCGACTCCCACGGTGCCGGTGACATCGCTCAAGGATCTCGAGGTCGTCAGCGAGCCGGCCGCGGCCCGGCAACTCATCCAGATGGAAAAAAACTGCAAGGAGTTCGGCATCGAGCTGCACGGCTTCGCGAGCGACCGGCGCGGCATCGTGCACGTGATCGGACCGGAACTCGGTGCAACCCAGCCCGGCAAGACGATCGTATGCGGCGATTCACACACGAGCACGCACGGCGCATTCGGCGCGCTGGCCTTCGGGATCGGTACGACGGAGGTCGGGCACGCGCTCGCGACCCAATGCCTGCTGCAGCGCCGTCCGCGGACTTTCGCGATCAACCTCGAAGGCACGCTGAGGCCGGGCGTCACCGCCAAGGACATCATCCTGCGCATCATCGGGACCATCGGAGTCGGCGGCGGTACAGGCCATGCCATCGAGTATCGCGGTTCGGCGATCGCGGGCCTCTCGATGGAAGAGCGCATGACGGTGTGCAACATGTCCATCGAAGCCGGCGCGCGGGCCGGCATGATCGCACCCGACGACACGACTTATGAATACATGGCCGGCCGACCGCTCGCACCGGATGGCGCTGATTGGGACCGCGCCCTCGCCCACTGGCGAACGCTGCCGGGCGACGCCGGCGCACGGTACGACAAGTCGGTCGATATCGATGTCTCGGAACTCGCGCCCATGGTCACCTTCGGCACGAATCCGGGCATGGTGATCTCGATCGACGACGCCGTGCCCGACCAGGACGATCCGGCGTTTCGCAAGGCGCTTTCGTACATGCAGATCGAGGCGGGCAAGCCGCTGAGCGGCCAGCCTGTCAACGTGGTTTTCATCGGTTCGTGCACGAACGGCCGGCTCAGCGATATCCGCCAGGCAGCAAGCGTGCTCGAGGGCCGGCGCGTGCCCGACGATGTCCGCCTGCTCGTCGTGCCCGGCTCCGAACGCGTCAAGCGGGACGCCGAGGCTCAGGGTCTGCACGAGATTGTTCTTGCGGCCGGCGGCGAGTGGCGCGAACCGGGCTGCTCGATGTGCATCGCGATGAATGGCGACCGGGTCACGCGCGGCCAACTCGCCGTCAGCACGAGCAACCGCAATTTCGAAGGTCGGCAAGGCAGCGGCGCGCGGACGATCCTTGCCAGTCCTCTCACGGCCGCGGCGGCGGCGGTCACGGGTGTCGTGACCGACCCGCGCACGCTGCTGAGCTGAATCGCATACCCGAAGCGAGCCACGCCATGGAAGCCATCGCACGAATCACGTCCAGGACGGTCGTGTTGCCGATCGAGGATATCGACACCGACCAGATCATTCCGGCCCGTTTCCTGACGACGACGACCAGGCAGGGCCTCGGCGAACGTCTGTTCGCGGATTGGCGCTACGACGCCGACGGCAATCGACGCGCGGACTTCGTACTGAACCAGCCTGAATCCGCAGGTGCAGGCATCCTGGTCGGCGGCAACAACTTCGGGTGCGGTTCCTCGCGGGAACATGCGCCCTGGGCGCTCGTCGACTATGGCTTCCGCGCCGTAATCAGCACCGAAATCGCCGATATCTTCCGCAGCAACTCGCTGAAGAACGGCCTGATCCCGGTCATCGTCGATGCGGCGACCCATGAGTGGCTCATCGCGCATCCCGGTGCGGAAGTAACCGTCGACCTGGCGAGCCGCACTCTCGATCTGCCGGACGGCAGGAACGTCGAGTTTCCCATTGACGGCTTCTCCCGCTATTGCCTCATGAACGGCCTCGACGAACTCGGATTTCTGCTCGAGAACGCGAGCGCGATCCGCGAATTCGAGCAACGCGCGCCATGAGCCGCCCGATCGTCGTGCTGGCCGGCGACGGAGTCGGCCCGGAAGTCGCGGCCCAGGCAGTCCGGGTGCTCGAGACGGTGTCTGCCCGGGCGAATCTGGACCTCCGCTTCGAACACGCCCTGCTCGGGGGCGCCGCGATCGATACGGTGGGTTCTCCCCTGCCGGACGAAACGCTCGCGGCCTGCAAGTCGGCCACGGCGATCTTTCTGGGCGCGGTCGGCGGTCCGAAATGGGACACCGTGGCGCCGGAGATTCGTCCCGAAGTCGGTTTGCTCGGACTGCGCAAGGCACTTGGCCTCTTCGCCAACCTCAGGCCCGTCAAGACGATTCCAGCGCTTGCCGCGGCCTCTCCACTCAAGAACGAGAAGCTCGACGGCGTCGACATCGTCGTCGTGCGCGAGCTGACCGGCGGCATCTATTTCGGCCAACGGGCGCGCAGCGAGACCGAGGCCTTCGATACCTGCGAGTACACGGTCGGGGAGATCGAGCGCGTGTGCCGGACTGCGGCCGAGCTGGCCGCAGCCCGGCGTGGCAGGATCACGTCGATCGACAAGTTCAATGTGCTGGACACTTCGCGGCTCTGGCGCGAGACCGCGACGCGCGTGTTCGGCTCCGAGTTTCCCGACCTCGAGGTCGAGCATCTGCTCGTCGATGCCGCGGCGATGCATCTGCTGAGCCGCCCCGCGGACTTCGATGTCATGGTCACCGAAAACATGTTCGGCGACATTCTGACGGACGAAGCTTCCATGCTCGCTGGCTCCATGGGACTGCTGCCGTCGGCTTCGCTCGGCGACGGCGGCCCCGGACTGTACGAACCGATTCACGGTTCGGCGCCGGACATCGCGGGCCGGGATGCGGCGAACCCATGCGGCGCCATCCTCAGCGCCGCACTTCTGCTCAGGCATTCCTGCGGCGCCGATGAGGCGGCGCTGGCAGTTGAGACGGCCGTGGATGCTGCACTTCGCGACGGCATCCGCACGCGCGACATCGCGGCAGCGGGCGAGTCAGCCGTGGGCACGATCGAGTTTGGCCAGGCCGTCATCGAACGCCTTTCACTTTAGCGATACGTGCTGGACACGGCCTGAACGACGCTATAACATACTAGCGCGTTAATACATTAGCGTGTTATTTCAACAGCGGATTCCGACATGAAGTCACATCGCAACGTGAACCCTCGATCGGTGGCGCGAGCCGAGCGCGGACTGTACCGGGCCATCCTGAGCCTGCGCTCGGATGACGAGTGCAGACGCTTCTTCACCGACCTGTGTACGCCTGCCGAGCTCGAGGCCCTGATCGACCGATGGAGCGTCGTCGCACACCTGGACGATGGCCTCCCCTATCGGCGGATTCACGAACTCACGGGAGTTTCCGTCACGACGATCGGCCGGGTCGCCCGTTTCCTGAGCAACGGCGCCGGCGGCTATCGCGTTGCCCTGGATCGCATGGATGGTGCACGGCAATGAAGAGTACCCAGACCGACGACCGCATCAAGATCGCGGTACAGAAGTCCGGCCGCCTGACCGAGCACTCGATGGACCTTCTGGTCCGTTGCGGTCTGAGCTATTCGCGCGGCAAGGACCGGCTCATCTGCTACGGCGAGAACATGCCGGTCGACGTGCTCCTGGTGCGCGACGACGATATCCCCGGGCTCGTACAGGAAGACGTCTGCGATCTGGGCATCGTCGGGCTCAATATCGTGGAGGAAAGCAGCCTGACGCTGCGTGCCGATGGCGCAACCCGGCTCTTCGAGAAGATCACACCGCTCGATTTCGGACATTGCCGGCTGAGTTTCGCCGTTCCACGCGAGGTGCGTTACGAGAGCCCCGAGTCGCTCGCGGGCAAACGCATCGCGACGAGCTACCCGCGCATCGTTTCCGCCTGGCTCGACAAGGAAGGCATCGATGCGAAAGTCGTCGTGTTCTCGGGCGCAGTCGAAATTGCACCGAGCCTTGGGCGCGCCGACGTGGTCTGCGATCTCGTGTCGAGCGGCGAAACGCTCAAGGCTCACGACCTGCAGGAAGTCGAGACGGTTCTTCAGAGCCGGGCGGCCCTGATCCGCACGCCGGTCGAACTGGCCCCGGCAAAGTCGCAATGGGTCGAGCGCCTTCTGCAGCGCATCGGGGGCGTCCTGCAGGTCAGGGAGAGCAAGTACATCATGCTGCACGCGCCGCGTTCTGCGCTCAAGGAAATCAAGGCCTTGCTGCCCGGCAGCGAAGCACCGACGATCATGCCGCTGGAGGGCACCGACGACAAGGTTGCCGTGCACGCCGTGTGCCGGGAGAACGTGTTCTGGGAAACGCTCGAAGAACTCAAGGAAGTCGGCGCAAGCTCGATGCTCGTTCTCCCGGTCGAAAAGATGCTTGCCTGAAGGACCGTAAGCGATGTTGAGGCACTACATCTGGAACGAGTTGAACCGCGAGCGTCAGGATGCGGTTCTTGCGAGGCCGAGGCCCTCCGGCGACGCTGGCCTGTCCGACGGCGTCACTCGCATCATCGACCGCGTCAGGCGCGACGGCGATGCCGCTCTGCTGGCCCTGACTGAAGAACTCGATGGAGTCTCGCTCGAAGCCATCGAGGTGACGGATGCGGAGTTCGACGAGGCCGCGGAGCGCCTTGGCGAGGCGCCGCGCCGCGCCATCCGCCTCGCGGCCGACAACATCGAGGCGTTTCATGAGGCGCAGTTGCCCGAAGAGTTGCGTGTCGATACCGCGCCTGGCGTATGCTGCGAGCGGCTCACGCGGCCGATCGAACGCGTCGGACTCTACGTGCCGGCCGGCAGCGCCCCGTTGCCTTCGACGGCACTCATGCTCGGAGTGCCGGCGCGGCTCGCCCGGTGCCCGACGCGCATCATGTGCAGTCCGGTACAGGCCGATGGCCGGGTCGATTCTGCCGTGCTCTACGCCGCCCGGGTCAGCGGTATCGGGCGGGTGTTCAAGCTCGGCGGAGCCCAGGCGGTCGCGGCGATGGCATACGGAACCGAAACCGTTCCCAAGGTCGACAAGGTGTTCGGACCCGGTAATCCCTGGGTTACGGAAGCCAAGGAGCAGGTTGACCGCGATCCTCGCGGCGCCGCTCGCGACTACCCGGCAGGACCGTCGGAAGTACTCGTCATCGCCGACGATCGGGCGCGCCCAGACTTTGTCGCCGCGGACCTGCTCTCGCAGGCCGAACACGGCGGCGACTCGCAGGTGCTGCTCGTGACGACGAGCCAGGTTCAGGCGGATGCGGTTCGCGAGCAGGTCGAGCGTCAGAAGCGGACCCTCAGCCGGCTTGAGATCATCGATGAGGCGTTGGCGAATTCAAGCATCATCATCGTCGATGATCCCGATACGGCGCTTGAGGTTTCCAACCGCTATGCCCCCGAACACCTGATCCTGCAGCTCGCAGACGCGCGCCGCTGGCTCGTGGAGGTCCGCGCCGCGGGATCCGTATTCCTCGGTCCATGGGCTCCGGAATCGGTCGGCGACTACTGCAGCGGCACGAATCACGTCCTGCCGACGGCGGGGTTTGCGAACCGCTATTCGAGCCTTGGCGTCACCGATTTCCTGCGCTCGATGACGGTGCAGGAACTGACCCGCGAAGGTTTGCAGGGGATCGGCCCGATCGCCGAAACGCTCGCGATGCTGGAGGGTCTCGATGCGCACGCGGAGGCGGTCCGGGCGCGGCTGGCCGTGATCGACGAGGAGTCGGCGGCATGAGTTCCGTGCTTGACCTCGCGCGGCCGGAACTGCGCCGCCTGCGCCCCTACGCGGCCGGCGCCTGGGAACCGGATTGCATCAGGCTCAACGCCAACGAATCGCCATGGCGGTTGCCCGCGGACAAGAGCGAGCGCGGACTCAACATCTATCCGCCGCCGCGGCCGTTCGCCCTGCGAGCGGCGCTGGCGCGTCACTACGGCGTGGGCGAAGACGAACTGCTCGTCACGCGCGGCAGCAGCGAAGCGATCGACGTGCTGATCAGAGGCTTCTGCCGTTCCGGGGTGGATGGCGTCGTGATCTGTCCGCCCACGTTCGATATGTACCGTTTGTATGCCGGCATTCAGGGCGCCGAGGTCCTTGCGGCGCCGCTGGGCGAGAGCGATGACTTCGAGCTGGACGTCGACCGCGTCGTCGCCGCCGCGGGACATGGCGCCAAGATCGTCTTTCTGTGTTCGCCGAACAACCCCACGGGCGGCTCGTTCCCGAAGCCATCGATCGAAGCGGTCTGCGATGCACTGGCAGGACGTGCGCTCATTGTCATCGATGAGGCGTATCACGAATTTGCCGACGCCGGACACAGCCTCAGCCTTTTGCGAAAGTACGAACACGTGGTTGTGTTGCGGACGCTGTCGAAGTGCGTTGCGCTTGCAGGCGCACGTTGCGGCGCCCTGCTCGCCCCACCCGAGGTCGTCGAATTCCTCGGCGGAGTCTTGCCGCCCTACACATTTCCGACGCCGTCGATCGAACTGGTTCTTGCGGCCCTGGCGAAGGATTCCCTGCACGTATCCTCCGAACGTATCGCGCTGATCAAGCGCGAACGCGAGCGGCTCGCTGCCGCGCTGATCGATCTGCCCGGCGTGGTCAAGGTGTATCCGAGCGATGCGAACTTCCTGCTCGTGCGCACGCGTCAAGCGCAAGCGTTCGCCGAGACCGCGCGCCAGGCCAATATCCTCGTCAGGCTGTTCCCGAGCGATCCCGCGCTCGCGAACTGCGTGCGCATCACGGTCGGGCGTCCACGAGACAACGACCGGTTGTTGCGTGCGGTTGCGGGAGTGGAGTCGATCGATGAACCGTAAGATCCTGTTCGTCGATCGCGACGGTACGCTGATCGAGGAACCCGCGGACGGCCGCGTCGATGGGCTCGAAAAGCTCGCGCTCGCACCGGGCGTCATACCGGCATTGCTGCGGCTGAAGAACGCGGGCTACGAGTTCGTCGTCGTCAGCAACCAGGACGGGCTAGGCGGACCGGAGTTTCCGCGAGAACGGTTCGACCGGACCGACACGGCCATGCGCCGGCTCTTCGGTTCGCAAGGCATCGAGTTCACCGAACTCCTCTACTGTCCGCACGAGCCCGACGCGCACTGCGATTGCCGCAAGCCCGCCGTCGGCCTGGTCAGGCACTACCTTGCAGGGAATACGCTCGATCGTGAAGCCTCCGCAGTCGTCGGTGACCGCCCGTCCGACCTGGAGTTCGCGGCGAATCTGGGCCTGGCCGCCTATCGACTCGCTCCCGGCGAAAAGGATGCGCACTCCTGGGAGGAAATCGCGCATTCGCTCGTAGACCGACCGAGACGGGCACGGATTCAGCGTCAAACGCGGGAATCCAGGGTCGACGTCGACATCGACCTCGACCAGCGCTCCGATCCGCAGGTCAGCACGGGAATCGGTTTTTTCGACCACATGCTCGAACAGCTCGGCAAGCATGGAGGTTTCGCCCTGACCGTGGCCTGCCGCGGCGACCTTGAGGTCGACGAACATCACACTGTCGAGGACGTTGCGCTGACCCTCGGCCAGGCGCTCCGAAAGGCGCTTGGCGAGAAGCGCGGCATCCGGCGCTACGGCTTCCTGCTCCCGATGGACGAAGCTGCGGCCGAGGTCGCGCTCGACCTCAGCGGCCGCCCCTATTTCGTGTTCGGGGGACGCTTCCCGCGCGACGAGGTCGGCGGCCTGCCGACCGAACTCGTGCCGCATTTCTTCCGCTCGCTGGCCGATACGCTCGGCGCCTCGCTGCAGATCTCCGTGCGCGGCGACAACGCGCACCACATGGTCGAGGCGTGCTTCAAGGGCGTTGCAAGATCGCTTCGTCAGGCCGTCTCGCGCGAGGGCGACGAACTGCCGACGACAAAGGGGCAGTTGTGAACAGCGATGCGGTCATCATCGGCTGCTGCGGGGCGAATCTCGCCTCGCTCGCGTTCGCCTTGCGGCGGCTCGGCTGCGACGCGCCGATCAGTGAGGATCCCGAGCGCGTGCGGCGCGCGTCGCACGTCATCCTGCCCGGGGTCGGGGCCGCCGACGATGCGATGTCCAGGCTGGCATCGGCCGGTTTCAGCGACCTCGTCCCAACGCTGACTCAACCGGTACTCGGAATCTGTCTTGGCATGCAGCTGCTCTTCGCGGCCTCCGACGAAGACGATGCAAGCTGTCTCGACATCATTCCTCAAAGGGTCTCTGCACTGCCGAAGCACCCGGAGCGCCCCGTCCCTCACATGGGATGGAACCAGCTTGAGATCGCTGCCGATACTTCGCTGTTGCGCGACGTCGCGAACGGCGACTACGCGTATTTCGTGCACAGCTTCGCTGCTCCGCTTGGCGCCTATACGCGCGCCGTCACCGATTACGGCGTGGCCTTCTCTGCCGTCGTCGAGCAGGACAATTTCTTCGGCACGCAGTTTCATCCGGAGCGCTCGTCGACGCTCGGCGCCACCCTGCTGTCGAACTTCCTGCGCCTGTGAGCCATGCAACTGATCCCTGCCATAGATCTCAGGAACGGCCGCTGTGTGCGGCTGCTAAAGGGCGACTTCGACCGCGAAACGCGCTACGAAGTCGACCCCGCGGAGCTTGCCGGCCGCTACCGCGAGATCGGAGCCGAATGGCTTCACGTGGTCGACCTTGACGGCGCTGAATCGGGTCGGCCGGTCAACCGGGCAATGACTGCGGCGATTGCCGCAAACGCCGGCCTGAGGGTCCAGCTCGGCGGCGGCATCAGGGACGAGGCAAGCCTGTCGAGCGCTCTGGAGGTTGCCGACCGCGTCGTCATCGGCAGCCTGGCCGTGACCGACCCGGAACAAGTCAGCGCCTGGATGACCGAACACGGCGCGGAACGATTCACGCTCGGCTTCGACGTGAGCCTCGCCGAAAATGGCACGGCCCTGGTCATGACCCACGGCTGGACGCGCTCAAGCGCTGTTTCGCTCGAAACCGCCGTCGACAGCTACCTCGACGCAGGTCTAAGTAACGTGTTGTGCACGGATGTCGATCGGGACGGGGCTCTGACGGGCCCCAATCTGGATTTGTACGCGCGTTGTGCGGCTCGCTGGCCGGACCTTGAGTTTCAGGCTTCCGGCGGCGTCCGCGACTCGAATGACCTCGCCAGGCTTGCGCAGACCGGTGTCGCGTCCGCGATCTCCGGCAAGGCCCTGCTCGAGGGACGCATGACGACCGAGGAGTTACGACCATTCTTGCCAAACGCCTGATCCCCTGTCTCGACGTTCGCGACGGCGTGGTCGTCAAGGGCGTGCAGTTCCGCAACCATCGCGTCATGGGCGACATCCTGGAACTCGCCGCACGCTATCGCGACGAAGGCGCTGACGAGCTCGTCTTCTATGACATCACCGCGAGCCCCGATGGACGGACGGTCGACCGAAGCTGGGTCAACCGCGTTGCAGAAGTACTCGATATTCCGTTCTGCGTCGCCGGCGGCATCCGCAGCGTCGCCGACGCCGAAGAGATCCTGAACTTCGGCGCCGAGAAGATCTCGGTCAACACGCCCGCACTCGAGGACCCCGATCTCATCGACCGCCTCGTCAAGCGTTTCGGTTCGCAGTGCGTCGTGATCGGGATCGATTCCCTCGAGCAGTCGGGCGACTACCAGGTCTACCAGTACACGGGCGATGTCGACCGTACGGAACAGAGCCGCTACCGGACCCTTCCCTGGGTTCGCGAAGTGCAGGACCGCGGCGCCGGCGAGATCGTCCTGAACTGCATGAATCGGGACGGCGTTCGCCGCGGCTACGATGTCGCCCAGCTTGCGAAAGTGCGCGCGGTGTGTGACGTTCCGCTGATCGCCTCGGGAGGCGCCGGCGAAATGTCCCATTTCCGTGAGGTTTTCGAGGAATCGCAGGTCGATGGTGCGCTCGCGGCGAGCGTATTTCACTCCGCCGCGATCCCGATCCCGGACTTGAAGGCCTGGCTGATCGAGGCCGGCGTCCGAATTCGTCCGCCGGATGACAGGAGAGCGCATTGAGCAGGACAGATTTTCTCGAAACGCTGCAGTCGATCATCGTCGATCGCATCGAGAACCCGATCGATGGCAGCTATACGGCGAGGCTCGTGTCGATGGGGACGCTCAAGGTCGCGCAGAAGTTCGGTGAGGAGAGTGTCGAGCTTGCCCTTGCGACGGTTGCCGAGAGCGATGGCCGCGTGACGGACGAAGCCGCCGACGTGATCTACCACCTGCTCGTGCTGCTGTCGCAGCGCGGCATCGATCTGGCGGAAGTCGTCGAGGAACTCGAACGCCGCCACGCGCGCACGTCCGGAGATTCAGGCTAGATGACGACCTCGCCCGCCGGCGGGCGCAGATTGTAGTTCGAGCTCATGACGCGGCCGTAGGCGCCGGCGTTTGCGATCAGCAGCACATCGCCCTCCTCTGCGGCCGGCATGACACGGTCCGAACCGAGTCGATCGCCCGTCTCGCAGATCGGCCCGACCACGGTGACGAGCGAAGACGCCGCTTCGCCGAGACGGGACAGGTTCACGATGTCGTGGTACGCGCCATAGAGCGCCGGGCGGATCAGCGAGTTCATCCCGGTGTTGACGCCGACATACTGCACGTTGCCCTTGCCCTTGGTCTGCGTGACGCGAGTCAGGAGCACGCCCGCCTGCGCGACGACGAAGCGTCCAGGTTCAAGCCAGATCTGCCGCTCACCGCAGAGGGACCGGACTTCGCCGAGCGCGCGGTCGAGTCCTCCGAGATCGAGCGGGCGCTGACCGGGCTTTTCGGGGATGCCGAGTCCACCGCCGATGTCAACGTAGCGGACATCGGGAAACGTGTTCACGAGCGTTGCCAGAGTTCGCCCCGTGTCGAGCCAGGCGTCGGGGTTCAGCACGCCGCTGCCCGTATGCGCGTGCAGTCCGACGACGCGTGCATTGGCGTTCCCCACGAGTTCGGCAAGTTCATCGATCTCGAACAGGGGCACACCGAATTTCGAGTGCGCGCCGGCCGTGCGCACGTGCTCGTGATGTCCCCTGCCCTGGCCGGTATCGATGCGGACGAACACCTCCCGACCCGCGAACAAGCGACCCCAGTGACGCAGCGGAAACAGGTTGTCGAGCGTGAGCCAGACGCCCTGTTCGAGCGCCCAACGGTACTCGCGCCGCTCGGCAAAGTTCGGCGTGAACAGGATTCTCTGCCGGTCGAGATCCGGAAACAGTTCGAGCACATGCTCGATCTCGCCGGGCGATACGCATTCGAAGTTCACGCCAAGCGCATGGACGATCGACAACACCTCCGGATGTGCATTGGCCTTCATTGCATAGAAGACCGAATCGACGGTCGCAAGCTCCGTCAGCGATTCGATCGCGCGCTCGATGCTTGCGCGCTCGTACACGTAGGCCGTGCCCATCCGCCCGGCAATCTCCAGCAGTTCATCGCGCCGTGCACGCCACCAGGGTTCCGGCCGGGTGTCCGCTTCCGGTCCACCGCTGAACTGGATCCAGGTCGGTCCGAATACGCCTCCCTCGAACTTGTCCACGAGCAGGTCGTGAAGGTGTTGCACGAGCCGGTAGGCGTGCTCGGAGTTCACGACGAACGTCAGGTTGAGGTCGTTGGCTGCCTGGGTCACGAGGTGCACTCTGTGTTCCTCGAACACTTCGAGCACGGGCGCGAGATCGTGCAGGATCGTGCGTATCCGCCGTCCGACCAGGGCGATCGCGGCGCAGTCACGAATGACCGTGACGCGGCACAGCGATTCGAGATCCTCGACGAGGCTCGCGATCGCCGAGTCGTCGGTGATGTTGGCGATCATGTCGATGGAGACGGTGACGTTGCCCTCCGATGTCGAGATCAGGTCCACGGAGATGCCGTGTCGCCGGAACCGTTCGAAGATGTCGGCAAGGAATCCGACCTGTTGCCACATCTCCATCGACTCCATGGAGATCAAGGTGATGCCGGTGCGGTGTGCGATCGCTTTCAGTTGCGGCGTGTCGTCATCGACCGCATCGGATACGACCGTGCCTTCCCATTCCGGGTGTGCAGTGCACTTGAGGAACAGCGGAATGCGGGTACGACGCACCGGCGTGATGCTGCGCGGGTGCAGTATCCCGCCGCCCGCGGACGCGATTTCCTGGGCTTCCCGGTAATGCAGGCTGCGCAGCAACCTCGCGGAGGGCACGCTGTGGGGATTCGTGCTGAAGAAGCCCGGAACGTCGGTCCAGATCTCCAGCCGGCGCGCCTGCAATTTGGCGGCAAAGTACGCCGCAGAGGTATCTGATCCGCCGCGGCCGAGGAGGACCGTCTCGCCTTCGGAGTCACTTGCGATGAACCCCTGGGTCAGAACGATGCCGCCGCCTTCGCTCAAGCGCTCCTGCAGAACGGTATCCGCATCGTATTCGCAGCGCGCCGACAAGCGGCGCGCACGCTGAGTCTCGGCATCGCTTGCAGCGCTGGTCAGGAGTTCGCGCGCGTCGGTCCAGTACACGGGCAGCCCCTGAGCCTCGAGAAAGGCTGCGCCGAGCCGCGTCGCGGCAAGTTCACCCGTTGCCAGCACCTGCGCATGGACACGGTAATCGACGTCTGCGGCAAGCCGGACGCCCGTGACGTGTTCGCGCAGCGACTCGAACAGATCGTCGAGGATCCCGATGTCGACGTTGAGCGCAGCGGCGAGCACAGCGTGCTGCGTGACAAGGCGCTCCAGGAGAATCCCCGTGTCCGCGCCGGACCTCGCAGCTTCGAGCAATTCGATCAATGCGTTCGATACGCCCACGAGCGCCGAGTGACAGACGAACGGCGTCACGGATTCGGCGAGCCGCGCCTCGATGAGGCCTGCGATCACCCGCCAGTTTTCGGCCGTCGCGACGCTTCGGCCGCCGAACTTCATGACGACCCAGGGCGATTCCGGATACGGGGTTTCCACCGCCTGCTCGAATCCCGGCGAGCGGTGTACCAACATGTTCATTCGGGAGTACTCCCCGGAACCTGCTGCGCAGGGTCCTATCTGTCGGTAACCGCTCCATGCGAAGCGGAGCTCACGAGCCGCGCGTACTTGGCAAGCAGGCCGCGGTCGGACTTCGGTCGCGGCGGCGTCCAGTTGCGCAGGCGCCGGTCGATTTCATCCTGGGGCAGCAAGAGATCGATGGTCATGGCGTCGGCATCGACGACGATCCCGTCGCCGTCCTCGACGATGGCGCAGGGACCGCCGACCGCGGCTTCAGGGGTGATGTGACCGACAACAAAGCCGTGACTGCCGCCGGAGAAGCGGCCGTCGGTCAGCAGGGCGACCTTGTCGCCGAGTCCTCGTCCGATGATGGCGCCGGTGGGACTGAGCATCTCGCGCATTCCGGGTGCGCCTTTCGGACCTTCGTAGCGAATCACGACAACATCGCCGGCTGTCACGATGCCGTCCAGGATTGCGCGCAGCGCCTCTTCCTCGGAGTGAAACACGCGCGCCGTGCCCTCGAAACGTGTGCCTTCGCGCCCGGAGATCTTCGCGACCGCGCCTTCCGGCGCGAGATTGCCGTACAGCACGGCAAGGTGACTGTCGGGCTTCAGCGGATTGTCGAGGTCGCGCACGATCTCCTGATCGTCGGGATACGGAGGCACGGAGGCCAGGTTTTCGGCCAGCGTGCTGCCGGTGACCGTCAGACAGTCCCCATGCAGGAAGCCCGCATCGAGCAAGGTCCTCATGAGCGGCTGGATACCGCCGATGCGGATGAGTTCGGACATCATGTGGCGCCCGCTCGGTCTGAGATCGGCGAGCACGGGCACACGTGAACCGATGCGCGTGAAGTCGTCGAGCGAAAGGTCGACGCGCGCGTCGTGCGCGATGGCAAGCAGGTGCAGCACCGCGTTTGTGGAACCCCCAAGCGCGATCACGGTCGTTACCGCGTTTTCGAACGCTTCCTTCGACAGGATGTCCGACGGCCTGATGCCGGCCTCGATCAGTCGCACCACGGCCTCCCCCGCCCGGCGCGAATCGCTGCGTTTCGCCGACGACACGGCTTCCTGGGCCGAACTGTTGCCGAGGCTCAGTCCCAGCGCTTCGAGCGCCGAGGCCATCGTGTTGGCGGTGTACATACCGGCGCACGATCCCGGACCGGGTATCGCGGTCCGTTCGACATCGCGCAATTCCTCGTCGCCGATCGTGCCCGCAGCGTGCCGGCCGACCGCTTCGAACACGGTGACGACGTCGCTGTTGCCCGGTCCGGGCTGGATGGTACCGCCGTAAACGAACACCGAAGGGCGGTTGAGGCGCGCCATCGCCATGGCGCAGCCGGGCATGTTCTTGTCGCAGCCGCCGATCGTGACGAACCCGTCGAAACCCTCGCCGGCGACTACCGCCTCGATCGAATCGGCGATGACTTCACGCGACACGAGCGAGTAGCGCATGCCCGGCGTGCCCATCGAAATTCCGTCTGACACCGTGATCGTATTGAACACGACGCTCTTTCCGCCGGCTGAATCCGCCCCCCGGGCCGCCTCGCCCGCCAGCTCGTCGATGTGCATATTGCATGGCGTAACCATGCTCCAGGTCGATGCGATGCCGACCTGGGGCTTGCTGAAATCCTCGTCCTTGAAGCCGACGGCCCTGAGCATCGCCCGGCTCGGCGCCTGCGCGACGCCGTCGACGACGACTTTGGAATAGCGCCTCGGATCGTGTCCGTTACTGCTGTGAGTGCTCATGATCGTGTCCGTCCAGCCGGGCCGCGATTATCCCGATGCTGTCCGAGTGAGACAACCGGCTCGAGCGGTGAAAGGAGCAAGCTGCCCCAAGTCGGAATCCAGGTGGTCGGGGCGACTGGATTTGAACCAGCGACCTCTTGCGCCCCATGCAAGTGCGCTACCAGACTGCGCCACACCCCGACACGAACGGACAGTTTAGCGGAAATGGACTCGGGACGAAGGTTCCGGATTCAGCGCCTGACGATCTTCAGGATGTCTTCGAGTTCGGTGCGGATCTGCCGGATGATCTGCTGGCTCTGGCTCACGTCGCTGCGCGCTTCATTGCCCGCGAGCCGCTGTCTGGCTCCGCCGATCGTGAACCCTTCCTCGTAGAGCAGACTTCGAATCTGGCGGATGATGAGGATGTCCTGGGGCCGGTAATAGCGGCGATTGCCGCGGCGCTTGACAGGATTGATCTGCGGGAACTCCTGGCCCCAGTATCGCAGCACGTGCGGCTTGACGCCGCACAGCGTGCTGACTTCACCGATCGTGAAGTAACGCTTGCCCGGTATCGGCGGCAGCTTGCTGTTATTCCCCGGTTCCAGCATAGGCTTCCACGCGTGCCTTGAGCTTCTGGCCCGGCCGAAACGTGACGACGCGGCGTGCGCTGATCGGGATCTCTTCGCCGGTCTTCGGGTTTCTGCCCGGCCGCTGGTTCTTGTCCCGCAGGTCGAAGTTGCCGAAACCGGAGAGCTTGACCTGTTCGCCCGAGGCCAGCGCCGCACGCAGGTCCTCAAAGAACGAATCGACAAGCTCCCGGGCTTCGCGCTTGTTCAACCCCAGTTCGTTGAACAACGATTCGGCCATGTGTGCTTTGGTCAGTGTCATGATCCCGTGTCTGTCTGTTGAGTCCTGATTCTCGCCCCGAACTCCTGCTCCAGACTGCGCGCAACGGATTGCACTGTCCTGTCGGCATCCCCGTCAGTGAGAGTGCGCGATTTGTCTCGCAAAATCAAGCCCATGCCGATGCTCTTGCGGTTCTCGCCAATGCCCTCGCCGCGGTAGAGATCGAAGACCACCATCGACTCGAGGGAGGCTCCGGCGTTGGCGCGGACGAGTTCCACGAGCGATTGCACCGCTAAATCCTCGTCGACGACGACCGCGATATCCCTGCGCACCGCGGGAAATTTCGAAATCCCTCGCGAGACCGGCACATCGGCATCGAGCAGAGCGTCAAGTTCAAGCGAGAACAGGATCGCGCGTTTCCTCAATTCGAAACGCTGCTGCAACCCGGGATGCAGGCTGCCGAGCCAGCCTACGGTCCTGTGCTGGCTGGTGATTCTCGCCGACTGTCCGGGGTGCAATGCCGGGTTCCGATCGGCTTCGATGCGGAATTGCGCGTTTAGACGCGTCAGCTTCAGCAGCGCCTCGACGTCCGCCTTGACGTCGAAGAAGTCGACGTCCCGCGCGTCGAGGTCCCAGTGCTCGGGCCAGTGGCGGCCGAGCGCAAGACCCGCGACCGTGGCGGTTTCCCTGATGCCGTCTGCGGCCTCTGCGAAGCGCGCGCCGATCTCGAAAACGCGCTGGCCCGGCTGCTGACGGGCCATGTTCCGTGCGGCGACGTCAAGCAGGCCCGGCCAAAGGGTGCTGCGCATCACGTTCATGTCGCTTGCGATCGGATTGGCGAGCCGGACCGTACCGCCTTCCGGGTCGACCTCCTGCTGCGTCAGTTCGTCGATGAACGAGTAGGTAATGACTTCCGAATACCCTCGTGCGACCAGCAGATCCGAAACCGCATCTGCGTCGACGTGTTTTTCGGTCGCCGTACCCAGGCGGGTCGGGCTTGCTCCCGGCCTTGCCGGAACGTTGTCGTAGCCGACCATCCGGCCGACCTCCTCGACAAGATCTTCCTCGATCGCGATGTCGAAACGAAACGGCGGCGGTCGGACCGACCAGCCGTCGTCGTTCCGGCGCGGATCCATTTCCAGGCGTCTCAATGCGGCTTCGACCGCGGCAGGTTCGAGTTCCATGCCGAGCAGCATCTCCAGTCGCCGGCGTCTCAAGCGCACCGGCGCCGGCTTCGGTACATCGGGGACGGACTCGGCAACGCTTACCGGACCTGCTTCGCCGCCGCAGATCGCCACGAGCAATTCGGTCGCCCTCTCGATCGCCCGCTCCTGACCGCTCGGGTCCACGCCGCGTTCGAAACGCGTCGAAGCATCGGTCTGCAGGCCATGGCGGCGCGCCCGGCCAATGATGGCCTCGGGTGCGAAAAACGCCGATTCCAGAAACACGTGCTCGGTGTTTTCATCGACCCCCGTGCCCGCACCTCCCATGATGCCGGCCAGACCGATCGCGCCGGACTCGTCGGCGATGACCAGCGTGCCTTCGTCGAGCTCGACTTCATTGCCGTCGAGCAGCGTGAGCGGCTCACCGGATTTCGCGGAACGGACGATGATCCTGCCGCTGAGCTTGTCGAGCCTGTAGGCATGCAACGGTTGACCGAGCTCCAGCATGACATAGTTGGTGACGTCGACGACCGGGTGGATCGGCCGCAATCCAGCGCGTCGCAGACGCTCCTGCATCCAGTCGGGCGACCGGCCGCCGGTTTCGAGTCCACGGATCACCCGACCGGCGAAGCGCGGGCATGCGGACGCGTTTTCGAGTTCGACGCTGAACGTCGCATCAATCCGGGGCGGCACCGGTTCCAGCACCGGCGCGTGCATCTCACGTTTGCCGAAAGCCGCGATTTCGCGGGCCACGCCGATGACGCTGAAACAGTCACCGCGATTCGGCGTGAGATCGATGTCGAGCACCGCGTCGTCGAGCGCGAGCCAGTCCGCGAGCGGCGTTCCGGGCGGCGCCTGCGCATCGAGAACCATGAGACCGCTCGCATCGTCGGACAATTCGAGCTCCCTGCCCGAGCACAGCATGCCGTCGGACATCACGCCGCGGAATTCCGCCGCCTCGACGAGCTGCCCGCCCGGCAGCCGCGTTCCGACGCGAGCGTACGGCACGGTCAGGCCGACTGCGGCATTGGGTGCGCCGCACACGACCTCGTGGCGGGCTTCGCCGTCGTCGACGACGCAAACAGACAGGCGGTCGGCTTGCGGATGCGCGCCCAGTTCGACGATTCGGCTTGCGACAACGCCGTCGAGCGGCCCTGCGACCGGCAGCACGGCATCGACCTCGAGTCCCGCCGTGGTGAGCTCGTCGGCGAGCGTCTGAGCGTCCGTTTCCAGATCGACCCAGTCCCGCAGCCATTGGACATTGACTCGCAATGCACTCTCCTCAAGCGAACTGACGCAGGAATCTCGTGTCGTTGTCGAAAAACGAACGCAGATCCTTTACGCCGTAACGCAGCATGGCGAGCCTGTCGACGCCCATGCCGAACGCATAGCCGCTGAAGCGGGCCGGGTCGACGCCGCAGTTGCGCAGCACGTTCGGATGCACCATTCCGCAACCGAGTATTTCGAGCCAGTCGCCGGATTCCGATAGCACGTCGACCTCGGCGGAAGGTTCCGTGAACGGAAAGTACGATGGACGAAACCGCAACTTCGCGTCGCGTTCGAAGAAACTCGACACGAATTCGTACAGCAGCGATTTCAGGTTCGCGAAACTGATGTCGCGGTCGACGGCCAGACCCTCGATTTGCGTGAACATCGGCGTATGCGTGAGGTCCGAATCGCAGCGGTAGACGCGTCCCGGCACGATGATCCGAATCGGCGCACCGTGCGCAAGCATCGAGCGAATCTGCACGGGGGAAGTATGCGTGCGCAGCAGCAGCCCCGACTCGAGGTAGAACGTGTCATGCATGGCGCGCGCCGGGTGATTCTCCGGGATGTTCAGCGCCGTGAAATTGTGGAAGTCGTCTTCGACTTCCGGGCCCGTGTGCACTTCGAATCCGGCCTGCCGGAGGATCCCGACCATGCGGCGCAGCGTGCGGGTGACCGGATGCAGTTGACCTGGCGGCTGACCGCGGCCCGGGAGCGTCACATCGATGGTCTGAGCGGCGAGTTCGGCGTCGATCCGCGCGGCGTCGAGGGCGGCACGACGCGTTTCGATGGAACGGACCAGAGCCTGTTTGGCCTCGTTGATCGCCTGGCCGGCCGCAGGCCGCTCCTCGGGAGGCAGCGCGCCGAGTTCACGCAACCTGACCGTGAACGCGCCCTTCCTGCCGAGGAATTCAACGCGTACCCGGTCGAGTTGCTCGAGGTCCTGCGCCGAGTCGACTGCGGCTTCGGCCTGCTCGAGCAGTTGAGCGATGCTGCTCACCGCGTGCCTCACTCCTGCCGGACTGCTAGGACTTCGCGAGCGCCTCTTTGGCTGCGTTGGCGAGGGCCGTAAACGCGGCATCGTCGTCTACCGCAAGATCCGCGAGAATCTTGCGGTCCACCTCGATGTCCGCGCGCTTCAGGCCGTTGATCAGACGGCTGTAGGACAGCCCGTGCAACCGCGCAGCCGCGTTGATGCGCGTGATCCACAGACCGCGAAACTGGCGTTTGCGCTGCCGCCGGTCGCGGTATGCGTACTGGCCGGCCTTGATGACCGCCTGCTTGGCGACCTTGAATGTCTTGCGGCGCGCCCCGTAATAGCCCTTGGCCTTGCTCAGTACCTTCTTGTGGCGGGCCTTGGCCGTCACCCCACGCTTGACTCTAGCCATCTGGGCAACCTCAGCTATACGGTAAAAGCTTGCGGACAGCCTTGACGTCGGCGTCAGCGATCGTCGCGGGCGTTCCGAGTTGCCGCTTCCGCTTCGAACTCTTCTTCGTCAGTATGTGAGACATGTGCGACTGCTTGCGCTTGAAGCTGCTGTTGCTCTTCGCACGGAAACGCTTCGCGGCACCGCGGTTCGACTTCATTTTCGGCATCTTCATCTCCTCGGCGCCTTGAGCCCGTGTCGATCCTGCGTGGATCTGCCAGGCGGCCAACCGTGCCGCGTCTCACAGGTCCGGCGCCTAGCGCTTGCGCGGCGTCAGCACCATGACCATCTGCCGGCCTTCGAGCTGCGGGTACTGTTCGACCGTTCCGTACTCGTCGAGGTCCGATTCGACCCGCTTCAAAAGCTCCCGGCCCAGTTCCTGGTGCGCCATCTCCCGACCGCGGAAGCGCAGGGTGACCTTCGTCTTGTCGCCCTGCTTCAGAAACCGGATCAGGTTGCGCAGCTTGACCTGGTAGTCGCTCTCCTCCGTGCCGGGCCGAAACTTGATCTCCTTGACGTGAATCTGCTTCTGCTTCCGGCGCGCCGATTGAGCCTTCTTGTTCTGCTCGAACACGAACTTTCCATAGTCCATGATTCGGCAGACCGGTGGCTCCGAATTCGGCGCGACCTCTACCAGATCGAGCCCTTCACTCGCCGCAGCTTCCAACGCCTCCTCTATCGGCAAAATGCCGACTTGCTCGCCATTGAGGGCTATCACCCGGACTTGCAACGCAATGATCTCGTCATTGCGTCTGATGCGCTTGGGTCGAACGATCCTGCACTCCTTAGGAAACTATCCTGACAAATACTTAGGCCGCGGTTCGCTGGCTCGAAACAAAAGCTCTGTTCCGTCGCCGGCTCACCAACGGCCGTTGAAATCGGCACTCGCACACTCGCGAGCGTGACCGGCGGACAATTGTACGACCGCGAGTATGCTGTTACAAGAGCGGAATCTTCGTATAAGTACCTGTTATTTCGGCGGCTTTGCCGCGACGAACGCGTGTCGCGGACAAAGCGGACTGCTGCGGTACCGCTCGCTTTCGCGGGCAGTCCCGCAGCCCGTGTCACTCTTCTGTCGGCTCCAGCCTGACGATCGCGGTCGGCTGGCTGAAAATGTTGTCGGTCGCGACGTACAGCAAGCCGTCCGGTCCCACGCGCACGTCGCGGATCCGGTAGTCGCCGACCAGGAGCGGCTCGCGGTTGACCACCGTCTGCCCGTTCAGGGAAACCCGGACCAGGCGCTGATAATTGCCGGACAGACCGCCCACGAAAGCGTCGCCCCGCCAGTTCGGAAACGCGTCGCCCTCATAGAAGGCAAGCCCGGATATCCCGATCGACGGCACCCAGAACGCCGCTGGCTGCTCCATCCCATCCTGGTCCCGGGAGCCATGTATCTCGGTGCCGGTCACGTAGTTCGCGCCGTAGCCGATGACGGGCCAGCCGTAGTTGGCGCCCGGGCGAATCAGATTGAGTTCGTCGCCGCCCTGCGGGCCGTGCTCGTTCGACCACAGATCACCGGTTTCGGGATGAAAGGCCAGTCCCTGCTGATTGCGGTGCCCGTAGCTGTAGATCTCCGGCCTGACTCCGTCCTGCCCGACGAATGGATTGTCGTCGGGCACGCTGCCATCGTCGTTGAGGCGAATGATCGTGCCCTGGTGATTGGCGTTGTTCTGGGATGGATGCCCCTCGAGGTCCGGATCCATGCCTTGCATCGAGAGTCCCGCCATGCGGTCGCCGACCGACATGAACAGATAGCCCTCATCGTCGAATGCGATTCGGGCGCCGAAATGCCCCGGAGTTCCAGCCCACGCGTCGGCTTCGAAAATCTCCTCGACGTCCATCAGGCGATCGTCCTCGAAGCGTGCCCGGCTCAATCCCGTCGTCCCGAGCGCACCGTCCGCGTCCGGCTTCGAATAACTCAGATAAATCATTTGATTGGACTCGAAATCGGGATGCAGCACCACGTCCTGCAGCCCGCCCTGGCCCTGCGCGCGCACCGGAGGTACGCCCGGAACGGGATCGGGCAGCAGTTGTCCGTCCCTGACGATTCTGAGATCTCCGCCTCGTTCGGTGACGAGCATGTCGCCGTTCGGGAGAAACGCCATGCTCCAGGGATTCCTGAGCCCCTCGACAAACGTGACCGCCTCGAAAGTCTCGCCCGGCGGGCCGGGCGGTTGCGCCTGAGCCGCTGCGGCCAGGGCCAGAACCGCGGCAGAGACATATGCGCTGAGGCGGCCGGGCGAACGGAGCTGCGCTGTTCCGCGGAATCGTTCAATCGAAAATGTCATGGCGACTCACCCTGTCGAGCGAATGATCGGTAGCGGCGTATTCTACTACCACGCACCTCGATCCATGGGAGCTTGCCGACACCGGGGGGCATGCGCGCGCAAGGTACCGGCGTCCGGCGGCTTGACTCATCGTGGACAGGCAATCGCGGCCAACAGGCCGCAAACGCAATTCCGCACGTGTCGCAGGGCTGCGACCGGTCAGCGCGTGAACAGATACACGGCGCCTGACTCAAACGCCGAATTGTCCGACTCGTCGCCATCGTGGCTCGTGGTGGTGCTGTCTTCGCCGCGGGCTCCTACGGCCAGCACGGAACCGTCGCGATTCAGCGCCACGGCGCCGCCGAACTCGTCATAGGCCTCGGCATTGGATGCCTTGATATAGGCGTCCTGGCTCCAGACGGCGCCGTTACGGCTAAAGAGATAGACGGCCCCCGCTTCCTGGGCGCTGTCGTCGTTCTGCGGGCCCCCGATGCCGCGTGCAGCGCTGTCTTCGAGCTGTGCGCCGACTGCGAGCGTATCGCCGTCGCCGCTCAGACTCAGGCGGGCTCCGAATTGATCGTATGCGCCGGTATTGGACGCCTTGATGTAGGCCTGTTGCGACCAGGCACCGCTTTCCTTGATGAAGACATAGACTGCACCGGTAGAGGTATCGGCCGTGCGGTCGGGTACGGGCGTCGAATTGACGCCCGTGGTTGCGCTGTCTTCGTCGAGCGCCGTCGCCGCCAGCGTTCGTCCGTCAGCGCTGATGGCGACGGAGACGCCGAGCGAGTCGCTCGCCTCGGCGTTGGCGGCCTTGAGATAGCCTGTCTGCCGCCATTGCCCGTCGGTGTAATCGAACAGGTAGACCGCGCCTGTCCCGAAAACGTCGTCGTCCTGGCGGTCGTTGGTCGCGGCCAGCGAACCGTCTTCATCGTAGGCCCCGACGGCGAGCGTGTCTCCGTTGGCGGTGAGCGCGACGGCATAGCCGAAATAATCGTTGGCGCCGGGATTGCTTGCCTTGACATAGGCCTGCTGAGTCCATTCATTGCCGGAGCGTCGATAGAGATACACCGCGCCGGCAGAGCGCAGCGAATTGTCAGCCGGGTTGCCGTTGATACCCGGCGAGCCTCCATCCTCATCGATTGCCGAGACCGCCAGCGTGTCGCCGTCGGCCGACAGGGCGAGTGCGAAGCCGAACTGGTCGCCGCCTTCCAGTTCGTTCTGGAAACCGCCCGCCTGCGTGTTCGATGCCTTGAGATAGGCCTGCTGCGACCAGCCCGCGCCATCGCGAACAAACACGTAGACGGCGCCTGCCTGCGGCAGCGAATCGTCGTCCTGGTTGCCGTTGACGCCGGTATCGCCGCTCGCCTCGAAGTAAGCCGAGACCGCCAGCGTGTTGCCGTCCGCGCTCAGAGCCACCGCGTAACCGAAGTAATCGGTCAGGCCGGCGTTGGAGGCCTTGACGTAAGCCTCCTGCGTCCAGCCGCCGGCATCGTGCGTGAAAACGTAGACGGCGCCGGCGCCGTAGGTCGAGTCGTCGTCCTCGACCCCGTCGATCCCGGTCGCGGCGCTGCTCTCGAACGGGGCGCCCACGGCCAGTGTGCCGCCGTCGGCGCTGAGCGCGACCGCATTGCCGAGCAGCGTGCCCCCGGTTCCGAACTGATCGCCCGCCCCGGTGTTCGATGCCTTGAGGTAGGCGGTCTGCGTCAGCGGCGCCGTGGCGTCGAAAGCTGTCGGCGCCTGCGCATGGGCCGTTAGCGCCGAATCGAGAAGGAGGAGGAAGAGCGAGAGCGCAGCTGCGAAACAAAACGCCACCGTGGCATCAAACACCCACGCGGCGCCCCAGCGGCGCTTGATCATGTTCGCAACCGCCATGCCATGGTGCCCGATCGCGCTAATCGCAGCTCAGCGGCGGATAGTCGGGTTCGCGCCCGGACCCCATGCCACTGTGGAAGAGTTCCTCGCAGGTGTCGCCGCGGGCGAGCCTGGAGTTCTCGCTCAGGTTGATATACGGCGCCCCGCTCTTGACGGCTCGCCCGGCCATCGTGACCGGATCGCCGGGCTTGAGGGTGTCCCGGGTCCAGCCGATGCGGGCCAGTCCCGTCGCGTTCGAGACCTCGACCTGCCAACGCTGGGTCTGGCCGCTCTCGCCCGCAACATCGACGATGATGATCGAGTGCGGGTTGATGAACTGCAGCGCAACGACCGTCCCGGTAAGCCTCGTGATGGCTTCGTCGTAACGTCCCGCGTCACCGTGATGCGCGCGTGCAGCATCTGAGCCGAGCAGCAGCGCTGCAGCGAAAGTGCAGAGGATCACTGGCCTGACGTTCATGCAGATCCCTCCATTGAGCGGATGCACGGGAACTATCCGATGATCGTACCTGATGCGAACGCGACATCGCCATGACACAGTTCAGGAACACACTCACGATCAGCGCTATTCCGTACGGAGCGTTCAGTATTCTCTTCAGAGGCTCCGGTACAGGCATTGCCACGGCTACGCGAGCGCCGTCTCGAACAGCACGAGCAGCCGGCTCCAGGCGCGCTCGGCCTGCGCCTCGTGGTAGACCGCCGAGTCCGGCGGACACCAGCCGTGCAGCGCACCTTCGTAAACCTCGATCTCGGCGGGAAGCCCGGCACTGGCGAAGGTCTCGCGCAGCACGTTCTTTGCCTCCGGATCGTTCATGTCGTCGTTCTCGGCGATGGCGAAGAGGTAATGCGCATCCATCTCGTCGACGAGCAGGTGCGGACTGTCCGGCTGGTCGGTCACGAGCCCGCCGCCATGAAACGATGCACCCGCGCCGACACGGTCCGCGCGCGCCCAGGCCGTGCGCATCGTCATCGGACCGCCCATGCAGTAGCCGGTCGTTCCCATCTTTCGGTCCGGGTCGACAGCCGCCTGGGTATCCAGGAAATCGACAAAAGCCCTGGCATCGGTGACATGTGTTTCGGCATTGAGCTGACCGGCCATGGGGAACACCGTGTTCCTGACGGACTCGTCCTGGAAGCTCGCGCCTTCGGGCACGACAGGTGCGCGCGCCGAACGGTAGAAGGGATTGACCACGAGCACCGAATAGCCCGATTCGGCGAGCCGGCGGCCCATCTGCCGGAAAGCCGGACGCAGGCCCAGAATGTCGGGCCAGACCACGACGCCCGGATGGGCGCCGGCCGAGGGATGCACGAAATAACAGTCAGCCACGCCATCGGGTGTGGTGACTTCGACGTCCTGCTCGGTGACCTCCTGGGCGTTCGCTGCCCGCGGCAACAGCATGGCGAGCCCGGTTCCTGCCGAAAGCGCACCGAATTCGCGCCGCGTCAGTTCGCTTTGGCTCTTCAGATACTCGCTGGACTCCCGGAATGTTCTGTCGTCGCACATGATTTGCTCCCTTTTGAAGCTGGTAGGCGCGATTGGGATTGAACCAACGACCCCCACCATGTCAAGGTGGTGCTCTACCACTGAGCTACGCGCCTGAAGACGCGCAACGATACCCGAGAATCGGAGCCGGCCGCAACGCGCCGCCGCGACTCCGGCGAATCGGGAGGAAGCTCCGCACCGCCGCTTGCCCAGCGGGCTTCGACGATGCCGTCTTCCACCCCATGTAGCGTGACTTTCGAGATGAAGCGTTAGCCTGCCACCTGCTCGGGCAAACCGATCCCGTCGCGTCTGAGTTCCTCGATCTCGTCACGCAGCTTCGCCGCCCTTTCGAATTCAAGATCTCGGGCATGGGCGTACATGCGTTTCTCGAGTTCCCGGATACGCGCGAACACCTGATCGGGCGTCAGCCCGGCCGCTGCGCGGCGCGCCCCGCGTGCCCTGTCGCGGCGCCGCGGCCGTGCAGCGGCCCTGGCGCCTTCCATGATGTCCTGGATGCCCTTGACGATCGAGCGCGGTTCGATGCCGTGTTCGCTGTTGTACCGCAACTGTTTGTTCCGGCGGCGGTTCGTTTCGTCGATCGCGCGCTGCATCGACCCGGTCACCTCGTCGGCATAGAGGATGGCCTTGCCGCGGACGTTACGGGCCGCGCGGCCGATCGTCTGGATCAGCGACCCTTCGGATCTCAGGAAGCCTTCCTTGTCCGCGTCGAAGATCGCGACGAGCGAAACCTCCGGCATATCGAGCCCCTCGCGCAACAGGTTGATCCCGACGAGCACGTCGAACTCGCCGAGCCTGAGATCGCGGATGATCTCGGTACGCTCGACGGTTTCGATGTCCGAATGCAGATAGCGTACACGGACACCGTGTTCCTGGAGATAGTCGGTCAGGTCCTCGGCCATGCGCTTGGTCAGTGTCGTGATCAGCACGCGCTCGGAAAGCTCGACCCGCGCGCCGATTTCGGACAGGACATCGTCGACCTGTGTGCTGGCCGGCCGAAGCTCGACCTCCGGATCGACGAGCCCGGTGGGACGCACGACCTGCTCGACGATGTCAACGCCGCGTTCCGTCTCGTAACGGCCGGGCGTTGCGGAGACGAATATCGTCTGCGGCGCCATGCCCTCGTATTCGTCGAAACGCAGCGGGCGGTTGTCGAGCGCCGACGGCAGGCGAAACCCGTACTCGACGAGGGTTTCCTTGCGGGAGCGGTCGCCGCGGTACATGCCCCCGAGTTGCGGGATCGTAACGTGGCTTTCGTCGACGAAGAGCAGCGCGTCGTCCGGGAGATAGTCGAACAGGCACGGTGGAGCTTGTCCCTCCCTGCGCCCCGAGAGATAACGAGAGTAGTTCTCGATGCCGGTGCAGAAGCCCACCTCGAGGATCATCTCCATATCGAAGCGCGTGCGCTGCTCGAGGCGCTGCGCCTCGACGAGCTTGTCCGCCTCGCGCAGCCCCTTGAGCCGCAAGGCGAGTTCTTCGCGTATCTGGTCGACGGCCGCGACGAGCGTCTCACGCGGGGTGACGTAATGGGTCTTGGGATAGATTGTGATCCGCGGCGTCCGTGACAGAACTTCGCCGGTCAGCGGATCGAACAGGCTGATGGTCTCGATTTCGTCATCGAACAGTTCCACGCGCACCGCATCGCGCTCGGACTCCGCCGGAAAGATGTCGACGACATCGCCGCGGACACGGAAGCTGCCCCGGCTCAGATCGAGCGGGTTGCGCGTGTACTGAAGCTCGGCCAGCCGCCGCAACAGGGCTCGCTGGTTGATGGAATGGCCGCGGACCAGGTGGAGGACCATACCGTGATACGCCTCGGGATCCCCGAGACCGTAGATCGCCGAGACGGTCGCGACGATGACGACGTCACGGCGTTCGAGCAGCGCCTTGGTCGCCGACAGCCGCATCTGCTCGATGTGATTGTTGATCGAGGCGTCCTTCTCGATGTACGTGTCCGTCGTCGGCAGGTAGGCCTCCGGCTGGTAATAGTCGTAATACGACACGAAGTACTCGACGGCGTTATGCGGAAAGAACTCCCGCATCTCCCCGTAGAGCTGGGCCGCGAGCGTCTTGTTGTGCGCGAGGATCAGGGTCGGGCGCTGCACGGCGGTCACGACGTTCGCCATCGTGTAGGTCTTGCCGGAACCTGTCACGCCGAGCAGGATCTGCTGGCTCAGACCGTCCTGAACGCCTTCGACCAGGCCCGCGATGGCCTGCGGCTGATCGCCGCTGGGCTCGTAGCCGGAAACGAGTTCAAAAGGTCTGTCGGCCATTGCGTTGCAGGGAGTCGCTTGGAGCCAGGAAGTCGCAATCGTAAGATTATGTGACCCCGCCCGAGCGTTTGAAAGGTCAGTCCATCTTGAGTACCCGCCTAGCGCGCAGGCTGCTGCGCATCCGGCCCTCGGCCACCGTCAGCATCACGGCACGGGCGCTCGAACTGCGCGAACAGGGCCGGGAGATCGTCAGCCTGAGCGCGGGCGAATCCGACTTCGAGACGCCCGAACATGTCAAGGCAGAGGCCATCGCGGCAATCAGGCGCGGCGAGACGAGGTACACGCCGCTCACGGGATCGAGCGCCCTCAAAGAGGCGATCGTCCGCAAGTTCAAGCGCGACAATGGGCTCGACTTCCGGCCGGAGCAGATCATCGTCTCCAGCGGCGCGAAGCAATCGTGCTACAACATCTGCCAGGCGCTGCTCGATCCCGGCGACGAGGTCATCATTCCGGCGCCCTACTGGGTGTCCTACCCGGACATGGTGCGGCTTGCGAATGCGGAGCCGGTCATCGTTGCTACTCGCCGCGAACGCGGATTTCTGATGAGCCCGGACCAACTCTCGGCGGCGATCACCGACCGGACCCGGCTCCTGATCGTCAACAGCCCGTGCAATCCGACAGGTGCGGTCTACTCACCCGATGACTGGATCGGACTCGGAGAAGCGCTGCGCGAACATCCAGGGGTCGTAGTCCTGTCAGACGAGATCTACGAGCACATCTGCTGGCACGATGAGCCGTTCACGAGCCTGGCCGCGGCCTGTCCGCAGCTGCGCGACCGCGTACTTACGGTCAACGGCGTGTCCAAGGGCTACGCGATGAGCGGCTGGCGCATCGGTTACGCGGCAGGCCCGGAACCGATCATCCACGCGATGGCAACCATCCAGAGCCAGAGCACGACCAACGCCTGCGCCGTCTCGCAGGCAGCCGCCTGCGTCGCGCTCGGCGGCGACCAGAGCTTCCTCGCGCAGATGCGCGAGTCGTTCAGGGATCGCCACGCATTCGTCGTCGAACGCCTGAACCGGATCGAAGGCATCGAGTGCATGCCAGGCCGGGGCGCGTTCTATCTCCTCCCGAACGTTGAAAGCCTGATGTCCTCGATGGGTCTCGACAGCGACGTTGCCCTGTGCGAGCGGCTCCTCGATGAGGCGGGTGTCGCGGTCGTGCCCGGGTCGGCCTTCGGCGCGCCGGCGCATCTACGTATTTCGTATGCCGCAGCGCTTGAGACACTCAACGTCGCGCTCGACAGGATCGAGGCGTTCGCGGCGTCCTGAGCCATCCGGCACAAACAAAGACCGCAACCTGACAGGAACGCGGCAGGATCGAGCGAGTGGCGATGTCCGAGGCCATCCCTGCCCTGGGTCGCGCAAGGCCTTATCCGAATCCAAAATATTCAGCTAAGCTGCTGAAACAATGGGAAATTCCAGGATTGTCGCTTGACTTGCCCCAAGCGTTCCCGGACAATGCGCACGCCTATCACGGTTCCCCGGTAGCTCAGTTGGTAGAGCAGTCGGCTGTTAACCGACTTGTCGCTGGTTCGAGTCCGGCCCGGGGAGCCACTTCCACCTCCAGCAAGTGCTGCGTTTGTCGCGAAGACCGTAACGCAGATGGAGGCGTTGGCAGGTATCATCTGCGCCCCTCCCCGTTCCGGAGCCCCATCGCAATGACAAATCTGGAAGGACTCGATCTCCAGCACATCTTCCATCCGAACACGAATCTCGCCGTCCTGCGGCAGTCCGAACCGCTGGTTCTGACCCGCGGCCAGGGCATCCATGTCTGGGATAACCACGGCAAGCGCTACATCGAGGGGATGGCCGGGCTCTGGTGCACGACGCTGGGCTATGGCGACGAGGAACTCGCACGCACTGCAGCCGAACAGATCAGGAAGCTGACGTTTGCGCACCTGTTCGCGGGCAAGAGCCATGAGCCGGGCATCCTGCTCGCCGAGAAGCTGGTTTCGCTGGCTCCGTTCGACGCCTCGCGCGTCTTCTACGGCAACTCCGGTTCCGATGGGAACGACACGCAGATCAAGCTCGTCTGGTACTACCACAACGCTCTCGGCAAGCCGAAGAAGAAAAAGATCGTCGCGCGGCAGAAGGGCTACCACGGCACGACGCTCGCCACCGCCGGGCTGACGGGGCTGCCGCCCTTCCACGCAAATTTCGACGTGCCGCTCGACTTCATCCGGCACACCGATTGCCCCCACTACTACCGGTTTGCCGAAGCCGGCGAGACCGAGGACCAGTATTCGACCCGGCTTGCCGAGAATCTCGAGAAGCTCATCGTCGCGGAGGACCCCGAAACCATCGGCGCATTCATCGCGGAACCCCTCATGGGTGTCGGCGGAGTGCTGTTGCCGCCCGAGGGCTACTTCAGGAAGATCCAGGCCGTACTCGAGAAGTACGAGATCCTGCTCATCGACGACGAGGTCATCTGCGGTTTCGGCCGGACCGGGAACCCCTGGGGGGCGCAGACGTTCGGCATGCGGCCGACGTCGATTACGGCAGCCAAGGGCCTCTCATCGGCCTACCTGCCGATCAGCGCCGTCATCGTGCCCGAGTTTCTATACGAACCGCTGGTCGAACCGAGCGGCGAGGCGGGACTCTTCGGTCACGGTTTCACGTATTCCGGTCATCCGGTCGCTGCGGCCGTTGCGCTGCGTACGCTCGAGATCTACGAGGAGCGCAAGCTTTACGAACACGTCCGGGAGGTCACTCCGCAGTTCCAGACGCGGCTCGCGGCGCTCGGCGAGCATCCTCTTGTCGGCGAGGCAAGAGGCATCGGCCTCGTCGGTGCGGTCGAACTCGTTTCGAACAAGGAGACCAGGGCCTCGTTCGAAGCACGGCATGGGGTCGGTGCGAAATGCATGAATTTCTGCCAGGACCACGGGCTGATCGTGCGCGCCATCGGTGACGCAGTGGCGGTCTGCCCGCCTTACATCGTGACGGATGAAGAGATCGACGAGATCTTCGACCTCTTCCGGCGCGGGCTTGACGAGACGCTCGACTGGGCCAGGAAAGAGGGACTCGTGTAGTCAGGTACGTGGTGCTGGCGTTCGCCGCGGCTGGTCGCCCCTGAACACGGTCACCCCCGCAGTCCAGCCGGCCGGGCGAGCGCCAATGGGCGTGGTCCCTTCGGAGGTTCGGGCTACAGCTCGAGATGGTGCGCGGCGACACCGCGCCGCTTTCAATCGATATCCGGTGGTCGCCGGTCGAGATGATCCGTGACCAGTTCGTAGGCAAGCGCTGCCTCGAGTACGGCCTGGTCGCCGCCGTAGGGTCCGATGAGCTGCATCCCCATCGGCCTGCCCCGCGCGTCGAAGCCGACCGGAACGTTCACGGCAGGCGCGCCGGCAAGCGAGGCGCCGATCACGACTTCCATCCAGCGGTGATAGGTATCCATCGTGCGTCCGGCGATTTCCCGCGGCCAATGCAGCTCGGCCGGAAACGGGAACAGCTGTGCGCTCGGTATCGCGAGCAGATCGAAACGCTCGAACAACGCATGCAGTGCCGTGTACCACTGCGCCCTGGAGACGGACGCTTCGTGAATGTCGGCAGCAGACAGTGCGAGACTGCCTTCGATCTCGAAGACCATCTCGGGCTTGAGCAGCGCGCGTTGCGCGGGACCCTCGAGCATCGGCTGGCGTCCGGATTGCGACCAGTGCCTGAGCGTGATCCAGCTTCGCCACAGGCGATCCATGTCGAAATCGGGCATGACGCCGTCATACCGGGCGCCGTGCGATTCGAGTTCGCTTAGCGCCTGTTCGCAAAGCTCGGTGACGCCAGGCTCCATCGCGAAGTGACCGTCGAGGTCGCCGAGCCAGCCGATGGTGAGTCCCGCCAGAGGCGTCGGCCGGTAGCTGCCGTGATCGGGCAGCTCGTCGCGCATCATCATCGGCGCACGCGCATCGAAACCGGCCATCGTGCCGAGCAGGCGGATCGTGTCGGCTACATTGCGCCCCATCGGGCCGTTCGTCGAGAGCTGGTTGTAGAACAGGTCTTCCGGCGTGCGCGGCACACGCCCCTGGCTCGGGCGGAACCCGATGACGTTGTTGAATGCGGCGGGATTGCGCAGGGAGCCCATCATGTCGCTGCCGTCGGCGATCGGCAGCATCCGAGTCGCCATGCCGACGGCCGCCCCTCCGCTGCTGCCGCCGGCCGTGAGCTGCGTGTCGTAGGCGTTGCGGGTCACGCCAAAAACGTTGTTGTAGGTCTGCGAGCCCGTGCCGAATTCGGGCACGTTGGTCTTGCCGATGAAGATTGCGCCTGCCTCGCGAATGCGGGCGATGTGCAGGTCGTCGGCTTCGGGCATGGTGCCTGCAACGATCGGCGAGCCGTTGCTGGTCGGTAATCCCCGCGCATCGGCGAGGTCCTTTACCGCGTGCGGAATGCCGTGGAGCCAGCCGCGATAGATGCCCCCGGCGAGTTCGTCGTCAGCCAGTCTCGCCTGCGCAAGACAGGCATCGTCATCGAGCATGCTGACGATCGCGTTATGGACCGGATTGAGCCGGTGTATGCGCTCGAGGTAAGCCTGCATCGTCTCGACGCAGCTCACCTGTCCGTTCCGAATCGCATCGGAAAGCTGCGATGCGGACAAGGCGGTGATTTCGGTCGGGAGATCGGCAGCGGCCACCTGGTCGTACCTCAATACGGGAACGGCAACGGCAGCAGCGACGCCGGCGCTGTCACACAGGAACCGGCGCCGGCTCAGTGTGGAAAGGAGCAAGCGCATGTCGTGAACCCCCGGCGCGCTGATGCACGCGCGGATCATAGCATCCGGCAAGCGCGCGATCTGGCGCCAACGTCCGTCGCTCAGTAAGATCGGCACAGATCGTACCGCGGCCCATTCAGGCGCGATCGGCGTCGAATCGGCTGACGGGCTCCAACAGCAGCCACCGGGGGGCAGCAGCATGAAACGGTCCTTCCTGCTCTCGCTACTTGTGCTAGCCGTACCTGCAGCATCGTGCTGGATGAACATGGCTCATGCGCAGCAGCGCGAAACCTACGATTACTGGCAATTCAACCGCGAAATCGTCCGGCGCGGCATGCAGGCGATCTTCCTGTGCAATGGACTGTTTACATCGAATCGGTCGATCGAACTGGTCTTCGAGCAGGAGCTTGCGTTCCTGGCGAACCCGGTCGGTACCGCTGACGGCGGCGACTATGTCGTCGACCGGGAGCGCCGCGCGGTGGCCATCGGCGCACCCGATGATGCGCCGCCGATCCGGGCGGCGTTCCGTGAAGGCATCGGCTGCGTTGTCATGGCGCCGGACCAGACTTTCGATGACATCGACGATCTGCCGCAGATCGACATGCCCGCGCTTGCAAGCGATCCGTCGACAATCCCCTGGCCGAACGGCGACCTGGTCGAGCCTGCTCCGCTGCCGGCTCATGTCGACGCAACGAAACTCGAAGCCGCCTCGGACTGGGCATTCGAGCGCGAGTCGGCCGAACAGCTCACGCTGAGTCTGCTGGTCGTTCACGACGGCTCGATCATCCACGAGCGCTACGCGCCCGGCATGGACATGACGACCCGTACGCGCACCTGGTCGACCGCCAAGAGCATCGCTTCGACGCTGATCGGCATGCTGGTCGACGACGGCCGCCTGTCGCTCGATGAGCCGCTCGGCATTGAATGGCTGCCCGCCGTCCGTTCGGCGGACCACGATCCCCGTTCAAACATCACGCTGCGGCACGCCCTGAACATGTCAAGCGGCCTGTACCCGATCGACAATGAGGCGCTCGAATACGCGACGGGCTCGGGCATGTCCTATTGGGTCGGTGCAAGCTCCGTTCGCCAGTTCCGGCAAGGCGCGATGATTCGGGAACCCGGCACCTACTGGGACTACGAGAACTACGACACGCTCAGGGCCGTTTATGCGATGAAACGGGCGCTCGGCGACGAGCGTACCTATCACGAATTTCCGCGCCGCGCGCTGTTCGACCGGATCGGCATGCGCAACACGCTCCTCAGCATGGACCGCTTCGGCGATTTCATCCTGAGCAGTCAGGTCTACACCAACGCGCGCGACCTTGCGCGTTTCGGCCTGCTTTATCTGAATGGCGGCGTCTGGGACGGAGAGCGCATCATCTCGGAGGACTGGATCGAGTTCGTCCGCACGCCGGCCCCCGCGCTTGCGGAACTCGGCAACTATTATGGAGGCCAGTTCTGGCTCGTGCCGGACGATCGCAAGCATGAAGTGCCGGCAGACGCGTATTCAACCTCCGGCAACCGTGGTCAGTACACGCTTATCGTGCCGTCGCACGACCTGGTCATCGTCCGGCGCGGCCTCGACTATGGCGCGCAGGGATTCGATCGCTGGGAGCTGCTGCGAGAGGTGCTGGCGGCGTTTGACGAGGCGTCCTGATTGACCGGAAAGGTGACAGATCATGCGTAACTCCGAACGAATCGCCTGGGCGATTGCCGTTCTCGCCTGCATCGTCGCGGCATTCGCCATCGCCGGACGCCCCGATGCCGAACCCGGCCGGCCAAGCCAGGCCGAACTCGACGCAAACAAGCAGATCCTGCTCGATTTCTTCAGCTACGAAGGTCCGCGCCAGGAGCGCGCCGACCGGTTCATGACCGAGGACTACATTCAGCACAACCCGCGCCTGTTGAGGATGGACGATTTTACGGGCGCGTCCGGCCGGCAGGCCTGGGTCGAGGGCTTCGAGGAAGCCGAGCGCCGCAATATCCGCATCGTCGATCTCGGCGGCATCCCCTTGCGCGATCCCGTCCTCATCATGGCCGAAGACGATCTCGTCACCGCGATCTATCGCGGCGAGAGGACGGATCCGGACGACCCGGATCGGACCTACGAGGCGTTCGCCTTCGAGACCGTGCGCATACGCGACGGAATGATGGCCGAACACTGGGACCAGGTGACGCTCGCGCCGGGCTGGATGAACGGTACCGCCGGACAATAGCAGGAGCCGGATGGACAGCCCATCTGCTCGATGGCAACGGGCGGGCATACGGCATGAGGGGCCAAGAGACCGGCCGCTGTCAGTCTCCCCAGCCGCTGCGCGGCTCCTTCGTTCCTTCCGCGAAGTGCCAGTATTCGCGCAAGCTGCGGCACAGCCCCGCTGCATCGAAGCTGAGAATGAAGATGCCGGCGAGCGTGATCGGCACGCCATCATTGCTCAGGGTGGTCCACCATTCCACGACCGTGCGCTCGCCAACCGTGATCGGGCTGCCGTAGCGCATCTCGATGTCGCGCTGAGCTGCCGTCACACGCGCCCAGTACGCGCGGATGCTGTCGCGGCCGATAAAGGCGTCGTCATGGGGTTGTTCCGCATACGTTGCGTCCTCGCTGAAGAGCGCAGCCGCCGCATCGGGATCACGCTCGACCCACGCCCTGCGATACGCGTCGAGCCATTCGGTGGGAGTCATGCTCATGACGCGCCATGCTATCACCGTGTACCGAGGGGTGAGCTGCTTCAGTTCGGAGGGAACGGCGCCGTATCCCGGCCCAGGGCCCCGGATTCGGGCAACGCGCAGTCAGCTCGGCGCCAACGAGGCATCGTCTATACTCCGGCTCCCACCGCCACGAGCACGTGAACGCCGCGAATCGACAGGAGATCACCATGAAACGCCACGCATTTCCTCTTGCGACGCTGCTGCTCGCAATGAGCGCCGCAACGCCGGGCCAGGAAGACCATGCAGGCGATGAGCCGGCGCCGCCCTTGACCGGCCTCAAGGCCGAAGCGATTGAACGTGTCGATGACATGGCGAAGCAGACCCAGGAAATCGTCGACAGCCTCTTCTCTTTCGCCGAACTTGGCTTTCAGGAATTCGAGAGCCAGCGCTATCTGACGGAAATTCTCCAGACCAACGGCTTCACCGTCGAACAAGGAGTATCCGGCATGCCATCCGCGTGGTGGGCGACGTGGGGATCCGGGCAGCCGGTGATCGCGCTCGGCTCCGACGTCGACGGCATCCCCAGGTCATCGCAGATGCCGGGCGTGGCCTATCGGGAACCGATGATCGAAGGCGCGCCTGGACACGGTGAGGGTCACAACTCCGGGCAGGCAGTCATCATCGCCGCGGCGTTCGCCGTCAAGGAGATCATGGAACGCGAGAGACTGTCCGGCACGATCGTGCTGTGGCCCGGCGTCGCCGAGGAACTGCTGGCCGCAAAGGCCTGGTTCGCCCGCGACGGCCGCTTCGACGGCATCGACGCCGTGCTCTTCACGCATGTTTCAAGCAACCTGGGGACGAGCTGGGGCATGGCGCCGGGCACGGGCATGGTGTCCGTCGAATACTCCTTCGAAGGCATCTCGGCCCACGGCGCCGCCGATCCCTGGCGCGGCCGCAGCGCGCTCGACGCCGTCGAACTCACGAACATCGCCTGGAACTTCCGCCGCGAGCATCTGCGCCCGGTGCAGCGGTCGCACTATGTGATCGTCAACGGCGGCGACCAGCCCAATGTCGTGCCGTCGAGCGCCACGGTGTGGTACTTCGTGCGCGAAGTCACTCCCGACCGGATCCGCGAGAACTTCGACACGCTCGACCGGATCGCGCGGGGGGCCGCCATGATGACCGACACGACGCTGAGCCGGCGCATCGTCGGCGCCGCCTGGCCGCGCCACTTCAGCAAGCCGATCGCGCTCGCCATGGACGCCAATATCCAGGCGATCGGCCTGCCCGAATGGTCCGAGCAGGACCAGCAATACGCCGTCGCCCTGCAGCAGTTGATGGACGCGGAAGAGGCCGACGGCCTGGCCACCGAACTCATCGGCCTTGGCGAACCGCCGGAAGCGCCGGTCTCGGGAGGATCCGACGACATCGGGGATGTGTCCTGGAGCGTACCGACGGTCACGCTCCGCTTTCCCTCGAACGTCAGCGGACTCATCATTCACCACTGGTCGAGCACGATGGCCATGGCCACGCCGATCGCCCACAAGGGCGCGACCGCGGGCGCCAAGGTCGTCGCCGCCACCATGCTCGACCTGTTGCAGGACCCCGAGCTGGTCGCCGAAGCCTGGCGGTACTTTCGCGAGGAGCAGTCGACGGAGTTCCAATACGAGTCGTTCATCGGTCCGGACGATCCTCCGGCGATCGACAAGAACGAAGCGATCATGGCCGAGTACAGGAGCCGGCTCGAAGAGTTCTACTACGACCCTTCGCGCTACGATACCTACCTTGAGCAGCTCGGCATCGACTATCCTCAACTGGAAAGGCCGGACGACGCGCCGGCGCAGCAGTGACGAAATCGTGAGGAAGACTCCATGAACGACTCCAGACTCGCACTGACCCTTGGCTTGTGCGGGTGGCTCGCCGCGGGCTCGACGGTGGCCCTCGCGCAGCCCCCCGGCATTCCCGAGCCGATGCAGCCGCCGCAGGAGTTCGCAAGCTCCGAAGCGCACTACCGCTTCCTGCTGAACGCGCACCGCGGCGGCACGCGGCACACCTACGAATCCGTGCCGAAGTGGACGGGCCTGTGGTCCGCGGACGGCAACGGTTCGCGAACCGCATTCGTTCAGGACGGCGAAATCGTCGAGGGCATCCTGACACCGGAATACGAAGCGGCGTTTCAGATGCGCCTGGACCTGATCGAGGAAAACGGGGAACAGGCCTACGACCGCCTGACCACCTGCGAGCCCGCAGGCTACCCCCGCTTTCTCATGGAACCGTATGTCCGCGAGTTCGTGAACACCCCCGACCAGGTGTGGCAGCTCAACGACCTCGCCAACGAAAGTCGGCGAATATTCATCGACCAGGAGCACAAGAATGTCGACGGCACCCACTTTGCCATCGGCGACGCCATCGGGTTCTGGTCGGACGACATGCTGATCGTACACACGGTCGACATCTATCCGAACGACTGGTTCCGCGGCCTGCCGCCCACGAGCAACCAGTTCGAAAGCGTCGAGGTCTGGCGGCTCGAGAGCTTTCCGAACGGCAACCAGCGCCTGGTCGTCAACGTCACCTTTTACGACGAACTGTCGCTGGTGGAACCGCTGACACTGACTTACACCTACAGGCGCCGCACGGAACTTGAAGCCCTCGGCTTCCGGATCCGGCACTGGGAATGCGACAGCAATCGAAATACCTACCTCACCGAGGACGGCAAGACCCAGTTCCTGCTGCCGGGAGACGAGGGCTACTTCGACATTCGCGGTCCGCGTTATACGCCGGATTTGCCGGCGGACCTGCCCGGCCAGGAACGCAATCCCATATTTGACGACTTCGTGCAATAGGAGCTCGAACAATGAAAACGTTGCCGATTCTTGCCTTGCCGTTGCTGGCGGCAGCCGCATGGAGCGACCTTGCGAACGCGCATCACAGTTTTTCAATGTTCGACCGCTCGCGCGAAGTCGTGATGGAGGCCAATGTGGTCCGGTGGGGGTTCAACAGTCCGCACGTACTGCTCTACGTCGAAGACGACGATGGAACCCAGTGGGGCCTGGAGGGGTCGGCTCCTCCCCGCCTGCTCGAACTGGATCCCCCCATGACCGGGTTCACCCTGCAGCCGGGCGACCGGGTCACACTCGTTTATTGTCCGCTGCGTGACGGGCGCCCCGGCGGCGCGATCGGGCTGCTCATTACGGCAGACGGCACGCTGTATGACCCGAGCGATGGCGGCTGTGACGCGGAACGGCGCATCGAGGAGTGGCCGGACTGGATCGAGATGGGCTACCGCTCGCGTGCCGAAGCCGAGGATGCCCTTGGAATCGACTCCGACGACGAGGACCAGTAACGGGAACCTTCGCCCCCGCCATTCACGGTCGCAGCTCGGCTCTCAAGGAGTTTTCGCTTTCGCGACGTCTTAAGGCGCAGGCTCCGGGCGAAGCGCGAACGCAACCAGCGTATCGCCGGCGACGGCGGCGACATACTGCTTGCCGTCATTGCCCTGGTAGATCATCGGGTTCGCATTGACGCTGCCATCGAGCACGACCTCCCAGAGCTGCTCGCCGGTAGAGGAGTCAAACGCCCGAAAGCGGCGGTCACGCGTCGCGCCGACGAAAACAAGCCCGCCAGCCGTCACGCTTGGACCCGCGCTCCCGATGCTGCCCGTGAGCTGGCGCTCCGCCGGCAAGCCCTCGGTGATGCCGAGCGTCGTCTCCCAGACGACATCGCCCGAATTCGCATCGATCGCGACAAGTCGTGACCATGGAGGCCGGTAACAGGGCAACGAGCCGAGTCGTTCGCCATCCTCGTCGATGAGCGGCGCGCTGAAGGAAAAATACGGCCCCGCGCCGTCGACGCTGCCGCGATCGTACGGAATCGTTGAACCCGCGGTGCCGTTGCCGTAGTTCTCACCGGGGCGCTTGGCCTCGATCCAGCCGACCAGCGACGAATCGTTGGCGTGCATGTACATCAGGCCGCGCGTGGGATCGGACGCAACGCCGCCCCAGTTGACGCCGCCCCCGGCGCCCGGCAATTGCAGCGTACTGCGCGGCGGCGCGCCCTCTTCGTGAAACACGAAAGGCGTGTACGGACCCACATTGATGAAGCCGCCACTGCGCTCCCACAGCGCTTCGCATGCTGCAGCGTGCTGCGCCGTCGTGTCTTCGGGGCGCACCATGTCGAGTTCCCGATCGAAGGCGACTCTTGACACGGGTTCCGCAGGCCAGACAGGAAAAGGCTGAGTCGGGGAATACCATTCGTCCGGCACCGTGCCGATGGGTACGGGGCGTTCCTCGACACCGAATACGGGCTCGCCGGTCTCCCGGTTGAGAATGAAGACCCAGGCCGTCTTGCCGACCGAGGTCAGCGCCGGCACGGTACGGCCGTCGCGCTCGATGTCGACGAGCACGGGCGGGTTCGGCAGATCGAAGTCCCAGAGATCGTGATGCACGGTCTGGAAGTGCCAGCGGTACTCGCCCGTGGCGATGTCCACGGCGACGATCGAGTTGCTGAACAGGTTGTCGCCGTGGCGGTCGCCGCCCCAATAGTTGCCGGCTGCACTGGAGACCGGCATGTAGAGCAGGCCGCGCTCGGCATCGGCCGTCATGTAATAGGCCCAGACGTTGACGCCCGAGCGATTCCGCCAGCCATCGTCGAGCCAGGTCTCGTGGCCCACTTCGCCTGGCAGCGGCACCGTATGGAAACTCCACACCAGCGCACCGCTGCGAACGTCAAACGCCCGCGTGTCGCCGGGCATGCCGCGGTTCATCTCACCGGGGTACGCACCGAGAACTGCAAGGTTGTTGTGAATCAACGGCACGCCTCGCCAGGGAACGGTCACCTGCGCGACGCCGTTGCGTCCGAAACCTTCGGCCGGCGCCCCGGTTGCGGCATCGAGCGCGATCAGAGTCGGTCCTGCCATGACGAGGATCCGGGCGGCGTATTGCTCATCGCCCGGCCAGTAGGCGACTCCGCGCGCATCGCTGCCCTGAGGCGCCTCGAGGTCGCTGCGCCAGATTTCTTCACCCGTGGCCCCATCGAGCGCGAGAACCTCGTGGCCGCGTACGGGCAGATACATCGTCCCGTCGACGACGATCGGCGTGACCTGCGGGTTGCCGGACGGGCCCGCCGCGTCGTCATCGTCGGTGGCCGAGCGCGCCACCGGGACCGACCACGCCAACCCGAGCGCGCTGACGTTGCCGGTGTCGATCTCGGTCAACGGTGAGAATCTTGTGCCGCCAGGATCGCGGCTGTAGTACCACCAATCTCCGGGTGGGACCGGCGCCTGAGCCGCCGCCACGCTGACCGTTGCAGCCGCCGCCGCTGGCAGGAACCAGGACAGGATTCGCTGCCTCGTTGACGCGATCGCTGCTTCCCGACGCATATCGCACCTCCCGATATCGATTGCCTTGTATTGGCTTCGCCCGCGAATCATCTTATCGCGTCGTGCCGGCAGCATGCAGCCGCTCCGCATGCTCTGCCGCCGCTGGCGTCATTCGACGATTCGCGGTGCGATCCGGCGTCCTGAAATGCCCGGACAGGTCACTCCGGCAGATCGTTCAGCGTGTCGACGTAGACGAGCCCAGCTTCCGCAAGCGGCTCGCGCATCCCGTACATGTCGAGCCCGGGCTCCCCGGCCGCAAGGCGGGCCCGCTTGTCGACTTCATTGGCTTCGCGTGTTCGCGCGGCTTCGAGCGTCCGTCCGGCGTCGGCCCTCGGGACGACAACGACGCCATCGTCGTCCGCAACCACGACATCGCCCGGGTTGACGAGCATGCCCGCGCAAACCACGGGGACATTCACTGAACCGACCGTGGCCTTGACCGTGCCCTTGGCGGAGATGGCCCGGCTCCAGACGGGAAACTGCATCTGCGTCAGGTCCCGGACATCTCGGCACCCGGCATCGATGACGAGCGCGCGGATGCCTCGTGACATGTACGACGTTGCCAGCAGGTCTCCGAACATTCCATCGGTGTTGGGAGAACTCAGGGCCACCACCACAATGTCGCCGGGCTCCGCAAGCTCCCCGACGACATGCAGCATCCAGTTGTCGCCCGGATGCGCAAGGGCGGTCACGGCGTTACCCGCGACGCGCGCGCCGGGGTAGATCGGCCGCATGTAGGTCTGCATGAGCCCGACACGTCCCATGGCCTCGTGTACGGTAGCGACGCCCAACTCGCCGAGTGCGTCGACGACCGCAAGATCAGTGCGCTCGATGTTGCGCACGGCTACGTTTTTCACAGGCAATCTCCCGCCGGTTTCGGACCGGAACAAGGCTTATACTGGCGCCCGGCAAAAATCACAAGGACGCGCCATCGTGGACAATCCGTCGCCGCTCCGGGGGCTGCGTGTCATCGAAATGACCGAAGCGCTCGCCGGTCCCTACTGCGGGATGATGCTCGGCGATCTGGGCGCCGATGTCATCAAGGTGGAACGGTCCGGCACGGGGGACCAGTCGCGCGGCTGGGGCCCGCCCTTCGTTGCGGGCGAGAGCGCCTACTACCTTTCGGTCAACCGCAACAAGCGCAGCATCGAGCTCGACATCAAGGACAGCAGCGACCTCGAGGTTCTGCACAGGCTGCTCGAATCCGCCGACGTTTTCGTCACCAACATACCTCGCATGAGTTCGTTACAGCGTGCGCGGCTTGACCCGGAGTCGCTCGCGAGGCTCAACCCGCGACTGATTGTTGCCGCGATCAGCGGTTACGGTCACACGGGTCCGAAGGCCAGCCGCGGTGGCTACGACATCATCGCCCAGGGCGAGGCCGGGCTGATGGCGCTCACGGGACCGCCCGATGCCGGACCGAGCCGCTTCCCGACGCCGATGGCGGACATAAGCGGCGGAATCTACGCAACGATCGGGATTCTCTCGGCCCTCTACGAGCGCGATGGGCGCAACGGCGGGTCCGGACGCGGACAGTTCATCGATGTCTCGCTCGTCGACGCGCAGACATCATGGCTTGCGAATATCGGTGGAACCTGGTTTGCGACGGGCGAACGCCCCGAGCGGCTCGGCAACGCGCATCCGACCGTGACTCCGTATCAACCGATGCGGGCGCGCGACAAGATGATGATCATCGCCGTCGGCACCGACCGGCTCTGGCAGCGCTTCTGCAAGATCCTCGGTGTCGACTCGACCCTGATGCGCGACCCGAGGTTCGAATCGAACGCCAGGCGCAACGTGAACCGGCCTCAGCTCGTCGAACTGCTCGAGGCCATCCTGGTCGAGCGGGACGCGGACGACTGGATCGAAGCCTTCCTCGCCGCCGGGATTCCTGCCGGCCCGATCAACTTCCCGGACGACACGCTCACCGACGAACACATCCTGGCCCGGGGCATGATCGTCGAACTCGAACACCCGCTCATCGGCATCGTGCGTTCGATCGCCCTGCCCGCCCAATTCTCCCGCACCGCCCCAAGCTACCGCCGCCACCCCCCCCGCCTCGGCGAACACAACGAGGAGATCCGCGCACTCGCCGCAAGCCCCTCAGCCCAACACAGCCAGATCACCGATTCCACAACCTGAGGCACCAACGCAAGTGGAGCACACTACCGGCCTGCCACAAACGCAAGGGGAGTCGCATTACGGCCCACTTGAAACCCTCGCGCGCATGGATGCGCGCGCGGAGCCTCCATGGATGGATTCACGGCGTGTTTCAAGTAGGCCGTAATGTGACTCCCCGACCTACAAAGTGACACGCGCCCGGAGCCCCCACGGATGGATACACGGCGTGTTTCAAGTAGGCCGTAGTGCAACTCCCCGACCTACGAAGTGACCCGCGTGCGGAGGGTCAGCGCTCCCAGACACCCTGCAGGTAGGCGCGAAAGTTCTCCCCGAGTTCCGGGTGCCGCAGCGCGTATTCCACGGTTGCGCGCAGGTAGCCGATCTTGCTGCCACAGTCGTAGCGTCGGCCTTCAAAGCGCAGCACGTGTACGGCCTCGTCGTGCAGCAGGCTTGCGATGCCGTCGGTGAGCTGAATCTCGCCGCCCGCACCCTTGCCCGTCTGCGAAAGATGATCGTAGATCGCAGGCGTCAGGATATAGCGCCCGACGACCGCAAGGTTCGAGGGCGCGTCCTCGGGTTTCGGTTTCTCGACGATGCTCGTGACTCGCTGTGCGCCTGACGGTTCGGCTTCGACGGCAACGACGCCGTAGTTGCCCGTCTGATCCATCGGCACCGTTTCGACGCCGAGAACGCTGCAACCGTGCTCGGCATGATGCTCGGCCATCTGCTTCAGGCACGGCTCTTCGCTGTGGATTAGGTCATCGGCGAGATGGACGAAGAAGGGCTCGTCGCCGATGGCCTCGCGAGTACACAGCACCGCGTGACCGAGACCCAGCGGACGGCCCTGGCGCACATACAGGCAGGTTACGCCCGGCGGCACGATGTTGCGAACCGCATCGAGCAGATCGGTCTTGCCCGATCGCTCGAGCGCGCGTTCGAGATCCGGGTCGACGTCGAAATGGTCCTCGATCGCCCGCTTGGATGTCCCGGTCACGAATACGAGTTTCTCCGCGCCCGCGTCCAGCGCCTCTTCGACCGCGTACTGGATGAGCGGCTTGTCCACGATCGGCAACATTTCCTTGGGATGCGCCTTGGTGGCAGGCAGAAAACGGGTTCCACGCCCCGCCACGGGAAAAACCGCGGTACGAATTTTCGGCATCGGGCGACTCCATATCGCACAAGTGCCGAATCATACTTTAGACAAGCTTCGCAGGGCCAAGGTAAAGCGCGTGCCGGACCGGAGCTGCCGGTTCGGCACGCGCCACCTGCAAGCGAGAGACCTAGCCGGTCTCTTCGCCCGCCTCCGCCGACTCGCCGGCGTCACCCGTGAGAATATTCTCCCGGTTCATCTCGACGATGCGCGGACCGATGCCGCTGACCCGGGTGAGCGCATCCGGCGACGCATAGCGGCCGTTCTCTTCGCGGTCGCGCACGATGGCGTCGGCGAGTACCGGACCCACGCCGGTCAGCTCCATGGCGAGTGTGTCGGCATCGGCCGTATTGATGTTGACCGGACCGGCGAGCAGGGTTACGGGCCCAAGCAGCCAGGTCAACGCAGCAAGCAGAATCAGTCGTCTGGGTTTCATGGATCTCACTCCGTCGTGGATTGAGATCGAGATGCTAGTGGCCGCGCGTTCGACCGGCAGCACTCCAATCCGGCGGCTTGGCGCAGATTCAGCTAACCCATGAGCGATTCGAGCTGGAAACGCTGAATGGGACGTAGCGTTTCCCAGAGCTTGCAGCTTGGGCAATGCCAGATGAACCGCCGTGTACTGAACCCGCAGTTCGTGCAGCGGTAGCGTGCGCTTGCAAGCCCCAGACTTCTGAGCGCATTGGAGATGCGCTCGAGTGCCCGGCTCTTGTGTTCGGGCTTCGCCGAACGCAGCGTATCGACATCGACGAGCCGCGCGAGCGTTTCCTCGCCGTACACGAACTCCTCGACGCACCGTGCCAGAGCCTGCGAGCCCGTCAGCTCGCCGACGATGGACGCATACGCGACGTTGCCGACCGCGGTCCGGTCCCTGGCGACGAGCCCGTCGATGTAGCCGTCGAAGTCAGGCATTCTGCGAGTCTGTGCATAGCAGTCGAAGAGTTCCGGCAGGACTTCCGGCATGAATCGGCTGTCCCGGTCGAGGACCTGTTCGTACAATCCCAGCGCCCTTTCATGATCGCCTTCTTCCTTTGCGATTGCCGCACGGATCAGGGTGCCCCTGATCGCACCGGTTTCGCTGCGCAAGGTGTTGCTGAGGTAGGCTCGGGCACCGTTCAGGTCACCGTCATGCCGCGCGCGTTCGGCAAGCTCGCAATAGTAGTGGGCGATGTGACTGGACTTCTCACCGCTGCGCGCCTCCAGGCGACGCTGGGCTTCGATCGCCAGCTCCCATTCCTGCTCGCGCTCGTAGATATAGACGAGTCGCTCGAGCGCGGACGTCGCGACCGTATCGCTGTCCGTCAGATCCTTGAACAGGCTCTCGGCGCGATCGAAGAGGCCCGCGCCGAGGTAGTCCTCGCCGAGCGCATAAAGAGCCTGGTCGCGTTGCGCCTGACTCAGGTTGGGTCGTGCCAGCAGATTCTGGTGGACCCGGATTGCCCGTTCCATCTCGCCACGCCGTCGGAACAGGTGACCGAGCGCGAAATGCGTCTCGAGCGTCTCGTCGTCGACCTTGGCCATCTGGAGGAAGAGTTCGAGCGCCTCGTCGGTTCGCCGGCTGAGAACGAGGTTGAGCCCCCGGATATAGTCGGCATTGATGCGCGCGGGGAGTTCGCTGTCGCGGTCCCGGTCTCCGAACCACGCGAAGGCCCAGCCTGCGGCCGCGAATACGATGAGCAGGCCCGCGAGCAGGAATGTGGCTTCAGTCGGCATCTTGCAGCGGCAAGCCACGCAGGCTGCTGAGTTCGGCTTCGGCGAACCTGATTTCCCGGCGCAACCTGCGCCTGTCACCCATCATCCTGAGCAGTGCCGCACCGGCCGAGATCAGACCGAACAGCCAGCCCACGGCAAACGCGCCGGCAAGCGCCACGGACATCGACACGTTCTCGATCCTCGTGATGCCGATATCGAGCGTAACCGGCTCGGGATTGCTGTAGGCCAGCAAGACAACCACGAGAACGAGCAACACGAGAACGAGGAAATAGGTGGCTCTGCGCAGGGTGGCCAACGTTGCACCAGTCGAATCGGGCGGCTTTCGCCCGATTGTAATGGATTAGCTGCGCACGCGAAGGTGTCTTGAATTGTTGACCCGTTCGCGAAGGTTCTTGCCGGGCTTGAAATGCGGTACGTGTTTGCCCGCAAGGGCCACGGAGTCGCCGGTCTTGGGATTGCGGCCCATCCTGGGCGGACGGTAGTGAAGGGAAAAGCTGCCGAAACCGCGAATCTCGATCCGGTTGCCGTTCCCCAGCGATTCGCTCATCAACTCGAGGATGTGCTTGACGGCGAGCTCGACGTCCTTGGCCGGCAAGTGCTTCTGACTTCTCGCAATCGATTCGATCAACTCGGATTTTGTCATCGCCAGGGCCTGCTCCCCAAACCACCCGTGACGCCTGCAAAGGCCCGCCGGCCGGCCGAACGTCCCGTCTACTCGGCCGAATCGTCGCCTTCGGCCTTCTTCCCGCTCCGCTTCTTCTCCTGCGCGGCGTCAGTGTCTTCGCTCATCTGCTGCTTGAGCAGATCACCGAGTGTCGTCGAAGTCGCCGTACGACTCTCTTCGGCCTTGTAACTCTGAATCGCCTGGGCTTCTTCCTGCGCTTCCTTGGCCTTGATCGACAGTGAGATGACGCGCGTCTTGCGGTCGACGCCCGTAAACCTCGCCTCGATCTCCTGCCCGGGCTTGAGCACCATTCGCGCATCCTCGACCCGGTCGCGTGATATCTCCGACGCGCGAAGCTGGCCGATCACGCCGCCTTCAAGCTGGATGGTCGCTGCCTTGGCATCGACCTCCTCGACCACGCCCTTGACCGTGCTTCCCTTCGGATGCTGGGCCAGGAACGACGACATTGGATCCCGGTCGAGTTGCTTGACCCCGAGCGAGATGCGTTCGCGTTCCGGGTCGATGGCAAGCACCGTCGTCTCCAGTTCCTCGCCCTTCGAATAGTTGCGCACGGCCTGTTCGCCGGGCACGTCCCAAGACAGGTCGGACAGATGGACGAGCCCGTCAATATCGCCCGGCAGGCCGATGAAGACGCCGAAGTCCGTGATCGACTTGATCGGTCCGGATACCCGGTCGCCCTTCTTGTAGTTCTGCGCGAACTCGCTCCAGGGATTGGGCATGCACTGCTTGAGACCGAGCGAAATGCGCCGGCGTTCTTCGTCGATGTCGAGCACCATGATTTCGACTTCGTCGCCGATCTGCACGACCTTGTGCGGATTCACGTTCCTGTTGGTCCAGTCCATCTCGGACACGTGAACGAGACCTTCCACGCCCTCTTCGATCTCCACGAAACAACCGTAGTCGGCGATGTTGGTGACGGTGCCGAAGAGGCGCGTATTGCGAGGATAGCGGCGCGACAGGTCGACCCAGGGGTCCGCCCCGAGCTGTTTCAGACCCAGCGACACCCGGCTGCGCTCCCGATCGAACTTCAGCACCTTGACCTGGAGTTCCTGGCCAACGCTGACGACTTCCGAGGGATGCTTGACGCGCTTCCAGGCCATGTCGGTGATATGCAGCAAGCCGTCGATGCCGCCGAGATCGACGAACGCGCCATAGTCGGTCATGTTCTTGACGACGCCGTTCAGCACCGCGCCTTCCTGCAAGCTCTTCAACAGGGCTTCGCGTTCCGCGCTGTGCTCCTCCTCGACGACCGCACGGCGCGAGACGACAACGTTGTTGCGCTTCTGGTCGAGCTTGATGACCTTGAATTCGAGCGAATTGCCCTCGAGCGCGCCCGGATCATGGACCGGCCGCACATCGACGAGGGACCCGGGCAGGAAAGCCCGGACGAAATCGATATCGACGGTAAAGCCGCCGCGTACGCGGCCGCTGATTGTCCCCGTGACCACCTTGCCGGCCTGGAACGACTCCTCGAGCCGCGTCCAGGTACGGGCGCGTTTGGCTTTCTCGCGCGAAAGCTGCGTCTCGCCGAAGCCGTCCTCCACGGAATCGAGTGCGACCTCGACTTCGTCACCGACGACGACCTCGATCTCGCCCTTCTCATTCAGAAACTGGTTGGCGGGGATGACCGCCTCGGACTTGAGATCCGCATTGACGATGACGACATCGGAATTCACGTCAATGACGGTGCCCGTCAGAATTGCACCGGGCCTGATCTGCTGGTTGGCCAGGCTTTCTTCCAGCAGCTCCGCAAAAGACTCACTCATTCGACACTCTCTATCGCTTGCGCCGGTGCATCCTGCCCCGGCGATCTACCTCAAATTGCACCGGCATCCTGCCCATGCACACGTTCATGCCCGGTTCGGTCCAATGCCGGCTGCTTCGAGCAGCGGCAGAATACGGGCTGTCACTTCCTCGGGGGAAAGCCTTGTGGAGTCGATGACTCGCGCATCGTCTGCGGCGCGAAGCGGCGATAAGCTGCGGTTCGCATCGCGTTCGTCGCGCTGGCCAATGTCCTCGGAAAGGGTGCGAAGGCTAACATCAATCCCTTTTTGTTTCAACTGCTTATGTCGCCTCAACGCTCTTTCCTCGGAGCTCGCCGTCAGAAACAGCTTGACCCGGGCAGAGGGGAAGACGACCGTGCCCATGTCGCGTCCGTCGGCAACGAGACCGGGAGGTCTTGCGAAGGCGCGCTGGCGATCGAGCAGTGCGTGCCGGACGCCGGGGACGGCGGCTACTCTGGAAGCAAGCTCGCCGCAATGCTCCGAGCGCAATGCGTCGCTCACGTCCTCACCGTCGAGAGTTGCCTGTTCTACGCCACCGCGATACGACAGGGTCGCGTTCATGCCGGCCGCAAGGCTGGCCAGCGCTGCTTCGTCCGCGTCCGGAATCCGTTTCAGTTGAGCCGCAAGCGCGGTGAGCCGATAGAGCGCGCCGCTGTCGAGCAGATGCCAGCCCAGGTGATCGGCAAGTGCGCGGCTTACCGTACCCTTCCCGGAGCCGCTCGGCCCGTCGATGGTGACGATGTGCACGCCGCCGCTCATCCCGAGTGAGCCCTCACGCCTGGTCGGCGATCGGCAGGCCGGCCTGTGCGGCAACGTCGACGAAGCCGGGAAACGATGTCGTCACCTGCGCCGTCTCGTCGATTACGATGGTGTCTTCTGCCAGGACCGCCGCGACCGCGAGCGCCATCGCGACACGATGGTCGCCGTGACTCGACGCACTGCCGCCGGTGAGTTCCCCGCCATCAACGATGAGCCCGTCAGGCAGTTCGCGGGCCCGCGCGCCAAGCGCGTTGAGCGCTTCGGCCATGACGGCCAGCCGGTCGCACTCCTTGTGGCGCAACTCTTCGGCGCCGCGTATGACTGTACGCCCCGTTGCGCCGACCGCCGCGACGAAAAGCACGGGAAACTCGTCGATCGCGAGCGGTACGAGGGCTTCGGGTACCTCGATGCCCCGCAATTCGCTCTGGCTGACGTGCAGGTCGGCGACGGGTTCCGTGCCCACCGTTCTGAGATTCGCCATCTCGATACGGGCGCCCATCATGCGCAGTATCGTCATCAGGCCGGTGCGTGTCGGGTTGACCCCGACGTTCCTGATCGTCATGCCGTCCGGCGCCGCAAGGCAGCCGGCGACGATGAAGAAGGCGGCCGACGAGAAGTCACCCGGGACCGAGATCTCGAACGCGCGCGGTTCGGCGGGACCTTCCAGCGACACGACAGCCGCATCGGCGTCCTCGTCCAACGCGATGCCCATGCCGCACAACATGCGCTCCGTATGATCCCGAGACAGTCCGGGCGACCTGACCGTCGTCGTTCCCCGTGCGGAGAGGCCCGCCAGGAGCAGGGCTGACTTCAGCTGTGCGCTCGCTACAGGCAACGTGTAATCGATACCCCGGAGCCCGGATCGGCCTCGAAGCCGCAACGGCGCCCGGCCATCGGTGGTATCGATCTCCGCGCCCATCGCCGCCAGCGGTTCGGCGATCCGCGCCATCGGCCGCGACCGCAACGATTCGTCCCCCGTGAGTTCCACGTCGAACGGCTGGGCCGCAAGCAGCCCGGCCATCAGGCGCAGGCCCGTTCCGGAATTGCCGAGGTCGAGCGGGTGGCTCGGTGCGCGCAGGCCGTCGATGCCACACCCTTCGATCAGAAGCTCACCCTGCCCGTCGTCCGTAATCGAAACGCCGAGCGCCCTGCACGCTTCGACAGTCGCCAGGCAGTCCTCGCCTCGCAGGAAGCCGCGTACCCGCGAATCGCCGCAGGCGACGGAGGCGAGCATTGCCGCGCGGTGCGAGATGGACTTGTCGCCGGGCACGGTCAGCTCTCCGCCGACCCTGCGCAGCGGCTCGACCACAAAGCGCTGTGATCCGGCAGTCAACGAACCGATTCCTAGATGACGCGTTTCGGATACGCGCCGAGTATGCGGAACAGGTCGGCCCCGCGTTTGACTTCCTCGAGTGCCTGGCTTGCGGGCTCTTCGCCGGCGTGCCCGTCAATATCGACGAAAAAGACATAATCCCATTTGCGCCTGCGCGAAGGCCGCGATTCGATTCGCGTCATGTTGATGCCATGCCTGGCGAGCGGCTCGAGCAGGTGCATGAGGACGCCGGGGCCCGTGGTGCTCGTCGCGGAGATCAGCAAGGTCGTCTTGTCGGATCCGCTCGGCGGAAAGAGCTTCCTGCCGATCACGAGAAACCGCGTCGTGTTGTCCTCGCGGTCCTCGACGTTTTCAAACAGCATGCCGAGCTCGTAGACTTCCGCCGCCGCCTCGCTGCCGAGCGCAGCCGTGCCCGTCTCGTCGCGCGCCCGCCGCGCCGCCTCGGCGTTGCTTGCGACCGGAATCTGTTCGACATCCGGCAGATACTGCGCCAGCCATGCACGGCACTGCGCAAGCGATTGCGCGTGCCCGCAAACCCGGCGAACCTGCCCGATCTCCTTCATGCGCCCCATCAGGTTCTGGTGAATCCTGAGTTCGACTTCGCCGCAGATCTTGAGCGGCGAGGTCAGAAACCGGTCGAGCGTATGGTTGACCGTACCTTCGCTTGAATTCTCGACCGGTGCGATGCCGAAGTCCGCACCGCCGCTCTCGACCTCGCGAAATACCTCGCCGATCGTCGGCATCGGCAGGGCCCGCACGGAATGCCCGAAATGCCTGAGCACGGCAGCTTGCGTGAAGGTGGCTTCAGGACCGAGGTACGCGACCTTGAGCGGCTCCTCCTGAGCGAGACAGGCCGACATGAGTTCGCGAAACAGTCGCACCATCTCCTCGTCGCTGAGCGGCCCGTCGTTGCGTTCAACGACGTTGCGCAATACCTGGGCCTCCCGCTCGGGACGATAGAACTCGGCAGGCCCTGCCAGGCCCTTCACCTCGCCGACCTGCCGCGCGCACCGGGCGCGCTCGGAGATTCGCGCCTGGATTTCGGCGTCGAGCCGATCGATTCTGTCGCGCAGCTCGTCGAGCGACAACGGCTTCGCTGACCGCGCAGATCTGGATTGTTTGCTCATGCCTGTGTCGCCTGCATCGCGTCTACGGCGTTCGACCCCCTGTTCACGTCGGGACTCAAGCCCGGCGGTCCTCGAAGTCGGCCATGAAGTCGATGAGCGCATCGATGCCGGACTCCGGCATCGCATTGTAGATGCTCGCTCTCATGCCGCCGGCCAGCCGGTGCCCCTTGAGGTTCGTGAGACGTGCCGCCTCGGCTTCGGCAAGAAAAACGTCGTCAAGTTCCGGGTCTGCCAACCTGAAGGGTACGTTCATCCAGGACCGGCACGCCGCATCGACGGGGTTGTCGTAGAACTCCGAGGCGTCGATTGCGCTGTAGAGCTTCCCCGCCTTGCGTTCGTTGCGTTCGGCCATGACCGCCAGGCCGCCCTCGTCGCGCAGCCAGTCGAGCACGAGCGCCATGATGTACCAGCAGAACGTCGGCGGCGTGTTCCACATTGAACCGGACTCCGCCATGAGCCGATAGTCCACGACCCCCGGCGTGTCGCCGCGGGCACGGCCTGTGAGATCGTCGCGCACGACCAGCAAGGTGATTCCCGCCGCGCCCAGGTTCTTCTGCGCGCCGGCATAGATGACGCCGTAACGGCTCACGTCGATCGGCCGCGACATGACCGTGGAGGACATGTCGGCGACGAGCGGCGCGTCGCTGACGTCGGGAATTGCGTGGAACTCGACGCCGTAAACCGTTTCGTTGGGCGTGTAGTGCAGATAGGCTGCATCGTCACGGACCGACCAGGTCGCAGGATCCGGTATGGTCGTGTACCCGGTGGACTCGCTGTCCGCTGCGACATTGACATTCAGATAGCGTGAGGCCTCCGAAACCGCCTTCCTGCCCCAGTTCCCGGTCACGACATAGTCGGCGCCCGACCCAGGTGGGGCAAGATTCAGCGGCACTGACGCAAACTGGAGCGTTGCGCCGCCGGCGAGGAAGAGGATCCGATAGTTCTCGGGGACGTCGAGCAACTCGCGCAGGCTTGCTTCCGTGCGTTCAGCCAGCGCCATGAAGTCCGGGCCACGGTGGCTGACTTCCATGACCGACATGCCCAGGCCCTGCCAATCCGGGAGGTCCGCCCGTGCCCGCTCGAGCACGGCATCCGGCAGCGCGGCCGGGCCCGCGCTGAAGTTATGGACGCGATTCATGAGCGCTCAGTCCTCTTCCGCCTCTTCGTCCTGCAAGGCCTCGACCCGATCGATACCGACCAGGCGATCCTGCTCGTCAAGGCGGATGAGCCGTACGCCCTGAGTGTTGCGCCCGACCACCGAGATGTCCGACACGGGCGTTCGTACCAGCGTGCCGGCCGAATTGATCAACATCACTTCATCGTCGAGCGACAGCTGCATCGCACCGATCATCGCGCCATTGCGTTCGGAGGTCCGGATCGCGATGACGCCCTTCCCGCCGCGCCGCTTGGTCGGGTATTCGTCCAGGGCCGTGAGTTTGCCGTAGCCGTTCTCGGTGGCGGTCAGGATCAAGCCGTCAGCGACGATATTGAGCGCGATCACCTCGTCGTCCGGGCCGCTCAGACGCAGGCCGAGGACCCCGGAGGCGGTACGCCCCATGGGACGCACGTCGCCTTCCGAGAAGCGAATCGCCTTGCCCGACCGTCCGAACAGCATGATGTCCTGCCTGCCGTCAGTGATGCCTGCGCCGATCAGGCGATCGTCGCCGCGCAGTTCCAGGGCGATGATGCCGTTGCTTCGCGGTCGTGAGAACGCCACGAGCTTCGTCTTCTTGACGCGGCCGTTGCGCGTGGCGAAGAACACGTACTTGTCCTCTTCGTAGTCGCCGATCGGCAACACCGTGCTGATGCGTTCGTCCTGTTCGAGCGGCAGGAGATTCACGATGGGCCTTCCCCGGGCGCTGTAGCCGGCCTGCGGCAACTGGTAGACCTTGAGCCAGTACACCTTGCCCCGCGTGGAAAAGCACAACAGCGTGTCGTGAGAGTTGGCGACGAAGAGCTGGTCGATGAAGTCCTCTTCCTTCATGCGCGTGGCCGCACGGCCGCGGCCGCCGCGATTCTGTGGCTTGTAGTCGGCGGCCGGCTGCGCCTTGGCGTATCCCGCATGCGACAGCGTCACGAGCAGCGGCTCGTCGGGAATCAGGTCCTCGATCGTCAGTTCGCTGTAGTCCTCGACGATCTCCGTGCGCCGGGCATCGGCATAGCGGTCGCGGACCTCGGTCAGTTCGGTGCGGATGACTTCCTGCAGCTTGTCCGGGTCCGACAAGATCTCATGATAGCGGGAGATTTTATCCAATAACTCATTATATTCATTGGATATTTTGTCCTGCTCCAGTCCCGTCAAACGATGCAGGCGCAAGTCGAGTATCGCCTGAGCCTGCACGGGGGACAGCCGATATCCGCCGTCCTTCAGGCCGACGCCCTCGGGCAGGTCTTCGGGACGCGTGGCTTCGGCGCCGGCCCGTTCGAGCATCGGAATGACGGCGCCGGGCGCCCAGTTCCGGGCACACAGCCGGCTCCTCGCCTCGGCCGGCGACGGCGAGCGCCGGATCAGTTCGATGACGTCATCGATGTTCGCAAGCGCGACCATGAGCCCTTCGAGCACGTGGGCGCGATTGCGTGCCTTGCGCAGCTCGAACAGCGTACGCCGCGTGATGACCTCGCGACGGTGCCGTAGATAGACATCGAGCAGGTCCCGAAGCGGCAACAGGCGCGGCTGGCCGTCCACGAGACCGACCATGTTGATGCCGAACACGCTCTGCAGCGCCGTGTGCTTGTAGAGATTGTTGAGGACCACGTCCGTCAGCTCGCCGCGCCTGAGTTCGATCACGACGCGCATGCCGTCCTTGTCGGATTCGTCGCGCAGCTCCGTGATGCCCTCGAGGCGTTTCTCGCGCACGAGTTCGGCGATTTTCTCGATCAGGCGCGCCTTGTTGACCTGGTACGGCAGTTCGGTGATCACGATGGCCTCGCGGCCGCGCGAATCGAGTTCCTCGATGTGCGTCCTGGCACGGACGTAGATGCGTCCCCGACCGGTGCTGTAAGCGCTCACGATGCCCTGGACGCCGTGAATCTGCCCGGCCGTCGGAAAATCCGGACCCGGCATCAGCGTGATGAGTTCGGCGAAGGTCACATCGGGATTGTCGAGGATCGCGAGACAGGCATCGACGACCTCACCAAGATTGTGCGGCGGGATGTTCGTCGCCATGCCGACGGCGATACCGGACGAACCGTTGACGAGCAGGTTCGGGACCCGCGTCGGCAGTACCGTGGGTTCGTGCTCGGAGTCGTCGTAGTTCGCGGCGAAATCGACCGTCTCCTTGTCGATATCGGCCAGCAGTTCCTGCGCGATGCGGGCCATGCGCACTTCGGTGTATCGCATCGCGGCGGGCGCGTCGCCATCGATCGAGCCGAAATTGCCCTGCCCGTCGACCAGCACGTAGCGCATCGAGAAGTCCTGGGCGAGGCGCACGATCGTGTCGTAGACGGCGGATTCGCCGTGCGGATGGTACTTGCCGATCACGTCGCCGACGACCCGGGCCGACTTCTTGTAGGGACGGTTGTAGTCGTTGCCGAGCTCACGCATCGCATACAGGACGCGGCGGTGCACGGGCTTGAGGCCGTCGCGTACGTCAGGCAGCGCCCGGCCGACGATCACGCTCATCGCGTAATCGAGATACGACTGCCGCATCTCGTCTTCGAGACTGACAGGGAAGATCTCTTTAGCCGCTCCTACCATCCGTTCTGTCCAAATACGGGTGCCGGCCGTAAGCTCCGCTGGAGCATCCGTAACGATCGACACAAGTGAGGAGAAACAGTCCCGTCAGGCCATGACGGCGGCCGCCCTCGACGGCCGAGGCTCTCGATGAATTTACCGGTTCAAGGTGCCCTGGAATGGACGTAAATTCTACCACAGACGCAGGTGTTCCGTAGCGTGTCCGGAGTGCCTTGAGGCTATACTTGGCGCACCTTTCAGCCCCGTGCGCCGGCTCGGCGCTCCATCAGCACATGCAGCGTATCGACGCCCTGATCCAGCCGAAGTGGATCGTGACCGTGGAACCGAAGGTCGTCGCCGAGACCGACCACTCGCTCGCACTCGACAAGGGGCGAATCGTCGCCGTCCTGTCGTCCGACGAAGCTCGGGAAAGATTCGCGCCGGAAGTCGTTCTCGAGCGGTCCGAGCATGTACTCATGCCGGGGCTCGTCAACGCACACTGCCACGCGGGCATGACGCTCCTCAGAGGCTATGCCGACGACCTGCCGCTCGAACAGTGGCTCAACGATCGAGTCTGGCCTGCCGAAACGCGCTGGGTCGACCGCAACTTCGTCGTCGACGGAACCCGGCTTGCGATTGCCGAGATGCTGCTCGGCGGTACGACCTGCTTCTCGGACATGTACTACTTTCCCGATGTCGTCGCCGAAGAAGCGATCGAAGCGGGCATTCGCGCGGTCGTCGGGATGATCGCGCTCGACTTTCCGACCGCCTGGGCGTCAGGTCCCGACGAATACATCGAAAAGGGACTCGCCGTGCACGACCGCTGCAGGAGCGCACCGCTGGTCACGACGGCGTTCGCACCGCATGCACCATACAGTGTTTCCGACGACTTGCTTGTGCGAATCCGTCGGCTTGCCGACGAGCTTCCCGTACCCGTGCACACGCACATTCACGAGACGGATACCGAAATAAGCCAGTCCATTGCCGCGACGGGCAAGCGGCCCCTGGCAAGACTCGACGCGCTGGGCCTCGTTACCCCCGCACTGATCGGCGTGCACGCGACGCATCTGAACGGCGAGGAAATCGATCTCCTTGCGCAAGTGCAGGCGAACATCGTGCACTGCCCGAGATCGAACCTGAAGCTCGCAAGCGGCGCCTGCCCCGTCGCGGCGCTTCTCGATGCGGGCGTCAACGTTGCCCTCGGCACGGACGGCGCCGCGAGCAACAATCGACTGGATCTTTGGTCGGAACTCGAGTTCGCCGCGCTTTTCGCCAAGCACGTCGCCGCCGACGCGCGGGCCGTCAGGGCATCGACCGCGATCGAGATGGCGACGATCAACGGCGCGCGCGCCCTGAACCTCGCCGGGGAAACCGGTTCGCTCCTGCCCGGCAAGGCCGCGGACCTGATCTGCGTCGAGCTTGCAGGTCCTGGACTTGTGCCCGTGCTCGATCCAGTATCGCAGCTCGCCTACTCGGCCTCGCGCGACCAGGTGACCGACGTCTGGGTCGCCGGCCGGCATCTGGTGAGCGAGGGAGCTTTGACGCAGATGGACGTGGCTGCAGTCTCGACGGCGGCGCACGGCTGGGCCGAGCGCCTCGCGGCAACGTGAACGACCTGCCCCGCAACGCCGACCCCGGCGAAATCGACAAGTTCGCGCGCCTGGCATCGCGCTGGTGGGACCCGGACGGTCCCTTCATGCCGCTGCACAGGATCAACGCGCTCAGGGTCGGCTACATCGAAGAGCGGGCGAGACTCGCGTCGGCCCGGGTGCTCGACGTCGGCTGCGGCGGTGGAATCCTCAGCGAAGCGATGGCGCGGCGCGGCGCAAGCGTTGTCGGAATCGATCTTGCTGCGGACAATCTCGAGGCTGCAAGGACGCATGCGGCCGACGCTGCAGAGCTTGATCTCGAGTATCGCGAGGTCGACATCGAGACCATCGCGAACGAGCAACCGGCTTCGTTCGATGTCGTGACCTGTCTCGAAGTGCTCGAACACGTGCCGGAACCGGAGCGCCTCATCGCCGCCTGCGCGAAAGCCGTCAAGCCTGGCGGCGCGGTGTTTCTGTCAACCATCAACCGCAACCTCAAGAGCTTCCTGCTTGCGATCGTCGGCGCCGAATACGTGCTCGGGATGCTGCCGAAGGGCTCGCACGAGTACGTCAAGCTGATCCGGCCCGCAGATCTTGCGCGCGCCTGCCGCAGCGCAGGTCTGGCCGTCGAGGAATTGACCGGCATGCACTACAACCCGCTGCTGAAGTCCTTCTGGCTCGGCGGCAATGTCGACGTCAACTATTTCCTCCACTCGACCAGGCCGGAATCCGTGTGAACATCGAAGCGGTACTCTTCGACCTCGACGGCACTCTGGTCGACACGGCGCCGGACCTCGTGCATGTACTCAACGACATGCTGCGAGAGCGGTCACTTGCGCCCATGCCTTACGCCGTTGCCCGCAACGAGGTATCCAACGGTGCGATCGGTCTGATCAGGCTCGGCTTCGGGAACCGCTGCAGCGAAAGCGAACTTGCCGGTCTGGTCGAGCGCTTTCGGGAGTTCTATATGCAGAGTATCTGCATATATTCCAGTATATTCAATGGTTTTGAAGATATTTTTAATGTATTGCAGTACAAGAAAAGACCCTGGGGCATCGTGACCAACAAGCCGCAGGCGATGACCGACGCCCTGCTCGCGAAGCTGGAGATCGACTCCGTGCCCGCCTGCGTCATCGGTGGCGACCGTCTGCCTCAACGCAAGCCCCACCCGGCTCCGCTGCAATTCGCCGCGGCGGAACTCGGCGTTGCAGCCGACCGCTGCGTCTATGTCGGCGATTCGCCCAACGATATCGAAGCCGGCCGCGCGGCGGGCATGCGGACCGTTGCAGCCGCCTACGGCTATATTCGCCCCAGCCAGGATCCGCGCGGCTGGGGCGCGGATGCCCTGGCCGGTCATTCCAGTGACATCATGGCAACCCTCGCGACGCTCGACGCCACGCTGCAATGAACGACCATCGCAGCTATGTGCCGGCACCGGACTGCATGGCCGGACGCGTCGTGTTGCTCACGGGCGCGACGCGCGGCATCGGGCGGGCCGTTGCCCGCGATCTGGTCAGGCACGGGGCAACGGTCGTGCTGCATGGCCGTAATGCTGCAGGGCTCGACGCGCTCTACGAGGAACTGCGCCGGCTCGGCCCGGAACCGGCCGTCGCGCAACTCGACCTGGAACGCGCTCAGGGCGATGAGTATCAGCGCCTGACGGAGCAGATCGAGGCGCGCTACGGGCGTCTGGACGGCCTGTTGCACAACGCGGGCGTGCTCGGTGACCGAAGCCCCATCGAACATTACGACATCGGGCTGTGGCAACGCGTGATTCACGTCAACCTCAATGCGACGTTCATCTTGACGCGCTGCCTGCTGCCTCTGCTCGGCCGCGCGAAGGATGCGTCCGTGGTCTTCACGACGAGCGGGGTCGGTAACCGGGGCCGTGCCTACTGGGGCGCGTATTCGGTGTCGAAATTCGGCGTGGAGGGTCTGGCGCAGGTGCTCGCCGACGAAGTCGAGAATACGGCCATTCGGGTCAATTGCATCAATCCCGGCGCGACAAGGACGCCGATGCGAGCTCGCGCCTATCCTGCGGAGGACCCGGGCACGCTGATGCCTCCGGAAGCGCTGACAGGGCCGTATCTCTACCTTCTCGGCCCCGCGAGTCACGGGATTTCGGGTCAGCGCATCGAGTGCCAGTATTGACGCGAGGCTGTTGAGCCTCGCTGGTCGTCTACGCGCAAGCGCGGTTACGCTGCGTCAGTTCTCGATGGCGCTGCTGCCTGCTCCGCCGAACACGCGCTCGCCGTTTGGCCGAATGACGCCGGTCGCTCGGCCGACGGTAGCCCTGTCTCTGGCCCGATGGCCGGTCACCGTGACCGGATCGCCGGGCTGGAGATCGTTTCGCGACCAGCCGTCCCGGGTCAGTATGTTCGGACTCAGGAGTTCGAAGTCATAGGTCACGATCTCGCCGTTGGCTTCTTCGACATCGATGTGCAATCGCGCATGCGGATTCATCCAGATGAGCTCCCTGACCGCACCGGTGACCTCGAAAGGCTGATTGATGTCGAACTCCGAGGCAAACGAGTGATGCGCGCCGGCTCCGTCGGACAACAACGGCAACGCAAGGACTGCCGTCGCAACGACCGCGGCAGGTAGCAGATTTTCATTTGTCATCGCTTTGCTCCTCGGAATTTTCGGGCTGCCGACCGATCTCCGCCTGGGCCCGGCCCCGGCAGTCGCACGGCGTCGTACAGCGCCGTGACCTCGGAATCGCTGAGCGTCCTCGTCTGTCCCCGATGCAGCGCTCCGAGTTCCACGGGTCCATAGCGTACCCTGATCAGGCGGCTCACTGTCAGGCCCACGGCCTCGAACATGCGCCGAACTTCGCGATTACGGCCTTCCCGCAAGGTCACTCGATACCAGACATTCCTGCCCGAACCGCCCGACCGTTCCAGCGAATCGAAACGCGCGTGTCCGTCGTCGAGTTCGACACCCGACCTGAGCCCGAGAAGCTGCGCCTCGGTCACGGGACCGAGTACGCGAACGGCATATTCGCGCGCCACGCCGTAGCGTGGGTGCATGAGCCGATGTGCAAGTTCGCCGTCCGTCGTGAAGAGCAACAGACCCAGAGTGTTCAGATCGAGGCGACCGACGGCGATCCATCGGCCGTGCTGCGGCCTGGGCAGCGCTTCGAATACCCGTGCCCTGCCCCTGGGGTCCTCCCGGCTCGTCAGTTCGCCGGCCGGTTTGTAATAGGCGAGATGAGCGTGAGCACGCCCGACCGTATCAGTGGACAGATCGATCGGGCGGCCATCGACCAGAACGCGTTCGCCGCCGCTCAGCAGTTCGCCGAGCCGGGCACGACGCCCATCGACGACGATGCGCCCCGCGGTGATGAGGTCCTCGATCCGGCGCCGCGAAGCGACGCCGGCGTTGGCAAGCACTTTTTGAATCCGCTCGGCCAGTCTGGGAGAGCCTCAGGTTCAGTGAAGAGGACCGTTCAGTGCGCAGCTCACGCTTCCTGTGCCGGCGGGTTCCGCAGGGGGTCATCCTCGTCCGGTCCATCGTCGGTGGCGCCGTGGTTCGGAGGGTCTTCGTCGTGCGTGTCGAGCGCACGCAGGGCATCGACGAGATCCGACTGCGGCCCGGCTTCCGGGTCGTCGTCCCTGATCGCGGAGAGCGGCGGCAGGTCCTCGAGTTTGCTGAGACCGAAGTAGTCGAGAAATTCGCGTGTGGTACCGAGCATCGACGGCCTTCCGGGTACCTCGCGGTATCCGACGACGCGGATCCAGCCGCGTTCCATCAATGTCCGGACGATATTCGTGCTGACCGACACACCGCGTACCTCCTCGATCTCGGCGCGCGTGATCGGCTGCCGATAGGCCACGAGCGCGAGCGTCTCGAGCAGTGCGCGCGTGTAACGGGGTGCGCGTTCTTCCCAGAGCGGCTGCAGCAGATCGGTCATGGACCGCTTCACCTGGACCCTGTAGCCGCTTGCGACTTCCTTGACCTCGATGCCCCGTCCTTCGTACTCCTCGGCGAGGGCTTCGACCGCCTTGCGCACAACGGCGCGCTCGGGAACCTCGCCCACCGCCGCAACGATCCCCATGAGCTTGTCGAGCGACAGCGGATGTCCGGCGGCGAGGAGCGCCGCCTCGATCACGTTGCGCAGTTGCCGTTCATCCATTGTCGTGCCCGGAAGTGTCCGGCATCGATGCCTCGCCCGCGGACGGCTGCGCGGCCCGCAGGTGGATCGGCCCGAACTCCTCCGCCTGTACCACGTCGATCACGGCTTCCTTGAGCAACTCGAGCAACGCGAGAAACGTGACGGTGATGCCGACCCGCCCTTCCGCGGGATCCAGCAGTTCGCTGAAATCCATGTAGCGTTTGCCCGAAAGCCTGAGCAGAACCTGCGACATGCGTTCGCGAACGGACAGCGGTTCCTGCTGGATGTGGTGGTGCTCGAACATGCTCGAACGATCGAGCGCTTCCCTGAACGCCGTCAGTAGCGCCCTGAGGGTGACGTTCGGCAACTTCGTGACGACCTTGCGCTCCGTCACTTCCGCCTGAGCAACCGCAACGTCGCGTTCGAGCCGATCCAGTCCGTCGATATCCTCGGCCGCCTTCTTGTACCGCTCGTACTCGCGCAGCCGGCGCACCAGCGCCGCACGCGGGTCTTCCTCGTCTTCGTCCGCATCGGTCGGCCGCGGCAGCAACAGGCGTGACTTGATCTCCGCGAGCGTGGCCGCCATCACGAGATACTCCCCGGCCAGTTCGAACTGCATCTCCTTCATCAGTTCGATGTATTCGACGTACTGGCGTGAGATCTCGGCGATCGGGATATCCAGAATGTCGATGTTCTGGCGCCGGATCAGGTAGAGCAGCAGGTCGAGCGGCCCTTCGAACGCTTCAAGAAAAACCTCCAGCGCATGCGGTGGGATGTACAGATCGCGCGGCAACTGGGTTATGGGTTCGCCTTCGACGATCGCGAACGGCATCTCTGCCTGCGCAATCGAACCGGCTTCATCGCTCAGCGGCGGCGGGACGACCGGTACCAGCGTCAGGTGCGGCTTGCCTGTCTGTTCGGGCTGCCCGGCCATCGATCAGAGTCCCGCGAGGCCCCAGAAAAAATCAATAAAAAGAAACATGAAGGGTTCCAGAATCGTCCACAGAACGCCGGTGAGCATCAACGCAATGACGATGAGAAATCCGAACGGTTCAATTCGATCCAGTACGGCGGCCCCGTTTGCCGGCAACAGTCCCGCCAGTACGCGCCCGCCGTCGAGCGGCGGCAGCGGCAACATATTGAAAACTGCCAGTATGACATTGATTTGTATACCGAAAACACACATCCTGAGCAGCCATTCGCCGGGCGTTGCGCCGATAAAGCTCGCACCGATCACGAACGATGCAAGCAGCGCCCAGAAGGTCGCCATCAGCAGGTTCGATGCCGGGCCCGCGGCGGCGACCAGAATCATGTCGCGCTTGGGGTTGTTGAGATTGTTGAAGGCCACCGGTACGGGCTTGGCCCAGCCGAACGCCATGTTGCCGCCGGACATCAGCAGCATGGCGATCGGTACGATCAAGGTGCCGAGAGGGTCGATATGCCTGACCGGATTGAGCGTGAGACGGCCCGCGAAAAGCGCGGTGGGATCGCCGCAACGCTTGGCCACCCAACCGTGCGCCACCTCGTGCAGGGTGATTGCGAAAAGCAGCGGAATGATGACGACCGACAGAAGCTGGACGAGGCCAGACAGGTCAGGTAACTGCATCAGGGCATTATACGTGGCAGGTGCGCGTGACGCAGGCTCAACGCCTCGCGATTGCAGCTCAGCGTCCGAAGCCGCGAAGTTCCCCTTTACCGTACCTGATCACTTCCATCGCCCCGTCGCTGAGGTCGAGAACCGTCGTCGGTTCGATCCCGCCGACGCCCGCGTCGATGACGACCTCGACCTGACCGCGCAGACGCTCGTAGATGTCCTCAGGATCGGTAAGCGGCATATCGTCGTCCGGAAGTAGCAGCGTGGAACTCATGAGAGGCTCGCCCAAGGCCTCAAGCAATGCGGCGACGATGGCATGGTCGGGCACCCGGATGCCGATGGAACGCCGTTTGGGGTCCTGCAGGCGCTTGGGAACCTCGTTGGTCGCGCGCAGGATGAAGGTATATGGCCCCGGCGTCAGCGACCGCAGGACGCGATAGGCCGCATTGTCGACCCTTGCGTAGAGCGCGATCTCGGAGAGGTCCCGGCACACCAGCGTGAACTCGTGATCGCGTTCGCTGCGGCGCAGGCGCCTGATCCGCTCGAGCGCCGCCTTGTTGCCGAGTTGACAGCCCAGGGCGTAACAGGAATCCGTCGGATAGACGACGACGCCACCGTTGCCGAGCGCCTCTGCGGCGTTTCGAACGAGACGGAGTTGTGGATTGTCCGGATGTATCCGCAGGATCTGGCTCATGGCGTGGTTCCTGAGCTTGCCCGTACCCGGAACGGGTCGCAGGCCCCCAGTTGCGCTAACATGGTATCCGAACCCCGAGCGACGCCGTCCAAGATGAAATTACTGTTTGATTTTCTTCCGATTATCGTTTTCTTCGCGGTCTTCCAATGGCGCGACATCTATGCCGCGACGGCCGCGATCGTCGTCGTCATGGCCGTACAGATCGCCGTGCAGTGGCTGCGCGAACGCAAGGTCAACAACATGCTTCTGGTGTCCGGCATTCTCGTGGCCCTCTTCGGCGGTGCGACACTGCTGCTCAGGGATCCGATCTTCATTCAGTGGAAGCCCACGATCGTGTACGCGCTCTTCGCGGCAGCCTTCCTCGGCAGCCGGTATATCGGCAAACGGACGTTGACCGAAAGGATCATGGGCGAGGCCATTTCGCTGCCCGCGCCCATGTGGCGGCAGCTCAATCTCATGTGGGTGGGCAGCTTTACGGTGCTCGGGGCGGCGAACCTGTACGTGGTATACAACTTTTCCGAGGCAATATGGGTGAACTTCAAGCTGTTCGGCACGCTTGGCCTGACTCTGCTCACGGTCATCGCCCAGGCGGTCTGGATTGCCGCCAGGACGCCTGAACACCGACACGAAGAAGGCTGACCCTTCATGCTGTACGCGATCCTTGCGCGCGACATTCCCGACAGCGTGGCTGCACGCCGCGCGACACGCGAACGCCATCTCGCCTACATCAAGTCGCTGGTCGACGAGGGCCGCATCGTGCTCGCGGGTCCCCTTCCGGCCATCGACAGCCCCGAACCCGGTCCTGCAGGCATGTACGGCAGCCTTCTCATCGTCGAATTCGATTCCCTTGAGGAGGCGCAGGACTGGGCGGACAACGATCCGTACCTCACGGACGGCGTCTTCGAGGAGGTCATCGTCAAACCGTTCAAGCAGATCGTGCCGTGAGCCGCAATCGTGCCGCCGCGATCCGTGAGCGTCTGGATGCTGCCCTGGCGCCGACGGAAGTCGAAATCATCGACGAGAGCGACCAGCACGTCGGACATGCGGGCGCGCGCGACGGCAAGAGCCACTTTCGCGTGCGGATCGTCTCGCCGCGGTTCGAGGGCGCAAAGTCGCTGGAGCGCCATCGACTGGTGTTCGATGCGCTGGACGACCTGCTGAAAACGGATATCCACGCCTTGAGCGTGCTTGCGCAAGCTCCTGAAGAAGTTCAGGAAACGGAGTAATGCGGGGTAAATGCGGATGAGAATTGCAATCTGGACGGCCGCGACGACGATGTTCATGGCACTCACCGCCTGCGCTCCCGACCAGGGCGGCGACGGCGCGAGCGAAGGGCCGGGGCCGCTCGGCCCGGGCGTCGTGGCCACGATCAACGACACGCCTCTGCCGGAATCGCTGTTTCGGTTCTACGTGCTGAACGGGCTCCAGAAGCCTGCCGAGGATCTCACCGACGAGGAACGCGCTGGGGTCATCGAGGATCTGGTCCGCGTGAGGCTCCTCGCTGACGCGGCCGCAGAACGCGGGCTGCCGGACGAACGCACGATCGCGGTGGAGCTTGAATTGCAACGTCTGCAGTTGCTCGCGCGCGCCGCGGCAACGCGGTTTCTCGACGAGAACCCGCCCGGCGAAGCGGAACTGCGTGCGCTCTACGAAGAGAACCTGTCCCGCCTGATGACGAATCAGTACAAGGCGCGCCACATCCTGCTTGCGACCGAAGACGAGGCTGTGAGCGTCATCGCGGCACTCGATGAAGGCGGCGACTTTGCGGAGCTGGCCATGGAACGATCGACCGGGCCGACAGGACCGAGCGGTGGCGACCTGGGCTGGTTTTCCGCGGAATCGATGGTCGAGCCGTTCGCCGATGCCGTGCGTGCGATGGAGGACGGCAGCTACTCGTCCGAACCGGTGCGAACCCAGTTCGGCTGGCACGTGATCATGCTCGAGGAAACCCGCGAACAGCAGCCGCCCGGCCTCGACGCGGTCCGCGACGAGCTGACGCGCGCCGTCGAGCAGCAGAAACTCGAGGCCTATGTGCAGTCGCTCGAGGACGCGGCGGTGATCGAGCTACGCTGATCCACCCGCCCGTGGTAAACGTTCCGCGTCGCACCGAGACCGCCAATGCAGTGGGACTTCAATCACGGGCTGCCCGGCTCGAGCCGTCGGACAAGCTCTTCCTCAGTCATGACGGCGATCCCGAGGTCCTGAGCCTTCGCAAGCTTGGAACCGGGATTCTCGCCCGCGACGACAATATCGGTCTTTTTCGAGACGCTGCCTGTCACCTTCGCACCGCGTTTCTCCAATTCCGCCTTCGCTTCGGCGCGCGCCATCGTCGACAGGCTGCCAGTCAACACGACTGTCTTGCCGGAGAACGGCGATTCGAGCGCCCGGGCCGGGGCTGGACGCGGCCAGTGAATCCCATGTTCCAGCAGTTTGTCGATCACGGCGCCATTGTGCGGTTCCTGAAAGAAAGTACGCACGCGCTCTGCGACGACAGGACCGACATCCGGGACTTCGAGCAGCTGCTCCTCGTCGGCATGCCTTAACGTGTCGAGGTCCACGAAACTCGTTGCCAGGGACGCCGCCGTCGCTTCGCCGACCTCGCGGATCCCCAGCGCGAACAGAAACCGGGCGAGCGTCGTCGACTTGCGCCGCTCGAGGGCATCGAGCAAGTTGGCGGCCGACTTGTCGCCCATGCGCTCGAGCCCGGTCAACTCGTCAAGCGTCAGAGAATAGAGATCCGCCGGCGTTTCGATGAGCCCGGCGTCGACGAGTTGCTCGATGAGCTTCTCGCCGAGGCCCTCGATGTCCATGGCGTGCCGTGAAGCGAAGTGGCGCAGGGCCTGCTTGCGTTGCGCGCCGCAGATCAGGCCGCCGGCGCAGCGCGCGACAGCCTCGCCTTCGGGCCGTACGACCTCCGACTGGCAGACCGGACAGCGATCGGGAAGCTCGACTATGGAAGTACCCGCAGGCCGCCGTTCCTCGATCACCTTGACGACTTCCGGGATGACATCGCCTGCGCGTCGCACGATGACCGTGTCGCCGGCACGCACGTCCTTGCGGTGCAGCTCGCCGATATTGTGCAGCGTCGCATTGCTGACGGTGACGCCGCCGACGAACACCGGAGCAAGCCGGGCAACCGGCGTCAATGCGCCGGTCCGGCCGACCTGGAATTCGATCGCTTCGACAGTCGTCAATTCTTCCTGAGCCGGAAACTTGTGTGCGATCGCCCAGCGCGGCGCCCGCGAAGCCGCGCCGAGTTCCGCTTGCCACCGCAGCCTGTTGACCTTGTAGACGACGCCGTCGATGTCGTGGGGCAAGCGGTTGCGGCGGCGGCCGATATCCTCGTAGTAGGCCATGCAGCCCGCGATGCCCGACACCAGGCGCCAGTCCGGAGATACCCGGAAACCGAAAGTTCGCAGGGCATCGAGGACTTCAGCATGCGTCGGCGGCAATTCCCAGCCACGGGTCTCGCCGATCCCGTAGAAGAAGATCGCCAGCGGACGCCTGGCGGTCATTTCGGAGTCGAGTTGACGCAGGCTGCCTGCGGCTGCGTTGCGAGGGTTGACCAGGGTCTTTTCGCCGCGCTGTGCCGCCAGCCGGTTGAAATCCTCGAAGCCTTCGCGAGGCATGTAGACCTCGCCCCTGACCTCGAGCACGGGCGGCACGTCATGCCCGCGGAGGACGAACGGCACGGCGGCGATCGTACGCACGTTATGGGTGACGTCTTCGCCGGTCGTACCGTCGCCTCGGGTCGCCGCAAACTCAAGTTTGCCCTCGGCGTAGCGCAGGCTTACGGCTGCTCCGTCGAGCTTCGGTTCAGCGACATAGTCGATGATGTCCGCGCTTATCCCGGCCGCCGCCAGTCGCTCGCTGACGCGCTTGTCGAAAGCTGCCAGTTCATCTTCGTGGAACGCGTTGTCGAGCGACAGCATCGACCGGGCGTGGCGTATCTCCCGGAACTCGCCGACCGGTCGGGCGCCGACGCGCTGGGTAGGCGAAGTCGCCGAGACGAGTTCCGGATGCTCGGCCTCGATCTCTGCGAGTCTGCGAAACAGCCGATCGTATTCCGCATCCGGAACCCTGGGGGCGTCGAGCGCGTGGTATGCGTAATCGTACTCGCCGATCAGCGAGCGCAGGCGCTCCGCCTCGGCAGCGGGACTCTCGTCGCGTTCCTCGTCGCCCTTCGCCATTCCGCAGGTTCGGTGTCAGCGTTTCTCGCGCTTGAGGCCATACATGATGACTTCGTCGCGGACATAACGCTCGCGCTGAATGCTCCAGAAACTGCCGGATTCATCGTGCAGTTCGGCGTCGAACTCGCCGGCCAGGTCATGCGCGGTGCGCGTCATCATGTCGAATCGCTCCACGGCATCGCCATGGCCAGGCAATACCATGAACAGGGTAATGCCCGCCGTCGTGGACTCCGACGCCCGGATCAGATCGAACGAGCCGGGTTCCGTGAGGTTGGCGACGCTGAACAGCGGATCGTCCCGCCGGTCCTCCGCGTGGCGATGAAAGATGTCGTAGCGCCCATGTTCGAGACCGGCAGCCCGAAGCGCCAGCACGACCCGCTCGACCGACAAGGTACCCTGTTTCACTTGACAGCGGATGGCGATGACCCGGTCCATGGGTTCGGCCTTCTCGGCCACAGGCTGCTCTGCCGTATCCTGCTCATGAACCGTTTCGTCGCCGATCCCGCTTTCGGGACCCTCGGCGGCTTCGTCGTCGTCCGATGCAGCTTCATCGTCGCCCGATGCGGTTGCGCCGTCGTCCGATGCGGCTTCGACCGAGCCAGTTGTCACTCCCTCCGCAGGCTCTCCGGTGGCCGCTTCAACATGCTCCTTGGGGGGCGACCTGCGCCGCGGTGATTTCGCCGTCTTCGCCGACTTGCCGGCACCGGCCGATCGCCCGCTCCAGATCCAAACCGCGGCAATGAGCACGACGCCCAGGGCCAACAGCACCCAGCGCAGTTCCCACATCGCGCTTACATCGCGGCAAGCCGCGCAGCCTCATCGATGTCGACGGCGACCAGTCGGGAAACGCCGGGCTCGCTCATCGTCACACCGATCAACTGGTACATCGTGTCCATGGTCGCCTTGTTGTGCGTGATGAGCACGAACTGAATCCGGTCGGCCATATCCTTGACGAGTTCGGAGAATCTGCTGATGTTCGTGTCGTCGAGCGGCGCGTCGACCTCGTCGAGCAGGCAGAATGGCGCCGGGTTGAGCTCGAAGATGGCGAACACGAGCGCGACGGCCGTGAGGGCCTTCTCGCCGCCTGACAGCGCCTGGATCGTGTTGATTCGCTTGCCCGGGGGCCTCGCCATGATGGTTACGCCGGAGTTCAGCAGATCCGAGCCCGTGAGCTCGAGAAAGGCATGGCCGCCGTTGAACAGGCGCGGGAAGAGTGCGCCGAGGTGCATGTTCGCCTTGTCGAAGGTCGTCTTGAAACGCGCCTTGGTCTGACGGTCGATCTTGCCGATCGCGGACTCGAGCGTTTCGAGCGCGGAACTCAGGTCGGTGAACTGCCTGTCCAGGTATTGCTTGCGCTCCGACTGCTGCTCGAACTCGTCGATCGCAGCAAGGTTGATCGCTCCGAGGCGGGCGATTCGCTTGCCGATCCGCTCAAGCAACTCGGCACGTTCCGTTGCGTTCTCCTCGTCCGGCAGTTTTCCAAGCATGTCTTCAAGGTCGAAGCCGGAATCGTCGAACTGTTCGCGCACGGATTCGGCGCGGACTTCCGCTTCCCTGACCCCAAGGCGCGCCTGTTCGATCTCGCCCCTCGCCTCGTTCACGCGCAGTTCCTGGGCGCCGCGCCGGCTCTCGGCTTCACGCAGCCGCTCGTTGACGCTCTCGACGGCCTCGCGCGCCTCGGCAAGCTGCCCCTCGACGGTCAGCCGCCGATCCAGCAGGTCGGAGAGTCGCGTTTCCTCCGAGGGCAAGGGCGCCCGTGTCTCGTCGATCTGAACCATCAATTGGGCATGCCGCTCGGTAAGCTTGTGCTGCTGGACACGAACTCGAGAGAGCGCATCGGCCGCCGCGTCCTTCGAACTTCGCGCCGATTCCATCCTGAGGGCGATTTCCTGGGCCGATGATCGATCGCTGTCCGCCAGCGCCCGAGCCTCCAGAACACGCTCCCGGCACTGCTTGCCGTCGTGTTCGAGTTGCGCCTTCGATCCGAGCAATTCTTCACACCGCGCCACGCTCGCGGCCAGGCGCTCACGGCACTCGTGGATCTGCTCCGTCAGCAACTTCTGTTCGACAGCCGAATCCGCGATCCCGCGGTCGAGTTCGGCCTTGCGGTCACGCATTTGCTCGAGCCTCGCGCGCGCCGCCTCCAGTTCCGTCTGCGATGCCGAGTGGGTCTGCTGGCTCCGGTTCGCCTCGATCTGAGCGGCGGCGTGCTCGGCCTCCAGCTCATCGAACCGGCTCCGCGCGGCCGCATGTTCGCCGGTAAGTTCTTGCGCTCGCCGGGTCAGGGAGGCGACGTCGTCGCGAAGCTCAGCGATCTCATCGCTCCTCGCGATCACGCCGAGCTGCGAATCGTTCCCGCGATGGACGCGCAACCAGTACCTGCCGACCCAGATCCCGTCGGGAGTGATCGCTGACTGGCCTTCTTCGAGCGTGGGACGCAGCTTCAGGGCTTCTGCCAGCGAATCCGCGGTGCGCACACCGTCGAGGAGAACTGCGGCGGCACCGGGCGACTGCACCTTGTCGAGCAGTTGGCCGCGGTCTGCGGCGCCGCCGGTCAAGGAACGTTCCTCGACCAGCACGAGCGGCCCGTCGGCAATCTCCGCGATCGCGTCAGCCAGCTTGTCGATGTTCTCGACCGCGACGGCCTGCAGGGCATCTCCGAGCACGGTCTCGACGGCGCGTTCCCAACCCGCTGTAACGGCAAGCTCCTCTGCCAGGCGCGCGCCGCCCACGGAGTGCTTCTCGAGCCAGCCGTCTACCGCTTCCGGGACGCTTCCGAGCACGGCCTCCTGCAGCGCCTCGAGCGAACTCAACCGCTCACGCTCGCCCTGAAGTTGCTCGCGCGCCTCGTCGAGTTCGTCGAAAATGCGCCGTTCCTCGCCGCGCTGCCGCCTGATCCGCTCCGCGAGCGCAGCGACCGATGCCAGGGCTTCGGCCGAGGCCGCCCCGAGCTTTGCCTCCCCATCGGCAAGTTGCGCGAGTTCTTCCTCGTGTTCGGCGAACTGCGCGGCATCCCGCTCGGCTGCGCTATCCCTGAGCCGGCCCTGCAGGCGCTCGCGTTGCCCATCAAGGTGCTCGAGCTGCGCCTCGCCGAGCTCGCGGTCTTTCCGCGTATCGGCAAGTTCCGCGGCGACTTGCTCCCAACGTTCGCGGAACCGCTCAAGCTCTGCCTCGGCCCGGCGCAGCGTATCGTCCGATTCCCGTTGCCGGTCGCCCGCCGCGGCGAACTCCGGCGCCAGTTCATTCAACGTCCGGTCGAAGCGCTCGATCTTGCCGGTATCGCCTTCGATATGACCGGACAACTCCTGGAGCTCCTGAGTCGCGTCATTCAGGTCCTGGTCCAGGCGGCTTGCCGTCGCCTTGCGGTGCCTGATCGCGTCCTCGAGATGACCGATGTCCGCGTCCAGGCGAAGTCGGGCTCCGTGAACGGCCTGGAATGCCTCGCCGCGCTCATCCTCCTCGACACGCAGCTTCTCGATCTCGGTCTCGATGGAACGTTGCCCGGTTTCGGCGGCATCGAAAGCGAGCTGTTTCGTTCCGAGCGCCTGTTCGCGTTCGGCGACGTCTGCGCGCAAGCCGCGTAGCGTGAGCGCCAGCACTTCAGCCTGCGTGCGGCGCTCCTCCTCCTTGAGCGTCCGGTAGCGTTCGGCGGCCCTCGCCTGCCGCTTCAGGTGGGCGAGCTGCTTGTCGACCTCGTCGCGCAGGTCGCCCAGACGCTCGAGGTTTTCGCGCGTGTGGCGGACCTTGTGCTCCGTCTCCCGGCGTCTCTCCTTGTACTTGGAGATGCCCGCCGCCTCCTCGAGAAAGGCCCTGAGTTCCTCGGGCCGGGCCTCGACGAGCCGCGAAATCATGCCCTGTTCGATGATCGAATAGCCGTGCGCACCGACCCCGGTCCCGAGCAGGAGATTGGTGATGTCCTTGCGCCGGCAGCGTGCGTTGTTCAGAAAGAACTGCGAGGTTCCGTCGCGGGATACCACGCGGCGCACCGAAACTTCGCTGTAGCCGGCGTAAGCTCCGCCGATGGTTCCGTCGGAATTGTCGAAATACAGCTCAACGCTGGCCTGACCGACGGGCTTGCGGTCGCTCGTACCGTTGAAGATCACGTCCGCCATTGAATCGCCGCGCAGCGTCTTGGCGGAGCCTTCGCCCAACACCCATCGAATGGCATCGATCACGTTGGATTTGCCGCAGCCGTTGGGGCCGACGATGCCGGTCAGGTTGCCAGGGAAGCTAATGCTGGTGGGATCGACGAAGGACTTGAAGCCCGAAAGTCGGATCTTGCTGAGGCGCATACGGTACAGACCGCTTTAGCTGCCGCGAATAACGTAGTGTAAAGTAAAATTCCGCGCGACACGATGCGGCCGGATACTCTTCCGGCGAACGGGACCCTTGCTGCGATGTCCGAGCCAAGCCGAACGACACCCTCGCCTGACAGCCTTTCGACGTTCGAAAACCCGAAGCCTGACCGCGACTACACGATCGACATCGGGATACCCGAGTTCACGTGCCTGTGCCCCATGACGGGGCAACCGGATTTCGCGACGTTGAGACTCCAGTATGTTCCCGATGTGCGTTGTGTCGAACTGAAGTCGCTGAAGCTGTACATACGGTCCTACCGCGACGTCGGCGCATTTCACGAGGCCGTGACGAACCGGATGCTCGACGATCTGGCCGCGATGCTCGACCCGAGGTTCATCCGCCTGACGGCTGAATTCAACGTTCGCGGCGGCATCTACACGACGGTTATCGCCGAGCGAAAACAGCCCGGCTGGAACCCCGGACCTGTCGTGCAACTGCCCGGCGAGGGCAGCCAGGAGCGCCTCGTTTAGGAACTTTCGCTCGGCAAACTCGCATGTATAATCGCCGCTCTTGAGTGACGAGACATGCTTGGGGGTCGGGCAAATGCCGACGACGAAGCGGGCCGCAAAAAGCAGCAAAGGTGCTGGAGGCAGCAAGCCTGAAGCCGGCTCCCGCGCGCGCAAGTCGCCCGCAAAGAAGGCTTCTGCCCCCGCCGCGCGCGACAGGACCGCAACAGCCTCGCGCACGGCGAAGAAGTCATCCCGGGCAGCCCCGACCACGAAGAAGAAACCCGCGGCAAAAGGCCGCACTACAGCGAAAGCAACCGGGTCGAAAGGTCGGTCGGGCAAATCGAACGCCGGGAACGCCTCCCGGCGAACACGGCGCGCGAGCCGTGTGAAGGTGTTGACGGGCCCCGTGCGCGGCATCGAACCGTACAAGCCCAAGCGCGGCGAATCCTACATGAACGACCTGCAGCTTGCGCACTTTCGCAAGATCCTGCTCGCCTGGAAGCAGGAACTCATGGAGGAAGTGGACCGGACGATGCACCACATGAAGGATGACGCCGCCAACTTCCCCGACCCCAACGACCGTGCGACGCAGGAATCCGAATTCGGCCTGGAACTCAGAACACGGGATCGCGACCGCAAATTGCTGCGAAAGATCGACTCGGCCCTGGCGCGTATCGACGACGGTTCCTACGGCTACTGCGATGAGACGGGCGAGGAAATCGGACTCAGGCGTCTGGAGGCCCGTCCCGTGGCCACGCTTTGCCTCGAAGCCCAGGAACGGCGTGAGTTGGCCGAACGACAGTTCCGCGACCGCGAGGACTACTATCGTTAGGAGCCTGCGCCGCAGGACGTCGCGATCGGCCGTCTTCGGCCAGGCGTTTCGCACAAAGCGAAAGTTCGATGCCGGGAATTCCCGTGACGCAGGCTACTGACAACCCGTCGCCAGGGTCCCGCTACGTCGGGCGGTTCGCCCCCTCTCCCACGGGCCCGTTGCATATCGGATCGCTGACGACCGCCGTCGCAAGCTATCTGCACGCCCGACAAAGCGGCGGAGAGTGGCTGCTACGTATCGAGGATATCGATCCGCCTCGCGAAGTGGCCGGAGCGTCCGAGCGGATCCTGGCGGCGCTCGACGCGCTCGAACTGCACTGGGACCGGCCCGTGCTGTATCAGAGCAGCAGGCTCGAAATCTACAAGGAAGCGGCGCGGCAACTGTTCGGCGCCGGCCTGGCTTACCGTTGCAGTTGCAGCCGCAGCCAGTTGCGCGCAAAAGGCGCGACGCGCTATCCGGGAATCTGCCGCACACGGACAACGCACGACGGTCCCACGGCATTGCGCGCTCGCGTCGACGATGCCGGGGAATCCTTCGTCGACGACCTGCAAGGCGTTGTGCGAAGCACGCTGCGAGAGTCGACGGGCGACTTCGTCATCGTGCGCCGTGACGGACTGCCGGCCTATCACCTCGCTGCCGTACTCGATGATGCGTTCCAGGGTGTGACGACCATAGTCAGGGGTACCGACCTGCTCGATACCACGGCTGCGCACGGTCATCTGCGGAAGCTCCTGAATCTGCCGGATCCGCGGTACCTGCATGTGCCCGTGATCGTCAACGCCCGGGATCGGAAACTCTCGAAACAGACTGGAGCGCGCGGTGTCGACATCGGCGCTTCCGCAGAGCTTGCCGCGACCGCGCTCGATTATCTCGGGGCCCCGATCCCCGACGACCTTCGGGGCGCCCGTCCGGCGGAACTGTGGACCTGGGCACGGCAGCACTGGTCCGTCGAGTCCCTGAAGGGGATGCGCTCAATCCGTGAGCGCTGATGGGGCGGCGCGCGGCCTGCAGGCCCGAAAGGCCCGGGCGGGCAGCGCGCGGCGTCAGGCTGCCGTACTTATATCGCGCATGCTGAGGCGAATGCGCCCCTGACGGTCCACTTCAAGCACCTTGACGCGGACCGTGTCACCCTCGCTGAGCTTGTCGCTGACGCGTTCCACGCGCTCGTTGGAGATCTGGGAAATATGTACCAGACCGTCACGACCCGGCAGGATGGTCACGAACGCACCGAAGTCCATGAGCCGCGCGACACGTCCCTCGTAGATCCTGCCGACTTCGACGTCGGCGGTGATGAGTTCGATTCGCTCCTGCGCAGCGCGCCCGGAAGCCGCGTCGACGGAGGCGATCTTGACGGTGCCATCGTTGTCGATGTCGACGGTCGCGCCCGTCTCCTCGGTAATGGCGCGAATCACCGCGCCGCCCTTGCCGATGACATCGCGGATCTTTTCCGGGTCGATCTTCATCGTGATGATCGTCGGCGCCCAGTCCGACATCTTCTCTCTGGGCGCGGCCAGCACCTGGTTCATCTTTTCGAGGATATGCAGACGCGCCTCGCGCGCCTGGTCGAGCGCCGTGGCCATGATCTCGCGAGTGATGCCCTGAATCTTTATATCCATCTGCAGGGCGGTGATACCCGTTTCGGTGCCGGCCACCTTGAAATCCATGTCGCCGAGATGATCTTCGTCGCCGAGGATGTCGGTCAGCACGACATGACGGTCGTCGTCCTTGATCAGCCCCATGGCCACGCCCGCGACGGGCGCCGCGGTCGGTACGCCTGCATCCATGAGCGCAAGGCTCGTCCCGCAGACGCTCGCCATCGAACTTGAGCCGTTCGACTCGGTGATCTCCGAAACCACCCTGATGACGTAAGGAAAGGTTTCCATCTCGGGCATGACGCCTTCGATGCCGCGGCGGGCAAGACGACCGTGACCGATTTCCCTTCGTTTCGGAGATCCCATGAACCCGGTTTCGCCGACACAGTACGGCGGGAAGTTGTAGTGGAGCATGAACGGGTCGCGGCGTTCGCCCTCAAGGGCGTCGACGATCTGCGCATCGCGACCGGTGCCGAGGGTCGTGACCACGAGGGCCTGAGTTTCACCCCGCGTAAACAGGGCCGATCCATGCGTTCGGGGAAGCACGCCGACCTGCACGTCGATGGGCCTGACGGTACTTGCATCACGACCGTCGATCCTTGGCTTGCCGTCCAGCACCCGCTCCCGCACGATGCTTTTCTCGAGCTTGCTGAACTGCGACTCGACATCGGCCGCCCGCCAGCTCGTCGAGCCGGAATCGGCCAGACCGGCGACGCACGCCCGCTTGATGTCAGCGATGCTCGCACGCCGCTCCTGCTTTTCGGCGATGCCGTATGCTTCGGTCAACCGGTCCGCCACGGACTCGTTCACGGCGTCGACCAGGCCCTCGTCGTCCTGTGGCGCACTCCAGTGGATGGACGGCCGACCCACCTCTCCTGCCAGCGACCTGATCGCCTCGATGGCGGGCTGCATCCGCTCGTGACCGAAAACGACAGCGCCGAGCATCGTGTCTTCGGACAGGAGCTTCGCGCTCGATTCGACCATCAGCACCGCTTGCTCGGTACCTGCGACAACGAGATCGAGCTTGGAACGCGCGACCTCGCTCATCGATGGATTGAGGATGTAGCGATCATCGATGTAGCCGACGCGCGCCGCAGCGATCGGCCCGCGGAACGGCAGTCCCGATATCGAAAGCGCCGCAGAGGCCCCGATCAGCGACGGGATGTCCGGATCGACCTCGGGGTTCATCGAGAGCACGGTCGCGATGACCTGCACATCGCGCAGGTAGCCCTTGGGAAAGAGCGGACGAACAGGCCTGTCGATGAGCCGGCTCGTGAGCGTCTCTTTCTCGCTCGGCCGGCCTTCGCGCTTGAAGAATCCTCCCGGTATGCGGCCGGCCGCGTAGGTCTTCTCCTGATAGTTGACCGTGAGCGGGAAGAAGTCGCGCCCCTCCCGGTCCACCTTTTCGCCGACGGCGGTGACGAGCACCACCGTATCGGCCATGCTGACGACAACTGCGCCGTCGGCCTGACGCGCGATGACGCCCGTTTCGATGGTGACGTCGTGCGCACCGAAATTGAAGGTTCTGCTGCGTTTCACTTTCCTATCCTTGCATGCGCAAGCGTCGACTCCCGCCTTGCGGAAGCGCTGACGCGATCAGCATGGTTTCCAAAACCGAGCAGAGCCGGAAGTACCGGCTCTGGGTGTGATTGATGTGCGACTCAACGTCTCAGGCCGAGTCGACCGATCAGTTCCTTGTAGCGGCCCCGATCCCTGCTCTTGAGGTAGTCCAGAAGCTTGCGGCGGCGATTGACCATGCGCAGCAGGCCGCGCCGCGAATGACGGTCCTTGTGATGTGCGCGGAAATGGTCGGTCAGCTCCCTGATTCGGGCAGACAACAATGCGACCTGGATTTCCGGCGACCCGGTATCGGTGGGATCGCGCCGATACTCCGCGATGATTTCGGACTTTTGTCCCGAATTAAGCGCCATATGGACTCTCCGGGGCCCTATTGCCCCGTTCCTCTCCGTGGATGCCTCTCTCGATGAAGCGCGACATTTTACTCACACATGGCACGGCGTCCAAGCGTTTGCAGACAAATGTCACAACGGGAATATCCGGCGCGGGACGAGTTGACCGTCCGTGCGCACTTCGCCGAGGCCGAAGAACCCGGTGCTTGGCCCGTACAGGCGCACACGGCCTGGCGACCACTCCGGGTTCGCGGGAACGGGCCGGCCGTGTCTCAGGCGGTCCTCGAGATCGTCGGAAAGCTCGAGCGAAGGCCAGTCCGGCAGCGCCCGATCGATCGGCAGGAGCAGCTCGTCGAGAGCGCCGCTTCCGCTTTGCGCGGTTTCGTCAAGCGTCTCGAAAGTGTGCATCCGAAGACCCGTGAAGGGGCCGATCTCAAGCCGTCGCAACGCCGTCACATGCGCCAGCGTATCCAGCCGCGCGGCGATGTCGCCGACCAGAGACCGCACGTAGGTGCCTTTCGAGCAGCAAGTCACGAAAGTGAATTCCGGCCAGCTGTAGTGCCGCATCGAGATGGAGTGCACAGTGATTTCCCTCGGCTTGCGGTCGACGTCGATGCCCTTGCGCGCCAGACGGTATAACGGTTGGCCGCGGTATTTGAGAGCCGAGTACATCGGCGGAATCTGTGCGCTGGTTCCACGAAATCCTTCGAGGACGTCGCTCACCGCCGATTCTTCGATCGCCGGCCCGTCCACGCGCTCGCAAACGTCGCCATCCGCGTCCCCTGTGTCAGTGGACATACCGAACCGTGCGGTCACCTGGTAGGTCTTGCTTGCAGCCAGCAGGTAAGCCGAAACGCGCGTTGCGGCCCCGAAGGACACCGGCAACATGCCGGTTGCCAGCGGATCCAGACTCCCCGTATGGCCGGCCTTTGCCGCCCCGAAAAGGCGTTTGGCGCGCTGCAGCGCGCGGTTCGAAGTCATGCCAGCCGGCTTGTCGAGCAACAGGATGCCATCGACGCGCCGGCCCTTCCTCTTGCTCACGATCGCCGGTCCCCGCAGCGCGGCCGCCGGCTATCCGAGGCTCGAATCGATCAGGCGGGTGAGTTCGAGGCCCTTGCGGGCACTCTGATCGTGGCGAAAACGCAATTCGGGCACGCGCCGCAAACGCAGTTGTCGACCGACGTTCGAGCGGAGGTATCCGGTTGCCGCGTCGAACGCCTGCTTCACCGGTTCCGCATCGTCGTCGGGATCGAGCGTGCTATAGAACACGGTAGCGACACCGAGGTCGCCGCTGAGTTCAACTTCGCTGACGCGCACGCCCTCGAGCCTCGGGTCCTTGACCTCCGATTGCAGCAAGGCGTTGAGCACCCGCGCAAGCTCCGCGCCCACTCGCAGATGTCTCGGGTACTCGCGTTGCATCGTCAGACCGTTCTTGCCAACTCCGTAACTTCGTAGCACTCGATCTGGTCGCCGACCTTGACGTCGTTGTAGTTCCTGACGCCTATTCCACACTCGGTTCCGGCCCGGACCTCGTTGACGTCGTCCTTGAAGCGGCGCAGGGATTCAAGCTCGCCTTCGTAGATGACCACATTGTCGCGCAGCACGCGGATGGGGCTCGCGCGCTTCACATGGCCATCGGCGACCATGCAGCCGGCAACATTGCCGAGCTTCGGCGAACGGAACACTTCACGGACCTCGGCCAGACCGACGATCCGCTCGCGGATTTCGGGCGACAGCATGCCGCTGGCGGCAGCCTTGACGTCATCGATGGCCTCGTAGATCACCCGGTAGTAACGGATGTCGACGGCGCTCTCCTTGATCGCACCGCGAGCCGCAGCGTCGGCCCGGACGTTGAAACCAAGGACGATGGCATCGGAGGCCACGGCAAGCTGTATGTCGGACTCCGTGATCCCCCCGACCCCGGAGGCGACAACCGTCACCTTGACCGACTCGTTGGTAATGGCTTCAAGTGCATCCTTCAACGCTTCCACGCTGCCCTGCACGTCGGCCTTGACGACAAGTTGAATCCTTGCGGTGCCGGTGTCGCTCATCTGCTCGAACACGTCGTCGAGTTTCGCCGCCTGCTGCTTCGCGAGCTTGACGTCGCGCTCCTTGCCGTGCCGGAATGCCGCGACTTCCCGGGCCTTGCGCTCATCGGTCACGACGAGCACGTCGTCGCCGGCCGCGGGGGTTCCCGAAAGTCCGAGCACCACGGCAGGCATCGACGGACCGGCCGACTGAATGGCGTTTCCGGCCTCGTCGAACATCGCCCGGATCCGGCCATGCTCCTGTCCCGCGAGCAGGATGTCGCCGATTTCGAGGCTGCCCTTCTTGACGAGCACCGTCGCCACTGCGCCGCGGCCGCGTTCGAGACTTGCTTCGAGCGCCACGCCTGCAGCCGGCCCGGTCGAGGGCGCCTTGAGATCGAGCAATTCGGCCTGAAGCATGACCGCGTCGAGCAGGTCGTCGATTCCTTCGCCTGTTTGCGCGGACACGTTGACGAACAGCGTGTCGCCGCCCCAGTCCTCCGGAATCACGTCCTGTTGCGACAGCTCGTTGCGGGCACGGTCGGGATCGGCGTCCTCGCGGTCGATCTTGTTGACTGCGACGACCATCGGCACCCCGGCTGCCCGCGCATGCTGGATGGCTTCGATCGTCTGAGGCATCACGCCATCGTCGGCAGCGACAACGAGAATGATGACATCGGTCACCTGTGCGCCGCGCGCACGCATCGCCGTGAAGGCCGCGTGGCCCGGCGTATCGAGGAACGTCAGCATGCCCTTGCCGGTCTTCACGTGATAAGCGCCGATGTGCTGGGTTATGCCGCCGGCCTCTCCGGCCGCGACGCGCGTACGGCGAATGTAGTCGAGCAGCGAAGTCTTGCCGTGGTCGACGTGGCCCATGACGGTCACTACGGCGGGCCGGTCCACCGCCTCGGTTTCCGCTTCGCGCACTTCGACGGCTTCGAGCAACTGGTCCTCGAGCGCCGTCTCCCTGAGCGGCTTTGCGGTATGCCCCATCTCTTCCACGACGAGGACAGCGGTGTCCTGATCGATCACCTGATTGATCGTGACCATCATGCCCATGCCCATGAGCACCTTGATGACTTCCGTCGACTTTACGGCCAGACGTTGCGACAGCTCGTTGACGGCGATCGTCTCCGGAATCTCGACCTCCCGGACTACCGGTGCAGTCGGGCGCTCGAAGCCATGCTGCGTGTCGACGCTGACGTGGACGGGACGCCGCCGCGGGCGTTTCCTGCGGCGCCGCGTTGCCATGCCTTCAGCGACATGCAAGGTGTGATCCGGCGTGCGCGCTGCGGGTTTTCCGCGTTTGCCCTTCTGTTTGGAACGATCCTGTTCCTTGCGCGCATCGCCGGGCGCCGGTTTCGCGGCGTCGTCGGACTTGCGCCGCGCCGCCTCCGCCTCGGCCTCGCGCTGCTTCTGCTCCTCCTCGGCCAGACGTTGACGCGCTTCAGCCTCGCGCTGCTCGCGAGCCTCCCTCTCCGCCTTCTCACGGGCCTCTTCCTGAGCAAGCCGTTCGGCGTCGAGCTCTTCCTGCTTCTTGCGGGCCTGCTCCGCGGCGCGGCGTTCGGCCTCGACTTCCTCCTGCTTCTGGCGCGCCTGCTCGTGCACACGGCGTTCGGCATCGAGTTCTTCCTGCTTCTTGCGGGCCTGCTCCTCGAGCACGTCGCGCTTGATATACGTGCGCTTGCGTCTGACCTCGACATTGACGGTGCGCGTGCGGCCCTGGCCCGCAGCAAACTTGAGTTCGCTTTGCGATTTGCGCTTGAGCGTGATCCTGCGCGGCGCACCTGCTGCGGGATCGGTACGGCCATGTGTGCGCCGCAGGTGAGTCAGCAATTCGAGCTTGGCGTTTTCACTGATCATGTCCTCGGCGCCGGACACCTTGATGCCGGCCTCATCGAGCTGCACGATCAGCCGTTCGACCGGCACTTTCAGCACTTCAGCGAATTCGGTGACCGTTACTTCAGCCATGGTGCTCTCCTCGCTCCTCAGGCCTGCTGTTCGTTCTCGAACCAGTGGGCACGGGCTGCCATGATCAGCTCGCCCGCGCGCTCGGACTCCAGCTCATCGATGTCCTCGAGATCGTCGACAGCCTGCTCGGCAAGATCCTCGCGGGTAACAACCCCGCGGCTTGCAAGTATGAAGGCCAGTTCCTTGTCCATGCCGTCGAGGCTCAACAGGTCATCCGCAGGCTGGGCCTGGTCGATGACTTCCTCGTTGACGATCGCCTGCGTAATGAGCACATCCCTCGCCCGGGCACGCAATTCGTCCACGATTTCCTGGTCGAACTCCTCGATGGCCACCAGCTCGCCCGCCGGCACATAGGCGATCTCCTCAAGCGACGAGAACCCTTCCTGTACGAGGATCGTCGCGACATCCTCGTCGACATCGAGGTCCTCCATGAAACTCACGATGAGCTCGCGAGCTTCCTGCTCGCTTTTCTCTTCCGCGTCGGTCTCCGTCATCACATTGAGTTCCCAGCCCGTTAGCTCGCTTGCAAGCCGGATGTTCTGGCCACCGCGGCCGATCGCCTGGGACAGCTTTTCTTCCTCAACGGCGATGTCCATGCTGTGCGCGTCTTCATCCACGACGATGGACAGCACATCGGCAGGCGACATGGCATTGATGACGAACTGGGCAGGGTTCTCGTCGTGCAGGATGATGTCCACCCGCTCGCCCGCAAGCTCATTGGAGACGGCCTGCACACGCGAACCGCGCATGCCGACGCAGGCGCCGACCGGGTCGATCGAACTGTCGTTGGAGATTACGGCGATCTTCGCCCGCGAACCGGGATCGCGCGCCACGGCGCGGATCTCGATGATGCCGTCGTAGATTTCCGGCACCTCCTGGGCGAACAGCTTCGCCATGAACTGCGGATGGGTGCGCGACAGGAAGATCTGCGGTCCGCGCTGCTCCTGGCGCACGTCGTAGATGTAGGCGCGGATGCGGTCGCCCTGGCGGAAATTCTCGCGCGGAATCAGTTCGTCGCGCCGGACGATGGCTTCGGCCCGGCCCAGATCGACCATGACATGGCCGAACTCGACCCGCTTGACGACGCCGTGGACGACTTCGGTCACCCGGTCTTTGTATTCCTCGTATTGCCGGCCGCGCTCGGCCTCGCGCACCTTCTGGACGATGACCTGCTTGGCGGTCTGGGCCGCGATACGGCCGAAATCGATCGGCGGCAACGGATCGACGATGAAATCGCCGACCTTCTTCTCCGGATCGATCCGGGCGGCGTGCTCGGGGGTGATCTGGGCGCCCTCGTCCTCGATCTCCTCGGCGACCTCCCGGTAGCGCGCCAACAGGATCTCGCCGTTGTTGCGGTTGATCGAGGCGCGGATATCCAGTTCGTGACCGTATTTCGAGCGGCCGGCCTTCTGGATGGCCTGTTCCATGGCGTCCAGAACCTCGTCCCGGTCGATGCCCTTCTCGCGAGCCACCGTGTCGGCGACCTGGATCAGTTCCGGCCGGTGCAGCGTCGTTACCACGTTCATGGCGCAATCCCGTGCGAAGTCATGTCTCGGTTCCTCATGCGTTGGTCCGGGCCCGCTGCCCCCGCGCCCCGGTGCCGGGAGCGCCGGGAGCGCCGGGCCCGCCGGCCGGGATCAGCCGGGCCTTCTCGATGTCCGGCAGGGCGAGGCGGCAGGGGCCGTCGCCGGTTTCCAGAAGGACGGTTTCCCCCTCCAGGCCGCGCAATACGCCCCTGAAGCGCTTCCGGCCGTCGACCGGCAGGCTCAACTCGATGCGCGCCTCGCAGCCGGCGAAGCGGTCGAAATCCTTCGGCCGGGTGAGCGGCCGGTCGAGCCCCGGAGAGCTCACTTCCAGCGTGTATTCGCCGGCGATCGGGTCCTCGACGTCCAGCACCGCCGAGGCCAGCCGGCTGATTTCCGCGCAATCGTCCAGCGTGAGCCCCTGCCCGTCCAGCCGGTCGCACATGATCTGCAATGTCGGGCTGCGCCGGCCGCCGCCGAGCTGCACGCGCACGATCTCATAGCCCATCGCCGCCAGGGCGGGCTCGATCGTCTCGGCAATCCGGTCGGTCAATTGCATGGCGCTCCGTGGCGGCTGGCCGCCGGGGAAACAGGGTGCCGGACGGGGTCGGGAAACGCAGCGCTGCCGGCGGGCCCGCTGCGCGCGGTTTCGCCAACAAAAAAGAGCGGGCCGCCAGGCCCACCCTTTGCACCGGGCCCCTCGGGGACCCATCGGGTTTTTGTTCTAGCGCGCAATATACGGGCTTACGGCAATCTGGCAAGACTCTTGCACTGCTTTTGCGCGACCGCCTAATTCTTTGAACCGGATCGCCCTTTCGGGCAAGAAGGCGGCCGGGCCGGGCCGACCGGATACGCAAAGGGCAGACAGGGGCATCGCGGCATGACCGAGGGACGGCTGAAATTCTGGGGCTGGGGCTGGGAAGGCGAGGGCGCGACGGACGCGGAGATTGCGCATCTCCAGCGCACCTACGGTACGGCGCTGGGCATCGATGGGTTTCCGGACGATCCGCCGCCGCGCGCGGACGAGTTCGACCTGCCGGCGCCCCGGCTCCGGCCGCCCGCGGCGCTGGAAGCGATCTGCGCAAGCGATCCGCACGCCCGCCTGGTCCACGCCATGGGCAAGTCGCTGCCCGATGCCGTGCGGATGTTCGACCGGCAGGCGCCCCACGTCCCCGACATCGTCGCTTTCCCGGAGACCGAAGAGCAGGTGCTCGCGGTCATGGACTGGGCCGCCGGGGCCGGGGCGGCGCTGATCCCGTTCGGCGGCGGCAGTTCGGTGGTCGGCGGCGTCGAGCCCAAGGTCGGCGACGGCTACGCGGCGGCGATCACGCTCTCCACCGTGCGCATGGCCGGCGTGGTGGAAGTGGACCGAACGTCCCGCGCGGCGCGGATCCGCGGCGGCACGCGGGTGCCGGACCTGGAGGCGGCGCTGAAGCCCCACGGGCTGACCCTGCGCCATTTTCCGCAGAGCTTCCCGATGGCGACGGTCGGCGGCATGATCGCGACCCGCTCCGGCGGCCATTTCGCCATGCTCTACACCCATATCGACGATTTCGTCGAATCGCTGCGCACGGTGACGCCGGCGGGCGCGATGGAGAGCCGCCGCCTGCCCGGCAGCGGCGCCGGGCCGAGCCCGGACCGCTTCGTCATCGGCTCCGAAGGCTCGGTCGGCGTCATTACCGAGGCCTGGCTGCGGCTGCAGGACAAGCCGGCCTTCCGCGCCAACGCGGCGGCGACCTTCTAGGATTTTCATGCGGCGGCCGAGGCCGTGCGGGCGGTCGCGCAATCCGGCCTGAACCCGGCCAACTGCCGCCTGGTCGACGGCGAGGAATGCCGGATCAACGGCGTGAGCGACAACGGCCGGCACCTGCTGGTGCTGGGCTTCGAATCGGCCCATGCCGATGTCGCCCCGGCGATGGCGCGGGCGAAGGAACTGGTGCAGGACCATGGCGGCTTGGTCGACGACAGCGGCCATGCCGAAGGCGCGGTCGGCCGCTGGCGCACCGCCTTTATCCGCATGCCCTATTTCCGCGAGGTCACCACGCCCTGGGGGGTGCTGAACGACACCTTCGAGACCAGCATCACCTGGGACCGCT
>JAJEGN010000002.1 GCA_022819855.1 Gammaproteobacteria bacterium | reverse complement strand
GGTCCACATCACCAGCTTGTCGTCGTCCCAGAACCCGATGATGTCGCCCGTCGGCGAGTGTGCCGCTTCGATGTTGACGTGTTCCTTGCCGATGTAGACGCGCCGGGTCTCGTCCATGAAGTCGTTCATGAACCAGGACTGATGCGGCATGTTGACGAATTCCTTGATGTAGGGCTCCCAGAGCCAGCGCGCCGCGCCTGCGTGTTCGCAGCGCGTCAGGCGGTCGAAACGCTGCCGTCCGTACTCCTGCATCTCGGCGCGCCGGGCCCTGAAGTGTTCTTCATAGGGCGGAGTCAGTACGCCTTCCCTGATGACGCCACCAGGATTCATCGTAACCGCGAGCGTGCCGTCGACGAAAAATATGTTCGGCATGGTGTTGTTGCCGCTCGACCAGAGCCCGTCCCAGACGGGAATCGTCTCCATCGTGTGCTCGGTACCGCCGCCGGCCTGCTCGTGGAGGAACTCGTAGTGCTCTTCGGCCGTGGCGAAATCGCGCGGCGGCGGCTCAACGGGCGGCAGCTCGCGCGGCGCCTGCGCGTCGAGTCCCTGTGTACCGACGATCGTCATGGAAAGCACGCCCAGACACACGGCGGGCAACCCTGTGCCACACGATCCGTCAGCCTTCATTTCATCCATCCTCCGCTATCGATGGCGCGCCCGGAGAGATTCGAACTCCCGACCACCTGGTTCGAAGCCAGGTACTCTATCCAACTGAGCTACGGGCGCGTCGTGTCCGTCTCGCTCGGGACGCCAAGTATATGGGGCCGCGGTGCCCGTGAGTAGCGGGCGCATTCGGCCTCAGATGAGAAGCGCCTCCACGCTGCGCAGTTCGTCCGTGACGCCGAAGCGGCCGCGCTCGTCACGCACGGGTGTTGCGACCGCACAGTCGAGATCGTGCGTAAAGAAAAGGCGGACGCCGCGCGCGGTCCTGTCCTCGAGAAACCGGCGTTTCTCGTCGATGAGCTGCTCCGGATACCGGTCGTAGCCCATGGTCACGGGCAGATGCACCCACGGACGGCCGGGGATCAGGTCGGAGCAGAACACGACGCCGCCATCCCCGCCGACCTCGGCGAGCGCGAGCCCGGGAGTGTGGCCGTCCGTGTAGCTCAGGCGCACGGCGTCCCCGAGGCCCGGTACATGCTCGGCGTCGACGAGTTCGAGCCGTCCGCTCTCGGCGAGCAGGCGGTTGAGTTCGGGAATGAACGACGCTCGGTCGCGCGGATGCGGGTTGAGCGCGCGTTCCCAGGCGCGCCGACTGACGACGTAACGCGCATTCGGAAACAGCAGCTCGGTGGGTCGACCCTCTTCGTATGCGGTCAGCAGACCGCCCGCGTGATCGAAGTGCAGATGACTCAGGACCACGATGTCGATGCGGTCGTGCGGCATCCCGCATTCCTCGAGCGAGTCGAGCAGCACGTGCCTGGACTCCATCACGCCGTAGCGTGTCTTGAGCTTCGGCTCGAAAAACGCGCCGATGCCAGCCTCGAACAACACGCGCTTGCCGGCAAGATCATCGACGAGCATCGCGCGGCAGGCGAGCTCGACGCGGTTGCCGTCGTCAGGCGCGATCCATTGCGCCCACATGGCCCGCGGCGCGTTGCCGAACATCGCGCCGCCGTCGAGCCGCTGCCGATTGCCCTCTACCGACCAGACGCGCATCGCGGCCATCTCCCGCAACTGTCTTGAGATCGCATCGACCGGCGCCGGAAACCCGGCCCGCCTGTCTTGCCGAACCGCATCGCCGTTTCGAACCGGATCCGCGAACGCCGCTCAGTGAGCGATGACGATCTTGCCCATGAAGCTGCCGTTGCCCATGAAGTCGTAGGCTTCCCGAGCCTGCTCGAAATCGAACACGGTGTCGATGAGCGGGCGGATCCGATGCTCCTCCATGAAGGCGTTCATCGCCTGGAAGTCGGCGCGCGATCCGACGTAGATGCCCGAAGCCATGCCTCCCGTGCCCATGAGCGCTCCGACCGGGATGGGCGGCGCCCCGCCGGTCAGTCCGCCGATCAGGGCGACATGGCCTTCGAAGGCAAGCGCCTCCAGCGCCCTGGCCAGGGTATCGCGGCCGCCGATCTCGAGCACGTGGTCGACACCGGCGCCATCGGTCAGTGCGCGCACTTCCACCTGCCAGTCTTCGTTCTCACGATAGTTCACGGTACCCACGGCGCCGAGTTCGCGTGCGCGCGCAAGCTTTTCGTTGCTCGAACTCGTGATGATGGGCTTCGCACCCGCCGCAGCGGCAAATATCAGGCCGAAGCTCGACACGCCGCCGGTGCCCTCGAGCAGCACGTAGTCGTCGGGCTGCAGATTGCCCTGGGTAAAAAGCCCGTTCCAGGCCGTGACGCCTGCGCAGGGCAGCGTCGCGGCTTCTTCGTAGCTCATGTAATCAGGAATCGGGACGAGACCGCGCGGAGTCGTGACGATGACTTCCGCCAGCATGCCCCCCGTGCCGGGACCCGCTCCGCGCGCCGACGCAAGAGCCGCCGGGTCGCGCTTGCCGTCCACCCAGTCAGCGAAGAAGGTGCTGGCCACACGATCCCCGACCTCGAACTCGGTGACGCCCTCGCCCACGGCAATCACTTCGCCGGCGCCGTCGGACAGCGGGATGTTTCCGGTGTAGTCGAGTCCGCGTTCACCGATCGTTTCGTTGAGCATGTACCAATCGCGGCGATTGAGCGACGTCGCGTGGACTCTGACCAGCACTTCGCCGGGTCCCGCAACGGGCATCGGCACCTCGTACATGACCAGTTCGTAACCGTCGCCGCTCATGTCGAACTGCCATTGACGCATCGTCTCCGACGATTGCGCTTGCGCCGCGGTTACCGCGGCAAGTGTGAACGCCGTGCCGATCGCGGCTGTGGAAAGTGATCGTAGCGCTTTCATGACTGTTCTCTCGTTAAACCGGTGTCGGCAGCGCCGATGGGAGCGCACCGTGTCGCGCGGAAGCCGCGGACCAGCCTGGATCCTGGCGTCAGGATACTCAAGACTGGCAGGTTTCCGAAAATCCGCCGCACAGTTACCACCTCGGCAACGGGCTTGTGGAAGCTATCAAACTGAGTACACTCAGTCCAACAAAAAGAGACGGGAAGAGCCCCGGCCGATTCAGTATCGCGTCGAGCAGGAACTCATCGCCGTCATGGCGGAGGGAGACCCCGTGACACTGATGTTCGTGATGGAGTACGACCATCCCGACGAGCCGGGGCAAACCTGCAAGACGACCTGGTACGACACGTTCCGCGTGGTTGACGGCATGATCGTCGAACACTGGGATCCGGCGACGATCGAATGATGAACGGCAAACCGAAAGTCGGGTTTCTGCCGACGCTACTTGTCGCGCTTGCAGCGGTCGGCAACGCGCAGGCCCCGTCGGACGTACGCGAAGGACCTGACAGCACGGCTTTCTGGGATTCGATCCCCGGTGTCGTGGCAGAGGGTTCGCAGCCAGGCGACATCTACTGGATGCGGGAGCGTGCCGACGCGCCGCCCAACGGCCGCGGCTGGAACGTCATCTACGTCAGCGAAGGCGCGTCCGGCGGTCTGCAGTACGTTTCCGGCGAAATCTACGTACCGCGGGCACCGGCGCGGAGCAAGCGCCCGATGATCATCTGGGCAACCGGTACAGCCGGTTTCCAGGATTCGTGCGCGCCATCCAGAAACGGTCTTTATCGGCTTGATGGCAGGCCCGCACGGATACCGGGCATCGAACGCTTGCTGGCACAGGGTTATGTCGTCGTTGCGAGCGACTACCAGGGTTCGGGGACACCCGGTCCGACCGAGTATCTTCAGGGCGCGCCGCAGGCGATGGCGTCTTTCGACGTCGCGCGGGCGGCGAGAAACTTCGCCTACGCGGGCGCCGGCACGGACATCGGCATCTACGGCTTTTCGCAGGGTGGTCAGACGTCGCTCTGGGCAGCCCATGTCGCGGAGGAATACGCACCTGAATTCCGGATCGTCGGCATCGCGCCTATCGCGCCTGCGTCGCGGCACCTGTACCTGTCGTTCTACGATCTGGACATTCCCGCCAACTCCGGCTACTTCATTTCACGCATGGCCGGTCTGCAGATCGGACATCCGGAACTGAGCCTCCGCGACATCCTGACCGAGGCGGGCCTCGAATTGCTCACAGCGCAATCCTGGGGATGCTACGAGATCTTCGGGGCCGGAGCGGCGCTTGCGGAGCCTTACGCCAGGCCCGAAGCGCTCGAGCCGGGCACGCCGTGGCGTGAGCGCCTCGAAGAAAACGATGAATTCCTCCCGATTCCCGTCTCGATACCCGTGCTCATGATTCAGGGCGATCTCGATATCGACGTGCCGGTCGAATTGACCCGGGAAGTGAACGCCGATCTTTGCGAACTGGGCGTTCAACTCGAATACCTGGAGTTGGCGGGGGTCGCTCACCTTGACGCGGTCGCACCGGCTGCCGCTGTTGTGCCGGACTGGTTCGCCGATCGTTTCAGCGGCGCGCCCGCGGGGAACGACTGCGCAGAACTGCCCTGAGCCGAAAGTGAGCCGCCGCCGATCCGAGTTTTCGGGCCGCCGCAACGGCGCATCAGACATGAAAGAGCCTCTGCGACGAATCGCAGAGGCTCATTCGTGTTCGTGGCCGTGACGAACGCTTACATCGAGAAGAGCGTGTCTTCCTGCACGATGCCCATGCGGCTGCCGCTTGGGTCCGTCGCGAAGAACATCGTCTCGCCCCACGGCATCGTGGCGTTCTCCGTCAGGCAGGTCCCGCCGTTCGCTTCGACCTTGGCGCGCATGGCATCGAGATCGGGCGTGGACAGATAGAAGTACTGGTTCTGATCGAACGACCATGTCCCGCTTTCCGGCGGCTGGTAGAAGGCGAGAATGAAGTCGCCGAGGTCGTAGTAGTGCCGATCCGGCAGAATGCGCTTGCCCTCGTTGTCGAGCAAGGCGCTGTAGAACTTTTCGGCGGCATCAACATCACTGACCGGAACGGCCACACGATGCACTCTCGGATTTGCCATGGTGGTTCTCCCTGTTATTGGCGCTGGAGTCTTGCGAATTTCTGCTTGCAGTTGTCATCGCACGAACACCGCCGCTACCGGTCCCGCCACCGCGGGCAAACGTCATTGATCGGCCGCGAGGCGAGCGCGAAGTACGGGCTCTGTTCCGGATGACGCGGCGCAGTTTATCACCGGCTTGAGCGTTTGTGGCCGGCCCAGGGGATCGGGCAGCGACTTTGACCGAGATGCTTGGGCGGCCAGCGACCTTGGCTCGCCTCCGCGCCCGCGCGTTCGTTTAAACTACGCAGCCGTCATGCTTCCCGCACGCGAAAACAGCTCGGGGCGATCGGGGCGATCCTGGCTCGACGGCGCGCTTGCGCGTTTCGAGGCCGACAACAATGCGTCCGTCGCGCCGACGAACTCGCTGCTCGAGCGCATCGTGCCCGATCCGGCGCTGCACGCCCGACTGATCAACACCCTGTCGATGCTCGAGCACATGGGCAGTCACAAGATCATGGCGACGCAGCACTCGGCCGGGATCGACCGACCGACGCTCAAGCACGTGGCCGAGGAGGCCCAGCATGCCTGGTTCATGAAGCACCAGGCCGAGAAGTGCGCCGGCCGGGAGATGAAGTACGCGCCCGGCGACCTGCTGGCTCCGGCCTCGGCGCGCATGTACTTCCAGAGACTCGAGGCGCTCATCGTGCGCTCGCTGGGGAGCCGGCGCGACACTGACGCGCCGTATCTGTACATGTCGATGGTCGTCGAGTTCCGCGCGCTGTGGTTCTACCGCCTCTACGAAAAGTGCCTGAAGCGGGCCGGACATGCGATGTCGCTCAAGCGACTGATCGGCGAGGAACGACATCATCTGACGGACATGGCGAACCGGCTCGAGCGTTCCGGCGACCTCAGCGACGCGCGCGCTTATCGGTTTCTCGACGGGGAACGGCAGCTCTATCTCGGCCTGCTCCGTGCGCTGCAGCGCGCGACGGCCTGAACCGACCGGGCTTTTGAGAAATATCCTGCCGGCGACACGGCAGCCCGGCACCGGCCGCAGGGCATGCGGATTGGACCGGGCTGCAATGGCGTGGTGTCAGCGGCCATCAGCCAAGCGGCGCGCCGATCAACGATTGGCGGGTTGCAGCATCGTATCGACGAAGTGGCGGGGGGAAACGGCGGAAGTTCCCTCGGGCGCATTCTCGAGAAGGAGTCGGTCTCCGGTGACGAGGCAGGCCCGCTCTTGGCTTGCGAGCAAGCTCCACAGGTGGCTGTCGCCCGGGTCCGGCGCACTGCTTGCCGAAGCAGGCTCGCGCCATGGCGCATTCGCGACCAGTTCGGCGAGGAACTCGTCGATCTCGTTGTCCGTGAGTCCGTGCAGCCTGCGGAGCGCCGGGCGACGCAAGACCGAGGAGTATTCCTTGAGCAAGTCGCTCGACATGAGGTAGAGAACCCTGCCGTCAAGCATGGCATCGAGAATACGACAAGGCGGGCTGCTCGAATCCGACCCGATCAGACCGGAGACAATGACGTTGGTATCGACGATGCAAGCTTGCGGATCCGTGGCCCCAGTCCTTTGTTCCGACATCATCGGCCAGCGGCGTTGGCCGGGACTATTTGCCCTCTCGATATCGCCTCGTCTCAACGACCGCCACCGCCATTGCGTCGTCGGAGTTCAGCGCCGAATTCGCGCGGGCCTTGGCGACGATCGCCCTGGCCGAATCGAGGGGTTGAATGCCCCTCAACACAAGACTCTCCTCCACGATGGCCGCCATCGAGCGGTTCTGCCGCGCTGCAGCTTCCTTCAGCGCCCGGTGCATTCGGTCGGCGAGGGTAATCGTGAGGCGAGCCATGGAGGCGCTCCGGTCGATGTGAAATGCTCGTGTAGCTTAACATCAAAGCATGGCTACACCATAGCATCAAATCACCAGTCCATACCTCGGGGCCGTCCCGATTCGCGCCTCTCCGGCGGATTCTGGCGCGAGAACCGTCCGAGTCGAGCCGATCGCGGAAGCGATTCTCGGTAATTCCTGAAACGCGCCCCGACCTGACCCGCCAAGCGGAAGCGATGTCCGATGAAGTCAAGGCGCTGCGCGCCCAAACCATACGTGTCGTCGCCTGGCGCCCATTCCCTTCAGAAGTCACGCGCAAGCAGTTCGCGCACGCGCTCCACGTAGCGCTCCTTGTCGTACAGCTTGTAATAGACCGACGCCATGACGTTCTGCGGCCCGAAGAAAAACCGTTCGTAGAGCGCCTGGCGGCCGCCGAAACCGGAAATCGCGACGTCGTGGGCGAGCCGGAAGAGCGCGACGCGGTCCTTGCTCGGGAGATTGACGAGCCCGAAGTACTTCTCAACGTCCGGAGCGATCTCGTTGTCGAAATCCGCTTCCGCCGGCGTTGCCATGAGCGAGCTTGAGCCGAGCAACTGCACGAGCTCGACGAGACGCGGATACATCTTCGGAAACAGGTTCCTGGCCGTGTCGAGCGGCCGCCTGAGCGGCACGTGCAGGCCCCAGCGATCTTCGGCCGCCTGCTGCTCCGCGCTGTAGAGGAACGCCCTCATCGACTCCGCGATCCACATGGCCTCGGCGATCTGGCCCTGAACGGCGATGTCCCTGTCCCGCTCGCTGGCCTGGCACATCGCGCACAACAGGCCCACGATGAACTCGGCCTTCGCGAGGTTCTTGCAGACGACCTGGTGCATCATGTGCACGACGGCGTTGGTATCGGCGAAGACCCGGTTGCACAGGTCCGGCGAGTCGTAGAGAAACACGCGCTCCCAGGGCACGAGCACCTCGTTGAAGATCACGACGCAGTCCATCTCCTCGAAGCGCCCGGCCAGGGGTGAGTCGAACAGCGTTTTCCCGGTGTCGTAGCTGTCGCGGCAGATGTAGCGCATGCCAGGCGTGTCGTTGCCGATCACGAACGCAAGCGCGTACGGCCGCGCCGACTCGTCGGCCTTGAGCACGGTCGACGGGAAGACGGCGATCTCGTCCGACAGCGGTCCGAGCGTCGCCAACAGCCGCGCGCCGTTGACGACGAGGCCGGCGTCGGTTTCCCGGACGACGCGCAACGCAACTTCCTTGCTCGCCAGCCCCTTCGCGCTCAGCGCCCGGTTGTAGCTCGGGTTGACGAGCGTGTGGGTCAGGACGAGATCGTCGCGCAGGATACGCTCGTAGCAGGCACGGATGTTCTCGGCAAACTCCGGGCGGTTCTCGGTGAAATACCCGGCCGCCGCGGCGAACGCCGTGAACGCGCAGTTCAGGTAGTCCGGCGAGCGCCCCACCATGCCGCCCGACCACTTCGCCCAGTCGTACATCGCCGCGCCGCGCCGAACGACGTCGCCTATCGACTTCGGCTGCAGCAGCGCCAGCGGATACCGTTCGCCGTCGGCCTCGAACGTCAGCAGATCGCGGGTCTCGGGCGCGTGCTGTCGGTCGAGAAGCCGCGCGAGCGTTGCCGCGCCGCGCGCAAGATCCGGGTGGGCCGTGACGTCGGCGACGCGCTCCCCGCCGATCCATACGTCCCTGCGATCGCGCAGACGCTCGAGATATTCCTTTCCCCTGCATGCACCCATGACTTTCCCCCAGTTCCTCCGTTCGAGCGAAAAGCCCCGTCACGCGCGGTCTCGGGGAACTCGGTCGCAAGAAACACGAACCAATCCTTCAGGTCGTGGCGCGCAGAGCCTACCATGCCCGCAGGGACGAACAGCCTTCCCCGCCATCCGGAGGAACAGGGACGATGAAAAAAGCCAGCGTATACATGCTCACCTGTGTTGGCGTAGCGATAGTCGCACTACCGCCCGTGTTCGGAATCCTGACCGAATCGCAGTTCCGGCAGCGAATCGACGAAATCAACGACTACGGCATCTGGTCGTTCGAACTGAACGCCTTCGAGCGGGGCTGGTTCGGCAGTTCGGCGACGATCGATGTCGGCCTGAGCAGCGAGGCGCTCCCGCAACTGGGATCCGCGTCCGGTGACGACGAGCAGACAGCGGCGGTCCAGGATTTGCTTGACGAGCGACTTGCGGTCCTCGTCGACGTGGCGCATGGCCCCGTCGTTCTGCGCAACGGGCCGTTTGTCGGGCTGGCCGGAGTCACGGCGCGGCCCGATCCGACCGAGCCCGACACAGCCGCGCTCGAGGACAGCCTCGGCATACCTTACCTTTTCGAGTTCCGCGGCAGGGCCGGCTTGTTCGGCGGCCTGCGGTTCGATGCCGATGTGCCGACCATCGACTACGCGACCGGGGATAGCGAAGCGATATTTTCGGGCGTACAACTCGAAGGCCGTCTGAACGGGAACGAGTTGCTTGCGCACCTCGAAATCGATTCGTTCGCCTGGTCGAATCCGCTGATCGCCGTCTCGGTCGACGCAGTCACGATGAACGCCGACACCGAATTTCTGACGCGGTACCAGTGGCTCGGCGACGTGGAACTGCTGATCGGGCAAACGCTGGTCGTGGATCGGACGCTCGGCGGCGAACCGGCCTTCGAAGCGGCAAACATCGTTGTTCGCGGCGAGTCCTATCAAAACGGCGACGGAACGCTCCTCGCGACTTCCGCAACATACGCCGCTGACTACCTCAACTTTGGCGAACGGTTCCGGTTCACGGACTCCGAGGTCGTGGTCGGGATCGACAGCCTGGATGCCGACGCGATGAACGACTTGATGGCAGCCCAGGCGCAGCTCGAAGAGCTGGCTGCCGAAACGGGCGATCCGATGCCCTTGCTGATGCCCGTGTTCCTGCGCTTGCTTGCGGCAGAACCGACGCTATCGATCGATCCGATCAGATTCGCGATGGACGACGAAACGTTCGAGGCCTACGTTCATATACGAACCAACGCCGCCGCGTTACCCGACGCGGCAGCCGCGCTGGACGCCGATCCCACGTTGTTGATCGATGCGGTCACTCTCGAAGCCGAAGCTACCGCCTCACGGGCCCTCGCGCTCAGAATCGCGACCGAGATCGTCAGGCAGCAACTCGCCGCGGGCGCCCCCAACGGCGTTGTGCCGGACGGTATCGAGGATATGGTCCAGGCGCAGGCGAACGCGATGCTCAACGCCGTGGTCGCGCAGGGCTTTCTGGTCGAGGACGGCGAATCCTACCGTGTTGCGTTGGAGTTCGTGAACGGGGAGTTCAGCCTGAACGGCAGCCCCTTGCCGTTTCTGTCGTTCCGCTGAGCGCGCAGCGCGACTTCCTACGGCGCAGGTTCCTGGTCCGAATCGGCAGGCTCCGCCTCTTCGTCCTCGGGCGGCAGTTCGACCTCTTCGATCTCGATGACCTCGTCCTGTTCCACCTCGCCGGCGGCAATCCGTTCGATCTCTTCGGCTTCTTCCCTCGTGATCGGATGGAACTCGCCCAATCTGCAGGTGAATCCGCGGCCGAATCCCGCGCCGAAGCGGTCGAGCACGGTGATCGTATCGATGTCGCAGAGACGGTAGCCCCGAATCTCGTACATGAACCGGCCCTCGCGTTCGAGCCGCGGGCAGTCCCGTTCGAGAATGTTCTGGTAAATGCCCGAACCGCGCATGTAGAAGAGAATCGTCTTGTCATCGATGATTTTCGTTCTTCTGATGCGGCTTACCGTGACGCAGTCCCGCGGTGTCCGGTCGAGCACGTCATCGTCCTGGGCCGCGACCGGCAGACTCGGGGCCGACGCGCCGAGCGCCACTGTCGCGACGATCAGGCTCCAATGGATTCCCCTGCGCATGGCTGCTCCTGGTGTCGCTCCCATTCCTGGTGTTTGACTGCTCTTATACCGCAAAGGTTTCCGGGCGCAAATCCGCACGGCCTTCCGCGGCGCTCCGGCCGCGCTATGATGCGCGCACGATGACCGTGAGCGACTCCGCAAGCGATACGCCCGAAAGCGAGGTACTCGGAGCATTCGGCCTTGCGGCGGATACGCTCGAGGCCACGAACTCGGGGCTGATCAACCGTAGCTGGTACGTTCGATCGTCTGCCGGCGACCCGCTCGTGCTGCAGCGCGTGAACGCCATCTTCGCCCCGGAAACGAACGTCGACATCGACGTCGTCACGCGTCATCTGAACTCCAAGGGGCTCGTGACGCCGCTGCTCCTGCCAACGCGGTCGGGCGCGCTCTGGCTCGAGTTCGGCGGGGCCGTCTGGCGTGTGCTGACGCGCATCGAGGGCATCATTCACGACTCGACCGGGTCGCCCGCACGCGCGGCCGAAGCAGGCCGCATGCTCGGAGAATTCCACGCCGCCGCAAGCGACCTCGACCACCACTTCGCCAACGCGCGGCTCGGCGTTCACGACACGCAACGTCATCTTGAGAATCTCCGCTACACGCTGACTGCCCGAACGGCGCACCCGCGGCATCGGGCAATCGCGCGTCTCGCGGCCGAAGTCGACAATCTCGCCGCGGAACTCGCGCGGTCGCAGCAGGTGCCCGACCGGATCGTGCACGGCGACCCGAAACTGGAGAACATCATGTTCGATGCGGACTCAGCGCGCGCAGTGTGCATGATCGATCTCGATACGCTGACGAAAATGCCGGCCGCGATCGAACTCGGCGACGCGCTGAGATCCTGGTGCAATCCGGTCGCCGAAGATTCCGGCGAAGCGGACTTCTCCTTCGAACTTTTCGAGGCGGCGGTGAAGTCCTACGCGGCAGCATCCGGCGGGCTGCTCGGGGAAGCCGAGTGGCGCTCCATTCCCGACGCCGCGTTCGCGATTGCGGTCGAACTCGCCGCCCGCTTCTGCGCCGACGCATTCGAAGGCAACTACTTTGCCTGGGACCCGCGCCGCTACGCGAACGCCGCCGAACACAACGAAGCCCGTACGCGAGCTCAGCTCGCGGTCGCCACCGGCATGCGGCGCGAGGCGGCACGGATGCACGGCCTCGTCCAGGACGTCTTCGGATAGGCGGAAAAGTCACCATCGCTGCCGGCGCGGTCCTCCGGCACCGGTCCTGACCCGCACCGAGAGCCCGCGCGCGCCGCCTTGCGCCGTGACACTCGCGTGACACAGCGAGCGTTCCCGTCTGATATTTGTCGCACCGGACTGCGAGCCAACGGGAATTCGAATGCTCGAGCAACTCGGGATGATCGGCGTGTCATGGCGTCAGGGCGGCGCTGAATCGCTCGCCGAGTTCGTGCTGCCGGATGACGATGCGGAAGAACGGCTACGCGCGTTCGCCGAGCAACTGGGGCTTGCCGAGCTCGCATACCTTTCGACCTGCAACCGCGTCGAGCTGATCTTTGCGCGCGAGGAGCGTGCCGCGGCTGCCGACATCCGCCCGGCGGCATTCGAACTGCTCGTCGGGCGCGAGCCCGCATCCGGCGAGGCGGCACGCCGCTTGCGCGCCTGGAACGGCGAAGGCGCAGCCGAGCACCTGTTCCTGATCGCCGCGGGTCTCGACTCGGCCTGCGTGGGAGAAACCGAGATCGTCGCCCAGGTGCGGGCCTGCCACGAGCAATCCACGCGGCTCGGCTTGTCCGGAGCGGCGCTGGAACTGCTGTTCGGAGAAGCCCTGAGGATCGCCGCACGCGTACGCGGCGAGACGGCGCTCGGCGCAGGCCGCGTGTCGCTCGCCGAGATCGCCGTGGCACGCCTGCGCGAACGCCTGGCCCGCACGGCGGGGACGACCGCACTACTTGGCGTTTCGGCGATGACCGAGCGCGCCGCCGTGTCGCTGAGCACCTCCGGTATCCCTCTGCTCGTCGTCAACCGTTCGGCGGAAAGAGCGCAGTCCCTCGCCGGTCGCTTCGGCGCCGCATGGCAATCGCTCGAGGCGTTCCGCACCGAGCCTGCACCCGTGGAGGCCCTGCTGGCGGCGACAGCTGCGCCCGGCCCGGTGCTGGAACAGGCTGCCCTCGAGCGTATCGCGGCGCGCACACCCTCGGGGGAGCCACCGTTGATCGTCGACATGGCCGTGCCCCCGGACGTCGATCCGGCCGCGTGCGCGAAGCTCGCGATTCCCCGCGTGGGCCTCGACGAAATCGTCCGGCACGCCGAGCGCAACCGGGCCGCGCGGCTCATGGAGGCGGCGGAAGCGCGCGAGCAGGTCGACGAGGCGCTCGCAACGCTCAGGGATCGATACACCGAGCGCTACTACGGACCGCTCTTCGGCGCGCTGCAGAAACGCTATCGGATTACCGCCCAGGAAGGGGTCAAGCGCCTCTTCAGGAAGGAACTCGAGGGACTCGGCGAAGAGGAACGGGCCGCGGTTGAAGTCTGGTGCGAAGTCCTCGCGCGGCGCTTCGCGCACATCCCCTGCCTCGGCCTGCGCGGTCTGCTTCATACCGGTCCTGAAGGCTCGCTTGAGGCTTTTCTCAGCGGTCTGGAACCGGAATTCGCCGACGAACTCAGGGCGGCACTCGACGGCAGCGCGGCTCAGCGGGACTCGGCATCATGAAGCTTCGACTTGGCACGCGGGCGTCGGACCTCGCACGCATCCAGTCCGAATCCGTCGCACGACGCCTGGACGAAGCCGGCTTCACGACAGAGCTGACGTTCATCCGCACGGCGGGCGACCGTTCGAAGGCCGCCTCGTTCGGCTCAATCGGTCCGCAGGGCGTCTTCGTGCGCGAGATCGAGCAGGCGCTCCTCGCCGAAACGATCGATCTCGCCGTTCACTCGTTCAAGGACCTGCCGACCCGCTCACCGCCCGAACTCGCCGTCGCGGCCATACCGGAGCGAGCCGATGCCGCGGACGTGCTCATCGTCACAGAAGAGGCGCTCGATCGAAACGCCGGTTCGCCGCTGCCGTTGATCGAACACGCGCGCGTTGGCACGGCCTCGGCCCGCCGCCGCGTCTGGCTGGAACATTTCCGCTGCGATGTGCGCGTGGAATCGCTGCGCGGCAACGTCCCGACCCGCATCAGGCGGCTCAGGGAACAGCGCTACGACGCGATCGTGCTGGCCGCTGCCGGCGTAGAGCGCCTGCGCCGTTCGACCGAGGTGCTCGAGCCGCTGCTCGAGGGGCTCGCCATCGTGCGGCTCGACCCGGAGCTGTTCGTACCGGCGCCCGCGCAAGGCGCGCTGGCGGTCCAGTGCCGACAGGACAATGCCGAGCTCAGCGCCGCGCTTCAGGCGCTCGACGACGCATCGAGCCGCATCGCCGTATCGACCGAGCGCGCCGCGCTCGCACGCGCGGAAGGCGGTTGCGACATCGCTTTCGGGGCGTACTGCCAGCGTGCCGGCAGCAGCTTCGATCTCATCGCAATGCTCGAGCGCGACGGCCGGGTCCGCACCTCAAGGGTTTCCGGCAGCCACGCGCCCACACTGGCAGACAGGGCCTGGACCGAACTCTCCACGCGTCCTGAAGATCATGCGCAAAGCTGAAGGCAAGCGAATCGTGCTGACACGCAGTGCGGAGGACTGCGCCGATTGGGCGCAACGACTCGAAGCGCTCGGCTGCACGTCCGTGATCCTGCCATGCATCGTTTGCGAGATTTTCAGCGAGCCGGCACTCGGACGAACGCTGGCCAGGGAAACCCGCATGGCCGACTGGCTCGTATTCACGTCACGGCGAGGTGTCGAGGCTTTCGCGTCGCTGCATGACGCGCCGTTGCCGGCCGGCACGAAGGTCGCGGCGGTGGGCGAGGCGACGGCGGCGGCCGCGCGGGCGCTGCTCGGGCGGATCGATCTGACCGGTCGCGGCGGAACGGCGGCCGCGCTCACCGACGATATACAATTCGCGCTCGCGCAGAGATGGCTGGACAGTGGAACTGCGGTACTCGAAGGCATGACAGGCAGATCGCCGGATCGCAGGATTCCGGAACGGTTGCTGCTCGTGCTCGCCGAGAACGCGGCCGGAACGTTGGAGGACAAGCTCGGGCGTGCCGGCATTGCCAGGAACCGGGTGAACGTCTACCGAACGGCGCCGATAGCGCCGACGGGCGGGAAGACCGCGCTGTCGTCGCTCGCCGCCGACGGTATCTTTCTCGCGAGTCCGACGGCCGTTGCGGGTTTCGTGAATCGCGTCGACATCGACGTTGCGCCGAAGCTCATCACGATCGGGCCATCGACTTCCGCCGCCGTTCGGGCGCAGGGGCTCGATGTCGCGGCCGAGGCCCGCACGCCGGGGCTCGAGGGACTGCTGGAGGCCATGCAATGTCTGAGTTGATCATAACGACGCCGGAGCGGGTCAGGCCGAGACGCCTGCGCCGGACTCCCGCACTCAGGGATCTCGTCGCCGAGACCGGCATCGCAGCCGCGCAACTCGTCATGCCGCACTTCGTCCTGCCGACCGGCAAAGCCGAAGTGCCGATCCCTTCGATGCCGGGGATCGCCCAGGTCGGGATCGAGACCCTCGTCGGCCGGGTGGAATCCGACCTTGCGCTCGGCATTCGCGCGGTACTGCTGTTCGGCCAGCCGCACGACGGCGGCAAGACGCCCGATGGCGCCGCCGCGGCCGCCGCCAATGGCGCGGTGCAATCGGCCGTTCGCCGGCTCAAGGAAACGTTCGGAGACTCGTTGGTCGTCATGACCGACGTATGCCTGTGCGCCTACACCGACCACGGCCACTGCGGCGTGCTTCGCGACGGCGAGGTCGCGAACGATCCATCGCTGCTTCCGCTCGTCGATGCCGCGTTGAGCCACGCCGAGGCCGGGGCCGACGTGCTTGCGCCATCGGACATGATGGACGGGCGGGTGGCCGCGATCCGCGATGCGCTCGACGAGACCGGGCACGACAACGTCATCGTCATGTCGTACGCGGTCAAGTACGCATCGGCCTACTACGGTCCGTTCCGGGACGCCGCGGATTCGACTCCGGGCATGGGCGATCGCAAGAGCTACCAGATGGATTGCCGCAATGTGCGCGAGGCGATCCGCGAAGCCGATCTCGATGCCGGGGAAGGCGCCGACCTCGTGATGGTCAAGCCCGCGCTGCCGAATCTGGACGTGATCCGCGCCGTACGGGAAACGTCCGACCTGCCGCTCGCGGCATACAACGTCTCCGGCGAATACTCAGCCGTGAAGGCCGCCGCCGCGAATGGCTGGCTCGATGAACCGGGCGTCGTGCGTGAGAACCTGCTGGCGATCAGGCGCGCCGGCGCGGACCTCATCATCAGCTACCACGCGCGCGATGCGCTGGCCGGAGGCTGGCTGTGACCGCCGGAACGCGGTCAGAAGCACTGGCGCGCATGCGCGGCGCAGCGGAGCGACCGTCACGGTCGGGGGACCGCTTGTGACGGCCGGAACGCAGTCACAGGCCTGGTTCGCACGCGCGAAGGCCGCTTTGCCCGGCGGCGTCAACTCCCCCGTGCGGGCATTCCGCGCCGTCGGTGGCACGCCCCTCGTGATTCGGGATGCCAAGGCTCAGACCGTCGTCGATGTCGACGATCGCCCATACCTCGACTTCGTCGGTTCCTGGGGGCCGCTGATCCTCGGCCACGCCCATCCGAAAGTGGTCGCCGCCATCGAAGCGGCCGTGCGCCGAGGCACGTCCTACGGCGCGCCGTGCCAAGCCGAGATCGAACTCGCCGAGCAGGTCGCGCAGAGCTACCCGGGGATCGAGCAGCTGCGGTTCGTGTCTTCGGGCACCGAAGCAGTCATGAGCGCGGTCCGGCTCGCGCGCGGCGCGACGGGCCGCGACCTGATCGTGAAATTCTCCGGCTGTTACCACGGGCACGTCGATCATCTGCTCGTCGCCGCAGGCTCCGGCCTCGTGACCTTCGGCGAACCGTCCTCAGCCGGTGTGCCGGCCGACTTCGCAGGCCTGACGCGCGTCCTGCCGCTTGACGACGAGGCGGCGCTCGACGCGCTCTTCCTGGCCGAAGGCGAGCGCATCGCGGCCGTGATCGTCGAACCGATACCGGCGAACAACGGGCTCCTGATTCAGCGGCCCGAGTTCCTGCAGGCACTTCGCTCGCAATGCGATGCCCACGGAGCGCTCCTGATCTTCGACGAGGTCATCACCGGCTTCAGGCTCGGACCGGGCGGCGCCGCGGCGCACTACGATCTCGTGCCGGACCTCGCGACCTTCGGCAAGGTCATCGGCGGCGGCATGCCCGTGGGCGCGTTCGCCGGCCGCCGCGAACTCATGCACGAACTCGCCCCCGAGGGCAGCGTCTACCAGGCCGGCACGCTGTCCGGCAACCCGGTGGCCATGGCCGCGGGACTTGCGACTCTGGAAGTACTTCGGGAATCCGACGGCTGGCGCGTACTCGAGGAGCGCGGCCAACACCTCGAGCAGGTGCTCGGCGACGCGCTGCGCGAGAGCCCCTTCCCGGCGTCGCTTGCCCGGATCGGCTCGATATTCTGGATCGCGCTCTTCGCGAGCGCGCCGCCGCGTACTGCGGAAGCGGTCGCGCCGGAGTCCGGTGAAGCCTACGCGAAGCTGTTTCATTCGCTGCTCGCGCAAGGCATCGCGCTTGCGCCTTCGGCCTACGAGGTGGGCTTCCTGTCGCTGGCGCATTCGCGCGCCGACATCGACCGCCTCGGTGAGGGTCTTCGCAGCGCGCTGACCAACGCACATCCCGATGAAACCCGCGAACACTCCCACGCGCAGCTCCGGTTGGCGACTTCACGGCGCGCTGATCAAGGCGAAACCGGGTGAACCTGCCATGATCAGGCGCGATCCCAGCAAGGCCCTGCAGGTCGGCTTCCTCGTGCTGCTGATCGTCTCAACGTTACAGGTGGCCTACTGGATCATCGAGAACCTGGGCTATACGCGCGATGTCGAGCGGCGTTTCGCCGCGCTGTACGAGGCTGATGCCGCAGCCGTTGCAGTGTTGTCGGAAGGCTCGCAAGCGACTGCGCCGAACGAGTTGTTCCCGCACGTGGAAATCTCGCCGGACACGGGCATCGCGACCGTGAGCGCCGACGCAATCGCGGAACTCGAACGCGAGCGCGCCAGACGCACGAACCAGTACGTCTGGGAGGGCGCATTCTTTCTCATCGTGCTCCTCGGTGGGATGGGCGTGCTCACGCGCGCGATTCGCCACGATGCTCAACTGCGCAGACGCCAGCAGAATTTCCTGGCGGCCGTTTCGCACGAGTTCAAAAGTCCCCTCGCGAGCATCCAGCTCGCCGCCGAGACGATCGAATTGAGGGCTGCGGAGGCGGACAGCAAGCGGCTCTCGCGGCGCATCGTCGAAGACGGCGAGCGCCTGCTGGGCATGATCGACAATCTGCTCGACACCACGCGACTCGAGGAAGGCCGTCACGAGTTGACTCCGCAACGGACCGCGCTTGCCGCAGCCGTGCGCGCGAGCGTCGATGAGATTGCCGAACGTGCCGAGCGAAACGGGATTTCGGTCGCCCTCGACGTGCCCGAAGCGCTGACGCTATCGGTGGACAAGACGGCGCTCGAGTCGATACTTCGCAACCTGCTCGACAACGCCGTCAAGGCCTGCATCGCAGGCGACGGGCGGGCGATCGCGGTGCGGGCCGGACAGGAGGACGCGGCCATCGAACTCAGTGTGACCGACGACGGGCGAGGTTTCGCCCCCGAGGACTCCGCGATGATTTTCGAAAAATTCTACCGTCTCGGGGACGAGCTGAGGCGCTCGGGCCCCGGCACGGGTCTTGGGCTGTACATCGTCCGGCGGCTCGCCGAACTGTCCGGCGCCCGGATCGAGGCCCGGAGTGACGGTCCGGGAGAGGGCGCGACGGTGACGATCCGGTGGCCGGCAGCGAAATGAACGAAAGCCTGACACAAGCGGCGCGCATACTGGTCGTCGACGACGAAGCGCACCTCGCCGACGGAATCCGCGAAAACCTGGAGGCCGAAGGCTACGCAACCGAAGTCGCCTACGACGGTCAGCAGGGTCTCGACGCGGTGTTGGACGGCGACTTCGATCTGCTCGTGCTCGACGTCATGATGCCGAAGATGGACGGTGTCGAGTTGTGCGCGAGGCTGCGCGCGGAGGGCCGGCAGACCCCCGTGCTGTTCCTGACGGTCAAGAACGCGCCGGAAGACCGCGTTCGCGGCTTCGAGGCCGGTGGCGACGATTATCTTGGGAAACCCTTTCATCTGAAGGAACTGCTCCTCCGGGTCGAGGCGATCCTGAGACGCAGCCGCTGGTACGACACGACTTCCGCGGCGCTGGCGTTCGGCGGCAACAGCGTCGATTTCAGAACCTGGCAGGCACGCGCCTGGGACGGTACGGAACACGCGCTGACGCACAAGGAAGCCATGATCCTGAAGGCGTTGTCGGAGCGCGAGGGCGTCGTCGTCACCCGTGAAGAAGTACTCGATCGCGTCTGGGGCTACGAGGTCTTCCCGTCCACACGGACGATCGACAACTTCATCGTGCGCCTGCGCAGACGATTCGAGCGCAACCCCGAGTTGCCCGCCCACTTCCACACGGTTCGCGGCGTGGGATATCGATTCACCCTGCACGCCGAAGCAGCCGATCACGAGGCGGATCGAGATGGTTAGACCCCTGGAACACGACCCCAAACCGCTGCTCGCGGCGCTGCGCGGCGAACCGACTGCGCGGCGGCCCGTCTGGATCATGCGCCAGGCGGGCCGCTACCTGCCCGAGTACCGCGAGTTTCGCAAGAGCCACAGCTTCAAGGCGCTGTCGGGCGACGCCGAGCTTGCGGCCGAGGTCACGCTGATGCCATTGCGCCGCTTCGAACTCGACGCGGCCATCGTCTTCGCCGACATCATGAGCCCGATGCCCGCGCTCGGCATCGACTTCGATTTCGATCCGGGCCCCGTCGTCGCCGATCCGATTCGCGACCGGCGCGGCGTGGAGCGGCTCCGGCGCCCGAACCCGGACCCGGACGCGGTCGCCCCCGAGGTCATGACGGCGCTCCGGATCACGCGCGGCGAACTGCCCGAAAACGTCGCCTTGCTCGGCTTCTGCGGCGCGCCGTGGACGCTCGCCGCCTACCTCGTCGAAGGCCGCGGAGTGAAGGACTTTCCGACGCTGCGCGCCTTCGCGGCGGAACGGCCCGAGCTTCTGGATGCGCTGCTCTCGCGCCTGTCCGACCTCATGGGACGCTACTTGATCGCGCAGGCCGAAGCAGGCGCTGACGCCGTCCAGATCTTCGATTCCTGGGCGGGACTATTGTCATTGGCGGACTGGCAGAAACTCATCAAGCCACATCTTCAGTCGCTGCTCGAGACGGTCGGCGCCGCCGGCATTCCGCGCATCATGTTCGTGCAGAATGCGCCGCACCTCATCGACGCCTATGCGAAGCTGCCCGCCGAAGCGATCGCGACGGACTGGCGCATGGATCTCGGGCAGTTGCAGAGCAGGTATCCCGAGCGCGCGGTGCAGGGCAACATCGACCCGGCGGTGCTTCTGGCAGGGCCCGAGGCAACGGCCGAACGGACACGGCATCTGCTCGACAGCGTCGCCCCGGATGGCCATATCGTCAATCTCGGACACGGCATTCTGCCGACGACGCCCGTCGCAAGCGTCGAGGCGCTGATCGAAGCCGTGCACGGCGAAGTCCGGCTCGACATCGCGGCAGGACGCGCCTGAAACGGAGAATCACGCATGTCTTTCGATGATCTGCTGAACGATCGAAGCAATCGCTCAGGTCGCCGTTCGCGGCGGTCGCGCCCTCGCCGGTCTTTCGCGCGCAACGCCGACCTCGTTGACCGGGATGTTGTGTGAACAAGAGGAAACAGGAATCTGGAGCGGATATGAACACAACAACGGCAAGGAAGAATTCCGCACCGGCGCCGCTCGATCTGAGCGAGAAGGGCATGAGCCATGGCGAGGTGACATCGCTTGACCGGCGGCTCTTCATGAAGTTCACGGCGTTCGGTGCATGCCTTGACGCGCGGGACGCAGCCGACGCGCTCGAAGCCGCAGGCATCGAAGGCGCGCTTTACGTCGACGCCAATGACCCGGCCGGCATTGGCGTCATTGCGGCTCACGAGGATCCGGGGCATTTCGTCGGCAGGCTGCGCACCGTGTTTCAGAACCCGCCGTTCCAGCGTTTCGAACACAAGCCCGAGTTCGACATGCTCGGCCGCAGCTACTCCATCGGCTACGAGCCGGATCTCGAGGACACGCTGTTGATCAAGCCACGGCAGAAGCTTCTCAATCCCGACTTCGCCTGGGCGGTCTGGTATCCGCTGCAGCGTTCCAAGAAGTTCCAGACCCTGCCGGCCGATCACCAGCGGCGGATCCTCGCCGAACACGGTACCCTCGCGAAGCGTTACGGCGTTGCCGGTTACGCCGCCGACATCCGCCTCGCCTGCCACGGTCTGGACAGGAACGACAACGACTTCATCATCGGGCTGGTCGGACCCGAGCTGCATCCGCTGTCGGCCGTGGTCCAGGAGATGCGCAAGACCGAGCAGACGTCGCAGTATCTGGACAGTCTCGGGCCGTTCTTCGTCGGCAGGACATTCTGGCAACACCAGGCCTGACAGCTCCGTGAACGCCCCGCTCGACCCATTGTCGTACGACGAGGAGCCGCGCAACTACGACGCGGTACTGATCGTCTCGTTCGGCGGACCGGAAGGCCCCGACGACGTCATGCCATTCCTCGACAACGTGCTGCGCGGCTTGCCCGTCAGGCCCGAGACGAAAGCGCGCATCGCGGCGCGCTACGACGCCTTCGGCGGCGTGAGCCCGATCAACGCGCGGACCCGCGAATTCATCGCGGCCCTGCAGACCGAACTCGATACGCACGGTCCTGCGCTGCCGATCTACTGGGGCAACCGCAACTGGCATCCGCTGCTGCCCGATACCTTCGAGCAGATGGCGCGGGACGGCATCGGGCGCGCGGTCGCGTTCGTGACGAGCACCTTCAGTTCCTACAGCGGTTGCCGCAAGTACCGCGAAGATCTCCACGCCGCGTCGAGCGCCGTGGACGGCGCGCCGGCCGTCGACCGGCTTCGCCTTGGCTTCAACCATCCCGGCTTTATCGAAGCGAACTGCGAACGCATTGTCGCGGCGCTGGAGCAGCTTTCCGAGGCCCGGCGACGCAATGCCGCGATCCTCTTCACGGCACACAGCCTGCCGCAGTCGATGGCGCGGCACGCAAGCTACGAAGCGCAGCTCGGCGAATGCGGCAAGCTCATCGGCGACGCGCTCGAACACCAACGCTGGCGCCTGGTTTATCAGAGCAACAACGCCTCGTACGGCGGCGAACCGTGGCTCGGCCCCGATGTCAGCGACGCGATCGACAGTCTCGCGGCCGAAGGCGTCGAGGATGTCATCGTCGCACCGGTCGGTTTCGTCTGCGACCACATGGAGGTCGTGCTCGATCTCGACATCGAAGCCAGGCAGCGCGCGGATGCCGCCGGGATCAACATGATCCGGGCTCCGACGGTCGGCGATCATCCGGCCTTCGTCGGGATGGTCCGCGAGCTCATCGTCGAGCGGATGAGCGAATCGCCGGCCCGGCGGGCGCTCGGCTCTCTCGGCCCGAGCCACGACCGCTGTCCGGCCGACTGTTGCCTGTCGGGGCGCCCCGGACCCGCGAAGCCCGCGCTCTGCGGCGCGGATTCGACTCGGTAGCGGTCCGTGGAAGTACGCCGCGTACTGCCGGGACAGGCAAAACGCCCGCCCGACATCGCGCGAGGAACGAGAGTTCCGGACGCGGAAAGTCGGTCATGATCGAGGGAGGCGCAACCCGGTTCGGGCAGCATGCATCGCCCGTCGACGCCGTGGCATGAACGCGGCCGCCTCACACGACGTTGTCGTTATCGGCGCTGGACTCTCCGGTCTCAACGCGGCGACGCTCCTCGAGGCCGCGGGCGCCGATGTCCTCGTGCTCGAGGCCCAGAATCGGGTCGGCGGGCGGATCCACTCGATGCGCCAACTCGGCAACAACGCCGAGGCCGGCGGCACCTACATCGGCGCCGGTTATACGCGGATCATGACTGCCGCCGCACGCCACGGCATCAGGCTCATCGACGTGACACCGACGCTCGAGTTCTTCCGCGAACAGGACCTCGTGCTCGGTGCCGAGATCATCCGCCAGGCCGAGTGGCCCGATCACCCGGCGAACCCGTTTCCCGAGGGCGACAGGACGCTGATGCCGTGGCGCTATCGCCGCGCGCTGCCGATGCGGGAGAACCCCCTCGGCTCGCCCGAGGAGTGGCTCGAACCAAGACACGCGGCTCTCGACATCTCCATGCATGACTGGATGCGCGGTCTCGGCTGCAGCGACGCAGCGATCGACATCGGCTACTCGCGCAACTCGACCTTCGGCGATGACGCGTCTGACGTGTCTGCGCTGCTGCTGCTGTTCCGGGCCGCGTTCTCGCGTGCACAGCGCGCGTTCGCGCCGAAGGACACCCTCGGCTACACGGCCGAGAACGGCGTGGAGAGCATCCCGGCGGCCATGGCCGCATCGCTGCGTCGCGGGGTGCGCCTTGAATGTCCCGTGGTTGCGATCGACCACAGCCGGGACGCCGCGGTGGTTCATCGCACCGACGGCTCGCGGCCGAACAGCAATGTGTGGCGCCGCCGGGCTGGCGCCGGTGCCGCGGTCGTTCATTGTGCCGACGGCAGCCGCATCCGGGCGCAACATGTCGTCTTTGCGGCGCCATTCGGCGTGCTGCGCGGCATCCGGATCGACCCACCGCTCGCGGGACTGCAGGCGGAAGCCGTGGACCGCCTGCGCTCACAAGCCATCACGCAGGTCTATTTGCGTCCGAGAACGCCGTTCTGGGAACTCGACGGCTATGCACCGAGCCTGTTCACCGATTCACTGCCCGGCATGGTCGCCGCGGCCCGCAGCGGCACCGACCCTTCCGAAATCACCCACCTGACCGCCTGGGTCACGGGAGCTCATGCCACCGGGCTCGACACGCTCAGCGAGACCGACGCGGGCCGACGCGTCATCGATGCAATCACTGCGATTCGTCCGGCCTCTCGCGGCCAACTCGAGTTCATCGGCCTGCACTCCTGGGGCGGCGATCGCTGGGCCGCCGGCGCCTGGGCCTTGTTCGGTCCCGGCGAAGTCACCCGCTATGCGCGCGTCATGGGCAGTCCCCACGAACGAATCCACTTCTGCGGCGAGCACCTCGCGGTTGCCAGCCGCGGCATGGAAGCGGCCATGGAGTCGGGCGAACGCGCGAGCAAGGATATCCTCTCGCGGCTCTGAGAAAGCGTCACGGGCGTCGGGCGGATCGATCCGCCGATGTCAGCTCGGCGACATCGGGCCCCGGGCCGCCGCCGGTCCGCGGTCGCTCCGAAACAAGCTATTTTGCCGAGATTACCGTCTTGCCGGCGCGCAGCCGGACGGCGATATTCTCATGATAATCTGCCGTCTCGGGCGAAGCCTGCAATGAACAAGGAGATCTACACGATAATCGGCGTGGGCGTGGCGCTGGCCGTCCTGCTGATCACCTCGCAAAGCGGTTTGCGCGCCGACATGCGGGATGAGCATTCCGCCATTCGCGCCGAGATGCGGGAAGCGCACGTTGCGATCCGCGCCGAGATCGCCGATGTACGCTCCGAAATGCGTAACGGACAAGCGGCGCTTCGCACGGAACTGGCGGACGTTCGCGCGGAACTTGTGGACATACGCACCGATATTGGACGCCTGGGCGAGCGTGTGGCCCGCATCGAGGTCAGGCTCGACATCCCCGCCGGCGAACCATCCAACGCAGAGCAATAGTCCGACTTGCGGCAGGCGCGGTCGCGCGATGCAATCAGCGGTCATATGTCCGGTTTCCAATTCCGATCAAGGACCAACGGTATGCTATCCACGACGCTTGGACACGGACGCCAAACCCTGACCATGACCTGCCATCCCGACACCAGGATTCCGGCAAGGGAATGCAAGAAACGGGATGAGCATGCACCCGCTGCAGTGTCAGGCTCAAGAAAACATCGCCTTGCAGCGACGCTGATCGCAGGCGGTATGGCGGTCGTCTCCGCAAGCGCGAGCGCAGACGACTTCTACCTGCGCCGCGCGTTCTGAGCGATGCGGCATCCACGCGAAGTTCCGAAGCAAAATTGCGGAGCGGGGAAGCCACCGTGGCAGGTCGATCCATCATCTCCGGCTCGCCGCTGCAGCCTGACTTGAGCAGCGACGCTCGCAGCGAGTCACAGGCGGTCAGCCTCCGCCTTATTCAATCCGGCTATACCGGAATGAGAAATTAAACCTTCACCTCCGCCTTTCGCGGCCTTAAGTTATGCCTCCCTTGTCGCGCAGTCCGGCTCGCGAGCTGACCGGACAACGCGGCACACGGAGTGAAGATGCAACGATGAATGCCCTGTCCAGCGCACTGGCGGTAAACGCCCCGGCCGACGCGCCGGTCGACCTGGCCTTGTACGACGAGGAAGCGACGCGCGCCCATGCGCTTGAACACTGCAACCGCAAGTTCCAGTCGCTCGATGCGGCCGCCCGCGTGGAGTGGGCGCTCGAACACCTGCCGGGCGCCCATGTGCTGTCGTCGAGCTTCGGCACGCAGGCCGCGGTTTCGCTGCATCTCGTGACGAGCGTGAATCCCGGCATCCCCGTCGTCCTGATCGATACCGGATACCTGTTCCCCGAGACCTACCGCTTCGTCGACGAGCTGACCGAGCGGCTCCGACTGAACCTCAAGGTGTATCGCGCCGAGCGTTCGACAGCCTGGCAGGAAGCGCGTCACGGGCCGCGCTGGGACCAGGGCCGCGACGGCATCGACGCATACAACGAGGAGAACAAGGTCGAGCCGATGCGTCGCGCGCTGCGCGAGCTCGGTGCGGGAACCTGGTTCGCGGGACTGCGCCGCATGCAGAGCGAGGGCCGCGCGTCAACGCCGTATCTGAAGTGGTCCGGGGGCCGCTGGAAGGTGCATCCGATCGCCGACTGGTCGGACCGGGATGTGTACCGCTACCTCAGGCAGCACGACCTCCCCAGGCACCCGCTTTGGGAGAAGGGCTTTCTCTCGATCGGCGATCACCACAGCACGCGGTCGATCCATGAGGCCGGCTCACTCGAGCAGACCCGTTTCTTTGGCCTCAAGCGCGAGTGCGGGATTCACGAGATAGACTTCGGCAAGCTCTGAGCCCTGGCGCCCCTGGCAGAACCCCCACTGCACGGCGGGGGAAACCGGCTCGCCGCAGCCGTGTGATCAAGCAGCGCTGCAATCTGCCTGCTGCATCACGCGGCCGCCGCCTCGTCCTGCTCGCAGCCCCCGCGCACCGGCAGAACCATCTCCCCAAGCAGCGTATCGACGTCGTCCTGCGTCGAGAGCGCGGCCGCGTCGCGAATCGTATGCGCCGGGTAGTGAGGCGCAAAGAGCTGGATGAAATCGGTCATGTAGCCGCGCAGTACCATGTCGCGCGGGAAGCCGAGCCACGTCGTGACCTCGGGAAACAGTCCTTCGGCATTGATGGCCGTGAGATCTTCCTGGTCACGGCACTCGTAGGCCATCGACGCGATGACGCCGACGCCCATGCCCATGCGCACGTAGGTCTTGATGATGTCCGCGTCGCGCGCGGTAAAGACCACGCGCGGTTCGAGGCCGAGATCGTGGAAGGCGCGCTTGAACGAGGACTCCCCGGTCAGGCTGAAGACGTAGGTCACGAGCGGGTGCTCGGCGAGCGTCTCCAGATCGAGCCGCTTCTTCTGTCTGGCGAGCGCGTGTTGCCTCGGCACGAGCGCGATGCGGTGCCAGCGGTAGATCGGAAGCAGGGTCAGGTGCCGGAACAGGTGCTGGGACCCCGTCGCGATCGCGAAGTCGACCTTGTTCTGGTTGACGAGTTCGAGAATCTGCTCCGAGGTGCCCTGGTGCAGCTCGAGACTGACCTTAGGATAGCGCCGGCGGAACTCCTTGATGACATCAGGCAACACGTAGCGCGCCTGGGTGTGCGTCGTCGCGATCGACAGCGTGCCTTCCTGCTCGTCCGTCAGATCGCTCGCAACGCTCGATATGTTCTCGACCTCGCGCAGGATCTTCCGGGCTCGTGCGATCACTTCGCGGCCGGCCGGCGTTATCGCCGCAAGGCTCTTGCCGCGCCGCGTGAACAACTGCACGCCGAGTTCGGCCTCGAGCTGCTTGAGCTGCTTGCTGATCCCGGGCTGGCTCGTGTAGAGCCGTTCGGCGGCCGACGTGATGTTGAGTCCGCTGTCGACGACGCCGATCAGGTATTTGAGCTGCTTCAGTGTCATTTCGACGTCCGAGTCCTTGCGGCGGGAAAACCCTGTCTCCTTCAGCGGAGCCGGCGGCGACCATGTGCCGCCACTTGCGCGTTCCGGCCGCCCATCCGAATCCCTATATCGGTACCTTAACCGTTATAGCGCCCGAGCATAAGACCCGAAGCATAAACTGTTGGTTCCGGACAGATGTCCCGAGTATCCTGACTTGCGAGTCAGGAGCGATCGTCGACCATGCAGTATCTGCCTCTCTTTGCCGACATCAGGGACCGCGATTGCCTGATCGTCGGCGGTGGCCGCGTGGCGGAGCGCCGGGTCCTGCTGCTCGGTCGGGCAGGGGCGAAGATCACGGTCATTGCACCGGAACCGAGCCGGGAGCTTGAGCGGCTCGCGGACGCCGACGCAATCGGGCTCGCGCGCCGTGCATTCGACACCGAACCACTGGACCGCTACTGGCTGATCGTCGCGGCGACCGACGATCCGGAACTCAACGCCGAGGTGGCAGCCGCAGCGCGGCGCGCGAAACGACTTTGCAACGTCGTCGACGATGCGCAGCTTTCCACGTTCATCATGCCCGCCATCGTCGACCACGATCCGGTCACGATCGCAATCAGCAGCGCCGGCAAGTCGCCGGTGCTCGCACGCTGGGTCAAGGGCGTGATCGAAACGGTCCTGCCGGTACGGCTCGGCGAACTCGCAACGCTTGCCGGCCGCTGGCGCGAACGCGTGAAACAGGCCCTGCCGGACCTCGAGCGGCGGCGCAAGTTCTGGCAGGCCATGCTCGAAGGCGAGGTGGCGCGCCACATGCTCGCCGGCCGCGGCGAACGCAGCGAAACGCTGCTCGAGCAGGCACTGGCCGCATGGCGCGACGAAGAAGCCGCCACACTGGAACCGGGCGAAGCGTATCTCGTCGGCGCCGGTCCCGGCAGTCCCGACCTCATTACCTTGCGCGGCCGGCAGTTGCTGGCCCAGGCGGATGTCGTGCTCTACGACCGGCTCGTCAGCGACGGGATACTCGAGTACGCGCGCCGCGACGGCGAGCTGATCTCCGTCGGCAAGTCGCCGCGCACGCCTTCCATCACCCAGGCGCAGGTCAATCGCCTGCTCGTACGGCTCGTCGCGTCGGGCAGGCGCGTGTGCCGCCTCAAGGGCGGCGACCCGATGATCTTCGGCCGCGGCGGCGAGGAGATGCAGGCGCTTGCCGAGGCCGGCCTGCCGTTCCAGGTCGTTCCCGGCGTATCGGCGGTCGAAGGGTGCGCCGCGTATGCGGGCATCCCGCTGACATTGCGCGGCGTCTCAAGGGCGGTGCTCATCACAACGGGGCACAGCGACGACGGCAACGCGGCGGACCTTGCCTCGTTCCGGAGCGACCAGACGCTTGCACTGTACATGGGCGTCGCGCAACTGGAGGCGATCGGCGCGGCGCTCATGGACAACGGCCACGACGCGGCGACGCCGGCAGCCATCATCCAGAACGGAACGATGGAAGAGCAGCGGGTTGTTCGCACGACGCTCCGCCGCCTCGGCGAAGTGCGCGACAAGCTTGGAATCGAAGCCCCGGCGCTGTTGCTGGTCGGCGAGACGACACGCTGTGCGGAACGCTACAGATGGTTCAATCCGGAAGCGTTCGAGCATCTCGAGGACGACGACCGCAACCTGGCGCAGGTTTCCTGAGCGCTGCACGGAAAGGATTCATGTTCGTCGCTCGCAGTCCCGCAAGACCCGAGTCTCTCCTGAACGCCGCAGTGGATTTGCGCCGAGTAGCCAGGCGGCGCACATTGAAGTCGGGAGCATGAACATGCGTGCGAACAGACCAAGAAGCGTCGCCGAGGTGTTGAATTCGGGGGCTATCGAGAGACTCGCCCGGGACGCGGGGCGCAGGCGCACGCTTGCGACGGACATACGGGCGTTGTTGCCGAACGATGAAGCGGCTCACCTGGTGAGCGCCGATTTCGACGACGCGGGATATCTCGTCCTCGGCATGGACTCGGCAGCCTGGGCTGCGCGGGTGCGGTGCGCGAATCCGGAACTTGCCGGACACCGGCTCAAGGTCCGGGTGGTGCCGCGCGGCGGCTAAGGTGGAGGATGCGGGGGCTCGAGCCTCCGGTTGGATCCCACCCGCACCTGTGTAGGCGAGGGCCGGTTTCGGGCTAGTCGATGAGCCCCGGTGCGAACTGGTAGGAGATGGGCGAGGGCCGCTGCTCGTCGAACACGACCTCCTCGTAGCAGTCCGGCCGGCCGAGCAGTTCGCGCAGCAGGAGATTGTTCAGGCGGTGGCCGGACTTGAAGGCGGAAAACTCTCCGATCAGGCAGGCGCCGAGCAGATAGAGGTCGCCCACCGCGTCGAGCATCTTGTGCCTGACGAACTCGTCACCGAATCTGAGGCCATCTTCGTTCAACACGCGGTACTCGTCCATGACGATCGAGTTGTCGAGGCTTCCGCCGAGCGCCCGGCCGCGTGCACGCAGCGAGTCGACGTCGCTCAGGAAACCAAAGGTTCTGGCCCGGCTGATCTCCTTGAGAAACGCTGCCGTGGAGAATTCCAGGCTCGCGTTCTGGCGGTGCCTGCGGAGCACCGGATGGTCGAAATCGATCTCGAAATTGAGCCGGAAACCGTCATACGGCGCGAACCGCGCCCACTTGTCGCCATCGTCGACATGTACCGTCTTACGGATGCGGATGAAGCGCTTCGGCGCATTCTGCTCTTCTATGCCGGCGGACTGCAGCAGAAACACGAACGGCGCCGCACTGCCGTCCATGATCGGCACTTCCGGCGCCGTCAGGTCGATGAAAAGGTTATCGATTCCGAGGCCGGCAAGCGCCGACAGCAGATGCTCGACCGTGCCGACCCGGCCGCCTCCGTGCTCGAGCGTCGTGCCGAGCATGGTGTCCGAGACGTTCAGTGCTGCCGCGGGTATGTCCACGGGTTCGGCAAGGTCCAGACGGCGGAACACGATACCGGTATGGGTCGGCGCGGGCCGCAAGGTCATGTAGACCTTGGCGCCGCCATGCAGACCGATGCCGGTTGCCCGGATGGAGTCCTTCAAGGTGCGCTGCTTCAAGCCGCTTCGTCCCCCAGGAACAAATGCGAATCGTGCACTGTTGACCAAGCAGCCGCTCGCAGGGAATGTCCCCTGAACCGACTACGCCACATCGTAGGATAACCGCCTTTTCCGCCAGGGACCAATCGCAGGCTCCCGGGCCGTCATCAGTCCGCCTGCCTGCGCAGGAACGCGGGTACGTTGAGAAACGACTCGGCCTTGTCCTCTCCCGCCGGCGGCGCTTCCTCCTCCGCATGCTTGTCGCGAGCCACCGTCGGGCGCTCGTAGTCGGCGTAGTTGGGTTCGCCGGGCACGCGCTTGTCGATGAGCCGCATCCGTGGGGCGTCCTGTGCGCCGGCGGGCCCGCCGAGACCGGTCGCCACCACAGTAACGCGAAGCTCCTCGGACATTTCGGGATCGAGGACCGTACCGATGACGACCGTGGCGTTCTCGGCCGCGAATTGCTTGATGGTCTTGCCCACCTCCTCGAATTCGACGAGGCCGAGATTCTCTCCCGTCGTCACGTTGACAAGCACGCCTTTCGCCCCCGCCAGATCGACCCCGTCGAGCAGGGGGCTGGAGACCGCGGCTTCGGCCGCAACGCGGGCGCGATCCTCCCCGCTTGCCGAGCCCGATCCCATCATCGCGGTGCCCTGCTCGGACATCACCGTCTTGACGTCGGCGAAGTCGACGTTGATCAGCCCCCAGCGTGTGATGAGCTCCGCGATGCCCTGCACGGCGCCCTGCAGCACTTCGTTCGCGGCCCGAAATGCGTCGATGAGCGTGACCTGCGGGCCGAGGACCGGCAGCAGCTTGTCGTTCGGGATCGTGATCAGCGAATCGACGTGCTTGGCGAGTTCGCCGATCCCGCGCTCGGCGACCTGGACGCGCTTGCCCTGTTCCATCGAGAACGGCCGGGTCACCACGGCGACCACGAGAATCCCGAGTTCACGCGCAAGTTCGGCGATCACGGGCGCAGCGCCCGTGCCGGTCCCGCCGCCGAGACCGGCGGTGATGAACAGCATGTCGGCGCCCTCGATCGCCTCCTTGATGCGATCGCGATCCTCGAGCGCCGCTTGCTGGCCGACCTCCGGATCCGCGCCCGCCCCGAGCCCTTTTGTGATATCGCGGCCGATCTGCAGCTTGGTCGTGACCCTGGTGTTCTGCAAGGCCTGCGCGTCGGTGTTGGCGCAGATGAAATCGACGCCTTCGATGCCGACCGCGACCATGTGCGCAACCGCATTTCCGCCGGCGCCGCCAACCCCCATCACCTTGATGACAGCCGATTTGGTTTGGCCATCCGTCAGTTCGAACGTCATTTTCAGACTCCCATCGTTGATTTCCAGATTTCCGTCGGGCATTGCGAAACTCCCCGGGCAACGGTGCGTTGCCTACAAACCTCCGCGAAACCAGGCCCGCATCCTGCCGAACACATTCGATACCCCAAGCCCGGACTCGGATGCTTCCGCCCCGGCTTGAATCGACTCTCTCGCGTAGAGCAGCAGACCCACGCCGGTCGCGTGGATCGGATTGCGCACGACGCCGGCAAGACCTTCGACGTACTGCGGCATGCCGAGGCGTACCTGCATGTGGAAGACTTCTTCCGCAAGTTCGATCGCCCCTTCCATCTTCGAACTGCCGCCGGTCAGCACGACGCCGGCAGGGATCAGCTCGGCGAACCCCGACCGCACCAGTTCGTCGCGCACGAGGCTGAAGAGTTCCTCGTAGCGCGGCTCGACCACTTCGGCGAGGGTCTGTCGGGCCAGGCGGCGCGGCGGCCTGTCGCCGACGCTCGGCACCTCGATCGTCTCGTCGGCATTCGCGAGCTGCGACAACGCGCAGGCGTACTTGATCTTGATCTCCTCGGCGCGGTGCGCCGGAGTACGCAGCGACACCGCGATGTCGTTCGTCACCTGGGTCCCGGCAATGGGGATGACGGCGGTATGCTGAATCGCGCCGCCGCAGAAGACCGCGATGTCGGTCGTGCCGCCGCCGATGTCGGCGATGCAGACACCCAGTTCCTTCTCGTCCTCGGTCAGCACGGCGTAGCTCGAGGCGAGCTGCTCGAGAACCATTCCGTCGACGGTCAGTCCGCAGCGCTGCACGCACTTGACGATGTTCTGCACGGCGCTGACCGCGCCCGTGACAAGGTGAACCTTCGCCTCCAGACGCACGCCCGACATGCCGACCGGTTCGCGAATGCCGCCCTCGGAATCGATGATGAATTCCTGGGGCAGCACATGCAGAACGCGCTGGTCGGCCGGGATCGCAACCGCGCGGGCCGCATCGATGACGCGCTCGACGTCGCTCGCGCTGACTTCCCTGTCGCGTATCGCGACGATGCCGTGCGAATTGAGGCTGCGAACGTGACTGCCCGCAATGCCCGTGTACACGCGGCTGATTTCACAGCCGGCCATGAGCTCCGCTTCCTCGACCGCGCGCTGGATCGAGCGCACCGTCGACTCGATGTTCACGACCACGCCCCGCTTGAGACCGCGCGACTCGCACGAACCCAGACCGATGATTTCCAGACGGTCCTCGGTCGACAGTTTGCCGACGACGGCAACGACCTTCGACGTACCGATGTCGAGCCCGACGACCAGATTGCGTGCGTCCCGCTTAGCCATTTCCGTAACTCTCGACCGTGTTCGCAAGCTCGGTTCCGGTACGCCACCCGACCACAAAACCGTTCGCGTATCTCAGGTCCACGTAACCGACTTCCTCGAGCCGCTCCGCAAGCGCGGGAGCCGCGATGTCGAAGAAGGTCTCGAGTTGGCGCTCGATGTCCCGGCGGCCGAGCCGGATCTGCTGTCCGCCGGCAAGCACAAACGTAAAAGCGCCTCGTGCATTCATGTGCAATGAATCGAGCATCAAGTTGGCCTCGGCCAGCCGGCCGCGTGAGGACCGGTAGAAAGCGATGATGTTCTGCTCGCTGCCGGGCGGCCCGACGAACTTCGGCAGCTCCGGGAAGGCGTGGCGCGCGTTGGCGGCAAAGACCTCGCCGCGGACGTTGAGCAGACCCTTGTCGTCCCAGCGAGCCACCGCACGATGTTCGGTGACCGTGACCGCGAGCTTGTCGGGCCAGAGCCTGCGGATCTGCGCAGTGTCGATCCAGTCGAGCGACTCGACACGCTGGCGCATCCGTTCGAGGTCGACTGTCAGGAACCCCGGACCGAGTTCGGGCGCGATCGCAGCCTGTACCTGTACTTCAGTCACACGCTGAAACGGCCCTTCGACAAGCAATTGCGAAATCGGGCGATCCAGCACCGGCAGACCGAACAGCAGACCCGCAAGCACCGCGGCGAGGATGACCGGCAGCACGAGCAACGCGCCCCAGTTCAGCTCGACAGCCGGCTGCGACGAATCGCGCCGGACGTTCTTGCCGCGTTTGCTGCGTTTGCCGCGCTTGCCCATCAGTCAGCATCTCCCGCGTGCTCGCCGAGCACGCGCACCTCGAGTTCGAGCGCGACGCCGGTGCGCTGCTCGACCTCGACTCTGAGCCTGTCGATCAACCGCTCGATATCGGCCGCCGTGGCAGAACCCGTGTTGATGATGAAATTCGCGTGCTTGCGCGAGACCTCGGCACCGCCGACGCGCGCGCCCTTGAGTCCGGCGCGCTCGATGAGCCGGCCGGCGAAGTTGCCGGGCGGATTGCGGAACACCGATCCCGCGCTCGGCCGGCCCAGCGGTTGCGTTTCACCGCGCCTGCGCAGCATCGCCCTGAGCGTCGCCGGATCGGATCCGTCCCCCGCTTCGAATCGAAACGTTGCGTCAAGGAACCACTCGTTCGCTGGGCCTGCGACCGTGCGGTAGCCGCTTGAGAACTCCGTCCTCGCTCTCGTGTACACGGCGCCGGAACGGTCGACGGTCGTGACGCTCTCGACCTTGTCCCAGGTCTCGCCGCCAAATGCGCCGGCGTTCATTGCGAGCGCTCCGCCCACGGTCCCCGGTATGCCTCCGAAAAACGCGGCAGGTCCGAGCTTCCAGCGTGCGCAGCGGCGCGCAAGCGCGGCGCAGGACACGCCCGCCGTGGCCCGTACCCGCTCGTCATCGAGCCGGGCGATGTCCTTCGGCAACGCGCTCGTGCAAATCACGGCGCCGCGAATGCCGCCGTCGCGCACGAGCAGGTTGGATCCGAGTCCGATGAAGCAGATCGGCGCATCGGCCGGCAGTGTCGCAAGAAAGGTCGTGAGGTCCTCAACCCCGGCGGGCGTGAAGAACAGGTCGGCCGGACCGCCCACCCGCCACGAGGTGTGGCCTGCCATCGGCTCGTCATGCAGCAGCGCCGGTGTGTCAGCCATCTCTTCGGCCACCGCGCTCATTGACGAACTCCGACCGGCCCGCGAACGGCGAGCAGCCCCGGCAGCATGGGCGCCACTGCGCCGATGCTGCCGGCCCCGAGGGTCAACACCACGTCATCGGCACGCAACACATGGGCGAGCACCGTGTCCAGATCGTCGAGGTCCTCGACGAAGACCGGCTCCACGGCGCCTCGCGCGCGCACGGCCCGGGCCAGCGCCTTGCCGTCGGCGTTGCGCAGCGGTTTTTCGCCGGCCGCGTATACGCTCGTCAGCAGCAAGGTATCCACGTCCGCGAGCACCTGCGCGAAATCATCGAGCAGTGCCCGGGTCCTCGAATAGCGATGGGGCTGGAAGACAACGACGATGCGCCGTCCGGGCCAGGCATCGCGCACCGCGGCGAGCGTGGCTGCGATCTCGGTGGGGTGATGGCCGTAATCGTCGACGAAGGTGACCCTTCCTGCGACCGTGTTGACGGTCCCGAGCACCTGCAGGCGGCGATCGATGCCGGAGAAATCCGCTAGCGCTTTCCGGATTGCCTGTGTTGCGACTCCAAGCTCGCTCGCGACCGCGATCGCCGCGGCCGCGTTGAGCACGTTGTGCTTGCCGGGCAGGTTGAGTTCGAACGGGACCGGCTTGCCGCCGCCAGGCAGCCGAACCTTGAAGGCCGTCCGCATGCCGCGCCGTTCCACCGCCGAGATCCTGACGTCCGCCCGCTCCGTGCGGCCGTAGCTCAGCACTCGCCGGCTGACCTTCGGTATCAGCTTTCGCGTGTTGGCGTCATCGCGGCACATCACGGCGACGCCGTAGAACGGCAGATTGTGCACGAAGTCCAGAAACGCCTGCTTGAGCCGTCCAAGTTCGCCGTCGTAGGTTGCCAGGTGGTCCGTATCGACGTTCGTTACGACGGCGATCATCGGCTGCAGGTGCAGGAACGAGGCGTCGCTCTCGTCGGCCTCGGCAACGAGGTATCGCCCCACCCCGAGCCGCGCGTGGGCATCGGCGCTCGCAAGCCGGCCGCCGATGACGAACGTCGGGTCGAGCCCGCCCTCGGCAAGCACGCTTGCGATCAGGCTGGTGGTCGTGGTCTTGCCGTGCGTGCCGGCAACGGCGATGCCGTAGCGGAAGCGCATGAGCTCGCCGAGCATCTCCGCCCGCTGCACGACCGGTATGCGCCGCTTCTTCGCTGCGACGATCTCGGGGTTGTCCTTGCCGACGGCGCTCGAAACGACGACCACATCGGCCTCGCCGAGCTGCGCGGCGTCGTGGCCTTCATGGACTATCGCACCGAGCGACTGCAGACGCTCGGTCGCGGCGCTCTGCCTGAGATCCGATCCCTGCACCGTGTACCCGAGGTTGAGCAGCACCTCGGCGATGCCGGCCATGCCGACGCCGCCAATGCCGACGAAGTGCACGGTATGGATTCGGCCCATGCGATCGTTCATGCGGCGCCTCCCGCATGGCGCAGGCATGCCTCGGCAAGCTGCTCGGCCGCGTCCGGTCGGGCCTGCTCCCGCGCCGCCTCCGCCATCCGCAGCAGGCGCGTTCGGTCGGACAGCAACCGTTCGAGTTCGCGAGCGAGCCGCGACGCGTCGAGCTCGCGCTCGGGCAGCAGCACGGCCGCGCCCGCGGCGACAAACCGGCGCGCGTTCTCCGTCTGGTGGTCGTCGACCGCGTACGGAAACGGCACGAGGATCGCCCCAACGCCACAGGCGGCAAGCTCGGCGACCGTCAAGGCGCCGGCCCTGGCAACGACGAGATCGGCCCAGCCGTAGGCGTCGGCCATGTCGTCAATGAACGGCTCGACGCTCGCCTCGACCCCGATCTCCGCGTAGCGCGCAGCCATCTCGTCAGCCCCGGTTCCTGACTGATGCCGGATCGCCGGCCGCAGCGAATCTGCGAGCCCCTCGACCGCGTCGGGCAGCACGCGGTTCAGCGCCAGGGCGCCGCGGCTGCCGCCAAGCACGAGCAGGCGCGTGCGCCGCCTGTCCGACGGCCCGATCACACGTTCACCGGGCGGCGGCAGCGCCGCGATCTCGCGGCGCACCGGGTTGCCGATCCAGTGGGCGTCGACGCGCCCGGGGAAACTGTCCGGGAACGCCTCGAACACCTGTTTTGCGAACCGAGCGAGCAGACGGTTCGTCGTTCCCGCAATGGCGTTTTGCTCGTGTATCAACAAGGGTCGGCGAGTAAGCCACGCGGCGATGCCGCCGGGACCCGACACGAAGCCGCCGAAGCCCAGCACGGCGCCGGGCTTGCGACGATGGAAGATGCACAGCGCCTGGGCCACCGAGAAGGCGATCCTGAAAGGCGCCGCGAGCCAGGCGCCCGGGCCCCGCCGCCTGATGCCGGAGATCGTGATCCAGTCGATGTCGAAGCCGTTCTCGGGCACGAGCGTCGATTCGAGCCCGCGGTGCGTGCCGATCCAGACGACCGCCTGCCGGCGCCGCCTGAGCGTCGCTGCCACGGCGAGGCCCGGGAACACGTGTCCGCCCGTACCGCCCGCCATGATCATGATCGGCCCGCCCGTCACTGCGACCGCCTGCGCCTGGACGACGCCTGTTGCACGCCACTGAGTTCACGATGGATTCTGAAGAGCAGGCCGAGCGCGATGAGCGTCACGATCGTGCTCGAACGACCGTAGCTGATGAGCGGCAGCGTCAGACCCTTGGTCGGCAGCAAGCCCGTGTTAACCCCGATGTTGATCAGCGCCTCGATGCCGAGCATGAGCCCGATCCCCGTACTCAGCAGGCCCTGAAACGCCATGCCCTCGCGAATCGCCGTCTGGCCCATGTCGATGGCTCGATAGACGACGAGAACATATAGCAGCACGACGAAGCTCGCACCGGCGAATCCCAATTCTTCGGCGACAACGGCAAATACGAAGTCCGTGTGCGCTTCGGGCAGGTAGAACAGTTTTTGCACGCTCTCGCCGAGACCAACCCCGAACCACTCGCCACGGCCGATCGCGATCAACGACTGGGTCAACTGGAATCCGCTCGCAAAAGGATCGCTCCAGGGATTCAGGAACGTCGTGAGCCGCTCGAGCCGATACGCTGAATTCACGGCCAGCGTCCCGAGAGCGAAGCCCCCGACGACCAGCGCAAGCACGAAGTCGCGCAGCCTCGCGCCGGCCACGAACACGATCCCGAGGCTCGTCAGCGTGACGACGACGGCGGCGCCGAAGTCGGGCTCCGCAAGCAAGAGCGCGCAAACGCCGGCCACGATGACCATGGGCTTGAGAAAGCCCCGGAAACTCGTCAGGAGCTCGGCCTGCCGGCGCGTGGCGTAACTGGCGAGGTACATGATCAGGAAGAGGCGTGCAGGTTCGGAGGCCTGGAAACGGATCGGCCCAAGTTCGAGCCAGCGGGCGGCGCCGTTGACGGTCTGACCGAGACCGGGGACGAGAACCAGCGCGAGCAGTGCGACGCAGCCAAGCAGGATCAGGCCGTTCAGCCGGTGCCAGAGTTCGGTCGGCACGGCGGTGACCGCAAGCGCGGCTGCCAGGCCGATGCCCACTGCCCCGAGATGCCGTATGAGGTAGTAGAGCGGCTGGCCGAAATTGCCGTCGGCGAGCGAGATCGACGCGGAACCGACCATCACGGCGCCAACGACGACGAGCCCGAGGCTGGCGCCGGCAAGCAGCGGGTCCACATGGCTCGGCGGCATCGGGAAGGTGCGCTTCATCGTTCCAGCCCCCGGACTGCCGCGCCGAACGCCCTGCCGCGTTCGCGATAATCCGCAAACATGTCCTGGCTCGCGCACGCCGGTGACAGGAGCACCGTGTCGCCGGCGGCCGCGAGGTCCGCGGCATGCACCACGGCTGCCGGCATCGTGTCGACCCGGGCAATCGGGCAGATGCCGTCAAGCGCTTCGGCGAGCGCCGGCGCCGACTCCCCGAGGAGCACGGCCGCCTTGAGCCTGCCGCGGGCGGCCTCGGCAAGCGGCGTGAAGTCCATGCCCTTGCCGAGCCCGCCGGCGATCAGCACGGCCGCGCCGGCAAGGCTCTCGAGCGCAGCGACCGTAGCGCCGACGTTCGTGCCCTTCGAGTCGTCGACATAGACGACGCCCCCGACGGTGGCGACCTGGGCGAAGCGATGCGGCAGACCCTCGAAGTTGCGCAGTGCCTCCAGCGCCGGTTCGCGCGCCCCGCCGAGAACCTCCGCGAGCGCGAGCGCCGCAAGCGCATTGGACTCCCCGTGCCGGCCGGGAACGGGCAGTTCGGCCGCGGGCATGAGCGGCTCGAGACCGCACGCAAGCCAGCGTTCGCCGTCGGCAACGATGATCGAGTAGCCGTCCTCCAGCGACTCGCGCGTCGAGAAAGGAACGCCCTGCATGTGGCGCCAGCCCATCTCGCGTACGGCCGGATCATCCCGGTTGTACACGGCGCGCTCGGCACCGCGAAGGAGTTTCGCCTTGAGTTCCGCGTAGCGCTCGAAACTCCCGTGCCGGTCGAGGTGATCCGGGGACAGGTTGAGCACGACGGCGGCCAGCGGCCGCAGACTGTATGTCGTCTCCATCTGGAAGCTCGAGACTTCGAGAACGTAGGCTTCGGACTCTTCCTCGCTCAGGAGTTCCAGCGCCGGAGGACCGAGATTGCCGCCCGCCGGAGCGCGCACGCCCTGCGCGGCGAGGATTCGCGCCGTCAGCGTCGTGACCGTGCTCTTGCCGTTGGACCCCGTGACCGCCAGCACCGGCGCCTCGGCTTCCCTGGCGAAGAGTTCGATGTCACTGATCACCGGGATGCCGCGCTCGTGCGCCGCCGCGACGATCGGCGTATCGACCGGGAGCCCCGGCGACAGCACGAGTTCGTCCACTCCCGCGAGCCATTTCGGATCGAGACTCTCGAGCACGACGGGCATGTCCGGGCAGGCGCCTCTGAGCCCGGCAAGTTCGGGCGGCGCCGCGCGACTGTCGATGACGAGCGCCGGCCGGCGCCATCGCGCCAGGTACTCGGCGACGGCTCGACCGGTGGACCCGAGTCCCACGATCAGCGTCCTGCCGCCGTGCTCAGCCACGACCCTGTTCTCCCTGAACCACGCCTGCCATTCCGTCTCCGCGCTCGGTTGTCGCCATGCGGTCGCCATCAGCGAATCTTCAGGCTCGCAAGTCCGATGAGCACCAGGATCACCGTGATGATCCAGAAGCGAACGATTACCTTCGGTTCCGCCCAGCCCTTCAGTTCGAAATGGTGGTGCAGCGGTGCCATGCGAAAAACGCGCCGGCCTGTTCTCTTGTAGGAGACGACCTGGATCATGACGGAGACGGTTTCGACCACGAATACTCCGCCCATGATGAACAACACCAGTTCCTGTCTGATGACCACCGCCACGAGTCCCAGCGCTGCTCCGAGCGCGAGTGCCCCGACATCACCCATGATGACCTGGGCGGGGTAGGTGTTGAACCACAAGAAGCCCAGGCCGGCGCCAGCCAGGGCCGCACAAAAAACGAGCATCTCTCCGGCCCCCACGATGTAGGGGATGCCGAGATAATTCGAAAACACGACATTGCCGGCCGCCCAGGCGATGAGCCCGAGCGCGCCGCCTACGAGCACTGTCGGCATGATCGCGAGCCCGTCGAGCCCGTCGGTCAGGTTGACTGCGTTGGAGCTGCCGACAATGACGACGTAGACGAACGCCACGTACACGATTCCGTTGAGCGGAATCATGAGGTTCGGAAAATAGGGAATCAGCAGGGCCTGTTCGACTTCGGGATTCTCCGCCGTCACGAACAGGAGCAAGGCGCCCGCAAGTGCGGCGACCGACTGCCAGAAAAACTTCGTGCGCGCCGCGAGTCCCCGCGAATCGCCGACGACGATTTTCCTGTAGTCGTCCACGAAACCAATGAGCCCGAAGACCATCGTGATCCCGAACACGATCCAGACGAAGCGGTTGGTGAGATCCGCCCACAACAGCGTGGCGACCCCGATCGACAGCAGTATCAGCGCGCCGCCCATGGTCGGAGTGCCTGCCTTGAGCAAGTGGCTCTCGGGACCGAGGGATCGTACCGGCTGCCCCACGTTGCTCACGGAGAGCCGCTGGATCATGTACGGGCCGACGGCGAACGACAGCGTCAGCGCGGTCAGCGCGCCGAGGATCGCGCGCATCGTCAGGTAGCCGAAAACGTTGAACCCGGAGTAGTACTGCGTCAGGTACTCCATGAGCATCATCAACATCGGTCCGCCCTCCGCGTATCCGCATCGGCGAACGCCGCGACGAGGCGATCGAGTCCCATGACGCGCGAGCCCTTGATGAGGATCGTCAGCTCGGCGGCCAGCCGCGGTTCGAGCGCGCGCCTGGCGGATTCGATGTCGGCGAACGTTTCGCCTTGCGGACCGAAAGCTTCGGCGGCATGGGCCGCAAGCGGGCCGATCCCGATCAGCGCCTCGCAGCGGCCGCGGGCGTAGGCGCCGGTTTGCCGATGCAGGGCCTGAGCCTCCGCGCCGAGTTCCGCCATGTCGCCGAGCACGAAAACGCGCGTTCCGCCGCGCGCGCCGAGCCAGTCGAGCGCGGCGCGCGCCGAAGACGGATTCGCGTTGTAGCTGTCATCGACGACGGTCGCACCGCCCTTGCCGCGCAGTACCGTCATGCGGCCCGGCACCTGCGAGCCGCCGGCGAGACCGGCGCGAATCTCCGCACCGCTCGCTCCGGCGGCGTGCGCGGCCGCGGCCGCGGCCAGTGCGTTGGCCACGTTCTGCATGCCGATGAGCGGCAACTCGATGGCGAGCCGCTCGTCGTTCGGCAGGCGCATCGTGAACTTCGAACCGTCGCCGCCAAGTACGGCCTCGCCCACCGCGCGGCAGTCGGCGTCCGCGCCAAGACCGAACGTAAGGACGCGGTCCGCGCGCGATCGCAACCGCCAGTCGGCGCAGAACGGATCGTCGGCGTTGAGTACGGCCGTACCCGAGCGCGGCAGGTGATCGAGCAGTTCCCCCTTCGCGGCGGCGACGCCCGCCACCGAGCCGAAGCCCTCGAGGTGGGCCGCCCCGGCATTGGTGATGACGCCGACAGTCGGCTGCGCGAGTCCGCTCAGGTAATCGATCTCACCGGCATGATTGGCGCCGAGTTCGACGACGATCACCTCGTGCTCGGGGCGTATCCGCATGAGCGTGAGCGGCAGGCCGATATCGTTGTTGAGGTTGCTGCGGGTGACGCAGACCTCCCGGTTGACGCGCAGTATCGACGCGATGAGTTCCTTGACCGTCGTCTTCCCGGCGCTGCCCGTCACGGCGACGACCGGCAGCGGGAAATTGCCGCGCCAGGCGCGCGCCATCGCGCCGAGCGCGCGCCGCGTGTCGTCGACCTCGACCTGCGGCAATGGCAGTTGCGCGACGCGCGACACCAGCGCCCCGGCCGCGCCCTTCTCGTGCACTTCTGCGATGAAATCGTTGCCGTCGAAGCGCTCGCCCCGGATCGCGACGAACAGCGCCCCGCTCACGGATTGACGGGAATCGATCGTGACGGCGTTGAACTCGGTGTCGGCGCCGACCAGACGACCCTGCACTTCGTCGGCAACCGCTGCGAGACTGCGAGCCATCAACGTCGGTCTCCAAGCAGATCGGCGACCACGGCGCGGTCGTCGAAGGGACGTTGCCCGTCGGCTGCGGTTTGCGAGGTTTCGTGCCCCTTGCCCGCGACCAGGACGACATCCCCGCCGCCTGCCGCAGCCACGGCGCGGGCGATGGCTTGCTCGCGCGAATGAACTATCGCCACATCCGGATGCGCCTCGATTCCCGCGCGTATGTCCGCAACGATCGCTGCCGGATCCTCGCCGCGCGGGTTGTCGTCGGTCAGCACGATGTGCGGCGCCGAGCGCGCCGCCGCGGCGCCCATTTCGGGCCGTTTGCCCCGGTCGCGCTCGCCGCCGCAGCCGAACACGCACCACAACTCGCCCGGCGCAGTTTCCGCGAGCGTTGCGAGGGCGCGTTCGAGCGCGTCCGGCGTGTGCGCGTAGTCGACCACGACCCAGGGCTGCCCGCCTGCGCCGCCGTGGACCTCCATCCGGCCCGGCGGAGGGCCGCATTCGGCCAGCGCCGCGCATGCGTCCGTCAGCGGCAACTCCCAGGCCACCAGTGCGCCGGCCGCGAGCAGCAGGTTTTCGGCGTTGAACTCCCCGATCAGGGGCGAGACGAGCGTCGCACTGCCGTAGCGGCCGTTGAGTTCGAGTTCGAGCCCGGACAAGCCCCTGAGTCGACAGCGGCCGACGATGTCTGCATCGGATCGACCGCGTTGCGACGTCAGGACGGGTTCGCAGCCGGCCGGCAAGTCGCGCAGCAACCTGGCTGCGAACGGATCGTCGCCGTTGAGCACGGCCCTGACGAGCCCGGGTCGACTGAACAGGCGCGCCTTGGCTTCGCCATAAGCGCTGAAATCGCCATGGTGATCGAGATGATCGCGCGTGAGGTTCGTAAACGCGGCGGCGGCGATCTCGAGCCCCGCGATCCGATCCTGCGCCAGGGCGTGCGACGACACTTCGAGAGCGACTCGCGGCAGACCTATGGCCGCGACCTCCCGATGCAGACTCAGGCAGTCGGGCGTCGTCAGCGCGTGCGGCTCGAGGTCGGCCGGCGCCCCGAAGCCGAGCGTTCCGATGTAGCCGCAGGCAGCGTCGCGTTCGGCCATCGCGTTCGCGACCAGCCAGGCGACCGTGGTCTTGCCGTTGGTGCCCGTCACGCCAAGCATGTCAGGACGCTCGCCCTCGGGCGCGAAGAACGCGCTGGCGAGATCGCCGAGCCGGTCGCCGAGACCCGGTATCGCCAGACTCGGCTCCGGAACCTCGGGATGCTTCGCATCCGGCGCGTAAAGGACGATCGCAGCGCCGCGCTCGAGCGCTTCCGCGGCGAAGTCGAGCCCGTGCCGCGCACCGCCGGGCACGGCAAGGAAGGCGGCGCCGGGGGTGACCTGACGGCTGTCGATGACGAGGTCCCGGATCTCCATCGCTGCGTGGCCGGCTGCTCCCGGACCCAGCAGATCGCCGAGGGTCATCGCGGCAGCCGTTAACGCGGCGCTCATCATGGATCCACCCGCGCGCTCGCGACCGCGGAGCTATCGCTCGCCTGGCTGCCAGCAACCGCGGTATCCGCCCGTGCGCTCGCGATGACGGAGACCGGCGGCTCGGTCAACGCGTCCGGGGGGATGGCGAGTTGCCTCAGTGCGCCCTCGGCGATCGTCGCGAACACCGGCGCAGCGACTTCGCCGCCGTAGTAGGCGCCGCTGCGCGGATCGTCGATGACGACGACCACGACGAGCCTGGGATCGCCGGCCGGCACGATCCCGGCGAATATTGCAGTGTAGCGATCCTGCTGGTAGCCGCCGGCGCCCAACTTCCACGCGGTGCCCGTCTTGCCCGCCACGCTGTAGTTCGCGACCGCGGCGCGGCGCGCCGTACCACCCGGAAGGACGACCGCCTGGAGCATCTTCATGAGCTCGTCGGCTGTGGACTCGGAAATGACGCGCTGGCCCGGCGGAGATTCATCCAGCGCGACGAACGATACGCCGCGTAACACGCCGCCGGCCGCGATTACCGAATACGCACGCGCCAATTGCAGCGCCGTGACCGACAGCCCGTAGCCATACGAGAGCGTAGCCTGATTGACCTCACGCCAGTGCTGCGGGTCGTTGAGCACGCCCGAGGACTCGCCGGGGAACTTGCTGTCGGTCAGGCGGCCGATTCCGAAGCCCGCCAGCACCTGCCACACACTCAATGGGTCCAGCGACAGTGCGATGTGCGCGGCGCCGACGTTACTCGACCGGGCGAGCACGGTGGTCAGGTCGATAACGCCGAGGTTCGAGTTGTCCTCCGTCACCACGCGCCCGTTGACCGTGAGGATCCCGGGCGATGTATCGACAAGCGAGTCCGGGGAGTACCGGCCGCTTTCGAGCGCCGCGGCGAGAATGAACGGCTTGAAGCTCGAACCGGGCTCGATCATGTCGGTGGCGGCTCGATTGCGGTACCGGGCGACATCGAGCTGGGAACGGTCGTTCGGGTTGTAGGACGGCTGATTGACGATCGCCTGTACTTCGCCGCGCTTGGGATCGAGAATCACGACCGACCCGGATTGCGCGCCGTTCTCCGCCACGGCGCGCTTCAGTTCGCGATACGCGAGGTACTGGAGGCGCAGATCGATGCTGGTTCTTAGGGTGCTGCCGTCACGGGCGGGCCTGATCTGCTCCACATCGACGATAACCCGGCCCAGGCCATCCTGGACGACTCGCTTGCTGCCGATATCCGGAGCGAGCCAGTGGTCGAATGCCAGCTCGAGACCTTCCTGGCCCCTGTCGTCAATGTCGGTGAAGCCCAGGACATGGCCTGTGACCTCGCCCGCGGGGTAATAGCGGCGAAACTCCCGCTGGCTCCTGACGCCCGGAATGCCGAGGCTCAGGACTGCGGCCGCCCTGGCCGGGGCAATGTGGCGCCTGAGGTAGACGAACTCGCGTTCCATGTTGTCCGCGATGCGCCGCGCGAGCCGGTCGGGATCGAGATCGAGCGCCGCGGCCAGCTCCCCGAGCCGGCCCAGTTCCGGCCCGAGTTCGCCCGGGTTCACCCAGATGCTGTCCACCGGCGTGCTGACTGCCAGCGGTTCGCCGTGACGATCGACGATCGAGCCGCGATGCGCCGACATCTGCACCGTGCGGATTTGCCTGGCGTCGCCCTGCGCGTTGAGAAAATCCCCGACGATGAACTGCATGTACAGCAGCCGGATGATGACGACCGTCACGGGCAGGACGAAGCACGCCAGCACGAACGTATTGCGCCAGCCCCCGCCGCGCCGTTGGACCGTGTTGCTCCCGGATTTCATTGGCCTGGCGCCGCGACGATCACGACCTGCTCGTCATCGGGTACGACGAGTTCGAGTTGCTGGGCTGCCAGGGCTTCGATTCTCGGGTGCGTGGCCCAGGTGCTCTGCTCGAGCTGCAGGCGTCCCCAATCGTCCTGCAGTCTGGCCTCTTCGCGCTTGAGCGCTTCAAGCTCGGCAAACAACTGGCGGGACTTGTGCTTGGCCGTAACGAGCACAACGCCGGATATGACGACCGCCACGGCCACGACGAGCGCCGTGAGCAACACTCCGAAACGCAGCTTCACGACGCGCCCTCCGGCGCGAGCTTTTCGGCGATCCTGAGCCGGGCGCTGCGCGCTCGCCGGTTGCGGTCGAGCTCCGCAGCGGCGGGCCGGACGAGCCGGCCGACACGGCGCAAGCGCGGTCGGGCCTCGGGCGGGATCTGCGGCAGTCCGGCCCAGGCCGGGTCGCCACGCTCCTCATGCGCAATGAATCGCTTGACGATCCGGTCCTCGAGCGAATGGAAACTGATTACGAGCAGGCGGCCGCCGGAAGCGAGGAGTTCGACGCTTGCCCGCAACCCCCGCTCGAGTACGGCAAGCTCGTCGTTGACCACGATCCTCAGTGCCTGAAATACCCGCGTCGCCGGATGAATGCGGGACCGGGATCGTCCTGCCGCCGCGGGTGCAGCGGCACTGACCACGCGCGCGAGTTGGGCCGTGCCAGTCAGCGGCGCGGCCCGGCGCTCGCGCACGATCGCCGCGGCAATTCGCCGCGCGCGCGGCTCCTCGCCGTAGTCGCGCAACACGCGCACCAGTTCACCTTCGCCCGCCTCGGCGAGCCAGGCTGCGGCGGTTTGTCCCGTGCTTGGATCCATACGCATGTCTAGCGGCCCGTCCTCGGCGAAACTGAAGCCACGGCGGGCGGTGTCAAGTTGCGGCGAGGAAACTCCGAGATCCAGCAGCACGCCGGCGAGATTGCGTTCCCCGAGCCACGGCGCCACAGCTTCGCGCAGGTTCTCGAAGCCCGCGTGCTCGATCGTGAATCGGGGATCCTGGCCGAACCGTTGGCGGCCGTCAGCCACGGCGTCCGGATCCTTGTCCAGCGCCAGCAATCGTCCGCGGCGTCCAATTCGCTCGAGAATTTCAGTGCTGTGTCCCCCCCGGCCGTAGGTGCCGTCGACGTAGCAGCCGTCCTCTACAAGAACCAATCCATCAACGACCTCCTCCACCAGCACCGGCTGATGTGCGGACATGCGAGTCACCGGCCCCGGTGCTACAGCACCAGCGCCATGAACTCTTCCGGCAAGTCCGCGAAGATGTCCTTGTCAAGCTCGTCGTTCTGTTCCTTCCAGCGCCCTTCATCCCAAAGTTCCAGCCTGTTGCCCTGGCCGACCAGCATGGCGTGACGCTCGACGCCAGCGAACTCCTGCATGGTCAGATTGATTAGAATGCGCCCGTGACCATCGATATCCCGTTCGCTCGCGTACCCGATCAACCGTCGCTGCAGCGCGAGGGTGATCGGATGCATGCCGGGAAGACGAGTGAGCTTGCGTGCAGCTACCTCCCAATCCGGGTGCATGTAGATCCGGAGGTGGCGCGCGCCGGGGCCCGGCGGACTGGCGGTGACCACGAGATGGCCGTCGGCACGATCCCTGATACGATCGCGATAGCGGGCAGGGATCGCTACCCGACCCTTGTCGTCCAGGGTTACTTTCGACGCGCCTAAAAACATGATTGGGCCACGCACCCACTAATCTACACAATCCGCCCACTACGGACCACGATGTCCCACCATAAAAGCGCGCTCGCCGGCTGTCAACAACTATTTCAATAAATTCCCGTGTGCTGACAGTGAGTTAGAGGCTGCCAACCGGGGCTCGAGGCGAGATCAGCCCGGCAAGGATCGGAGCCGGCCTGTAAGCCGGGTTCTGTCGAGCGTAACCATTCATCTGGGATATGCGTCACCGCATACCTCAAGCGGCCTACCCGGAAGCTCGTGTGGGCGCACTCGAACGCTTCCCTATTCGGCCTTGCTCCTGGCAGGGTTTGCCGTGCCGCAGCGTGTTACCACCTGCGCGGTGCGCTCTTACCGCACCTTTTCACCCTTACCGCTAAAGCGGCGGTATATTTTCTGTGGCACTTTCCGTAGGCTCGCGCCCCCCAGGTGTTACCTGGTGCCATGCCCAGGGAGCCCGGACTTTCCTCTGAGCTGCGCCCAGCGGCTACGCAGCCGGCTCCGAACCGATAGCTTACCCCCTCCCGGCACGACCGCAAGCGCGGCAACAAGCGCGAGCTACGCTTTCTTCCGGGTCAGGCCATATACGACGTTGCGCGGCAGACCCGTGATCCTCGCGCAGAGCGTTGCGGCCCTGTCCGGCGGCAGGTCCTCACAGAGGACGGAGAAGATTCGCAGAGCTTCGGACTCTTCGGGCCGCAAGACCTCATGCGCGCCTGCGACGACCACGACGAACTCGCCGCGCAGGGGAATCCCGCCGCCAAGCCGGGCGCAGATTTCAGCCAGCGAACCCGTATACACACGCTCGTGAAGCTTGGTCAGTTCGCGCGCGATCGCCGCTTCGCGCTGGGCGCCGAACTGCTCAGCGAGCTGGCGCAGCGTTGCGTCGAGCCGGTGCACGGACTCGAAAAAGACCATCGTCCGCGTCTCGTTGCGCAGGGCTTCAAGCCGCGCCGCCCGTTGCGCCCTGCGGCGCGGCAGAAACCCCTCGAACACGAACCGGTCCGTCGGCAGACCGCAGACGCTCAGCGCCGCGGACACGGCGCTTGGGCCGGGCACGCTCAGCACTTCGATGCCGTCGGCAAGCGCCGCGCGGACCAGGCGCCAACCGGGATCGCTGATCAGCGGCGTGCCGGCATCGCTGACCAGCGCGATCGCTTCGCCGTCGCGCAGGCGTTCGAGCAGTGCCGGCGTGCGCTCGGCTTCGTTGTGATCGTGAAACGCGATAATTGAAGCCTTGAGCCCGATACTCGATAGCAATCGTCGGGTTCGGCGGGTATCCTCGGCCGCTATGGCGTCGACCGCGCCGAGAACTTCGCGCGCCCGCAAGCTCAAGTCCCCGAGGTTGCCGATCGGCGTACCGACGACATGCAGCGTTCCGGCCGGCCTGTCCTGCTTGCTGGTCATTCGAAGGATTCAGTCGACGACGATGAAGTTGCGGCAGTACATTCTATTGGCAATCGCGGCGGCGGCAGTGGCAAGCTGCACGACATCAACCCCGCCGCTGCCGCCGGGCGCCGCGGATCTGGAGCTTCGCGCACAATCGGAAGCGGCCGCAGGCAAGCTGCGCGCTGCCGCAGATCTATATAGAGAACTCGCCGACCGGACCGCGCTGGCGCGTCGCGCGGGCTACCTCATTGACGGTGCAGTCCTGCTCATTGAGCTTGCCGACACGGCCGCCGCGCGGCAATGGCTTCTCGAGGCTGGCCCGGCAGCGGATCCCGAACAGCAGAAGATCGTCGCGGGACTGCTTGCCCGGGTTGACCTCGACGAAGGCGATCCCGACGCCGCGCTTGCGCTGCTCGCGGCGATCCTGCCCCCGGTCCCGGACGAATGGCGCCCGGAATTTGCCGCGACGCGCGGTCAGGCCCTGATGCGCGTCGGCCGCCATGCCGAGGGCGTGGGCGCGTTCGTCGCGCGCGAAAGCCTGCTCGACGCCGCCGAAGCGATCATGGCCAATCAGCGCCTGATCTGGGAAGAACTTGGCGCCGCGGCGCCGAACGCTCCACTCGGGCAAAGCGACGATCCGGTCGTCGCGGGCTGGCTTGCCCTCGCACCGCTCGCAGATGCCGCGGACGATCCCGGAGAGTTTCGCCGCGCCCTGCTCGAATGGCGCAGCGTCTACGTCGACCATCCTGCGGCCGGGGGCCTGCTCGCGGAACTGCTCAGCGAACAGCGCAACGCCCTGCAGTATCCGCGCCAGATCGCACTGCTGCTGCCGCTGAGTTCGCCGCAGCGACCGGCCGCCGTGGCCATTCGCGACGGCTTTCTCGCAGCGCACCTGGGAGCTCCCGTCGACACGGCCGTCCACGTGTACGATACGACCGCGCTCGGTGCGGCCGGCGCCTATCTCAGCGCCCAGCTCGATGGAGCCGACTTCATCGTCGGCCCGTTGCTGCGGCCCAACGTCGAACGGGTGATCGGCCAGGCGGGGTTCATCCCGACCCTGGCGTTGAACTTCGCCGAAAGCGAGGCGCCGTTCCTGCAGAGCTTCCACCAGTTCGCGCTGGCGCCGGAGGATGAGGCGCACGCCGTCGCCGAGCAGGCCATCGCCGCGGGAGCGAGAACCGCGGTCGCCATCGTCCGCAGTGACCCCTGGGGTTACGACCTGCTCGACAGCTTCAGGTCCCGTTTCGAGGCGCTCGGCGGTCGCGTTCTCGACTTCAGGGGATACGATCCGGCCCGGCAGGATTTCTCCGAACCGGTCGAGTCCCTGCTCAACATCTCGCTGAGCAATCGGAGGCGCAGTTCGCTCGCTGAAAACCTGGGGCTCGCGGTCGAATTCGAACCCAGGCGGCGCCAGGACGTCGACATGATCTTCATCGCCGCCGAGACGCCGCAGGCGGCGCGGCTGCTTGCGCCCCAGTTGCGCTTCCACAATGCCGGCGACATCCCGGCATACGCGACCTCGGCAATTCACGAGCCCGCGAACGGCTCGCGCGATTTCGACCTGAACGGCATCGTGTTTCCCGACGCGCCGATGCTGCTCGCGCCGGACGACACCGCGACGTTCCTGCGCCGGGAACTCGAAACGCTCTGGCCGCAACGCGCCAGCCGATGGGTTCGCTATTACGGAATGGGCTTCGATGCCTATCAGCTCATGACTTCCCTGTATGTCCCGGGCGCGCCCGGCTGGCCCTTGCTCGGCATTTCGGGCGAACTCCGTCCAGACGGACAAGGGAAGATTCGCCGTACCCTGCCGTTCGCCCAGTTTCGCGATGGCCGTCCCGTTCCCCTTCCGCAGCCGCCCACCGAAGCCGAGCCGACGAGAGCGTTCATCGGATCGCGATGAACGAGCGCAGCGCGCGCGGCGCGCACTGGGAGACATTTGCCTCGAACCACCTGAGAGCCCAGGGTCTTGAGATCCTCGCGCGCGGCTACCGATGCCGGCTCGGTGAACTGGATATCGTGTGTCTCGATGGCGAAACGCTCGTCATCGTCGAGGTCAGGGCGCGTTCTACGGGCGCCCGGACCACGGCGCTCGAAAGCATCAACCGAGCCAAGCGGCAGCGCATCGTCAACGCCACCCGCCATTTCCTCATGCGCCATCCCCAATGGTTTCACAGCCGGCTGCGCTTCGACGTCGTTGCGGTCGACGCCGTGGACACGGACGAGCCGACGCTGAATTGGGTCCGGAACGCGTTTGATGGCGCCTGAATCCGGGTGGGGGGGAGGCACACCGGCGACTGCGGTCTTCGTTGCGGGGAGGTGCGCTGGCGGTCGCTTGAAACACGCCGTGAATACATCCATGTAGGC
>JAJEGN010000004.1 GCA_022819855.1 Gammaproteobacteria bacterium | reverse complement strand
CGACGGCTCCGTCGTCACCGACAGCGCAACGACCGGCCCCGGCACCACCATCGACGTCTCCCTCGCCCGCGGCCGACTCGCTGCAACCGTCAACCGCAGCGACCCACCCGGCAACTAAAACTGCAGCAAAGCGCCCGATCGAATCATCTGTCCCCGAATCCCTTCGACCACGGGGAGGGGTGTGGGGAAAGTTGATGGGTGGGGGCGCCCCCCGCTGACGCCCCAAGGCGGCCGATCGCATCGTTTGTCCCCGAATCCTTTCGACCGAAGGGAGAGGTGAGGGGATAGACGATGCGAGCGGCCGCCCCACCACCGACCCCACAGGGGACCGATCAGCCGAAAAACTTCGCGATGACGGGCCGGTAACTGTCCATGTCGACGAGGAAGGAGTCGTGACCCTGCAGCGAATCGAGTTCCACGAACTCGACCTCGCGCCCGCCGCCCGACAGCCCCTCGACGAGCTCGTGCTGCTGGTGCATCGGGTAGAGAAAGTCCGTCTGCACACCAACGACCAGGATCCGTTCGGCCCTGATTGCGGCGAGCCCGGCCTCGACCGAACCGCCATGGTCGGCGACATCGAACAGGTCGCTCGCGCGTGAGAGATACAGATAACAGTTCGGATCGAACTGACCGATGAACTTGTTCGCATGATGCTCGAGATACGACTCGACCAGGAAGGCGATGCCGAACGGATCGCCGCCGGCGTGCTCGGCGGCGACGCGCTCGCGGCCGAAGCGCTGCCGCCACTCTTCGGCCGAGCGGTAGGTGATCATCCCGAGCTTGCGCGCGAGCCGCATGCCGGTCAGCGGCACGGTGTCGCGCGGATAGTTGCCGTCCTGCCACCCGGGGTCGCGGCGGATCATCTCGCGCTGCAGGGAACGTAGCGCGATCGAGAACGGCAGCGCCCGCGGCCCCGTGGACATGAGCATTAGGCTCTCGGATCGGCCTGGAAAGAGCAGCTCGAACGCGAGTGCGGTCATGCCCCCCATCGACGGACCGACGAGCGCGCGGAGCCGGTCGATGCCGAGAAACTTCAGCACCTCGTGGCCGCCGCGCGCGACATCCTCGAGCGACAGCGTCGGAAAGTCGAGACGATAGATGTCGCCGGTCAGCGGATTGACCGACGCGGGCCCGGTCGAGCCGAAACAACTGCCCAGAGAATTGACGCAGACCACGAAGTGGCGGCGCGTATCGATCGGCCGCCCCGGCCCGACGATCTCCTCCCACCAGCCCGGCGTCGGATCCACCGCGCACGATGCGGCATGAGCCGAAGGCGAGAGCCCCGTGAAGATCAGCACGGCGTTGCCGCGCGCGGCGTCGAGCTCGCCCCAGGTCTCGAACGCGATGGTCGGATCGACGATCGCGCCGCCGCGGTGCATCGGGAACTCGCCCTCGACGACGACTGTTTGCCGGGCGCTCGACATGAATCAATCCTTCTCCGAATCCTCAAGCGACGGGCAGTGTAATGCCCATATCGGCAGGCATGGCAACTATCTGGTTATGTCAATAGGCCACGCGGCAATGCCTTCAGCGACCGCCGCGGGTATGCCGGATGATCCGCTTGCGCCGCTTGCGCTGCCGCGGAGTCAGCACGTTGCGCCGCCCCGCGAACGGGTTGCCGCCGCTCTTGAGCTCGACCCTGACCGGCGTGCCGTCGAGCCCCAGCGCCTCGCGGAAGCAATTCTCCAGATAGCGGCGGTAATGCGCGGGCAGGCGCGCAGCCTGACTGCCGTGGACGACAACGACGGGCGGATAGCGCCCGCCTTGATGTGCATAGCGCAGTCGCACCTGCCGACCCCGCACGACGGGCGGCGGATGCCTGCCGATCGCGTGTTCGAGGATGGCATTGAGCCTGGGTGTGGTCAGGTCGGAACCAGCCGCTTCGTACGCGGCAAAGGCGCTGCCGATCACGTCGGCGATGCCGCTGCCGTGAAGCGCCGATACGTAATGCACGCTTGCGAACGGCACGAACCCGAGCTGGCGGTCGACCTGCGCCGCGATGCGGCGACGCTGCCCTGCCGTCAGGCCGTCCCACTTGTTGACTCCGACGACGAGCGCGCGGCCGCGAGCGACGACGAGACCGATCAGCCGCTGGTCCTGCTCGGTCACGCCTTCGTGCGCATCGAGCAGCACCACGGCGACTCCGGCGTTCTCGATCGCCTGCAGGCTCTGCACGACGCTGAACTTCTCGACGGCTTCGCTGACCTTCGCCCGGCGGCGGATCCCGGCCGTATCGATCAGCGTGAACGTCCTGCCGTCTCGCTCGCAAGGCACGAAAATGCTGTCGCGCGTGGTTCCCGGCACCGGCGAGGTAATGAGCCTCTCGGCGCCGAGCAGGCGATTGATCAATGTCGACTTGCCGACGTTCGGCCGGCCCACGACCGCGAGCCTGGGATGGGCGAACCCCTCGAGGTCCGGCGTTTCACTTGCCTCGAACGGCGCAAGCACGCGGTCGAGCAGTCGTCCGATACCCTGGCCATGCAGGGCGGCTATTCGGACCGGCTCGCCAAAGCCGAAACCGTGGAACTCCGCCCCGGCCAGCTCGCTTGCGATGCCTTCGGCCTTGTTGACGGCAACCGTTACGGGTTTGGCAGACCGGCGCAGCCGCTCTGCGATGCGCTCATCGGCGGCGCTCAGACCCTCGCGGTAATCGACGACCAGCACGACGAGGTCCGCTTCCTCGAGCGCCGCGCCCACCTGCCGTTCGATGCCCGCTTCGATCTCGGCGCTGCCGCTGGCGCCGAGTCCGCCGGTATCGATGACGATGTAGCCGAGGCTATCGCGCCGCCCGAAGCCGTAGCGGCGATCGCGCGTGACACCCGGATAGTCGGCGACGAGCGCGTCGCGCGAGCGCGTCAGTTGATTGAAGAGCGTCGACTTGCCGACGTTCGGCCGGCCGACGAGCGCCACCGCGGGCAACATGGAAACACCGCCCCGGTCTCAGCCGGACTCGCCGACGACCTGAAACGCCGCGACCGATCCGTCGTCGGCCTGAACGTAGACGTTGAGGCCCGAAACGAGGGGCGCGGCGGTGATCCGGTCCGATGCGGCGCGCGTCCGGGCCAGAAACCGCCCGTCGTTCGGATCGAGCCAGTGCAGATAACCTTCGAAGTCGCCGACGACGACCGCCTGGCCGTGACGCGTCGGCGCCGTCACGTCGCGCAGCCTCAGCGCCTCCTGGCTCCAGATCGGCGTGCCTCCCTGGCGGTCGAGCGCGACGACGGCGTCGACATCGTTCGTGACATAGACGTTGTTGAGATCCACGCCGAGACCCGCATGGGAGGACATCTCCTGCTGCCAGATCACGATCCCGTTGCGCAGGTCCACGCCAAGCGCGCGGCCCTGGTAACCGACCGTGTAGACATCGTTGCCGACGACCTGCAGGCCCGCGCTGATGTCGACGAGGCGCTCCAGTTCGTTGCGGCCGGTGGGATTGGCGACCGCGAGATCCCAGACCCGTTCTCCGCTGGAAACGTCATAGGCGCCCAGACGCCCGTTGGCAAAGCCGCTGATGACGATCTGCCCCGCCACATAGGGCGCGGTATTGCCGCGCAGCGTCAGCGCCGGCAGCGATTGTTCGACCGACCAGACCGGAGTTCCGTCCTCGCTCGACGCTCCGCGCAGGCGCCCGTCAACGGAACGGTAGATGACCACGCCGGCCGTCACGGCAGGCGGCGCGAGCACCTCGCTGCCGACCGTCGCGCGCCAGCGTTCCGATCCGTCCGTAGCTTCCAGCGCGACCAGATCGCCGTCGTCGGTGCCGAACACGAGCAGACCATCGCCGAATCCGGGTCCGGACGAGAGCGGCAATTCGGTTTCGACGGACCACTGCGTTCGGCCCGTTTCGGCATCGAGCGCCACGGCATTGCCGTCGTAAGCGCCGGCAAAGATCGTCGTGCCGTCGGTTGCGGGTCGGAGCCCGAGCCTGAGCCGTTCCGTCGCGTCGCCGACCGAACTCCGCCAGACCCTGCGCACGCGCATCGAACTGTCGAAGGCGGTCAACTCCGCGGGTTGCTCCGCCGTGTCGTCGTCGCCGCCCCCGAAGAGTCCGCAACCGCCGAGACCGAGCACGGCGACCGACATGAGCAGCGCGATCTTCAAGCGGTTCATTCGCCTTCCTCCCCTGCCGCACTGACCGTCTGCACGGGCTCCAGATCGTTGAGCTTGATGCTGAGCAGATTGCGGTCCAGAGTCTCCCAGCCCGGATCGGCCAGGGCGCGTTCATAGGCCGCGCGCGCCGCGGTCGCGTCACCGAGCGCGACGTGGATGTCGCCCTCGATTTCGCTGATGCGCGCTGCGAACTGCCCGGGTTCCTCGACCTGAAGCAGCGCCAGGGCTTCATCGAAGGACTCGCGCCAGGCGAGCACGCGCGCGAGCCTGAGCCGCGCGACCATGGCGAGTTCCGCGTCGGAACTCGTCGTCATCACATGACGCAGCTCCTCGGTGGCGCGCACCGGATCGCTGATCAGCACGTCCCGCGCGATCAGGAAGCTCCCCTGATAGGCATAGGGACTGTCCGGGTGGTTCGCATGGAGTTCGGCGAGAATCCGTTCGGCCTCCGGACTGTCGTCCTCCACGGCCTGCTGCAGTTCGATGTAGAGCGCCGCCGCCTGCTCGGCGATGGACTGCTCGCGCGCCTGGTACTGGTTCCAGCCGAAGTAGCCGAGCAACGCGACCGCAGCCCCGCCGACGAGATACCAGCCGTTCTCGCGCCACCATCGCCTGAAGAGTTCAAGCTGCTCTCTTTCGGATAGAAACTCGTTCACGCCTTGCTCCGCGGTGTCGTGCCAGGGAACCGTTCCGGGCGCTGCCCGAGCCGGCTCCGCAATAGTCTACTGTTTTCTGCCCAACTCGCGTTCAAACCAGCCCGCAAGCTCGTCGCGAGGGACGAGTTCCTGCGCGCGATCCTCGCGCAGCGGCTTGACACTGAACTTGCCGGCGGCGAGTTCATCGTCGCCGACGATCAAGGCATAGCGCGCACCGCTCCTGTCGGCCTTCCTGAGCTGCGCCCGAAAGCCGCCCGGGGGACCCATCACGAGCCTGACAGCCGGCACGGCGTCCCGCAATCGTTCCGCGGTCGAAAAACACTCGCGCTGCGCCCGGTCTCCGACACCGACCACGTAGACGTCCGGCTCAGGCCCGGTGTCGTCGAAGCCTTCGTCGCGCATGAGTTCGACAACCCGTTCGACACCGAGCGCCCAGCCGACGCCGGGCGTCTCCCGACCGCCGATCTGGCTCACGAGCCCATCGTAGCGGCCGCCGGAGCACACTGCGCTCTGGGCGCCGAGCCGGTCCGTGACCCACTCGAATACCGTGCGCGTATAGTAATCGAGTCCGCGAACCAGGCGCGGATTGACGGTGAACTCGACGCCGACATCCGTCAGCAGCGTCCTGACCCGCTCGAAGTGGTCGCGCGATTCGGGGTCGAGGTAGTCCTCGAGCACCGGCGCCCCGGCAATGAGTTCCTGCATCGCCGGGTTCTTGCTGTCGAGTATCCGCAAGGGATTGCGTTGGAGGCGTCTTGAGCTGTCGGCATCGAGATCGCCGCGGCGCCTGTCGAAGTGGTCGACGAGCGCCTGCTTGTAGCCCGTTCTCGACGCGGGCGTGCCGAGCGAGTTGATCTCAAGCGTCGCGTGCACGCCGAGCGCGTCCCAGAGTCGCGCCGACATGACGATGAGCTCGGCGTCGACTTCGGGCTCGGCATGGCCCAGCGCCTCGATGTTGATCTGATGGAACTGGCGATGGCGCCCCTTCTGCGGCTTCTCGTGCCGGAACATGGGGCCGCTGCACCAGAGCTTCTGCTGCCGATTGTGCAGCAGACCGTGACTCAGGCAGGCGCGCACGACGCTCGCCGTCGCCTCCGGACGCAGGGTGAGGCTGTCGCCGTTGCGGTCCTCGAAGGTGTACATCTCCTTTTCGACGATATCGGTCATCTCGCCGATCGACCGGCGGAAGAGGTCCGTCTTCTCGAGCACGGGAATGCGGATACGTCGATATCCGTAGCGCCTGAAGAGATCGGCGGCGGCCGCTTCGACCGTCTCCCAAAGGCGCTCGTCGTCCGGGAGAATGTCGTTCATGCCTCGAACGGGCTGGATGAGCGTGACCATGGAATGCTCAGTCGCCGGAAGCTTCGACCGTAAATCCGACCACCGTGCCCGGCGTGGCCCGGGCCGGAAGCACGTAGGGCCGCCCGTCGATCAGAAGCTCGACCCCCGGCGCGTTGCCGAACAGGAACTCGATCGGCGCGGCGCCGACCACGGTTCGCTCCTCGCCGGCCAGGCCGAGGTCGTAGACGAGCCTGACGCCTCTCGCGTCGGTGACTTCCGCCCAGGAATCCGCGACGAAGATCAGCGCCGCCTCGATGGTTTCGTAGCCTGCCAGGTCGTCGACCGTGCTGACGGGATCGGCCGCGGGCGCCGGATCGATACCGTCGCCCGGGACGGCAGGATCGTCCCGCTCGGCTTGATCCACGGGATCCACGGCATCCGGAGGACTGGCCTGCCCGACTCCATCAGCGATATCGACGGAACCGGGCCGTTGGGGCGTCTGACCGCGGATGAACTCGGCCAGCGAAGGCCCGTCGGGCTCAGGGTCGACCGTCGCCGGGGGCGGCGCGAGCCGAGCTTCCGGCCGCACAGGCAGCTCTTCGGGTTCCGTTTCGCTCACCGACGATGCCGGGTAGGGCAACGCGGCCGGATTCGTCGTGTTCGACGCCAGACCGAAGCGTTCGGCGAAACCTTCCACGCCCCCGAACCACCAGAACGCACCGGCGCCGACCGCGGCGAGGAGCATCACGAGCAGTAACACGAACATCCACCTGCGGCCAGGTTGCGGTTCTGCTGCGCCGACCGTGGCGCCCTGGCTTGGCGTCAGCTCGACGTCCCTGTGTCCGGTCAGACGGTCGTAGTCGCGCAGCAGCCCATCGCGATCGAGCCCCAGCTTCCTGCCGTACTGCCGCAGATAGCCTCTGGCGAACACGGGCGCGACGAGATCGTCGAAGCGCTCGTCCTCGAGCGCGTGCAGCACCCGTGGCTCGAGCCGCAATTCCTCGGCGATCTGCTCGAGGGACAGGTTCTGCCGTTTGCGCTCGGCGCGTAGCCTGGCGCCGAGGCCCGATGTTTCCTCGTCTCGCTGCTCCGCCGCGCCGGACTGGCTTTCAGTTTCCTGCATCACGTCCCGATTCGCGTATTTGAGCAAACTCCACCGAGTCTGGAAAGTCGTCGCGCAGCCGGTTCGCGCAGCGTTCGGCAGCGGCCGGATCGGCGAGTTCCCGCTCGATGCGGACACAGAGCAAAAGCAGCCCGGCGTCGGCCGGCCGGGCCGCGAGCGAGCGCTGCAACCACGAGCGTGACCCGATGTAGTCCCCGTTCCGCCAGGCGATGTCGAGCATGTTCGCAAGCGCGTCGGGATAGCCCGGATCGATCGCGAGGGCTTCGAGAAAGTACCTCCGGCCCGATTCGGGATCGTTCGCGTTGCGCGCGCAGGTGCCGGCGTTGGTGAGCGCGGCCGCGGGTGTCTCGTAGTCGGGGTTGTCGGCGGCCTGCCTGAACAGCGGCTCGGCATCCGGCCAGCGGTTCTGGCTGCAGAGGAAGACGGCATAAGCGTTCTGTGCGGCCGCGCTCCCGGAATCGAGCCGAAGGGCGCGCCGATGGTGCGTTTCGGCCAGCTCGAGTTCGCCAAGCGCCCCGTAGGCCAGCGCGATCGTGAGATGCGCTTCGGCGTGCCCGTCGTCGATCGCAAGCGCCCGCTCGAGCACGTCGACCGCGACCGCCGCGCGGCCGCGGCGCAGGTATTCGGCGCCCAGGTTCACGTTCGCGGTCGCCGCTGCGGCGTCGGATGCCCGCGCGTCGCGCGTGGAAGTCCCGGTGGATACGCAGGCCGGCAGGAAGGCGACCGCGCAGCCGAGAACAGCGATCAGTCGCAGGCTATTCATTCGCCTTCGGCTCCGACGAGTTTATGGCTCAAACGCACCTTGCGCCGGTCGTCGATTCGGCCGGCCAGTTGACCGCACGCCGCGGCGATGTCGTCGCCGCGCGGCCGCCTGATCGTCGCAACTATGCCCCGGGACTGAAGAACCTGCCAGAACGCTTCTATCGATTCTGCCGAGGAACAGCGAAAACCCGAGCCGGGAAAGGAGTTGAACGGAATGAGATTGACCTTGGCCGGCCGACCCCGCAAGAGGCGCGCGAGATCGGCGGCATGCGCGGGGCTGTCGTTGACGCCGTCGAGCATCACGTACTCGAACGTGACCTGCCGGGATGCGAGCACCCTGGCGTAGCGCCAGCATGCGTCGAGCAGGCTCGCGATCGGGTGGACGCGATTGATCGGGACGAGCCGGTCGCGAAGCTCGTCGTTCGGAGCATGCAGCGACACGGCGAGCGCCACGTTGCACTCCTCGGCCAGACGCGTGATCTGCGGAACCAGGCCCACCGTGCTGATCGTTACTCGGCGCCTGGAGAGACCGAAAGCGCGATCGTTGATCAGGAGCTTCGCCACGGGCACGACGTTCGCGTAGTTGGCCAGCGGCTCGCCCATGCCCATGAACACGACGTTGCTGATCTCCGTCGGCGCGACCTCGATGCTGGCGAGCACGACCTGACCGAGTATCTCGGCGATGGACAGGTTTCTGTTGAAACCCTGCTTGCCGGTCGCACAGAAGTCACAGTCGAGCGCGCAGCCGGCCTGCGACGAGATGCACAGCGTCGCACGCCGGGGTTCGGGGATGAAGACCGTCTCGACGGCCTGCCCGCCGCCGACGTCGAGCAGCCATTTGCGCGTTCCGTCGGCCGAACGCTCCTCGGAGATCACGTCGGGCAGCCTGAGGTCCGCGACGGTACTGAGCTGCTCGCGAAGACTCTTGCTCAGGTCCGTCATCGCCGCAAAATCGAGCACGCGGCGCTTGTACACCCAGCGCATGATCTGCCGCGCGCGGAACGGCTTCTGGTCAAGATCCTCGAAGAATCCTACCAGTGCCTCCTCCGGCATCCCGAGCAAGTTCCGTTTGCCATCGTCCGGGTTCGACAGGGTCAGCGCGTTCGCGGGCAAATCTCGGCCTCGTTGAAAAAGTAGCTCACCTCGACGGCTGCGGTCTCCGGAGCGTCGGAGCCGTGCACGACGTTCTGTTCGATCGAGTCCGCAAAATCCGCCCTGATGGTTCCTGGAGCCGCCGCCTTCGGGTCCGTCGCTCCCATGAGTTCGCGGTTGAGCGCGATGGCGTCCTCGCCTTCGAGCGCCTGGACCATCACGGGACCCGAAGTCATGTACTCGACGAGGTCCGCGAAGAACGGCCGCTCGCGATGGACCGCGTAAAAGCCCTCGGCCTCCTCGCGGCTCAGATGCACCATCTTCGCCGCGACGACCGTGAGGCCGGCGCGCTCGAAACGGCCGTAGATCTCGCCGATCAGGTTCTGTTCGACGCCGTCGGGTTTGATGATGGACAAAGTTCGCTCAACTGCCATTGCTCATCCTTGATCAAGATTCGTAGTAAGGACGGGGAGGCGTGCTATCGGTCGCTTGAAACACGCCGCAAATACGTCCCTGTAGGCTCGGTGTGCGCGTCGTCTCGGTGTTGCGGGGAGTCGCACTGTGAGCCGCTTGAAACACGCCGTGAATACATCCCTGTAGGCTCCACGCGCGCATCCATGCGCGCGAGGGTTTCAAGCGGCTCACAGTGCAACTCCCCTTGCGTATGTGGTGGGCTGGGAGGGCGGGCACCCACCTCAAGCGACCGGAGACTTGCCGGGACATGGTCAGACGCTGAAGCTCTCGCCGCAGCCGCATTCGCCCTTGATGTTGGGGTTTCGGAACCTGAAGGCTTCGTTGATGCCTTCCTTGACGAAGTCGACCTCCGTGCCGTCGATGAGCGCCAGGCTCGTGGCGTCGACGATCACACTGACCCCGCCGTCCTCGAAGATCACGTCGTCGGACTCGACGGAATCGGCGTAGTCGATCACGTAGGCGTAGCCCGAGCAGCCGGTCTTGCGCACGCCGACCCTGAGTCCCACGCCACGGCCGCGCCGCTCAAGGTAGGTTCTGACCCGTTCGGCTGCGCTGTTCGTCAATGATATGGCCATCGCTATGAGTCCTTCGCTTCGCCCGGGTGGCGGCTGTTCCCTGGTTCGCTCGTGGCGCGCGAGTCCCCGAGGGAACGCCAGCACTCGAGCAGTGCATCCTCAATCTTGAGCAACTTGCCGTACTTTTCAACCGGTAGATCGATGCTATCCGCGACGACCTGCAAGTCGATGGCGGACAGCGACCGAGCCGGTTGGTCCTCGAGCCGTTCGCAAATCAGGCTGGCCGCGGCGATCGCATGCGGGCAGCCGTACAAGTGGAAGCGGACGGCCCGGATCAAGCCCTCGTGCACCCGGACATCGAACCGAACCCAGATGCCGAGGCTTCGATCTTCGGCTTCGCCGCGAACAACGCCTTCCGTCTCGTCGGGAAACACCCCGTCTGCCTGAGGCAGATCGAAACGTTGCAGCACCTCCGGGCTGTAATTCATTGGCAGACAATAGTTTAGCTCAAAGGTTCAGGTCGAGCACCACGCCGGCGCTCCGTTGGCCAGCGCGCGCAATCGCGCGACCTCGGCGCCGATCCGTTCGACGGCCCACTCGATGTCGGCGGGCTTGGTGAAGCGGCCGACGCTCAGGCGCAGCGAACTTTGCGCCAGAGCGTCGCTGAGACCGAGGCTCGACAGGACGTGCGAGGGTTCGGGATCGTCCGAGGCGCATGCCGATCCCGCCGAGACCGCGATGTCGGCGAGCGCGAGCCGCAGGCTTTCGCCTTCGATGCCGGGCAAGCAGACGTTCAGAATGTGCGGCGCAGAGCGGTCGCGACTACCGTTCAGGCGGATACCGTCGATCTCACCGAGACCGCGCCAGAGCATGTCGCGCAGCTTCGCAAGGCGGGGGCCGTCGCGCTCGGGCCGCGCAAGCTCGAAGGTCTTGCCCATGCCGACGATCTGGTGGGTGGCGAGCGTGCCGGCCCGCAGGCCCCGTTCCTGCTCGCCGCCGTGCAACTGCGGGGCGAGCGTCACGCCGCCTGCGACGTAGAGCGCCCCGATCCCCTTCGGTCCGTGCGCCTTGTGGGCGGTCAGCGAACAAAGATCCACGCCCCAGCCGCTGAGGTCGACAGGGATCTTGCCGGCGCTCTGCGCGGCGTCGACATGCAGGCGCACTCCCCGCGACGCGCAGGTCCGGGCGATCGCCTCGATATCCTGGATCACGCCGATCTCGTTGTTCACGTGCATGATCGAGACGAGGACCGTGGCGTCGGTGATCGCGTCGAGCACCTGCCCGGCCGTGACGATCCCTTCCGCATCGCAGTCGAGCAGTGTCACCTCGACGTCCCGGATCTGCAGCGCGTGTGCCGTATCGAGAACCGAATGATGCTCGATGCGCGTGGTGACGAAGTGCTGGCGCGCACGCGGGTCCGCATCGAAACTGCCGAGAATCGCCAGATTGTTGGATTCCGTCGCTCCGGACGTGAACACGATCCCGTTCGGAGCGGCGTTGACGAGCGCCGCGACCCGTTCGCGGGCGTCCTCGACGAGCTGCCGCGCGCGCGCTCCGCCGGCGTGCGAGGACGACGGATTCTCGAAATTTCCGTCCGAGCCGAGGCAGTCCGTCATCGCCGCGATGACTGCCGGGTCGACGGCCGTGGTCGCCGCGTTGTCGAGGTAGAGCGGCCGCGCGCTCATGCCGGTCCCCTGCCTTCCGTATGCCCGGCAGCCGGGTCGAGCGCGGCAACGATCCCGCGCAGGATGTTGATCTCGTTCCGGTCCGGCCGGGCGCGGTGAAACAGCCGCCTGAGCTTGAGCCTGAGCTGCTTCTGATGCACGGGATGAAGGAAACCGGCGGCCGCGAGCACGCGCTCGAGGTGTTCGTGAAATCCCTCGAGTTCCTCGGCGCTCGCAAGCGGGGCGGCGCGGGTTTCCTCCGCGGCGACGCTCGATCCCAGGCGGCACATGCGCAGCTCGTAGCAGAGCACCTGCACGGCCATCGCGAGGTTCAGGGAACCGAACTCCGGGTTCGTCGGGATGTGGACGATTTCCTGGCAGCGGCCGAGATCCTGGTTGTTGAGGCCCGAGTGCTCCGGACCCATGACGAGCGCGACGCGATTGTCGGCCAGGCGCCGCCAGATCGACTCCGCACAGCTTCGCGGATCGATGACGGGCCACTTCGAACCGCGCAGGCGCGCGCTCGCTCCGATCACGTAACCGCAGTCGCCGATCGCCTCGGGCAAGGTGGCCGTCACGGCCGCGTTCCCGAGCACGTCGTCGGCGCCCGAGGCGCGCGCCGTCGCTTCCTCGCTCGGAAAATGCTTCGGCGCGACGAGCGCGAGATCGCTGAGCCCCATGGTCTTCATCGCACGCGCGGTCGCCCCGATGTTGCCGGGGTGAGTGGGCTCGACGAGAACGATGCGGACGGGAATTTCCACGGCTGCCGGGATTGTCTGCGACGGACCAGTATTCTACGCTGCGTTCCCGGCCGGCCGCCGCAGCCTGCGGCATTGCCGGGAAACGCTGAATCTGACCTTATTCGCGGGACAGGACACCAGATGCACGGAATGGTCAACATCGGAGTCAAGGCCGCCCGGCGGGCCGGCGAGATCATGGTGCGCCAGATCAACCGGCTCGAGTCGCTGGAGGTCGTCGAGAAGGGGCGCAACGAGTTCGTCTCGGCCGTGGATCGCGCCGCCGAGGAAGCGATTATCGAAGTGATCCGGGACCATTACCCCGACCATGCCATCCTCGGCGAAGAGAGCGGCGCATCGGGCGACCACGAGTATCAATGGATCATCGATCCGCTCGACGGCACGACGAATTATCTGCACGGTTTTCCCGTATTCTCGGTTTCGATTGCGGTCGCCCGTTCGGGGACCTTCGAACACGGCGTCGTCTACGATCCGCTACGCCAGGAGATCTTTAGCGCAAGCCGCGGCGAGGGCGCGCAACTCGACGGCCGGCGCATCCGCGTGAGCAAGCAGACGAGCCTGCGCCGGGCGTTGCTCTCAACCGGCTTTCCCTACCGGATCACGGGGGAACGCTCGGATACCTATCTCGAGATGCTGCGCGCCGTGCTGACCGAAGCCGCCGGCGTGAGGAGACTGGGATCGGCCGCGCTCGACCTGTGTTATGTCGCCGCCGGACGCGTCGACGGGTTCTGGGAACTCGGACTCAGGAAGTGGGATCTCGCCGCCGGCGCGCTGATCATCCGCGAGGCGGGCGGACGCATCAGCGATTTCAACGGCAGCGATGCCTTCATCGAGAGCGGCGACATCGTCGCCGGCACGCCCAAGGTTTACGCAGCCCTGTCGAAGCTGCTAGCACCCCACGCGCGGAGGCTGTAGGTGGACGCGCGAGGCGTGCAATCCGGCTCTTGAGACACGCTGTAAATACATCCCTGTACGCTCCACGCCCGCATCCCTGCGGGCGAGGGTCTCAAGAGCCGGATTGCACAGCTCGCGCCTGATGCGACGAACGCGGGCCGCAGGCCTACGGCATCTCGTCGACTTCCTCGCGCTTCGGCGGGATCAGGTCGGTCGGCGAGACATCGAGCGCGAGCGCGGCGGAACTTGCGACGTAAATCGAGGAATACGTGCCGATCAGCACGCCCGCGATCAGCGCGACGGAGAACCCGTAAACCGTTTCGCCGCCGAGCAGCAGCAGCGCAACCAGCACGATCAGCGTCGTGATTCCCGTGATCACCGTGCGCGCCAGCGTCTGGTTGATCGAGGTGTTGACGATCTCGACCGCGGAACCCCGGCGGATCAGGCGGAAGTTCTCGCGGATCCGGTCGAAGATGACGATCGTGTCGTTCAGCGAATAGCCGATGACCGCGAGCAGGGCCGCGAGGACCGTCAGATCGAAGGTCAGCCCCGTGACCGAGAAGAAACCCACCGTGATGAGCACGTCGTGAACGAGCGCCGCGATCGCGCCCGCGGCGAACTTCCAGCGGAATCGCAGCATGATGTAGGTGAAGATCATGATCAGCGCGAACAGCATCGCCAGACCGCCCTGCTCTCTCAGATCTTCGCCGACCTGCGGGCCCACGAACTCCACGCGCCTGAGTTCCACCGTCGGATCGCGCGCCTGCAGGGCCACGAACGCCTGTTCGCCGATGCTCGCCCCTGCCTCGGCATCCTCGACCGGCGGCAGGCGAATCAGGACATCGGTCGCGGAACCGAAGAACTGCACGCTCGGGTTCGCGTAACCTTCCTCGGCGAGAACGCCCCGAACGTTCTCCAGATCCACCGCCGTCTCGTAGCCGACCTCGAGCAGCACGCCGCCCGTGAATTCGATGCCGAAGTTGAGGCTGCGAAACGCGAGCGACGCGAACGTGGCGACGATCAGCACGGCCGATATGCCCGTCGCCAGGCGCCGCGGCCCCATGAAGTTGAAGTTCGGCGTTTGATTGAAAAGCGGCATCAGACGTTACCGCCGATGGCGAGGCGCTGCACCTGGTGGCGGCCGCCGTAGATGAGGTTCACGACCGCACGTGTGCCGACGATGGAGGTGAACATCGACGTCAGGATCCCGAGCCCGAGCGTGACCGCGAAACCCCTGATCGGCCCCGTACCGAGCGTGAAGAGCACGGTCGCGGCGATCAGCGTGGTGATGTTGGCATCGGCGATCGTCGAGAAGGCCTTCTCGTAGCCCGCCCGTATGCTTGCCTGAGGCGAGTTGCCGTTTCTGAGCTCCTCGCGGATGCGTTCGAAGATCAGCACGTTGGCGTCGACCGCCATGCCGACGGTCAGCACGATGCCCGCGATGCCGGGCAAGGTCAGCGCCGCCTGCAGCAGCGACAGCAAGGCCACGATGAGCACGAGATTCGCAAAGAGCGCCAGGTTCGCAACGAGCCCGAAGACACGGTAGTAGATCGCCATGAACACGACCACGGCGAGGAAGCCGATGATGATCGCCAGGCGCCCCTGGTTGATGTTGTCCTGGCCGAGACTCGGTCCAATCGTGCGCTCCTCGATCTTGAAGATCGGCGTCGCGAGCGCACCGGCCCTGAGCAGCAGCGCGAGGTCCTGTGCCTCGAAAGGCGTGAGGCCGGTGATCCGAAAGCGGCTCGAGAATACGCCCTGGATGGTCGCCTGGTTGATGACCGTTTCCTCGGATACGGTCTCGATGACCTCTTCGCCGTTGCGCTCGACGAGCTCGGGCGTCTCCTCGATGAAGAGCACGGCCATGGGGCGGCCCAGGTTCTCCGCGGTCGTGTCGAGCATGCGGTTCGCACCGCTCGAGTCGAGGTTGACGAACACGGCCGGCTGGCCCTGGTCGTAGCCCGAAGTCGCATCCGTGATCTGATCGCCCGTAACGATGACTTCCCGGCGCAGCAGCACGGGCAGGCTGGCCGTGTCGCTGTAGAGCTCCGATCCGAGCGGGGCGCGGCCGCGTTCCTGGGCCTCGTAGGCGTTGTTCACCGTGTCGACGAGGCGGAACTCGAGCGTTGCGGTCGCGCCAAGGATGCGCTCGGCCTGCGCGGGATCCTGAACGCCCGGAAGCTGGATCAGTATCCGGTCGAGCCCCTGGCGCTGCACGACGGGTTCGGCGACGCCGAGCTCGTTGACCCGGTTGCGCAGGGTGGTCGTGTTCTGCTGGATCGCGAAATCCTGCCGCTCGCGCAACAGCGTGTCGGCGAGCTGCACGCGAAAACCCGGACCTTCGTCGAAGTTGACGCGATCGACGATGAGCCGGTCGACGAGCTGCAGGGCCCCGACCTCGTCGAGCCCGCGGATCATGCGCTCGACCTCGTCGAGATCGCCGCCGTCGATGATCGGCACGAGCAGCGCGTCGCCTTCGACCTGCACGCGGTTGCGGATGCCGGCCTCGCGCAACTGCGTGCGCAGGCTCGCCTCGTAAGTGCCCAGAAACTGCTGGACCGCGCTGTCGAGGTCGACCTGGTAGAGGAAATGGACGCCGCCGCGCAGGTCGAGCCCCAGGTTCATCGGTTCCAAACCGAGCGCGCTGAGCCAGCCCGGCGTGCGCGGCACGAGCGTCAGGGCAATGATGTGATTGGGCAGGCGTTCGCGCAACAGTTCGTTGGCGCGCTGCTGATCGGCCTCGTTGGCGAACCGGATGAGCCCCGCGTCCTCCTCGAGTTCGGCCGAAACGAAACCGATCTCCTCCTCGTCGAGGATCGTCTCGATCTGGCCCAGTGTCGACTCCAGTAGCGGACTGGCGTCGGGACGGGAGACATGCACGCCGCTGTCGACGCCGTAGACGTTCGGCAGGGCCAGCAGCGCGCCCGCCACGATGACGAACAGCACCAGCCAGTTGAGCCATTGAGGATAGCGGTTCATGCCATTGAGCCCTTTCGATCAGGCGCGAGCCAAACGCTCTTCAAGGTCATATTGGGCGCCATGTCCGACATTACAAGGTCCGGTTCCGGCGCAGCTCAGACGCTCTTCATGGTGCCCTTGGGCATCACCGCCGTGATCGTATGCCTGCGCACCTTGATCGACACGTTGTCGGCAATCTCGACCGTGACGAAGTCAGGGCCGAGCTCCGTGACCTTGCCGAGCACCCCGCCGCCGGTCACGACCTCGTCGCCCGTGCCGAGCCCTTCGACCATGACCCGATGTTCCTTCTGCTTCTTCGTCTGCGGCCGGATGAGCAGGAAATAGAACAGCACGAAAATGACGATGAGCGGAAGAAAGCTGAAGAGCGCGTTCCCGCCGTCCTGCTGAGCCCAGGCCGTGTCGACGAGCAGTCCGGTCAGACCGCCCGTTCCGAGCACCCATCGGAAAGGCAACAACGTCCGGGCCGAAGACGGCCGATCGACCCGCGAGGCAGGCCGTCCGGGCTGCGCTGCCCGTCGATGCAAGATGTTCAAAATGCTCACTCCTCGCGCCTTGTCGGCGGGCGCCTCACCGGCCCCGCTGCGACGCGGGACACTGCCCTGGGCTGCCGGGTCGGCGCCTGCGGCGCGACTCGCCCCAAACGGGGAAAATCGAACCAGGTCGGCCGCGTATTATGGCATAGCTCAGCGCCCTGCTGTGCCGCGCGCAACGACCTCCCCGGCCAGTTCGGCGAAGCTCCCGGCCTCGATCGCGGCGCGCATCGAGGCCATGAGTTCGTGATAGTGGTGCAGGTTGTGCAGGGTCGCGAGCCTCGCGCCGAGTATCTCGTTGCACTGCTGCAGATGGCGCAGATAGGCGCGCGAGTAGTGGCGGCAGCAGTAACAGCCGCAATCGGCATCCAGTGGCGCCGTATCGGCACGGAAGCGGCTGTTGCGAATGTTGATCCTGCCTTCGCTCGTGAACAACTGTCCGTTGCGCGCATGGCGCGTCGGAATGACGCAATCGAACATGTCGACGCCGCGCGCGACGGCCCTGACGAGGTCGGCGGGCGTCCCGACGCCCATGAGGTAACGGGGTCGGTCGGCGGGCAACTCGGGCTCCATCGTCTCGAGGATGGCGAGCCGCTGTTCCTCGGGCTCCCCGACGGCGAGTCCGCCGAGCGCGTAACCGTCGAAATCGAGCTCGACGAGCCCGGCCAGGGACTCGCGCCTGAGCCCGGCATAGACGCTGCCCTGCACGATGCCGAACAAGGCCGCATCGCTGTCGCTGGCCTTCAAGGCGTCGAAGGCCGCGCGGCTGCGCTTTGCCCAGCGCAGCGAGCGCTGCATCGACGCCTTCGCCTCGCGCTCGGGGACCGGAAAGTCCGTGCATTCGTCAAAGACCATGACGATGTCCGCGCCGAGCTCGTGCTGCACTTCGATCGAGCTTTCGGGCGTCAGTTTCACCGGGGAGCCGTCCACGGGCGAGCGAAACTCGGCGCCCTCTTCCGTGAGCTTCCTCAGGGTCTGCAGACTCCAGACCTGGAAGCCGCCGGAATCGGTGAGAATCGGCCCAGGCCAGTGCATGAATTCGTGCAGGCCGCCATGCGCCCGAACCACGTCGACGCCGGGCCTCTGCATGAGGTGGAAGGTGTTGCCGAGGATGATCTGGCTGCCGACGGCGAGGAGCTCCTCCGCGGTCATCGCCTTGACGCTGCCGTAGGTGCCGACCGGCATGAACGCCGGCGTGTCGACGACCCCGCGCTCGAAGCTCAGACGGCCGCGCCTGGCGGCGCCGTCGCTGGCGGTCAGCTCAAACTTCATCGGTACCGTCCCCGACAGCAGGCCCGAAGCTCATCGGACCATCCTCGACAACGTGCTCAAGGCACACCGGCCCGATCCTGCAAGACAGTTCAACGCACACTGGAAGGATCCGCACGTCGCGTCAACGATCCACCGGCGCTGTTGGGCGGCGGCGCTGCCGAGCGCGTCACGAACATCGCGTCACCGTAGCTGAAGAAGCGGTAGCGCTGCTCGACCGCATGCCGGTAGGCCCGCATGATCCGGCCGTGGCCTGCGAATGCAGCGACGAGCATGAGCAGCGACGACTCCGGGAGGTGGAAGTTCGTGACGAGCGCATCGACGACGCGAAAGCGGAATCCCGGATAGATGAAGAGTTGCGATTCGCCTTCGAAGGGCGCGAGCCGCCCGGCGAGCGCCGCGGTCTCGAGCGCTCGCACGGTCGTCGTGCCGACCGCGACCACCCGGCCGCCGGCCGCCTTCACGCTCTCGATCCGCTCGCAGAGGCTTGCCGGTACCCGCAGCCACTCGGCATGCAACTCGTGGTCCTCGATGCGGCGTTCGCGGACCGGGGCGAACGTACCCGCTCCCACGTGCAGCGTCAGGTACGCCTGACCAACGCCCTTGCGCTCGAGTGCGTCGAGCAGCTCGCGGTCGAAGTGCAGCCCGGCCGTTGGCGCCGCCACCGCGCCCGGCGCCTGCGCGTAGACGGTCTGGTAGCGGTCACGGTCGGCGGCGACGGCGGCGCGGTCGATATAGGGGGGCAGCGGCACCTCGCCATATCGGTCCAGATAAGGTGCGACGGGACGATCGAAACGGACGTCGAACATGCTGTCCCGCCTGTGCTCCACCGCGAGCGACGCCCCGCCCGGCAGCGAAATCTCCGTCCCTGGACGCGGACTTCGGCTGGCCCTGATCTGCACGCGGGCGGAATGCTCCCCGGCGATCCGCTCGAGCAGCAGCTCGACGCGTCCGCCGCTCGACTTGCGGCCGAAGAGCCGGGCCGGCAGCACCCGCGTGTCGTTGAAGACGAGCAGGTCGGAAGGTTGCAGGAAATCGATGAGATCGGTGAACGCCGCGTCCTCGACCGCCTCCTCACGCAGCACGAGCAGGCGGCTTGCGGAGCGCTCCTCGAGCGGAGCCTGAGCGATGAGCCCGGCCGGCAGCTCGTAGTAAAAGTCCGCGCGATCCATCGTCGCGCGATTCTAAGGTCAGGCGCAGTCCGGCGCGAGAGACAGGGCGGATCGGACTTCGGGCAAGCTCGGCGATTGGAACCTGACGCGCCGGCGCGGCGGGCCCGGTTCTACGGAGTGGCCGCCTCGCCCGCTCCCGCGCCACCGGCAATGCGCTGCCGCTCTCTCATGAACTCCTGCGTCTCCCGCTGGGTCGCTTCGATCTCAGCCCGCGTCCGGCAGACTCTGGTCGCAAAGTGCGAGCCCGTTCTCACTTCGCGGCGGCAGATCACGTCGTCGGGAGACTCTGTCGCCGCAGCCGTTACTGCAACTTCGCGAACCTGCGCGACTTCCGCTGGCGCCTGTGCATCTCCGCCTGGAGCCGCTGCTGCGGATGAACCCGGCGCGGCCGCCAGCCCGCCGGTCGAGCCGGTCCCCGCGCAAGCGGAAACGATAAGCCAAAGGCCCGCCAGCGCCACGATTCTCATCACGTTCATGAGTCCCCTTCCCCCGAGACAACGCGCCTGACGCGCATTCAATTCGAAGCGCCTATTCTAAACGGGATGGTCTTGCTCCTGTCGAGATTCTTCCATCACTCGTCCAGATTCCCTTCACGCAGCCGCGAACCCGGACCGGGCGCCTGGGCGAACCGCCGTGCCAGGAGCCCAGGGGAACGACTTCGATCGGAGCGGACGCCGGGATGTGCAGCTTGCGCCGGGCGCCTAGGGGAACTCCACCTCCAGAGTCTCACGGCGCTGGTTGCGCATGATCTCGAGTTCCAGGGTTTCGCCGCTTTCGAAGCTCGCCAGTATGCGCCTCGCGTGCCCGGTGTCGTTCGGCGTTCTGCCGCCGATCCCGAGGATCACGTCGCCGTCCATGAGCGCCTCAAGCGGTTCATCGGAAGGCGCGCGGATCACGAGGAGGCCGGTTTCGGTCCCGAAATAGGCGCCGAGTTCGGGCGTCAGCTCGACCAGCTCCATGTCGATCCGGCGACCGCGGAACGAACGGAAGCGGTCACCGATATCGTCGCGCATCCGGCGCAGATTTCCCGGGACGAAATCCCGGTCTGCAAACGCGCTGCCGATCGCGATGGCTCGGGAAGATCCTGCAACGACCTCGATCTCTTCTTCGCCGCCGTCGCGGACGATCGTGAGCAGGACCGGTTCACCCGGGTCGACATCCCGCATCGCCTCGGCGACCAGCAGGTGGGCCGGCGAGTCGCCATCGAGTTCGGCGCCGTCGAGCGCCACGATGATGTCCCCGGCCGCCACCCCGCTCTCGTCCGCCGGGCTGTCCGGGGTCACGGCGATGACCCGGGCGCCCTCCTCGTCGTCGGTGACGTTGACGCCGAGCACCGCCGGATTGGTGACTATTCTGATGCTTCTGGCTGCCGCGCCGCCCACCTGAGCGGAGAGGCGCGCGACCTCGCGCGCAGCCTCCTCCAGCGCCTCGCGAGCTTCCTCGAGTTCCGCGCGGGCAGCCTCGAGTTCCTCTTCCTCGACAGCGTCTTGCGCACCAAGGGGCGCTGCGGTCATGGCAACGGCCGTCGCGGCAATCAGGGACAAAATCGAATGTCTTGTCATGATGTCGGTTCCTGCGGTTAGGTCGGCCGCAACGCGGATGCGGCGCTCAAGATCCCTTGCCCTTCAAGTCCTGGGTGTGACAGCGACAAAAGGATCGCATAACGGCTGTCGCTGGTGTCCATAATGGACAAAATTTAACGATTTCCGAGTAATGGTAAGCTACGCAACCCACTCGGGCCGGGGTGGCGGAATTGGTAGACGCGCCGGACTCAAAATCCGGTTCTGGCAACAGAGTGAGAGTTCAAGTCTCTCTCCCGGCACCAGACTTTCCCCTTCCAGGCGACCCGGCCCGCCATGGGCCGACAACACCCTGATTTATAACAAAAACAGAAGGTTGAGGCCCGAAAAGCCGATTGCTTTCCGCGCCCGAATTCGCTCCACAAGCTCTCGAAAGACGAAGAACAGACCGCTCCGCTTCGGGATCGAAGCACCTTGCCGAACCGCAAGGCCGGACCCCATGGCGCTGCGCAGGCCGCTTCGTCACTGCGGATAGTGCAGCACCTGGCGGCGTTGACCCGTTTGCACCGGTGCCGCCCAAATCACAACGGGTCTCGCGTTCATTGCAGGCAATTTCAGAATGGTTTCAGGACCGCGAGCGTGAGTACGAGCAGGAGAGCGAGAAATTCACAGATTGTGACGGCAGTGGGCCAGCCCCCGAGCTCGAACGATGAATCCGTCGCCAATTGCCGGAACTGGCCAGAGACAAAACCGTGCAGAGCGGACAGCGCAAGGACGACAGCGATTTTGGCGACCATCCACCCCGAAAACATCCAGCCACCCATCATCATCAACGTGATGCCGAAGATCCATGTACCCATCATGGCAACGCTTCCCACGCCGAGATACCACGTTCGCACGCGGCGAGCAGCGCCAAGGCGCGCTTCATCCTGCAGAGATCGGAGCGACGCCATCACGGCGGGGATAAAAATCATCACACCCATCCAAACGACAACTGCGGCGAGGTGTGTGCACTTGATGAGAAGATAGGCCAATCTGACAACTCTGCCGCGTAGACCGTGTATGCAAGGCCGAGACTCGGTCCTATGACGCCCACGACAGCCGGAATTCCCAATCGGGGCGGGTCATGGGTCTGCAGCTGAGATGATTCCGCCCCGACTCACTGGCTGGCATGTGCCGGACATCTCGAAAGACGTGCGAGTCATGGCGCAATCTTTCCATCAACCAGGTCTATGCGCCGTGTCATTCTGTCCAGAAAGCGTGCATCGTGAGTAACCATGCAAATGGTTTTTCCCTCATCGTGCAGCTCATCCAGAAGGTCCATAATGGCCTCACCGTTCCTGCTGTCGAGATTCCCGGTCGGCTCATCAGCCAGCAACAACGAGGGCTCGGCTGCGATACCTCGGGCAACTGCAACGCGCTGCTGCTGGCCGCCGGAGAGCTGCGATGGATAGTGCTTTGCACGGGCCGTGAGCTGAACCTTCTCCAGTTTGTCCATCGCGATCTCGCGGCGCTCCTGCTTCGAGATCCCTTTATAGAGCAGGGGCAGCTCGACATTTTCGACGACCTGCAGGTCGCCGATCAGATTGAAGGCCTGGAATATGAAGCCGATTTCACGGTTGCGCAGCTCCGCTCTTTGATATGAATCGAATTCATCGACCCGGTGATCCTTGAGCAGATACTGGCCGCTCGTTGCCGTATCGAGCAGACCGATAATCGACAGCAATGTCGATTTCCCGCAGCCGGATGGCCCGGTAATGCAGATGTACTCCCCCTCGTGGATCGCAAGGTCAATGTCCTGAACGGCTCGCGTTTCCGTATCGTAGGTTTCGTACACCCGGGTAATACCAGTAAGCCGAACGATTTCCGCAGCACCTGAATTCATGTATCTTCTTCCTTGTCCCTTATTCGTTCCTCAACGCCGCCGCCGGATTGAGGCCACTGGCTTTTCTCGCCGGTACGGTCGTTGCAAGCCATGCGACCACGGCCAGCAGAAATGCCGTAAACAGATATACGTCGATCTCCGCCACGCTCGTCTCGAAGAGAAACTCACTCAGCCCGGGCGCAACAAATGCCATCGCAAGGGCGCCAATGGCGAGACCCGCCACAAGAAGCCGAACAGTCTGTCGGACGAAGATTCCGCGAATTTTCGCCGGATTCGCACCGACAGCGATGTGAACACCGATTTCGCGTATTCGCTGGCTTACGTTGTACGAAACAACCCCGACGACGCCTGATACCGTAACGAGCAGCGAGAGGACGCCGAACAAACCCATCAGTATCGCTACAAGACGTGGCGCCTCGAGCCATTGTGATCTGATCTGATTCATCGTTGCGATCTCATCCACGGCTTGCTGAGAATCGATCGAATAGATTGTCTCAGCAACGATTGAGCCGAGTTCTGCGAGATCTCCCGCGCTACGCAGGACGAATTCCATCGATGTGCCGGGACGTTGCGGAAAATGCTCGTAAAATGCAGGCCCCTGAGTTACATCGGGGCTGCCGAACCTCACATCGCCGACCACGCCGATGATCTCGACCCAGGACTCGCCCTGGTCGGTGGAAATTCTGTTGCCTATGGCGTTCCCGCCTGGAAAATACGTCTCCTCGAAACGCTGATTGATGACGGCAACAGGTATGGCGTTCTCGTCATCGCTTTCGGCAAACGTCTCGCCTTTCACGAGTGGAATACCCAGCGTTCGAAAATACCCGCTTGAAACCGTCGAGTTCGTGGCGCTTGGCCGCACGTCATCGTCGGCACTGACCCTGCCCTCGATCTCGAATGCAACGACACCAAGCACTCCGCCTTGTCCGGGAGCAACAGCAGATACGCCGACGCTCTCCACGCCAGCGATCTGACTCGTTTCGCGCAGCAGGCGTTGACCGAAATCACGAATCTCCTGTGGACTCGAGTAGTTCGTAAAATTGAGATCGAGACTTACATTGAGAACGTTCTCAGGGTCGTAACCGGGATCCGTCGACGTCAGTCTGTACATGCTGAGGACGATCAGCGCCGTGACAGTCAGGATCACGAAGGACAGGGCGAGCTGCACTGCAAGCAAAGCACTGCGTTGCAGTTTTCCGGATGCTGTAGTCGTGACCTTGTCCCCGCCTTCCTTCAGGGCTCTGCTGATATTGCGCCGCTGAAAAGCGGCCGCCGAACCGCTTACGATGCCCGTGACTACGGCCAGCACGGCCGAAAAGAGGAGCGTTCCCGAGTCCATCCGGATCTCGCTGGCCAACGAAGTGTATCCGGCCGCAAATTCTGACAAGACACCCAGACTGAAATAAGCGACGATCAGTCCCAGTGTGCCCCCGACCATCGCATACAGCACGCTCTCGATCAGCAACTGTCGTGAAATGGCTGAAGGCTTGGCGCCAACCGCCTCTCGCACGGCCAGTTCCTGGTGACGGGAAGCAAGCCGTGCGAGATTCAGGTTTGCGATGTTCGCACAGGCGATCAGCAACACGAGAGCGGAGACCGCAATCAGAAGATAAAACACACGGCTCGAATCTCCCGTCATCACTTCCTTCAAGGCGGTCAGGTCTGCCGAGTAGCCACGCGCTGCCGAGTAGGAATCCGGATAGGCGGTCAGCAAGCGCTGAGCGATTCCGTTTACGTCGCTCGCTCCATTCTCGATGCTGACGTCGTCGCGCAGTTTCGCGAAAATCGATGCAATCATCGGCACATTGCGATTGTCGATGACGGGTGGACTGGATCGGAACGGACAGCTCGCGGACGTGATCCAGATATCGTTGTCATCCGGAAACGCGGGGACAGGCGGCAGAACTCCGATGACCCTGTGAATTGCGTTGTTCATTTCCAGACTCGAGCCGACGACATCCGGATCCGAGTCGAACTGACTCGTCCAGAAGCGATGGGACAGCAGAATGAGCGGTTCCGCCCCGATATCGTCTTCTCCTGCTACAAAAAGGCGGCCATGCAGCGGTTGAATTCCGAGCACGTCGAAGTAGTTCCAGCTCGTGACGCCCGTCTGCACGCGAATCGGCAGGCCGTGGCCCAGCAGCGTAAACTGCATCGCGTGATATTCGAGAACATGCTCGAAGCTTTCGTTCTGCTCCCGAAAATCGAAATAACTCTGCACCGATGAGGGAAAGTTCTGTCTTCCGGCATTCGGTTCGTGCTGCTCGAGGCGAACGAGGCGATCGCTGTCGGCGTACGGCAACGGCGAGAGCAGGATGTTGTAGGCCATGCTGAACATCGCACTGTTCGCGCCGAGGCCAATCGCAAACGTCAAGACAATCAGCGCCGAGATCGCCGGGTTCTTTACCGCTCGACGCCAGGCAAATGCAATGTTCTCGATAATGTCGTTCACGCAATCTCCTCACCTGTCAATCGCCAAGCTCTATGATTTCCCGGTCCTGAAATCCGCTGGTATCCGAAACGATGACCTGGTCCCCAATGGTCAATCCGCTCACAACTTCGATCGTCGACACGGAGCCAACTCCGAGACGGACCTGAGTGCGAACGGCACGCGATCCGGTTTCGTCCAGAACAAACAGCTCCGACTCCGAATTCTCACGAGAAAATACCGGGCGCGGAATGGTGATTACATCCGTGACGGAACCTGTCTGAATCACACCCTCGACACGCAGATCGGGCCGCGCGCCCGGAAGCGATTCGTGCTCAAAGCCGACATCGACGATCACGACGCCATCGCGAACCGACGGCTCGATTCTCGTGATGCGGCCGCGAGCCTTGTCCCCACCGGCGGTAACGATGACGTCCTGCCCGAGCCTGACGTCGTACACCTGGCTTTCCTGCACTCGGAGTTCCGCCTTGAGATTGTCGACACTTGCGACAGAAGCCAGAAAGGCGCCGACGCTGACCTGCTCGCCCGCTTCCACCGCAACCTCCTGGAGCGCACCGTTGATGCCGGCACGTATCGTGAGATCGTCCAGGAGTTCTTCACCGAGCGCCAACTGGCGAACAGCGCGATCAATTTCCGCCTGGCGTGCAGTGTTTTCCGATTCGTTCAGATCAATCAGGTGTTCCAGCCTTTGCCGCTCCAGCGCGAGCTGCGTTCGATACTGCCTCTCGCGAAGTTCCGCTTCGATCACATCAAGTTCCGAAACGATGTTGTCCTCAGCCAGTATGGAGTTTGCGTTAACCCGAAACAGCGCGTTTTCATGGAGAGCTTCGTACTCTGCGACGATCGCCTCCTGAGCAAGCTGATTTGCAATCAATTGTTTTGCGTGCGCCGCCGCCTGGGCCTCCATGACACGGAGGTCGATTCTTGCCGTGTCTGCATCGCGAGCGATTGTCGGATTACTCAATTGCAGAATGACGGCATCTGCGGCCACATTGACTCCGGCATCGACCGAAATGGAATCCACCGTCCCGTCGACGGTTGCGGCAATAAGCCTCAGATCAGAGGAGACCAGCGTTCCCGTAGCGCGAACTTCGCGGCTCACGCTCCCGAGTTCGACGGACTCGATAACGAACTCGCTGCTATCAACCACGTCGGACGATATGAGGCTCGTGACACGGCTGTACGCAAGCAGGGAAGCTGCCGCCACGAGCACACCGATTGCAGCCTTGACAGTGTGCTCTCGCCGCCGACTGACCTTTTTGGGGATGTCCATGCCTTCGACTGCTACGTCCCGTCTGAAGGGTGCGGTACCTTCCGAGACCCGCTTTGCTTCCTCGTTGCCACCCGGTTTCGATCTCCTCAAGGCTCGCCAGACAGCATGCGACAAGGACGCGGATGGAACGAGTAGCAGTAATGACAATTAGCGATCATTTATTGCCATATTAGCAACATGTTTCCTTATCATACCTCCTTTCGATTGGCATTTTATTTGCTTTACGCTAATATCGTGCCATGCACAGGGTCGCGGTTGTTGTGTTTGACGGCGTTGTCCCATCCGACTTCGCCGCACCGCTTGATTTGTTCGGATCCGTCCGGCTGCCATCCGATGAACCTGCATACGACGTTCGGCTGTGCGCTGCGGCGCCGAAGATCAGAACTGTCGGGTTCAATATGGAACTGGAATCGAAGCTGGATGAGCTGGCATTCGCGGATACCGTGATGATCCCGGGGGTGCACCCTGTAGATTCCCCGCTGCCGGCGATCCTCCTGGAAGCGATTTCAGAGGCCGCTGCCAGAGGCGCACGCATCGCATCGATCTGTTCCGGGGCGTTCGTCCTGGCCGCTACGGGATTGCTCGACGGCCTGCGGGCAACAACTCACTGGCTGGTCGCGGAAGAATTGCAAACGCGGCATCCTGACATTCAGGTCGACCCCAACGTGCTATTCGTTGACAACGGGCGGATACTCACGTCGGCCGGGGCAGCCGCGGGGCTCGATCTCTGTTTGCATATGATCAAGCGTGACTACGGCGCCGCAATCGCGGCGCACTCGGCCCGGCTGGCCGTGATGTCATTGGAACGCCGCGGCGGCCAGGCACAATTCATCGTAAACGATCGGATTTCACACGATCGCCGGTCACTCGGGCCGGTGCTGGAGTGGATGGAGAAGAACCTGCATCGTTCGCTGGACCTGGAGGAAATTGCGGAGAACGCCAGGCTGAGCAAACGCACGTTGAATCGGCGCTTTCTGGAACAGGTCGGCTATCCGCCCGTTCAATGGTTGCTGCGCCTGCGGATGCGACGCGCACAGCACTTGCTCGCAAACACCCGCAACAGCATTGAGCGGATCGCGACTCAGGTGGGGGTCGGATCGCCCGCGGTGTTTCGCAAGCATTTTCATCGAATTGTCGGCACTTCTCCGCAGGAATACCGACGGTCATGGGTTTCAGATTGACCCTGCCTCGCCGACCGGATTATCCATCGCCTGCGACGCGCCCATTGGACTCACGACGCGGCCCCGCCGGTGACGCGCGGATTCTGGCATCGGGTTTGCGAAACCGCTTCCCATCTGCACTTGCCTGGTTCCCGTCAGCCGGCTGAGCATGAGGGCCTTGTCGTGACACGCCAGCGGGACAACTTTTACTTCTACATGGCCTGGGCTCTAGCGATCGCGGTATTCGTCGGTTTTGCGCCAACATTCTATCTGGGCGCTTCATTTGACCTGCCGCGACTGCACCTGGAAGGAATGGAGCAGCGACCCTCCAGGCCGCTGGAACATATGCACGGCTTCATCGCCACGCTCTGGATGGCGTTGTTTATCGCTCAGACGGGATTTGTGAGAAGTACGAAGATTTCAAGGCACCGAACGCTCGGGACAGTCGGAATGGTGTTAGGCGTCATTCTGGTCGCGCAGATTGTCGTATTGATGTTGCAAACCGCCAGTGACAGAAACGCCGCCGGCATACTCGATGAGCCCTTTGTCACGCTGACCAACCGGATCTTCTGGGGCAATGTCGTGATGGTCGTGCCCATGGCCGTGTTGATGACACTCGGGTACCTGAATCGACGTAATCGGCATATCCACAGACGACTGATGTTGCTGCTGATGCTGTGCCTGCTTCCGGCGACCGTCGGCCGAATCGCTCGCTTCGAACTGCCGGGCCTGCCCATGGCGGCAGTGTCGCTGCTGATTTTGCTGGGCTTTCTGAGCGCGCCCGTGATTCATGACTACATCACCAGGCAACGCGTTCATCCACTGTATCTCATCGGCTGCCCGGCGATCTTCCTACTGACGCTGCTGGCGGCGTTCCTGTTACCTCAACTGAATTGGGTTCGAGCTGCGGTCGCGTTGTTGTAACGTCGCTGCGACTGCTATTGCTCGATGTCGCCGCGATTGTTCGTGACCCAGTCCTGGAACGAGCCGTCATACAGGCGCACATCAAAGCCCAGAAGTTTCGCCGCGAAAACCGCCTGTGTCGCGCGCATTCCGACGTGACAGTAGATGATGAGTCTGTCGCCCGGGTCGATCCCGGCATTCTGAAACGCATCCCTCAACTGTGCTTCGTCGAATCGCCCGCTGTCATCAGCGAGACCTTCGATTGGCAGGTTGATAGCGCCGGGGATACGTCCGGTCTTCCCGAAAACTCCCTGTTCACCGTCGTAAAAGACAGCCGTGCGCGTATCGATGATCTTGTAAGCGGAACGGTTCACGGCGGCTGCAACGTCGCGCGAGTCTGCAAGCAGAGCGTCATTCCTTCGGACATTCAATGAGCCGGCAGCAGGAACCGCCGTGGAGGAACCGGAAAGTTCGTGGCCGGCAGCGAACCAGGCGTCTACTCCGCCATTCAGCAGGGGCGTGTACTCCCTGGCCTGGGATCTGTCAGCGTACCGTCAAGTCAGCGTTCCAGCAGTCGTATCGCTCCGGGCGAGGAGACTGCCAGCAGGGCGAGGATCAGCACCATCCCGTTCTGTGCCAGCCAACCCGGGTCGTTCCAGCTCGTGGCCAATGAAACCAGTCCCTCGGCAAGCAGGATGGACAGTCCGGATATCTGGACGGACAGTTCGAAGAGTGGGCCGAACGCCAGCACGCCTCCGATGAATACGGCAGTGCCAAGCACTACGCGCCGCAACCACACTCGTCGCCTGATGCGCCGCGTTACGATTGCGCTGAAGCCCTCGTCTTCCAGGGGCGGAATGAGCGTCTCGAAAAGTGCCGAGAGGCGCACTTCCTCTTCAGGGCTTACGGGTCTGTCCGTCTTATCCATGAGCAGGGTTCCCCAGGTTAAAGCGTTCTCGAATCCGCGCGGCGCCCCTGCGAATGTGGGATTTCACCGTACCCAGCGGCGTTTCGGTCAGCTCCGCAATCTCCCGGTGACTCATGCCGTAAGCGTAGCAAAGGACCATGGTCACGCGTTCGTCCTCCTTGAGTATCGCCAGCATCCTGGGCAGGTCGGCCACACCGGCGTCCTGGCTTGGGGTGACGTGGTCTTCGGCGGCCAGTTGTTCGCGGCCCAGGGCATCCGCCAGTCTCGCTTCCCTGCCCTGCCGGCGGCTTGACTGGAGAAACATGTTGTAGGCGATCTTCATTAGCCAGGCCTTGAACCTCTTGCCATCGCTGATCGTATGCAGCCGTTCCCAGGCTCGAATGAAGGTTTCCTGTGCGAGGTCGTCCGCCCTTGAGGGGTCGCCCGTGAGATGGCGGAGCCAGTTGCGCACATCGGACTGGTACCGTCGGATCAGCACGTCGTAGTCTGCGGGACTGCCGGTCGCGATGGCGCGGGCAACGAGTTCCTCGTCGCGGCGCTCCACGGGCATGCGGCCCTCGGCGTACTAGCCGGACTTGTCCGGCTTGCCGAGTTTCCACAGCCCCAGGTAGGCGACCCCGACCAGGAACGGCAGCAAACCGATGCCAATCGCCGGACCCAGGGTGCCTTCCTCGTGGACCAACGCCACGAAGGCCGCTATCCCGAGTCCGACGCTGATCAGGATCACGCCGCGGCGGAGATCGGATTTGTCATTGTCGGATGTCCTGCGTTTCGGCACCTGTCCGAGCCGCTCAAGTATCTCGGGGGTGAGTTGCTGACCCTGTTCGATCGCCGTTTGCACGGTCTTCTGGACCGCCTCGCTGGTGCGATGACGCAGGTAGAAGTACACGCACAATACGACAGCGATGGCGATGAACATGACGATCGGAATGAATACGGCAACAACTTCCTCTTGCATTTCCTGCTCCCTGAAACGAATGCTTCGAATTTGGCGTTATCGGTGGCTCAAGCGCCCGGCTCAGACCGCCGCAATCGCGAACGACTGTTGCAGGCACTGAGCATAGGCGAGGCCAATCAGCGCAACCACCACAAGCTGGACCAGACCTTCGTGCATTCTGTAGTACATCCTCTTTCTCCCGTGTGGCCACGCGGCGAAATACCGCGTTTGTCAAATAGATGCCCGCGGAAGTCCATTTGGATGCAACGCGCCGCAGTTCCCGGCCCCAAAGGATCGACCTCGAGATGCAATGGGCTCGACGACAGGTCGAGGCGATGGCCGCCTCAGCCCAGCGCCTGCTCCAGGTCCGCGATGAGTTCGTCGGCACGCTCGATACCGACTGAAAGGCGCAGCAGGTTAGCCGGTACGGCACTGTTCGGGCCTTCCACCGTGGCGCGGTGCTCGATCAGGCTTTCGACCCCGCCAAGCGAGGTTGCGGGCACGAACAACCGTGTGCGAGTCGCTACCCGCTTCGCGTCGTCGGCGTCACCGGACACAAGCAGCGAGACCATGGCGCCGAAGCCGCCACGCATCTGCCGTGCTGCGATCGCGTGACCGGGGTGAGACTCGAGTCCGGCGTAGAGCACGGCCTCAAGCCTCGGATGGCGCTCGAAGTGCCGGGCGAGCGCGAGCGCGTTGGCCGACTGGCGTTCGTAGCGCAGGTGAAGGGTGCGCATGCCGCGCAAGAGCAGCCAGGACTCGAAGGGACCGAGCACACCGCCCATCAGGGTGCGGGCGCGCCTGATCTCGTCCCAGCGGGTATCGACGGCTCTCGTTGCCAGCACGCCGGCCGTCACGTCGCTGTGTCCGGCCAGGTACTTGGTGCCGGAATGAAAGACGATGTCGGCGCCGAGATCGAGCGCCCGAAGCGTTACCGCCGGCGTCACCGTGGCGTCGACCGCAAGGATCGCACCCGCCGCGTGCGCGGTCTCCGCCGCTGCCCGTACGTCGATCACGTCCCAGGTCGGATTCACCGAGGGCTCTATCCAGACGACTGAAGTCTCTCCGGCCAGAACCGCGCGCTCGAGGGCATCAGGCGCCGCGGCATCGAAAAAGGCAACATCGATCCCGCGGCGCTCTGCAAGTCGCCGCAGCCAGTCGGCCGCGCCGTGGTACATCACCCGCGGCGCAACAACGCGCTTGCCCGAGCGCACCGTTTCGAAGAACGTCGAGACCCCCGCAAGTCCCGACGAGAACAACAGGGCGTCCTCGGCGCCTTCCAGGCTCGCCAGGACCTCCTCGACCCGGCGGCCGGTTGGATTGGCGATGCGGCTGTACTCGAACCCCTGCAACTCGTAGTTCCCGTCGCGCCTGTAGGTCGTCGACGGATGGATGGGCGGTACGACCGCGCCCGTTTCCGGATCGATGAAGTGCCCGGCCTGGGCGAGCAGGGTTTCCAGGGAGTGGTCAGTGTGGGTCATCCGCGCATCCCGCAACCAGTATCAGGACGATCATATTCGTCCGCCGTGTACAGGCAATACAACATGGCCCGGAAGTGTCCACCCGAGCGGGGGCACTCAAGCTCAACGTTCGAAGTCTCCGGATATCGCGGTACGGTCCGCTACTTGTGTGACACAGACGCGCGACATGCCACGCGCCGCGGCTGATCGGCACACCGGCGGCCAATCACCGGGCCGCTTCACTCATCCGGACCGGGACGACTGCGCCGGCACCACGCGTCGAATCAGCCGTGCAACGGTCAATCCCTGCACGATGATGGAGAACAGCACCACGACGTAAGTGATGCTGAGGATGAACGGCCGGTAGTCGTTCGGCGGCAAGGACAACGCCAGGGCCACGGCGATGCCGCCTCGCAGTCCGCCCCACGTCAGAACGGCAACGGTCCCCCTGGAATACGCCTCCCAGCGGCGCAGCACGCCGATCGAAAACAGCACGCTGAGCCCGCGGCCGGCGAGGGTTACGGGAATGACCAGCAGACCCATCCAGTACTCGAAACCGCCGCGGGCAATGATCAGGACCTCCAGGCCGATCAGCAGGAACAGCACGGAGTTGAGAATCTCGTCGAGCAATGCCCAGAACATCTGAAGATAGTCCCGGGAACGGTCGCCGACCGCGTATTTCATGCTGCTGTTGCCGATAAAGAGCCCGGCCACCACCATGGCGATGGGCCCGCTGACTTCCAGCCTGACGGCCGCCGCGTAGCAGACCATCACGACCGCCAGGGTGATCAGCACCTGCAGGTTCAGCTCGGCCACGCGGTGCATGGCGCGGTAGCCGACGTAGCCCGCCATGAGCCCCAGGACGACCCCGCCAAGCACTTCCACGGCGAACAGTTCGCCGATGTGCACGAGGCTGGGTTCTCCGCCCTGGATCGCGACACCGAGGATGACGGTGAACACCACCACTCCGACACCGTCGTTGAACAGGGACTCTCCGGTCAGCGTCACCTGCAGGGACTCCGGTACCGGCATGGTCCTGAACAGGGCCAATACCGCGACCGGATCGGTCGGGCTGATCAGCGCCCCGAAGACGAGCGCCCAGACGAAGGGGATCGGATGCCCCGCCCAGCCGGCCAGAAGCCATGTGGCAGCACCGATGAGAAGGGTTGAGATCAGCGTGCCCGCGGTCGCCATCAGGCCGATCGTGCGATAACGCTCGCGCAACGCCGACAGATCCACATGCAGGGCGCCCGCGAACAACAGGAAACTCAGCATGCCGTGCATGAGCGTTTCGTGGAAGTCGATCCTTGCCAACACCCGGACGATCAATGCGTCGACGTTCGCGGCGGGAATCAGGGACTCGACCAGCAGCATGGCCAGCGAGGCGACCACGGCAATGAGAACCAGGCCGATGGTGTGCGGTGCGCGCAGGTACCGGTAATTGATGTAGCCGAACAAGGCCGAAAGACCGATCAGAAAGGCGCCGATTTCAAACAGGCTCACGCAAGCCCTCCCCTGCAGAACCGCAACACCGTACCAGAAAACGCGCGCCGCTCAGGATGGTGTTGCAGCGATCCGCGGCCAGGGATTCGTTGCCGCACGCAAGCTCAAATCCCCGGTGTGCGGGTTACATATGGAAACCTTTTCCAAAATTGAACATAATCAGGGGTGTCGGCGGGAATCCGCCTGGCTGACCGGATTCGGAGAACCTGGGACGAGCGCCGGAAGATGAGAGGACCTCGACGATCGACGGGTGATGCCGCAAAGGCGCGGCGCCAGCTTTATCGGGCGCCGGCGCTCGAGAAGGGCCTGGACGTTCTGGAACTCCTGGCCCGGGAACCGGAGGGGCTGACCATCACCGAACTGGCCGAACGGCTCGGCCGCACGGTCGGAGAACTGTTCCGCATGGTCGTCGTGCTGGAACGGCGCAACTACATACAGATGAGCGGGGACTCCGACGCCTTCGTCCTGACGCTCAGAATGTTCGAAATGTCGCACCGGTTTCCTCCGGTGGCGCGGCTCACGGCCTCCGCCGGTCCGATCATGAAGAAACTGGCCAGAGATACCGGCCAGTCCTGCCACCTGGTCATCCACTACGCGGGACAGGGCCACGTCGTGGCCCAGTACGACCCGCCGGCGGACCGCATCTACAGCGTCCGGCTCGGGGCGATCGCACCGCTGCTGGAAACCTGTTCCGGGCGCATTCTGCTCGCGTACGCGGATGATGAGTCGCGCGCGACGATGCTCTCCAAGATCCCCGGGCTGCAAGACAGGCCCGACACCGGCGAAATCCACCGGATGGCCACGCGCATCCGCGACCAGGGCAGGGAAATCGTCCCCAGCGCCCAGGTGCACGGCGTCACCGACATCGCCTTCCCGGTGTTCGACCACGCGGGCTACGTCACCGCCGCACTGGTGATTCCTTTTCTGGACTATCTCGACGGCTCGCACCCGGTATCCGCCGACCGGGCGGCGCGTTTGACGGAGACCGCGGCAAGCGAGATCTCCACGGCGCTGGGCATGCTGGACACGGCCCCAGTCGCAAGCACTCACTGAGATCGCATTACTCGAAGCTGAAGATGTCGTCGTCCCCGGGGCGCTCCATGCCCTGCTCGTGGAATTCCTCCCAGATCCGGGCCCAGGGACGGCCGTACATGTCCGGCACCGTGAAGTCGATCACCGTACCGGGCGACACGGGCGTCGCGATGCCGTCGATCGGGTAGATGGTCTGCAGACACTCGATGAAGGTGAACGGATCGCCCTCGTCGTAATCGCTGATCCTGACGAGGTTGCGAACCATGCGGATCGGTTCGACGAGCCCCTCGGGGTCGTAGAAGATGCCCTCGTGATCGAGGCCGACGAGCGCGCCGCTCTCGTCACGGTTCGGCGTGTAGATCTCGATCGTCTGCAGGCGGTTGGAGAAATCGAAGTTGCCGTGCACCTTCCAGCCCTGGATGTTGGACGCCCAGGTGATCAGCACGTCGCCGTCCCAGAAACCGATCGTCTCGCCGTACCAGCGCGGCACGTCGGCGCCGAGCCGGGGAACCGCGCCGTCCGTGTTGAACGACCGGCCGACATGGACGATCGTGAGCACGTTCTGGACGTCGCCGGCCAGGAACTGCACGAGAGTCGGCGTCACCGTGATCCAGTGCGGCTGGTTCGTGACCGCGTGGTAGTGCCAGCGCCGCATGAAGCCTTCCGGCCAGCAATACTGGCCCGGCCATTGAGCCGCATTGGAATGGGCGTTGTGATACGCCTCCTGGACCATGCGGGTCCGGTATTCCTCGGTCAATAGCGACAGGATCGTCGGCACCTGGTTCCAGAGGTGCTCCGCGTACCAGTTCTGGCCGCGCGGCCAGACGTAGCGGCCGTTCCAGTCGCCCGGAACGGTGGCGTAGCTGTGTTCGGTCGGACCGCCGCGCGCCCGGGTCTCCTCGAGCAGCGCCGCGTAATGTGCCTCGGCCGTATCGAACGGATAGGGGCTCACGATCGCCTCGCGCGGGTAGTCGCGGTCGCAATATCCCCAGGCAGCCGTCGCCGGCGGATCGTCGCCGATCGTGCCCGAGCTCCATGCCGCTTCAATCGCAAAGCTGCTGTTGCAGCGGAAATAGCGCGGGTCGCTCCACAGTTCGCGGTCGGCGTAGAAGTCCTCGCTCGTGAAGATGTCGACCTCGAGCGGCTCGACGCCCTCCGGCGCGGCGCCGTTCCAGGCCGACCCGGCCCGCACCTCGACGGCCTCGCCGTCCTCGCCCTCGCGATTCACGATGTAGGGTCCGACCATCCAGTGGCGTTCCGGCAGACCCTCGATCTCGTCAGGCGGATATTTTTCGGTGTCCGCCATGTCGGTAAACGACTCGGCCGGAATCGCGACCGGCAGCGGCGCCCCGCGGCCGACGCTCGTGAATCCCGGATCGGCGACGCGTTGCGCTGCGGCCACGGATGCGAACACCGCAGCAGCAAGCGCGATTGCAACGATCCCGGGAGTCCTCCAATTCACGCCGTCATCCCCGTCATAGGTGTTCGACCGACGGATCGATCATTGCCCGGGAACGAAGCGCTTACCGAGCGTCCTGCTTCGCATCGACCAAGCACTCGCTTGCCGCCAGGAGCCACCTGTCGGCTACTCGTCGTCCGGCGTGCCGTCCGTGCGGCCAAGCGTCGTGCCGTCGGCCAGCTCGACGCCGACGTACAGGCCGCCCTGGCTCCCGTCGTTGAGCGTGATGGCGTTGCGCAGCGGGTTGACGTAGACGGTCACCTCGTCACCGACCCGTAGCGACGTTCGCCTCCAGCCCTGGTTGATCAGGACGTTCGCGGCGGTCATCTCCACGGTCCAGAGCCCGTCCGGCGCGTCGCCCTCGCTGACCCCGTCGACCTTGAAGGACGCATGCGGGTTGATCCAGCGGAACTGCGTCACGGTGCCGTCGATCCTGACCACGGTGTCATTGTCGAAGGCCGCGGTGGAGTGATGGGCCCACCCGAGCGTCGCGCCGAGCATGCCGAGCGCAGCCGCAGCCGCAGCCAACGCAGCCGAAAGTCCGACTCGTCCGACCGTCTTCATTGTCTCGTACCCCGTTTCGTTCCCTTGCCTGTGCACTTGCAGGCTCGCCTACTCGGAGAGTCCCGCCTGACCGGCCTGCGTGCTTGGAAGATTCTCGTTCAGGTTCGGCAGGCACTCGACCTCGCCGATATCCGTGTAATCGACCCTGAGCCACTGCTTGGTGTTGCGCCACTCCCCGACCCAGTTGTTCGGGTCCGTCATGATGTGCTCGATCTGGAGCACCTCGCCGTCCTCGAGCAGGCGGATGCGCTCCTGCATGTGGAAGTCCTCGGAAATCGGGATGCCCGAATCGATGAAATGGTTGAACGTCTCGACGTAGCGCGTGTTGACGACGAGCGTATCGCCCTCCCAGTGACCGATCGACTCGCCGTTGTAGGTGAAGATCACGTAATCCGGGTCCGAGTAGTCGCGCCCGTCGAGGAAGATCTGCCTGAAGCTGTTGTTGAAGTTCGAGACCATGTAGATCACGGTCGGCAGTTGCACCATCGCGATGGGCCAGACCCGCGTCATGATCATCGGGATGCCGGCCGGGAAACACTGACCGATCGCGTCGCGATAGGGACGGCCCTCGGCGCGCGCGCGCAAGCCCTCCTCGAAATCCTCTCTCGCCTGACCGATGAACTCCGGGTACGGCGGCCCGTACCTGAAATTCGCGAACCCTTCGCTGAGGTCGACGAACCAGGTGCCCGTCAGGTTGAACGGCGGTTCGGGACGTTCCGCATTGAGATTCTCCGGAGCGAGCGCGCCGAGGTACTCCGGATGCTGCGGGATCATGTTGCTCAAGGCTTCGCGGCGCTCGGCCGCGGTCTGCGCGAGCGCCGCGGCGGGCGCCGCGATCATGGCGATCAGCGCGAAGTGTACGAGTCGTGACATCGTTCTCCCCCTCCAGTCATACGCGTATCAGGATCCGGACCGGCGAATCGCGCCGGATCGCGAGTCCGGGCAGGGAACCCGGTCTGCCCCGACAACGTTCAAGCCGCGGCGATGAGCCAGGCCGGCCGGCTGGCATCGAGCAGGATCAAGGCGATCAGGCCGCCCGCGATCGAAACATTCTTCCAGAACAATACCCACTGCAGAAAGTCTATCGTCCCTTCCCTGACCATGTAACGGAAGTGATAGAGGTAGCTCGCAGGAATCAGGAACACGAGCCAGGCCAGGCACACCAGCCAGACGTATGAGTCGATGATCAGCAGCAGCGAACCGACCATTTCGAGCGCGATGACGATCGGCAGCGCGACCCGCGACAGCGGGATCCCGTGGCCCTGCATCTCCTTGACCGTGTGCTCGAAGTGCGTGAGCTTGTACGCGCCCGCCGCGACCCAGATCCCGCAGGTCAGAATGCGCGCGATCAGGTAGGCCATTTCAACTGAGGTCATCGGCTTCTCCTTGTTATTGCCGGTGCTTTGCGGAAATCAGGGCGGGCTTACGGCCGGGATGGAGACTCGTCCAGCACCGCCAGCAGTTCGTCGGGCGGGAGATAGCCGCCGAGCAGCTCACCGGAAGCGGAGAAAATGGACGGCGTGCCGCGAACGCCGACTTCGATGCCGAGATTGAAGTGCTCGCGTACCGGGGTCTCCGCGCAGGTCTCCTCGGGAACGACGTTGCCGACCGTCGCGCCGGTAAACGCGGTGTTGCGGTCGTCGGCGCACCAGACCTTGTCGGCCTTGGTCCACGATTCCGTATCAGGCCCCGTACGCGGATAGAACAGGTAGTGCACGGCAATGCCGAGTTCGTTGACGCGGTCGATCTCGCGGTGAAACTGGCGGCAGTACCCGCAGTCGATATCGGTGAAGATCGTGACCGTGTGCCTGACCTCGTCCTCGGGCGGGCTGAAGACGAGGATCGTTTCGGGATCGACCGAGCCAAGCATTTCGGTTCGCGTCGTCGCGCGCACGTTTTCGGTCAGGTTCCGGCTCGTCTCGATGTCGTAGATCTCGCCGCGCAGCAGGAAACGTCCGTCGGCCGAAACATAGGCCACATTCGTGCCCACGGTGATCTGGTAGAGCCCCTCGATCGGGGATTCGCCGATGTCGGTCGCCTCGACGCCCAGGAGCTTCGTCGCGAGTTCCTCCTTGACGCGTTCGGCAGCGTCGTCCTGGGCGAGCGCGGCCGGCATGCCGGCGCCAAGAATCAGGCCAGGCGTAAGCGCGATCCAACATCTGTTCACGGCAGTCTCCCGGGTTGCGCACGAGTGCGTGCGCACGGGCAATTCTAGCAAGAAAGACCGCGCCCGGAAGCGGGCCGCGACCGGGCGGCTCAACCGCGCGGATGGTGCTGGCCGTGCAGTTCCTTCATGCGTTCCCGCGCGACATGCGTATAGATCTGGGTCGTGGAGACGTCGCTGTGACCGAGCAGCAACTGCACGACGCGCAGGTCGGCGCCGTGATTGAGCAGATGTGTCGCGAACGCGTGGCGCAGCGTGTGCGGCGAGAGCTTCTTCCTGACGCCGGCCTTCTTCGCATACCGCTTGATGTTGTACCAGAACGCCTGGCGGGTCATGGAGTCGCTGCGCCGCGTCGGGAACAGCCGGTCCGTCTGGCGCCCGCGCAGTATGTCGACGCGCGGACCGGCCACGAATCTGCGCAGCCAGTCCTGCGCCTCGTCGCCGAGCGGCACGAGCCGCTCCCGTCGGCCCTTGCCGACGACCCGCACGACGCCCTGGTTCAGGTTGACCTGCCCCATCCGCAGACCGACGAGTTCCGACACGCGCAGGCCCGTGGCGTAAAGCAGCTCGAGCATCGTCCGGTCCCGGTGCCCAAGCGGCTCGGCCGTATCGGGCGCCGCGAGCAGCGCCTCGACGTCGCCCTCGGTCAGCGAGTGCGGCAGCGCGCGCCCGAGTTTCGGCATTGCGATGTTGGCGGTCGGATCCTCGCGGATCAGCCCTTCCCGGAAGAGATAACGATAGAAGCGTCGAAAGCTCGAGAGCTGGCGTGCCGTGGACCTGGGCCGCGCGCCGCCTTCGACCCGGGAGGCGATGTGATCGAGAAGATCGGCGCGGCGCGCGTGCACGAGCGCAACGGACCTTGCAGCAAGCCGTTCCCTGAGGGCGAACAGGTCCGCCCGGTACGCGTCGAGCGTGTTTTCCGACAGGCCCCGCTCCATCCAGATCGAGTCGAGGAATCTTGCAATCAGTCCCTCGGAATCCCCGGCGCTGCCCGCCGCTGCCGCCGCCGCGCCGCTGCGGTTAAGATCGTCCGCCATGCGACAAGTCTACACCCGTGACGTACGCGAGCCGTTCGCGGCACGGCCGCTCAGCGGTCCCGATCGCCGCGCGGGAACGGCGGTTGCGGATTGCGGATGCACCGGCGGCCGCCGGAGGCTTTCGGCCTGACCGTGCACGGCCGCGGGACTTCAGCGTTGCCGACCCGGATCGTCTACGGCTGCTACGCCTGGATCGCGCTCCTGATCGCGGCTGCCCCCGTCGCGCTGGCTCTGTTGCTGATGCCCGGCGTGCGCAGGCGGCGGCAGGCGGCGCGCCTGGGCGCGCGGGCGTTCTTCTTCCTGATCGGCAGCCGCATCCGCGTCGACGGTCCCGCGCCTCCGGCGGACGCCTCCTGCGTCATCGTCGCCAATCACGCAAGCTACCTCGACGGCATCGTCCTGACCGCCGCCCTGCCCGCCCGGTTCACGTTCGTGATCAAGCAGGAAATGACGGCCGTGCCGCTCGCGGGCTTCGTGCTCAAGAGGCTGGGTTCGGAGTTCGTCAGGCGCGACGATGCGCCGCAGCGTCAGCGCACGGCGCGCCGCCTGCTCACCGCCGCGCTCGGCGGCGAGAACCTAGCCTTCTTTCCCGAGGGTACCTTCGAGGCGGGGCCGGGGCTCAAGCCGTTTCGCGCCGGAGCGTTTCGGGCGGCGCGGCGCAGCGGTCTCCCGGTCGTCCCGGTCGCGATCCTCGGTTCGCGCCGGAAGCTGCCGGCGTACAAGTGGCTCGCGAGTCCGGGCCCGCTGACCGTGCGGGTCTGCCCGCCCCTGCCCGCACATGAGCGCTCAAGTGCCGCGGAGTTGATGAGCGCCGCGCGGCGGGCGATCCTCGAACATCTGGACGAACCGGACCTCGCGGACAACGACGCAGGCGAACCGTGAAGGACGGATCCCAACACGCGGACAACGGGACAAGCGAACCGTGAAGGACGAGCCGATCTGGACACCCGGCGAGGATCGCGTTGCCGCGAGCAGCATGCACCGCTTCATGCTCGGGAACGCCGACCGCCTCGACGCCCTCGACTACGCGGCGCTGCATCGCTGGAGCGTCGAGCGACCCGACGAGTTCTGGGCCGCGGTCTGGGACTTCTGCGGGATCCGCGCCGATGCGCCCTGGCGCAGCGTCGTCGAGGACTTCGACCGGATGCCGGGCGCCCGCTGGTTCGACGGCGCACTGCTCAACTACGCGGAGAATCTGCTCGGCCACGGGCAACAGGGCGTCGCGCTTGTCTTCGCCAACGAGCGCGGCGAACGCCTCACGCTGAGCTGGCCGGAACTGCGCCGCCAGGTCGCAAGCGTCGCCGAAGCGTTGCGCGGCTTCGGCGTCGGACCCGGCGACCGCGTTGCGGCGCTCCTGCCGAACCGTCCGGAGACCGTGGTCGCGGCGCTTGCTGCCGCAAGCATCGGCGCCGTGTGGTCGTCGTGCTCCCCGGACTTCGGCCTGCGCGGCGTGCTCGACCGCTTCGGTCAGATCGCGCCAAAGGTTCTGTTCGCCGTCGACGGCTATTTCTACAACGGCAAGAGCATCGACTGCCGCGGGGCCGTCGCCGAAATCGCCGCGGCGCTTGACGGGCTCGAGGCGGTCATCGTCACGGCCTACCGGGAAGAAACGCCGGATCTGCGCTCCATCCCGGGCGCGCTTCGCTTCGCCGACATCTCGCAGTCGGATGCCGAACTTCGCTTCGAGCCGCTGCCGTTCGCGCACCCGCTCAGCATCCTGTATTCGTCGGGGACCACGGGCGTCCCGAAGTGCATCGTCCACAGCGCCGGCGGCACCTTGCTGCAACACCGCAAGGAACACGTCCTGCATACCGACGTCCGGCCCGGCGACGTCGTGTTCTACTTCACGACCTGCGGCTGGATGATGTGGAACTGGCTGCTGTCGACGCTCGCTTCCGGCGCGACCGTCGTGCTCTACGACGGCGCACCGCTGTATCCCGATCCGGGCGTGCTCTGGCAACTGGCCGCGGGCGAATCGATATCGGTGTTCGGGACGAGCGCCAAGTATCTGAGCGCACTTGAAAAAACCGGCTACAAGCCGCGCGATCACGTCGATCTCGGCGCGCTCCGGACGATTCTGTCGACGGGTTCCCCGCTCGCCCCCGCAAGCTTCGACTACGTCTACTCCGGGATCAGGGACGACGTGCAACTGGCATCGATTACCGGCGGCACCGACATCGTGTCCTGCTTCGCGCTCGGCAATCCGCTCCTGCCCGTGTACCGCGGGCAACTGCAGTCGCGCGGCCTCGGCATGAAGGTCAGCATCTTCGACGACGCGGGCGAACCGGTCGTCGGCGAGAAGGGCGAGCTCGTCTGCACGGCGCCGTTTCCCGCGCTGCCGCTCGGCTTCTGGAACGATCCGGACGAGCGCAGGTACCGCGCGACCTATTTCGAGCGCTTCCCGGGCGTCTGGTGGCACGGCGACTACGCGGAACTCACCGCGCACGACGGGATCGTCATGCACGGCCGCTCCGACGCCGTGCTCAACCCCGGCGGCGTGCGCATCGGCACGTCGGAGATCTACCGGGTCGTCGAAGAGCTGCCGGAGGTCGCCGAGAGCATCGTCGTCGGTCAGGCGTGGGAGGATGACACGCGCGTCGTGCTGTTCGTGCTCCTGCGCGAGGATTGCACCCTCGATTCGGACCTCGAGCAGCGCATCCGGCAGGCGATCCGCGTAGACGCCTCGCCCCGCCATGTACCGGCGAAGATCCTGGCCGTCGACGACATACCGCGCACTCGCAGCGGCAAGATCGTGGAACTCGCGGTGCGCGACGTCATCCACGGACGCGAGATCGCCAACGCCGAAGCGCTCGCCAATCCCGAGGCACTCGACGGGTTCAGGAATCGGCCGGAGCTTCAGGCCTGAAGCCGGCGCTGCAACCGTTGCGGGAACGTCGTGCTCATGCGGCCGGTCCCGCAAGGCCCGTAGGCCGGAACTTCAGGCGTGAATCCGGCCCTGAAACCAATGCGCAGGAAGTCCGCTCACGCGACCGGTCGCGGACAGGCCCGCGGGTATCGACGCCGCGCCGTCCTATTCGCCGATCTTCGTACGAACAGCAGCAAGCTCCGGAAAGAACGCGGTATCGAGCGTCCTTTTGAGGAACGGCACGCCGGACGTCCCGCCGGTCCCGGTCTTGAAGCCGATGATGCGCTCCACCGTCTTGATGTGGTGGAAGCGCCAGGCCTGGAAGTTCGTCTCCACGTCGACCAGGTTCTCGCAGAGCTCGTAGGCCGCCCAGTATTCGTCGGGACGCTCGTAGATGATCTTGAGCACGTCGACGACGCCCGCATGCAGCTTGTACGGCTCCGTCCAGTCGCGCTCGACGCACTCGAGCGGCACGCGGTGCCCGACCCGGTACAAATAGCGCAGGAATTCATCGTAAAAACTCGGGTTCTCCAGGGCGGTCTTGAGCGTGCGGTAGTGCCTGAGCTTGTACCGGTACAAGGGCAACAGGCTCTTGTCCTTGTTGCCGAACTTGAACTCGAGCACGCGGTATTGCGGCGACTGGATGCCGGAAGCGGTGCCGAGGACGTTGCGGAATTCCGCGTACTCGCTCGGCGTCAGCGTTGCGAGCACCGACCACTGCGAGATGAGCTGGTACTGCACCTGCTTCAGGCGCTTCACGACCTTGATGCTGCGCGCGATCTCGTCCTTCTGCAGGCAGTCGATGGCGGCATCGAGCTCGTGCAGCGCGAGCTTGAACCAGAGCTCGGCGACCTGGTGCTGGATGATGAAGAGCATCTCGTCGTGGCGAGACGGGTCGCCGACGGGCTCCTGGGCGCTCAGCACCTTGTCGAGCTGCAGGTAGTCCTCGTAGTGAACCTGCGCAGCCGGCGCGAGGCCTGCGCCGATATCGGGCCTGGGCTTGCGTTTGCTCGTTTTCGTGGTCATGGCGTCTCCGAGGCTGCTCGGCCACATGCGAGCCGGTATATTAACCGCGACCGGCGATACTGCAGTCGCTCCGGGCTTGTACCATGCGCTCCGAGCGCAAACAATAGCGCGCCATGAACACTGCATCACGGCCCGGCAAGCTCGTCATGGTCCGCCACGGGCAAAGCGAGTGGAACCTGCAGAATCTCTTCACCGGCTGGACCGACGTCGACCTGACCGAACAGGGCGTCGCCGAAGCCCGCGAGGCCGCGGCGACGCTGCAGGCCGAAGGGCTGGATTTCGACATCGCCTTCACGTCGGTCCTGGTACGCGCGATCCGCACGCTCTGGCTGATTCTCGACGAGATGCAACTCATGTGGATTCCGGTCGTGCGGGACTGGAGGCTCAACGAACGCCACTACGGCGACCTGCAGGGACTGAACAAGGCGGAAACGACTGCGAAGTTCGGCGCCGAACAGGTCAGGATCTGGCGCCGCAGCTACGACATTCCGCCTCCGCCGCTCACGGCCGACGATCCGCGCCACCCACGTCATGACGCGCGTTACCGCAACATCGCGGCGAACGCGCTGCCCGCGACGGAGTCCCTGAAGACCACGCTCGTACGCGTGCATCCCTGCTGGGAGGAGCGCATCGTTCCGGAACTCGAGCAGGGCCGCAACGTGCTGATCGCCGCCCACGGCAACAGCCTCAGGGCGCTCGTCAAGATGCTCGAGGGCGTGTCGGATGCCGACATCACCGAGTTCAACATCCCGACGGGCGCACCGAGGATCTACGAGTTCGACGCTGCGCTTGAGCCCGTGCGCGCGGAGTATCTCGGCGACGCCGACGCGATCGCCGCGGCGGCGGCAGCCGTTGCTGCGCAGGCCAACGCCTGAGATCGGTCGGCATCCGTCCGGTCGGGACAGGCCGGGGCATGGAGATTCCCGCCAGCTTCTTCGAACCGCTGCCCGACGATCTGCTCGCCGAGTTCAACCGGTCGTGAGCTCTCGCGATTCGCGCCCATCGAATGTGCCCAGTCCGATCAGCCACCTCGCCAGGGGCACTGCGGCCTTGACGGCGATCCACAGGAACACCAGCGGCAACGCGATGTTCTTGATTGCAATCGCCACGAGGAGGCGGGTCAGGAGCTGCACTCCTTCCTCGGCCATCGCCTGAACGGCTGCCAGATCGGGCATTTCCGGCAGGATGGCATCGGGCACTTCGGGCAGGCTCACGCCCGACAGGATGTCGATGGCGGCATCCTGAGCCGCCGACAAGCCGCCGATGAGGCCACCCAGGAAACCTGTCTGTTCCGTGGACTCCGGCTCCGCGACGTCCGGGTCCGCGGGCCCGGCTTGCGCAGCGTCCCCGTCTCCGGGCACGGGCTCCACGTCCTCTCCGTCGCCTGACGCCGCCTCCGGAGCTTCCCCGTCAACGGGCGCCGCCGCGTTCTGCCGATCGGCGCCCGTATCCCCGTTCTCCTGCTCGCCCGGGATCGCCTGCTCGTCCGGGATGGCTTCTTCACTTCCGAAAATCTCGGCAGACAGGGCCGCCAGGTTTGCGCTGTGCTCGTCGATCTCCGGCTGCAACACGACGTTGCTCACCGTGGCGCTGACAGCCAGAAACGCGGGGACAAGGAAACGCACGATCGCGGCGACGACGAGGATTCGCACGATCCAGCCTCGGTAGCGGTCCGTTCCGGCGGTCGATCCGCTTCCTGATCTTCGTCGTTCGAGCAGCACCAGGAGCGGTACCGCGACCACGCAGAGCGCGACGAAACCCCATTGGAAGGCGGCGCTCGACACGAGCTCGAGCGCGGTACGCTGAAGCAGCAGCGAACCGATCGCCCAGACGATGACCGTGGAGAGTCGTTCAACGGCGTCGTTGATCGGGTCGAGTCCCCCGCCGACGATGGGCAGCTCCTGCAGCGCCGAAATACCGGCATCGAAACCCATCGAGACGAGCAGTATGCGGATGGACTCAGCCATCGTATCGGCAACGAAACCCTGCCCGAACTCGTCGAGCACCCCAAGAACGGAGACGGCAGCCAGCCCCAGTGCGAACACCGCAAGAATCCATGTGCGGTAGCCAGGCCGGTTGCCGACCGCTCGGCCGTCCGTGTCTTCCTGCATGTCACTCCTCCGCAATCCGAGTGCGTTGTGGTTACGGGAGATGTTAAGCGGGCAGAATGACGGAAGCGACGGCGATGCGCCATTCGCGGCGTGAGCCGATCGCGAAGGGTCCCGGCCTGGCCGCGCCGCAGCAGGCGCAGGCGCATCGACCCGGTCCTCGGGCGGCAATCCTGGCGCCGCAACTGAGTGGCGCGGGGGGGGTTGGGCCTGGGCCTATGCCTGGGTCAGGATGTGCGTGACGACGGTCGCCCCGCTGCCGCCGATGTTCTGCGCCATCGCAACTTCGGCGTTCGCGACCTGGTTGTCTTCGCCGAGCCCCATGAGCTGCTGCGCCGCGTCGACCACCTGGTACACGCCGGTCGCGCCGACCGGATGGCCGCGGGCCTTGAGTCCGCCCATCGTCGCGATCGGCAGGCGGCCGCCGATGTCGAGTTCGCCGTCGGCCGCGATTCGGGTGGCCTCCCCGCGGGGCGAGAAACCGGCCGACTCGAGGCTCAATGCCGTAACGACGGTGAAAGCATCGTGCAGCTCGAAGAGATCGATGTGCTCGGGAGCCATGCCGGCCTGCTCGTAAGCCTCGCGGCTCGACCGCTCCGCGGCCGGGAGTCTGACGGTGCGCAGCCGCTCGCCGACGCCGACGGCGTCGGTCGCGACCGCGGAAGCCCGAATTCTGACGCGCGGCAGGGATGAGTGCAGCGCGGCTGCGGTCTTGCCGTCGGCCAGGACAACAGCGGCGGCGCCGTCGCATATCGGCGGCGCGTCCATCATGCGCATCGGTTCCACGAGTATCCGCGAGTTGAGATATCCGGAGATGTCGAGCCCGCGTTGCAGCAGCGCGTTCGGGTTATGGACTCCGTTCCTGTGGGCGGTGATGGAGAACGGTGCGAAGGAGGCGCCATTCAGATCGTGCGCTTCCGCGTAGCGGCGCATCAGGCTCGCGTTCAGGGCAACGAAAGATCGTCCGCGGCCGCCCTCCGCCGGCCAGTCCGACGCCGTCGCGAGCGCCCGAGCCACGTCTTCGTTCGGCGCGTGGGACATCTGCTCGGCGCCGCAAACCACGACGATGTCGTGAAAGCCGCCCGCAACTGCCATGAACCCCGCCCGGAGCGCGCCGGCTCCGGAACCGCAACTGGCCTCGATGGTCAGCGCCTCGATGCCCTTCAGGCCGGACGACCAGGCGCAATGCGCGGCCAGTTGCTGCTGGTGCTCGAGAATCCCGGCCAGCATGTTGCCCAGGTAAAGCGCCGACACATCGCGCGAGGGGACTGCCGCATCGAGCACGGCGGCCTGGATTGCATCGGCAGCCAACTCCTGCGCCCGACGGCCCAGACCTCTCGTGACCGGGGTCTGGCCGCTACCGATGATGACAACGTCGCGCATGATCCTGAGCGCCGCATCGGGAACTGAGCCCGATGTCAGACGGAGTACCTGCTATCGCTCCTGAAAATAAATTTCACTGGTTATCTATTCTACGATGAATCGACGATAATCTCGACATGGCGCCGGCGGCTCTTGCGCGCGGCGCGGTTGCTGCGGATTCGAGCAGGAACAAGCTACAGATTCCGACCGGCCTTCGGCTTGACCGGAGCGCAGCCTTCAGCGGAAAGCGACTTCACCCCCGCTCATGCGAGCAGGCGGAGTTTCACCGGCATTGACCGATCATGGCGCCTTCGTGATCGATATGTATTCCTTGAGGTTCACTCCCAGATTCACCGTCGGGGCGAGATTCGGAATACCGGCCATTCGACACAGGCGATGAATGCCTACTTCACTGGCAAGTATCTCGTTCGCGTGCACAACACCGAACAGGCAGATTGCCACGGTAACGCCTGCGTCCGACCCCATTGCGCTGAAGTAGGTATCGCGCAGTTGGTCCGCGAGTTGTGCGGCAGTCATGGACCGTTCCCGAACCGCGCCGGCGAGGTCAATGTCGTACTTGTGCGGCACGATGGCGCGAGCCAAACGGGGCGGGCATCGTTGCGGACCCACGACGCGTCTCGCATGAACTTTGGCTCGTGTGGGACTCCGGAAAGGCATTCACCGTATCGAACTCCTGGCCGCCTTCGAATCCAGGCATGGGCGACTCGCGATTACGATTGAATTGTGAACAAATTTTTGTGTTGTTAGTGTTTTAAAAAGACTGAGTTTGGTTGTTTTTTCATGCATTTTGATGGACCAAATGCTAGAGTCGTTCGCGCGGCGGCAATCAGACGGTTCAAGGGGCCTGACGCCGCCCGACCACCACGAGTTTCGTTCAGTACCGGGAAGGGATTACGTCCATGACGAACGCCGGGAACACCGACCGCGAAGCGCAGTCGCTCAGCGAAATGAATGCGTCGCTGTGCTCGGCGATCCTGCGCATCAGCGCGAGCCTGGATCTCGCGACGGTGCTTCAGGAGGTTGTCGACAGCGCCCGTGCCCTGACCGGAGCGCGATACGGGGTGATCGTGACCATCGACGAGACGGGGACCGTTCGGGATTTCGTGACCTCCGGGTTCACTCCCGACGAGAAGCGCCAGTTCGCCGAATGGTCCGACGGCCCGCGGCTTTTCGCGCACCTGCGGGATCTGCCGGGCCCGCTGCGTCTTGCCGACCTGCCCGACTACGTGCACGAGCGCGGCTTTTCCCCGGAACTGATGCGCTCCAAGATGATGCAGTCCATGCCGATGCGCCACCGCGGCGAGCAGGTCGGCAACTTTTTCCTCGCCGAGAAGGCGGACGCGGAGGAGTTCACCGCCGAGGACGAGGAACTCCTTGAGCTATTCGCCTCGCAAGCAGCCGCGGCGATCTTCAACGCCCGGACCCACCGCAAGGAACAGCGCGCCCGTGCCGATCTCGAGGCGCTGGTGGAGACCTCGCCGGTGGGCGTGGCCGTGTGCGACGCGAGGACCGGGCAGGTGGTGTCCTTCAACCGCGAGGCGCGCCGTATCGTGTCGGGACTGCTGACCTCGGACATCGCCCCGAAGGATGCGCTGAAGACCCTGACCTTCCGCTTCGCCGACGGCAGCGAATTCGCGCTGGAGGGATTTTCCCTCAGGCGCGTGCTGGTCAACGCCCGCACGAGACGCGCCGAGGAGGTGGAGCTGTCCGTACCGGACGGGCGCAGCGTGCGTGCGCTCATCAACGTCACGCCGATCAGCGACGCGGACGGAGACGTCGTCTCGGTGGTGGTGACACTGCAGGACCTGGAACCGCTTGAGGTCCTTGAGCGACAGCGGGCAGAGTTTCTGGGGATGGTCAGCCACGAGCTTCGAGCGCCCCTGACCTCGATCAAGGGCTCGACCGCCGCCGTCCTGGGCGCCTCTCCAACCCTTCCGAGGGCGGAGATGCTGCAGTTCTTCCGGATCGTCGACGCTCAGGCCGATCACATGCAGAAGCTGGTCCGCAACCTGCTCGATGCCGGGCGGATCGAGGCAGGCATGCTCTCCGTGGACTCCGAGCCCTCGGAAGTCTCCGCACTGGTGGACGCCGCGAGGAGTACCTTCGTCTCGGGCGGCGCGCGGCATCGCGTGCTTATCGAGCTGCCGGGCGACCTTCCGGCGGTGATGGCCGATCCGGAACGCATCGTGCAGGTGCTCAACAACCTGCTGTCCAATGCGGCACGGCATTCGCCGGAGTCTTCGCCCATCCGCATCGAGGCAGCAATCGACAACGGACATGTCGCGGTGTCCGTGAGTGACGAAGGCCGCGGAGTACCGCCCGAGATGCTGGGTCAGCTATTTCGCAAGCACGTGGCGCTGAGCCCCCGGGATACTTCCGACGGCATGGGTCCGAGCGGACTGGGACTGGCAATCTGCAAGGGCCTGGTCGAGGCGCACGGCGGGCGCATACGCGCCGAAAGCGCAGGACTCGGCAAGGGAACCCGGTTCACGTTTACGGTGCCCGTGGTCGACGGATCATTCGCGCGCAAGAGACCCGCGCCAAGGGACCAACGAGCGAGTGCGGGCGCGAACAAGCCGCCGATTCTGGTCGTGGACGACGACCCTCAGACGCTGCGGCTGGTGCGTCAGGCGCTGGCAGAGGCGGGATACGCCGTGGTGGAAACAGGCGACCCGGACGAAGTCGCGGGCCTCATCCGCGCCGAGAAGCCGCGCCTCGTGCTGCTTGACCTGATGTTGCCCGGCACCGACCGGATCGAGATGATGGCGCAGGTGGCGGAGCTCTCCGATCTGCCCGTGATCTTCATCTCCGGCTACGGCCGCGACGAGACCATCGCGCGGGCGTTCGAGTGCGGCGCGAAAGACTACATCGTGAAGCCGTTCTCGCCCACGGAGCTCGTCGCACGCGTCGGTGCGGCGCTGCGCAGCCACTCGGGCGCCGAACCGTTCATGCACGGGGAACTCGCGATCGACTACGAGCGCCGCCGCGTGACCGTGGGCGAACGCGTCGTGCCGCTTACGGCGACCGAGTACGAGTTGCTGCGCATACTCTCGGTCAGCGCCGGTCGCGTGGTGACCTCCCAGTCGCTGCTGCGCCAAGCGTGGGGGGTCCGCGAATCGGCGGACACCGATCCCGTGCGCGCGTTCGTCAAGAAGCTGCGCGACAAGCTCGGCGACAGCGCCTCCGATCCCAGATGGATCTTCAACGTGCGAGGCGTCGGTTACCGGATGTCGAAGCCGGGAGAGGAGTAGCCTTCCGGCATCCGTGCTCCGTCGGCTGCCCGTACGTCCGCTCGTCCGCTCGTCCGCTCGTCCGCTCGTCCGCTCGTCCGGAAAATCATCATTGACATCAGTTTTTCGATGTCTATGATGATCGTCATGCGAACAACCGTGACCATCGATGACGACCTGGCGGCGCAGGTCGAAGCCTTGCGCAGGCGAGAGGGCCTGAGCTTCAAGGCTGCGCTCAACCAATTGCTGAGGCTCGGTGTGCAGGCCAAGTCGACTCCGCCGAAGCCGAAGAGGTTCCGTACGCCCACGAGAAAGCTGGGGCTGAAACCCGGAATCGATCCGACACGCCTGAACGCCCTGATCGATGACCTGGAAATCGCCGATTTCGCGGGCGGGGAGCGTTGATCCTTCCGGACGTCAATCTGCTCGTCTACGCAGTCGACGAAACAAGCTCCTTCCACGGAGCCGCCAACACCTGGCTGGACGACGTGCTGTCATCCGCGAATCCCGTGGGCCTGTGCTATCCGACCATGCTCGGCTTCGTTCGATTGGTGACCAACCGGCGCGTATTTTCGAACCCGCTCAGTCTCGAGGACGCCGTGAACTACGTCGACCGATGGCTGGAACAACCCAACGTCGTCATCGTCGTGCCCACGCCAACCCACTGGCCACTCGTGAAAGACCTGCTGAATGCCTCCGGCACGGCGGGCAATCTGACCACGGACGCGCATATCGCCGCCCTGGCCGTGGAGCACGGCTACACCGTCTATTCGAACGATGCGGACTTCGGCCGGTTTCCCAACGTCAAGTGGGTCAACCCGCTGATCCAGCGCTCCACGCCCCAAAGGATGCGGTGACGGGAATTCAGGTACCGGCGCTTCCCTGGCAACCCTGTGCGGGCTACCCCGTTTCCCTCGCAAGCACCTGCATGCGTGCTACGAGCCGCTCGATGTCTTCGGCAACGTCGATCGCGGAGCCGGCGGAATCCCCGCTCATGCCGAGCAGGTCCGCACGCAACGCGATGAAGCGGCGGATATTGATATCGAGTTCCGCGCCGGACAGTGCCGCCGCACCGGGAACCGGGCCATCGAGCCGGCCCTCGAGCAGTTCGGCGGCGTGCCGGCAGGATTCGATGAACGCAGCCGTATCGCCGAGCACTTCCGCCGCCGCGGCCCGCAACAGGAACAGGTCGATGTCGGGCCTTATCAGAACCGCGCGGTCGATCATGCGCAACGCGTCGAAAGCATGGCGGGTCTCGCCGACGACCCGGGTGCGCCAGTCCGCCCTGAGCCGCGTCGCATGCGGATACCAGAGATCCGTGACATTCGTGCCTGCGAGTTCCGGATCGAGCCGCGCGAGGCCCTCGTAGTCGCCCCTCGCGGCGAGTTCCCAGCCCTGCAGCACCGCTGCCGGCGCGCCCGTGAACGCCTGTGCGAGCGCCCTGACTTCGTCGCTCGCCCGTCCCGCCGCGAGCGCCGCGAGTTCCGGCTCGAGAAGCGCGAATCGCGCATCGGCGTTGCCCGGGTCGGCGCGCAAAGCGGCAAGCCAGGCTTCCGCAACCTCGTCGAGCTGTCCGACCGAACCGCGCACGAGCCCCGTGATCAGCGCGCGGGTGGATTCGTCGGCGGCCGCGAAGGCGAGCCGGGCGGCCCGGTCGATCTGACCGTCCGCCAGCAGCCGGCCGGCGATGTAGCTGAAATTCAGTTCGTCGCCAAGCCGCTCGTGGACCCAGCTATCGGCGTCGACGAGCGGGTCGTAAGGTTCGAAAAGCGCGCTGAGTTGTGCAATCCCGAGCCCGTCACCGAACGGCCGGCTCAGGGTCGCCATGAGATTGGCGTCGTCGGTGCTCGGCCGCGCGCCGGCGGCGAATCGCGCGGCTCCATCCTCGTCCAGCATCAGCGCCGCGACGAAATCCTCGACGCCATTGAGTCCGAGATAGCTGTAGTAGAGCGGGTTGGCGCTTAGCGGCCGACCCGTTCGCGCGAGTTCGAACTCGAACTGAAGCGGCGCATCGGACGCAAGCAGAAAGAGCGCCCCGGAGCCGCCGTGGTACAAGCGCACGTTGCCGAACACGTCAAGCAGCGTCGCCACGAGGCTGCGCAGGAGTTCTGCGTCGACGAACTCCGCGCTCATCCACTGCGCGACGACGCCGCCGTCGTGGAGATGGCTCCTGGCGAGGCTCAGGAACTCGCGCGTATACAGAGGCGCGGCGCCGGGAGTCCACGGATGCGACGGTTGCGACAGGATCGCGTCGTAACGCTTGCCGGTCAGGCCGAGCGCGTTGCGGGCGTCGTTGACGATGACCTCGACGCGCTCGTCCCGAAGCGGGTCCGCGGCTCGCAGGCCCGCGAGCGCCCGATTGGCGGCAATGACTTCAGATTCGATCTCGAGGACGTCGACATCGCGAACCGAAGCCGGCAAATCCTCCAGCGCAACGCCCCCGCCGAATCCGACCATGAAGATCGATTCGATGTCCGGGCGGGCCGCGAGCGGGAGCGCGGCGAGCCAGGGTTCCGCCTGACCGAGCGGCGGCGCGCCGCGAGCGCGGATCGTGGCCTCCGGCAGCCCGTTGCTGCGCAGCTCGAAACGCCCGTTGCGCTTTCGAAGCAGCACCGTCGCCGAGCGGCCCACCGCGTAATGGATCTCTTCGACGGACCCGGAGTCGGGCAAGGCGAAGGCCGAAGCCCCGATCACGGCGGTCGGACGGTCCGGGCGCCAGACGAAGACCGCGGCCAGGAACGACAGGCCGGCCAGGACCCGCAGGACCGTCGTCAGCGACGGCACGGGAGCGGGCACGACGAAAACGATGCCTTACGGCGCGCGCGCGCCGTCGCCGAAGTTGTACTGGAACGTCACGCCGTACTCGCGCGGCCGCCCGCGCACGTGCTGGACGACCGAACGCTCGGGAACGCCGAGCCCGCCGGCGACGCCCGGAACGACGAAATCCCACCAGCCGCCGCCCGCGCGGCTCGCGTTGTTCGAATAGACCTCGTCGGTCAGGTTGTTGACGAACAGCGTTCCCGTCCAGCGCCCGTCGCTGCTCGTGTACCTGACGCGGCCGTTCCAGAGCCCGTAGGCCTCGTTGGTATAGCGGGAGTCGAAGAACCACTGCGCCGCCGGGCTCGGGCAGCGCATCTGCGTCCCGCCGGGATGCGTCTCCTGATCGCCGACGTACGCATAGTTCAGCGAGATCGCCAGGTTGCTGCCCGTCTGCATCGGCACGTTGAAACGGCCGCCGAACGAGTAGCTCTCCTCGACCGGCCCCGGGAACAGGAAGTCGCCGTTGTTGCCGCAGATGTCGTGCAGCTTGTAATCGACGTTGCCGGCGGCCATGTCGAGCGCGAAATTGTCCGTGATGCCGAACTGCGCATCGAGTTCGACACCCCAGATGTCGACATCCCCGGTATCGACCGTCTGGATGATGAAGCCCGTGTTCGTCGTCGGGTCGGGGATCGCCACCGGGCCCTGGCGGTCGGAGTAGAACATGTCGAAATACGTCACGTTGAACCGGACGCGGCCGTCGAGCCATTCCGTGCGAAGGCCGATCTCGTGGTTCTCGACGCTCTCCGGCGGTATGAACGGCGGCGAACGCGCGAGGTCTGCGGTGATCTGTTCGCCGGAGAAGTTCTCCGAGATGCCCGGCGCCCCCATGCCGCTTGGCAGCGAATAGGCGCCTGCGCGGAACGCCTTCGACGCCGTGACGTAGACCATGTGGCTGTCGGCGATGTCGTAGTCGAGCGTGAGCCGCCAGTCGACCTCGTCCCAGTCCTCTTTCGCGTTGATCCTCGTGCTGCCGCCCTCGAACGGCACGAAATTGTCGGACGCGAACTCGGTCTGCGTCACGTCCTTTTCGTCGAGGGACCAGCGCAGGCCCGGGGTGATGCTGAAGTTGTCGGTCACGTCAACGGTCGCGTTGAGGAACAGGCCGATGGCCTCGGCGTCGGGTTCGGTCAGCACGTTGTTCTGCGAACGCAGTCCTGACCAGGCGTTGCCGAAGGACCGCTGGATGAAGTAGTTGCTCGTGCCGACGACCGACAGCGCCGCCTGCGCGTCCGACCGGCCTTCCTCCTCGAAGTACGTGAACCCGGCCACGAGGTTGACGCGTTCGAGGCCGACGTTGAGCTGCAGCTCCTGGTAGAACACGTCGGAGTTGACCTCGCTCGGCGTCCAGGAGAAGCCGAGCAGTTGCGCGTCGTTGACCGCGGCGCTCTCGAAGCTCGAGATGCCGGTGGTCGAGGTCAGCGTCAGCGTATCGTTGATCTGCCACTCGACGGTCGCGTCGAGTTGCTGGAAGTCGAGCGTGTTCCACTGCTCGCAGGCCGGGTCCCAGTCGGGGTCGCCGTCGTCGATGAAACACCAGTCGGGCATCGTGTAGTCGTCGAGCACGACGCGGGGATCGTTGTAGACCTCAAGACGCGGCTGCCCCGCGTTCTGGAGAAAGTCCGAGAGCCAGTCGGCGTAGTTGCCCTCGTAGTCCTGGTGTGGCCGCATGTCCCAGATCGCGAGGTCCTGCGCGCCGCCGTCGGAATCGACCTCGGTGACGCTGAAGTTGATGTCGACCGTGACGTTTTCGCTCGGGACGAACCGGGCCTGCAGCCGGCCGATCGTGTCTTCGGAGCCGCCGAGGAGCTGCGGGCCGCGCCTGACGTAACCGTCCTGGTTCAGCGAGGCGAACTGGCCGCGCAGGTAGAAGGCGTCGCTGACCGGAACGTTGAACATCGCAGTCAGATCGCGCCGGTCGAAGTTGCCGACACCGACCCTGACGTAGCCGTCGCGTTCCGGTCCCGGCCGCTGGGTAAAGATGCGGATCGCGCCGCCGGTGCTGTTGCGCCCGAACAGCGTCCCCTGCGGACCGCGCAGGATCTCGATGCGCTCGACGTCGAGCACGTTCAGGAACGGACCCGTCGTACGCGGCACGTAGATGCCGTCGATGTAGAGCCCCGCCGTGCGTTCGGACGTCGTGCCGCCGTAGCCCGACAGGCCGCGGATCTGCCACACGGGGTTGTTGTTGCCGGAGAAACGCGAGCCCTTGATGTCGAGATTCGGCGTGAACGTCGAAATATCCTCGATCGTCTCGATGCCCTTGAACTCGATGCTCTCGGTCGTGAAGGCGACGACGGAAATCGGCGTTTCCTGAAGTGAGAGTTCCCGGCGTTCGGCCGTGACGACGACCTCTTCGAGCAGTCCCGCCTGCTGGGCAAGCGCGCCGGTCGAGAATGCGGCCACCGCCGCCAGACCCAGCAAAGATCTCCTTACAAGACCAGTCATGCTCCACCCCCTCGGTGACGCGTCAGTAACGGTCGCGCTGCAGTCAGGTGCGCCGCCGGACGTCCGCCGCGAACGGCTGCGGCAGAAGCCGCGTTTCAACCGGACTGCGCCCGGCTCCCGCGGAACCGGGCTGCGTCCCCGTATCGTAACGATCCGAAATTGTCTGTCAATCCGGAGCGCACGGCGAACACTACGCGTTGCGCGCAGGCTCCTCGACATCCGTATCCGCCGCCGCATGCGTGCCGGCGATGTAGCCATGCACGTGGCCCTTGCCCAGCCCGTGCTTGTTGAAGCCGCCGGCCGCCTCGCCGCCCGCGTAGAGACCGGGAATCACCTCCCCCTGCATGTCGACGACCTGCTGGCGGCCGTTGACGCGCAGGCCGCCGTAGGAATCGTGCCAGATCACCATGATCGCAAGCGCATGGAACGGCGGCGTCGCGATGGCGTGCATCGGCGCCTCGGTCTCGCGCTCGAACTCGGGATCGACACCGGCGTCGACATAGCCGTTCCAGGTCGCCACGGTCTCGGAGAGGTACTTGAGCGGCACGCGCTGGAACTCGTGTCCGGCTTCGATCTTCGCGGCGAGTTCCCCGATCGTGTCGGCGCTGAAGAAATAGCCGTTGTCCGCCACGTAGGGATAGCGCAGTCTCCACTCGTTTCGCTCGACCGCGGCCTGGTCGAAGATCGCCCAGAGCGGTCCCGAGTAGTAATGCGGGGGTTCGGATCCCTCGTTCATCGCGAGCGCCGCATCGAGGCCGTGGTCGTAGCCGTACATCTGTCTGACCCACTCCTTGCGGCAGTTGCGCCAGTCGAGCGGCTTGTGGTCGAGTCCGCGGCCCGGTGCGCCGCCGTCGCCCGGATAGCGGTTGAGCCCCGGCCGCACCGGCAGCCTGACCTCGTTGAAGAAGCGCTTGCCGACCTGGTTCACGGCAATGAATTGCTCGAAGCCGGCCGTGCCGACGTCAAGGCCCGAAGAACCGCGGTAACCGAAGGTCGGGTGGCCGGGCATCATGGCCGTGTACGCGTCGCGCGTGCCGAGCCGCGTGGCGATGTGAAACGTCGTGGAATAGGAAATGTTCTGCTGCATGCCGGCGAGATTCGCGCCGACCCTGAGCCCCGCCGTGAGCGCGCTCGCGTCCTGGCCGTGCGGCCCCTGCAGCGCCATGCCGCTCGTCGGGAAGGCGGGTTCGCGCATCGCCGGATAGAACATGCCGCGGACCTCCGGGTTGCCGGCGTGTCCGCCCGAGGCCAGGATCACGGCGCGGCGCGCCCGGATGTGCAGGACCTCGCGCCGTTCGTCGATGTTGCCGTTCTGCCAGTAGCTCTCGAGCCGCTCGCCGGTTTCCGGGTGCATTCGCGGCGAATAGGTCGCCCGGATGCCAAGTATCCTTCCTGCGAAGGGCTCCTCGCGGATGAGTTCTTCGAAACAGCGGTGCAGCATGAACTCGACGCCCTTCTCGCGCGCGGAGAACTCGAGCGGCCGCGACAGCGCGACGCCGTTCGCGACCGTGTTCGGCCCGGCGAAGGGGCTTGCGCTGTACATCTGGACGGGCGCGAACGCGCTCGTGCGCTCGGGATCCGCGAGGCCTGCGTCTTCGGCCGTGATCGTGCCGGCCTTCATGTCGGTCTTGTCGCCGAGCACGAAGATGCAGCGTGCGCCGCGCGCCCGCGACAGGCCGCCGCCGCCGTGCGTGCCGTTGATCCGGCTGAAACGCACGTAGTTGTCCATGAGGAACTGCCGCGTCGCCGGGCAGTTCTCGGCCCAGGCCCTGACGAGCTCGCGCTCGTTGTAGCGGTAGGGGTTCTGGGCCTTGATGTCGAGGACCGACCAGTCGGTGATGTCGGTGAAGAGCAGTTCGATGTCGTCGTCGAGTTCCTCGGGATTCTCAAGCGGCGGAACGGTCACGAAACCCTCGGCATCGCTCTCGCCCTTCATGTCGCGCTGCTGGATCGGATCGCCGCCGCCGAGCGAGATGAACGAGCCGCTGTGCAGCATCCGGCCGCCGAGATCGAAGTTCTGGTCGATGACGAGCACGCTCGCGCCGAGATCACGCGCCCGGATCGCCGCGGTCAGGCCGGCGCAACCGCCGCCGGCGATGACCACATCGGCTTCGTAGTCCCATTGAATCGCGTCGGCCCCGGTCGACGCCTGCTGCGCCGGCGCCGTGCCGGACTCAAGCAAGGCCGCGGCGCCGATGCCGGCTGCGGCGCCGCCCTTGACGAATTCCCGCCGGCTTACGCCGCTCTCGTTGCGTCGCCCGGAATCCCCGCGTTCATCGTTATGCTTCTTCGACATATCCGATCTCCCCCGCTGGCCATCGCCCGGGACGGCAATGGTATCTCCCAACCGTAGCAGGGGATTCGGCCGTCGACAATCGCCGGGGCCGCCAGGCGCGACCGGCGGTCGTCGGCAGGAGGAATTCGGGCGACGCCCGGCGGTCGGCCGGACCCGCGGCTACCAGATCGCGACGGGATTGACGAGCATCTGCACGGCGCCCTGCAGCCGGGGCTGACCGAGCACGAACAGGAACTCGCTGACGCCCTCCTCGGCCAGGCGTCCGGTGTTCATCGTCTCGAGGATGTAGATGCCGTTCTCCTTGAGCAGCGTCACATGGCCGTAGAAGACCCTGTCTCCGTCAGCGGGAGGCACGGCCTCGATGCCCCAGGTATCGGCGCCGACCGCGAGCGGACCGAGCGAAGCGAGATACACGGCGGCGGCGTTCGTGATGCCGGGTTCGGTGGCGACCCATGCGGCCGGATCCGCGGTCAGGTACGCGTCGGTCCAGCCCGTGTGAAACAGCACGACGTCGCCGCTCAGGATCTCCACGCCCTGCGCTTGCGCCGCTGCCTGGATGTCCTCGACGCCGAAGGCCTGCCCGCCTTCGAGCGCGTCAACACCGAAGTGCCGGGCCATGTCGATGAGCACGCCGCGCGCGACGAGCGGCGGGATCTTCTCGATGCCGAATTTCTCAAGCCCCGTGATGGCCGAGAAATCGCTCCCCGGCGTGCAGTTGTAGAAGACGCCGGCCTCGCCGAGGTGGCCGAGCCCGTCGATCTGCGGCCCCATGCCCCACCAGAGCTGGCTGACATCGTCGTTGTAGCTCATCGGCCAGCCGAAATCACCGTCGAGCGGCCGGCCATGATGCTGTCCCGGCTGCACGACCTGCAGCATCATCCGGCGCGGCGCGAATGCCGGCATGCCCGGATCGATCACGATGCCGAGCGGATGGACCTGCCCCGCCTCGACGAGACTCATCGCGGCCAGAACGCTCTCGGCCGTAACAAGGTTCGCCGCGCCGATTTCGTCATCCGCGCCGAACTGCGAAGGCGCGCATTCCTGTGCATGCGCGGCACCGGCGCCGATCGCAAACAGCAACGCCAGCTCCATGGCGCCCCTCAAGGTCCCGGTCGAACTGCTCATTCGTTCGTCTCCAGTCTGATAGCGGTCAATCTGTCGTCAGGCACCGAGCCCGATCACGTTGTCGATGCGCCTGCGCCCGCGTTCGATGAACTGCCCGATGCGTCCACCCATGTTTTCGGCGTCGTCCCAGAGGAACAGGTGACCGGCGCCGGGCACGATGTCGAGTTCTGCGCGCGGAATCCGACTCGCGAGCAATTCCGGATTCACGATCGGGATCAGCGGATCGTCGTCCCCGCAGATCACGAGAGTCTCGTGCGGAATACGGCCGAGAAACCCGAGGCTCGACCAGCCCATGCCCGCGAGCAACTGCATGGCATAGCCGTGATAGGTCGGCGGGTGCGCGCGCCGCGCCAGCATCATCCGGCGGCGGATATCCGGGTTGCGCGCCGTCCGCCCACCGTAGGCCACGGCCGCCGTGCGGTTGAAGTAATGCGACGAGTAGTACCGAAACGGCGTCGAGAGCACGACCATCGCCCGCGGCGAACCGAGCACCATGCCGACTCCGCAGGTCGTGGCCGCAAGCACGAGCCGCCCGATCCGCTCCGGATAGTCGAGGGCCACCTGTTGTGCGACGCCGCCGCCGTAGGAGTAGCCGATCACATCGCCGCGGGAGACTTCGCAGTCGTCGAGCACCGCGGCAGTGAGGCTCGCGAGTTCGGCGACCGACACCGGGTAGGCCGGCGTGCTCGACAGCCCCGTGCCGGGCGCATCGAAACGGATGACGCGCCGTTCCGGCAGGTAGCTCAGGAAAGGACCCCACATCTCCGTATTGCAGCCGAGGCCCGCGATCAGGAGCAGCGGATCTCCGACCCCGGCCTCCGTGATGTGGATGCGGTGGCCGCACCAGTTCATGTAGCGGCTAGCCATCGGCGCGATCCCCGCTGTCCTTGCCGTTGCCCAGAAACTCGACGACCCGCGGCCAGAGCCCGGCTGCGGCGCGTCCCGCGACGATACCGACGTGCCCGCCGCGCAGCCGGACGATTTCCGCCTGGGGCACGATTGAACCGATCGCGTCAACGCCTTCGGGCGGCGATATCGTGTCGCGCGCCGCGGACACCGACAGCACGGGCATCGTCACGTTCCCGATGTCGACCGGGCGGTTCCCGACCGCGGCCTCGCCTTTCATGAGCCCGTTGCGGCCGGGTCCGAACTGGCTGTACATCTCGGCAAGCAATCGGCCGGGCGCGGGCACGACGTCGTCGACCCACGATGCCATCGTGCGCACGTCGCGCAGCCGCTCCGGCGGATCGTCAAGCCGGTCCCAGAGGTCCGACACGCGTCCGAGCACGCTGTTGGAGCCCGGCGACAGCATCTCGAACCAGCTCTTGACCTCAATGGCCGGCACGAGCCGGGGCTGCTCGTAACTCTCGCCCTCAAGCCCCATGCGATGCGCGACCCAGGCGATGCCACCCTCCACGTCTCCGTCGACCGTCGTCGTGAGCAGCGCAAGCCGCGCCACCGTTTCCGGATGGAGCGCCGAGTACAGCAGGGCCAGCGTGCCGCCCAGGCAATAGCCGACGATGCCGACTTCGTCGACTCCGCTCGTCCGGCAGATCGTGCGCACGGAGCGGCGAATCAGGCCGTCGACATAGTAGGCGAGATCGCAGAAGCGGTCCTCGCGCGTCGGTACGCCGAAGTCGGCGATGTAGACGTCGAAACCGGCCGCGGCGACGTAGCCTGCAAACGATCGGTCCGGCATGAGATCGAGAATGAAGTAACGGCTGACGGGCGCCGGGATGAAGAGGACCGGGGGACCGTTGCGCGGCTGCCCTCCGTCATCGACGAGTCTCAGGAGTCTCAGCTTGTTTTCCGAGTAGACGACTTGCGCCGGAGTGGCGCCCGCGCCGTAGTGGCCGGGAGTCGTCAGGACTTCGTGCAGACGCTCGAGTTTGGCGCGGCTGCGCCTGGAGACCTCGATCAGCGATTCGAGTTCGCGCTCGTCGACTGCGAAGGTCAACGGTCTGCCTGCCGCGCGGCGTTCGACCCGCCGCCCTCGTCGGCAGCGCCGGCAGCCGGATCCGCACCCGTAGCGGCCTTGTCCTGGCCGGCGCGAATCTCGTCGAGCGTCATGCGCAGGTCGGCCACCTGACCCTGAAGTTCGCGCACGGCGAACAGAAGCTGGTCGAGCCGATCCGCGAAATCCGACTCGGGCGCCGATGCGGCCGGTGGAACGGGCGTGGGGTACGGCTTGCCGGCGAGCAGCGAACCGCGCATGGCGTTGCCGAGGTGGGTCAGGAACTCTTCGTCCCTGACGATCGAATCAAGATAGGCGAGCGTGGTCTTCTGCCACTCGCGCTGCTCCTCGAGCCATTGCTCGACGAGCGTGGGTTCCTGGTTGGAGGTTTCTTCGGCCAAGCTGTCGCTCCTTCGGATCTGCGCGCTCGTGGAGCCGCGCACGGCAGCCCGGCGGTCAGTTTACGTCAGCGCGGTGGATCTGGCAGCCCGTGACAAAGACGTCCGGTGAAAAAAACTGCGGCGCGCCGGAGCGCGCCGCGAAAGAGGGAGCTGCAACAATCGATCAGGACTGGGTCTTCGGCTTCGCCTTCGTCGTGCTCGAGGTCGTGCTCGAGGTCGACGTCGGAGCGGGCGTCGCGAACAGCCGGTCGGCGAACTTCTTCTGCTGCTTGAGCCACTTGTTCGCGAAGGCGAAATTCGCCTCGGAGATCTCCTGCGGCGTCGGGACGTCGATCGCGAACGCCGGAGCGGGCATCGCAGGGACCTTGCCCATCGTCTCGATGACCGGCTCAATGGACTTCAGAAAGGTCTCCTGCGCGTCCGCGAGCGCGGACAGATACTGGTCGCCGGCCGCGGTGGCAAGCTTGGCATATTCTGACATCGTCGTTACTCCTCAAAACAAACGAAGTGCAAGGGATCAGTCGTCTTTGGCGAGGCGGTCTTCCACCCCAACCGAAAGCGTGCGTAGTTTGCTACGCATTCGCTCTGCATGTCAAGCGTCCCCGTCAACTTTTTTTTCGAGACCCGTCTCGCTGCGGCGTCTCGCAATTGCTTGCGCGGTCGTGGCCGCGGTCCGATTCGCGAGCCAGGACGGCAGACGCCCGGCTCGCCTGCGAGCGAACGTGCGCTAGGCGCGGCGCAGCGCCGTCGCGTCGGTTCCCGCAAACTCCTGCCGTTCGTCGCCGCCTTCGGACTCGGCGAGAAACTCCGCGAGCGCCGTGCGGGCCCGGTTCACGTGTTCGGTGATGGCCGCGCTCACGTTGTGGGTCTCGCCGCTCTGCAAAGCGCGCGTGAGCCCCTTGTGGTCGTCGAAGACTTCCCGAATCGAAGCCGGCGCGACCTCGAGCACGCGGCGCATGAGCTCCGGCAGGTCGATGGAGTTGTAGATCTCGAAGAGGCAGGGATTGCGCAACAGGCTCAGGAACACGCGGTGGAACGCGTCGTCGGAACGGATGTAACGGGCGACGTGCGCGCGGGTCGCGCCGCGGACGAGCGGCGTGAAGGCGCGCAGGCGCGCACGCAGCGCATCGCGCTCGGCCTCGACCATGAGCGCCTTGCCGAGCGATTCCGTAATGCCGATCTCGAGCGCCGCGCGGGCATCGAGGCCCTGCACGAGCGCGTCCACGTCCCCGGCCAGGCTGTCCTGTTCCTTTGCGAACGCCGCCGAGAGATCCTCGACGATACCGCCGGGGCGCAGCTCGTCGACGACCGAGGTATCTCCGCCGTCGTATCGAAGCGCCTTGCGCACGCGAGAGGCCGAGGTCTTGCCCCAGGACAGGATCGCCTGAATGGCGCCTTCAGCGTTACCGGCCGCGATCGAATCGGTCAGGTACTCGTGAAAGTAGATGACGTTCTCCGCGGCAACGGACTCTTCCTCGAGCGCCGTACGGTAAAGCTGCCGGAGCTTGAGCGTTTCGAAGCCGGCGGAGAGATGCTCGTTCTCGGCGATCCCGATCACGGCCGCGTGATAGGCCTTGTTGGCATCGAAGAACGCTTCCTTGTCGATGAACGTCCCGTCCTCGCCGAGCAGCGCGACCATCGCGTGCAGCCGCTCGTAGAGCGTTTCGGCAGTCGACATCGACACCGACCCGCGACTCAGGCGCAGCCAGGTCGCGCCGGCCTCGAGCACCGCGCGCGCTTCCACCGCCGCACGCAACTGCGGATAGGACACCGTGGCGAACTCGGACTCCGCGGCCTCCATCGGCAATGCCGCGCCGGTGGACGTCGGCTGCAGCAGCCGCCGCATGATCTTGCCGCTCGTCGTCTTCGGCAGCTCGTCGAGAATCTCGACGAATCGCGGGTATTTGTAGGCCGCGAGGCGTTCGCGAGCGAAAGCCCGTATCTCGTCGACGCCGACCTCGCGTCCGGGCTTCACGCTGATCACCGCCTTGATGGTCTCGCCGCGGTAAGGGTCGGGGATGCCGACGACGGCCGCCTCGCGCACGGCCGAGTGCTCATACAGAACGTCCTCGACTTCCTTCGGCCAGACCTTGAAGCCTGACGCGACGATCATGTCCTTGGACCGGTCGACGAGGTAGAACCAGCCCTTCTCGTCCATGAAGCCGACATCGCCCGTGCGCAGGCCGTCCGGCCCGATGGCGCGCTCGGTTTCCCCGGGTTTCTGCCAGTAGCCCGGCACGATCTGGGGACCTGCGATCACGAACTCGCCGATTTCGCCGGGCTCGGCCTCGTAGCCGGCATCCGTGATCACCTTGACCTTCGTGTCGAACACGGGCACGCCGATCGTCAGGGCTCCCGTATGCGAATCGACGGGCGGCTCGGCGTCGTGCGGCGTCATGTGCGTCGGCGAGGTCGCCTCGGTCAGGCCGTACATCGGGTGGATCCTGACGCCGGTGCGTTCGCGCCACTCGGCGAGAACGCTCGGCGGCGTCGGCGCGCCGCCCGTATAGAGCTTGGTCAATGAGCTCACGTCGTACTTGTCGAGCGCGCCGCTGTTGAGAAGCGCGATGAACGCCGTAATGGCCGATACGCAGAAGGTCGCCCCGTGGCTCGCCGCCAGGCGCATCGCCTCGTCGGCATCGAAACGGTAGAAGAGTATGAGCGGCGCGCCGGTCAGCATCGCGAGCGTGACGTGACCGATCAGCCCCGTCACGTGGAAGAGCGGCGCCAGACCGAGAATCCGGTCTTCGACGGACAGGCCGATCCAGCGCTCGTACACCGTCGTCGCAAAGACGACGTTGCGGTGCAGGTTCATCGCGCCCTTGGGATCGCCCGTGGTCCCCGAGGTATAGACCATGAATGCGACGTCCTCGCCGCTGATCGCGACCGGTTCGGGCGCTTCGCCGCGATGCCGGTCGATGAGTTGGAGCATGTCGGGCGCCTTCACGCTGCGCTGCCGCGTGATGCCGGCGAGCATCTTCGGCAGGGGCTGATCGTCCGGCAGGAAATCGAGCGCCGAGGTCGTCACCGCAAGTTCGACCGCCGTCTGCGGCAACGCCGCCTGGGCGACGTCGGCGTAGAGGTCCTCCTGACAGATCAGCACGCGGCTGCCGGACCCGGCGAGCACCTTGGCAAGTTCCGCTTCGCGCAGCATGGGGTTGCAGGGCACGATGACGGCGCCGCACTTCCACGCGGCGAGCACGGCGATCAGCACCTGCGGGACGTTCTGCAGGTACATCGCAATGCGGTCTCCGGGCTCCACCCGGCCCGCCTGCAGTGCGACGGCGAGCGCATCGGACATCGCGTCGAACTCGCCTGCCGAAATCGTTTGATCGAAGTACCAGGCGAGCGGCGCGCCGGGGTCGCGCGCGGCCGTCGCGCGGAACATCGCGAGCGCCGTCCGGCTTGCCGGTTCAATCGTTGCGGGCATGGACCCGTAGAGTTCGAGCCAGGGTTGAACAGGCTTGTCCATGAGCGTCTACTCGCTTCGGTTAAGGACGTCTTGTGGCGTGCCGGAGGTGACCGGCCGAGGCGCCGCTGCGTTCGGCGATGGAAACTACGCCTGGTCCCGCGCAGCCGCCCGGTCTGGCCAGATTCTCGATGGTCGGGTCATGGCGCCGCTGTCGGGGCGGCGCGATCATGGCGCAACGGCGATTGCGCTGTCAACGCAATTTCGTAACCGTCACGGAAATTCAATACTGCTACAGGTCTTCGCCGATCAGGGAGCGATAAACCCGGATCAGCGTGTCCTTCTGCTCCGGTGCAAGCCGCTCGTCGAGCCGGATCGCCTGTTCGACCGAGACCTCGTCGCCCGAATCATCCGCATCGAAGAAACCGAGCATCGTGTAGAGCTGTTCGGGCTTCATGCCGAATGCCTGTGCGAGCGCCTTGACGACCTGGGCGGACGGCCGGTAGTGGCCGCGCTCGAGCTGGCTCAGATAGGAATCGGAGACGCCCGCCGCCTTCGCCAGGTGCCGCTGGGAGACCTGGGCGAGCTTTCGCTGCGCGCGAACGAATTCGCCGAACGCGACGAGCATGGCGTCGTTGTCCTGCATGCGGGCATTGTAGACGCGGCCGGCCGGCCCCGCACGCTACAGGCGCCGCTCGAGCTCCTCCAGTTGCCGCAACAGGATCCCGGTCTGGGTATAGACCTCCGTCGCGAAGATGTGCTTGGGCGCCGGCAGCTCCGGCCGCACGAGCGGCGCGTTCATGAGCTCGGCGAGCGCTGCGAGGTCCGCGGTGAGCAGGCTCGCGACATCGATGATGTGGCCGGGCGTGATGTCGTCGGGGATGTTGCGGCGCGTGCTGAGACCGGCCACCTCCAGGCCCGCCCGCTCGGCCACGCGGATCATGACGTCCATGCATTCCGTCAGCCGGCGGTAGACATCGGCCGGACGCCTGTAGCCGTCGAACGGCGGTGGCGCCGGAACCGCCACGGCGCCCGATTGCATGGAAAGCAGCGAAGCCGCATAGGCGATCGAGGTCGAGATTTCGTCGAAGACGTCCGCATCGCTGATCGGTACGCCAAGCATCTGGTTGAGCTGGCGGTTGATGTCGATGACGACGAGAAACACGCCCGTCGGGGACAAGGGCGCGCCGCGCGGCACGATGTCGACCTGCTCGGCGATGCCGATCGCATCGGCGACATGCCCGATCTGCTGCAGCGCGTCCTCGATCAGCGCGTAGACGTCGCCCGGCTGGATGTCGCCGGAGGGCACGAGTCCCGGCGGCCTGGGCGAGGCGCCCGCGAGCTCCCCGGCGAGCTGGTTGGTCTTGCGCAGCAGCAACTGGACCTGGAAGTACAGTTCGTTCTGGGTAACCGCCGATACGGGCAGGCGGGGACTGTCGTCGTAGGGCGCGCCCATGCGCTCGCGAACGAGTTCGAGCTCGTCGGCGAGCTGGTTGGCCAGGGCGTAGACCGTGGCGTTATCGATGTCCTGCGGCTGGGCGACCGCAGTCGGCAGCGGCGCCAGCGCCGCCAGCGCCACGAGTATCGTCAGGGTCTTCGGGGTCCTCATATCGGTTCTCCCATCATCGTCCGGCACGGCGCCAGGGCGCCGGCTAGAAACGGAAAGTGTAGCTGTACTTGAGCGTCAGTTCAGAAAAGCTCGAAACGAAACTGTTGTCGCGTTCCGGGTCGGCGAGGTTGTGGTTCAGGACCAGAAACGCCTCCCGGCCGGCCCGCGGAATCCAGTGCAGCCGGCTGTTGATGCCGATGGTCTCGGACACGTTGTCGTACTGAATCAGGTTGATCCACGACAGGGTCGACGAGAACACGGCCTCGAGAGTGACCCTCGCGATGCGCGTCACGAAGCTGCCGCCGCGCAGGTCGATCTCGTTGTATTGATAGCTCACGTTCGTCCGGAAATGCCGGCTTGGCCGCCAGTTGAAGAACGTGCCGGTGCCGATCCGTTCGCCGTCGTAGAAATTCCCGCTGTTCAGGAACACGCCGCCGCCGGCCGCGCGCTGGTTGCCCGCACGGAACGAGAGATCGATCGTGTCGAAGGTGTAGAGCCCCGGCTCGATGACGATGCCGCCCGAGATCCGAAACGGCCTGCGCAGGCCTTCCCGGTCGCGCGACCAGCTCAGGCCGAAGGAATCCTGCGAGTTCAGATTGAGGTCGACGGCCCGGAACCTGAGCCCTTCGCTCTGGATCTCCCCGGTGTCCAGATAGTCGATGCGGTCGTAGTCGATGCCGGAGAACAATGTCCTGACCGGACCGCTGCCTGGGCGCCAGGTATGGCCGACATTGAACCGGATCTGCTCGATGCCGGTGCGGCGTACGAAGCCCAGCGCCGGGTTGTAGTTCTCCTCGATTCGCGTCATGCCGAAGCCGCCGCGCAGCCCCGTATTGCTCGGCACGTTTACGCGGAACCCGAGCGCCGTGTCGTCGCCGTCAAGCGCCTCGGAATCGGACTGCTGGAACCAGGCAACGCCTTCAAGGCCGCGGCCGCCGGCGAAGCGGCTGTTCAGATAGCGGAAGTCGACGCCGCCCACGGTGTTGTCGAGGTTCGAGCGCGGATCGCCCTGGGTCACGATCATGCCGACGCTCGATTCCTCGAGAACGTTCGCGGCGACCCGTCCGACGAACGCCGTCGTGGCGTCAACGTCCCCGTAGGCTTCCTGCCGCACCGCAAGCGCCCCGACATCGAAGCGCCCGACCCGGCCGGACAGCTTGCCGCCGAAATCGAGCGGCACCTCCTGACCGGTCCGGCTGATACCGAGCCGGCGCGAAAAGAACGGCCTGCCGTCCTGTTCGAGACGCCCGAACTGGAAGATGTCGACATCCTGCAGAAAGAAGTCGCGCTGCTCGGGAAAGAACAGGCTGAACCGCGTCAGATTGACCTGCCGGCTGTCGACGTCCACGGCCGAAAAATCGGTGTTCACGGTCAGCGAGGCGTTGAGCTGCGGCGTCACCTTGTAGAAGACGTCGAGCGACGGTTCCATGGCGCTGTTCGCCGGGATGGCGCCGATGGCGCGGCGCTCGCGCACGCTCGCGGTCGGCACGATGTCGAGCCCCCGGCCCTGCTCGATCTGCGAAATACCGCGGATCTCGCCCATGGAACTCAGGTCGGTCCGCCGGTTGCGCGACATCCAGGCAATGCTCTCGTTCTTGCGTTCGATGTTGCGCGTGAAGTTCATCCACCATCGATCGGCGCGAGGATCGAAGGAAATGGTCTTGAACGGGATCTCGATCTCGACGACCCAGCCCTGCTCGTCGATGCTCGCCGCCGCCTGCCAGATCCCGTCCCAGTCGAACTGCCGGTCCGTCGGACCCTCGTAGATCCCGTCGTAGCGCACGCCGTTCGCGTTGACTCCGAAGGCGTAACCGCCGCGGCGCGTGTTGAACGGATCGATGTGCACGAAGAAGCGGTCGTCGGAGCCGATCGGCTGGTTCTGACGCAGGACGCGGGCATTGATCCGCGCGGGCTCGCTGTCGTAGAGGCGCGCCCCGACATAGAGCGCGTCGCGGCCATAGAGCACGCGGACTTCGGTGCGCTCGCTGGGTTCGCCGTACTCGACCGGATTGACCTGGTGCAGGTCGTCGATGATCGGCGCGCGCAGCCAGATCTCCTCGTTCATCACGCCGTCGATCACCGGGGGCTCGGCCGTTCGCTGGATGCGGACGGACTTCGTCACTTCCCCGGGCAACGATGCGGGCTGAGCGAATGCGCCCGGCGGCGCCATCGCGCCCAGCGAGGCGCAGGCGACCAGCAGAGCGATTTGCGGGAGGGGTAGTGGATGCGTCATGAGAGAACGTGTCTCGCGCAGCGGGCCGGCGCTACCGCGCGGTCCGGCTGCTTCGTGCTTCCCCCGTGAAACGAGCGCGCGATGATATACGATTTGAGCCGCTTGTGGGGCAAATGCAACCATGACGAGGCACATGGTTCAGACAATCTGCGCCCCATGCTGCGAAATGCGGCGGCCGCATCTTTTCGCGGTACAATCCGCCGCCTTGTCGTTCGTGGACCGCCGGGACGCGCGATCGTTCCCGGTCAGCCGAAAACCCTTGTCAACGAGGTGAGAAAGCCATGCCGATGACACGACGCGATGCGCTCAAGGCCGGAGCTGGAGCTGCAGTGACCCTGGGGACGCCGAAACTGTTCGCACAATCGGGCGAAGCGATCCTCAAACCCATCCCTTCAAGCGGCGAGATGATCCCGCCGATCGGCATCGGCACGAACCGGTACGGCGTCGGCGAGTCGGAGGAGGAGCGCGCGCCGCTGCGCGATACGATGGCGCGGTTCGTCGAACTCGGCGGCCAGGTCATGGACACGGCGGCGGCCTACGGCACTTCGGAAGCCGTGATCGGCGACCTCGCAACCGAACTCGGCATCGGCAACGAGCTCTTCCTCGCGACCAAGACCGATATCCGCGGTCAGATTCGCGGCGTCGATGGTTTTCGCAATTCCTTCGAGCGGCTCAGGACCGAGCAGATCGATCTCATGATGGTCCATCAGCTCGTCAATACCGATACGGAGCTGCCGCTGCTGCGCGAGTGGAAGGCGGCCAACCGCTTCCGCTACATCGGCGCATCGGTGTCCTCGCGCGACCAGCACGGGGAGATGGAGCAGTTCATGCTCAGCGAGGACGTCGACTTCGTGCAGTTCAACTACTCGCTCGGCGATCGTGACGTGGCCGAGCGCCTGCTGCCGACGGCGGCCGACCGCGGCATCGCCGTCATGATCAACCTGCCCTTCCGGGGCGCCCGTCGGTCGATCTTCAACGCCGTCGAGGGCCAGGAGCTGCCCGAGTGGGCGGCCGACTTCGATTGCACGAGCTGGGCGCAGTTCTTCCTCAAGTACATCATCTCGCACCCGGCGGTGACGGTCGCCATCCCCGGCACGCGCCAGGTGCGCCACGTCGAGGACAACTTCGGCGCCGCACGCGGGCGCTTGCCGGATGCCGCCGAGCGGCGCCGTCAGGAGGAGCTGTTCGACAGTCTCGCTTGAGCCGGGCGAACAGACGGGGCGCTGGAAACCGGCGGACGGTTCGGGTCCCGAGGCCCGTCGGCGCGCAGCGCGGGCTCCGCTACCGCTAGCGTTCGATTCCGACGGTACTGAACGAACCCGTGAACGGCCGAGTGCCGTCCGGCAGCGTGATGTCGCGGCCGTTCGCCTTGAGCGTCCCGTCCCTCGAGCGGAATCCCTCGACGACGATCTCGGTGCCGACAGGCAGGGAATCCTGGGTGAAGCCGCGCCGGAAGAGCGCGTTCGGCGGTCCGCCCTCGATCATCCAGCGTTCGACGGTGCCGTCGGGCCGCGTCACGTCGAGGTGAATCCAGGAATGCGGGTTGATGAGCTCGACCCTCGCGACCGTGCCCTGCAGCTCGATCGGCTGGCTGGAATCGAACTCGGCCGCGAACGCATGATGCGCGGCCGCCTCGGCGGCGCCGGCAAGCAGCCCGAGCGCAACGATCGGAACCAGAAGCTTATTGCGCATTGGAATCTCCATGGATAGCGACGGGCGCCACGGGGGGAACGGCTGCCCGCAAACGTCCGGACAAGCGGATGCCTGACGTCCACGGCCGGTACGAAACAGGGGCTCGTGGAACCGCGAACGGCGGGATACGGGTCATTCGGAGTCTTCCTCGTCACTCGCCGCCTGATTGCGGGCGCCGCGCAGCAGGTTGGCCATCGCGTAGTTGCCCTCGTGACAGGCGTATTCGTAGATCTGCGTGCCTTCCGGCGTCCTCAGGATCGGTATGAGCGCGGTCCAGGGTTGCGTGAAGGTCTTCGGGTCCTCGACGGTGATCGTGTATTCCATGGCGTTGTCGCCGACGCGCGTGTAACGCTCGACGATCCTGAGGTTCTCCGAAGCGCGCATCCAGAGATTCGCCCATTCGTAGTTGGTCCGGTCGAGAAAATTCGTCGTCTCGACCACGAGCGTGTCGCCGTCCCAATAGCCCACCTCGTCACCGAACCACTGCGGGATTTCGCTCGGCGCGCGCCCGTCGAGCGGGATGATGCGGCGGTCCCGGTACTCCTCGTGCAGGATCGTCACGTAGCCGGGGCTCTGCACGATGCGGTTATGGCCGCCGTTCGGACCCTGCCACATGATCGCGGTCACGCCGTCGGTCAGGCAGCGCTCGCCGGTATCGGGATCCAGATATGACTCGTACGGCCCGACACCGTAGCGCGCGGCCGTGCGCTGAGCCGCGACGCGCGCGTCGTCCGTATACGGCAGTCTGCCGTCGGGCGGATCGACGATCAGCGAGGTCTGCCGGTAGACCTGGCGCGCGCGCCCGTGGTCCTGCCAGAAGCTGTTGTATTCGTTGCCGCGAATCGGCGAGTCGGCGACGGGCTGGCGGCCGACGTCGGTGCCGTCGAGGCCCGCGAGCCGCGCCGCGGCGAGTTCCTCTTCGGTCTCGGCGATCGCGGCGATCTCTTCATCGGTCAGGAACGCGCGGTCTGCATAGCGTGCGGGCCGCTCCAGCGGGATCGTCGCTTCGTAGCGCCACACGCCCTGCAGGTCCGGATCGCCCCAGGGCGTGCGCGGCTGGGTCCACGCCGGCTCGGCCGCTGACTGTGCCCGGGCATCGGCCTCGGTCTCGTCCGGCTGCTGCGCGGCGAGATGTCCGCAGGCGAGCGCCGCAAGCAAGGCCACCGCCAACGGTCGCCGGACCCGCACTTGATGATGCTGCATCTGCAACCTCCCGGGCGGCATCTCCGCCTCATTCATTGCGCTGCCCCGTCGCCGGATCGACGATACCAAGCTCGCCGTACATCAACTGCTCGACGAACTCCACGCACTTGTATTCGAGCAACTGCATGTCGGCTTCGAGGCGCCGGTAGAGCGGCATGGAAATCGTCCATGGCCGCGTGAACACGTTCGGGTCCTCGATCGTCGCTTCGTACTGCAGGTGCCAGGGGCTCAGCGGCCTGTAGCGTTCGACGACGCGGAGCGCGTCGCTGTGGAAATTGCCGGCCCGGTCGAACCAGGTCTGGCCGTTGAAGTTCGTGACCTCGACGACGAGCGTGTCGCCGTCCCAGCGGCCGCGCGACCAGCCCATCCAGGTCGGCGCCGGGCTCGTGCCGACGTCGTTCATGTGAACGATGCGGGTGGTACCGGAGAACTCGTACGCGATCAGGATCTGGTCGCTACCCTGCAGGATCTGAAATGGATACGGCATGTAGGTCGCGCGCGGCACGCCCGGCATGAAGCACCTGATCTCGGGGTCGCGTTCCAGCCAGTTCGCGGCGTTTTCCTGTTGCATCGCCGCCGCCCAGGGCTGGTAGGGAATCGTGCCGCCGACCACCACGCTCTCGCCCGCGGGCACACCGCCGACGGCGCCAAGCGCGCGCACGGCCGGCGCCGGCAACTCGACGGGCGTCGCGCGGTCCAGTCCAGGCGGGTCCGGGGGCGCCGGGGCCGGGATCAGCGCCATCGCCGGCCGCGCCGGGTGCGCCTCGAGATCGAAATGGGCCGTGTTGAGCGCCTGCCAGAAGCCGTTGAGGTCGGGTCGGCCGTCGGCCGTGCGCGGCGCGGTGTAGGTTTCGCCGTCCTGAGCCCCGGCAAGCGGCGCCTGCATGCCCAGTGCGATGCCCGCCAGGACCGACGCGAACGCGATCAAGCTTGCTCGGAATCCCATCTGCATGGCGTTGATACCCCCGGCTCAACGGCGCTACGAGCGGGCGTCAGCGCTTGCGGCGACGCCCGGCTGCGCTTGCGGCGCGACTCGTCCGATTATCGAAAGGAACCTTGCCCGTGGCAACCGGGGTCCCTGCCCGGACACCCTCGCGGTATCAGGCGCGCTCGACGATGAGTTCGATCGTTCTCCGGTGCGCGCGCAGCACGGGCGTCGCTTGCGCGCCGGTCCGCGCCGCGTACCGCCGAACCCGCAACGTGCGCAGCGCCGCGCGGATTGCCGGACCCCGCACCATGTGCCTGCGGCTGACCCGGTGATCGAAAACATCGATCATGGTCCCAAACGAAGCCGCTTGCCCGACGCCTTCTGCGGGAGTAGTCTCGTACGCGAAGAAGCAAGCAACGAAATATCGGGGGATCAATCATGTTGACCAAGCGCAGATTCCTGCACGGCATGACGGTCGGCGCCGCAGCGTTCACGGTTCCCGGGGTCTTCGCGGCCACGCTGACGGAAACGGCGCGAACCGGCGACGGTCCCTTCTATCCGGACCGGATGCCGCTCGATACCGACAACGACCTGCTCATCATCAACGACAGCATCACGCCTGCCATCGGCGAGATCACGCACCTCACGGGCAGATTGCTCGGCCCGAGCGGCAGCCCCGTGCGCAACGCGTTCATCGAGATCTGGCAGTCCGACATGCACGGCTCGTACATCCATACCGAGGGTCGGCACGACGGCAGGCTCGACACGAACTTCCAGGGCTACGGACGCTTTCTGACCGACGCCGAGGGGCGCTACTACTTCCGCACGATCAAGCCCACCTCCTACACGCTCGGAGGCACCTTCCGCGCGGCGCACATTCACGTCGCGGTCAGCAAGTCCGGGCAGCGCATCATGGCGACCCAGGCGCTCGTCAAGGGCCACGAGGACAACCCGCGCGACCGCATCCTGCGCCGCGTCGGCGATCCGGCCGCGCTCGAGACGCTCATGGTCGAGTACCACCCCCTGCCGGGCTCGACGATCGGCGAACTCACGGCCAACTTCGACATCGTGCTCGGCCGCACGCCCGTGGAGCGCGAGGACGGGAGCATCGGCGGCATCGGCGAACCGCCGCGGGGCTAGGAAGCTGCGGCGATACGCCCGCTGGATGGGGCGCACGACCGCCTCGCCGAAGACTGCGGAACAGGCGGCGACGCCGCGTTTCGCCAACGGCTAGCTTCCACCGGCGAAAACGGCTTACCATTCGACACTTCCCGAAATATCAAGAAGAATCGAAGTGGCAAACGAATCGGGCGATACCGGAAACCGCGACGACCGGGCGAACTGGACAGGCTACGCGCAGGCGGCGCTGATCGCGGTCGTCATCGTAATCGCGCTCTACCTCGCACGCGCGCCCGACCGCGAGGAACTCAGCGTCGGTGTAATCGCGCCGAACGAGGCCGGAAACGCGCTGGTCACCGTGCTGCAGCCGTCCGTGACGGCGCAGTCGCTCACGGTGGAACTGACCGGCAGCGTCAGGACCGATGCCCGCATCACCGTCATGTCGGAGGTCGAAGGCCGCGTCGTCTTCGTTTCGCCGCAGTTTCGAAACGGCGGAACGATCCCGGCGAACGAACCGTTGGTCAGGATCGACCCGAGCGAGTATGAACTGCGCGTGCAAGCCGCCGAAGCCGGGGTGAGACTGGCCGCGCCGGCCGGCGGCGCGGCACTGGACGCCGCGCAGGCGGAACTTGCGCTCGCGCAGCTTGAACTCGGCCGAACGGAAATCTCGTATCCTTTTGAAGTCCAGGTCGTCAATTCGGACATCGAAGTCGGCGAACTCGTCGGATCGATCGAATACGCAGGTCCAGCGGCGACCATGGGCATCGTCTATCGAAGCGACGGGCTCGAGGTCGATGCCCCGATCAGCACGCAGGATCTCGACTACCTCGGGCCAGCGGTCGGACGTACCGCCCGCATCCAGGCGGATTCGGAGACCTACGCGGCGGAAGTCGTGCGCGTCTCATCCGTCGTCGCGCCGCAGACGCGTCTCGCATCGATATTTCTGCGCTTCGCAACGGACGAGACGACGGCCGCGCTGCCCCCGCCGGGCAGCTTCGTCGAGATCGAGATCGACGGGCCGGCGTTCGAGAACGTCTACACGCTGCCGGACGCCGTCCTGCAGCAGCGCGATACGGTCTGGGTCGTCAACGACGGCGCCCTGAGCCTCGTCACGCCGCGGGCGATCGGGCGCACGAGCGAGGGCCTGGTGGTCGAGAGCTTCGATGCCGGCCAGGGCATCGTCGTCGGAACTCTGCCGGGCGCCGCAGAGGGTCTGGCGGTCGACATCGTCGGCCAGTAAGCGCCCGCCGTTCGCAATACCGGGAGCTGCTGTGCAAAAGGGGCCGATAGCCTACTTCGCCGGAAATCCGATCGCGGCCAACCTGCTGTTGGCCTTCCTCATCGTCGGCGGCCTGCTCGCGGGCGCCAATCTACCCATCCAGAGTTTTCCCGAACTCGATCTGCGCGGAGTCATGGTGAGCGTCAGGGCCCCCGGAACGTCGCCGCGCGAGATCGAGGAAGACATCGTTCGCCGGATCGAGAACAGCGTCATCGGGCTGCCGGGCGTGGCGCGGGTCGAGGCTACCGCCAACGAGGGTCTGGCGCGGGTGCGCGTCGAAGTCGCTACCTTCGCCAACGCCAGCGACGTTCTCGACGATGTCCAGAACGCCGTGAACCAGATCGAGAACTTTCCGCCGGTCACGGCCGAGCGGCCTGAAATCGAATTCGACCGGGTCGAGATCGAGGTCCTGACACTCGCCGTTTCGTCGCCGACGGCGACCGAGAACGAGATTCGGTCGGCGGCCGAGGAGATTCGCGAAGGGTTGCTGGAGTTGCCGTCCGTTTCCCAGGTTTCGCTGCTCGGCACGCGAGATCGCGAAATCACGATCGAGGTCAGCGAAGAAGATCTGCGCCGCAATGCGCTGTCGATCAACCTGATAAGCGAAGCGGTGCGGCGAGCCTCGCTGAATCTCACGTTCGGCGAACTGCGCACGGGCGCCGGCGGACTGGTGCTGCACACGGTTTCCAAGCGGCAGTTCGGCGACGAATTCGAGGACATCCCGCTCATCACCGGGCTCGGCGGGACCATCGTGACGCTCGGCGACGTGGCGGAGATTCGCGACGGATTCGTCGACGAGGACATCGTCACGCGAGTCGATGGAGACCCCGCCGTGCTGGTTCGCGTCGACGCAACCGGGCAACAGTCGATCGTCACGATGGGCGAGGAAATAAGAAGCTGGCTCTCCGGTATGCGCCCCCCGGACGGCATCGCCATCAGCCTGTGGAACGATCGCGGCAACGAAGCCGTCGACAGGATATCGCTCATCGTTCGCAACGCCGTCATCGGTACGGTGCTGGTCCTGCTGTGCCTGCTGCTGTTCTTCGACCTGCGCGTGGCCACCTGGGTCACGGTGGGCATTCCCTTGTCCTTCATCGGCTCGCTGATGTTCTTCGGGCCTGCGAACCTGACGTTGAACCTCGGCACGATCTTCGCGTTCTTCCTCATGGTGGGCATCGTGGTCGACGATGCCGTGGTCGTCGGCGAGAGCATCGCGGCGGAACGCGAGGGCGGCAAGGGCCCGCTCGAGGCTGCCGTTTCCGGCGCAAGGGCCATGGTCGGCCCCATAACCATCGGCGCAGTCACGACGATTCTCGCCTTCACGCCGTTTTTCTTTATCACGTCGCCAAGAATCCAGATCGTCAATGTCTTCGCGTACGTGGCGTTGTTCGTACTGATTGTGTCCCTGGTCGAAGCCTTCTTCGTCCTGCCCGCGCATCTCGCACATGAAAAACCGTGGAGCCTCCCTCCGCTGAGCACCATCCAGGCGCGCGCGCGAGACCGGCTGCTCACGTTTCGCGACAGGATCGTCGTTCCCGCGGTCTCGTGGTCGATTCGCCGCGTCTGGTTCGCGCCCGTTTGCGGTGTGCTGCTTGTGGTCCTCGCCCTGGCGCTGATCCGTATCGACGCGGTCAGGGTCATCTACTTCGATACGATGACCAACGTCGCCGACGACATTCAGGCGGACCTGACCCTGCCGGTGGGATCGCCATTCGAGGTCACCCTTGCCACGGCCGAACGATTCGTCTCCGCCGCTCAAGCCCTCAACGATCAATTCGACGGGACAACGGTGGAATCGATCAGCCTCATGGCCGGCAACCGCCTCGTGCCTGCGACGCGCTCGCTGTTGCCGAACCGAAGCCACCTGGCGTCAGTCGTGGTCCACCTCAACGACACTCCGACGCGTCGCGCCTCCATTCCGGACGTTCAGCGGCAATGGCGGGAGAACGTCGGCGATGTCGCGTACCTCGAGGAGGTCGTGTATTTCTCCACGCGCACCCGGGCTGCGCCCGGAATCGCATACGCCCTCAAGCACGACGACAGCGACGCGCTCGAAGAGGCCACACGCGAACTGACGGCCGGTATGGCCGCGATACCGGGTGTCTACGGAATCAGCGACAGCCTGACGCTCGGCAAACGACACCTGGAAGTCGAACTCACTCCCGCGGGAGTGGCGGCCGGACTCTCGCCGGCGGTGATCGGCGCACAGTTGCGCGCAACCCTTTACGGGGCGGAGGTCCAGCGCATTCAGCGCGGCCAGGATGAAGTCAGGGTCGTGGTGCGATACCCGGCGGAAGAGCGCCGCAGTCTCGCAGAACTCGCCGGCGAGCGTATCCACCGTCCGGGCCGCGAAGCCGGAACATCCGGTGGCGAGGTCCCGCTCGCGACCGTGGCGAACCTGATCGAGCAGCGCGAACTGTCGACACTGACCCGCATCGACGGCCAACAGACCGCCCGCGTGAGCGCCAGTGCCGACTCGCTGGCGGTGACGCCGCTGCAGGCGAGGCGGGCGATCAACGCGAACATCGTTCCCGGCCTGCTCGAGAGATTCCCCGATCTCACGATCGAAGCTGACGGCAGCATACGCGAAGAAGCGACGCTGATCGCAACGCTGGCCGTGCTGGTTCCGCTGCTGTTGATCGGGATTTACGTCCTCATCGCGGCATTCTTGCGCAGCTACTGGAAGCCCCTGATCGCGGTCCTCGGAATTCCGATCGCGTTCTCAGGTTCCGTCATCGGTCACTGGATACTGGGGTGGGACTTCGGCGCCTTGTCCCTGATGGGCGTCATCGGCGTCGGCGGCGTCATCGTCAACGACGCGCTCGTGCTCATGGATCGCTACAACACGATGCGCCGCGAGAACGAGATGCTCCCGGCGATCGCGGCAGCATCCGCGGCGACCCGCAGCCGATTCCGGGCGGTCTTCCTGACGAGCCTCACCACTGTCCTGGCGCTGGCTCCGCTTCTCTACGAACGCAGCGAGGCGCTGCTGTTCCTCGTGCCGTTCGTGGTCAGCATGCTCGGCGGACTCGTTTTCTCCGGGCTCTTCATACTGTTCCTGCTGCCGTCGCTTGTCATGCTGGCCGAGGCCGGCCGGGAGTAGTCGCTTGCGGCAGACGACTGCTGCAGGACTTGCCCGCCAGCGCACCAGGCGCCGCGCTTGCCCAAGGCACGGGCGCTCCGGTGGCCGTTCCCGACTCGCCACACTGATCTGCGCGGCAAGCCTCGCCCTTGTCGGATCCGCCGCCGCCCAGGTCGACGTCTCGGGCGAATGGGGCGCGATCTTTCACGAGGATCTTCCGCACCGCGGCGGCATGCGGCTCGGCGACTACACGGGTCTGCCGCTGAACCCGGCGGGATTCCTCCGGGCGGCGACCTGGGACGAGGCGATGCGCTCCATCCCCGAATGGCAGTGCATCCCGCATGTCGTGACTTACGCACTGCGCGGACCCGCAACGATCCGCTTCTCGAAGATCGTCGACGAGCGCTCCGGCGATCTCATCGCCTACCGGCTCGCCGGCAGCTACGGCCGGCCGCGCACGATCTGGATGGACGGCAGGCCCCATCCGTCCGAACTCGCGCCGCACTCCTGGGCGGGCTTCTCGACGGGCCGCTGGGAACGCAACACGCTCGTCGTCGCCACGACCCACATCAAGACGGGCTGGCTGCAGCGCAACGGCGCCCCGACGAGCGATCTCGCAACGATGACCGAGTTCTTCACCCGCTACGGCGAGCACCTGCAGCTCGTGAGCTTCGTCGACGACCCCGTGTTCCTCGACGAGCCGTTCATTCGCACGTCGAACTTCGTCGCAAGCCCGACCGCAAACGCCAACGCCTGGGGCATCTGCTCGCCCGCCGAGACCGGCGACGAGTTGCCGGGACGGCCGAGACACTACGTGCCGCACTATCTGCCGGACCAGCGTGCGCACATCGAGGAGTTCCTCGAAGTTACGGGAATCCCGGCCGAGGGCGCGCGCGGCGGCGCCGAGACGACCTATCCCGAGTTCATGCTCAAGCTCGCGCGCGGTGAAGCGGCGGACCGGGGGGAACCGGCGTCCGATCCAGTCGTGCGGATCCCCGGCCGCGACGCCGGCGGCAGGATCGAGGTGTTGCCCGTGCAGGGCAACGTTTATCTGCTCGCGGGCGCAGGCGGGAACATCGCGGTGCAGTTGGGCGATGACGGCATCGTGCTTGTCGACTCCGGCGACGGCTCCCGCAGCGACGGCGTGCTCGCGGCCCTCGCCGGGCTCAGCGGCCGCCCGATCCGCTACATCGTCAACACGCACGTGCATGCCGAGCACATCGGCGGCAACGAGGCGCTTGCGGCGGCCGGCGCGCGGCTTGGGGGCGGACGTGTCGAGGCAGGACTGCCTGCGGCCGTATTCGCGCACGAAGAGGTGCTTTTTGCGCTCAGCGCGCCGACCGGCGAGCAACCGCCCATGCCTGTCGCCGCCTGGCCGACCGATACTTTCTTCGGCGACAGGAAGGAACTCTTCGCGAACGGCGAAGCGATCGTGCTGTCGCATCACCGGGCCGCACACACCAACGGCGACGTGGCCGTCCACTTCCGGCGCTCCGATGTCGTCGTCACGGGCGATCTCTATACGCCGGCACGTTATCCGCTCATCGACGTCGACAACGGCGGGAGCCTCGGCGGCGTCATCGCCGGACTCAACAGCATCATCGATCTGACGATCCCTGCGGACTGGCAGGAAGGCGGCACGCTCGTCGTTCCCGGCCATGGCCGGATCGGCGACGAGGCCGATGTCGTCGAGTACCGCAACATGGTCGTGATCGTGCACGACCGCATCGCAGCGATGATCGAGCGCGGGATGTCGCTGGAGCAGGTCCTCGCCGCCCGGCCGACGGCCGATTTCGACGGCCGCTACGGGGCAACGACGGGCGAATGGACCACCGCGATGTTCGTCGAGACCGCGTACCGCGAACTCGCCGGAGAAACGCCGTGACAGCGCGCAAGCCCGGGATCGGCGCGTGGCCTGGCGGAATGTTCGTCAAGGCCGCCGACCGCGAACTTGCCGGAGAAGCCTCGTGACGGCGCGCAAGCTCACGGCCGTCGTTGCGCTCGCGCTGGTCGCGGCCGGTATCGCCGCGCAGGGGCCCGCATCGCGCGCGGACCGCACACCGCGCGAGCAGGCGCCGTTCGACCTCACGGGCTACTGGGTATCGGTCGTGACCGAGGACTGGCGCTGGCGCATGGTACTGCCGGGCAAGGGCGACTATTCGAGCGTGCCGCTCAGCGGCGAAGGACGCAGCGTCGCCGACCAGTGGGATCCCGCGATGCTCGGGAACGACGGCTGCAAGGCGTTCGGCGCCGCCGCGATCATGCGCGTGCCTGGCCGCCTGCGGATCGCGTGGCAGGACGACGCGACGCTCGTCATCGAGACTGACGCCGGACTCCAGACGCGCCACCTCGATTTCGACGCTTCCGGCGAGACAGCCGAAGAGCGTAGCTGGCAGGGACGCTCCAGCGCGGAATGGTGGGCGATCCTGCAGCCCGGCGGACTCGGCGTGAGCCTGCAGACGTCGCCGCCGACTCCGGGTGCGCTGCGGGTCGTCACGACCAACCTGCGCGCGGGTTACCTGCGCAGGAACGGCGTGCCCTACAGCGAGGACGCCGTCGTCACCGAGCATTTCGACGTCATCAGCGCTTACGGCGCGGACTGGCTCACGGTGCTCACGGTCGTCGAGGACCCCCGCTACCTGAACCAGCCCTTCATCACGAGCAGCCATTTCCGGCGCGAGCCCGACGCCTCGAACTGGATGCCGCGGCCGTGCGAACCGGCGGCGTGACGGCGGACCGGGATGACTCACGGCAGGAGAAACAGGAGGCTTCCATGAAAAACCGATTCCGCCTTCCGGCTGTCTTGACCGCTCTGTTGACGGTCCCGGGCCTTGTGCTCGCGCAGAGCACCTTCACCCATGTACACATCCGGGTACCGGACGTCGAAGCCGCGGCCAACTGGTACGGGGAACTCATCGGCGGCGAGGTCAGGCCGGGCGGACCCGGGTTCTTCGTCGTGCAGTCAAACGGCTTCGTCGGCACGATGCCGAACGAGGGCAACGCCGGCCCGAGCCGCGAAACCGCGATTGACCATTTCGGCTTCGGCGTCGACGACCTCGACGCCGCGGTCGAACGGGCCAGGCAGCTCGGCGCGCGCATCGACGAGGAACCGCGCCCGGGAATCACCGCACCGATGATCGCCTTCATCGAGGATCCCTGGGGCGCGCGAATCGAGCTCATGCAGGATCCCGAACAACCCCGGATCAACCACGTGCATCTCTTCGTCGACGACAAGGACGGCGTGCGCGACTGGTTCCTGGAAATCTTCGGCGGCGAATTCGTGCCCGAACAGGGCGGCGACAACTTCCACTGCATCCTTTACGACAATCTGTGGGTGCAGATCAGCGAGGTCGCCGCGGGCGAGAGAGCGCCGAGCCGCGGCCGCTCGCTCGATCACATCGGCTTTCGCGTGTCCGAAGCGTTGACCGACTTCGCCGCGCGAATCGAGGCGACCGGTTACCCGCCCTACCTGATCCGCCCGAATCCGCCGGGTTCGGACCTGCTCTTCTTCGAGGGGCCAGGCGGCGTCCACTTCGAGATCGTGGAGCGGATGCCCGAGTAGTACGCCGCTACAGCGCCTCGAGCTGGCGTGCGAGTTCGTCGATGTCGGGCGCCTCGTCGCCGGACCCGAGGTCGATGCAGACCCAGGGCCGGATCTCCTCGTGCGGCGCCCAGATCCAGGGCCGGGCGAGCGTGAACGTCTCGGTGTAGTTCACCGGGTCGTCGACGGTCACTTCGAGCGTGAGATCGAGCTCGCCGGGCTCGCGCCACCAGCGCTCGGTGATGCGGCCTTCGGCGCTCAGCGGGTACCCGCGGTTGTTGAACAGATAGCCGCCCGACAGGTATGCGGTTTCGATCGTCAGCACATCGCCGTCCCAGCGCGCGACCGAGTGCCCGAGTCCGTTCGGCTCGGCGTCCGCCGGCAGGGCGCCGCCGAGCGGGATCGAACGCACGATGTTGGCGCGCTCGAAGTGCAGCACGATCATGCCGTCGGCTTCGCTGATCTGCATGGGGTTGGCCGACCACAGCACGCCCGGCATGGTGTCCGGCGCGCAGTCGTCAAGTGCGCGCGGGGCGAACTCGAGCGTGCCATAGGCATCGAAGGCGCGCTGGCCTGCCGCCGTGTATGGGTAGGGATCGGGTTGGGAAACCTCCGGCACGCCGATGAAGGGCGCGGCTTCGTAGATTCCCGACAAATCCGGCGGCACGCCTTCGTCCTGCTGGGCGCCGGCCGACGCATGAAACATCGTGCCGGCGACGGCTGCGAAAATTGTCAGCGCTCTCATCGAAAACTCTCCTGCCCCGTCCCATCGGTGCGTCTCGTTCCGCCTGCTGCCCGTCCCCGCGGCCCGTCCCGCCCGGCGCCTTGTCGCGATGCCCGCAACGCTCACTTCGCGATGCCTGTGGCGGCTCCGTCGCTCGTGCCGTTCAGCGGGTCGTCTCCGGCTCGATGGGCATCACGTAGCCCATCGGCCCCGGGAACTCCTCCGCGAGTGCGCGCGCCGCTTCGGCGTCGATCCTGAAGCACTCCGTTCTCTCAAAGCTCTGGTCGATGATGCCGCAGGTGGGCACTCGTTCGCGCAGCCGGCGCATGACGGGCGTATCGCCGCGGATGCCGTAGGAGACGAGCAGTCGATCGGCGCCGCCCTCGCCCTTGCCGTGCATGAGCAGGGCCCGAATCCGCGCGCGGCCGGGCGTGCGGGACCGGTAGATCGCAACGCTGACCGAGTCGCCGGGATCGAGCATCTCGTCGCTCCAGCCCTCGCGCGCGAGTTGCGAGGCGGGACTCAGTTCGATGAGCCAGCCGTCGGCTTCGCCGGTCTCGTCCGGCACGTCGACGATCATCGCGCCGTGCGGGTTGAGGATGCGGAACACCCTGACCGTGCCTTCGAGCACCTCGATGACCTCTTCGCCATCCTCCGTCAGCAGCGCCGGGAAGGAATGGTGCGCGGCGACGGGCAGTGTCCAGGACGCGAGCGCACCCAGCCACATCGCTGCCGCGAGGCCGCCCATTGTCTTCTGGCCGATACGCCGCCGGAATTCGCTCATCGTCATTCTCCCTTCGCACTTGCGGTTCGGCGGACCGCGCCAGGAGTGCGCTGCCGCAGCCTGCGCCGAACCCTGGACGTCGGACGCTCCATCATTGCGCCGAACACCGAACGCCGATCATTGCGCACCGAATGCCGAACACCGAACGCCGGATCATTGCGCCGACTACCCGTCGCCGAACACCGATCGCCGGACTCCGGACACCAATCCGCGGATTACTGCGTCGACCGGCCGCGCTCGGCGCGATATGCAGCCAACCGCCGTTCGAGGTAGCGCCTGCGCTCCTCGACCTGGCCGTTACCGCCGCCAAGCTCCGCACCCTCATCGACCACGATCGACGTCCACTCGACGAGGTTCGAGCCGTCCCGCGACGGATGCCCGACGATCTCGATGCGGTCGCCGGGCTTGAGCTGGTCGATCGTCCAGCCGACGCGCCGCAAGTTGATGAAGCTGTCGCCTTCGGCCATCCAGGCCTCGGTCTCGCCTTCGGTATTGACGGCTTCGAAGTAGACCCGCGCATGCGGGTTCACGGCGCGGAACTCCGTCACGACGCCGGAGATCGTCATGCTCTCGCCGATCCGGTAGTGGGCCGACGCGTTGTGGTGCGCGGCGACGGGCGCCGTCGCGAGCAGACCGGCCGCCAGGAGTATTGCGCCTTTCATGAAAGCCCCCACAGATAGCAATTAAATCAAAAATTTATATCTTGTCTCTGCACATCCGGCATCGCCACGGCGAGATCGTCCCTGGCGACCTGTGCGCATGCTCGCGCTTCATGCCCCGCCATTCACGTCCCGCCGCTCACAGTTGCCCCGAAATCGCCTCGCAGGGCAGGTCCTGCAAGGGCACCTCGGGCGTGAAGAGCCGGGTGCTCCTGAGCGTCAGCGGCTCGCGGAACATGACCGGGTCCTCGAGCGTGAACGTCATGTGCAGCCTGCTGCCGTCCTCGCTGACCGTGTAACGCTCGACGCTCGTGGCTGCGTCGCTGTTATGGATGTTGAGCGAGTCCTCGGCGATCGCCGCGCTGACGCCAACCGTCTCGACGACGAGCGTCGACCCTTCGTAGCGGCCGATCGAGTGCCCCATCGGGCTCGGTTGCAGCTCGGCGGGGTGGTCGCGTCCGTCGATGAAGATCGTGCGGTCCGAGGCCATGTCCTCGCCGCGAATGATGACGCGGTCCGCCTGCTGCTCGAACTCGATGGGGTCGGCGTGCAGCAGGCTTCGGAACGCCCCGAACGGCTCGCACTGGATCGCCGGATCGTCCCGATGGTCGAAGGCCGCCGCGTAGTCTCTCGCGGCCTCCGTAAAGCGTTCTGCGATGCTCTGCCGGTTGTGCGCGCCGATCTCCCGCAGGATCTCGGTGGCGGAAAGCTCGTCGCTGGCCGGATCGTTCAGAAGTTCGGCGATCCGCTCGTAGGTCTCCGGCGTGCAGGTGCACTGGAAGAGTTCCTCGAGCGTCCACCCGGGGTGTTCGAGGGCGGTCACGGTCGTGCTCCAGACGCCCGCAAGCGCGGGGGCCCGATCCTGAGCGTTCGCCGCCGGCAGGCCGAAGACGCCGGAAATCGCCAGAGCCGCCGCGAGACCGCACAGGAGCAGGCGCCTGCCCATACCGGCGGCGATGCCCCGACGGGCGCTCAGCGCCGTCGGGATCGTACCCTGCGCGATTCTGATCAGTGTCCTGGCGGGTCTTTCTTGTACCAGGAGCGGCATCCGGACTCCGTGGCTCTTTGCCTTGCCATTGTACCCGAACGGCGTTGAAGCGACGGTTCGCGCGGCGAGCGATCTTGCGACTTTCAGGTCGCTGCACTATAGTCGCCCCCACGGTTTTTGGGGGCATTTGCTCATAAGGAGAAGGTTCCATGTCGTCAACGCAAGATCGTCTCACACAGCTCATCGACGAGCATCTCGATCTCGGCCGCGATCCCGATTTCGACGCCCAGTTGGGCGACTCCGGGGTCTCCTCGGTGGATGCGGTCGCGTTCTTCAAGGAGGTGAACAACGTGTTCAGCCTCTCGCTGCAGCCCGAGGACTGCCTGCAGTTCAAGACCTTGAGAGATCTTGTCGCCTATATCGACGCCCAGGGCTGAATTCTCCCGGTCGGTCGGAGACATTTGACCGACGGCTCCAGACAGCGAGTAAACTGAATCGGCCGCCTCCGTATCGGGGGCGGTCGGGTTCCCGGCGCGGCACAGGGGCCGCTGCCGCCGAAACCCGTTCCCTGTTCCAGGCAGACGTCAGGGGAAGCCGGCTTTTTCGTCATGACAACGCAAGCCGTGTGGGAGATTCCCGAGCCAGTCTCGGTATGTGACGTACGTCTGGACGAGCACACCGTGACCACCGTGCGGCAGCACGGCAATGCGTCCGGCCCGCGGCTGGTTCTGAGCCACGGCAACGGACTCGCGATCGATCTCTATTACCCGTTCTGGTCGTTGCTCGCCGACGACCACGAACTGATCGTCTACGACCTCAGAAACCATGGCTGGAACAGCGTCGATCGGCAGAAAGAACACAATATTCCGACCCTGATTCGCGACCACGACCTCGTTTTCGAGACGATCGACGGTGTCTACGGGTCCAAGCCGACAGTCGGCGTCTTTCATTCCGTTTCTTCGATCATCCCCCTGCTGTCGTTCAGCAACCCCTACTCGGGCCTCGTCCTGTTCGATCCGCCGCTATGCAAGCCCGGCAAGAATCAGATCGAGCTTCACAACGCCGCCGAACAGGCGGCCGCAAGGATTCGCAATCGGGGGCATCGCTTCAGGACGAGAGAGGAGTTTGCCGACTTTCTTCGCTACATACCGTCGTTCACGCGCGTCGTTCCCGGTGTCCGGGAACTCATGGCCGAGACCACCCTTCGGCCGACGGCGGATGGGGACGGGTTCGAGCTGCGCTGCCCGCGCGAGTATGAAGCGCAGCTCATGGACTATGCGCGATGCTTCTTCGAACTCGTCGACCTCGATCTGGTCTCCTGTCCCGTCAAGATCGTCGGAGCGGATCCGACCCTTCCGTATTCGTACCTGCCGACCTTCGACCTGAGCTATCTCATGAAGGTGGATTACGACTTCATTCCCGAGGCGACGCACTTCCTCCAGCTCGAACAGCCGGAGGAATGCGCCGCGGCGGTGCGCGATTTTGTGAACGGCGGGCAACCGTCCTAGGAGGGACTCCCGGCCTGCCGCTCCCGGGTCGCGATCCAGTGGCGCCGGCGTTCGAAGGGATAGTCGGGCAGCGCTGTCCGGCGGCGCGTCTCGCCCGCGAAGAGTCCCGCGAAGGACAGGGCGAGCCCCGCCTCGTAGGCGCCGGCAACGGCTTCCACGAAGTCGCGGTCCGGGGCGAGATCGATCACCACATCGACACCCGCGGCCTCCAGCGTCGGGACGCAGCGCTCCAGCGCTTCCGGCCCCGTCGCAACGTGCTGCAGCCATTGCGCCATGTCCGGGGCTTCATCGGGCGCGACCACACGGCCGGAAACGGCATCGACGAGAGTCAGCGACGGCGCGCCCATTTCAACCGCCTCCAGTAACGCGCCGGGATCGTCCAGTGCCGCTGCCTGCCGCAAGCCATCCTCGAGGCTCAACGCTCCGGCCGCCTGCGCGGCCGCAAGTCCCCCGACGCCCTGTCCGAGCGCCACGCCCGGCACGACGCCGACAGCGGCCCACAGCGCCGTGAGCGCACATTCGAACGCGTAGACCGCCGGCCGCTCCCACTGCGGATCGCTCAGGTCCCCCGCGGCGCCGGAACGACCGAACATCACGTCGAGCAGCGAAGCGGCGCGCACCTCGCCGAACACTTCTTCGCAGCGGTCGAGAACCGCCCGCGCTACCGGCTCGCTCGCGTAGAGTGCGGCAGCCATGCCGGCCCAGCCGCTGCCGTGACCGGTATAGACGAAAGCGACCTTTCTCGGCGTCCCCGACTGCGATCGTTCGTCCGCTTCCGCGAGAGTACGCAGACGCTCGCGCAGCGACTCGCTGTCCCCGAAGACCACGGCCGCGCGATGGTCGAAGTGACTTCGCCCGACGCCGGCGGTCCACGCCATGTCGGCGAGCACGGACCCGGAGGCGGCGCCGTCCGACGCCAGTGCCGATTCGCGTTCGTCGAGCCATTCGAGATACCGCTGCGCGAGCTTCCGAAGCGATGCGCCGGACTTGCCGGAGAGCGGCAGAAGCCGCGTTTCGCGCGCGGCTAGCCCGCCGCCGGCATCGTCCGCCTGCGGCAGCGCCTCGACGGCGCCCGGCAGCGGGACGGCGACGGGCCGGGGTGCGCCGTCCGGATCGGGAGAGGCGTCGTTCGGCGTACCGTAGCCCTCGACGACGACATGCGCGTTCGTGCCCGAAATCCCGAAGGCGCTGACTCCGGCCCGCGGCGGCCGATCCGGCGCAGCGGGCCAAACCATCGCTTCGGACACCACGCGCACCGGCAGGCGATCCCAATCCAGGTGCGGGTTCGGATCCTCGAAATGCAGGTGCTTCGGGATCAGACCGCGGCGCATGGCCAGGACGACCTTGATCAGCGCGGCAACCCCCGCCGCGGATTCGAGATGGCCGATATTGGTCTTGACCGAACCGATCAGCAGCGGCCGGCCGCTGCCGCGCCCCCTGCCGTAGACCGCGCCCGCGGCCTGCACCTCGATCGGGTCGCCGAGCTCGGATCCGGCCCCGTGCGCCTCGAGGTAATCGACGTCCGACGGCTCAAGCCCCGCCTGCGCCAGCGCCTCCTCGATCACCCGCTCCTGCGCCGGGCCGTTGGGCACCGTCGGCCCTGCCGTCGCCCCGTTCTGGTTCACCGCCGCGCCCCGGATCACCGCCCAGATGCGGTCACCGTCGGCTTCCGCCTCCGCCAGGCGCTTCAGGACCACCATCCCGCAGCCCTCGCTGCGCACGAAACCGTCCGCCGCGGCGTCGAAGGTCTTGCAACGCCCCTCCTTCGACAACATGCCGAGCGCCGCCATCTCCCTCGTGAGCCCGGGCGAGAGGATCGCGTTCACGCCGCCGACCAGGGCCAGGTCCACCTCGCCGTCGCGCAGGCCCGCGACTGCCTGTTGCACGGTGACCAGCGAGGCGGCGCAGTTGAGCAGCACCGGCATCGCGGGCCCCGTGAGCCCGAGTTTGTAGGCGATGCCGCCGACCGCCATGCTGCCGGCGGTGCCGAGATAGTTGAGGCTCTCGCCGCCGGCCATCATCATCAGGTCGCGGTATTCGCTGGCCGCGATGCCCGCGTAGACGCCGGTGCGGCTGCCCTTCAGGGTCTCCGGATCGATGCCTGCGTCTTCGAGCGCCCGCCAGGTCGTCTCCAGAAGCATGCGCTGCTGCGGATCCATCATGCGCGCGCCGATCGGTGTCATGCCGAAGAATCGCGCATCGAAGCAATCGATCCCGTCGACGAAGCCGCCGCGCGCCCAGGCGCCGTCGCCGCTCGCGGGGTCGCCCGCAACGCCGGCCCAGGATGCCTTGTCCTGCCGTGCATTCGTCACCGCGTCGTGGCCGGCCTCGAGCCGGCGCCAGAAGGTCGCGATATCCGGCGCACCCGGAAAACGGCAGGCCATGCCGACGATCGCGATTCCGTCCCTGTCGCTGCCGGGCGGAGGCTGCGCGCCCGGCTCGGCGCTCGGCTCCGGCGCTGCTTCGGAGGCCGTATCGGCCACAGCCTCGGGAACCGGCGCGGGGTCGCCGAGCACATCGACGAGGTGGCTGGCGAGGTCCGCGATGGTCGGGAAATCGAATACGAGCGTATTCGGCGCCACGTAGCTATCGGAGAAAGCTCGATTCAGGCGGTTGCGCAGTTCGACCGCCATCAGGGAGTCCATCCCGAGGTCGAAGAATCCGACCGCGGACGCCGGCGCCGAGGGCAGCCTCAGCACGGCCTGCACCTCGCCCTGCAGGAAGGCAACGAGCAGGTCCTCGCGCCCCGCCGCGGGCGTCGAGGCGAGTCGTTCGAGCAGGTCCTCCGACGAGGACGAATCGTCGTCGTCCGCGTCGACCGCGAGCAGGTCCTCGAGCAGGGACGGACGGCCGTCGAGGGTCTCCCCGAACACGGGCCAGTCCACGACCGCCATCGCGGCGCCCGCCGCGTCCTGGTGCAGCAGGCGCTCCAGCGCCTTGAAACCCTGCTCCGGCGTGAACCAGCCGGTGCCGGACGCTTCGCGCCGTTCGGCGATCCGTTCCCGTTGCTCCTCCGCCTCGCCGAGCCCCGACCACGCTCCCCAGGCGATGGCCTGCGCCGGGAGACCCAGCGCGCGCCGGTGGGCGGCGAGCTGATCGAGAAAGGCGTTGGCCGCCGCGTGGTTGGCCTGGCCCGGATTGCCCAGAACGCCGGCGACGCTCGAGAACAGCACGAACATGTCGAGGTCGCGTTCCGCCGTCGCCCGGTGCAGGTGCCAGGCGCCGAGCATCTTCGGCCACAGCACGGTCTCGAAGCCTTCCCAGCTCTGGTTGCCGAGGGCGGCATCCGCCAGCACGCCGACGCTGTGGATCACGCCCGCAAGCGGCGGCAGCGTCCCGTCCATCCGCTCGAGCATCGCGTCGAGCGCAGCCGCGTCCGTCACGTCCGCGATCTCGACCTCGATGTTGAATCCGCGGGCGCGCAGCGCCTCGATCGCTCTCTCCGCCGCGGCGTCCGGCGGCCTGCGGCCGTTCAGCACCACCGTGCCCGCGCCGCGCTCGGCAAGCCATTCGGCGAGCGCGCAGCCGATGCCGCCCATGCCGCCGGTCACGAGGTAGGTTCCGTCCTGCCGCAGCCGTCCCGCCCTGAGGGCAGGCATCGTCAGCACGATCTTGCCGATGTGCCGCGCCGCGCGCATGTAGCCCATCGCAGCGCTCGTCTCGGCGAACGGCCATCGGGTATGCATGAGCGGTGCGAGCCCGCCCGCCGCGATGCGCGCCAGTACCTGTTTCAGGGCGGCGCCCGGCCGCGCCGGGTCCTGCACCTTGAGGTTGTAGAGATCGAGGATCGAATAGGCGACGTCCGGCCGCACCGCCGCCATCTCGTCCTCAGTCAGGATGTCGCGCCGTGCGAGCTCAACGAAGCGGCCGTCCTGCGCGAGGCAGGCGAGGCTCGCGTCGATAAAGCCCTCGCCCGTCAGGCTGTTGAGCACCACGTCGACGCCGGCGCCGTCCGTCACGTCGAGAATTTCCCGGCCGAACCCTGTCGTGCGGCTGTCGAACACGTGCTCGACGCCGAGCGAGCGCAGATACGCCTGCTTGCGCGCGCTTGCCGTGGCGAACACTTCCGCACCGGCTTCCTGCGCGAGCTGGATGGCCGCGAGCCCGACGCCGCCGGCGCCCGCGTGAATCAGCACGCGGTCCCCGGCCTTGAGCCCGGCAAGCTCGAAGGACAGCACGCAGGTCACGAAGACCGACGGGATCGTGGCGAGCGCCGTCGCCGACACACCCGCGGGCGCGGGCGCGACCAGTTCCTCGTGGGTCACCACCTCCGGCCCGAACGTGCCGAACGCGAAGCCCGCCACGCGGTCGCCGACCGACACGGTAGTTACGTCCGCACCGGTCTCGACGATCCGGCCACAGAACTCCTCGCCGAGCGAGCCCTCCTCCTCGACCAGGCCCATGGCCCGGAACACGTCCAGGAAGTTGAGCCCGCAGGCATCGACCTCGGCGCGCACCTCGTTGGGCTCGAGCGCTCGTGCCTCCAGCGGCTGGACGCGCAGCGTCTCGATCGCTCCGCCGTCGTCCGGCGCCAGCACCCAGCTCGCGTCGTCCGGCAGCGCGAGGCGCGGCGCGCCGGAATCCGCCCGAACCAGCCGGGCTGTCTGGCGGCGCTCACGGCGATGCGCGATGTGGTTCTCGGAGTCCGGGAACAGCAATTCGTTCGCCAGCACGGCCTGCGGCTCCGCCGCCTCGGGATCGAGATCGAGCATCCGCGCCTGCAGTTGGGGCGCTTCCCGCGCCGCCACCTTGCCCAGGCCCCACAGGGGAGCGCCGGCCAGTTGCCCGGTCCGCTCGCGTTCGAGCACCTGCGCGCCCCGGGTGACGAACCACAGGCCCTTCTCGGGCGCGGCGTCGGCGTCCGCGATGCCCTGCACGAGCGCGAGCGCGCTTGCCGCCGCCCGTTTCGCGTCCGCGGCCATCTCCGCGGTTGTCGCGTCCGCCCCGTGGCCTTCCTGCGCGACGAGATGCACGACGCCCGCGAAGGGCATATCGGGCGGCAGACCTTCGACGAGCGATCGCCAGGACCCGCGCTGCTCCATGTCGATCGATGCCTTGACGATCGTGGCTGCGCCGGCCACCGCCGCGCCCCGCTCCTCCGCAGCCCTGCCCGCGCGGTCCGAGTCATCGCCCGCGCCCGCCGAGCCATCGGCGGCGCGATCCGGATCGTCAGTCGCACGCTCCGCCGCCGCGCCCGCGCCTGCCGAAACATCGCCCACCGCCCCTGCCCCGTCCGGCCCGCCGACGGCGAGCACGACCCGCTGATTCTTCGCTGCGAGTTCCGCCGCAAGGTGCGCCGCCACGCCGCCCCGGTCGGCCGCCAGAATCCACGCGCCCGCGGGCAGGTCGATCTTCGCCGGACCCTGCGCCACGATGACGCCGCGGTCCGGCAGACCGGCCGCTTCGGACCGGTCCACGCCGAGGACTTCCGATTCCGCGAAGCCGCTGTCGGCGAGCGCCCGATTCCAGATGTCGGGTCCGGCGAGGGCGTGGTTCGGCCGGTAGCGATCGGCGAAACGCCACCACCCGTCGAGCTGACCGAAGATCAGGTCCATCCAGCCCCTGCCGCGCTGGTTCTCGAGCGCCACGAGCAGCCCCGATGGCGCGAGCAGATCCCGGCAGTGGGCAAGCGTCTCGTCCAGATGGCGCGTGGCGTGCAACACGTTGGCCGCGATGATCAGGTCGTAAGCGTGGGGCTCGAAGCCCTGGTCCATCGGGTCCTTCTCGATGTCGAGCACGCGGTAGTCGATCGAAGCGCCGCCCGTGCTGAAGCGCGCCTCCGCCTCCGCGAAGAATCCCGCGGAGATGTCAGTGTACATGAGGTCGAACCGTCCGGCCGGCAGCAGGGGCAGGATGTATTCGGTCGCCGAGCCGATTCCCGCGCCCACCTCGAGCACGCGCAGCGTCCGCCCGTCCGGCAGTTCGTCGACGAGCGTGCGGACCACCTCGGCGATCATCCGGTTCGCCGCCCGCCAGACCGGCGCGAGACGATACAGGTCGCCGGCCGTCGGCTGCGTATCGCCGAACAGCAGCGACAGCGGGTCCTCGTTGCCGCGGAGCACGCTCGGCAGGGCTCCCGCGCAGCGCCGGAACAGCCCGATCTCGTTCACGGCATGCTGAAAACGCTCCGTCACCTCGGTCAGAAATGCCTCGGAATCGCGCGGCATTCGGTCCGGCAGCGGCTCGTCGGCTCCGACCGCTACGACGAAGCCCTCATCCTTCGCCTGCAAGACGCCTGAACGCGCCAGGATCTCGAGCATCCGGCGCACCAGGTTCGCATGCTCGGGCAGAACTTCGAGGTGCTCGCACAGCTCTTCCGGATCCACGACCGCGCCCGCGCTGCGCTCCCAACCCAGCGTTTCGAGCGCCGAGAGCGCGTAACACCACGACACGCGCTCCATCTCGCCCTGCAGGTCGATCTCGTCCGCAACCTCGACGCCCTCGTCGGCCAGGTAACTCGAAAAGAGCTTCGAGCGGGACGCCGCAGCCGACGGGCTCGGCAGGAAGTCCGCCGGCGGCATGCCCGGAGGCAGGGGGCAGTCGCGCCAGATGACTTCGTAGAGCAGCTCGTCGATGCCTTCCACGGCAGCCAGCAGCGCGCTGCGCGTCGCCCGCTTCACCGTGTACCCGCTCAACGTGCCGATCGGGGCGCCGTTGACGTCGTAGAGAGCGATGTCGGCGCTGATCACCTCCCGTGAATCGGCCTCGTCCGCTGCCCCTCTCGTGCGCACATGGCAGAGCAGCCGGTCCGGCAGGCGCTCCGGCAAGGCGAGCCGCTCCCAACCGAAGGGCAGATAAGTCACCGGCTCGTCGGCGCCGTCCTGCGCGCGCGCCGCCGCCATGACCTGGAAGCAGCCGTCGAGCATCAGCGGATGGATATCCAGCCCGCCGCGGTCGACGGCATCCGGAAGGGAGATCTCGGCCAACGCTTCGCCCGGCCGCGACCAGAGCTTCTCGAGCGTTCGGAACGACGGACCCAGATCGATCCCGACCTCGGCCTTGCTGCGGTAATAGGCCTGAAGCTCCACCGCGGCCATGTCGGCCTTGAGCCGTGCCGGATCGAGCGCCGCGCCGGCGGCCGGCGAGCCCGGATCGGCGTCCGTCGAGACCCGGCCTTCCGCGTGCAGCGTCCAGTCCGCGTCGTCCGCGCCGCGGCTCAGGATCCGGACGCGGCGCGCTGCGTCCTCATCCGGGTCGTCGAGCAGCACCTGCAGGCGACGGCCTTCCTCGTCGCTTCCATCTGCGCCATTCGTCTGCGGGAAAACGAGCGCGGTCCGCATCTGGAAGTCCTGGACGACCGCCGCGCCGGGGCTGTCGGCGGTGCAGGCCGACGCCGCCATGGCGCCGTAGAGCGCGCCGGGCGCAACCAGCCGGTTGAACACGCGATGGTCGCCGAGCCATGCGGGGTCGGAGGGATAAAGCTCCGTGTCGAAACTGATCTCGCCGCTCGCCGAATCGTGCCGCGCGCCCAGCAAGGGATGCCCGGCGCCGGACCGGCGCCGTCTGGGCGCCTCGACCCAGTAGCGCTCGCGCTGGAAGGGATAGCCCGGCAGCTCGATGCGGCGGCGTTCCTCGCCGGCGAAGAGCCCGTCGAAGCGCAATGGCAGTCCGGCTTCGTAGACGCCGGCGACGGCCTCCAGGAAGCCGCCTCCGGACCCCGGCGCCGGCGGCTCTTCGCCGGTCGCGGGCCGCCTGAGGCTCGATACCACCGCGGGCTCGGCAAGCCCTCCCGCGTCCGGCCAGGCCAGCGTGGTCATCGGCCCGAGCACCGCGTGCGGACCGACCTCCACGACCGCATCCACGCCGAGCCCCGCCAGCGTTTCCACGCACGCCCGGTACGCTACCGGCGCGCGCATCTGCCGGCGCCAGTACGCCGCATCGAGCGCTTCGCCCGAACCCACCGTCCGTCCGTCCAGATTGCTGATGAAGGGCAGCGACGGCGGCGCAAAGGCAAGCTCGCCGAGCGCTGTCTCCAGGTCGTCCATCGCAGGCTCGATCATCGCGCTGTGATAGGCGGGACTCCTGCGCAGCCGCGCGACGCGGATATCCGCCGTCTCCAGACGCTCGAGGATCGCGGCGATCTCCCCGGCCGGTCCGCTGATGACCTGATGCGCCCCGTTGTCGGCGGCGATGCAAAGGCCGATGCCCTGCGCAGCCGCATTGTGCTCGTCGAGTGCCTCCGCGACGCGGGAAGCCGGCGCGAACACCGCCGCCATCGCGCCCTCACCGGGCAGGGCGCCGACCAGCGCACCGCGCCTGGCCGCAACGCGCAAGCCGTCCTCGAGACCGAATACGCCCGCGGTGTGCGCTGCCGCGATCTCGCCTAGGCTGTGCCCGAGCACGACGTCCGGCCGGATGCCGAGGCTCGCCCATAGTGCCGCGAGAGCGCATTCGAGGGCGTAGATCGCCGGCTGCTTCCATTGCGGATCGTCCAGATCTCCCGCGGCGCCGGGGCGGCCGAACATCACGTCGAGCAGCGAGGCGCCGCGTTCTTCGGCGAGCACCGCGTCGCAGCGGTCGAGGACCGCGCGCACCACCGGCTCGCTGGCGTAGAGCGCCGCGCCCATGCCCGGCCACTGGCTGGCCTGGCCGGTGTAGACGAACGCGACCGTACCCGCCTTGCGCGACGCCGCCTGTTCGTCCATCCCGGCGATCGCCCGCAAGCCCGCGCGCAGCGACCCGGCGTCTGCGAACACCACCCCCGCCCGGCAGCCGAAGTGGCTGCGGCCGATGGCGGCCGACCAGGCCATGTCCGCAAGCAGGGCATCGGCCGCCGCGCCCCCGGCCGCGAGCGCCTCCCCGCGTTCATCGAGCCACTCGATGTATCGCGCCGCCATGTCGCGAAGCGCCGCGTCCGTCTTGCCCGAGAGCGGCAGCAGGCGCTTCGCGCGCGGGGCAGGCGCGTCCCTCGCCTGCGGGGCGAGCGCGTCCCCTGGCCGCGGCGCCGCGACGGACACAGGCAGCACAACGGCGACCGCTTGCGCGGCGCCGGCGATCCAGCCGCCCCCATCGACGCGAGGCGCGGCACCATCCGGCGCGGTATATCCCTCGAGCACGACATGGGCGTTCGTGCCCGACCATCCGAACCCGCTCACACCCGCCAGCGGCGGACGGCCTCCGTCGGCAGGCCATGGCGTCGGCGTTGACGTCACCTGCAGCGGCAACCGTTCCCAGTCCATCTCGGGGTTCGGGTTCCTGAAATGCAGGTGCTTCGGGATGACGCCCCGATTCATTGCGAGCACGGTCTTGATCAGCCCCGCGACCCCCGCCGCGGATTCGAGATGCCCGATATTGGTTTTCACCGAGCCGATCAGCAGCGGGCGGTCGGCATCCCGGCCATCGCCGTAGACCGCCGCCGTCGCGTTGATCTCGATCGGGTCGCCCACCTCGGTGCCGGTGCCGTGCGCCTCGAGATAATCGATATCCGACGCGCCGACTCCGGCACGCTCGAGCGCCGCCCGGATCACGCGTTCCTGCGCCGCCCCGTTCGGCACCGTGAGACCCTGGCTCGCCCCGTCCTGGTTCAGCGCCGAGCCCCGGATGACGCCCCAGATACGGTCGCCGTCGGCCTGGGCATCGGCGAGCCGCTTCAGGACCAGGATGCCGCAGCCCTCGCCCCGGACATATCCGTTGGCCGACGCATCGAAGGTCTTGCACTGGCCGTCCGGCGACAACATCCCGGCGTTGGCGCGAAACTCAAGGAGCCGGCCGGAGAGAATGACGTTCACCCCGCCCGCGAGCGCGAGGTCGGCGTCGCCGCGCTGCAGGCCCGCGACCGCCTGATGCGTTGCGACCAGCGATGACGAGCAGGCCGTGTCCACGGCCATCGCCGGCCCCCCGAGCCCGAGAGCGAAGGCGACCCGGCCGATCGCGGTATTCAGCGACGTGCCGGTAACGGCGTAGAGACTCGCGGCCGGCTCCGACGGCCCCGCGTTCTCGCGGGCCTCGAGGATCAGCCCCCGGTAGTCGTTGTTGCTGATACCCGCATAGACGCCGGTCGGGCTGTCCTTGAGCAGATCGGGATCGATGCCGGCGTCTTCGAGCGCGCGCCAGCTCGTCTCGAGAATCAGCCGCTGCTGCGGATCCAGCAATTCCGCTTCGACGGGCGAGATTCGGAAGAAGGCGGCGTCGAAGCGGTCAATGACCTCGAGATCGAGATACGCGCCGAAGCGGCAGGCCTCGATCTGTCCCGTATCGTCGGGAAACAGGGCGCCCACGCGCCCGACGCCGGACCCCGGCAGGCCCGCCTGCACGGCGTTGCCGCCGGCTTCGAGCAGGCGCCAGAAGGCGGAAAGGCCGTCGGCTCCGGGAAACCGGCACGCCATGCCGACGATCGCCACCGGCTGTCCGAATCCGGGAATTTCCGGCGAATCCGTCATGTTTTTCCTCCGCCGGCCGGCGCTGCCACGCGCACCGTCACGATATCCGTCCCGCGATATTGCTGATGGTGCACGGAGGACGCGAGTCGGCGCAACAGCCGCAGCGACACTTCATGTTCGGGAGGCAGGGCGCCGGGCTCGTCGGGCAGCAGGGCAAGCCGGTCCTGGATATTGTCGTCCCGGGATGCCACGACGAACTCCAGCACCGCCCCGCTGCCTTCCCGGTAGGCCACCAGGCGCAGGCGGCGTTCCTCTTCGCTCTCCTGCGCGGCGAGCGTCAGCAGCGTCTCCTCGCAGGCGGCGTCGAGGCGCTCCGCCATCGCCGTGCCCCAGCCGCTTCGAACCGCGAACCCGGCAAGGAACTCCCGTATCGCCGGCAGCACCGACAGATCGAACGCCACCTCGATCCGGCTTCGACGCGGTTTCGTCATCTCCACGAAAAGCGTCATCAGGATGACCGCGATCCCGCCGGTCGTGACGCCGTTGCGCAGCAGGCCGCCCGCGAACTGCGAGACCTGCTCGAAAAACACCATGTCGGTCTGGAAACCGACGCCGATCCAGAACGCGATACCGACGATCAGGCCGTTTCGGGAGTCGATCCCGTCCTGCGTGACCATCTTGATGCCGATGACGAAGAGCATCGCGAGCAACACGGCGAGATAGGCCGCGAACACGGGACCCGGTATGGCCAGCACCACGGCGAGGACCTTGGGCAGGAAGGCGATCGCGATGAATACCGCCCCCGTCGCGATACCGACGCTGCGGGCGCCGACCCCGGTAAGCTCGGTGACGGACGTGCCCACAGTCGACGCCGTGTTCGGCGTCGTGCCCGCAAGACCGGCGACGATGTTGCCGACGCCGTCCACGGCGATCGCGCCCTGCACTGCCCGCAGATCCACCGCCCTCGCCCTGCGCCACGAAACGCGCTGGATGGCGACCGCGCCGCTGATCGTGCGTATGGAGGCGATCGCGGCTACCAGCAGGAATCCCGGCAACAGCGCCCAGAAGGCCGGCCCGAAATCGAGATCGAATCCCGGCCACTGCCCGGTCGGGATGCCGAACCAGGGCGCCTCCGCGATCTGGCGAACGTCGTAAAGGCCGAAGAAGGCGGCGACGGCGGAGCCGACGACGACACCGATGACCGGCGCCCAGAGGCGCAACGCGCCCGACGCCGTCAGCGCGATGCCGAGGATGACCAGTATCACCGCCAGCGCGCTGAGCGGCGCTGCCGATGCGGGACTGCCGGCGGGCACGGCGGTCAGCAGGTCGAAGGCGGCGGGCATGACCGTGACCGGTATCAGCATGACGACGGTTCCCGAGACGGTCGGGGTGAGCACGCGCTGGAAGAGCGAAAGCCGCGCTGACAGCAGCAGCGGAACGAAGGCGGCGACGAAGACCAGGGTCGCCAGCAGTGCCGGGCCGCCGGCCTCGACGGCGGTGATGCACACGGCGATGAACGCCCCCGAGGCGCCCATCACGACCACGTGCCCGGTGCCGATCCAGCGGGCCCGCACCGCCTGCAGCATGGTCGTCGCGCCGCAAATCGCCACGGTGGCGAAGACCGCCCAGGCCAGGTAGGCCTCGCCCGCGCCTGCCGCCCGCATCACGATCGTCGGCACCAGTATGATGGCGGCAAGGCTCAGCACGGCGATCTGCACGCCGAGGCCGAGAGCGAGCGCCGGCGGCACGCGCTCGTCCGGCTCGTAGCGGAGACCGCCGTCGCCGTCAGGACCTGCTGCACTCATGGGATAACACCGATCGCGGGCTCACTCGCATGTCACGTCACCGTGTCAGGATGCCACATGTCAGGCTGACACGTAGACCGTGACACGTGGCACGGCGACACGACCACCCGCCCTGCAGCGACCATCGTAATCCGCGCCGGCGAAACGCTTTAAGCCGGGGTCAGCCCGACACGGGTGAGCCGGGCATCCGGTACGCGAGCGCCGCGGCGAACCGGCGCTCGCCGAGATCGACGAGCCGCCAGGTCTCCGCCGGCGAGTCCGAGAACCGGAACTCCCCCGTCCGGGCGCCGCGCAACATCGGCGCCGGGAGTTCGATGCCCCTGGGAGAGAGCGAAAAGCCCGTGCCGACGGCCTTGATCAGCGCTTCCTTGAGGCTCCAGAGCCGGTAGAACAGCCGTCTCCTGTTGTCATCGGCCGCCGCGGCGAGCAGCCGCCGCTCGGCCGGGCTGAACACCAGGCTGCCGATGCCCTCGAGATCCTTCCGCGGCCGGCGTTCCTCGACATCTACGCCGAGCTGCTCGACCCGCCCGTGCTCCGGGGCTGCGGCCGGGCGGTGCTCCGCGATCGCGATCAGCCCGTGCCTGCCGCTGTGGCTGACGTTGAAGCCGATGTCCGCGCGCCGGCCGTCCACCGTCGCGAACGGTTTACCGTGCTCGAGATAACCGAAGCCAAGCTGCCGCTTGCTGCACCCCAGGCGCTCGGCGAGCACGACCCGAAGCGCCGCCCGGCAGAGCGCAAACTCGCGTCGGGCGCGCGCCGCCAGGAAACGGCGTCGGCGCGACCGCTCCGCGCCGTCGAGCAGGGCGACGGCGCACGCCTCGCGCTCGGCATCCGGGGTCAGGTCGACGTGAAGGATCGTCGCGCCCTCGGCCTCGCGCCAGCGGACCCACCACGGCGTTGCGGTCGTTGTCGCCATAGGACATGTGTATTGTAGCGACGGCGCGCAGGAAGGGCGTCTGCACCGATCTGAAAAACGCCGCGGGCATGAACCGGCCTTTCGACTCCTGGCCGACGCCGACGCGCCGATCGAGAATTGCCGCTCGAACGGCGCCTGGTTGCGATTGCGGGATGTGTGCCTCTGCGCTATGGTGCGCCAATAGAGCACCGGAACGACGAGAGCGGTTTATGGCCGTCCACAAACAGAGCGTATCCTTTACCGAATCGGCATTCGCGTTTGCCCGGCAACTGGTCGAAGAGGGCGAGTACGCGAACGTAAGCGCGGCGGTATCCGGGGAACTCGCGCGGGCGGAGGCGATCCGCAACCGCGAGCGCCGGCTTCTGGAAGCCGAGGTTGAACGCCGCCTGCGTCTGCCTGCAGACCAGTGGGTACCCGTCGGTGTGCTTGACGAAGTGACAAGGAGCGCTCGCGACTATCTGCAAGAACTCGCCGAGCCGAAAGACAAAGTCCTGCAGGATTGATGCGCCAGATTCGGCATCCTCTGGTCGAGCAGGATGTCATCGCAATTGCCCGGCACATCGTGGAGACCACGGGTGGAAACATTGCCGCAGCGGAGCGCCGACTCGATGAGATCGACGACCTGCTGCGGGACATCGCGGCAAACCCGTTTTCCGGAGTTCGCCTGTCCGGTTCGCTCAAAGGCTGGCTGGTGCGCCACGGCGGGCGCGATTACAGGATCACGGTTGTTTTCCGGCCGGATCCGGACGCGCAATGCCTCCATATCGCGCTTGTCGCCTTCGGGGGCAAAATTGGTTGACGAAAGGTTCCACTCGGCTGGAATTCGATTGATGCACGACGTTTGGTATCGTGCTCGGGCCATGCCGTGTGCGGGTCAAGCTCGACTTCACTGATCGGGATGAACGGAAACAAGACAGGAGGCCTCGCCGGCATCATTGCCGGGCGCAGCGAAATCTGCACCGTCGGCTTACAGGGCGAGGGCCTGACCTACCGCGGCTACGACATCTACGACCTCGCCGACAACGCCTGTTTCGAGGAAGTCGCCCACCTGCTGCATCACGGCCATCTGCCCAACGCCCGCGAGCTCTCCGACTACCGCGACAGGCTCAGGTCGCTGCGCGCCCTGCCCGGCGCACTGCGGCAGGCGCTGGAGGCGATCCCCGCCGACACGCATCCCATGGACGTGATGCGCACGGGCTGCTCGGTGCTCGGTAACCTCGAACCCGAAGGGGATTTCGCCGCGCAGCGCGACGTTGCCGACCGCCTGCTCGCAGCGTTTCCGTCCATGCTGCTCTACTGGCACCGCTTCCACGCCGACGGCAAGCGCATCGACACGGCCACCGAGGACGACAGCGTCGCCGGGCACTTCCTGCACCTGCTGCACGACGCACCGCCGAGCGAACTGCACCGGCGCACGCTCGACATCTCGCTGATCCTGTACGCCGAACACGAGTTCAACGCCTCGACATTCACCGCACGGGTGATCGCCGCCACGCTGTCCGACTTTCACTCCGCGATCACCGGCGCCATCGGCGCGCTGCGCGGACCGCTGCACGGCGGCGCCAACGAGGCCGCCATGGAACTCATCGAGCGCTTCGACTCGCCCGAGGCCGCCGAAAAGGGCGTGCGCGAGATGCTCGCGCGCAGGGAACTGATCATGGGCTTCGGCCACCGCGTCTACACGACCTCCGACCCGCGCAATCCCGTCAACAAGCGCATGTCGAAGCGCCTTGCCGAAGAAGCCGGCGACGAGCGGCTCTACCCCGTCTCCGAAGCCATCGAGCGCGTCATGTGGGAGGAGAAGAAGCTCTTCGCGAACGCGGACTTCTACTCCGCGAGCATGTACCACTTCATGGGCATCCCGACCTACCTCTTTACGCCCATCTTCGTGTGTTCGCGCATCACGGGCTGGTCGGCCCATGTCTTCGAGCAGCGCGCCGACAACAAGCTCATCCGGCCGGCCGCCGAGTACACGGGGCCGAGCTTGCGGAGCTGGGTACCGCTGGCGGAGCGGGACTGACGGCGGGCGCTCATCGGCACTGCGAATCTACTTTCTATTACAAAGTTCTTTGTCTCATCAAATAATCTGCTAGAATCGCGACCCATGCCGACGCGACCCAGGTCCGAAAAAATCATCCCCGACCCCTCACGCCCGCCGCGACAACTCGTCAGCACATCCACGACCCGCGCGCCGCTCAAGGTGACGCTCGCGATCGCGCTGGCCCAGGGCGCTGCGCTCTACCTGCTCACGCTCGCCCAGATCAACGACGCCTGGCCGAGCGGAGAACCGGTCTGGAACCTGCCGCTGTGGACGCTCGCGGTGGCCTGGCCGGTGCTGCTGCACCTGAGCGTCGATGCAAGCAACGCGCGCCGCACGATCGCCGGAGCCAGCCTCTTTGCGAGCCTGCTCGTGGCCGTCGCGGTATACACCGGCTGGCAGATGTCGCCTCTGGGCGCGTTTCGGACCGAGTCCATCGTCGCGGTGTTCGTGATCACCTCGACGGTCGCCTGTTTCAAGGCGCTCATGTACCTGCAGCCGCTCGCGGCCCGCCGTCCCGTGATCTACGCGGAGCTCTTCGCCAATTCCTGGCGCAACTTCCTCGTCGCCGGACTCTCGGCCGTCATGGCGGGCGGCATCTACCTCGTGCTCATGCTCTGGGCGTCGCTGCTCAACGTGATCGGCATCGCGTTTTTCCTCGAACTCTTCCGGCAGGTGTGGTTCGCGTTTCCGGCCATCGCCATCTCGTTCGGTCTGGGCGTCTTCATCTTCCGGGGACTCGCCCGCGTCATCGACGGGCTGACGGGGCTGCTCGAAGGCCTCATGCGCCTGCTGTTGCCGCTCCTGATCGTGATGCTCGCGGTATTTCTCGCCGCACTGCCCTTCACGGGCCTGCAGCCGCTCTGGGACATCGGCAGCGGCACCGCGCTGCTCATGGCGCTCAACGGGCTGGCGCTCTTCTTCCTCAATGCCGTCTACCAGACCGGGCGCGGCCAGCCGTATCCGCAGATCGTGCACAGGGTCGTCTATGGCGGCGTGGCGCTGCTGCCGATCGTCTCCGCGCTTGCGCTCTACGGCCTGTCGCTGAGGATCGCGCAGTACGGCTGGACGGTGGAGCGGTGCTGGGCGCTGGCCGTCTGCATCACTCTCGCGTTGTTCTCGTGCGGCTACGCGGGCAGCATCCTGAGGCTCCGCGATGCGTGGCCGCGCAACCTGGCCTTCGTGAACCGCTCCATGGGCATGGCTGTTCTCGCGCTCGTGCTGCTCTCGAACAGTCCGCTGCTCGATTTCAGGCAAATCTCGCTCGAGAGCCAGCAACGGCGCGTGGAAAGCGGCGAGATCGAGCTTCGCGATTTCGATTTCTACTACGCGAGCGAATTCCTCGGTCGGCCCGCTTACTTATGGACGCAGGAGTTGCTCGAGCAGTACGGTGACTCGGATCCGGCGTTGGCGGAACTGATCCGCAACGCCGAGCCGCCGTGGGTTCGCGCGGCCCGGATCGAGTCCCGCGATATGTGGGACGAGATGATCTACCGACCTGCCCCGTTTGACGTTCCCGACGATCTGCGCGCGGCGATCGACGAATTCGGCCTGCGGCCGGGGTTCCTGACGCCCATCGGCAGCGTACCAAGGGGTCCGGCGCTCATCGAAGTTGACCTCAGCGACGACGGCGTCATGGAGTACGTCCTTGTCTACGACGAGGTTCAGGCCTGGGCCTTCCAGCGGCGCGACGATGCCTGGCATGTGTTGGCGCTCGAGTTCGTGCGGGCACGGCCTGACGGTCGACTGGCCGGGTTCACCCTCGAAACCACGGGTCTCCCGCGAGCGGGTGAGCCGTCCATCGTCGTCGCTTCCCCCGGAGCAATCGGACCCGACGATGTCCCGACGGACGCGACCGTCGCGGCGGTTGGCTCGGACACGTTGCAGACCGCTCTGTCGGAGGGCGCCGTAGAAACCGTCGATCCCGAGTTCAAGGACCTGCATATAGGCGACGTGGTCCTCAGAGTCGTCGAGACACCGCAGGTGCTGGAGGTCGGAACTCCCTGACGCAACAGGCCACGAAAACAGGAAACTCGATATCGCCGGACCAGGCGATCTGCCACTGACCGCTAGTGCCGGATCTGCGTCGCGATCGCCTCGTCTTCGTAGGTCTCGCAGTTGCCGCGTTCGGGCAGGAGTCCGGCGTCGGTGTTCTCGTTGAGCCTGAGCGTGCGGGTCGGGATCACGTAGGGCTCGACCAGCACGTCGGGATCCTCGACCGTGACATCGAAGAGCAGCGCGTTGCCGCGCCGGGTCAGCCGCTCGACGACGCGCATGCGGTCGGTGTGGAAGAAACCGCCGCGGCCGATCCAGGTGCGGTCGGTGAAGCCGATCGAGTCGAGCACGAGCGTGTCGCCGTCCCAATGGCCGACGGTCGAGCCCATGTACGTGTAGGAGTATTCCGCGTTCTCCGCGTGCGCGCGGCCGTCGGTCGGGATGATGCGGTATTCGCCCATGCCGCCGCCGGCGTCGGCGAACTGCCCATAGATGAACGTGATGTCGTTCTCGGTCTGGTAGATGCGCCTGGGCACGCCGTGCCGCGGGATCCCGAGCGGCTGGCAGGTCATGACCGGATCCTCGAGGTTCGTCCACATGTCGAGCTGCTGGATCTCGTCCCAGTACTCCGGTTCATAGAGCGGATAGCCCGTGCCGCCGAAGCGTGACGGCGCGTAGAGCGCATAGTCCTCGGTCTGGTTGATGCGCCGGCTGCACTCCTCGTTCTGGGTCGGGCCGCAGCGGCGACCGCCGCCGGTCTGGTAGTTGCCGACCCGGTCCGAATGCGCCCAGACGCCCGTCATGTCGGGCTTGCCGTTCAGGCGCGGCGTCGGGACCGTCATGTCGACCGGCGGTTCCACCTTCGCCATGACGGGCCTCGGCAGCGCTTCGGTCTCGCCGATCGCCTCGCGCACGCTGGCAGGCACCGGCGCGACGACGTAGACGTTGCCGGTTTCGGTCTCGGCCGTGTCGAGCTCGCGCACGACCTCGCCGTTCAGCCTCTCGACCATCTCGCCGGCGTAGAACACCTCGATCAGATGCAGCGGGTTGTTCCAGTCCTCGTAGTCGCCGTAGGTGAACTCGGTCGTGTTCTCGCCGTGGGTCACGACCACGCTCTCGGTCATGTAGAGCTCGTCGAGGGTCGCGGTCGCCATGGCGCCCGGCACGCCCATGAGCGGAAACGTCAGGACCGCCTTGCCGGACTCCCAGGACAGCGTAGTCTCGCCCGACTCCATCACGCCGTCGTCGAAGAGCGTGCCGGGATTCGCGCCGAGCCAGAACGTCCCGACGGACGCGGCCACGGCCGCCTTCGGCGCGCCCTGGGGACTCGCCCAGAAGCGGATGAGCCGTTCCTCTACGGTATCGGGCCTCGGCGTGGCCGCGCCGTCCGTGCGGCCGATCTCGGCGCCGCGCACGTCCTCGTCCCAGGCGTACAGCCCGCTCACGACCTCGATGTTCGAGTGCTCCCGCCCGTCAGGCAGCGTGCAGGCGTAGTCGGTGCGCTGGACCAGGGACTGGTAGTTCGTGCTGACGCGGTAGCGCGAAAGCGTGCAGGGCTCGCCGTCGACATCGATCGTCCCCGTGCCCTGGTACTCGAGCGTCGCGACGACATCGCGCTCGTCGTGGCCCTTGAGCATGCCCATGTGCCACATCCAGTTGAAGAGCACGGACTTCAGGTCCGTGGCGTCGGGCTCCGGCGTGTAGGGCTCGAAGCTCTGCCGCTCCGCGCCGCTTTGCGCGCTCGTCGTTGAGACGGTGGCGACCTCGACTGTCAGACCGATTCCGAGCGCGGCGCCCGCCACAACCATGCGTCTTGATAAATCCGTCAATCGAGGGTTCATCGCGATCTCCCCCTGTTGTTCAGTCATTGCCAGGAACCTTGACCGGCGGGAATCAAGGGCCACGGGTTCTCGAATCTTCATTCTCGCCAATGCTGCGATGCCGGTTCCCGCTGGCGCCGGCATTCCATCGCGGCGGACGGTCACGGCTGCCGCTGCACTTCGACGGTGCGGTCCTTCGTCCTAGTCGACGCGAAATTCCAGCACCCGCCCGTCTTCATAGATGATCGTCTTCAGAAGCCCGAGCGGACGATTCTCGACGAGCGCCGGCATGTAGGTGACGGTGATCGGGTCGCCGCGCCTGAGCGCGTTCTCCCCGGTTCTGCCGAGACCGAGCCGCGCGAGCGTGCTGACGCTGCCGCCGGTGAAGGTCCACTCGGTGACCGAACCGTCGTCGTTCGTCACGTCCATCTTCATCGACGAGTGGGGATTGACGATCCGAAACTCCTTGAAGGCGCCGGACACCTGCCCTTCGTCGCCCATGGCGTAGGTGGCGGCAAGGGAATGGTGCGCCTGCAAGGACCCGGCAGCCAGGAGCCCGCCGGCGAGGACGATGACGCCGTATCTCACCGTTTGCCTGATCATTTCGTGCCTCCTCTCAATGTCTGTCTGACCACTGTTTCGTGGCTCCTCTCGGTGTCCGTCCGATCGTTTCGCGGCCCGTCTCAATGTCCGCCTGATGGTTTCACGGCCTGTCTCGATGTCCGCCCGACCGTTTCGTGCCCCCTGGCGTTATTTCGACGACGCCGCAACGTCATTCGCCGAGATTGATGTTGAAGAGCCGGTCCGGCGCGCCGTTCCTGATCTCAGTGTGCTCGGTCGCGCGCGCCGGGATCGGCTCGCCGTTCGCGATGGCTTCTGCGACCTGCACCTCGTAGACCCGTTCGCCGCTCAGGGAATTGCGCACCGCCTGGTTGCCCTCGTGGCAGTCGTACTCGAGCAGCGTGTAGCCGGGCTGCGTCGTGAGCATGAGCCTGAGCGTCATCGGCGCCGAAAGCGTGACCGGGTCCTCGATCGTCGCGACGTACTCGATCATCTCCGGATCGACGCGCGTGAAGCGTTCCGTGAGCCTGAATTCGGGGCTGTTCGGCACACGGCTGGCGCTGGCCCTGTCGGTGAAGTTGCCGGATTCGACCACGAGCGTGTCGCCGTCCCAGTAGCCGCGCGCGCTGCCCGAAAACTGCCGCAAGCCGTCGTCGAGCGGCGGCTTGTCGCCGAGATGGATGATGCGCGTCTCGTGGACCATCTCGGAAGTCACGGCGACGAACCCCGGCGCCTGCGTGATCCTGACGCCGTTGCCGTAGATCGAGGGCAGTATCGAGCCCATGGGGCCGCGCGTGATGCAGCGGTCGTAGAGCGAGAAATCCGCGAAGCTGTCGAAGGGGCCCGGTCCGTAGGTGCCGCGGGTGCGCGATGCGTTGACGGCGCGGCCGGCCTCGGTCAGCGCCGGCATGCGTCCGTCCGGCGGATCGACGATCAGCGAGGTCCAGCCGAAACTGCGAACGCCGTACTCGTGCTGCAGGAAGGCGCCGACGTTGACGGCATCGTCGTGCAGGCCCTCGTCCTGGCTCGCCCGCGCGAGGAACTCCTCCTCGTCGAGCGACTCGCGCGCGCCGAATCGCTCGGGGCGCGTCATCGGGACGCTGCGCATGTCGTCGCTCGTCCAGACCCCGTCGAGGCTCGGGTGGCCCCAGGACGTGCGCGGGACCTGCCACTCCGGGTCGACGACCGCCGCCGCGGTTGTCTCCGCGGGCCGGGAACGCAACTCCGACGGCACTGTCGGATCAGGAACCGTCGCAAGAATGGAGGACTGGGCAAGAACAGCGCCCCCTGCGAAGCCCGTCAGCGCGGCGACAATGAACGCGGAAACTCTGTGACCGGACCTGATCATGACCGCCTCCCCGCTGCTTGTTGTGGTATGGCGCGGCGTCAGCACCCTGTTATCGGCTAGCATATTACGGCACGGCTGTCGCGCCAAGCTGGATCGCAGCCGCGACGACGGCAGGTTCCAACCCCCAGATACTTGCGGAAATTGGGCAGTTTTACCGGAAAACCCCTATCGGTCTTTGGTTTGGCGGCGGCAACCGCTCTCGCGACGGCGAGCCCGCCGAGCCTGGCCCAGACCGAGTGCGCCGACTGGCCTTCTCACGAGTTCTTCGCGACGGCGAGCACGAACGACGTAAGACGTTGCCTCGAGCAGGGCGCGGACCCGAACGCCCTCGACTCGCGAGGTTGGCCGCCGCTGCACGGAACGGTCACGCGCGACGAACCCAGGATCGTGGCCGCACTGCTGGAGGCCGGCGCCGATCCGGGCGCGCGCATAGCGAACGGAATGACGCCGCTGCATGTCGCCGCGGCGTCGGATGCCGACCTCGACACGATCGTCACGCTCCTCGACGGCGGCGCCGACCCCGACGCCGAGGACGCAAACGCATGGACGCCGCTGCACTGGGCGGTGCAGCAACGCGAAGACCCGATTGCCGTCGCTACCCTGCTCGCAGGCGGAGCGGACCCCAATGCCCGCACCGCCGACCGCCGCTCACCCCTGCATCTGGCGGCCATTCGCAACGACGGCATCGCCTTCGCCGCTGCACTGCTTGCAATCAACGCCGACCCGAACCTCATCGACCGCAACGGCTGGACGCCGCTGCACTGGGCCGCGGCCTGGAACGACGATCCGGACGTACTCGCGGCCCTGCTCGGCCAGGGCGCCGACGCCAACGCGAGGTTGCCGGAAGACGATGCCACGCCGCTGCACACCGCGGCTGAACGCAACAACAACCCGCGCGTAATCTCCGTGCTGCTCGCCGGAGGAGCGAACACGGACGCACGAACCGACGACGGCTTCGCGCCGCTGCACGTGGCGGCGATCAACGCGAGAACGCCGGGCGTCATCGCCGCCCTGCTGGATGCGAACGCCGATCCGTACGCGCGCACGGAAGAGGGCCTGATGCCGTTGCATCTGGCCGCAGCCAACAACCGCGACCCCGAGATGCTCGCGGAACTCCTCGGCCGGGACATGGATGTCGACAGCGCCGACTGGTACGGCTATACGCCGCTGCACTACGCCGCGAGCAGGAACGACAATCCGGCGATCGTCGAGGCGATCATCGACGCCGGCGCGAATCCGAACGCGCCGTCCGTCAACGACGCGACACCGCTGCACCTGGCCGTCCTCAACAACCCCAATCCCATGGTCATCACCGCGCTGCTTGCCGGCGGCGCCGAGGCCGACGCCCGCAACTCGGACGGGTGGACTCCCCTGCAAATGGCTGCAGCACAGGGCAACAATCCGGAGACGATCAGGATGCTCGTCGCCGGCGGCGCCAGTCTCGACGTGCGCACCGAAGACGGCGAACCTCCGCTGCATCTTGCGGTCGCCCGGAACAACAGCGTCGAAATCATCGCCGCGTTGCTCGAACTGGGCGCACCCGTCTGGGAACGGGATGACAACGGATCCACGCCGTTGCACTGGGCCGCGACAAGAGACGGAAGCGAGACCATGATCCGGTTGCTGCTGGCGGCAGGGGCCAACCCCAATGCGCGACACAGCTCACTGGGAATGACGCCGCTGCATGTTGCGGCGTTGGTGAGCACGAATCCCGAGGTCGTGCTCATCCTGCTCGACGCCGGCGGCGTCGTCACCACACGGACCCGGTCCGGCCAGACGCCCTGGGACCTGATTCAGGAGAACAACGAACTCGCGGGCACTGAAGCCTGGCGGAGACTGCGCGACGCAGCCGCCGAAACCGCGACTGCGGAGCCATAGGCGATTCGGCCGCCAGGCGCCGAGGTCGCTGACGACGAAACGCGTATGCTCGAAGCAGACCGCAGCGCGCCGCGTCGCGACCGGCGGTCGCTATCGCGCCGAACTCAGCCCCTGTCGCGGCGGTTCAGACGCGCGATCAGGCTCGAGGTATCCCAGCGCGAACCGCCCATGCCCTCGACATCGGCATAGAACTGATCGACGAGCGCCGCGACCGGCAGCTCCGCGCCGTTGCCGCGCGCTTCCTGGAGGCAGATGCGCAGGTCCTTGCGCATCCATTCCACCGCGAAGCCGAACTCGAACTCGTCCGCGACCATCGTCTCCCAGCGGTTCTCCATCTGCCAGGACTGCGCGGCGCCCTTCGAGATCGTGTCGATCACGGCCGCCGGATCGAGCCCTGCCCTGACGGCGAAATTGAGCGCCTCGGCAAGGCCCTGCACGACGCCCGCGATCGCGATCTGGTTGACCATCTTCGTCAACTGTCCCGCGCCCGCCGGACCGAGCAGGCGAACGCTCTTCGAGTACGCGTCGATGACGGGCGCGGCACGGTCGAAGGCGTCCTGCTCGCCGCCGACCATGACCGTCAGCGTCCCTTGCTCGGCCCCGGCCTGCCCCCCCGAAACCGGGGCATCGAGGCAGGCGATGCCGCGTTGCCGGCCAGCCTCGGCAATCTCCCGCGCGAGGTCCGCCGACGCCGTCGTGTGATCGACAAACACCGTGCCCGGCCGCATCGCCTCAAGCACGCCGCCCGCGCCGAGCACGACCTCCCGCACATCCGGGTCGTCGCCGACGCAGGTGAAGACGATATCGGCGCCCGCCGCGGCTTCGGCAAGCGAGCCCGCGACCCGCCCCCCGTAGCGCCCGGCGCAGGCCTCGGCCTTCTCGCGCGTGCGGTTGTGGACGGTGACCGCGTGCCCCGCGCCGCTGAGCCAGCCGGCCATCGGAAAACCCATCACTCCAAGCCCGATAAACGCAACTCTCTCCGCCATGTGTACAGTTCCTTGAACGATTCGGGGACTGGGGCGCGATTATAGAATCGGCAGCGTGGTCGAGAAGGAACAGTGACGGATCTCGCGCTCTTTCCCTGATTCAGGCGTGACCTGGGATGGCTAACGCAAGCGCGACGAGATCCTGTGCTGTCACCCGAGCAACCGAATCGCGTTGTCCTTGCTGATCAGGTCGACATCGTGCTGCTGTTCCAGGAACGGATGCACGTCTTCGATCAAACGGCCCCAGTCAAGCTCCTCGACTCGTCGTTTGACGGCGCGCCGCCACGTCTCGGGTCCAAGTGGCGCATGCGCCCAGCCGGTCTGTTCGAGCGCGGCATTCAACAGGTCCAGATTGATCGGGGGCCATTCCGGGTCGCTCAGGTACCAGATCAGATCGAACCAATCGCGTCCCTTCGCGTAGGGTCTTTGCAGCAACGCGTGGACCTTGCCCGCCAACAACGAAGAACGGTCATGGTGGTATAGCCGCAAGGGGACGTGCCGCCGCACCAGGCTCACGTCCATCGTGGCTCCCGACGGCGGTCGGGTGTCCACCTCGACGCGCACGGCGAGAACTTCCGCAGCATGAGGCGAAAGCCCGACGTCGTACAGAACACCCGGAAAGCGCACCATCGCGCTTTGAACCGTTCGATGCACGCGCAATCTCAGGTCGACACGGTAGTTTTCAGCCGCGAGTTCTGACCGAACTGTCCCGAGATAGCGTTGCAGGCTGAAGTCAGCGTGGCCTTGTTCGAGCGCAAAGTCCAGATCCTCCGAATAGCGGGGCAATCCAAAGACGAAACGCAAACACGTACCGCCCTGGAACGCCATGGACGTCATGGCGCCCCCGCGCTGGAGCGCCCCCAGAATCCGACTTTGGAGGTATTCGCGAGCGACATTCCTTGCCTGTAACGGCGCGTACTGCCTCGTCAGCTGTCGCAAGTGATCCTTCACAGCGCTGCGTACTCCGGCGTCTTTCGAGAAAGCCTGCCGATGCGTCCGGCCGCGCGGACCAACTTGGGCACCGCTGATTGTCGGGCAAGTGCATCGAGCACGTCCGGGTTCAGAACTTCAAGGTTGAGCCGAAGTTCCTCGAGGAACGCCGCATCATCTGCGCCCGGGCGCAGATAGATCAGATCAAGTAGCGCCTTCTCCGGTTCCGCCAGAAAAGCCGCCTGACCGCCCCCAAGCGCGACCTGCCGATAGCCGGAGCGCAGGGCTGTCTTCACGTGGCGGAAGGAAAACCGTCCAAGGGCCGTACGATACGTGCGCGGCCGACCGCCCGTGCAGCTTGTGACTTCGGCGACGTACTCGGGGATGACCTGCGCGAAGGCCAGCGCAGACAGACCGCTGACGTAGGAACCGGGCGCGAGCCGGTTCGCCACCAGGAAGGGATGTGGTTCGATCTTCTGCCAGGGAGGCGCCAGCGCATAGAGTCCCCGGCGCAACTGCAATACGTGCCCGGAAGCGGTCCAGCGCGAGAGTTGACGGCGCAGATCCGGCGCGTCCACGTCGCCCGCCAACAGCAAACCCGTTTCGAATACGGGTTCATCCGCGACGATGTTCACCAACTCTTGGAATTTCATTTGAATAACCTACCAAATATGGCAAGTTATTGCGATGATATGACTCTCGCGCGAAATCGGGAGTGACCGCGTACGTCAATTGCGGCCGAATTCGTGCACGCTTTTCGGGATACGCGACGCGGTCCCGAGCCCCTCGCCGAATTGGAGATCGCTGCGCAGCAGGTGGTCGAATATCAGCCCGAAGTCGCGTGCGGTCTCGTTGACCGTGCCGCGGATGGCGCATTAGAGTCTGGGTTCTTCGGGCGCAGCGCGGGAGACAGAGTGCAACAGCGTTTTTTGGGCGGAATTCCCGGTGGTCTCGGCGTCGTGCTCGGGGCGCACCTGGTCCTGACCCAGGCGCATGCGCAAGCTCCGGAGCCGTTCGAGCCGCTGCCGCTTTGGGCTTACGCATGGAGCACGCAGCCTCAGCCGGGCGACGGGCCGGTCGTGCAACCCTGGCCGAGCCGTGATCTGCGCGAGGGCGACGACCCGGAGGACGTGGCCACGCCGCGAACCGTCGAGGGCAGCGACGCGATCTACACGCGCATCGACATCCGCGACGCCCACGACGTCATCGACTGGTTCCCCGGCGATCACCCGCCCATGCCCGACATCATGCGGCGCGGCCCGGAGAGCCTCATCTCCGTTCGCGGCTGGGGCTGCGCCTCCTGCCACCTGCCGAACGGCAAGGGGCGGCCGGAGAACGCGCCGCCGGCCGGGCAGCCGGTCGAGTACACGATCCGGCAGTTGCAGGACATGGCGACCGGGCAGCGATTCAGCGCCGACCCGAGGAAGCCGAACTCGCCGACGATGACCTACCTCGCGGCGGCGATGAGCGAGGAGGAAATGCGCGAAGCGGCCGAATACTTCGCCGCGATGCCGTGGACGCCCTGGATACAGGTGATCGAGGCCGACCTGATCCCGGAAATGCACCTCGAAGAGGGCAATATGTACATCACGGTCGGCGAGGAACCGACCGAACCGCTCGACGGGCGGATCGTCGAGACGCCGGTTGACGAGTTTCAGGCCAATTACCTCAGAAATCCGCGCTCGACCTGGATCGCGTACGTGCCCGTCGGCAGCCTCGCGAGAGGCGAGGAACTCGTCACGACAGGAGCGGGCAGGACGATCCAGTGCGCGATCTGCCACGGGCCCGATCTCATGGGGCTCGCCAACATGCCGGGCATCGCCGGGCGCTCGCCGAGCTACATGATGCGCCAGCTCTACGACATGAAGGTCGGCACGCGCAACGGCCTCGGCGTCGAACTCATGGACGCGGTGCTCGCCGACCTCACCGTCGAGGACATGACCAATATCGTGGCCTATCTGGCCGCGCTCACGCCTCCCCCACCGTCAACCGGCGAGTCGCAGTAGCCGCGCGAGAGACCACCGGAGGAAGGCAGCATACATCCCGCCACGCCGTCAGCTCGAAGGCGTGGACACCGCCCCGGTATCGTCCTCATCCGAGGGGTGCGTACCGTAGTAGAACTGCAGGCGCCAGGCCTCGAGCGAGCCCGTGTCGGAAATCGCCCCGTCGAACACGTCGATCTGCCAGTCGCCGTTCGGCGTTTCCCCGAAAAAGGCGTTGGCGAGGATGCGCCACTTGAACTGGACGGGATCGTCGCCGTTTTCCAGTGCGAGCGTCTCGTTGAACACCTGGTTGATGACCGCCCGCGTGCCGTTCGGCGAAACGAGTTGGATGCCAAGATCGTTCGGAAAGTCGTGGCTGACATCGATCTCCAGGACCACGGCTTCGATGTTGGCGTCTTCAGCCAAACCGCTGACCGTCAGCGATTGTGTCGCACCCCCGCCGTCATTGTCCGGGATCGAGAGCGACTCATTCTTCTCGAACCATCCGGATTGACTGAATTCACCCAACGAATCAGGCGTGTAGTCGGCAAGGAACGCCACTGCGGCATCGATGTCCACCGCGCCGAAGCCGTACCAGTCGTGGTAGCTGTAGCCTGCGGCGTTTTCGGTCCAGGCCGGTAACAGCATGCGCGAAGTGGTGCCAAATTCCCTGGCGACCGATTGGACGTCAGCGTCGATCCTGCGGGCTGTCTTCGCAAGGACGTATTTGACATCGCGCCAGGTCAGACCGGGCGCCTCTTCCAGAAGGAGTGCGACGGCGCCGCTCACGTTGGGTACGGCGGCCGAAGTCCCGTTAATGAGGGCCGTGTAGTCGCCATGCGGATTAACCGACGGTTCGCTGCTCAGCGGAATGTCGATCCCGAACACGGTTTCGTAAACCAGGGGATAGCCGCGCTCGAAGCCCATCTGATCCACGGATATCAACGCCGGCGCGCTGAACCCGTACTCGCCGCCGGGCGCGCTGACCCACAGGTTCGGACCGGCACTCGAGTAACTCGATTTCTTGCCATCCGCATTGAAGGCGCCGACGACGATCACGTGGGGAAGGTTGTTGATGTGGCCCGAGTTGGAGGATATGCAGCCGATATCGGTGTTGACTGGTCGTTCGAGCGACAAGCATCTGTTGAAGCTATTGCCGCCCGCCTTGACAAAAATGGCGCCAAGTCCGGATCGCAGCGTTCGAGTTCCATGCGCAAACACCTGCTCGGTGATCGGGTCGGGATGGTTCGGCCTGTACCCGATGCCTCCCCAGCTCATGTTGAAGATGTCGACATCACTGGAATTCGGCCGGAAACTGCTCGCGCCGAGCGAGTCTACAAACGCCGTCAGAAAGTCAACGGCGTTCAGGTAGTTATAGCCTCGCAGCAGGACATCCGGTGCGACTCCCCGCAATCCGATGCCATTGTCGGCATCCGCCGCGATGATGCCGGCGACGCCCGTGCCGTGGTCACCCACGGAATCGAAGTTGAACGGATCGGTCGACTCGAATCGAAAGGCCTCCGGCGCCCGCTGTGCACTCGACGACTCGATTGCATTGAAATTGTAGGAGGCGCCCGCCTCGATGTTTCCGCGCAGCTCCGGATGACAAATCTCGAGGCCGGAATCGACCACGGCCACCCGCACGCCGTCGCCGGTCGGGCCGTCCGTCAGGACATCGCCCATCTGCAGGTCCTCGCCGCTCACGCCGCCACTCTCCGCATAGCCCGTTTGACCGGTGTTGTCGATATACCATTGCTGCGCGAACAGCGGGTCCGACGAGCCGGCAGCCGATCCCCTTCCCGGCTCGATGCAGACATGCTGCACGCGGTTCAGGCCGTCCAGCGTGAAGCCGCTGAAGTTTCGCGCCAACACCTCGGCATCATCCAGGTCTTCGGTTCCCTCCAGGAGGCGGAGCACAACGTAATAGGTTTCGCCCGCATTCAGTTCGCTGGTCTCGAACGAAACGGTGAATCTCACGAACACACCCTTGCCATCAAGGGCAGGGAATTCCCACCGCTTCGCCTCGATCACGGACGTGGTCAAGTCGTCTTCGTCCATCGTGGATTCGTCCGGAACGTAGCCGACCAACTCCGCCACAAACGTGGCCTCTTCCGAACTGCCCGCACCGAAATTTGCCACTCTGACGTCGAGCGCAAACTCGTCGTCCTCGATGTCGATGTCAGTGAGGATGAAGACCTTCGATTCGAGCGGATCCGTCTTGTCGGCAGGCGATGGTCCGCGACGAATGTCCAGGATCGGCGCGATCATCGGCCGCATCGGCTCGCGTTCGAAATGAAGATGGGCGTCACGCACGCGCGCGTCCGCGTCCAATAACTCAACGACACGCGCAGGGTCCGCACCCGGACCGAGCCTGATCAGCCCGAACCCGAGTTCGGGATAGGCCTTGCCGTAGAGCGCGCCGTGGTCCCGCACGAGTGCGTCGATGCTGTCCGAATCGCGCATTTCGACCCTGACGGTCGACGATATGCGCTGAAAGCGGCGTGCCGCCGGATCGAACGCGAGACGTGCCGATGGCCTTGAAGCGTCCTCATGGGCCGTGTAGATGCGGCCCTGGTACCAGGCCCGGTAGGTGCGCAGGCCGTCGTTCGTCGATACACGGATGGCCACTTCGCCCGCCATCGAAGACCCGACGAACTCCCGAGCGCCGAAGGGGGTCATCACAACGGGCCGCTCGTCGACGATCGTCGGCTCGATCGGCACCACCTGCGCGCCCGCAGGGATCGCGAGGCCACACACCATCGACAGCACGGCAACGCGAGAGAGTTTTCGTATCCGCACAGCGAGCCTCCTTCGGACTACACGACGGCCGCGCGTGAGGAAAGGCGGCTGCGAACCGGATTCTGCCCAAGCGCGGACCCCTTGGCCAACCGGGAAACGCCATGCCTCGCACGCACGGCGTTGAATCCTCGGTAGCAAAGTCAGAACCGCCCGCGGGCGTTGAGCATGATGCCGTAGGTCTTGACAGGGCACAGAACTCACAATATGTTGCTTTTAATTGTCATTTATCATTTTAATGATTATTTAAGTCAACATGCCACGCGTCAGCAAGATATCGCAATCCCCGCCCTACGGCGTCGCTCAAGCCCTCGCAAGGCTCGGAAACAATATCCGTACAGCCCGGCTGCGCCGCAAGCTTTCCTGCGCCGAGCTTGCCGAAAAAATCGGCATATCCCGTTACGTGATGAGCGATATCGAGCGGGGCAAGCCCACAACCGCCATCGCCGCCTACATCGGGGCGCTGTGGGCTCTCGGCCTGCTGCGTCAGATGGACGAGCTCGCCGACCCCGACCGCGATCTGGAGGGCAAGACCCTCGAGTCCGCCCGGCGCCCCGGAACGGCCCCCAAGCGCAGGGCATACGACGATGACTTCTGAGTGCTACGTCTACATCGTGCTTCCCGGCGAGACCGCATTCGTTACCGCCGGGCGCTTCGCGCTACGCGAATCGCGTGGGGGCGCGCCTGTCGGAGAGTTCATCTACGGACGCAGCTACCGCGAGCGACCAGCCGCAGTCGAACTCGACCCGCTCAAGCTTCGGCTGCAACCGGGCACGTTCGAGACCGCAGGGATGGGCGGGTTCTTTGGCGCGATCAGGGACGCAATGCCAGACGCATGGGGCCGCCGGGTGATCGAGCGCCGATCGGGCGGCGAGATTTCCGAGTTCGATCGCCTGCTGCGCGCACCCGATGACCGCGCCGGCGCACTCGGGTTCGGGCTCGACACGGAGCCGTACTTCCCTGCAAACCGGTTTAACCGCACGCGCGATCTCGAACGCCTGCAGCAAGCCGCCGACGCGATCATCAACGATGAGCCGGAGGCCGCCGGAAGCGCTGCCGAACAGGCCGAAGACTTGCTGCTGCTCGGCGGTACATCGATGGGCGGGGCACGACCGAAAGTCGTCGTCGAAGATGACGATGCGCTGTGGATCGCCAAGTTCGCGCGCACTGACGACAGCTACAATCAGCCACGCACCGAGCATGGCCTGTTGAAGCTGGCGAGCCTGTGCGGCCTGGATGCGGCGGCCAGCCGCCTGACCACAGTGGCGGGCCGCGACGTACTGCTGGTGCGGCGCTTCGATCGTGAGCGCGCGGAGGATGGATATCACCGTCACCGCATGATCAGCGCCGTCACGCTGCTGCGCACGGATGATGACCCGACGGCGCGCAGGGACTGGTCGTATCTGTTGCTGGCCGACGAAGTGCGCCGCGTCAGCACGAGCCCGCAGCAGGATCTGCGCGAGCTCTATCGCCGCATGGTATTCAACGCGGCGATCTCGAATCTCGACGATCATCCGCGCAATCACGCGGTCCTCGCACGCGAGGCCGGCTGGCGACTGAGTCCGGCCTACGACCTGACCCCTTTTGCGGTCGTCGCTCAGGAGCGAGACCTTGCGCTCGTTTGCGGGCTGAGCGGGCGCCGTGCCAACCGGAACAACCTGATCTCGGGCCATGGCCGGTTCATGCTGACACGTGACGAAGCGACCCAGGCTTTCGACGCCATCGTCGAAACCGTCCGCAGCAATTGGCGCCCGGCTCTGCGCCGCGCCGGCGTCAGCGCACGCGAATGCGAACGCCTGGGCCGCGCGTTCGTGCACGAGGGGCTGTTCTACGAGTTGGAATCCTGAACGGCGGCGCGTGGTCCGAACTTCCGGATCTACGCAAGGGACGCGAGCACAAGAAGCGGTTTCTCAGAACCGCCCGCGGGCGTTGAGCATGATGCCGTAGGTCGGGTCTTCGTCGAGGATGGGGTTGATGCGTTCGCCGTAGAGCTCGAGGTCGAGCTGCGAGCCGTTGGTCCTGAGGCGGGCGAGTTGCGTGCCGAAGCGCAGGTGGGAGGGGCCGGCGTCGGGCTGGCCGACCTCGCTGAACAGCATCAACTGGCCGCCCCCGTTCGAGAGGATCATTCCGTAGCCGACGCGCGTGTCAACGTGCATGCCGAGTGGTGCGCCGCCGGTTGCGAGCACGGCCTGCGTGGCCCGCGTGCCGTTCCACATGCCCTCCGCACCCGTGGACGGCGTGCCCCAGGTTGGCGCGAAGGCGAAGAACAGGCCCTTGCCCTGTTCGCCGGCATCGAAGTTGACCGTGAGGCCGCCGCCCCACTGCTGGAACTCGCTTGCTTCGTGTGCAAGCAGCACGTGGCCGCGCGCCTGGATGGCGAGTCCCACGGGATGCATGTACGCGAAGCCCGCGCCGAGCTCGGCGCCGGTTCCGGTTTCCGCGTCGCCGGCGTCGGCAAGGCCGCCGAGCTCGAGGCTGCCGGTCAGCGAGGAACCGTTTGCGAAGGAGAAGTTGCGGCTGCCCTCGAGCACCAGCCGCAGGCGTGAGGTCTCCGCCGCCACACCGGGCAGGAATTCGCGCTCGTCGGACTGCATCTGCACCAGGAACGCGTCGGCCTTCATCGCGAGATCGATTCGGCCCACGGACATGAGTTCGCGGCGCGAGCCGAGCGCGAGCATTGTCATGGAGATGTCCGTCTCCGCCTCGCCCTTGTCGTCGGCGAGCGTCGCGCTGCCGCGTCCGAAGCCCAGCGAGCCCCAGACCGTGAGCCCTGCAACGGGCTCCCAATGCGCGTAGGGATGCGCGCTCGTGAGATCCATCCGCACGCCGCCGTCGTCGCCGACCGGACCGCTGAAGCGGTAGTCGACGTCGCCGCTGCTGCGGCTGACGATGGTCCCCGCCAGGAGCGTGTCGTTGACGCGGTAGTCGAGCCCGAGGTGACCCGCAAACACTTCGCCGTCCATCGAAAACCGTTCCTCGGGACGGCCCTGGAACGCCGACATGGAGCCGCCGACGCCCCAGAGCGTCCAACGGCTCGGTTCGCCGTTGCTCCCGCCGCCGAGCGGCATCTCGAACGAGCTGCCGCGCAGCAGGTCGCCGACGTCGGGCAGAAGATCGAGATTCAGCCGGCCGGACGATATCCCGGCCGCCTGTGCGGCCTCCCAGAACAGGCCCTGATCGCTGTCGAGATCGACGCCGGCGAAGTCCAGTGCGCCGTTGACCCAGGCGGACAGCCCGCCGCCGCCGCCTTCGCCGAAGCCGAGCGCGTCGAGGTCGAGCTGCCGTCCGCCGACGGCGACGTAGGATTCGACGATCTCGACATCGCGCATGGCGCCGCGCTGGCCGATCATCTCGATGACGTTGCCGCCGACGGCGCGGCCGAATCCGGCGAGCGCGTACTTCATGGCGACGCCACGGGACTCCAGGTCGGGGCCGTCTTCGGCATCGGCGACAGTCGCGCAGCCCGACGATGGACAAATGCCGTAAGTAATCGAGTTGCTGCCAAGGACGCTCTCGTCGGCGCGGCCGAACATCGAGCCGACCTCCGCAGGCTGGTCGGGCGAAGCGACGCTGCCGAGGCGCAGCGACAGGCTGCCCGAGGCGTCGAGCGGCAGTTCCGCGACCGGCACGCTCAATATGCCGACAAAGACGCGGCAGGACCCGCCATCGGCCGCGCACCATGCCCCGCGATGTTCGCCCTGTGTGGTGGTCGGGTCGGACCAGAACGAGATCCAGCTCGTCTCGTGCTCGCTCTCCTGCGCGGGACCCAGCCAGCCGTCCGCGGCGGGCTCGAAGGACGTGTTCGCCAGGCGCCGTTCCCAGCCGCGGCCTTCGCGAAGCGAGCGGACGATGGCGGCGATGTCGGCCGGCGCCATTTCGTCGCTGGAGAAGTGGATCGCCCCGAGAAAGGACTCGAAGCCGAGGGCGTCGCCGGCCGATCCCGCACCGTCTGCCGAGACGGTGACATACAGGCCGATGCGCAGAACCCCGTCGCGTTCGACATCGACCTCCCCCGCGGGCAGTTCGTTGCCGTCGACATCCAGCCGCCTGAGTTCCGGCGCGTACGTCCAGGCGACCGTCGCCTGCGCGCCGCCGGCCGGCATGAGCAGCGCGCAGAGCGCCAGCGACCCGAGGGCCAGGATGCTCCGCCCGAAAGACGATCGTTTTCGCTGGTGTTCGCTTATGGCAGGTCTCGCGTTACGTCCTGTTGCCCGTGCCGGTATCGCGGGCAAAATCGCGGGGACCCGGAATGACGCCCTCCAGGCGAGCCACGCGTTCGGCGAGTGCGGCGACTTGCTCCCGAACCGCCGCGATTTCCGCCCGTACGGCTACGAATTCCTTGCGAACCGCTGCGAACTCCTTGCGAACCGCCGCGAACTCCCGGTGCACTTCGCTGCGCAGCTCGTTCAGTTCCTTTCGCAGTGCCCATAACCCACGTTGGCCGTTGAGAATGAGCGCGGCGAGACCGATGGCGACGCTGATGATCGTGTACATTTCCGGCGACATGCACGCCATCGTAGCACGCGGAAATCTCAAGCCAACCGGTGTATTTGGGTAGTTATGGGAGATTCGCGCGGTCATTGGCTGTACGCCTCGCGCAGCTCGTTCGCCCGGCGCAGCAGCGCCTTGAGGTCGTGAATCGCCGGCGCGATTGGGTCAGGCCAGAACCTTCGGAACGTACATGACGTCGGGCATCCCTTCAAAGTCGACATCCTGGGTCCACAGCGTCGCTCTGGTGAGTCGCGCCGTCGCCAGGATAATGCCGTCGGCCATGGCCAGGCCCCATTCGTGCGCGAGTCGCGCCGCCTCCAGGGCGAGCGCTGACGACAGCGGAATCTCCCGATCGCGGCTCATCAAGGCCGCCGCGCGCAGTGCATCGTCCTCACCGCGTTGTCGCAGAACGACCCGAAAGACCTCGTAGACGCTCACCGTCGGGACCACGAGCCGGCTGGCGTCGGCGAGCGGATCGGCGAACGCGTTGGCGTTCGGACCGTCGACAAAGAACTCGATCCAACCCGAGGAATCGACCAGATTGAACGCGTTCGCGGCCACGATCAGAATTCACGATCGGCTTCACGCTCTAACTTCGGATCCATGCCGGCGAGAAACCCTCTCATCTCGCCGATCTCGCGCACCGGCACCAACTCGATACGCTCTCCGTAGGGGACGACCTGCAGCCGCTGGCCGGGCTGGATTCCGAGAGACTCGCGCACTGCCTTGGGGATGACTACCTGGAACTTGGGGGACACCTTCACCTGCTGCATGGTGCTCACCATCGATCAGAAAAACGTTTTACGACTCTAGCACGACTGGCCGTTCAACATGTCATCTCCGTGTCATTGGCCGTAGCTCATCCCCAATCCTCGACCTTCAGGTCCGGAACACGGCTGAACTCGCCAACGTTCTTCGTCACAAGCGTTGCGCCAAGCGCGCGCGCGTGAGCCGCGATGAGCAGGTCATTGTGCCCGATCGGGCTACCGCGCCGTTCAAGTTCGCTGCGAATCATGCCGTAATGCCGATCCGCCGGTTCCGCCAGCGGTAGCGTCGGGAGAGCGGACAACACCGCCTCGAGTTGTTTCGCGAGGCGGTTCGATCCCCGTCGCGCGACGCCGTAGCGCAGTTCCGCCGCAACGATGACGCTTATGGCCAGGCTGCCCTGCTCCAGGCCTGCCGCGCGTCCCGCAACGGACCCCTGGGGCCACCGTATCAGCTCGGACACGATGTTTGTGTCGAGCATGTACCGAACTTCCGGCACGTCAAAAAATGTCTTCCGGTTCTACCGGCGGGTCGGCGATTGTCGGCAATCGCTCATCGAGGGAAGGCAGTTCGGACAGGACCTCCCGCAGCGACCGGTTCCGGCTCACAGGCTCGAGCACCAAGCGGTCGTCGTCTCTGAAGATGATCACCTCGTCTGCGGCCAATTCAAACTCCCGTGGAATTCGAACAGCCTGGTTTCGACCGTTACGGAAGAGCCGCGCATGGCGAACCGGCGTCGTTCGGTTGGGTTTTGCTCTGCGCATATGCCAAGCCTATGCCCGAGCCCGTGCGGCGTCAAGCGTCGCTATACCGTATTGCACGCAGCGGCGGCAAGCCAATCGGTGTTCTTGAGCAGTTGTGGGAGATTCGCGCAATCATCGGCCGTACGCCTCGCGCAGCTCATTCGCCCTGTGCAGCATCGCCGACGAGTTGAAGAAAACCCGTTACTGCAGCGAACAGATCGCGAGCCCCATCCTTATCGACGCAAGGCCACGACCTTGGCGTGCGAACGAACGAGATAGCTCGCCCAGGCGTCCATCAACCGGCGCCGGCGCTCGAACAGGTCCGAACGAAAGTAGGCGCCTTCGACGCCGCCGACGCTGTGCGCCAGCGCAGCCTCCGCAATCTCCCTCGGTTCGCCGGTATCGGCACACCAGTCGCGGAAGCTCGACCGGAAACCATGGACTGTCGTGCGCGTCGCGAGCCCCGTGGTCCGAAGCAGGTTGGGGAGCGTGGCATCCGACAGCGGCCGGCCGGTGCGAACGGGTGACGGGAACACGAAACCGCCGCCGCTGAGAGCTTTCGCCCGCTCGAGTACGTCGAGGGCCGCTTCGCTGAGCGGAACCCTGTGTTCGGCGCCCGTTTTCATCCGCTCCCCCGGAATTCGCCACACACGGTCTTCAACGTCCATCTCCGACCAGGTCGCTCCACGCACCTCGCCGGAGCGGACGGCCGTCAGGATCACGAAACGCAACGCAAGTTTCGCTGACGGTGCGGCGCCGCACCGGTCGATGATGTTCATCGCTTCGGACACCTCCTTGTACGGGAGCGCCCGCAGGTGTTTCTTGAACGCCGGCATCCGCGGCAGCGCGCCATCGATGCCTTCGCCCGCGGCGTTGAAATTGACGAACCCGTGCGCCTGGCACCACTTCAGGGTCGTGCGGATATTCCGCCTGACCCGTCTGGCCGTTTCCGGCTTCGCCGTCCAGATCGGCTTGAGGACATCGAGGATGTCCTGTTGCGTGATCCTGTCGACCGGGATTTTTCCGAGCCGCCGAAAGGCGTGCCGTTCGAGCTGCTGAATCCAGTTCGCCGCAACCTTTTCGTTGCGCCAGCGAGGGCGCAATGAATCGTGGGTGAGTTCGGCGGCCTGGCGAAACCGCGGAACCTTGCCCTGGCGTTTGGCGGCCAGCGGGTCGCCGCCCCGGCGTGCGAGCCTCCTGTTCTCGTACGCCATTTCCCGTGCCTCGGCCAGCGTGACCCATGCGCAGCCGCCGAGCCCGATGTCGCAGCGCCTGCCGTTGATCACAACCCGCTGCACCCACTGCTTGGAGCCACCGGGGGCGACCCGGAGGTACAGCGTGTTCCCGTCGCCGTAGAGCCCGGGATCCTTGATCGCCCGAACCTTCCTTATCGTTAGTTTTCCTTGCCCCACAAACTGCCCCTCAAAAAACCCTCTTATACAACATATGGGCGAAAGTGTCCTGACCTACCCCTCAGGATGTCAGGGGCTTTCTTTCTTAAGTACTTGTGTATACAGCATAGATGATCCGAAACTGCTCAACAACGCAAGAATATGGTTCCGTGATCGTGACCGTGATGCCATGACAACACGAGGCTCGGTTTTGGGGCATATCACATCGGTTCTTTCACACGCTCGCAGGGGCAGCGGCCTTTTGCGTTTGTACAACCAAGACCGTTAGGAGCAAATGACATGAAATGGTTGACTAGGGTAGGCCTTTCGGCCTTGACGTTTATGCTGGGAGGCCTGGTAGTCGGTCAGGGCGCGCATGCGCAGGATCAGATCCCGGCGCCGAACCTTTATGACGGGGCAACGGACTGTACGACGGCGATTCCCACGCAGGTGACGCTACCGACTCGTTTCTCCACCTCGACCCGTCTCGATGATGCGCTGAAGGACTACCCCGAGATCGCGACCCCGGGCAACTTGGTGGGCGTCGTGGAAGCTGGTACGGCCTGCGACCGCAACGCGGTAGGGAGCCAGTTCGACAAGGCCAAGAGTCTTTACGACGATGCGGCCGCGGCGAGGACTTTGACTGTTGGCGAAGATCCCGATCCTGTTGCGGTCGAGAACTATGTCGAGAAGAAGGCTGCGCGCGATGCCTTCGGCGGCCCGGTCTTTGAGGCCCTGTACACGCAGTACGACCGCCAAGCGACTGCCCGGAAGGCAATCACCGACTACAACGACGTGGTCAGAGCCACCACTGGGACGTACTCGGCAGCGAAGGCAACGTACGATGCAATCGCCGTCCGTCCAGGAACCGGCGCTAGCGAAAACCCCGACCTCGTTGGCTACACTGCCGACACCGGTACACCCACCGCCCCCAATGACGACGAGGTCATTGGCGACTTTGGCGGCAGGCGGGGCGTCGAAGGTTTCCAGGACATTGCTTTCGACGCTTCCGTTACGGGTTTCGTTGCTGGAGTTGGTACCGGAAGTACCACGGAAGCAGCGGTCGGCGACGACGGTGAGTTTTCGAGTGTCTTTTTGGACGCATTAGATGGTGCTTTCACCACTGGAGGTACGCTAAAAAAGGCGACGACGACGACAGGCTCCGGAGCGACGGCAGTGACAACTGCAACGGTATCCGGTGACATCGTAACGCTCGGAAACATCGCCTCGTATCTCGACCAGTGGAACGATATCGTCGACGCTGCGGCAAAACATGTGGCAGAAGGCACGAGAAACGAAGTCACCAACCTTCCCGAACTCCAGGAAACGCTGCGTCGCGTCACGGCTGCCCGTGATTACGTCTCAACCGAACAAAGACGCCTGACAAACGTGATCCGGGCGAAGAACTACTCGTACAACCACGATAGCGACGATGGCACGACCCCAGAGGTCACGGTTACCAGCGTTCTGCGGACATACGACACGGAAATTGGCAAGAGACGCTCGGCAGCCGACAGGGTTCGTTCGGCAGTGACCCAATTGGAAAACGCCAGGAATGCCGTTCACGACGCGATGAAGGCTCCCGGAACGTTCCTGCAGCAGGTCGTTGATCTTCGCCAATATGAGAAGGACGCGGCCGATGCGCTTGCCGCCGAGTTTGACGAAGGCGAGGCCCCGGAGAGCGTGACCAAGGCAGCGGAGGATGCAGGCAAAGCACTTATGCGAGCCCAGGGTGCTCTTCAGGCTCACCAGGATCTGGTAGGCGATGAAACCAATCCCGCGTCGGTGCTCCTGCAGGCTCTGTTGGAAGACGAAACGCTCCCGAATGGGATGGACAATCCTGCCGACGACGATGGGCAGGCGCTGATCGACGCCATCTCGACCACCTACAGCACCGCCAAGGATGCGAAGGATGCGGCAGACGCCGCGAAGGCGGCGACCGACGGGCTGACCGGTGAAGACGGCAAGATCGCCGAGATCGAGATGAAGCTCATGCAAAAGAAGGAGTACATCGACAATCTCGCTGGCGAGATCGGTATGGATCCTGTGACGGGCGAAGGCACGGCTGACGACATGGGTAACACCCGCATCGACCTCAATGAGGCGCGGAGCATGGCGAATGCCGCGAACATTGCGACGAACACGGGCAACATCGCCATGAACGCCGAGAACATCGCGGGTAACGCCATGAATATCATGGAAAACCGCGGCATGATCGAGACGAACACTGCCGCGATCGGCGCCAACGCAGCGATGCTCATGGACCACGCCGGCATGATCTCGGCCAACGCGAGCGCCATCTCGGCCAACTCGTCCACGCTGAGCATGCACACGCAGCAGATCTCAGGCCTCGTCGACGAAATGGAGGTCGTGAAGGCCGGTGTCGCGGCGGGTATCGCCATGGCGTCCATGCCCGCCGTCCAGGGCAACGGCGTCTCGCTCGGCGTCGGTTCGTTCGACGGCGAGTCGGCCTTTGCGGTCGGCTACCAGTACGGCGGCGAGCGGATCAACTTCCAGATTGGCGTGTCGAGCTCGGGTGGCGAGACCGGCGCGGGCGCAGGCATCAGCTTCGCTATCGGCCAGTAGCCAAGGAGTTCGATTCCCGGTTGCCCCGGCTTGGGAATTGAAGTAACCAGGAGCCCCACCATAGAATCTCTATGCGTGGGGCTCTTTTTTGCCTTTTGCGGGCGTTCTTATGTGGGACAAAACATGAACATGACTCTGAAGTTCGGTGCGCTGGTTGCGGTTCTGGCGCTGACGAGTGCATGCAACCCGGTATTTCACGTATCCGAAGCGGAACTCGCGGAGGTCCGCGCGATCGCCGA
>JAJEGN010000006.1 GCA_022819855.1 Gammaproteobacteria bacterium | reverse complement strand
GGGGAGGCGCACGGCCTGGCGCTTGTGACACGCGGAAAATCCATCCCTGTACGCTCCGCGCGCGCAGCCCGGGGCGCGTGGGTCTCAAGCGAACGGCAGTGCGCCTCCCCTTGCGTTTGCGGCAGGCCGGGAGGGGGTGTGCGTGCGACCGGCGTCGGTAACCGACATGTCACACACGAAACGAGCCGTGCAATGAGTGGCGGTCAATGAACAAGCGGCAATTGCAGGGGATCAAGGTGATCGTGTTCTGCGCTTGCCTCGTGCCGCTTGCCTGGGCGGCGATCAGGGCGTTCGGTATCGGCTCCACGAGCCTTGGCCCGAATCCTGTTCAGGAACTGCTTCACAGCATGGGCAAGACCGGGCTCAACATGTTGCTGATCACGCTTGCGGTTACTCCGGTGCGGCAGCTTACGGGGTTGAACTGGCTGATTCGGCTGCGGCGGATGCTCGGTCAATTCGCCTTCTTCTACGTGGCGGTTCACTTGCTCGTGTACGCGCTGCTGGATCTCCGTCTCGCCTGGGACACGCTCGCGGTCGATATCACGCAGCGGCCGTACATCACGGTGGGGATGCTCGCGATCGTGGCGCTGATCCCGCTCTCGGTCACATCGACCAACGCGATGCAGAGGCGTCTCGGCAGGAAATGGAAGCGACTGCACCAACTGATCTACCCGATCGCGGTGCTCGGCGTCGTGCACTACTACTGGCAAACCCGGGGGGAGGAATCAGCGGCGTTGACTTACACCTTCGCCGTCGCGGTCATGCTCGGCTACCGGCTCGTGCAGGCGGCGGAACTGCGGGCCAAAAGGAAGCGGGCCGCCCAGGGCGTTCCTCACCAGACCCTGAACCCCCCGTGACGCCGGCGAATCCAGGCGTCCAGACACCATAGCCCGGCTGCGAACCCCGCGAGCAGCGCGAGCACGAGCGCAGGCCAGGCCCAGGACCACGGCACGGACCTTCGATACGCCTCGAGCTGCGCTTCGTACAGGCGGTTCTCGCTCTCAAGCGCTGCCAGTGTGTCCTGAATCGCGCCGGCCACAGGCGCGGACTCGCCGGGAATGGCGGTCAGGCCGCCGGCCATGGCGCCTCCGGGAAGCTCATCCGTGGCGGCGCTTGCCGCCGCCACGCTGTCGAGCCGAGCGTTCAGTTCGGCAACGGCCGCCTCGAGTTCGGCCACCCGGTGACGCGCCGGCTGCTCGGTCACGAGGAAGGCCGACCTGACCCACCCTTCCTCGCCATCCGGTGTGCGCACGCGCGCGAAACTCGGCGCCCGCTCGAGGACCTCAAGCTCGGTGCCGCTGACGAGGTTGCGGAAGGGCTGATCGCTCGTGTCCGGGGCTCGATGTATACCGAGTTGCAGCAGGTCCGTCACATAGACGGTCTCGGCGCCGGCTGACGCCGACCACAGCAGCAACAGCGCAACGAGGCCCGCGCGACGCTGCAATGAAACGCTCTATTCGCCGGCCCTTTCGGTTGCCACCAGCTCGTTGATGAGCTCGGTGAGCTGCGCGTAGCCGCCGGCCATGGACGCGTTCGTCACGTACTTGCCGTTGACGACGATCGACGGCGTGCTCGACACGCGGTAACGCCGGGTGAGTTCGTCGGCGCGCTGCAGTTTGGTATGCACGGCGAACGAGCCAAAAGCGCTCGCAAACTCTTCGTCACTGACGTCGAACTGCCCGAAGAATGCGGCCATGGCGGCCTCGCTCTGGAGGAAGTTCCGATTGACGTGCATCTCCTCGAAGAACCGCGCGTGCATTTCATCGATCTTCCCAAGCGCCTCAGCCGCGTAAAACCCCTGCGCGTGCAGGCGCACCCCAGGATCCCACACGGTCGGTATCCGGATGAAATTCACGTAGTCCGGCTTCATGCTGTCCCACTGCTCGACGAAGGGTTCGAAGTTGTAGCAGGCCGGGCAGCTATACATGAAGAACTCGGCGACCTCGACCTGGTCGGGGCCGGAGCTCGTCGGCTGCGTCGGCGACAGCACCTGGTAGTGGACGCCGCTCTGGAAGTTCGTCGAGCCCTGCCCGAACGCCAGGGCCACCGGTGCGAAGACCGCCAGAATCAAAAGTTGCTTCAGTTTCATATCCGTACTCCCGATCATGCCTGCAGCAGAGCCGCGCGGATCAGCGCAAACCCTGCACGTAGCTCGCAAGCGCCCGCATCTCGTCCTCGAACAGGAGTTCCGCGACGTTGCCCATCATTCTGTTCATGTCGACGTCGGAGTTGCGCTGGCCCGACGCATACGCCTGCAGCGTGTTGAATACATAGGCCGAGTGCTGGCCGCTGATCCTGGGCCAGGCGGCCAGGGGGTTGCCGCGGCCGCGCGGACCGTGGCAAGCGATACAGGCGGCGACGCCCCGCTCCGGAATGCCGCCCCGGTAGATCCGCTCGCCGACGCTGACGAGTTCCGGGTCGGCGCCCTGCGGCTGCGGACTCTGGACCGCGTAGTACGCCGCGATGTCGTGCATGTCCTGAACGGACAAGGTTGCGGCGAACCCCCGCATCCCGGCGTCGAGGCGCTCGCCGTCGCGATAGGCTTCCATCTGGCGCACGAAATAGCTCGCGTGCTGGCCGGCCAGGTTCGGCCACTCCGGTGTCACGCTGTTGCCGTCGGCGCCGTGGCAGGCGGCACAGGTGACCGCCTTGGCCTGACCGGCTTGCGCCGAACCCGGCTGAGCGAGCGCCGGACTGCCGAGGACGATGCCGAAAACCACCGTCAGAACCGCCCGGACGACTCCGGAAATGTTGGCATCGGCACTGGTCATCGACATCCTGTGAGCGCCACGTGCAACGCTGCGACTGCTCGAAAAAGGGGTGCTGATTGTACACTATGGAGCCTCCGAACAAGCTCGTTCGTCGAAGTCCGGCGCCATGCGAATCGATGGTTCACGGGCTGTCAGGGACGGTGGCAGATCGCGTTGTTCGGACTTCCCCGAGGCGTATCGCCACGGCAACGAGCGAGGACCGGTCCATTGCAGGCGATCAAGCCCACCTTCATCAAGGGCGCCGCGCGCCCGCAGGACTTTCCGGCCGACCTCGGCCGCGAGGTTGCGGTGGTCGGCCGCTCGAACTCGGGCAAGTCGAGCGCCATAAACACGGCTGTCGGCGTCAGGAAGCTCGCGCGGGTCAGCAAGACGCCGGGCAGAACGCAGATGATCAACTTCTTCGAGCTCGCCGAGCAGCGGCGGATCGTCGACCTGCCGGGCTACGGCTTCGCCCGGGTGCCGCTCGCCATGCGGGAGCGGTGGCGAGAGCTCATCGAGGCCTACTTCGACGGCCGCGAATCGCTCGTCGGGCTGCTCGTGACCGTCGACATCCGGCGGGGCTTGTCCGACCTTGACCTGGCGATGGTCGAGCTTGCGCAGGGAATCGACGTCCCGACCGCTCTTCTCCTGACCAAGGCCGACAAGCTCAGCCGGGGCGCAGGCGCCGCGAAGCTGCGGCAGATCGAGCGCGAGGCGCCGGAAGACATCATTTTCACCCTGTTTTCGGCCGTGAACCGGACAGGGGTCGATGAAGTGCGTGAGCGGCTTGCGGGCTGGCTTGGAGTCGGCGCCGGCACCTGAACGGGGCCTAAAAGAAAGCGGCCCCGGGTGCGTGTCTCAGGGGATGCACCCGGGGCACCAGGCCCGGTTGGGGCGACCGGGACACAGGCCCCGCCAAGGGAGGGTAGCGGGGGCGCCCTTGCCAGGGGGCGCACAATCTCTTAGTCGGATCCGGCGGAGAAAAGTTCCCGGATCCGCGAACACCCGCAAGAGACTTGCGCCGGCGCGGCCAGGAGCCTGCAGCGCACGCTCCCGGGGCAGCGATATTCGGGGTCAGTGCGCCTCGTCCCAGTTGGCGCCCGTGCCGATGTCGACTCGCAACGGGACATCGAGGACGGCAGCGCCCTCCATGATCTCCCTGACCGCAGCCGCAGCGCGCGGCGTATCCGCCTCGGCGACCTCGAGCACCAGCTCGTCGTGCACCTGCATGATGAGCCGGCCGTCGACAGCGCCGCCGGCGAGCCACCCGTCGACGTCGAGCATGGCGCGCTTGATGATGTCCGCAGCCGTGCCCTGCATCGGCGCGTTGATGGCGGCGCGCTCGGCGCCCTGGCGCTGGCGCACGTTGCGCGACTTGATGTACTGCAGGTACAGGCGGCGGCCGAACAGCGTCGAGACGTAACCCTGCTCGCGGGCGAGCGACCGGGTCGTGTCCATGTAACGCTTGACGCCCGGATAGCGGTCGAAATAGAGATCGACGTACGCTTGAGCCTCACTCCGGTCGATGCCGAGCTGCCGCGCCAGCCCGAACGCCGACATGCCGTAGATCAGGCCGAAGTTGACCGCTTTCGCCGAGCGCCGCTGCCCGGAGCTGACCTCGTCGATTGCCACGCCAAGAACCTCGGCGGCCGTGGCCCTGTGGATGTCCTGCCCTTCGCTGAACGCTCTGAGCAGGCCTTCGTCCCCGGACAGGTGCGCCATGATCCTGAGCTCGATCTGCGAGTAGTCCGCCGCGAGCAACCGGCAGCCCGGCGCCGCAACGAACGCCTGCCTGATGCGGCGGCCCTCGGGCGTGCGGATCGGGATGTTCTGCAGGTTGGGGTCCGCCGAGGACAGCCTGCCCGTGGCCGCGACGGCCTGATGATACGAAGTGTGTATGCGGCCCGTGCGCGAATTGATCTCGCGGGGCAGCTTGTCGGTGTACGTGGACTTGAGCTTCGCGAGCGCGCGGTATTCGAGGACTCGCGCCGCGAGCTCCTTCGCCCGGATCTCGTTCGCCGTCAGTTCCTGCGCCGACCCCGCGGACTTCAGCCTTGCGATCTGCTGCAGCGCCTGTTCGGAGGTGGACGGCTGCCCGGTCGGGGTCTTGTGCTGCGCCTCGATTTCAAGACGCAGGTAGAGCACTTCCTGGAGCTGCTTCGGCGAGCCGAGCTTGAACGGCCCGCCCGCCGCTTCGTGCGCGGCCCGCTCGGCCGCCAGCATGGACTCGGCGAGTTCCTGGCTCTGGGCGGCGAGCATGGCCGCGTCAACCAGGACGCCCGTGTACTCCATCTTCTGCAGCACCGAGAGCAGCGGCCGTTCGAGTTCCTCGTAGAGTTTCGCAAGCTCGGGCGTTTCCTTGAGCTTCGCCCGCAGGACACCGTGCAGCCTCAGCGTGACATCGGCATCCTCGGCCGCGTAGGGTCCGGCCGTCTCGAGATCGATTTCGTCGAAACCGAGCTGCTTCGCACCCTTGCCGGCAACGTCCTCGTATTTGGTCGTCCGGATACCCAGGTATTTCGCCGCGACGGAGTCCATGTCATGCCGTGTGCCCGTCGACTCGAGCACGTACGACTCGAGCATCGAGTCGTGCTCGATGCCGGCGAGCGCGATCCCGTGGTTCATGAAGATATGCGCGTCGTACTTGAGATGGTGGCCGACCTTCGCGCGGTCGGCGGATTCGAGCCACGGCCTGAACCTCGCGAGCACGGCTTCGCGGCCAAGCTGTTCGGGCGCTCCCGGATAGCGGTGCGCCACCGGGATATAGGCCGCTTCGCCGGGTTCAACGGCGAGCGCGATGCCGACGAGCTCGGCCTCCATGTACCTGAGGCTCGTGGTCTCGGTGTCGAGCGCGACAAGTTCGGCGGATTCGATCTTCTCTAGCCAACGATCCAGCCGCTCGGCGTCGAGGACGATCTCGTAACGCGGCTGTTCGGCTTCCGGCGCCTCTTCCTCTGCCTCGTCATCGCCCACGTCGACCAACAGGCGCTTGAGCGTGGAGCGCATCTCGAGCCGTTCCAGCAACGGCCGCAGACGCGCCGGATCGACGGGACGCACGACGAGTTCGCCGGGATCCGCCGGCAGTTCGACATCGCACTTGATCGTGACGAGCGCCCTGTAGAGCGGCAGCTTGTCCAGGGTTTCCCGGAATCGCTCGCCGACCTTGCCGCCGATCTCGTCTGCGTGCTTGCACAGATTGTCGAGGTCGCCGTATGCGCCGAGCCATTTCGCGGCGGTCTTCGGCCCGACGCCGGGTACGCCGGGGATGTTGTCTGAGGTATCGCCGACCAAAGTCAGATAGTCGATGATCCGGTCGGGGGCGACACCGAACTTCTGCCTGACCCCGTCGGTGTCGAGCCGCTGCCCGCTCATCGTGTTGACGATCTCGACGTGGTCGTCGACGAGCTGGGTCATGTCCTTGTCGCTCGTGGATATCACGGTGCGCTGTCCGATCCGGCTGGCGTGCGTGGCCAACGTGCCGATGACGTCGTCGGCCTCGACTTCGGCGATGCGAAGGACCGGAATGCCCATCGCGTCGATCGCTTCGAGCAGCGGCTCGATCTGCGCGCGCATATCGCCGGGCATCGGCGGCCGGGTCGCCTTGTACTGGTCGTAGAGATCGTCCCTGAACGTCTTGCCCGGTGCGTCGAACACGACAGCCATTCGCTCCGGTTCGTACTCGTCGAGCAGGTTGCGCAGCATGTTCACCACGCCGTGAATCGCACCGGTCGGTTCGCCGGCCGCCGTAGTCAGTTCCGGGAGCGCGTGAAACGCCCGATAGAGGTAGGCCGTCCCGTCGACGAGAACCAGCGGCCTGGCGCTCATCGGTTCAGCGTTCCCCGGCGCCGGACGCGCCGCCGTCCGTGGCGCCGTCCGTGGCGCCGTTGTCGGACTCGTCTTCGTCGTCGGGCTCGTCCGGCTCGTCGGGCTCGACAACGGCAGGCTCCGTTGCCGCCGCGGCATCGACGGGTCGATCCAGCGTCAGCGGCCCGGTCTGTCCGCAGGCAGTGCAAAAGAACGCGACGGCAAACGACACGACAAGGGGGAGGCGCGAGTGCGCTCGCGCCATCGGCCAGGCCGTGCGCGCGGGGCTCGCTGCGGCGTAGTGCAGAATCTTCCAAATCTCGGGCCGATCCCGACGCGCAGGAATCCATTGCTCGTCCAGCAAGCCTTTGAGCCCACGGACGGACGGCCAGCCCTGGTGCGCGGCGATCACTTCGCCTTGTCCCTGAGGTCGGCGGCGACCTGGCGGTACGCCTCCCTGAACGGCATCCCGCGCTCGACGACCAGGGCGTTGGCGCGTGCCGTTGCGTAGAGATTGTCGTGCAGCCTGATGTTTTCCGGGCGGAACTTGATACCGCCGAGGGCGTGCGCCATGATCGCGGCGCAGTCGCCGGCCAGGTCGATGCTGCGGAAGAGCGGCGCCTTGAGCCGCTGCAGGTCGCGGTGGTAGCCGGAGCCGAGCTTCGCCGGTATCGCGAGGGCTTCGATGAGCGCGCCGCCGATCGTCGCCTGCGCGCCGCGCACGAGTTCGAAGACATCGGGGTTGCGCTTCTGCGGCATGATCGACGAGCCCGTGGTCATCTGCACGGGTAACGATACGTACGCGAACTCGTCCGTGTAAAACAGCAGCAGGTCGGCGGCCAGCCGGCCGAGATCCCCGGCGAGCACGGCGAGTTCGAAAATCAGCGCAGCTTCCGCCTTGCCGCGGCTCAACTGAACCGCCGTGACGGGCTCGTGCACGACTGCGAAGCCGAGGTCAGCCCCGGTCGCCTCGCGGTCGAGCGGCAGGCCGGCGGCGCCGTAGCCCGCTGCCGAACCGAGCGGATTGAGGTCGGCCCGCGCCCGCGCGCGCAGCAGCGCTTCGGCGTCGTCGGCAAGTTCGGCAGCGAAGCCGCGCGCCCAGAGGTCAACCGAGCTCGGCATGGCCGGCTGCATGTGCGTGTAGCCCGGCAGCTCGATCCCGCCCTGCTCGGCCGCGATTCGTTCCAGTGCTGCGACCGCATCGTCGGTCAGCGCCGCGACATGTTCAGCAACGTCCTTCATGTACAGTCGCAGCGCTGCCAGCACCTGGTCGTTGCGCGAGCGCCCGAGATGCACTCGGCCGCCGGCCTCGCCGATGGCCGCGATGAGCCGCCGCTCGAGCGCGCCGTGCACGTCCTCGTCGGCAAGCTCGATCGTCCAGCCGCCCGCGGCGTGATCTTCCGCAAGCTTCCCGAGCCCGTCGCAGATCGCGGCGCAGTCGTCGGTATCAAGCAAGCCCCGCGACTCGAGCATGCGCGCGTGGGCGATCGAGGCGCGCACGTCGTAAGCGACGAGGCGCTCGTCGAGATGGTGATCCTCGCCGGCCGTGAAGCGCAGAATCCGCTCGTCCAGCGGTTCGCCCTTGTCCCACAAACGCGTCATGGCGGTCACTCTCAGGCCGTTTGTTCCGCCGGCCGCAACTGGTTGATGTCGTCGACGACGAGCGTCCCCGTGCCTTCGTTCGTGAAGATCTCGAGCAACAGGCTGTCGGGCGATGCGTAGGAGATCACGTGCACGCGCGGGACGCCGCCCGCGAGCGCAAGTTCCATCGAGGCGACCTTGGGCAGCATGCCGTCGCTGAGGAGCCCCTCATCGCGCATCTTCGCAAGCCCGGCGCGGTCGATGTAAGAGATCAACGAGCGCGGATCGGCCACATTCTCGAGGATGCCCGGCGCCCCGGTTGCGAGGATGAGCTTCTCGGCGCCGAGCGCGCAGGCGATCTCGGCCGCGACCGTGTCGGCGTTGATGTTGAGCAGCACCCCCGCGTCGTCGGCCGACAGCGGACTGACGACCGGGACGAAGCCGCTGTCGAGCTGCTTCTCGATGACCGCGGGTTCGATCCGCCTGATGTCGCCGACAAAGCCGTAGTCGACCGTGGCCGGATCGCCGCCGCTGCGGGTGACGGGGGGGCGCCGGTTCGCCCTGACGAGACCCGCGTCGACCCCGCTGATGCCGACCGCCGGCACCTCGAGCTCGCGGCAGGCCGCGAGGATTCGCGCGTTGATCTGGCCGCTCAGGACCATCGACGCGACCCTGAGCGCATCGCCGTCGGTGACGCGGCGGCCGTCGACGAAGCGGGTCTCGAGACCGAGCTGCGCTGCGAGTTCGTTCTGCTGCGGGCCTCCGCCGTGGACGAGCACGATCCGGATCGCGAGCTGATGCAGTACGCCGAGCTGCTCGACGAGCGAACGTGTCGAGTCGTCGGACTCGAACGCGCTCCCGCCCGCCTTCACGACAAACACCTTGTCCTTGAACATGCGCAGATACGGGATGGCATGCCGGAGCGCCGTGACCGCGATCGCGCGTTCGCTGCCCTTGAGTTTCGCCATGACTCGTCAGCCCTTGAGCATACGGTAGAGCACGGCCATCTGCGCGACCATGCGGTTGCGGGCTTCCTCGATGACCACGCTGCGAGGCCCGTCCAGGATGCGGTCCGCGACGACGACGCCGCGGCGCACCGGCAGGCAATGCATGAACCTGCAATCGGGTTTCGCATTCTCGAACCAGGGTTCGTCCACGCACCAGTCGACGAGTTCCTGGCGCAGGCCCTGATCGCCGAGCTGGTCGCCGTAGTGCCGGGTCGACGACCACGACTTCGCATAGATGACGTGGGCGCCGTCCATCGCCTCGCGCCGGTCGTCCGTCTCGCTGACCGATCCGCCCGAAAGCTCGGCGGCCGCGCGCGCCTTGTCCATGACGGCCTCGGGCAGCTCGAAGCCGTCCGGGCGGAGCACCGTGACATCCATGCCGCGCAGCGCCGCCATGTGAACGGTCGCGGCCGGAACCGCGAGCGGCAGCGCCAGGGGATGATAGGCCCAGGACAGCACGAAGCGGCCCCCCTGTTTCGGCATCGCGAGATCGTCCATCGTCTTCCAGTCGGCGAGGCTCTGGCAGGGGTGATTGATCGCCGACTCCATGTTGATGAGCGGAACGTCGGTCAGGGCCGCGAGTTCGCGAAACCGCCTGTCGGCCAGGTCGTCCTCGAGGTTGTCGCGCTCGGCAAACGCCCGTACGCCAATCGCGTCGCCGTACGAGGCGATGACCGGCACGGCCTCGCGGATGTGCTCCGCCGCGGCGCCGTCCATGACGATGCCGTCGCGCGACTCCAGGCCATGGATCGACATCTCCGGCGAAATCACGAACGAGCCGCCGCCGAGCCTGACCATGGCCGCCTGAAACGACGCGAGCGTTCTGAGCGACGGGTTCAGAAACAGCAGCGACAGGACCTTGCCCTCGAGCGCGCGCGGCTCGGGGTTGCGGTCCAGGTGGCCGGCGAGCTCGATCAGCGAGTCGAGTTCAGCAAGCGAGAAGTCGGCAAGATCGTCAAAGAGTCGCATCGTCAAGGTCTCCGTCATGGGTTCGGTCAATCGTCGTCTCCGCCGCCACCCTGGTCAGGGTCCCGGTCGAGGTTTCCGTCCAGGTCGTGGCCGATCTCCCGAAGGGCCGCGGCCAGTTGCGCGGCATGCGCCTCGTCAAGAATGAGCGGAGGCAGGAGCCTCAGCACATGGGGGTCCGCGCTCGTGCCGGTCAATATTCCTCGCTCGAGTAGCGCGTCCCGGACCGTCGCCGCGCGCGGTCCGGTCACGAGTCCGAGCAGGAAACCCGCGCCGTGAATGGACCGCACGGGGCCGACCCGGCAGCTTGCCTGGATTTGCGCCGAGACAGTCCGGACCCGCTCAAGCAGCCCGTCGCGCCGGATCGTCTCGATGACGGCCGCGATCGCGGCGCAGGCAACCGGTCCGCCGCCGAAGGTCGTGGCGAGCGCACCGGGGCCGAACTCGCTCGCGATGTCCTGCCGCATGAGTACCGCGCCGGCCGGCAAGCCGCCCGCGAGCCCCTTGGCCACCGTGAGGATGTCGGGTTCCACCCCGAGCAGGTCGGCGCCGAAGGGCGCCCCGAGGCGGCCGACGCCCGTCTGGACCTCGTCGAGGATCAGCAGGGCGCCTGCGGCGTCGCAGGACGCGCGCGCGGCCTCACAGAACGCCTGCGACAACGGCCAGGCGCCCGCAAGCCCCTGGACGGGCTCGAGGACGACCGCGGCCGTCCGGTCGTCGATGGCGGCGCTGAGCGCTGCAACGTCGTTGCGCGCAACGAAAGTCACGTCCATCGGCGTGCGCGGGAAACCGTACCAGGATTTTTCCGGCGGCCACGTGAGCGCGCCGGCTGCGGCCGTGCGGCCGTGGAACGCATGTTCGACGGCGACGACGTTGGTCCGTCCCGTGAGCTTCAGTGCGAGGCGCAGCGCGTTCTCGTTCGCTTCGGCGCCGCTGTTGACAAAGAACACGCGCTCGAGCGGCGACGGCGCGAAGTCCGCGAGCATCTGCGCGGCCTCGTCGCGGACGCCGAGCGCGACCGCGTTGCTCTGGAAAAAGAGCGTTCGCGCCTGTTCCGCGACCGCTTCGACGAGCCGCGGATGTCCATAGCCGAGCGCGGCGACGGCGTGCCCCGCGTAGAGATCGAGCACCCGGCGTCCGGCGGCGTCCACGAGGTGGACCCCCTCGCCGCCAACCGGCTCGAACGGCAGGAGCGGGTACACCTCGTCGAGGTGCGCTGAAGCTGGCTTGGCGTTCATCAGACCCAGCCTGCCGCGGGCGCCGTCAGGCCCAGGCTCTCGGGCAGTCCGAGCAGGCGGTTGACCCACTGGATGCTGCCCCCCGCGGCGCCCTTGACGAGGTTGTCGAGCACCGAGCACACGACGATGGTGTCGCCGTCGACGGCAACGCTCAGTTGCGCGTAGTTGCTGCCGGCGATGTCCTTGACTCGCGGCGGCGTGGAACCGACGCGGACGAACTGCGAATCGGCGTAGTAGTCGTTAAAGAGCGCTCGCAACTCGGCGGCGGCGGCGTTGTTGTTGCGCGCGGTGTTGAACTCGCTTGCCGCGCGGCGTGTCCCGGTCTCCGACGGGACGGCGATGTCCTTGCCTGCGCCGCCGAGGATCCGTTCCGCCGCGCCGTGAGCGCCCACATCCACCTGCCCTGCGAGTTCGTCTCCGGCGCCGGCGCGGGCGCAGAAAACCGTCGCGTGAATGCCGCGCGCGAATGGGCCGGAATGCGGTACGAACTTGAGATCGATGTCCCGGCCCGTCGCCGCTTTCGCCAGGGCCCGGACTTCGGGCGCGTGCCGGTGCGCAAGCGGCAGGTAGGCGAACAGGTTGCTCTGCCGGACCGGATGGTGGGTGGTGTCGCGCGGCGTGCGCCCCGCTCCGGTGCTGCCGGTGACGGCACTGACATAGAACGGCCCCGAACAGGCGCCCGCCTTCACGAGCGGCACGATCGCGAGCAGCATGGTCGTGGCAAAGCAGCCCGGATGGGCCGCATGCGGCGTGTCGATGCTCCCGGAGTGCTCGGGCACGGCGCAGTGGAATTCGGGCAGCCGCGCGGGCGCCGAATGCGGCTGCCTGTAGACCGAGGCGAACGCGTCCGCGTCGTTGAAGCGAAAGTCCGCAGAGGCATCGACGACCGTGAGCGCGACCCCGGCCGCTTCGGCCGCATCGAGCAGCCGCGCGACCATCGCGGCCGAAGCGCCGTGCGGCGCGGCGGAGAGCACGATCCAGTGGGGCGCATCCGCGAGGCCTTCGATCGCGGCGTCGAACGAGACGAAGCGCGCCTCGGGATAGCAGGGACCCAGGTGCGCGAAGCTCTCCGCCAGCAGTCCTCCCGCCCGGCTCGTCGACACGGCCGCGCCGAGTTCGAGTGCCGGGTGGGCCGCGACGAGACGCAGCATTTCCCCGCCGACGTAGCCGGTGCCGCCGAGGACGATGACGGGCCACGAGCCGCTCACAGCGATGCCTCCGCCGGGTTCTGCCCGAGACCGATCGCGCCCTGCACGAAATCGCCGAGCTCGCTGCCCGCCGTCAACGCGTTGAACGCGCTGACGCCGCAGCGCCGTTCGATGATCTCGATGCCGACCTGGTTGTCCGTCGCAGGCCCCGTGACGACCGTGGGCGAGATTTCAAACTCGTCGCGCAACAGCGTCGTGCCGCCCCAGGCGGCTACCGGGTCGTTTGCGCAAAGCACGACCGCCGACAGCACCTCGCGGATCTCGGGGTCCCGTAGAATCGTCTGCACGCCGTAGGCTCCGAGCAGCCCGTCGCCGAGTTCGAAGACGATGACGTCGGGTTTGCCGCGGCCGAGTTCGGCGAGGAGGCTCCGCGTCAGGGCGGGCGCGTTATCCGGCGTCGTCGCGACGACCCCGTAGTCGGAGAATATCCCGGTATTGCGGGCGCCCGCGTCCGCCATCGCGAGGATGTCGCGGCGCAGCGCCACGCCCGTGGCCTTGAACGCATCGACGTTGAGCCCGTTCTGGCGGAACCGGCTGATCAGCGCGCATGCGGCCACCGTCTTCCCCGAATCCATGCAGGTTCCGGCGAGCGCGACGACCGGCGCCTGCAGGCGCGCGAGGGCGCCGGACTGGGCGAGTTCGGTCTTCGCCACGCGCGCCGGCACGCCCACCCGCTGGCCGAGAAACGGGAATTCGAGCACGACGCCGAGCACGCGGCAGTCGAACGGCTGGCCGTGCGTGGGGTTGACCGAGTCGCAGACACCGAGCACGCCGCCGAGATTCAGCAACTGCACGACATCGCCGGGCGCGAGCTGCTCGGGCAGGTGGCCCGAATAGCCGAAGAGCGCCTTGCGGTGCCCGAGCGCGCCGACGATGATGTCGCCGCGCTTGAGCCTGGCCATCCTGCCGCTCACAAGCTCGAGCGTGTTGTAGCGCGACTTCTGGTTAAGGACCTCGACGGCCACGAGAACCCCTTCGTCGCACGGGATTTCGGGGCTCACGCGGATCTCGTTCGGCAGCTCCGCGCCGATGGCAACCGAGGCGATCTTGTCGACCAGGACGGAGCGCATGTCAGTCTCCCGTGGCACGCGTGTGCAGCATTCCGGGCAGCGAGACGATCCGGGAGAAGCCGAGCGCGTCGGCGCTCGTCCACTCGCCAGCCGATTCCCCGTACTTGCCCCGGCTTGCGGCCATCAGCGAGTGCGGCGAGTTCATGCCGAGCACGAACACGCTGCCCGGCCGCAACAGGCAGCGGACCGTGCCGCTGACCCTGGATTGCGACGATTCGAACAGCGCCTGGATGTCCGCGCATACGGGGTCGAGCTGCCGGCCTTCGTGGATGAGGTCGCCGTAGATCTGGCCGAGCTGTTCCTTGACCCTCGCCTGCGTGGCGCTCAGCGTCAGTTTCTCGAGTTCGCGGTGTGCGGCGATCAGGATCTCGGCCGCCGGCGCTTCGAAGGCCACGCGCCCCTTGGTGCCGATGATCGTGTCGCCGAGATGGATGCCGCGGCCGATGGCGTAGGCCTGGCCGATCGTCTCGAGCCGCTCCACCAGCACCACGGGGTCGAGGCGTTCGCCGTCGACCGCCGTCGGCACTCCGCGTTCGAAACCGATCTCGATTTCCAGCGGTTCCCGTGGCGCGTCGAAGGCGCCGGCGCTCAGCACCCAGGCCGATTCGGGGATGCAGTCCTCCGAATCGAGAGTCTCCGTGCCGCCGATCGTCACGCCCCAGAGCCCGCGATTGATTGAGTAAGCGGAGCCGCCTTGCGGCGTCGGCATGCCGCGCTCCTCGAGAAACTCGAGTTGATCCGCTCGCGCCCAGGCGTGGTCGCGAACCGGCGCAAGCACCTCGAGGTCCGGGGCGAGCGCCTTGAGGATGATCTCGAAGCGCACCTGGTCGTTGCCGGCGGCCGTGCAGCCATGCGCGACGCTCGCGGCACGGAGACCGGTCGCAACTCGCGCGAGATGCGCCGCCTGCACGCCGCGCTCGGCGCCGACGCACAGCGGGTAGAGCTGGCCGCGCCGCACGTTGCCCATGACCAGGTACTTGAGCACGGAGTCGAAGAACTCCTCGCGCGCCTCGATGAGCACGTGATCGGTGGCGCCGAGCGCGAGCGACCGGTCGGCGAGCGCCGTCGCAGCCGCCGCGTCCAGGCCGCCCGTATTGACGGTCACCGTCACGACCGGGCGCCCGTAGGTCTCCCTGAGCCAGGGGATGCAGAACGATGTGTCGAGACCGCCCGAGAACGCGAGCACGATCGGGTTGCCGTTGTTGTCCGTAGTCATTCCGATGCCTCGCTCATGTACTGCCGGAGCATGCTCCTGACGCGGCGCTGCCTGGCCGCGCTCGCCGTCGCGACGAAGATCGTGTCGTCGCCCGACAGGGTGCCGACAATCTCCGGCCAGCCGAGCCGATCGAGCGTGAGCGCCACGCGCTGCGCGGCGCCGATCGCCGTCGCAATCACGAGCAGGTTCGGACCCGCCGGGCGCACGTCGCGAACGAACTGCCCGATGACCTCCAGCGGCCCCTCCCTGCCGCCGCCGGCGCGCGCAGGCAGCAGGTAACGGTCGCCGACCTTTGCCGCACCGACATTGCGCAAATCGCGGCTCACGCTAGACTGCGTGGCCGGATAACCTTCGGCGCGCAGCAACTCGACGAGCTCCGACTGACGACCGACCTCGTGCTCGTCGAGCAGCCGCGCAATCGCTTGCCGACGTTCGAGCTGCTGTTGGATATTGGCTGCGGGCATCGTAGGGCGTTATGCATGAAAACGCGCATATAGTATTCATTATGCGCAAATATGCAACCCCTTGCCGCGTGGGCGCCGCAACGACTTGAGCGCGGAGAGGCTCGATTCATGCGGATTTCCCGTAACTGCAAGAGCGCAGCGACGACCAGGGACCATCGAGATGGCGACACTTGAAACCGTAGAACTTGAGACGGGCGCCCCGATCGAACTCGGAATCATCTGGCTGCACGGGCTCGGCGCCGACGGTCACGACTTCGAGCCCGTGGCCCGCGAACTCGACCTGCCGTTCGGGACGCGCTTCGTGTTCCCGCATGCGCCCGTGCGACCGGTGACGATCAACGGCGGCATGCCGATGCGCGCCTGGTACGACATCCTCGCGCTAGGCCCGGGCGGCCCCGAGGACGAGGAAGGCATACGCGCGAGCGCCGCCGCCGTGCGCGCGCTGATCGATCGTGAAATCGACCGAGGCCTGAGCCGCGACCGCATCGTGCTCGCGGGGTTCTCGCAGGGCGGCGCGATCGCGCTCTACACGGCCACGCGCGAGACCGAGCCGCTGGCCGGCGCGATCGCCCTGTCCACTTATCTGCCGCTCGCGGCGGACCTCGAGCGCGAAGCGACCGCGGCAAGCCGGCAGACGCCCGTCCTCATGGCGCACGGCAGCCTCGACCCGCTCATCGACATCTCATTCGGCACGCTGTCGCGTGACCTGCTGCTTGCGGCCGGGTATCAGGTGTCCTGGAAAAGCTATCGGATCGAGCACAGCGTTTCACCGGAGGAGATTCGCGATATTGGTGCCTGGCTCGCCGGGCTCAGGCGCACTTGAAGCTGGCCCGGCACGTCGGCCTCGATATTGACCTTCGCCCGTAGCGCCCGCTCGGGTTGCGCGGGCGCTTGGCGGGCTGAAGACGCTTGTGCCAGGAAGCGGGTTGGTTTCAGAATACTAATGCAGCAAAAATTGGTTGGGCGAGATCAATGTTTGAAATAGAAGGCGTCGGTTGGACACAGATTCTGTTGCTGATGCTTCTCGCCGGCTTCTCGCTGCTCATTGCTGTTGTGCTCTGGAACCTTCGCCACCTTGATCAGCGGGTTGCGTTAGCTCTGTACGCTGGTATGGCGGTTTGTGTTGCTGTGGCGGGGTTGATGGTTTGGTTTGCCATAGGTCAGCTGCGGTCTGCGGTTGAAATCGTTGATGACCGCCTGGAACTAAGGGTACAGATTTATGGCCGCGGGATCCCAATCTCGAGCATCCTTGTTGATTCTGCAGAGATCGTGAGTACGGGCGAACCGAGTCCCTATAGAACAGTGCTTCGAACAAACGCCCTCGGACTCCCTGGATATCAATTGGGATGGTTCAATACTGCGGATAAGGGGCCAGCATTGGTCGCAATTACTTCACGCCAGGCGCTGGCTTTGCCGACTACTGACGGTTTTTCCCTGATAATTAGCGTCGGGGATCATGAGGGGCTGTTGGCTTCCATTCGCGACGCTCAGCAAAGATCGATCGAATAGTTGCGAGTCGCAGTCGTCCTACTTGCTCGGGTATCGAGAAAGGCGCACGAGTGTGTGCTGAGCCGTATGTCATCTCCTAAGCCGTCACCAAAAATCTGTCGCCGAACTGGATCGCGAACTCGCCTTGGCAGCATGCCAATCCCAGGGTGGGTCAATATGTTGGTCAGGCTTACCAGATGGGCGATCATGCTTCTTGTACTACTATCGTCCACCACCCTGATCTAGCAAACAGTACGAGGAATTGTGCGGTTCATAGCTGACGGCCCAAGTATTCCAGACAGGCTTCTCGAAGATCGAGATCGCGGAAACGTGGTTTTTTTCTGCGGTGCCGGCGTGTCGCTATCCGCGGACATGCCCAACTTTGGCGGTCTCTGCGAAGACGTGATCGCGAGCCTTGGCGCACCGTCTTCGGCACAATCCAGAAAATTGCTGGAATCGCATCACCGCACCGTCGCCGATTCTGCCGCTTTGCCGGCGTTTGACCAGATATTCAACCTGCTTCAACAGGAATACGCGCGACCCGAGATCGACTATTGGATCTCCAGACGCCTCAAGCCGAAACGCGACAGGTCCCTTACGGCTCATGAAACTGTCCTCCGCCTGTCGAAGTCCGCAGAGGGCAAACACCAAATCGTGACCACCAACTTCGACTACCTTTTCGAACGGGCCATGGACAAGCCGGTCAAACGATATGTTGCGCCCGCACTGCCTGATCTGGCTACCGGCAAGAAGATCGATGGCCTCGTGTATTTGCACGGTCGGATCAATGGAAACATGCGCCGTGGAGATGGGGCCCAGGGATTTGTCCTGACCAGTTCGGACTTCGGCAAAGCGTATCTGGCGGAGGGGTGGGCGACGCGGTTCGTGAGGGATCTGCTCGACCGTTACACGGTGATCCTGCTCGGCTATTCGGCAAACGATCCGCCGGTACGCTATCTGCTGCAGGGCCTGCACGCGCGCACTCAAGGCCAACGACCGTCCATCTACGCTTTCGATGGCGCAAGGACAGAAGAAGAAGTCCGCCGGAAGTGGCGTGACAGCGGCGTCGAGCCGCTGACCTACGTCAAGACCGACCGCGAGCACTCTGTTCTCTGGAACACGCTGGAGGCGTGGGCCGTTCGAGCCGATGACCCGGCCGGTTGGCGTCAGGCAATCGTCCAGCGCGCCCAACAGGGACCGAAAATGCTGAAACCGGAAGAACGCGGCCAGGTCGTATCGATCCTCAAGACCGACACCGGAGCCAGTGAATTCTCAAGCGCCGTTCCGCCTCCGCCCGGCGAATGGCTCCTGGTGCTCGACCCGGTTTTTCGTTTCGCGAACGCAGATTCGGAGTCGGTGCCACGCCCCGAGTACGGTCTGGACGATGACCGCGCGCGCCCTGCCAATCCTCGCCTTGTCGCCGAACCACAGAACGATCTGCTGGGGTTGCAGGACGCGGACTCTCAGGGACGATCCGGAACACGCATCGCCGGAGTTCCCACTTATGACGCCGACCGCTTGACACAGCGTCTTTTCCATCTTGCCAGGTGGATCGCGTCCGTGGCCCACGAACCGGTCGTCGTATGGTGGGCGCGCCCCTACGCGACCCTCCATCCCGAGTTGCTCCGACAACTGGAGTTGCGGCTTCAGCAAGCGTCGAGCGATTTCCCAACGTCTGCACGCAAGGCCTGGCGACTCCTGGCGGAGAGATTCCGTCGGTCCAATCGCGACGATCTTCGGCAACTCTGGTACAAGACCAAGCAGCGCATCGCCCTCGAGGGATGGACCCTGGGCGTCCTTCGCGCCTTCGAACAGGCGACACAACCGTTCCTCGATACCCGAGTGCCCCTGGGAGGGGTTCATGCGGTACCGTCCGAACCTACCTGGTTCGACAACAAGCTCAAGCACATCGTCGAACTCGAGGTCAAGTTTCCTCCCTACGAACGAATTGACCAGGCAACGATCCCTGACCACGCTGTCACCCACGTATACAGGATTCTCCGCAATCATCTCGAGCATGCCGCGGATTTGCTCGGTGATCTGGACCCCGATCAGTGGTGGCCAACGACAACCCTTCATCCGGAGGAGCGCCGGAGAAACGATCTTCATGTCGACGAAGCCAGTTCGTACCTTCAATGGTTTCGTTCGATACTCGATCGACAGGTTGAACTCGATCCCGACCGGGTGAGGCACGATTGCGCCCTGTGGCCCAGGGAGGAACGCTTCTTCTTCGACAAGCTCCGGTTGTACGTCTGGTCCATCCCTGGCCTTGTGGACGCGTCGACCGTTGCGAAGGATCTGCTCGCATTATCCGATGAGGCGTTCTGGGAGCATCGACACCGTCGCGAACTCCTGATGCTTCTGAGGTCGCGCTGGGTCGATCTGCGGAAAGAAGCGCGATCCGGCATCGAGAAGCGCATCGTCGAAGGCAGGCCAATGGTCGATGGAGCTGATGAGAGTCGATTCGCGAGAATCAGATCCGTCACGTCCGCAACGATGTTGGGCTGGCTGCAGCGTGAGGGCTGCCCGCTGACCGCCGCAACCGCCGCCAGACTGCCTGAACTGCGCGGTGCGGATCCCAACTGGAACGCGGAGTGGGACAAGCACGCGGCCCGCAGCAACGACGCCTACGGCGGGTGGTACAAGACTGACACCGACTCCAGCGCGATCGATGAGTTGCCGCTCGGTGAAATCATACCCGCCGCTGCCGAGAATACCGGTGACGATTCGGACCGATTGATTGAGCATCGGCCCTTCGATGGCCTGGTTGCCGACCGTCCCGCACGCGCGGTCGCCGCTCTGACGCACGCGAGCCGCCGGGGCGAATGGCCAACAGTCTTCTGGCGGTCCGCGATTCTGAAGTGGCCTGAGAACTGCTCGCCGAGGCTACGACGGCTTTTTGCAGAGCGACTCGCACGGCTACCGAAAGAACACATTTTCGAACTTCGTTTCGAGTTGTTCAGGTGGGCGGAAAACAACCTCAGGCTCGTTGCCCAATCCGATCTGGATCGCGCGCTACAGCTTCTTGACGCTCTGTTGGTCAAGCTGCTGGCGAATTCTGTCGAGGCCACCCGGAGCAGTCTTGGCTCGATGTCTGTTGTGGGCGGCGTTCGTCGCGAAGAATCGCGTCGCACGCTCGACCATGCGATCAACTCACCGATTGGTGACGCCACTCAGCTCCTGCTGCTCATTGTCAAAGACCTAAGCCTGAATCAAGAAGAGGGTATCCCCGAATCGATCCGCATCCGCCTGGAGCGGCTCTCGACCTCCCCGGGAGAAGGTTGCGATCACGCGGCCTGCATCGTCGCCAAGGACATCGGCTATCTCTTTTATATCGATCCCGTGTGGACCTCCGCCACCGTGGTTCCCTGGCTCAACGTGGAACACCCGCTCGCCGAACCTGCATGGAACGGGTTTCTGCACAACAGTCAACCGCCGGTTCAGGAACTCTTCTCCCAGATCCGATCGGACTTCTCTTCGGTGGCCGGAAAATTGCCGGGATGGTCCTGGATCGATTCATCCTCCGACATATGGCACAGGATGCTTGTTCAGGCCTGTCGCTGGCATCGCCCCAGTCGACGGTTCATCTCCTTTGAGGAAGCGAGAGCGCTCCTGCAAGTGACGACGGAGTCAGGCCGTGTGCATTGTCTTGGAATCCTGCGCTTGATCCTCAGGGAGGACGACAAGCACTGGCGAGGCTTTGTCAAACCGTTTCTGGAGCAGGCCTGGCCGCGAGAATTGAGATTTCAGACCGAATCCACATCCAACGCGTTGGCCGAGGTGGCCGAGTCCGCCAAGGACCATTTTCCGGAAGTCGTGGACACCGTCGTGCCTGTTCTGACCCGTGTCTCCAAACCATCGGCCGTCATGTATACATTCGAGAGCAATGAGGAGAACGACGAACAATCGCTGGCAACGAGATTCCCTCGACACACGCTAAAGCTTTTTCATGCATTCGTTCCAGACAGTCCCCAGTACGTTCCCTTCGATCTGCATAAAGTGTTGGAGATGATCGGCGATGCGGATCCGGCCCTCCGGCAAGATCAACGATGGAGGCGATTACGTCGGATTGCAATTGGGGGTTGATTTGTGGGTTTCTCACCTGAGCACTCTGTCTTCGTTGAAATCAATCTGCCCCGAGGAACTGGCCGTCCATACGACGATAAGGAAATCCCCCTTCCGAAACGGCTCGGATTACGGGGCACGGTCCAGGTAGTCAGCTGATAGTCTGACCGGATCAGATCATCCCTTCGCGTTGAAAATCTTCTTTTTTATTAGAGAATAGCCACCTTCAAGAGCTTCCCAAAGCTGCACAATTATTAAGCCGATTAAGAAAGCATGGACCAACACTACGCTAGCATACACCTCTAGTTCCAGGAAAACGGCTATGCCCGGGAGCGACAACACAGGGATTAGCGAAGCAAGCAGCCTCTTGATTAGCGGTCGACCTTCAACCAACTTGTAACCAAGTACGCCAACTATAATGGGGACGCCCACGAGGACAAAAAACGGGAATTCCTCTTCGCATAGTAAGGACAAAAAATAGACGATACTAAGGGCAGCAATCGTTACACAGTTTTTCACTATTGTACTCATGCGTAAAGTATGAATTTCTCTTGGCGTGGCGAGATCTAGTTGCTTCCCTGTGGGACGATTCGGATGAAAAAATACTAGCGTACGCGCAGTGTGCTCGTCTCCGCGTGTCTCATGGCAATAATAAACTAGACTTGGGCAGCAGGGACTCTACATACCCAATATCGCCCGTTCAACTATGTGCCCGGTAAGTCGATTAGTACCAAATTCAACTCCGACCTCTACTGTACTTGTAACGTCCCCTATCGCTGCTAGCATACCTAACGGTGCAAGCACGATACCGGTAACGACGCGCCCAGCTATTCTACCTTTGTTGTAAGACGTGTAGTCAATGCTTCTAACCGCATTATAAATCTGCCCACGAACCTCTTTGCGTACAGCGTCGTTCGTAACCAATAGTTGCACAGTCTTATCAACAATCGCTCCCTCGCGATTAAAGTCTGAAAGTTCCTCTTTACCTAGGATTCCCGTTCCTCTTCCAACAAACCTGATGGATCTGCCAGTTCCTGTAAATACAGAAACAGCACCTCGCCCGAATCCTCTGAGCGCAGCACCTAAGCCATCTTCGTTTTCGTACGATTCTTTACCGTTTATCTGCCCACGCGAAATACCATTGAAACCACTGTGAAGTGTATCAAGCTGTTGCGCCATCGGCTGATCGGCCGGCCCCATTTCCTCGCCGACGCTGACGGCGCCTTGCATTGGCACGAATGCGGCTGCCGAGGGAACACCTGCGTTCCAAAGCTGCGCATCGGAGAATTCGTGGAAATACAAGGGGAGCTGATGTTGGTGATAGAACGTACTCCAGAGGAACGACTCCAGCATGCTGAGGGATGCGTAGTCCCAGGACCTGTCGCCATAGACCGACGCGGTTCTGGTCGAATAGCCGCTCGGATCCGAATAGCTCAAAGGGCTGTTGAGCGCATAGCTGTAGGCGTTCCAGCTCTGGCTGAACGAGGCGTCCGCCACGACCGGGTCCGGACTCAGGAACCGCCCGATCACCGGATCGTAGACCCGGCCGTTCATGTGGATGAGTCCGGTCCGCTCCAAATGCTCGTGACCGGTGTAGCCGCGCGCAGTGCGCTGCGCCGCCTCGCCGGCGAGCGAAGTGCGCTCCGCATCGCTCATCGAGCGGCTCCAATCGCTGGCCCTTCGTCCTCCGAACGGGTCGTAGGCTTGGAGCTTCAACTCCGCTCCCGCGCCATCCGTGACTGATTCCACCGAACCCAGGTGATCCCGGTGCAGGAACTCGAACACCGTCGTCGCGGCGCCGCTGACCGGCGTGGTCTTCACGTGCAGCACCGTGGCCGTGACCGATGAAGTCGCGACGGATTGGTTCGTGGTGTCCCCGACTCGTATGACCTCCCGGTGGCCGCCCGCGTAGAACGTGTGCTCCACCGGGTAACTGCTCGTCATGGTCGTGGCGTCCACGACCTCCCAGGTCGATTTCTTGTAGTAACGCGCTCCGTCAGGCCCGTAGAGAAACTCGTCCTTCGCCTTCGGCGTGGTGTCGGCAAGGCTGTCGCCCACCGTAACCGTGGTCGCCAGGTGTCTACCGTTCCAGCCGAGATAGCGGTCCGAGCTTGCGCTGTCGTACTTCGTCACCCGGCCGGAGCTGTCGTGCGTCAGCGTGTGGCTCACGCCGCCGATGCTCACGGTCCGGAGCGTGGTGCGCGACGGTTGCCCGGTACCGCCGCTTCCGTAGACATAGGCGGTCACGTCGGTATCGCCGCTCACCGAACTCGTCCGGGTCTTGAGGTTGCCCAGCTTGTCGTAGCTCATGGAGAGCGTGCGGCCGGCGGGGTGCCCCGTCAGCGTCGCGGTGGCGGTCTTGAGCCGGTCGAGCACGTCGTAGCTGAACGTCTCGCTCCGGGCGGCGGTTCCGCCGACGTGGCTCACCCGGCTCCTGAGGATGCCGTTGCTCTGCCAGGCATAGTCGTTGTCCTGCAGCTTCGTGGCACCCTTGGCGGTGTCGATGCCGGTCAGCCGGCCGCTGTTCGCGTCGAACGCGCGCGTCGTGGTCACGCCGTTGGCGTACGACTCCCGCGTCACCTGGCCGTAGGCGTTCAGCGATCCGTACATCTCGAGCGCCGCCGCGGAGTTGGCCGCCGCGTTGTCGCGCAGCGACTCCAGGTACCCGCGGGCGTTGTAGACCGACCGGACGGTCAATCCGGTCGGATACGCCGTCGTAAGCAACCGGCCGCTGCTGTCGTAGGTGTAGCCGTGAACGTAGGTCTTCGTGTACCCGCCGGCCTTGATGACCGCGGTCGAGCTCGCAACGCGGGACTGGGCGTTGTAGGCGAGCGTTTCCTTGAAGCCGGGCTGGCCCCCGCAGGCCGGCGTGGTACCCGTCGCGGTCGCGCCCTCGTAGTAGCAGCGGCTGCCGAGCGAACCCTTGCCGTTGGTCGGGTCGTAGCCCCATTGCGCCAGACCGGTCGGGTCGTTGCGCTTGGTGAGGCGGCCGAGCAGGTCGTAGCTGTTCGTGGTCGTGCCCGCCGCATCGGTCTTCTGGCGCAGCTCACCGAGCGCCGTGTATCCGAACGTCACCGTACCGTGGTTCGAGTGCACGACCTGCGAACGGTTTCCGGCCACGTCGTGATCGAAGTTCGTCACCAGGCCGCCCACCGTCACCGTGTCCGCGAGCCCGGAGCCGTCGTAGGTATAGGTGGTCGTGACCGTGTCGGTCGCGCCCGCGCCGTGCCCGTCGACAGTCTTCACCAGTTCGCCCAGCACGTTGTAGTACCGCTCGGTGGTTTGCGTGGTGGGCGTGCCGGTGGCGGCCCCGCTCAGCGTTTCGGTTTCGGTGACCTTGACCTGGTTATTGCTTTGCGCGGCGTAGGCGATCGCGGTCGAACCCCCGTCGGCGGGCGTTACTCCCGTGATCCGGTCGCGCACGTCGTAGGTGTAGGTCGTCTTCGGCGCCGACGCGTTGTAGCCGGCCGAGGTGTAAGGCTCGCTGACCGACTTCACGCGTCCCCGGTTGTCGTAGATCGTGTGCTCGCGGTAGGCGGCCGCGCCGGAAAATGCTTCCACCTCCGTATGGATCGCGCGCCCGAGCACGTCCAGGTATTCGACGGTCTTCGGGCTGATCGAGGAGTCCGTGCTCACCCACATCGCGGGCGTCACGCCGGCGATGCTGGGACACGTCACCGCCGTGGACGGACAAGTGCCGTAGGCGGTGGTGATCACCACCCCGTCAGGCGTGGTGCGGGTCTTCTCGCGGCCGAACGCGTCGTAGGTCATCCGCGTGATGCGGTTGTTGGCGTCGGTGTAGCGGGTTGGCAGACCGAACCGGGCGTCGTAGCTGAACGACTCCGTGTGTCCGAGCGCATTGGACACGCTGGCGGGATACCGGCTGTTGCTGAAGCTCGACACCGATGTGGTGCGGCTCGCGACATTGGCGCCCGAGACAGCGACGCTGTTCTGCAGCCCCTTCGAGGTATAACCGTAGTCGGTCACCAGCCGGTATTGCGTATCGGTGGCGAACCGGGTCACCGTATCCACCCGGTTGGTGTTGCCGAACCGGGTGAAACTGGCTGACTGGGACCGTTCCGCCGTCGCGCTGGCGCCCTTGTGGTGCGCCACATTGACGCCACTGGCAAACCCGATCAGCCAACGTCCGTTGGAGGTCAGGTTGTTCAGACTCACGGTGGAGACCGTCTTGCGCTGGATACCGCCGACGGTGTGCGTCGGCTGATCGCCCCACACCGTGCCGGCGGCGGACGAGGAGACGCTGTGTCCGGTTGTGACCGTTTCGGTCACCGATCCCACCAACGCGCTCTGGAGCGTGATTTGCGTATGGCGTTGGGTGGCGCCCAACTGCGTGGCGCCTTCGTAGTGCCAGTCGGTGGCCCGTTCCACATACGGCAATACCGTCTGCACGCTGTCGCCTTGCGCAATGGTCTTGATGGCGTGATCCATCGCGCGTTTGGACAGCACCTGCGCACTCGATGTATAGGTGCCGACGTACTGATGGACAGCGGCGAGTTCGCCGTAATACGGGTAGTCCAGGCGGTACTGGTTGTAGGTCACTATTCCGGAAGCGACGTCGGTCTCGCGCGTGCCGTAGAACCCGAGATACCCCCAGTGGCGCGTACTGACGAATCCGCGTCCGTGGTAGGCGTAACGGGTCTCGTGTTCGCCGCCAATGCCGTTTGAGCGGCGAACCTTGATCACCAGCGACTTCAACGCCCCGCCGTCCGTCGGCGCGTTCTCCGGAGCCGGGGTGAGCGCGGCGACTTCGGCGGGCATGGCCGGTGTTCCGAAGGGCCGCTCGCTGAACAGGAACGTATGAGTTCCGCTTGCCGTCAACGTGTCGTAGTCGAACGCCGTGTATCGGCCCAGCGGATCGGTGATCTTGCTCACTGCGGTGAGCGTGCCCGGCGTCGTGCGGGTGGGCTTCATCCATTCGAGGGCTACCGGCTCAAGACACTCAGGCGTCATGCCCGTGGCGTCGTAACCGCACAGTTGAATCTTGTCCAACCGTTGCCAGTTCTCTGCAGTGGTGACGCTCTTGAACCGGTAGGTGCGCACCGTGCGCGACCCCAGGTTCACCTGAACGGTGTGCAGGCGCAGGTCCTGCCGCTGCGCGCTGGTGCCTATGTTGACTGCGGAGAGATCCGAGCGCGATGCGTATTGGAAGGCGATGACCGCATCATGGACGTGCGGTACCGGGTCGGCCGCGCCGTACGCGATTCGCGCCGGGTGACGGACGGCGTTGCGCTCGTCTTCCAGGTACGAGTACGACATCGTGTTGCCGAACGCGTCTGTTTGCCTGTTGATCGACCACAGATAGACGGGGGTCGGATCTTCGGTAGTTCGGTTGGTGCCGGCCACGGGGACGTAGCGCATGTGTCTCAGGCGGCTGTCCTCGGTATTGCCGTACTCGCGTACCGAGCCGTCGGGCATCTCGACCTCGAACCACAGCTCGTCTGTACGCGTCTCTTCCGTGGGCCCCTTGATTTCGATCCGAGCGAAGCTTTCCCGCAACGTACGGTATTGCGCTCCAGACCTCATGTGAGAACCGGAAACCTTGATCAGCGGTTCGCCGTCCAGGCACAAGCTGGCGGTGTCGTCGATCCCAAGCGTCGCATCGGCCGCCTGGTTCTTGATGCAGCGGCGGATCGTCGAGAACCCGCTCACTTGCCAGCCGTAACCCAACGTGTCGCCAGGCAACGAGGCAGTCATGCGCGTCCGCTCGCGGCCGCCGCTGTAGTCGATCGACAGCATCGGCTCCAGCCCGTTGACGCCGGGTACGGGCTCGATGGGGATGTTGATGTAGGCGTCGCCTCCCCGGGTCACTCCCGCGTCATACGGCAGGGTGCCCGCGACTGTGTTGGTCCGCAGGGCGACTTCGGTGTCGTAAGTCACCGTAACGGTGATCGGAGACCAATTGCTCTCCCAACACAGGGTTGTCATCGTCAACCCGAGCGGGTTGTCGAAGCACATCTCGAGCTGATAGCGGTACGCCCCGGCATCCCGGCCAGTAAAGTGGTGGGTGGTGTCGAGTGTCTCGCGAACCAATTGCCAGGTCTCGCCGCCGGTGTTCTCCAACAACCTGTAGTACGCAGCCTCGCTCACCGGCGTCCAGCTCACCGTGTAATCGCCGGTCTTGCTTGTTGGAGGTACGGCGATCAGCGCGCCAGGCGGAAGGAACGTCACGGTGTGTGCGTCCGTCCAGTCGCTGCAGCTCGTCCGGTCGGTTTCGAGGCAGGCGCGCACACGGAAACTGTGCGGGCCCGGCGTGCTGTGCCCGGTAATCGAGCGGGTGGTCATCGAGTTGGTGCCGGAAAGAAGCGTCCATGTCGCTCCGTCAACCGACCGTTCCAGTTCGTACACGACGCTTTGCGAGGTGTCCGATGCCGTCCACGTCAACGTGTAGGCGCCGACGGTGACGGTCGCCGGGCCATCGATGGCGCCCGGCGTCGGTGGCGCGGCGACCACGGTCACAGTCACGGTGTCGGACACCGCGGTGTTGTCGGGGGCGTCCTTGACCGAAAGCGTGAATTCCAGGGTCGTAGGTGTCGACGGCGCGGTGAACGTGGGGCTAGACGCGGTCGTACTGCTCAGCGTGATGCCGGAACCGGCAGGAACGCTCCATTCATAATGCAGCGCCTGACCCTCGGGATCGCTGCTGTCGGTACCGTCCAGCGTCACCTGCTGCCCGGTGCGGACTGTTTGATCGTCTCCCGCGTCGGCCGTCGGCGGGTCGTTGTCGGCATTGACGGTGATCGTCACGCTGGATGGTTGAGAATCCACGGTGCCGTCGTTGACGGTGAGTGAGAACACCAGCGTTCCTTGCGCGAGCAGGTTGGGGGCGGTGAACGTGGGGTTGGCCGCGGTCGTGCTGCTCAACGTCACCGTCGTACCCGACGTCTGGCTCCATTCGTACGTCAGCGGGTCGTTGTCGGGATCGGAACTGCCGCTGCCGTCCAACGTCACCGGGGCGTCTTCGTCCACGGTCTGCGCCATCCCGGGGTTGGCCACCGGCGGGCGGTTGCCGGTTACTGTCCAGTCGAACGAGAGCGTATCGGAGTCGCCGTCGCTGTCGCTTACCGTGACGGTGGCCATACCCTCGCCGATGGTGGCCGGCGTGCCGGAGATTTGCAGCGTGCTGGTGGACATCGTCAACCCCGTCGGGAGTCCTGTGACGGAGTAGGTGAGCGGCGCGTTGCCGCCGGTCGCGGCAGGCACGGCGAACGCCGTGATGGCCTTGTTCTGTTTCCACGTATACGGTCCCATCGGGTCGTCCGGAAACATCGGGATCGTGGAAGGCGGAGCGGTCAACCTCACCGTCATGGCGGTCAGGCTGGTACGGGCCGTGGCCGTTGCCGGATAGACCCTGAAGTTGTACTGCTGTCCCGCCGTCAGGGTCACGGAACCGCTTTCGTCTGCATTGGCACCGGTGCTGCTGAGGTCACCGTCGCCCATGAGATCCCAGTTCGCGCCCGAGTCGGGCGTGCCGTCGATGGCAATGCGCCACGATCCGGCGCGGTCGTTGGGCACGGTGAACCGGAAGTAGGTGGCCGAAGCATCGCTGTCGCCATCGCCCGTGCCGCGCAACAGGCTGAACGCGTTCAGGGCGGACGTCTGCAGCGGATTCGACAGGAGGTGCGGGTTGGAGACCGTACCGGGTTCGGGCTTGGCTACCGTCCAGTCGAATGTCAGCGTAGCGGTGTCGTCGTCGTTGTCCGTCGCTGTGACGGTAGCGGTGCCGGAGCCGGAGACCGTGGGCGTCCCCGAGACCTGCCGGGCACTTGACATGGTCACGCCGGCCGGCAGGCCGCTGGCCGCGTAGCTCAGCGGCATGTCGCCACCGCTGGCTTCATCCACGGTGAAAGCGGTGATGGCCTGGTTCTGGGTCCAGTTCTGCGCCGACACCGTGACGCCACTGTAGTCGGGCCTCAGGTCCACAGTGACCGACAGCGAATTTCCGGAATTGGTGCACGCGCTGTTCCGATGGACAAATTCCGAGCCATCGAACTCAAACGTATCCACGCAGGTCTGCAACTGATAGACGTACGTGCCCGACGATTTGCCGGTAAACGACTTTTCGACCGGACCCTGATCGAGATCATGCGATTGCGCGGCACCCGCGGGCGGAGTTTCCACCAGGTTGTACGTATTGAGGTATATCAGGACGTTGGTCACCTGATCGGCGGGCAGGGCCGGCGGCGAGGCATGGCTCACTGTGTAGTCGCCCGTGCCGCTCGGGTTTGGTGAGGCTGTCAAGCCACCGTTAACCGTTGTAACGGCCCAGGTAAACTTCAACGTGGCCGTGTCGCCATCGGCGTCGGTGACCGTCACCGTGGCGGTGCCCGTACCGGTAGAGGTCGGTGTGCCGGATACCACCCGGGCACTCGACATGCTCACTCCGGACGGTAAGCCGCTGGCTGTATAGGTAAGCGGCGCGTTCCCGCCGCTCGCCGCCGGCACGGTGAACGCCGTAATGGCAGCGTTCGCGTTCCAGGAGCGGCTAGCGAGCACCTCGACTGGAAACATCGGTTCGGTGTCGGCCTCGACCTTCCAGTCGAACGAGAGCGTATCGGTGTCGTTGTTGCTGTCCGTCATGGTCACGACGGCGGTACCCGAATCCGTGGCCATCGGCGTCCCGGAGACTCGGCGGGCGCTCGACATGGTCACCCCGGTGGGGAGCCCGGACGCGGAGTAGCTCACGGGAGGGGCGCCACAGCCGAACTCGGGCACCGTGATCCCGGTGATGGCTACGCCCTCTATCCAGGTCTGGCTCTTCGGGGCGGTAGGGGCCGGACACGGTGGCGCCGACAGCGTCAATGTCAGACCGGTCAGGCTGGTACGGGCTGTGGCCGTTGCCGGATAGACCCTGAAGTTGTACTGCTGCCCTGCCGTGAGGGTCACGGAACCGCTTTCGTCGGCATTGGCGCTGGTGCCGCTGAGGCTACCGTCGCCCTTCAGATCCCAGTTCACCCCCGAATTGGGCGTGCCGTCGATGGCAATGCTCCACGTTCCGGCGCGGTGGTTGGGTACGGTGAACCGGAAGTAGGTGGCCGAAGCGGCGCTGTCGCCGCTGCCCGCGCCGCGCAACAGGCCGAACGCATTCAGGGCGGACATCTGCAGCGGACTCGACAGGAGGTGCGGATTGGTGGCCGTACCGGTTTCGGGCATGTCTACCGTCCAGTCGAACGTCAGCGTATCCGTGTCTCCGTCATTGTCCGTCACTGTGACGGTAGCGGAGCCGGAGCCGTGGACCGTGGGCGTCCCGGAGACCTCTCGGGCACTCGCCATGGTTATGCCGGTGGGCAGGCCGGTAGCCGCGTAGCTCAGCGGCTCGTCGCCGCCTGTGGCGGCAGGGACGGTGAACGCCGTAATCGCGGTGTTCTGCGTCCAGCTCTTGGCCACCACCGTGACTCCACTGAAGTCCGGTATCAGGTCCACCGTGACCGACAGCGAACTGCCGGAATTGGTGCACACCGCGTTCCGATGGACGAAGTCCGAACCGTCGAACTCGTACGTATCCACGCAGGTCTGCAACTGGTAGACGTACGTGCCCGACGATTTGCCGGTAAACGACTTGCTGACCGGACCCCGGCCGAGTCCATGCGATTGCGCGGTACCTCCAGGTGGCGTTTCCACCAGGTTGTACGTGTTGAGGTATTGCAGGACGTTGGTCACCTGATCGGCAGGCAGGGTCGGCGGCGAGGCGTGGCTCACGGTGTAGTCGCCCGTGCCGCTCGGGTTCGGTGAGGCTGTCAGGCCACCGTTAACCGTTACGACGGCCCAGGTAAACGTCAGCGTGGCGGTGTCGCCGTCGGCGTCGGTGACCGTCACCGTGGCGGTGCCCCTGCTGGTAGTGGTCGGTGTGCCGGATACAACCCGAGCACTCGACATGCTCACTCCGGAAGGTAGGCCGCTGGCCGTATAGGTAAGCGGGGCGTTCCCGCCGCTCGCCGACGGCACGGTGAACGCTGCGATCGCAGCATTCGCATTCCACGAGCGACTGATGAGCGTGTCGACCGGAAACACCGGTGCGGTGTCGGTCTCGACCGTCCAGGCGAACGTCAGTGTGTCAGTGTCCCCGTCGTTGTCCGTCACTGTGACGATAGCGCTGCCGGAACCGGTGGCCGTCGGCGTGCCGGAAACCCGGCGAGCATTTGACATGGTCACGCCGGCAGGCAGGCCGCTGACCGTGTAGCTCAACGGCGTGTCGCCGCCGCTCGCCTCATCCACGGTGAAGGCGATAATGGCGCTGTTCAGGATCCAGCTCTTCTCCGTTACCGTGACGCCGCTGTAGTCGGGTATCAGGTTCGCGTCCACCCTCCAGCCGAACGTCAGCGTGTCGGTGTCCCCGTCATCGTCGGTAACCGTGACCGTGGCGGTACCCGAGCCAGAGGCCGTGGGCGTCCCGGAAACCTCTCGGGCACTCGACATGGTTATGCCGGTGGGCAGACCGGTAGCCGCGTACCTCAAAGGCGCGTCGCCGCCCGTGGCGGCAGGGACTGTGAACGCCGTAATCGCGGTGTTCTGCGTCCAGTTCTTGGCCGCCACCGTGACGCCGCTGTAGTCGGGCATTCGATCCGGCGCCGTCACCGTGACCGACAGCGAACTGCCGGAATTGGTGCAGGTATTGCTGATGTGGGTGAAATCGAATCCGTCCAACTCGTATACGTCCACACAAGTCTGCAACTGATAGGCGTACGTGCCCGAAGACTTGCCGGTAAACGACTTGCTCACCGGGCCCCGGCCGAGACCGTAGGACTGCGCGGTGCCCCCCGTCGGGGTTTCCACCAGGTTGTACGAGTTGAGGGTTTGCCGGAAATTGGTCACCGTATCGGTGGGCAGGGCCGGCGGCGAGGCATGACTCACGGTGTAGTTGCCCGTGGTGCTCGGGTTCGGCGACGCCGTCAGGCCGCCGGTCGTCGGCGGGGCAGTTACGGTCCACGTGAAACTGAGCGTATCGGTGTCGCCGTCATCGTCGCTGACCGTCACGGTGGCAGTGCCCGTACCCGTGGCCGTGGGCGTACCGGAAACGCGGCGGGCACTCGACATGGTCACCCCGGCTGGCAGGCCGGTAGTCGTGTAGCTCAGCGGCGTGTCGCCGCCCGTGGCGGCCGGTACCGTGAATGCCGTAATCGCGGTGTTCCGCGTCCACCTCTTCGCCGATACGCTCGCCGTACCGAAGTCCGGCATCAGGTCCGCTGCTACCGTCCAATCGAACGTCAGCGTATCGGTGTCCCCGTCATCGTCGGTGACCGTGACCGTGGCGGTGCCGGAGCCGGCGGCCGTGGGCGTGCCGGAAACTCGCCGGGTACTGGACATGGTTACGCCCGCAGGTAATCCGGTGGCCGTGTAGCTCAGCGGAGTGTCGCCGCCTGTAGCAGCCGGTACTGTGAACGCTGTGATCGCGGCGTTCTGCGTCCAGCTCTTCGCCGTCACGCTCGCCGTACCGAAGTCCGGCATCAGGTCGGGGTCCGGTTCGGGTTCGGGGTCCGGTTCCGGCGTCACCGTCCAGTCGAACGACAGCGTGTCAGTGTCGCCGTCGACGTCGCTGGCGGTCACGGTGGCGGTACCGGAACCCGCAGCCGTCGGCGTCCCGGAAACCAACCGCGCACTCGACATGCTCACGCCTGTCGGCAAACCGCTGGCCGTGTAGGTCAGCGGTGTGTCGCCGCCCGTGGCGGCCGGAACGGTGAACGCCGTAATGGCCGAGTTCTGCGTCCAGCTTTTCGCCGATACGCTCGCCGTACCGAAGTCCGGCACGAGATCCGCTGCTACCGTCCAGGTGAACGTCAGCGTGTCCGTGTCGTCGTCATCATCGGTGACCGTGACTGTAGCGGTACCCGAGCCGGCCGCCGTCGGCGTCCCGGAAACCAACCGAGCACTCGACATGCTTACGCCGGCGGGCAGCCCGCTGGCGGAGTAGCTCAGCGGCGTGTCGCCGCCCGTGGCGGCGGGTACCGTGAACGACGTGATCGCAGTGTTCTGCTTCCAGCTCTTCGCCGATACGCTGGCCGTGCCGAAGTCCGGCATCAGGTCCGGCGGGGGCGCCGCTCCCACGGTGACCGTCAGCGCACTGCCGGAGTCGGTGCAGGTATTGCTTATATGGGTGAAGTCGAATCCGTCCAGCTCGTAGACGTCCACGCAGGTCTGCAACTGGTAGCTGTAGGTCCCCGTGGACTTGCCGGTGAACGACCTGCTCACCGGGCCCCGGCCGAGACCGTAGGACTGTGCGGTGCCCCCCGACGGCGTTTCCACCAGGTTGTACGTATACAGCGTGGATCGGACGCCGCCGATCACGTCGGCGCTCAACGCGGGTGGGGAGGCATCGCTGACGGTATAGCTGCCAGTGGTGCTGGGATTGGGGCTGGCGGAGAGCGCGCCGAGCGCGGGGCCGGCCGCGAGAATTCCAAGAGCCAGCGTGGCAAAGGCAAGAGCGATCGTCCTTGATCGGGTCGGGGTCATGGCGCGTCCTCCGTGACAGGCGCTCGACGGAAACAGAACAGAAAGGACCGATGCCGGCCGGAGCCGGCATCGGCCAAGGGCCGTGTGTTGTGGCCCGTTCGCACGCGGCTGAACCGTGCGATGCCGCGTCCCGGACGCCATGGGGCTTGGCGAACGGGACGCGGCTGACGGCGCATGAGGCGGGCAGAGGGAAACCGCCTCGTCGCGCGAACCTGGTGCAGGCCGAGACACGCCGAATCCGGCCTGCGCGAGCGAACGCGCACAACCGAACCGTGCGGCCTGACTGAATGTGGAATGCCGGACCCCGAACGGGCCCGAACGGAAAAATACCGATAGGAAACACCGGCAAGCGTTCATCCTTGAACCTCCCGGGGGCTGCCCCCCAGCGGACTTCCTGTCCTATGCTCCGGCTCGCCTGGCCCTTGGCTGCCCGCTTCCTGCAGGCGCGGACCCGACGATCACAATCCAAAATAGTCAGCCCAAATTACGCTGTCAACCCCCCTGGACACATCCAACATTTGCTCCCGACAGTTCCCGGCACCGTGGCTTGTGAGAGAACGAACATTCTCATAGCATTGCGCGATCAGAATAAACGTGCACATGGATGTGCCAGTGATTTTTCGAACGATTCGGTTCCACTTGCCGCAACAGCGGCCGGCCATCAGAGCACGGAGTCATCCGCCGCGGGAGCGTAACCGCGCTCCTGAAACCCGCATACCCAGTAACGAAATGAAGTCCATGTTCATGGGGGAGGATCGTTGTGTTTGAAACTTTTGCAGATGGCCCAGGCTTGAGTTGGCTCGTGGCCCATACCTTGAAGATTGCGTGTACGTCAGTCCCGCTCGGCGACGGGGCGGTCGAGACGGTCGAACTCGTGGCGGGTCGCAGCTATACGCTGCGATTTACGCGGCGCCACGGCATGCGCGCAACCCGGTTTCCTTCCTGCGTAGCCGTCTACGAGACCAGCGGTACCCTGCTCGTTGGAGCGCTGAACGGCGATGGGCAGACCGATCGCAACGGCTGGTTGACATTTACCGCGGCGCGAACCGGAACCCATTACGTCGTGACCATTGGCCACAAGTCCCATGCGACATCGTTCGAGTTCTCCATCGCCAGGATCAGGCCAACGGCCGCGCCGGCCGAATCCGAAGTCGAGCGGTCACCCCATGGGGCCACCGACCTTGGCGACATCGCCGGACTCGAAGCTTCGCGAGCGCCCGGCGCTCCCCATTTCGGCACCGGCAGGAAAACCGTCCCTGTACGCTTTTCGCTCACTGCGACCCGGCGCGTCTGTTTCGGGCTACGTCTTCCCGACGCTGAAGCGGTGCTGTGTCTTCAGGATGCTGGCGGCACGGTCCTTTCCCGCCGAGCGATTGCCGACAAGGGTGAGTGGATTTCCATGACGCTTGACCCAGGCGAATACCTTGCTCGCATCGAAATGAGCGATGACAGCGATCATGCGTTCACGCTTCACTACTGCGCGTGCACTGACGACGGAAGATCAGTTGCTGTTCTCGATGCCGGAAGGATGGGTCGAGAACTCAGTGCGATCAGGATGTCACCGCAATACACAAACAAGGGGGACAGTGACAGGAACGCTCGTCGTTGCTCCATGGGAATCGTGCCGGTCGGGAAGTGCGGCAGCGGCTGGCTGCACTACAGCCTGATCGCCGGCAACGAGTCGGGGCTTTTCGAGTTGGACGAGCGCACTGGCGAACTGTTCTTCAAGGGGTCGGGTGAACTTGTTTTCGACGGCGCCGGGGAGTTCAGGCTGAGGGTTCGCGCGAGTGACGGCGAGCGTTCAGCGGATGAAACCGTCGTAGTGTCGGCAGCCAACGTCCCGCGAACCGGCGCCATTGAATCCGATATCGTCAGGGAAACCGCAGAACTCGCCTCGTACGGCACGCGCATTTCGCTGGGAACGCTGTCGAACAAGGTTCCGCCCGGCCTTCCGGTGCGCTACCGACTGGTCGCCGGCAACGACGACGGGCTCTTCGAACTGGATGAGGAAACGGGGGAACTATTCTTCACCGGGTCGGCCGAGGATTTCGACCTGCTCGAAGCCGGATTGGAACTGTCCTTCCGGCTCGAAACGAGCCGGCACTAGTACGCGAGCGCCCGCGCGGCCCGCCGATGAGTCAGGACAACTCTACAGTTGCACAACCAGACGTCGCGCGCATGTGTGCGGACGAGCCGTAAACAGTAGCGGCTCACGCGGACCCGGTGTCGTTTTCTGCTGCATCCAGCGAAGCCTTTTCGCGCATGGTGCGCTCGGCGAGTTCTTCGCGAATAATGGCGATGTGCTCGGGCGCATCGATCCCCAGGCGAACGTTGTTTCCTTTCACGGAAACGACTCTTATGGTGATGTCGGAACCAAGCAGGAACGCCTGACCGACCTGCCGCGTCAATATCAGCATGTCCGATTCCCTCCTGACTGCGTGGCGCGAGATCCTTCGCGTCCTGTAGGCTCGATTATAGCCCCCGGCAAACATGTACGCCCCCGATGCGGTTTCATATCCTTTCGGGAACGCGTTGCACCGTTGCGCTGCTGACAGCCAGAATTGTCTTCAAGGTGGTGGTCGCCGAGGACGCCCTGGACACGGGTCTTGCGGTCGCGGTGCAGCCAGCACGGCAACTCCCCCGATCCACCCACCGACGCGTCACAGGTACGCATGGGGAGCGGAAGGAGGCCGCGCAGACTCGCGTATCGGGGAACGCCGCCGACGGGATCGCGACGGGCAGTTTGCGTCTCGACCGGTTTGAAAGAACCCGGTAAAACGGGCTCCGGCCGCAGACCGTGCCCGTGACAACCGCGATCGTATACACCGGCCTTCGTTCATCCCTGAACTCCGGGGAAGGCTCCCCGTTCGACATCCTGTCCAACACTCCGGTTCGCCGGGGCATCCATCGCCCGCTCGCGGCGGACTTACGCCCCCGACGACCGAGGCGGGACGTTAGCGACAGCAGAACTACCTGTCAACTCTCGGGCGAATGGTTTCGCGTGTCGTCGGAGTGTTGCGGGCGCCCGCTCGGGCGCGAACATGGCACCGCGATCTGGCTGACCCGGACCGGCGGCTTCAGCGGGCGTGCATTCCGCAGTCGTCTCTGTACAATACCCGGTGCCGAGTGGCCGATACGCGCGCCGTGCACGCCCCGAGGGCGTTCGGTTGGCACTGCGTATCGACACTGCGACGGCGCCTCACAACCAGGGAAGGACCTTGATCATGGACGATCAAACGGGGCGGGAGTCCGCGTATGCCGCACCGGCATCACGCCGGAAGCGTTGGCAATGGCGTTTTCTTCGCCGTTTTCTGCCTGACCCTCGACCACGCGAATTCTGGTGCCTGCTGGCCAGTCGGCTGCTCGCGCGGCTCGTCAGCCTGGGGCTTGTCGTGGCGCTGGCCCATCAGTTGGCAGCGATCACATGGGCTCTCGTCCCGGGCGCACGCCTCGATGCCGAGGCGCCTGTTGCCTCTCCCGGCTCCGTGCCGTCCCAGCCAACGGAAGCTCCGCTTGTGAACGTGCAGCCGATAATCGATGCCCACCTGTTCGGCGAATACGTGGCGATTTCCGCCCCGGCGCCGATCGAGGCAGCCCCCGAGACGACCCTTGACCTGATGCTGAAAGCCACGGTTGCGGACAGCCAGGATGACGGGTTCGGAGCTGCGGTGATCGCGATCGCCGGAACCGAGCGAACCTACCGGTTGAACGAAGAACTGGAGGGTACGGGCGGAGCCGTGCTGCACGCGATTCACCCGGATCACGTCATCCTGAATGTGGGCGGACAGTTTGAGAAACTGCCCTTGCCGCTCAGCCAGGCAGCCCAGTCCGACGCCACGGCCGTGCTGGCAAGGCTGATGCCGCGGGCGCCGGTCGCCGCGTCAGCGGCAAGCCTGAACGAGCACGCCGCTCGACTTGCCCGGATCATGCATGTCGTTCCGCACGTGGTGCAGGGCGCCGTGGTCGGGTTCAGGGTCAATCCGGCGAGCGACGGGGAACAGTTCGAAGCTCTGGGCCTTGAGCCCGGGGACGTGATCACGGAAATCAACGGGACCGCGTTGACCAACGCCGGGCAGGCCATCGAGGTGTTCGAACGCCTCGGAGAATCCATGCAGGCCAACGCCACCTTGCTGCGTAACGGCACACCGCAGTTGCTGACCATGGACACGTCCTTCCTCGCCGCACCGAATGCCCGGCCATGAACCTGGCCGTCTGAATACCAACCGGAGAGTTTCATGGCGAAACCCACCCTGGCCCGAAAGCTCGTTGTGGCCCTCGTCACACTCGTGTTTCTTGCACTTGGCGAGCGCACCGACTCGCAGGAGTCGGACGCCCGGATCACGCCCAACTACCGCGACGTCGACCTGCGGCAGATCATCGAGGCGGTCGGATTCGTGACCGGACGGAACTTTCTTGTTGACCCTCGCGTGACGGGGCAAGTGACGTTTCTCGCCAATTCTCCGCTGTCGATTGACGCCTTTTACGACGCGTTTCTCGCGACGCTCGCGGTACACGGGTTCGTCGCGCTCGAGGCCGGCGAGGTCGTCAAGATCGTCCCCGACGCCAACGCGCGCTTACACCCCGCAGCCTCCGAAGAAGAGGATGGAGACTACCTCGTGACCCGTACTCGGCAGATCGAGAACATCAGCGCAACGGAACTCGTGCCGCTTCTCAGGCCGCTCATGCCGCAGTACGCGCATCTCGCGGCCCACCCGGGTTCCAACATCCTGATACTCGCCGACCGTGGTTCCAACGTGAACCGCATGCTCGCCATCATCGATCGGATCGATCACGCATCCGAGTCGGAATTCGAGGTCATCAGGCTCGAGAACGCTTCGGCGAGCGAGGTGATCTCGATGCTGACGGTCCTGACGCAGGCGGATGCCGCACAGGGCCTGATGCCGCCTCAAGTGGCCGCGGACAGCCGCACCAATACGCTGCTCATCAACGGGCCGCTGCCCCGCCGACTTCGTTACCGCGCGTTGATCACGCACCTGGACACGCCGTCGGGGGAAGGTGGCGACACTCATGTGCGGTACCTGAACTACGCCGATGCCGAATCGTTGGCGACAAACCTTCAAACGCAGTTCACGGGCGCCGCGGGCGGCAGCGGCGAACAGATCAGCCTCTGGGCAGACCCGGGCACCAACTCGCTGATCATCAACGCGCCCGCCAAGACACTTCAGGACTTGAACGCCGTCATCGACAAGCTCGACATCCGCCGCGCCCAGGTCCAGGTCGACGCCATCATCGTGGAATTCACCGAGAGCCGGGCGAACGAACTCGGGATGACGTGGGCGCTCCAGGGCGCTTACGAGAACCGCCCCCTGGCCGGCACCAATTTTCCCTCCTCGGCGCCAGGCGTGTTTCAACTGGGCGCCGCGGCGGCGGCCGGAGATGCGAACATCGCCGCCGGCTTGCCGGAAGGGCTCGCCGCGGCGATCGGTCGTATCGGCGACGGCCGGATCAGTTGGGCCGGCGTGCTCACGGCCCTGGCGGGAGATGCCTCGACGAACATCATCGCCACCCCGAGCATCGTGACGCTGGACAACGAGGAGGCCGAGATCGAAGTGGGCAGCGAAGTGCCGTTCCTTACGGGGCAGTACAGCAGCGCGGGCACTACTACGGGAGGACTGAACCCGTTTCAGACCATCGACCGCACGCCGGTCGGCACGCGGCTCATGATCACGCCGCAGATCAACGAGGGTTCCGGGGTGAAGTTGATCATCGAACAGGAAACGTCAAGCATCACTCAGGGCGTTCAGGGCGCGGTGGACCTGGTCACCGACCGACGAAGCATCCGGACCTCCGTGTTCGTCGAGGACGGCAGCATCCTTGTGCTCGGCGGACTCATCGACGACAACCTGCGGGAGGTTGAGCAGCGTGTTCCGGTGCTTGGGCGCGTCCCCGGACTCGGCGCGTTGTTCCGCTCCCGTTCCACCGAACTCAGAAAAACGAATCTCATGGTGTTCATCCGCCCGACGATCCTGCGCGACAGCGCGCAAGCGGCCTTCGCGACCGATGCGAAGTACCGCTACATCCGCGACCTGCAGCTCCAGCAAGGCGAAGAGCACATCCCTCTCATGAGAGACGAGAGTCGGCCGACACTGCCGGCGGCCGAGCTGCCATCAGCGTCGGAGCCGGCAGCGCGTAACGGTTCTGAAGACTCGTAAGGAGATGTGCGTTCAGCAGACGTCGACATCGCCTCGGGAGTTCCGCAACCGAACGGAACCGCGGCAAACACGCACGCGATCGCATGTCGTCCAGACGCGAAGCCACCGTGCACAGGCTGAATCAGGACTCGCTTAGCGCCAGCAATAGCGACTGCGCGAGCACGAAGTGAGCCGCCAGGGGCTGCATGGAACCGGGACTTGCCGCGCGGGCCGCCAGGGCGAGGTCGGTGTCGCCGACGGCGCCGCGTTCCGGGGGAAAACCGATACCGAGTACTTCAACGCCACGACTCCTGGCGATGGCCACAACATCCGTCAGGGAACCGGGCTCGCCTCCGACTCCGACCGCGATGAGAAGATCGCCGGGGTTCAGTTCCGATACCAGTCGCCCGCTCGCTCCCTCAAGTGCGTGTACCTGGCGGCACCGGTATCCGATCCGTGACAGGCCATCGCCGAGGCACGCGGCAACCGCACTGGCGTTGAGCTCGCCGGCCACGGCGATGAAACGTGCGTTACCGATCATTTGCACGGCCTGGCGAAATCGTTCCGCCGGGATCTCGGCGGCGATCTCCCTGATCGCTTCGACGGATGCCGCCGCGAATCCGTTCAGGACGGCAATCGGATCAGATTCGTTCACTGACATGGCGGAAAACGACCGGTCGAGACCGGTGGCGTCAATTCGGCCTGGGCTGAAGTTGATGCACTGACGTCGCGACAGGTAACTCAAGCGCGATCGCACCGGGATCGTCGCAGGTTTCGCTCCATCTTGGGGGTGGACGCTGACACTCATCGCAAAAGCCGGCCGCGAAGACCTTGTTTCCGGTCACGAACTGTTCCCTCAGTCACTGTGATGTTCGACTGCGCGTCTATAAGTGAAAATTCATTCAATTGCAAATGGATGTGACAAATTCATGTTTGTATTACTGGTTTATGGGCTGGATTCGGGCGGGCGCGACACGCATGATGTCCGAATTCCGTTGGTTGCCGAGTGCGCAACTTTGCTAAACTGCGCGGCTTATTTCATTGGGGATTGGCTTTTTTAACTGTGAGAGCAAGCGATTGACCGAGGTTGAACGCAGGCCGCCGAAGGATTTCGGCGAGTTTCATGAGGTGCTGTTCGGACACTTCGACTCGCTGAGCCCCCATCTTCAGCGAATCGCCGAGTACGCACTTGGCGCACCCAACCGGTTCGCGCTCCAGACCGTGGCCGAGGTGGCCGTGGAAACAGGCGTTCAGCCATCCACGCTCATCCGTTTCGCAAAGACATTCGGTTTCTCCGGCTACTCCGAACTGCGGCAGTTGTTCCGCGCGCGCCTGCTGGTGGCCGAGCAGTCGTCCAACGAACAGTTTGCTGCGCAGAAGCAGCGTATCGATGACGCCGACAGACGCGATCCTCACGGCAAGCTGCAGGCATTCGCCGACGCGTCGGTATTGGCGATCGAAGGACTCAAGGCGCAGATCGATGCTGAAGCCCTGACAGAAGCGCTGCGTCTCCTGGATGGGGCGCGCAGGATCCATGTCATCGGTTACGGCCGCGTCCGGCCGATCAGCCTGTGCCTGGTGGGCGGTCTGATCGAAATCGAACGCGCTGCGAGCGCCCTGGACGGGCTCGCCGGAACGATCGGCAAACAGCTAGGCACGATCGATTCCGACGAGCTGTTGATCGCCCTTGACTGCGGAGAGGAGTCACCCGAACTTGTCGACGCCATCGTCGGCGTCCGCGCGCGCCGGATTCCGGTGATCGCGATTACGGATTCGGCGGTCAGCGCCATCGCACGCCACGCGAGCGTGTCTGTTGTCGTCCCCGAAGCCGACATCCGCCCGTTCCCGCCGTTGGCGGCCCACGTCGTGCTGGCCCAGTCGCTGGTGTTCGCCTTGCATGACCGTCGACGCCCCGCCGAAAGTTCTCAGCGGCCGAAACGCGACGGCGGATAAGCGGCGTCGTTTTCGGTCGCCACCTGCTCGCCAACACCGGCCGCTCAGTTATTCCGAACCTGAAAGCTGTAGCGGCTCTCGCCGATGCACCTGGCGCCGGCGTCGAAGCGGCGCTCGACCAGAGCGACTCTGCCGTCGCGGCCGATCAGCACGACCGTCGACGAGCGCGTGCCGAATTCGGATCCCGCAACGAATAGATCGTGGGTGTAGCGCCGATCGTCGGCAGGGTCGCATTCACGCTCGGCAAGCAGCTCGAACAGCGGTTCCACCGGATCGTCGGCGTCGAGTGCGGCCGCGAGGCCTTGCGCGGCCCGACGGACCTTGGGCCAGTCGGTGCCGAGCGGGCTGTTGCCGAGACCATGAATCCCGGCCGACAAGACAGCGGGGTTCGCGCGGTTGCTGACATAGTGCAGCGCCGTCCCGTCGAACAGCAGAAGGTTGAAAGGGCCGTAGTCGGCGCCCCGCTGCCGGAGACTCCGGCTGTAGGCCTCCGTCGATGCGCTCGCGTCGAGATAGTCCGTGACGAGCAGGCCCCGGGACCTGGCCGCGGCCGGGGCGCCCGGCTCGTGAACGTTCGTCACGGCCGCGAAACGCCCTGTGCGGCTGACCGCGAGCCAGGTGCCGCCGGCGCTCAGATCGCGGCCTCCGAGGACCTCGGGCGCGTCGGCCCACCACTCGGCGCCGCTGCTCGGCCGCGCATGGCGCTCGTCGCGGTTCGCCGCAACGACCAGCGCGTGTCGGTCATCGACCCCGTGAGCGACGGCGATCAGGCACATGCGACCCTCAACCGGTACCGAGCGACGGCAGCAAACGGCGGCCTGATGGGAAGCCGGACCGGACTACCGCCCGAACAGAATGCAACTCGGGCAGCCGGCCGGCGGTATCGCCAGCCGATCGTAGACATAGCTGATCGAGCACTTCTCGCAGTGCATGATGCCCAGCTCTTCGCCGCTGCGAATGTTCAGCAGCAGGTTCCAGCACCACTCGAACGACAGCACCGGCCGCGGCACGAGTTCCTGATAGGTCTCGAAACACTGGCAGAACCGGTGCCCGAGCTCGACGTTGTGCCTGAGCGAGGGACCCGGAGGATGTTCTTCGGACACGAGCCCGTTCGCGAGCAGCAGGTTCGTCACGAAACCGGACTCGAGCGTACGCTGCGGTGTACGGACGAGGGGAGCGACCTGGGTGGGTGAGCGGCCTCGGCGGCGGCGTACGCGCTGGTCCCCGAACTTGAAGTAGGAAGCGTACAGTTTGCGGATCCGGTCGTCGCTCAGAGCGGTCCAGAACCGGATCGTACCCGTACGGGCTTCATGCCCAATCATCCGTAAACCGAGTTCCAATCGCGCCTTTTCTCCCCGGTAGCGGTCATCGGTTGCCCTCATGGCGACCCCCTTTTTTAGCCATCCCTGCGAGTAACGCTGCCTAGCCTAGCTTAGCAAGGACTGGTAATTTAAGGCCGCATTTCGCAAGCATTCGTTAACAAAAGGGTCGACTGGTGTCTAGAGAAGCGCGTGATTTCGAGGATCTGGAGCACATTCGGGAGCTCAACAGGCTGTTTTTGAGCTTTCTGCACACACGCGCCCACGAGCGCCTCGACTGCCTGGGCCTCAACGCAACGACCATCGCAACGCTGCGTTCGGCTTCAACCGACACTCTGGACCGGCTGGCCGATTTTCCCGGTGCGCTGTTTCGCCTGAAGTTCGACGCGCTTCGTCCCCGCGTCGCCGGGGCGAACCTCTTTCAGGTCGATCCGGCGCAACTCTCCCTGCAGTCCGGGATTCTCAACGGGGTCTGGCACCTGGTGCGACGCAGCTCCTATAGCGCCCGGCTTTACCTGGCGATGAGCGACGCCGAAGTCCGCCTCCTGCGGTCGATGCCCCTGCTCGACCTCTCGCGACTGGCGCTGTCCGTGGATCTCATCGACTGCGCCTTTCGCGAGTCGGAATGGGTGTGGATCGAGCTCCTGACGGAGACGCGGCCGGAGTATCGGCGCTGTCTTCTGCTCGCCGGCATGCAGCCGAACCTTGGGGCGAACTGCCGCCTCGGGCAGCCGAGTCAACGCGCATCCCACTAGTCCGACGCGATGACGACGCGTCCAAGTACAATAGCCGCCTGTTTCTGCCCGCCCGGAGGACCGCGGCCCCCTCGATGGATGCGCTCGTACTCGAAGGACTGACGAAGGTCTACGGCAACAGCGTTACGGCCCTCAAGGGCATCGATCTGACCGTCGCCGAGGGCGACTTCTGCGCGCTGCTCGGGCCGAACGGCGCCGGCAAGACCACGGCGATCGGCATCGTCACTTCGCTCGTCAACAAGACGAGCGGCAAGGTGGCCGTCTTCGGCCACGATCTCGACCGCGAACGCGAGGCGGCGAAAGCCTGCATCGGCGTCGTGCCGCAGGAAGTCAATCTCAACATGTTCGAGAAGTGCTTCAACACGCTCGTCAACCAGGCGGGCTATTACGGCGTGCCGGCGCGCTTGGCGCGGCGCCGCGCCGAGAAGTACCTGCGGCTGCTGCATCTGTGGGACAAGCGCGATGAAATCTCGCGCAAGCTTTCAGGTGGAATGAAGCGGCGCCTCATGATCGCCCGCGCGCTCGTGCACGAGCCGAGGCTGCTGATCCTCGACGAACCGACGGCCGGCGTCGATATCGAAATTCGCCGCTCGATCTGGGACCTCATGCGCGAGATCAACGGTTCGGGCGTCACGATCATTCTCACGACGCACTACCTCGAAGAAGCCGAACATCTTTGCCGCAACATCGCGATCATCGACGAGGGCACGATCATCGAGAACGACTCGATGACCAACGTCATCAGGAAGCTGCAGCGCGAAGCGTTCGTGCTGAGCCTGCAGGAACGCATCAACGAGGCGCCGATGCTCGACGGCTATACCGTGCGACTGCGCAACGACCGCGAGATCGAGGTCGAGGTTGCCAAGGGGCAGGGTCTCAATCGCCTGTTCGACGAACTCTCCGCCAGGTCCCTCGAGGTGTCGAGCATGCGCACCAAGACCAACCGTCTCGAGGAACTGTTCATGCGGCTCGTCGAGAACAAACAGATGACCCCGCAATGAGCGCTTCGGGGCGTTCCGCAACGTCGCAGGCATTGGCCGGCGCGGCTCGGCCCGAGCGCAGCCTGCTCGCGATCAACCTGGTCGGGCTCGGCACGATCGCGCACAAGGAAGTCCGCCGCGTGCTCAGGATCTGGGTGCAGACGATCATCCCGCCCGCGATCACGATGACGCTCTACTTCATCATCTTCGGCAGCCTGATCGGACGCCGGATCGGGGAGATGGACGGCGTGCCCTACACGACGTTCATCGCGCCCGGCCTGATCATGATGGCCGTCATCCAGAACTCCTTCGGCAACGTCGTGTCGTCGTTCTTCTCGAGCAAGCTGCAACAGCATCTCGAGGAAATGCTCGTGGCGCCGCTCTCGGTCTTCACGATCGTGATCGGCTTCGTCATCGGCGGCGTTTCCCGCGGCCTGCTCGTGGCGGCGCTCGTGACGGTGGTCGCGATGTTTTTCACGGACCTGCGCCTGGAATACCCGCTCGTCACGTTCTCGGTCATCGTGCTCGTGGCGATGGTGTTCTCGCTCGCGGGCCTGCTCAACGCCATCTTCGCGCGCAACTTCGACGATATCAGCATCATCCCGACGTTCGTGCTGGCGCCGCTGACCTATCTCGGCGGGGTCTTCTTCTCGATCTCGCTGCTCACGCCGTTCTGGCAGAACGTCGCGCTCGCCAACCCCATCCTCTACATGGTCAACGCCTTCCGCTACGGGATGCTCGGCGCGTCCGACATACCGCTCGGCATCGCCTTCTCGATCATCGTGGGCGCTTTTCTGGCGCTCTTCGGTCTCGCGCTGGTGCTGCTGCACCGCGGTACCGGGATCAGATCGTGATCGCGGCTATTCCGGTACGAGCAGGAACTCCCGGCCGAGGCGGCTCAGAACCGCACCGTCGCGCCTGATCGCGACCACCCGGAGATCGTCCTCCACCTCGTCGCCCTCCATGTAGCGGGCGCCGTTGATGAACACGAAACGCGCATCGGGCGCGGTGGCGTACGAGTGCAGTTGCAGATCGAGCGCGGGAACCGCGATCCCCTGCGCCCGGATCTCGCCGAGGCTCGGCAGCGGCCCTTCCGGTCTGGCCACTTGCACGGGTGGCGCCGCGGCTTGCGCCGGAGCCGCAAGCTCGCTCAGGCTGCGGGCGGGCTCAACGCCAGCGGCTGCCTGGCGCGCCGTCGAGGATGCCTCCAAATCTGCCTCCCGCGCCTCGATGGGCGTGGCGGTCACCGTGACAGACGCACCGCCCGGGGCGGTGACGGTGGGAGCGGGCGCGGCCGCAGGCGCGTCAACAGCCGTGGGCGGCGGCGCTGCGGCCGACGCCGGAGCTGCTGCGTCCGGAACTTCGCCCGGCCGCTGGGTCAACCACCATGCGGCGCCGAGCCCAAGCACGCAAACGGCGAGCGCGGTCATGACGCCCAGCGCCCAGCGCGGCAACCGATCCCGCGGCACGGCCATCGGCGCGCGGCTGATGCCGGGCACCGCGTCGCGCCGCCGTTCGTCCTCGGACTTGCGCAGTGCATCGAGTATGAACGACATCTCAATCCACCCGGCTCAATTGCGGCGCGTCCGCCAGGCCGAGGTCCGTGCGTATCGCGATTTGCGTGCGCGCACCGACAATCCCGTCAACGGTAAGTCGTCGAGCGCTCTGGAACTCCCGGACCCAGGCCTCGAGTTCCGGATCGTAGAGGTCCGACGCCGTGCCCGGCAGCGGCACGTCGCGGATCGCCGCGAGGCTCTCCCTGAGCCATCTGACGTCCTCGCCGCGCGTACCCGGCGCGAGATCGCGGCCGCCCGCAAGCACCGGCCGCCAGAGCAGCAGATGCTCACCGTACCAGTGGTGGGTCAGATCGGCGATCGCGACGCGGTGCGTGCGGCCTGCGGAAGTGAGTTCCGCATGCTCGTACCCGAGCGCGCTCATCAGTGCATGGTGCGCGGCGCCGTCGGCGTCGATAAGCGCGAGCACGGCGGGCCGGTCGAGACTCCGTAGCTGGCTGACCGAGCCTTCCTCGAGCGCGAGGCAACGCAGTCCGTGCTGCTCGGCCTGTTCGCACGCCGTCCCGAGCGCCGGCTCGCGTTCGACTCCCCAAAGCGCGAGCAGCTCTCCGACCGCGGCGTCGGGGTCGAGGGCGAACGCATCGCCCGCAAGCAACGAGTCGAGCGACGGCGGCTCCGTGGACTCGGGGGCGGTGTTCGGAATGCCGGCGGCCGGACCGGCCGGAGGCGCCCCGGCGAGCGGCGCCGCCTCGTCGGCCGGCGGCATGTCGAGGGGCTGTTGCGGCGCTTCGGGCGCAGGCTGGCGCAGGCTCGTCGCCGCGAGCGCGAGAATCGCGAACGCCGCGAGCGCGGCCGCCCAGGGCCACCAGCGGCGTTCCGGCCGCTTGCCGAAGACCTCGAACGCCGCGCGTCTCACGAGCCGCCGATCGATTCGGGTTCGATCCTCGGTGTACGCGGCGAGCAGGGCGCGATCGGCAACGATGTTGATGAGCCGCGGGATGCCGCCGGACTGCCGATAGATTTCCCGCATCGCCCGGCGCAGGAACACATTGGCCCGCGAGCCCGCCACTTTCATGCGGTGTTTGATGTAGACGACCGTGTCTTCGGCGCTCAGCGGTTCCAGGTGATACCGTCCGGTGACGCGCTGGGCAATCTGGCGCATTTCCGGGCGAGCGAGCAACTGCCTGAGCTCGGGCTGGCCGATCAGCACGATCTGCAGGAGCTTGCGCTTCGCCGTCTCGAGGTTCGTGAGCAGCCGGACCTGTTCGAGCAGCGCCGGACTCAGGGTCTGCGCCTCATCGACGATGAGCACCACGCGCCGGTCTTCGGCGTGCGCGCGCAGCAGGTATTCATTGAGCAGGTCGATGAGATCCTTGACTGTGGCGCGCTTCGGCGCCCCGATACGAAGCTCCTGGCTTATGGACCGCAGGAACTCCTTCGTCGAGAGCTGCGGATTCAGGATCAGCGCGATTTCGACCTTTTCGGGAAGCTGCTCGAGGAGGCTGCGGATCAGCGTCGTCTTGCCGGTGCCGACTTCGCCCGTGAGCTGGATGAAGCCGCCGCTTTCGGACACGCCGTAGATCAGATGCGCGAGCGCATCGGCGTGGCGCTGGCTCAGGTACAGGTAGCGGGGATCGGGGCTTATCGAGAAGGGTTTCTCGTCAAGCCCGAAGAATGCCGTGTACACGTCTCGGGTCTCCCGGGGCTCGGACGCGCCAGATACACTCCATGAACCGTTGTGTTCCCGCCCGGCTGCGCTCCTACGGCTGGACCTCCACCGTGATGACCTCCGACATCAGCGGCGGATCGTGCGGAATGTGCAGATGATCGCCGACCACGAGCTGCAGGGTATGTGTGCCTGGCGAGAGTTCGAGTTCGGCTTCGGTCTGCCCGAGGCCGAAGTGAACATTCTGCTCGTCGGCCGGGATCGGCAGGCCCATGTCCTGCACCTCAGTGTCGACAAGTACGTGATGATGTCCGGTATTCTCCATCACGATGCCGGCGGGTGCGACGCCGATGCCTTTCAGTCCGAACACGACCCTGACCGGGCTCGTTACCGTCTCGCCGTCCGCTGGCGACACGATGTAGACCATGGCGCCCTCCGGTGACGGAGTGCGGGGCAGCGCGACAGCTTCCGGGGCCGCTGCCGGCTCGGCCGGCGCCGGGGCCGCTTCCTCGGCGGGGGCGGCGTCCGATGCGGCGTCGGTCGCCGGCTCGTTGCCGCAGGCCGCGAGTAATCCAACGCACAAGACCATCGCAACGCCTCTGAGCATGACTGTTCTCCTTCTCCGTTGGATCCGCCGCAAGCAACCTGGGTCCCGGACGATCACGGCTCGCTCGCGCGACCTGCTGCGGCTCGGGCGCCTGGAAGCCCGTGCCGCAGGAATTCACGGCTGCAAATCCGCTGTCGCGATGTCCTGCAGCGCAGGCTCCTGACTGCCGTCACTGTAGCATATCGCCGCTGCGGCGGACCGCCTCAGGATTCCGTGGTCCGGTCATCGGCGGGGACAACCGTGAGGCCGTTGTCCGCAAGCTTCTCGACGACCGTGTCGTATTCCGTTTTCGTGAACGTGTAGCGGGAGCCCGAACCGGCGCGGTAGCCGGCGGCGCGCACATGCTGCCGGATGTTCTTGGGGCTCCGGTTGAAGTGAGCCGCGATGTCCTTGATCGTGTAGACGGACTTCGGGCGCCGATTCGAGGGCGCGGGCTCCGCGGTCTGCGGCGGCCGGTCCGCAGGCTCGGGCGCCTGGGGCGGCGGGGACATCGATGCAGCCGCGGGCTCCGCGGCCGCCGGTGTGCGGCGGAGTTCGGACGCGTCGAAATCGTCGACGCCGGTCAGCGCCATGACGATGTCGTCGAACGCACGGACGGCGGCGGCTTCGTCGGCCGTGAGCACGCCGTTGCGCTCGGCTTCGTCGATCTGGCCGGGCACGTCCTCGCTGACGATGTCGCCGGCGCGCCTGGCGTCGAGCATCCTGCGCTCCAGCGGCTTGACGCTTTCGGCCATCTCGAGCGCTTCCTGCAGCAGGCCGAGCGGGTTGCTCGGCTCGATGGTGGTATAGGCGCAGTCGGCCAGCCGCTCGCGCGTTTCGCTGGGTTCGATCAGAAGCTCGACGATCTCCTGGCCGAGTTCGTCGGACGGTGACGAGAACGTCCTGCCGCGTGGAAAGATCAGGAACCGCAGCACGGCGGCGACCCAGCGGTTCGGGAAGTTCCTGAGCAGACCGTGCAGTTGCTCCTGGGCGCGGTAGAGCTGCGTGCGGCAGGCCCATTCCACGAGCGGCAGGTCGGCGGGCGGCTCCCCCTGGTCGCGGTAGTGCTTGAGCACCATCGACGCCAGGTAGGTATGGCTCAGCACGTCGCCGAGCCGCGCCGAGAGCAGCTCCCTGCGCTTCAACGCGCCGCCGAGCGTGAGCATGGCCGCATCCGCAGCGAGCGCGAACGAGGCGCTGTAGCGGTTGATGTGCTGGTAGTACCTGCGCGTGGCGCCGGTTGCCGGGACCTGCGTGAAGCGGCTTTGCGTCAGCGCGAGCACGAGCGAGCGAGCCGCGTTCGAAAGGAGGTGGCCGGCGTGGGCGAAGATGACGCGGTCGAACTCGGCGAGACCGCGTTCCGGATCGGTATCGCTCGCCGCTTCCATCTGTGCGCGTATATAAGGATGACAGCGGATGGCGCCCTGACCGAAGATGATGAGATTTCGCGTCAGGATGTTGGCGCCCTCGACCGTGATCGAGATCGGCACGGACTGGTAGTTTCTCCCCAGGTAGTTGCTCGGGCCGAGCATGATGGCCTTGCCGCCGTGCACGTCCATGGCGTCGTTCGCCGCGTCGCGCGCCATTTCGGTGTTGTGGTATTTGAGGATGGCCGACGGCACCGACGGGCGCTCGCCGGCATTGAGCGCCGAGCAGGTCACGCGCGACGCCGCGGTCATCGTGTAGGCGTAGCCGGCCATTCTGGCGAGCGCCTCGCCGACGCCGTGGAACTTGCCGATCGGCAGCCCGAACTGGCGCCGGAGGCGCGCGTAGGCGCCGGTCGCATAGACCCCGGCGAGCACTCCGCCGAGCGCGTTGTTCGGCAGCACCACGCAGCGGCCGACGGACAACTGCTGCACGAGCATCCGCCAGCCCTGGCCCGCCATCTTCGGCCCGCCGATGATGTAGTCGATGGGAACGAACACGTCCTTGCCCGAGGTCGGCCCGTTCTGAAACGGGATGTTGATCGGGAAGTGCCGGCGGCCGATCTCGATGCCGGGCAGGTTCGTGGGTACGAGCGCCGCCGTGATGCCGTAGTCTTCCCGGTCGCCGATGAGGCCGTCAGGATCGTGGAGCTTGAACGCCAGCCCAAGCACGGTCGCTATGGGCGCGAGCGTGATATAGCGTTTCTCCCAGTTGAGCCTGATACCGACCGTCTCGCGGCCTTCGAACCTGCCCTTGCAGACGACGCCCGTATCGGTGATGGCCGTCGCGTCGGAACCGACGCGTGGCGAGGTCAGCGCAAAGCAGGGGATCTCCGCGCCGCTGCCAAGACCCGGCAGCCAGCGCTGCTTCTGCTCGTCCGTGCCGTAGTGCAGCAGCAACTCCGCCGGCCCGAGCGAGTTCGGCACGCCGATCGTCGACGCCGCGGTGGAATTGCGCGAGGCCACTTTCGTCAGGACCACGGAAATGCCGAGCGGCGAGAAGCCCATGCCGCCGTAGTCCTTCGGGATGTTCATCGAGAAAAAGCCGCTGCTGCGGACGAACTCCCAGACGTCGGCCGGCAGGTCGCACAGTTCGTGAGTGATCTGCCAGTCGTCGAGCATCCGGCAAAGCTGTTCGGTCGGCCCGTCGAGAAACGCCTGCTCCTCCTCGGTGAGCTGCGGCGGCGGCAGCGTCATGAGCCTGTTCCAGTCAGGCTTGCCGCCGAAGAGTTCCCCGTCCCACCACACGTTGCCCGCCTCGAGCGCGTCCTGCTCGGTCTTCGACATCTGCGGGAGCATGCCCCGGAAGATTTCGAGCAGTCGCGCGCTCACGTGCTCGCGGCGCAGCTCCACGAGGTTCAGCCCCGCAAAGGCCGCGAACAGGAGCCACAGGAACAGGGGCCAGAGGACGCCCTCTGTGCCGACGATCGTATAGATCAGCAGCACGGCGCCGAGCACGAACGACGAAGTCTTCAGGTCGACCCGGCGGTAGGCCAGCGCGACCGGCGCGGCAATCAGGACGACAAACCAGAAAATGGAACTCACCGTCACTCTCCGGCGCTTGCGTGCACGTGCGTGCCGCCTATAGCAGATCCGCTACGCCGCTGCGCTCTTCGCGAAGCTCGGCGTCGGTCGCGTCGAGTCGGGCGCGGCAAAAGTCGTCGATCTCGAGATCCCGGACGATTTCGTAGTCGCCGCCGCGGCACCTGACCGGATAGGAATAGTAAACGCCTTCCGCGATGCCGTAACTGCCGTCGGAAGCCACGGCCATGCTGACCCAGCCGTCCGCGCCATAGGTCCAGTCCCGAATGTGATCGATGGCCGCCGATGCCGCCGACGCCGCCGACGATGCGCCGCGCGCCTTGATGATCGTCGCGCCGCGCTGCTGCACGCTCGGCACGAACTCGTCCTCGTACCACTGCCGCGGCACGAGCGACAGGGCGGGCTTGCCGTCGACCGTTGCATGGGCCAGGTCCGGAACCTGCGTCGCCGAGTGATTGCCCCAGATGATCACGCCATCGACGCCGGAGACGTGCGCGCCGACCTTCCGGGCGAGCTGAGCCTTCGCGCGGTTGTGGTCCAGGCGCGTCATGGCTGTGAAGTTCCGCGGGTCGAGATCCGGAGCGTTGGCGCTTGCGATCAGCGCGTTGGTATTGGCGGGATTGCCGACGACGAGCACCTTGACGTCGCGGTCGGCGCTGGCGGCGAGCGCCTTGCCCTGGGCGGAGAATATCTCGGCGTTGGCGAGCAGCAGGTCGCCGCGCTCCATGCCGGGTCCTCGCGGCCGGGCGCCGACGAGCAGCGCGTAGTTGGCGTCCCGAAACGCCGTTTCCGCGTCGTCGGTCGCGACGACCCCGTGCAGCGTCTCGAACGCACAGTCCTCCAGTTCCATTGCCACGCCGTTCAGGGCGCCGAGAGCCGGCGGAATTTCCAGAAGCTGCAGGATGACCGGCTGGTCCGGACCGAGCATCTGGCCGGACGCGATGCGAAACGCCAATTGATAGCCGATCTGGCCGGCGGCTCCCGTGATGGCCACCCTGGCCGGAGGTTTGCTGTCCTTGCTCATGCTCGCGACCCGCTGAAGTCTCGCTCCTGTATCCGTGGCCGCGAGATTCTAGCATGCGGCTCCTGCGCACTTACGCACGCGAAATGCGGGTTTCCGGCCGCGAACGCCCCTCAGGGAAAGCAGGGCGTACCCTATGGCAGGGCGTACTTCTTGAGCAGTCCCCGAAGCTGATGGTAGGTCAGGCCGAGCATCTCCGCGGCCCGAGTCTGACGGAAGCGGGCCCGTTCGAGGGCGCGCTCCAGGATGCTGCGCTCGAAGCGTTCGACGGCGGCGCGGAAATCGGGGGGAATCGGCTCGATCTCGCGGTCGTCGGTCCCGACCTCGGGCACGGCCGGCGCCCTGTTGTCCTCCACAGCCGTCGCGGACGCGGAGGGCTCTTCGCTCTCCGCCGGGGCGGAACGGGCCGTCGCGAACGGAACGATGAACGGATCGAACAGGATGTCGACGATCGGCCGGTCCGGATCTTCGGCGCGGTAGATGCTGCGCTCGACGGCGTTCTTCAGTTCGCGCACGTTTCCGGGCCAGTCGTGCCGGAGCAGCGCGGCCTCGGCCTCCGGTGCGAAACCGGCAAACAGCGGCCGCCCGAGTTCGCTCGTGATATTGACGGCAAAGTGATAGGCGAGCTTCGCGATGTCCTCGGGTCGTTCCCGAATCGGCGGAACGTGGATGACGTCGAAGGCGATCCGGTCGAGCAGGTCGGCCCTGAACCGGCCCGCCCGAACGAGCGCCGGCAGGTCCTGGTTCGTGGCGCCGACCAGGCGCACGTCGGTCGTCAGCGTCTGCGAGCCGCCGACCCGCTGGAACTCGCCGTACTCGATGACCCTGAGGATGTTCTCCTGCATGCGCAGCGGGATCGTGCCGAGTTCGTCGAGAACCAGCGTGCCGCCGTCGGCCTGCTCGAAGCGCCCCGTATGGGTGCGCATGGCGCCCGTGAACGCGCCGGCCTCGTGGCCGAACAGCTCCGACTCGAGCAGGCTCTCGGTCAGCGCAGCACAGTTGACCTTGACGAGCGGCCGGTCCCAGCGCTCGGAAAGATAATGCAGCCGCGAAGCGATGAGTTCCTTGCCCGTGCCGCGCTCACCGATGACGAGCACGGGCCTGGCCAGCGGCGCGGCCTTCGAGACATGCTCGAGCATCTCGAGAAAGGAGGGCGCTTCGCCGATCAGTTCGCCCGGTTCCGGTAATCTGCCTGCCATCTTGGTGAATCACGCCAAATTCGGACTATTCTAGTTGCTTATTAGCGAAGAAAGTCAATCGACGAATCTCGTCGCCGTACGTCTGATCTCTAAAATCCCTTTTAGGATCAGAAGCTTACGACTGTTCCCCCAGTTTGGCACGGAACATGCTGTAAGGAACCGTGCATGGACTGCCCGGCTCGGCGCCACACCTGGCCCCTGAACCGGCCGCATCGAACGACGGCAGCGAGACGGGCAGCGTGGCAGGACGAACCCGCCCCCTGGGCGAGACGGCCTTCCGAAAAATTTGACAGGTAACAGACCATGGGTATTTTTTCGCGTTTCAGCGACATCGTTAATTCGAACATCAACGCCATACTCGACAAGGCGGAGGATCCGGAGAAGATCGTCCGCCTCATGATCCAGGAGATGGAGGACACGCTCGTCGAGGTGCGCTCCGCGGCCGCCCGCGCGATCGCCGACAGGAAGGAGATCGCGCGCAAGCTCGAGGCGCTCGAGCGCGAAGCGCAGGACTGGCAGGACAAGGCGGAACTCGCGCTCGACAAGGATCGCGAAGACCTTGCCAAGGCGGCGCTGGCGGAGAAGGCGCTCGTGACGAAGACCGCCGACGGCGTCCGCGCGCAGCGCGATGCGGTCGATGAGAGCCTCGAGCAGTTGAGTTCCGACATCGCCTCGCTCGAAGCCAAGCTCGCCGACGCCAAGTCCCGGCAGGAGGCGATCCTCGTGCGCCACGAGACCGCGAGCAAGCGCCTCGAGGTTCGCAAGCGCCTGCACGACTACCGGGTCGATGACGCGCTCGTGCGCTTCGAACGCTTCGAGCGCCGCATCGACGGGCTCGAGGGGCACGTGGAATCCTACGATCTCGGCAAGAAGGACCTGGCTCAGGAATTCGCGGAACTGGAGTCCGCCGAGGCTGTCCAGGAGGAGTTGCGCGCGCTCAAGTCAAGGCGCGCGGAAAAGCAGCCCGACGCCAAGTAGCGCGAGACCACCGTAATGTCAGGACAAGCTTTCGTCCTCGCCATCATCGCGATGGGTCTGGTCTTCGCGCTCATCATGGGCGTGCTGGACCATCTCACGAAGTGGAAATCGAACAAGAGCCTTTCCGACGAAGATCAGCAACAGCTCGATGAGCTCTGGCGCAGCAGCGAGCGTATGGAACGCCGGATCAGCGCGCTCGAGACGATTCTCGACGGCGACGATCGCCCGGGAAGCAAGTCGCCATGAACGAATCGCACCACCCCGCGACCGTCTCGCGCGATGCACTGCAATCGACCGCACAAGCCCGGATGAGCGTGCCGAGCAGGGGGGCATGAGCATGGCCCTCAACAAACTCTATCGAGACGGCGACCGCGGCATGATCGCCGGCGTCTGCGCCGGGCTCGCCGACTTTTTCGAACTCGATGTCAGGATGACCCGGATCGTCGTCGCGGTCAGCGCGGTGTTCTTTCCGTCCGTGATCGTCGCCTACATCGTGCTCGCGGTGCTGCTCAGGAAGAAGTCCGACCCGGACCGGCGTGGCGCTGCGGCCGAGCCGGAACAGCGAAGTAAGAAGCGGAAAAAGCGCAGGCATCGGGACGACAGCGCTACGACCGACTTCGAAAGCCGCGACCGCGCCCAGCCTCATGTGACGCTGAGCCGCGTCCGGCGGCGGTTTCGCGACCTCGATGCACGCCTTCAACGGCTGGAGAAATACGTGACTTCCGAGCGATTCAGGCTCGACCGCGAATTCGAGGGTCTCAGGGATGGCCCCGGGTCGACGCACCGGCGAACGCCTTGAGATCCGAACCCGTGAAGTCGTAGTCCTGCCGGCCGTACCGGCACTTTTCACCGCTCCGGAAGAGTCCCTTTCGCGGCGAAAACACCAGAAACAGTGCATTGACAGTGGGGGGGACCGGACCCTAGATTGGGTTCCCACGGGCGCGGTCAGGGAAGGATCGATGCGATGACGAACGAAAGCTCAAGCGGCAGGCAGCAGCGTGCGGTACAAACCCTCGCTTCGGCGCTCCAGGAGTGCTTCGACGCCTCGATCGAGGTCGCCGAACAGCGAGTGCTGCGATCTGTGGACGATCGCGTCAAAGCAATGGGAAAGCGTCTGGAGGCCCGCATCGATTCCCGCGCCGACAGGCAGGACGAGACATTGCGGCTCATCTGGCGCCAGGTCGGGGGCAGCGCGAACCAGCGCCTGCCCATCGACGGTTAAGGACCGGGTAGCTTTTCCGGCAACGACGTCGCCATCTCAAGCGACGGCGAGCATTACTCCTCTTCGTCTTCTCCGCCCTCGGGCTCAGGGTTGGCTTCCCTGTACGCCCGCACCTGTTCGTTGAACGCCTCGGCGATCAGTTCCATCTCCTCGACGCCCTGGTTGTGCCGTCTGACCATCAAGCCCTCGAACAGGTCCGGCGCATCCTCGCCGCCGCCCGCCTCGAGTTCGGCGTCGATGCAGCCGATATATTCCTCCATCGCCGCCATGTAGGCCTGGACTTCGGCCTGGACCGCCACAAGCTCTTCCATGGTCGCAGTCGCGCCGTCGGGCACGGCGACCAGCGGCGGGTTGTCGCATGCGAGCGCAGGTATCGCCAGCAGGCTTGCGACGGCGATGCAGCAAGCAGTAACGATTTTCATGTTCTTTCCCCTGGACAAGTCGCTAAAATCGCCCCGCAATATACTCGACGCACCGCATCCACGCCATCTATTCGTCGCGACAGCAACGTACGGCGCCCCCGATTCCCGACGCCCCCGTTCCGAGATGCCCATGATTTCCGTCGCCGCTGCGGACAACATCGACCCCGGCAGCTTCAGCCCACCGCCCGGCCTGAGGCACCGGCACGTTCAGACGATGCTCACCAGCATGCCCCTGTACGCTCTCGTCAGGCGCGGCCGTACCGAAGCGTTGCTCGCCGCGTCACGCGAGGAAATCATCGACTGCGGCGACGGCGTCCGCCTCATGGGCGTCATGAGCGCCAGGGAGTCGGCCGCTCGCGGGCTCGTCATCTTGCTGCATGGCTGGGAAGGCTGCGCCGACTCGAGCTACATGCTGTCCGCGGGCGCCACGCTGTACGAGCACGGCTACGATGTCTTCCGTCTCAACTTCAGGGATCACGGCGCAACGCATGCGCTCAACGAGGAACTCTTCCATTCCTGCCGCATCGATGAAGTCGTCAACGCCGTCAGGGCCATCCACGACCGGCACGGTGCCCCGCGGACCGTCCTCGCCGGCTTCTCGCTCGGCGGCAACTTCGCGCTGCGGGTGGCCGTGCGCGCGGCCGGCGCCGGCATCGACCTCGATCGTGTCGTCGCCGTGTGTCCGGTGCTCAGACCGAAGAACACCATGCAGGCACTCGAGACGGGACTCTGGGTCTATCGGCGCTACTTTCTCAAGCGCTGGCGGCGCTCGCTGGCCGCAAAGGCGCGCTGCTTCCCCGGGCTCTACGATTTCGGCGACCTGCGCAGGCTCCGCACCCTGTCGGCCACGACCGAATTTCTCGTCACGCGCTATTCGGGCTTTCCCGACCTCGATACCTATCTCGACGGCTACGCGATCACGGGCAGCGCCCTGCAAGGGCTCGAAGTGCCCGCCCGGATCATCGCCGCCGAAGACGACCCGGTGATACCCGCCCGCGATCTCGCCGACCTCGCACCCGGCAGCGCACTCTCGGTAAGTCTCTTCCGGCGAGGCGGTCACTGCGGGTTCGTCGCGGGCTACAACCTTCGCAACTGGCTCGACGACGCGATCGCCGGCCTGCTCGAAGCACCGGCTTCGCAGTTTCGACCTGCGTCTGCTTCGCGGCGAAGGTCCAGCCTATAATGCGGGCGGCGCGGGCGGCCCTGAGACGCCTCAGCCGGGGTACAAGGGAACGCCAGACTTGCTGCAATCCAGTCTCAACTGGCTAAGCCGGAACGGTAACGCCGGTCTCGTCCGTAAAGGGCTGCGCGGCGTCGAGAAGGAAAGCCTCAGAGTCACGCCCGACGGCGAACTCGCACAGACTCCGCATCCCGCGGCACTCGGTTCGGCGCTGACGCATCCGTACCTGACGACGGATTACTCCGAAGCGCTGCTCGAGTTCGTGACGCCGCCGTACCCGTCGAACGGCGCGATGCTGGGCTTCCTCAGCGACCTGCACGGCGCGGTGCACAGCGCACTCGACGGCGAGCTTCTGTGGCCGGCGAGCATGCCGTGCATCGTGAATGCCGACAGGATGCCCATCGCCCACTATGGTCCTTCCAACGCCGGGATGCTCCGGACCGTCTACCGGCGCGGACTCGGCCATCGTTATGGCCGTGCGATGCAGGCGATCGCGGGCGCGCACTTCAACTATTCCCCGCCCGCGGACTTCTGGCCCGCCTATCGCGACCGGCGCGAAAGCAGCGAACCGCTGCAGCAGTTCAAGTCAGCCGAATTCATGGGGCTCGTGCGCAACTACCGCCGCTGCGCCTGGCTTGTGATCTATCTCTTCGGCGAGTCGCCGGCGTTCTGCAAGTCGTTCCGGCCCGAGGGTCATGCGCTGCTGTCGGAGCTCGACTCCGGAACGTGGTTCGCGCCGCATGCAACATCGCTGCGCATGAGCGACATGGGCTACCGCAACAAGTACCAGGCGCGGCTGCAGATCTCCGCAAACTCGCTCGGCGAATACGTCGGGGGCCTGCGCTCGGCGCTGACCTCCGTCGACCCGCACTACGAGCGCATCGGGGTAACGGTTGACGGCGAGTTTCGTCAGCTCAACGCGAACGTCCTGCAGCTCGAGAACGAGTACTACAGTGCCGTGCGTCCGAAGCCCGCCCCGGGGAGCGGACGCGCCGTGGCGGCGCTCGAGCGAAACGGTGTCGAGTACGTCGAGATCCGTTCTCTGGATCTCGACATTGGCGAACCGCTCGGCATGAGCGACTCGCAGATGCGTTTCCTCGAAGCGCTGTTGTTGTACTGCCTGCTGGCGGAGAGCCCGCCCATCGCGCAGTCGGAACAACAGGAGATCGACGCGACGGAACTCGCGATCGCGCGCGAGGGGCGCAAGCCCGGGCTCGCGATCACCAGGCTCGGACGGCAGACGCGTGTCGCGGACCGCGCGCTCGGGCTTGTGGACGGGGTCGCCGCAGTTGCCGCGCTGCTTGACGACGGGGATCGCGCACATTCGGCAGCCGTGCAGTCCTGCCGCGACGCCGTTTGCGACCCCGATCTCACGCCGTCGGCCCGGCTCCTCGCGGAACTCAGGACCGAAGGCGCAAGCTTTTTCGAGTACACGCTCGAACTCGCGCGTCGCCAGCGCGACCACTTCATGGCGCTGCCGCTCGCGAGCAGCCGGGCGCAGCATCTGGCCGACACCGCCTCGCGGTCCACGGCCGAGGCGCGCGCTCGCGAAGAAGCCGACACGGAGCCGTTTGACGACTACCGCCGCCGCTACATCGGGCAGGTCTGATCGCGCCTCCGACAAGCCGGGCGCGTGAACGGCCCCGGGGCAGTGACGCTCACGGGGGCGCCGCGAAGTCGACCCGGGTCGACGGAATCGGCGCGGTCACGACAGCCGCGTCCACGAGCCGGGCGCCGCGACGGGCGCTAAGGCGCCCCGATCCGGCTGCTCAGATCCACGGCCGAATCGGCGATCTCGTCCGCCGACAGTTTGGTGCGCGATGCGAGCAGCTTCTTGCCGTTCATGAAATCCTGAGGGCTGTTGACCGCATCGATCGCGATCGGCCGGCCATCGCGCAGGTAATACGCCGCGAAGCGCCGCTCGCCGATGTCGCCACGGATCGCGACCTCGTTGTAGTCGAGCGCGAGTCCTGCGATCTGCAGCTTGATGTCATATTGGTCCGACCAGAACCAGGGGATGTCTTCGAACGGCCGCGCCGTTCCCGCGAGGCTCGACGCCGCGGCCTTGGCCTGCTCGATCGCGTTGTTCACGGACTCGAGCCGCACGCTGCGACCGACGAACGGGTGTGGATGGTTCGTGCAATCGCCGGCAGCGACGACGCCAGGTTCGCCCGTGCGCCCGTAGCTGTCCACGCGTATGCCGTTGTCGCACTCGAGCCCCGCTGACCGGGCGAGTTCCACGTTCGGCAGGACGCCGATGCCGACCATCACGAGGTCGCAGGGAAACCGCTCGCCGGCGGCCGTTTCGACTGCCTCGACGCGATCCGCGCCGATGAAGGCCGACACCTGGGCGCCGCAGACGATGCGCACGCCCGCTTGCGTGTGCACGGAGTGAAAGAAGCCCGCAACCTCTTCGCAGACGACTCGCCCGAGCACGCGATCGAAGGCTTCGAGTACGGTGACGTCGAGCCCGCAGCCGATCGCGACCGCCGCCGTCTCGAGCCCGATGTAGCCCGCGCCGACGATGACGACTTTCGCGTCCGGCTGGAATCGGTCGGCAACCGCATCGATATCGCCGATCGTGCGCACATAGTGCACGCCCTTGAGGTCGTCGCCGGGCAAGCCCGTGCGGCGTGCGCGGCTCCCGGTCGCGAGCGCGAGGCGGTCCCAGGACAGCGCGCGCCCGTCGTTGAGGCGAACGCGCCGCGGACCGAGTTCCAGTTCCTCCACCTTCGTGCCGAGCAGCAATTCGACGCCGCGGCTCTCATAGAAGCTTTCGGGCCTCAGGAACAGCCGCTCGCGAGGCAGCTCACCGGCAAGGTATTTCTTCGACAGCGGCGGGCGCTGGTAGGGCGGATGCGGTTCCTCGCCGACGAGCGTAATGTTGCCGTCGAAACCATGCTGTCGGACTGAATGAACGACCTGGACGGCGGCCTGGCCGCCGCCGACGATGACGAGATTTTCGGACATGGGATGCTATATTGCGCGCCTTCGCGAATGATACCCACGTCGCCCTCGCACGAGGCAAATTCACCCTCATGACCAAGGCAATACGCATCGACGAGTTCGGCGGACCGGAAGTACTCCGGTTCCGCAAGGTGGAAATCGGCGCTCCGGGTCCCGGACAGGTTCGCGTCGCTCACACGGCCATCGGCCTCAACATGATCGACGTCTACTTCCGCAACGGCCTTTATCCCATCGGTCTGCCGAGCGGACTCGGCAGCGAAGCCGCCGGCGTGGTCGTTGCAACCGGCGAAGGCGTAGACGGCATCGAGGTCGGCCAGCGGGTTGCGTATGCGTCGCCGGCGCCGCTCGACGGCTACTCCGAGGAAAGGCTCATCGACGCCCGCCTGCTGCTCGTCCTGCCGGACGGAATCGGCAACGAGGCCGCGGCCGCGATGATGCTCAAGGGCCTGACAAGCTGGTATCTGCTGACGCGGAGCTATCGCGTCGAAGCCGGCGACTGGATCGTGCTCTACGCCGCGGCCGGGGGCGTCGGACTCATCGCCTCGCAATGGGCGAGCGGGCTCGGCGCCAGGGTGATCGGAATCGTCAGTACCGAAGAGAAGCGCGCTCTCGCGCTCGACAAGGGCTGCGAACACGTCCTGCTTGCGAGCGACGATGTGGTCGGCCGCGTACGCGAGCTTACCGAAGGCAAGGGCGTCGCCGCCGTGTACGACTCGGTGGGCCGCGACACCTTCTACCAGTCGCTCGACTGCCTGCGCCGCCACGGGGTCATGGTGAGCTTCGGCAACGCCTCCGGCGCCGTCGAGCCGTTCGCTCCGCTGGAGCTGACCAAGCGGGGCTCGCTCTATGTGACCCGGCCGACGCTCTGGGACTTCGTCGGGGAGCGCCCGGATCTCGAGCGGGGCTCGGCCGCGCTCTTCGATGCCGTGAGCTCGGGCCGCATCCATATCGACATACGGCAACGGTATCCTCTCGCGGAAGCCGCGACGGCGCAGGTCGACCTTCAGAGTCGCGCTACCGTCGGGTCAACCGTGCTTTTGCCCTGAGCAGCCGCGGGCTGCCAGGGCCGTTTCCTCGCGTTTCGGACCGTTTTCGGACTCCCCGCACGCCCGGTCGGGCTGTAACTTGATGCGAACCGACCGCATTCAGGGAGACCGAGGTGCCCAGACAACGCCACGAGGCGCAGTTCCCGGAGTCTATGGCCGAGGTCTTCGGCGCGCTCATCGCCGAACTCGCCCGCCACCGCTGGGCCGAGGGCGCGCGGCTCGACGCCGCGCCGCGCATGCCGAGAGTCGGCAGCCGCTACGTCAACGAGCGCGGCGCCGTGCTCAGGCACGGCCGGATCCTGGAATGCCGCAAGCCGGTCGCACTCACGCTCCACGAGACGTTGTTCGATACGCCGTGCCGCGTCAGGCTTCGCCTGCGTTGGCGGGTCGAACCGCTTGAGTCGGGTTCGCTGCTGCGCCTTGAGCTCAACTACGAACTCAATGCCGCGGCATCACTGAGAAGACGGCACTGGCACGGGCGGCTCGATGCGCACTGCGGGCGGATGTTCGGCTTCGTGCGCACGCGGCTCGGCGGTGGTGCGCCCAGGCCGGCGGTCATGGCGCCGCAACCGGGGTCACGGGCCAGAGCGCCGGCAGGAAAGCCATCGCCAGCACGAACGTAACGGCGACGAGCGGCGTATCGGGCTTAAGGTGTCCCGTTTCGGTTGCCCGATCCGCGCAGCTTGCTGTTAAATGGCCCGACCGTGATCGCTCCGCTTCGCATCGCCCGACGCCTGGTCCCGGCCATGCTCCTTGGCTGCACGGCTTCGTCCGTCCTCGGCCAGACGCAGGCCGAAGACCAATGGTGGGCGCCGGGTTCAGGGCTGCCCATGCCGGCAGCGGCACGCTACCCGAATCCTTATGGCGAGCTCGGCATCCTGAATACGGCCGGAGACTATCCCACCGAGGGGCATGCGTTTTTCGAGCCGATCGGCAGCAACGGCCGCGCCTGCGTCACCTGTCACCAGCCCGCCAGCGCCATGGGGCTCTCGACGGCACTCATCCAGCAACGCTGGCGAGCAAGCAACGGCAACGACCCCTTGTTCGCGGCGATCGACGGCCGCAACTGCCCCCATCTCCCGGCCAACGATCCCGAAGCGCATTCGCTGCTGCTCGAGCGGGGCCTGATTCGCATATTTCTGCCGTGGCCGCCGCGCGATCCGGGCGGCAACGCGATCGAGCCCGAATTCACGATCGAGGTCGTGCGCGACCCGACGGGCTGCAACACGCACCCCGAATACGGGCTCGAGAGTACCGAACCGACGATTTCCGTGTATCGGCGGCCGCGCATGGCGGCGAATCTCAAGTACGTGACGGCGGCCGACTTCGGCGTGACGCCATTCAGCATCAAGGACTCACGGCCGGCGAGCCGCGATCCGGAAACCGGCAGGCTCGTCAACATGAACATGCTGGCCGATGCCCGCGAACCCACGCTCAGGACCCAGGCCATCTCCGCGGCCCTGACACACCTGGAGACGGGCGGGGCGCCGAGCGACGCGCAGCTCGCCGAGATCATCGACTTCGAGATGCAGATTTACGCCGCTCAAGCGCAGCATGTCGGTGCGGGAAATCTCGAGGAACCGGGCGGTCCGCCGGCGCTCGGACCGCATGCCATGCTCGAAGGCGAAACCGGCGTACTCGGCAACAACACGACGCGCTATGTCTTTCCGATGGGCGATGCCTGGACGTCGCTCGAGCGCAGCGGAGACGCCGAAGCCGACGCGCAAAACGAGTTTCGCGAGTCCGTGCAGCGCGGCCACGACGTGTTCTTCTTCCGCACGTTCTGGATCAGCGACTCCATGCACATCAACAACATCGGGCTCGGCAACCCGATCAAGCGGACCTGTTCGACCTGTCACGGCATGCACATGACCGGCATGGATACGGCCAACGGTTTCGTCGACGTCGGCTCGACCAACCTGCCCTGGGCCACCGAGAACGAGCAGAACCCCTGGACGGAAAAGAAACCGGAGATGCCGCTGTTCAGGCTCAGCTGCGATAACGCCCATGCGCCGCATCCCTTCTTCGGCCGCGTGATCTATTCGCAGGATCCAGGCCGTGCGCTGATCACGGGCCGTTGCAACGACATCGGTTCGATCGTCATGCAGCAGTTTCGCGGCATCGCGTCCCGCGCGCCGTACCTCACGAACGGTTCGGCGAAGAACCTGCGCGAACTCATCGACTTCTACGACCGGCGCTACAACATCCGCTACTCGGAGCAGGAAAAGATCGATCTCGAGAATTTCCTGAGCACGCTGTGAGGCGGCGGCCATGATGAAGCGCATATCGGCCATCGCGATTGCGACATTCGCGGCCGGCGGAATCGCGAACGCCGAACCCCCGCCCGAATCGCAACGCAACTTCGTGAGCTGTCCGATCGTGCGCGATACGGCGACGGTGCCGTGCTGGTTGTCCGAGTACGAGGGCGAACTCTATTACCTCGGCATTCAGACCGACGTCAGCGCCGACTTCGATCCCCCGTTTCTCGGTCACCGCGTGCTCGTGGAAGGCACGGTCAGCGATCGGCCCAGGATCTGCGGCGGCATCGTGCTCGACCCGGTCGTCATCGCGCCGATCCTCGACTTCGATGCGAGCTGCAACACGATTCTGCCGGCCGAAGACCGCTACACGGTGCCGTTTGCGCCGCGTCCGCCCGGTCCGAGCGGCGGGAGACTGGCCTTCCAGCGCGACCCTGCGCCGGAGGAGGTGCTCGTACCGCCGTATGAGCCCCGCGAATACCTGCTTCACTACGACTTCGACATGCTGATCATGGGCCGTCACGCGCCGATCCTCGGCGACGTGCTCGACTACGCCACGAAGATCGGCGCGAGCAGGATCGAGGTCGTCGGATCGAGCGGAGCGACGCTGCTGTCCGACGGCAGCGTCATGGCTGAAGACACCTCGATCGCACTCGAGCGCGCAAACGAAATCGCTGAAATATTGAAGTCAGGAGGGCTCGGCGAACTCGCTTTCGCCGCTGCGGCCGCCACGGGCCAGGAAGAACCCGACGGCGTCGAAGACTGGAGGTCGCGGCGCGCGGTGATTCGCGTCATGCCCTGACCGCGGCCCGGAAATTCCGCGCCGCGTGGTCGATTCGTCCGAAAAGCCCGATACACCTTTCGGTGCGGCCGTGGGCTCCTGCACGAGGGGCGCGGCCGGGCGAGCTGCACAACGCCGACGGGAACCCGTTTCGCCGCTACGCCCGCGGGCAGCGGCTTACTCGGCGTCGCTGAGCAGGTCCTCGATGCGGCGCGTCATCTGTTCGTACTTGTAGGACGGGATGCGGTAGCGCCAGCCGGCCACCGTCGCGTTGATCGTTTCGGCTTCGGCGGCCGGGTCCGCGGCAGCGTCGCCCGGACCCGCCTGCTCATCGCCATCCGCCGTGTCACCCGAAGCGTCTGCCACCGGCGCCGAATCCTCCGAAGCGGGCTCGGCGCCCTGTCCGTCAGCCGGCTCGGTGTCCACGGAAGCCTCAAACTCGAGCCAACTCTCGTCGCCTCGTTGGTAGCCACGCGCCGTCAGCACGAGCCCATCGAACGTGTGGAAGCGCGTCGTGACGCTTGGCTCCGACCCGTCTTCGGCCGCCGGCTCAACGTCCTCGAGCGCGAGTTCGCGCAGCACGTTGCCGGTGACGTTCGCGACGCCCGCGTACTGCAGTTCGCGGCCTTCCGGAACAGGATCCACGGAGTAGTTCGTCTCGCCGGGCGCGTCCTTGAAGATGCGTACGCGTTCGCCGTCCGCATGCGCGATCGTGACCTCGCGAACGCGGTCCGAGCGCAGGTCGAGGATGCCAGTGTCAAGCCACTGCGGCGCCGAGCGGGGGAACTCCGGATCGCGGTCGATCAGCAGGCTTTGCGCCTCGTCGGCGCGCCGGGCGTAGCGCTGGCTCGTCCCTTCGACGTCGCCCAGGATCACCGTCGGAAATGTTTCGCCGCCATACCGTATCGTCACGGCCGTCCCCGCCGAGGACTCCGATTCGACGGGCTCGACGCCGAGGCGGTCGTAGAAGTCGGGGTTCGCGGTCTTCTCCTCGACGACGCGCGCTTCCGACAAGGCGAGCAAGGCATCGCGGATCTTCGCGGTATCGGCGGGGTAACCGCCCTTCGCCGGCACCGTCCAACCCTGCTCCGATCTGCGGATGCTCGCGATCGTCTCGTTTCCGCCCCTGACGAGCGTGATTTCGTCGACGTCGTTGAGCGCCGCGTCGAGCCCCGGCAGGAGCGTGGAACCGCTCAGTGACGGACCCGGGGCGCGGTTCTGTCCGACCAGCGCCAGCATGACGAGCACCGCCGCGAGCGCGGCCACGATCACGAGCGCGCGGTTGTTCATGCGGGAGTCCTCCTGCGAGTGCGCTTGAGCCAGACGACGAGGAGCGCGACGACCGTGAGGGCGAGCGGCACGGCGCCGATGTTGACGACCTTGAGGACAACGCCGAGCCGCTCGATGCTGCTGTCGAGATTGCGCTGCACGGCCCGGAGTTCCTGGCGGATCCTGAGTTGCTCGTCCTGGAACCTGCCGAGTTCCGCCTGCTGCTCCGGGGTCATGAACAGCGAGTTTTCGTCGTCGCGGCTCGACTGCAGTTCGACGAGCCTGCGTTCGGTTTCGGCAAGCTCGGCCTGCAGTTGCTGTTCGGTTTCGCGAAAGCGCGCGTCGGCTTCCCGTTGCAGGGCTTCGACGGTATCGAACGGCCGCGAGTAGGTCTGCCGGCTCTTGAGCCCGATCAGGTCGGCGCTGCCCGACAGGTTCGCGAGCGCGCTCGTGACGAAGTCGCCGTTGTTCGCGAAGGCCGTTGCAATCTGTTGCCCGAAGAGGCTGCGTTGGCGCTGGATCCAGAGGCGGTCGCTGAGCACGTCGACGTCGCCGACGAGTATGACGTTGCCCTGTGCGATGGAGGTCAGATGATCACCCGCGCCAGGCTCGACGGGAACCGGAGTTTCGACATCGCCCGTCGGAACCTCGTCGTCAGTGGATTCGGCCGCGAGCGACACCTCGGCAACGGATTCATCGGCGGACTGCGCCCCGGGAACGCCGTCCGCGGCTGATGCATCGGCGGCGGCAAGTGGTTCCCCGGAATCTTGCTCAGCCGGGGGCGGACCGTCCGGAAAGGCGGTTGTCAGCGGCCCTTCGAGCCGTGCTGCGAGCACGTAACTTTCACCGGTGACGGTGAACTCGTTGAGCAGTTCGCCGGGGTCCGGCAGGAACTGGAAGCGGCTCGAGTCGAACAGCGCCGACTCGCCGCTCGAGGTCAAGAGCGGCACGAGCGTCACTCCCGAATCCTCGGCCAGCGTGAAGTGGCCGGCCGTGCCCAGATTGATCGAACCGAGTCCGGCGCTGACGACATCGTCGGCGTTGATCGAAGCGTTCGTGAGCCCGAGCAGGCCGACGTGTCGAACGGGCCTTGCGCCAAACTCCGTGTTTACGGCAAGCGCATTGAGATTGTCCCCCACGACCTGGTTCGCCGAAAACTGCACGCCCCAGGCCTCGAACAGTTCCGGCAGGTCCGAGCCGCCTGGCGGGCTGAATCCGAAGCCGCTCGGGTCCGGTGGCGCCGCGGCCGCTTCGGCGACCGGGTCGACGAAGATCAGGGCGCGCCCGCCGCGGAGGACGAACTGATCGATCGCGTAGAGCGTCTGCTCGTCGAGCGCGCTCGGGTGCACGATCCAGAGCGTGTCGATGTCGTCATCGACCGCTTCGATGCTTGCAGGCAGGTTCCGCAAGTCAAAGAGCTGCTCGGCCTGCTGGTACGCGAACCACGGCGGCGTCGGCTGCTGCGTCTGGGGATCGAAACTGCCGCTCATCGGCGCGCCGCTCAGCAGGCCGACGACGGCCTGCTCCGGGTTCGCGAGACTGTAGATCAGCCGCGCGAGATCGTATTCCAGCGACGCCTCTTCCGTCGGGTCGAACACCTCGATGACGGCTTCGTCGCCGAACGCGTTCGTCGCCGCGAGCCCGAAGTAGAGGCTGTCGCCGAGCGTGCCGAGATTGATGTCCTGCAGCCCGTACTGCGCGGCGCGGTCCTCTTCCTCGGAGAACGGCGGCGGATCGATGACCTGCAGATTCAGCCGACCGCCTGACGCCGCGGCGAACTCCTCGAGCATTTCCCTGACGCGGGTCGCGTAACCGCGCAGGAACTGCAGGTCGCCGGCGGTTTCGTCGGAGAAGAAAAAGTAGAGGTTGATCGGCTCCTCGAGCCCCTGCAGGAAGGTCTCCGTGCCCGGAGACAGGGAGTACAGTTCGTTCTCGGTCAGATCGATCCTGAGACCGCTCAACAGCGTATTGCTGGCCATGACCGCGGCCACGAAAGCCACGGCCAGGAGCACGAGCGTCGCCGTTGCCGTCGTTTGTCGCTGCTTCGATTCCACCGTCCTCAGTCCCCCCGCTTGATCGCAAGCACGATCGTGTTGGCGTAAAGGCACGCCGCGATCAGCAATGCGAAATAGACCAGGTCCCTGAAATCGATGACGCCGCGGCTGATGCTCTGGAAGTGCGTCAGGAAGCTCAGGCTCGCGACCGCATCGACAAGGGCCTGCGGCGCCCAGCCGGAGAAGACGTCAAGGACGAGCGGAAACCCGGCGAGCAGAAGAAGAAAGCAGGCGACGACCGACAGGATGAAAGCGATGACCTGGTTCTTCGTCGTCGCCGAAATGCACGAGCCGACCGCGAGAAACCCGCCGGCCATGAGCCCGCTGCCGATATACGCGGCCAGGATCGCCCCGTTGTCGGGCGCGCCAAGGTAGTTGACCGTGACCCAGATCGGGAATGTCAGCGCGAGCGCGAGCAGCGTGAACGCCCATGCCGCCAGGAACTTGCCGAGCACCGCCTCCCAGAGTTCGAGCGGCAGCGTCACGAGCAGCTCGATGCTGCCCGACTTCCGCTCCTCGGCCCACAGCCGCATGCTGAGTGCGGGCACGAGAAAGAGATACAGCCACGGATGGAAGGTGAAGAAAGGCGCGAGATCCGCCTGCCCGCGCTCGTAGAAGTTGCCGAGATAGAACGTGAACGTGCTCGCGAGCACGAGGAACATCACGATGAACACATAGGCGACGGGCGTCGCGAAGTAGCTCAGGAGCTCGCGCCGGCATACGGCCCATGCGGCGTTCATGCGCTGGCCCCCCCCGTGATCGTGCGGAACACTTCGTCGAGGCGCCCGGACTCCAGGTGCAACTCGGAGAGTTCCCATCGCCTGCTGTCGGCAAGTTCGCCGATCGGTGCGAGCGGCAGCTTGCCGGACGCTGGAAACGCCGTGACGCGGCCGGTGTTGTCGTCGAGCTCGGTGCTCTCGACCTCGGGCAGCGACTCGATGGCGTCGCGCGCCGCCGGCACGAGCTCGGGATCGCCGAGCTTGATTGTCACCGCGTTATGGAACCGTGACCGGGCCTCGAGTCCCTGCGGCGTGTCGTCGGCCAGTATCCGGCCGTGAGCGATGATGATCGCCCGGTTGCAGACCGCGTCGACCTCCTCGAGCATGTGGGTCGAGATCACGATGATCTTGCTGCGCGCCATGCCGCCGATGAGTTGCCGGACTTCATGCTTCTGGTTCGGGTCGAGCCCGTCGGTCGGCTCGTCAAGGATCAGCACCTCGGGATCGTGCAGGATTGCCTGCGCCAATCCGACCCGGCGGCGGTAGCCTTTCGACAGCGTGTCGATGCGCTGGGCGAGCACGGATTCCAGGTGCAGCAGGCCGATCACCTCGTCGAGCCGCCGGCCGCGCTCCTCTCCGCGTAGCCCGCGCACGTCGGCGACGAACTCGAGAAACGCGAGCGGGGTCATTTCCGGGTAGCTCGGCGCACCCTCGGGCAGGTAGCCGATCCTGCGCCTGGCTTCGCGACCCTCGGTCTCGACATCGTAGCCGCAGACCGTAGCCGTTCCCGCGGTCGCAGGCAGGAAACCCGCGACGATGCGCATCGTCGTCGTCTTTCCGGCGCCGTTGGGCCCCAGGAAGCCAAGCACCTCACCGGACTGCACGCTGAAGCTCAGCTTGTCCACGGCCCGGAGCCGACCGTACTGCTTAGTCAGTCCCTTACAGTCGATCATTTCACTTACCGTCTGAACGGTCGGGCGCGGCGCGCCCGGAGCGGCGGAAAATTGTGCATAGAGCCCGCGGACGATTCAAGCCCCGGCAAGCGCGCGCCGCGGCGGCAGGCCCGCAATCCGCGGCGGTACCGCGCGCCGCGGAGGGCGCGCGGCCGCACTTCGACCGGATTGTCAGCGCTCCTCGACGACGTTGCCTTCCGAGTCGAGGAGCCGTACCTCACCGAGACCGAGCGCACGCACGTCCTCGCCGATCACCGCGAGATCGCCGACGACGATCCAGGTCAGGCGGTCCGGTGAAAGCACTTCGTTTGCGGCCGCACGGACGTCCGCGGTGTCGAGGCCCGCAACCAGGTTGGCGTAGCCGTCCCAGTAATCGTCGGGCAGATCGAAACGCACGAGTTCCGCGATGGAGCCGGCCACTGCGGCGGCGGTTTCCCAGCGGCCCGGCAGCGTCAGCGTGGCGCGCTTCTTCGAAGTCTCGACCTCCTCGCCGCTCGGCGGTCGGCTCGTCAGGTACTCGTCGATCTCCCGGGCCATCTCGAGCATCGCGGGAGCCGTCTGGTCGGTCTGCACCGGCGCGTAGGCGAGATACGGCCGCTGCGCCTGGGTGTCGTACAGGGTCGTCCGCGCGCCGTAGGACCAGCCCTTGTCCTCGCGCAGGTTCATGTTGATGCGCGAAGTGAAGTTACCGCCGAGGATGTCGTTCATCGTGTCGAGCGCGATCTCCGTGTCGGCACGCCGCTCGGGAATCAGTTGGCCCGCGATGATGACGCTTTGCGCGGAGTCCGGGCGGTCGAGCAGGTAGACGCGCGGGCCGTTCGGCAACTCCACCTCCGGCAGGTTCTTCGCTGGCGTATCGCCTGGGTCCCAGTCCGCAAAGGCAGCCTCGAGCCGCGGCAGGACTTCGTCGAGCGTGATGTCCCCGGCGACGATCATCGTTGCGTTGTTCGGTTTGAACCACATCGTGTGGAAATCGAAGATGTCCTCGCGAGTGATCGCTTCGACGGAGGCCCTGGAACCGGAGCCCGTCAGCGGCAGCGAATAGGCGTGGCCCTCGCCGTATACGAGCTGCGGAAACACGCGGAAGGCCATCGCGTCGGGCGTCGTCTGCTCCTGCTCGATCGCGGCAAGCTGCAGGCGACGCAGCCGCTCGAGATCGCTGTCCGGAAAAGCGGGGTTCAGAATCACGTCGGCGTAGATCTCGAGCGATGCGTCGAGGTTCTCCTTGAGCGCCGAGAGGCTGACGGTCGAATAGTCGAGGTTGGAACCCGTGCCGAGCGTCGCGCCGAGCCCGGCGAGCGCGTCGGCGATCTCGAGCGCATTCATGCTCGTCGTGCCCTGGTCGAGCGTATCCATCGCGAGTTTCGCGGTGCCGGGGCTCCCGAACTGGTCGGAAGCGTAGCCCGCGTTCATCTGCAGACGGAACTGCACGACCGGCACTGCATCGCGTTCGGCGACGATCACGCGCATGCCGTTGCTGAGCGTGGCGCGGCCGAGTTCCGGAAACGAGGCGGCGGGAAACTCCTCGACGACCGGCAGTGAGCTGCGGTCGGCGTTCTCGCCACTGGCAGCCAGAGCCTGCTCGAACGGGAGAACTTCCAGCGTGACCGCGTTGCCGCTGATCCAGCGATTGGCGGTCGCGCGTACTTCTTCGGGCGTCGCGGCCTGCAGCACCGACAGCGGCCGCTTGTAGAAGTCCGGACGGCCGCCGAAGACGGCGTTCTCGGCGAGGATGTTCGACTTGCCCCGGAACCCGCCGACACGTTCGAGCCCGCGGATCACGAAGGCCAGGATCTCCGTCTTGACCCGGGCGAGTTCCTCTTCGGTCGGACCTTCGGCGAGAAAGCGCGCGAGTTCCTCATCGAGCGCCCGTTCGACCTCACCGATGTCCTGGCCCGGCGCAACGGTGGCGCTGACGAAGAAGGCCCCGGCGATCTCCGCGTTCCATGGTGAGGCGCTCACGTTGGTCGCGATCTCGTCCTCGTAAACGAGGCGCTGATAGAGCCGCGACGTGATGCCGCCGGAGAGAACCTCGCCCGCAAGTTCCAGCAGCGTGCCGTCGTCGTGTGTCCACCCGGGCGCGCGCCAGGTCTTGTAGATGCGGGCCTGAGGGACGCGGTCCTGCATGGTCACGCGCTTCGCCTCGAGCTCGCCGAGCGTCCAGTCGTTTCGCTTCGTCAGCGGTGGTCCGGGCGGGATATGGCCGAAGTAATGCTGCACCTTCGCCTTCGCGGTATCGACGTCGATGTCGCCGGCGAGCACCAGCGTCGCGTTGTTCGGACCGTAGTACGTCTCGAACCACTCGTTGACGTCGTCGAGGGTCGCAGCGTCGAGATCCTCCATCGATCCGATGACAGGCCAGGAGTACGGATGGTCCGGCGGAAACAGGTTTGCGAGGATCCGCTGAAACGCCATACCGTACGGCTGATTCTCGCCCTGCCGCTTCTCGTTCTGGACGACGCCGCGCTGTTCGTCGAGTTTTTCCTGGTCGACGGCGCCAAGCAGGTGGCCCATGCGGTCGGACTCCATCCACAGCGCCAGGTCGATCGCCGTGCTCGGCACCGTCTGGAAGTAGTTCGTGCGGTCGACACTGGTCGTGCCGTTCATGCTCGTCGCGCCGACCTCCTGGAACGGCCTGAAGTAGTCGTCGTCGTAGTTCTCCGTGCCGTTGAACATCAGGTGCTCGAAGAGATGTGCGAATCCGGTCTTGCCGGGCTCCTCGTTCTTGGAGCCGACGTGGTACCAGATCGTGACGGCGACGATCGGGGCTTTTCGGTCCTCGTGGACGATGACCCTCAGGCCGTTGTCGAGATGGAACTCGTCGAACGGAATTTCCGGCATCTGCTGGGCGCCTGCCGAACCTAAGGCAAGAACCAGCCCGAGCGACATGAGGGCAGCGATGGATTTCTTCATGGCATGTTCCGTTGGTGATTCGTTTGTTGTCTGACTGACTCCATGACAATGACCGCCGGCACGGCCGCGAGGTTCCTCATATCGGGCCGCCCGCGCGCTAGAATGTCCCGCGGCTTGCCCGGTCCGGAACCGGGCCGGCAAGTATAAGCGTCCACGGAGGTTGCTGACCATGCGGCGAACGCCCGAATGACGAAGCTGTTGTTCGCGAACGGCCGCGTGGTCAATGAAGGGCGCATCGATGAAATCGACGTGCTCGTGGCCGGCGGGCGCATCGAACGGCTCGGCAGCGGGCCGGTTCCCGAGGGCGCGCAAGTCATCGACCTGGACGGTCTCCACGTCCTTCCCGGCGTGATCGACGATCAGGTCCATTTCCGCGAACCCGGCCTGACCCACAAGGCAACGATCGAAAGCGAGTCGCTCGCGGCGATTTGCGGCGGCGTGACGAGTTACTTTGACATGCCGAACAATTCGCCGCCCGCGGTCGATCGCGCGGCCGTCGCCGCCAAGAAGGCCATCGCCGCCGGATCGAGCTACGCCAACTACGGCTTCTATCTGGGTGCGACCAACGACAACGCCGAGGAAATCAGGCGCGCGACCCCGTCGGACGCTTGCGGCATCAAGGTGTTCATGGGCGCGTCAACCGGCAACATGCTCGTCGACGACGAGGCAGCGCTCAACGCCATCTTCGCCGGCGCGGCGCTGCCCATCGTGACCCACTGCGAAGACACGCCGATGATCCTGGAGGCCGAACGGCGTGCCCGGGAGCGATTCGGCGAGGACGTGCCGATGTCCGAGCACCCGCGTATCCGCTCGGCCGAAGCGTGTTTGAAGTCGTCGTCCCTGGCCGTCGAGCTCGCCAGGCGCCATGGCGCGCGATTGCACGTGCTTCACCTGACCACCGCCCGCGAGCTTGCGCTGTTCGAGGCAGGCCCGATCGCGCACAAGCGCATCACGGTCGAAGCCTGCGTTCACCACCTGTGGTTCGACGAGGCCAGCTACGCGGATCTCGGCGCCCGCATCAAGTGCAACCCTGCGATCAAGACGGCAGCGGACCGGCGCGCGCTCATCAAGGCCGTCAACGACGATGTCATCGATATCGTCGCGACCGACCATGCCCCGCATACGCTCGCCGAAAAGTCGAACCGCTACTTCGATGCGCCGGCCGGGCTGCCGCTCGTGCAGCACCTGCTGCCGATGCTGCTCGATCGACACCGCGAGGGCGTATTCGCGCTCGAGACGATCGTCGAGAAAACCGCGCACAATCCGGCTCGCCTGTTCGGCATCGAGGATCGGGGCTTCATTCGGGAGGGGCACATGGCGGATCTCGCGATCGTCGATCTCCAGGCAACGACACCGGTCGATCGCGACAGCATCCGCTACAAGTGCGGCTGGTCGCCGCTCGAGGGCTGCACCTTGCGCGGCGGCGTCGTCATGACCGTACTTGGCGGTGACGTCGTCTTTGAACGCGGTCGAGTGACCGGACCGCCCAGGGGGCAGGCGCTAACGTTCAGGCCTGCGATGCCCTGAGGCCGGGTGTATATTCGGGTAGCGTGAAGAAAAAAATGAGGGCCGGGCCGAACATCCATGTTCTTCGACTGAAGACGCTGTCCCTGTTCGATACCGGGAAGTAGCGCCCGGCCCCCAAGTCAAAGGCCTTCCGGCAAGGCCCGCGGCGGTTCGGCGGGGGGAGACGCCGACCGCCGCATTGAAGGGGCTCAGCCCCTGTTCGGCAACTCGAGACTCGCGAGTCTCAGGCGCGGTGCGCGGACCCCCTTGAGGTCCTCACCGAGTGTGGCCTTGAACTCGTGATTGAGGGAACGGATGTAATCCTGCCGTTCGCTGCGAAACAGCTCCCGACTTTGCCGCGCCACGGCCGCATCCTCTGCACCGTAAGCTGTGACCTCTTCCATGGCGGATGCGCTCTGACCGTGAAAGCCCAGCACGAGAAGCGCTGTCGCCAAAAATCCTGTCAGTTTCCTTGTTGCCATTTCCGTTCCCTTCCCTTAGTTACGAAACTCCGATAACCTTGAACTCCTCAGAATTCGCTTGCCTCTGATATATGCACGCTTTGTGCCAATTTCAAGGGCCCGTAAAATCAAGGAATTATGTGGACGATGTGTCACGATATTCCGTGAATTTACGGATATCCGTAATTCTGTATAACGGAATCCCGTAACTTACGCGCATGTCACTCGCTGATCGCTATCAATGGCTGTTCCGCAAGAGCCCCGCGCTCATGGTCTCTCTCGACGCGGACGGTTACTTCCTCGATGCGAGCGATGCCTGGTTCAACCGCTTCGGCTACACGCGCGACCGGATCGGCAAGCTTCGTCCGCAGGATCTCGGCAGCCGCGAGTCGGCAAGGCTCATCGAGGAGGAATACCTTCCGCTGCTGCGCCGCAGCGGCCGCATCGACAACGTCCCGGTGGAGGTCTCCACCACGCGCGGCGAGCACGTCGACTGTCTGGCCAGCGCGATCGTCGAACGCGGTCCTGAAGGCGATTACCTCAGGACCGTGGTCGTCTACACCGAGGTCGGCCAGGAGGCCCGCCTGGAGCAGCACTACCGGGACCTCTATCGCGCGACCCCGGCGATGCTGCACACCGTCGACAGCGCCGGCCGTATCGTGCACGTCAGCAATCACTGGCTCAGGAAGCTTGGGTACCGGCGCGAAGAGGTCATCGGCCGTCTGATCACGGAGTTCATGACCGAGGAAACCCGGGCGCGACTTCAGAGGGAAGGGATTCCCAATGTCTTCACGACCCGCGATTTCGACAACGAGCCGCGCACGTTCGTCACGAAATCGGGCAACGTCATCGAAGTGCTCGTGTCGTCGGTGCGCGATCGCAGCAAGGACGGCGAAGTGCTCGCCGTGCTGGTCGCGTCCAAGGACGTCACCGAGCGCAACGAGGCCGAACGCCGGCTGCGGGCGGCCTTCGAGGAAAACGCGCGGCTGCGCGAAGAACTCGAGCGCGAACGCGATTATCTGCGCGAAGAGGTGCAGGTTTCGATGAACTACGGCCGGATCATCGGCGAGAGCCCGGCGCTGAAGAAGATGCTGGCCAGGCTCCAGGCTGTCGCACAGACCGCCGCGAGCGTACTGATCGAAGGCGAGTCCGGCGTCGGCAAGGAACTCGTGGCCCATGTGATCCATGCGCACAGCCCGCGCAGCCAGGGACCCCTCGTCAAGGTCAACTGCGCCTCGATCCCGCACGAACTCTTCGAGAGCGAGTTCTTCGGCCACGTAAAGGGCGCCTTCACCGGCGCGATACGCGATCGGGTCGGCCGGTTCCAGCTTGCCGACGGCGGGACGATCTTTCTGGACGAGGTCGGTGAAATTCCGCTTGCGCTGCAAAGCAAGCTGCTGCGCGTGCTGCAGGAGAGCGAATACGAGCGCGTCGGCGACGAAGCAACCTACTCGCTCGACGTGAGGGTCATCGCCGCGACGAACCGCGACCTGGAGCAGGCCGTCGAGCAGGGCACGTTCCGGGAGGACCTGTATTACCGGCTCAGCGTGTTTCCCATCGAGGTTCCGCCGCTGCGCGAACGCGGCGACGACGTGCTGCAGCTTGCGAGCCACTTCCTCGAGCGAGCCTGCAAGGACTTCGGCCACCGGCCGCTGAGGCTCTCGCGCAAACAGGCGGCGTTGCTGACGCGCTATTCCTGGCCGGGCAACATCCGCGAACTCAAGAACGTCATCGAGCGGGGGGTGATCCTGTCGCAGGGCAAGGTGCTCAGGCTCGATCTTGCGATGGCCGACATCCTCGACGCCGGCCCGGAACGCTCCGTCGACGATGCGGTCGTTGCGGCCAACCGCGTCATGACGGATGCCGAGATCAGGCAGATGGAAAAGCGCAACATGATAGAGGCTCTGACGCTCGCGAACTGGAAGGTGTCAGGCCCTGCCGGGGCGGCAGAACTGGTCGGCATCAAACCGACGACCTTCACCGACCGCATGAAGAAACACGGCATCGGCCGACCCGGAAGCGCGCCGTTGTCGGCGGATCCCCGGCCGCGGACGAATCCCCAGGCCCGAGCGTAACGCCAGGCCCCACCTCAAACGGAGTTACGCAGGTTTTCGATAACTCGCGTGACGATCAGGACCGCCGCACAGGCAGCAGTCTGCGCCGGCCGGGATCATTGCGGCCCTTGAAGCGCTGTTCGGGTCAGGCAGGCAATCGAACCGTGGACTGACGTTGCGCCCGTCCACGCGTACGAACGGGTCTCACGCGCCGGGCAGACAACAGGCCGATCGGGATGCTTCCCGAGACCGCCCGTGACCGCAGATGTGGACTTAGCGGCGTTCCCGGGGCCGCGCTTCGTTGACGCGGGCGGGTCGACCGTCGAGGTCTTTGCCGTTCAGGTTGGAGATCGCCGCTTCAGCTTCGCTCTGGTTCGGCATCTCGACGAACCCGAACCCCCTTGACCGGCCGGTCTCACGATCCATCAGGATCTTTGCCGAGGTCACTTCGCCGAATGCGGCAAACGCGTCACGAAGTTCCTCTTCGCTCAACCCGTACGAAAGGTTACCGACATAAATATTCATTCGAGGCTCTCACGCCGTTGCAAACAGCTAGCAACTCAACTAACGGCGTCAAATCAAGCGCTAGATCGGGGGGGTCGGTTATTGATAATTATCAGCAAACGCGGCCCGGAAACGCCGCCAGTCCGACAGCACTTTCCCCCGGTATCTCCGGCACTCTACGGCGGCCCAACCTGTCGGTCAATCCCGATTTCACTCCCGGACCCGTGATTTCGGGTCGTTTCGGCGCGCAGGCCGCGCCAAACGCTTGCCCAGCACCACCCGCACAGCACGGCCTGCGGCAGAAGCCAGACGTAGAATCCGACCCCCAATTCAAGCTCCGGGGCCATGCCGCCGGTGCTTTGCGCAAGGCTCGAGGCCGCGAAGCTCGTCAGTGCGAGCACGAGACCCGCTCCGGAGGCAACTCCTGCAGCCAGCGGCCGGCGCAGCACGGCGGCGAGCAGGGCGCCGAGAAACAGGGGGTTCGAATACCAGGCGTAAACGCCGACGGTGGCGCCCCGCCAACCCTGCAGCAGCACGTCGAGCCCGTCGAGCTCGGGACCGCCGGCGACGCGGAACGCCGGCAGGCCAAGCGATGCGGCCCAGAGCGCCGCCAGCATCGCGTACATGGCCCACCGGGCCTGACCGCGACTGCCGGAGTTCACGGCTCCATGCCCTCGCAGGCCGCCGGATGCGCGTCGACCTCGCCGCCGGCGATGGCGCAACGGCAGTCCACGGCGCGCGGCCCGTTCATTCGGCGAGCGGGGGCAACTCGGCGATGCGCTGCTCCCAGTTCGCGCCGTCGAACCGGCGCACGACCGATATCTCCGCAACCGTGTCCGGATCGATGCAGCGCGCGTTGACGCTGACCCCATCGGGATGCGAGCGAGGCACATAGAAGGACTTGATGCCGCAAATTCGGCAGAACATGTGCTCGGCCACGCCGGTGTTGAAGCGGTAGGTGACGAGATCGTCCCGGCCACTGAGCAGTCGGAACTGCGTTTTCGGCACGATGTAATGCAGGTAGCCGGACTTGCTGCAGACCGAGCAGTTGCACTCCGTGACCTCGATCTCCGGCGGACCCTCGACTTCGAACCTGACGCGACCGCAATGACAGCCGCCAGCATGCCCGTTCATCCCTGCTTTGCCCCCTTGCCGAAGCGGACCAGCGCTGCCGCGGCGAGGAGTGCCAGATCCAGCACCCCGATCCAGCGGTCCCCCGGGTCCGCGGCCTGAATCAGGACGGCGCCGACCGGAAGAAACGAGGCCAGAAACGCGACCAGCAGCGCCGCCGCGTGTCCATGGTATGCCGCAATCACGGCGATGACCGCGATGACGACCATCATGAACCCGATCGCAAGACCGATGCCGCTCAGACCGAGCGCGGCGCCGGGCGCCCACATCGTGTAGACCCAGAGGATCGCAAGCAGCGCTCCCGCCAGCGCGCCGAGGCCGCGCCCGGCCTGCAGGCTCAGCCGTCTCATCCGTCGCCACGTTTCGATGCGTCCGGGTGGCCGGTTCCCGGGCTCGGAGCTTCCCTGGCCGAAGCGACCACGACCGCGGCAGCGAACGTGCAAAGCCCCGCACCGAGGCCGACGCCCGCTCCGATCGCCACGCCGATCGCGGCATTGCCGAAGAACGCACCGGCGAATACGCCGAGCAGGGCGCCCCAAAGGAGTCCGCCCGGCAATGCCAGTACGCCCCACGCAGGGAACTTTCCGGATTCGCGCCGCCGGGCCGATCGCTGTGCTTTTCGGGCGCCCAAGTCTAGCAGCCCGTGTCAGAACTCCGCGTCGCACCGAGAGCGGCGAGGCGCCCGCCTGACAAGGCGCGAGGAGCGAGAATATTGAACATATTTGAGCGACGCGCAACGCCGCTCAGGCGGGATGCATCGTCGGTCGAATGCAGCGGAGTTCTGACACGGGCTGCTGCGGCAACCGCCTGGCGCGGGGCAGGGAACCGCTACAGCTCGCCGAGCGCGACGTTGCTGTAGCCAATGAGCCGCAACGCCCGTTGCAACTGCAGGTCGTCGCCCGGCGTCACCCTGCCGTCCGGGCCCCGGTATTGTCGCCGCGGATCCGCATTGCGAACGACGACATCCGGATAAATTCCCACACCGGCGATCGAGCGTCCCGAAGGCATGATGTAGCGCGACGTCGTCAGCTTGATCGCGTTGCCTTCGGAGATCGGCAGCACGGTCTGCACGGAGCCCTTGCCGTAGGTGCGCTCGCCGACGACCTTGCCCCGATCGTGGTCCTGCAGTGCACCGGCCACGATTTCCGACGCGGAAGCCGACCCCCGGTTGACGAGCACGACCAGGGGGACCTGCTCGAGTTCGTCGCCCTCGCTCGCCCGCTTCTCGAAACGCGCCTGGCGGATGCGGCCGGCGCCGCGCACGATGAGGCCGTCATCGATGAAACGGTCCGCCACGTCGACGGCGGCCTCGAGCACGCCGCCGGGGTTGTTGCGCAGGTCGAGCACGAGCCCCTTGAGGCCGGTGGCCGACTCCGCGCCGAGTGCGCGCGCCGCCTCGTCGAGATCGCTCGCCGTGCTGTCGGAGAAGCCCGTGAGCCGGACGTAGGCGTAACCGTCGTCGAGCAGTGCGGAGGTGACGGTCTTCACGTTGATCTCGGCACGGACAAGCGCGAACCTGAGCGGATCCTCGACGCCGTCGCGCATGATGCCCAGCGTGACCTCGGTGCCCGGTTCCCCCCTCATCCGGTTCACGGTCTCGTCGACGTTGTCCCCGTCAACGGGCATGTCGTCGACCGCGATCAGGACGTCGCCCGGCAGAATCCCGACCTGCTCGGCCGGACCGCCGTCGAGCGGCGTGACCACGGTCACGCGACCGTCCTCGACGCGCACATCGAGCCCGACGCCCGAGTAGTTGCCCGTCGTCGCGATGCGTATGTCCTCGTAGGCTCGTGCGTCGAGATAGCGCGAGTGCGAATCGAGTTCCTCGATGACGCCGCGGATCGCGCTCTCGATGAGCCGTTCGTCGTCGATCTGATCGACGTACTCACGCCGAACGCGTTCTATGACCTCGGCGAGCCGTTGCACGTATTCGGCGGGCAGCGTCGCCGAGCGCCGCGCCGCCAGGCGCGCTTCGCGGTCGGCGAGCACGCTGCTGCCGAGCGACACGGTGAGACCGAGCACGGTACCGATGACAAGAACGAGAACACAGCGAAGCTTGAGCGACATGTTGTGCTTTTTCCCCTCCCCTCGCGCGCCTCACCTTAGCACAGAGCCGGCCGGCGCTCACGAGGCAATTTCCGAACGAAGCCGCTTTGAACGGCGATCACGCCGCGTGACGATAACTTGTTCGGATGAGCACCGCAGCGGGCCTGACTGCGCAGAGTTTCCTAATTCACCGACGGCGCGCCCGAAATCCACGAATGCGGATTCACGGGCTCGCCGTTTCGCCGGATTTCGAAGTACAGCGACGGCTGCGCCCGGCCGCCGGTGTCGCCGACCTGAGCGATCGCCTCGCCGGTCGCGACGGCGTCGCCGGGCGCCTTGAGCAGCGCGTCGTTGTGCCCGTACAGACTCATGTAGCCGTCGCCGTGATCGAGGATGACGAGCAGGCCCAGGCCCGGCAGCCAGTCCGAGTAGGCGACCCGGCCATGGTAGAGCGCCCTGACCGGCCTGCCCGAAACCGAGTCGAGCAGCACGCCGTTCCACCGCAGGTCCCCGGCGCCGCGCGACTGCCCGTAATCGGCCGCGAGCCGGCCGGATACCGGCCAGCTCAATTGCCCCCTGAGGTCGGAGAACGGCACCTCGGCATCGACCGGAAAAGCCGCCAGGACCTCGCCGAGCGAAGCCAGCAGGTCCACGAGCCGCTCCTCCTCGCTGCGCAGCCGCGCCATCTCGTCGCCGGCCGCATCGATCGACGCCTCGACTCGTGCGAGAACGGCTCGGCGCTCGGCGCGCGAGGCGTCGAGCGCCTCGAGTTCCGCCTCCTCGGCGGCGCGCAGCGTCCCGAGCTGTGTCTCGACCTCGGCGGCTTCGGCGCGCAACTGCCCGAGCCTGGCGAGTTCGCCGCTCACGGCGGCGATCCTGCCGCTGCGGGCGCGGTTGAAGTAGTCGTACCAGGCCATCATCCGGCCGAGCCCGGCCGGCGTCTCCTGGCTCAACAGCAGCCTGAACAGCTCCTGTCGTCCCGTCAGGTAGCTCATGCGCACCTGGCGGGCCAGCGCTTCGCGCTCTGCGGCCAGCCGATCCTGAGCGTCGCCGGCCTGATCGACCAGCGTCTCGCGGCGCTCCTGCTGCTCGAGCGCAGCGGCGCGCAGCCGGGCAAGCTCGCTGTTCACGGCCGCGATGCGAAGCTCCGTTTGCCGCAGCGACTCGGCGTTGGCGTCACGCTCCGCCGCCTGCTGTCCGATGCGGCGTTCGAGCGCCTCGATCTCGGCACGCACCGCGCTCAGTGCGGCCTCATCGTCCGCCTGGCCGCGGACCGCGGCGGGGCCTGCGAGGCCCGCCGCGACGAGCGCGGCCGCGAGCGCCGACCTGACCAGGACATGCCCAAGCAGCTTCATCTCGCACTCCAGTCTATTCGCTTTTCCCGCGCCAATGCAGCATCTCGCCGCTGCTATAATTGCGCGTCTTTTCGCTCCTGCGGGGCACCTGATGGGCCAGTTGGCCGAATTCGCCGCGAACCACCCCTACCTCGCGATAGCCGTGGTCGCCACGCTCACGGCCGTGATCTTCTATGAGCTCAAGCTCAGGACCCGGCAGGGAGAATCCGTCTCGCCCGGGGAGGCCGTGCAGATGATCAATCGGGGGGCGCTGGTCATCGACGTGCGCAAGACCGACGACTTCGCCCGCGGCCACATCGTCAACGCCCGCAACATCAGGCTCGGCGAGATCGAGACGAGCGACAAGGCCGTCAAGAAGCCGAAAAACAAGGCCCTGGTCACGGTGTGCGAAAACGGCGCCGACTCCGCCAAGGCCGCCGCCGCGCTCCGCAAGGCGGGCTTCGAAAACGCCGTGAGCCTGCGCACGGGACTCGCGGGCTGGCGATCCGAAAACCTGCCGTTGGTCCAGTAGGCTCAAGAAGCATCCGCAACGGCACCCGATCATCCTGACGACGAGAGAACCACCACCATGGCCGACGAACAGACGACTCCGACCAAACAGCTCATCCTGCAGAAGATCTACGTCAAGGACCTGTCCTTCGAATCCCCGAAGGCGCCGGACGTGTTCAGGACGGAAACCGACGAGCAGACCCAGACGCAGCTCAACATGCGCTCGGGGCACACGGACATCGGCGGTGACAACGTCGAGGTCACGCTCACGATGACCGCCGAGGCGAAGCTCAACGAGGACACGCTGTTTCTCGTCGAGATCACCCAGGCGGGCGTGTTCCTCATGCAGGGATACACCGCCGAGGAACGCCAGGCACTGATCGGCAGCTACTGTCCGGCGACGCTCTACCCCTACGCGCGCGAAGCCATCTCGGACCTGTCGACCCGTGGCGGCTTCCCGCCGCTCCTGATGCAGCCCATCAACTTCGACGCCCTCTACGCTCAGGCGCTGCGCGAGCGCGAGCAGCAGCAACAGCAGGCGCAAACCGCCCCGGCCGCACCGCAGCCGTTGATCGATCCCGGCGAGGCGCACTAGACAGCCCTGCCGCGCAATGGCAGGACCGCGAAACCGCGCTCATGCGTCCGTTCGGCCCGTGGGTGAACCTGGGCCTGCCGCCGCCCGGTTCGCCAATGGAAACGGCCGCGCCATCCTGAGCAGTGATCGCCGGCCGTAACCCCGTCGCCGTACTCGGCGCCGGTTCCTGGGGCACCGCGCTCGCCATCCAGTTGGCGCGCGCCGGACGCAGGACGGTGCTCTGGGGCCGCGACCGCAGCCAGATCGAAGCGCTGTCCCGTGACCGCCGGAACCGCCGCTACCTGCCGGACGCGGAGTTTCCCGGGGACCTGTCCGTCACGGCCGCATTGCCCGAGGCGCTCGACGGTGTCGAGGACGTCCTGGTCGCCGTGCCGAGCCACGCCTTCCGCGAGGTCCTTGAAGCGGTCGCGGCGAGCGGCGTCCCGCTCCGGGGCCTCGCCTGGGCGACCAAGGGCTTCGAACTCGAAACGGGGCGGCTGCCCCATCAGGTCGTCGCCGAGCTGCTGCCGCGGGACGTGCCGACAGGCGTGCTCTCCGGACCAACCTTCGCGGCCGAGGTCGGGGCCGGTCTGCCAAGCGCGATGACCATCGCCTCGGCGAGCGGCGACTACGCGCGAGGGCTCGCCGAGTCGATCACGACGCAGACGTTTCGCGCCTACACCTCGACCGACATCATGGGGGTGGAAGTCGGCGCCGCGACGAAAAACGTATTTGCGATCGGCGCGGGAATCTCCGACGGTCTCGGCTTCGGCGCGAACACGAGGATTGCGCTCCTGACCCGGGGGCTCGCCGAGATGACGCGGCTCGGCCTCGCGCTCGGCGCACGCCGGGACACGTTCATGGGCCTCGCGGGCATGGGCGACCTCGTGCTGACCTGCACGGACGATCAGTCCCGCAACCGCCGCTTTGGCCTCGCGCTCGCGCACGGTCAGAGCGCCGAAGAGGCCCGGCAGGACATCGGTCAGGTCGTCGAAGGCTATTACGGCGCCCGATCCGTGCACCAGGTCGCAAAGCAACGCGATGTAAGCGTGCCGATCGTCGAACAGATCCACCGCGTTATCTACGAGGGCGGGAGCCCGCAGGAAGCGGTTGCCGCGCTCATGCGCCGGCCGCCGACAGCGGAACTCGGTTAGCCGCGGTCGCGCGATTGCACGGTTCACCACGAAAGGCAGCCGTCTCCTGCCGCGCAATCGCGGCCACGGTTCGTTGCCGGCTTGATACGCGATCGCGGCGCGCTTGATAATGACTCGAACGCGGCCGTGAGCACGCCACCGAACGCCACCAGCGCATGAACCCTCTGGCCATCGATTTCTGCGGACTCAAGCTCGACTCCCCCGTCGTGCTGCTGTCCGGCTGCGTCGGCTTCGGCGAGGAGTACACGCGCGTCGCGGGCTTCTCCAACACCGACGCCGGGGCGATCGTGCTCAAGGGAACGACGCTCGCGCCACGCCTCGGCAACGAACCGCACCGCATCTGGGAGACGCCGGCCGGGATGCTGAATGCCATCGGCCTGCAGAACCCCGGAGTCGATCACGTGATCCGGGAGATCCTGCCCAAACTCGACTTCGACGAAACACGTTTCATGGCGAACGTCTGCGGCTCGACCGTCGAGGAGTACGTCGAGGTCACGCGGCGGTTCGACAATTCGCCCATCGACGCGATGGAAATCAACATTTCCTGTCCGAACGTCAAGGAGGGCGGCGTCGCCTTCGGCAACTACCCGGACATGTCGGCGCAGGTCGTTGCAGCCTGCCGCAAGGCGACGCTCAAGCCGCTGATTGTCAAGTTGTCCCCGAACCAGACCGACATCGCCGCGAACGCGCGCGCCTGCGTCGATGCCGGCGCGGATGGGCTGGCCGTCATCAACACGCTCATGGGCATGGACATCGACCCCGAAACCCGCCGCCCGATCATCGGCAACATCCAGGGCGGCCTGTCGGGACCGGCGATCCGGCCGATCGCGCTGCTCAAGGTCCACCAGGTCTACGAGGAAGTGCGGCGCGACGGTACGCCGATCATCGGCCAGGGCGGAATCGAGACCGCGGCCGACGCGCTCACCTTCCTCATGGCCGGCGCCGCGACCGTCGGGGTCGGCACGGCGCTGTTCTACGATCCGCTGGCCGCGAAGAAGATCAACGCCGGCATTCGGAGCTACCTCGAAACGCACCGTATCGCGTCGGTCGCCGACCTCGTCGGTTCGCTCGACTGGGGCGACGTGCCGGACATTCAGGCCAGCGGGTAAACGCGTCCGGCGCCTCCCCGGACATCAACGCATGTGCAACTCGACGATGTCCCCGTCGATGACCATATGCTCCGGACCCACCTGCTGACCGTCGAACACCTTGACGCCCCAGGCGCGCGCATACCGCAGCGACCCGGCGATGTCCTTGTGGACGAGCCGCGCGACGTCGAGCACGCTCGCACCCGCGCGCAGCGTGAACGGGCGGTCCATCTCGGCCGGCTTTCCGGGGGCCTTGGTGTAGACGCGCACGACTTCAAGCTGCGTGAACAGGAAACGGCCGAGCGCGTCGAGCCCCTGACCGGACTCGACCGACACCGCCTGCGCCGGAAAGCTCACGCCGGTCAGTTCCTTGAGCACCCTGATGTCCTCGGGATCGGGATTGCGATCGATCTTGTTCGCGACGAGCAGCGTCGGCAGGACGATCCGGAAGGGGTCGAGCGCCCTGTCGTCCTCGCTGTCGTCGGCGTTCGCCGGCGCCTGCCCGCCGGCCGGCCAGTGTGGGCTCAGCGTGATCTTTCGCTCCTCCAGGCGCTCGAGGATCGACTCCACGTGATCGGTGCATTCGGGATCGGAGATGTCGACGACGAGCAGGGCCGCATCCGCCGGCTGCAGCGCGTTGACGAACCAGGGCTCGAAGAAATCGGCCGAAATCGGCGGCAGGTCGATGAGCTGAAAGTGGATGTCTTCGTAGGCGAGCATGCCCGGCATCGGCGCGTGCGTCGTGTGCGGGTACGGCCCGACGTCCGCGCGGGAGCCCGTCAGCTTGACGTGGAGGCTCGACTTGCCGGCGTTCGGCGGACCGAGCAGGGCGATCTGCGCGGCCCCTTCGCGCCGCACGGTGTGCACGGGACCGCTGCGGACGGCGCCCTTGCGCGGTCCCGCGAGTTCCTCCGTCAACTGCTTGATGCGGCTCTTGATGTCCCGCTGCAGGTGTTCGGTGCCCTTGTGTTTCGGGATCGTCCGCAGCATGTCCCTGAGACAGGCCAGACGGTCGGCTTCGTCACGGGCCGCGCGGAACGCCTGTTCGGCCTTCTTGTACTCGGGGCTCAGATTCGCGGGCATAGACGACGATTTTCCCCGCCTCGCGCTTGCTCTCGCAAGCCGCTCTGGTGTAATTGGGCGTCCGGCCAACCGTGAGCACGCGGCCTTGAGCATCCATCCGACAGCCATCGTTTCCGAACAGGCGCGCCTCGCGGCCGACGTGGAAGTCGGTCCGTACTGCGTCATCGAGGGCCGGGTCGAGATCGGCAGCGGGACGATCGTGGAGTCTCACGCCCGGCTCGGCGGGCGCCATGGGCGGGTCCGCATCGGCGCGAACAATCTCATCCAGGCCGGCGCGGTGCTCGGAGGCCCGCCGCAGGACACGAGCTACGTCGATGCCGATACGCAACTGCTGATCGGCGACGGCAACCGGATCGGCGAATACGTGAGCGTCAGCGTCGGCACCGAAAAGGGCGGCGGCGCCACGCGCATCGGCAACGACAACCTGATCATGGCCTTCGTGCACCTGGGCCACGACTGCCGCATCGGCGACCACGTCACGATCACCAACGCGACCCAACTCGCGGGCCACGTCACGGTCGAGGACCACGCGCTCCTGAGCGGACTTGCGGGCGTCACGCAGTTCGTGAGGCTGGGGTCATTCAGCTTCCTGACGGCGGGCGCCTTCGCCAACAAGGATATCCCGCCCTACACCATCGCCGAGGGCCACTGGGCCACGCCGCGCGCCCTGAACCGGGTGGCGCTGCGCCGCGCGGGCGTCGACGCGCAGGAACGGCGCAATCTCGATCGGGCGCTCAGGATCCTGTTCGACCGTTCCCTGACCATGGACGATGTCGTCGCGAACATCGGCCGCGAATGCTCGCCGAGCCCTCGAGTGAAGCACTTCGTCGACTTCCTGACGTCGTCCGAGCGCGGCGTGGCGCGGCCGTGAAGCGCTGCATCGACGCTCTGATGCCGTGCGAAGGCGCGGCGGCCCGACCGTGAAGCGGCTGCGCGTCGCTGTCGTCGGCGTCGGCTATCTCGGCCGGTTCCACGCGCAAAAATACGCGGCCCTGCCGGCCGCGGAACTCGTCGCGGTCTGCGACCTGCGCGAATCCGTTGGCCAGGCGGTCGCCGGCGAACTCGGCACGGCGTCCTGCATCGATTACCGGGAGCTGCTCGGCAAGGTCGACGCGGTCACGGTCGCCGCAAGCACGGCGGCGCATTTCGAGCTGACCCGCTTCTTTCTCGAGAACGGCGTGCACGTGTTCGTCGAGAAACCCATGACGCCGACCAGCCGCGAGGCCGTTGTCCTGACCGAACTCGCCGAAAAGCGTGATCTGAAGCTGCAGGTCGGACACGTGGAGCGGTTCAACCCGGCGCTCCTGTCCGCTCGCGACACGCTCGACGACGTGCGCTTCATCGAATGCCACCGGCTTGCGGCCTTCAAGTCCCGAGGCGCCGACATCGACGTCGTGCTCGATCTCATGATCCACGACCTCGACGTCATCCTCTCGCTCGTGGACGCAAGCCCGCGTCGGGTGTCGGCCGTCGGGATCGCGGTGCTCTCCGGCAGCACCGACATCGCGAACGCCCGCATCGAGTTCGCGAACGGTGCGATCGCGAACGTCACGGCGTCGCGCGTATCGATGAGCGCCCAGCGCAAGTTCAGGGTTTTCCAGGAGAATCAGTACGTCTCCATCGACTTCGGCGGGGGCGAGGTGCGGCGCGTGACGAGCGGCGGCGAAGTGCCGCTGCAGGAGGAGAAGTGGAGTCTCGACAAGGGCGACGCGCTCCTGGCCGAAACCGAGGCCTTCGTCGACTCCGTTCTCGACGAGCTGCCCTGCCGCGTGACCGGGCGCGACGGCATCGCCGCGCTCGAGCTTGCCGAGGCGGTCATGGACGATATCGAGCGGGGGTCCCGGCGGGCTACGCCTCTATCCCGAGCTCCTTGATCTTGCGCGTGAGCGTGTTGCGGCCCCAGCCGAGCAGTTTCGCCGCTTCGTGGCGTTTGCCGCCGGCGCGCCTCAGGGCGGCGAGAATCAGCGTCGTTTCGAACGCCGGCAAGGCCTCGCTGAGCAGCGGCTGGTCCGGCTCGCCTGCGAGCTGCGCCGCGGCCCAGTGGGCGAGGCTCGCCGTCCACTCGGCATCCGGCTGTGCGATCGGTCCGCCGAGTTCCCTCGGCAGATCCTCGACCGTGATCACGGAGCCGGCCGCCGTGACCGAAAGCCTGCGGCAGAGGTTCACGAGTTCGCGCACGTTGCCCGGCCAGTCATAGCCCAGCAGCCGCTCCTGTGCTGCACGATCAAGCTTTTTCGGCGCAACTTCCAGCTCTTTCGCTGCATGATCGAGGTAGAAGTCGGCAAGTTCGATGATGTCTTCCTGCCGGTCGCGAAGCCGGGGTATCTCGATTCGCATGACGTTGAGCCGATGGTAAAGGTCTTCGCGAAACGTACCGTCGAGCACGGCCTTGTCGAGATCCTGGTGCGTCGCGGCCACGACGCGGACATCGACGCGGATCGGCGCCTGGCCGCCGACGCGGAAGAACTCCCCCTCGGCAAGCACGCGCAGCAGGCGGGTCTGCAGCGCCGCCGACATGTCGCCGATCTCGTCGAGGAAGAGCGTCCCGCCGTCGGCCTGCTCGAACCGGCCGACGCGCCGCTCGGCGGCGCCCGTGAACGCGCCCTTCTCGTGGCCGAAGAGCTCCGACTCCAGCAGTTCCGCCGCGAACGCGGACGTATTGAGCGCCACGAAGGGCGCGTCGCTGCGCGCGGAGTTGTCGTGCAGCGCCCGGGCAACGAGTTCCTTGCCCGTGCCGGACTCGCCCGTGATCAGGACGGTCATGCTCGACCGCGACAGCCGGCCGATCGCCTTGAACACCTCCTGCATCGCGGGCGCCCGGCCGATGATCGTCGGCGTCGTTCCTGCATCGGCCGGCTCAGGGGGCGCGCCGCCGCGTTCGCGCGCAGCGCGGCTCACGAGTTCGATGGCGGCATCGACGTCGAAGGGCTTCGGCAGGTATTCGAACGCGCCGCTCTGATAGGCCGACACGGCGCTGTCGAGGTCCGAGTGCGCCGTGATCACGATCACCGGAATCGCCGGGTCCGACACGGCCAGCCGTTCGATGAGTTCGAAGCCGCTCATGTCCGGCATCCGGATGTCGGTCACGATCACGTCGGGCTTGTCGCTCTCGAGCGCCGCGCAGCATCGTTCCCCGGACTCGAAGCAGCGCGGCTTCATGCCCGCCTGACGAAAGGCCTGCTCAAGCACCCAGCGCACGGATTCGTCGTCATCGACGACCCAGACCCGCAGCTTGCCGCGTTGGCTCATCGGGCAGCCTGTTCCGAGGCGCCGTTGACGGGCAGGCGCAGCCGGAACACCGTCCTGCCTGGCCGGCTCTCGTATTCGATATAGCCGCCATTGCGGCTCACGAGGTCCTGGGCGATCGTGAGTCCGAGACCGGTGCCGGAGTTCCTGCCGGTCACCAGCGGATAGAAGATCGTCCCTGCGAGCTCGGCCGAAACGCCGGGCCCGTTGTCCTCAACCTCGGCCGACAGCACGAGCCGATGCTGCTCGCCGTCGATCGGGTGGTTGTGCAGCGCCCGTGTTCTGAGCACGATCCGTCCCTCCTTGCCGACCGCCTGCGTGGCGTTGCGCGCGAGGTTCAGGAACGCCTGGATCATCTGGCTGCGGTCCGCCCTGACCGGCGGCAGGCTCGGATCGTAGTCCCGCACGAGTTCCACCGCCGGCGAGATCTCCGCGGCCAGCAGGTTTGCGACTCGCTCGGTGACTTCGTGAAGGTTGAAATCGGCCGGCACCGGCGCCCCGCCCGTCGACAGGACGCTGTCGACCAGGGCCGCGAGCCGATCGGCTTCGTCGATGATCACGCGCGTGTAGTCCTTGAGGTCGGCGCCCGGGAGCTGGCGCTCGAGTAGCTGCGCCGCACCGCGCAGCCCCACGAGCGGGTTCTTGACCTCGTGAGCCAGTTGGCGGATCACCTGCCGCGACAGCTTGCGCTGCGCGGCGATTTCGGCCTCGCGGCGGATCGTCCGGTCGCGATCGGTGTCGAAGAGTTCGAGCAGGAGCCCCGGTTCGCCCTCGATCGGCGCCGCCTGGCAGTGCAGGTTGAGTTCGCGCTCGCCGATGCGTGCCGAGAGCTCCCGCAAGCCGATGGTCAGCCCCGTGCGCAGCGCCCGCCGGCAAAGCTTGACGAGATCGTCCGCCGGTTGCACCAGCGATTCGATCGTCCGGCCGATGACCTGACGCTCGCTCATGCCGAGCAGATTCTCCGCAGCGTCATTGAGATAGGTCACGGTCAGCGTGTCATCGACGGCGACCAGCGCCGTCGTCTGGCTGCGCAGCAGACTGCCCGAAGCGGGCGCGCGCGGCCGGGTTCTCAGCGACGATTTTGCGGGTTGCCTGGATTCAGAATGCTCGTCTGCTGCACCGTGAACGTCACGCCAGGCGAGCGCAGCACGTCCTCGTCCCGGTCGTTGACGATCACTGCACTGAGGGTATGCAGCCCCCGGTACACGTCGGCCACCGAGAGCGTCGGCCCGGCCCCGGCGAGTTCGATCCGCCGGCCGTCGAGGTCCACGTGCAGGCGATGGCCGGGCTGCAGGGCCGGCGCCAGTTCCACTGTCACGTCGAGCCGGCCCGCGATGTTCCAGAGCGTCTGCCCGTCTACCGGGCTCGCGATGGCGAACGCCGTGTAGGCCGGTACCGCCGCCGTCGACTCCGTGGCATCCGGCGCGGATGCGGTCGCCGCGGGGGTCGACGACGAGCGCAATGAAATGACCGGCGCGCTGCCGAGTTCGATGCGGCGGGCGCCGGGTACCGGACGGTCGGAGAAGTGCTTGCGGCCGGCCTCGTCCACCCACGTCCAGACGGGCACGGCCAGGCTCGCTGTCGACCAGAGCACGCCGGAAAGGATCAGCCACGAACGCATACTCCCAGCTTAGCGCCAGCGCTCCCGGCCGGCCACCGGAATGGGCGGGATCTTCACGATCCCGCCACATTGGGTGTCCGGCGGTCGCTTTCTGTCGGCCGCCTACAGGCTGTAGTACAACTCGAATTCGACCGGGTGCGTCGACTTCTGCAACAGCGTGATCTCGTCCTGCTTGAGCCCGATGTAAGCGTCGATGAGATCGTCGCTGAAGACATCGCCGGCCTTGAGGAAGTCACGGTCCGCGTCGAGTTCGTCGAGCGCTTCCTGCAGCGAGAAGCAGACGGTCCGGATGTTCTTCTCCTCTTCGGGCGGCAGATCGTAGAGGTCCTTGTCGACGGGCTCGCCGGGGTCGATCCTGTTCAGGATGCCGTCGAGCCCCGCCATCATCATCGCGCTGAACGCAAAGTACGGGTTGCCGGTGCTGTCCTGGAACCGCACCTCGACCCGGCGCGCCTTCGGATTCGCGACGAACGGTACGCGGACCGCAGCGGAGCGGTTGCGCGCGGAGTGCGCGATCAGCGTCGGCGCCTCGAAGCCCTTGACGAGGCGCTTGTAGCTGTTCGTCGCGGCATTCGTGAACGCGTTCAATGCGCGCGCGTGCTTTTTCACGCCGCCGATGTAGTAGAGCGCCGCGTCGGACAGCCCCGCGTAGCCGTCGCCCATGAAGATGTTCTGGCCGTCCTTCGACAGCGACTGATGGACGTGCGCGCCGTTGCCGTTGTCGTCGACGAGCGGCTTCGGCATGAAGGTCGCGGTCTTGCCGTAGCTGTGCGCGACGTTCATGACGACGTACTTGAGGATCTGCACGGCATCGGCCTTCTTGACCAGAGTGTCGAACTTGACGCCGATCTCGCCTTGCCCACCGGTGGAGACCTCGTGATGGTGTACCTCGGTCGTCAGGCCCATCTCCTCAAGCGCGAGACACATCGCCGAGCGGATGTCGGCGAGCGAATCGACCGGCGGTACCGGGAAGTAACCGCCCTTGACCCTGGGCCGGTGCCCGATGTTGCCATCCTCGAATTCGTCACCGGACTGCCAGGCGCCTTCGTTCGACCTGATTTCGTAGGAGGTGCGATGCATGTCGGTCCGCCAGCGCACGTCGTCGAAAACGAAGAACTCGTTTTCCGGACCGAAATACGCCGCATCGGCGATGCCGGTCGACTTCAGGTAGGCCTCGGCGCGGACGGCCGTGGAACGCGGATCGCGGGCGTAGCCCTGCAGGGTCATCGGCTCGATGACGTTGCAGAACATGTTGAGCGTCGCTTCCTCGGTGAACGGATCGAGGACCGCCGTGGACGTATCGGGCATCAGAATCATGTCGGACTCGTGGATCCCCCTCCATCCGGCGATCGACGAGCCGTCGAACATCTTGCCGTCTTCGAAAAAGGCTTCATCGACGATATGGGACGGCACGCTGACGTGCTGTTCCTTCCCGCGCGTATCCGTAAGGCGCAGATCGACGAACTTCACGCCATTTTCTTCAATCATTTTCAAAACGTCGGCTGGCGACATGACTCTCCTCCATTACTGCTGATTTGCCGTGGCTCCGACACGACCGGGCGCAAGTGCACACACGCACGCCCCGGTCAGAACACCGGTGTTGAACCTCCACCGATGCACCAAGCGTGCCAATCGAAACGAAGCGCGTTTCGCCTGTGTTCTACGGGGCCCCGGGCCGCTTTACGGCCGTCCCCAGCCCCACATTGGAGCGAAACGCGCGCCATGATGCACCAAAGCGGTGCAAAAAGGGAAGCGCCCCGCCGCTGACTATTCTCGCCAACTCCTGACCGCCGCTGGA
>JAJEGN010000020.1 GCA_022819855.1 Gammaproteobacteria bacterium | reverse complement strand
CGACTACGAAGATCGCATGTCAGACGAATTCAAGACGATCTTCGAGTTCCCGGGATACATCGCCGACAACATGTCGAGGATCAAGGCGAACTACGCGAACCTGGCGCTGCCTCGCGATCAGGAACGCTACGGGTGGGTGCGGCCGGTATAGCCGAACGGAGTAGCGGGTGGCGCAATCCGAATCATCCCTGCCTTACCTTCTGGCCGCTGACGCGGTCCTGATGGTGCACGCGCTATTCGTCGCTTTCGTCATATTCGGCCTCGTATTGATCCTCGCCGGCAAAGCCCTTGCGTGGGAATGGGTTCGCAACCCCTGGTTTCGACTGGCCCACGTGCTCTCAATCGGCATCGTGATGGTGCAATCCTGGTTCGGCGTGATCTGTCCGCTGACGACGCTTGAGATGGCGCTCAGAGCCCGCGCCGGCGACACCGTGTATACCGGACTCTTCATGGCGCACTGGATCGAGGCGATCCTCTATTACCGCGCGCCGCCATGGGTCTTTGCAGTCTGCTATACGCTGTTCGCGGCCGTAGTCGCCGGCGCCTGGTATTGGGTCAGCCCGCGTCGTTTCCGCCCCGCGGCGACGCTTGCTGACAGACCGCGGCCCGATCAGTCGCCTGGCTTGCGGTAACGCACGGTACGGTTGACCGCCCCGTCGATCGTCTCCGGCGTCAGCAACACCGTGCAGGAGACATTGAGCGCTCCAGCGGCGCTGACGAACAGCGATAACGCCGCGGCCGCCTCTTCATCGGGAAGTTCGGCGATCAGCAGGAGATCGTCGTCGCCGAAAGCATAGTAGAAGCCTTCGAGCGTGCCGCCGAGCCCCGCGACGGTCTGCCGCAGCGCTTCCTCGCGTCCCGAGCCCCCTTCCCTGATCAGACCCGCGATGCCGGCCCGCGTGTAACTCGTTCGAAACAGATACTTCGCCATGGTCTCTCCGGTGCATGGGTGTGCGAGGAACAAATGATGTGCGCGGCTCCGACGTTGGTCAAGATGCGCGCATCATGGGCGCGCAATCAGGCAATCACAAGTAATCCTGAGTGGCCTCCCTGTCCGGATCGCTGGCCGGCAAGAGCCCGCAGTGCCGACCGCGCTTGTCGATTCCGACGTAGAGTACATCGAACTGCGTGGCCGCACTCAAAACGTCCAGGCGATACTCAGCGAGAGCCCCGTCTGATCCGCGCCCACCGAGGTCGGCACGCGTACGCCGACATCGTCGAACGGCACGACCCAGCTATTGTCGTCGTATTCGGTGCGCCGCAATTCGAGCCGGATGGGCAGGCGCTCGATAAGCCGCCTTTCCACGCCGATGCCCAGCGTAATGCCTTCCAACGTCAGCGCCCGGCTGTCCGAACCCATGACGAAGTCCGGCGTGTCCACGCCGGACGAGCACGGCATCGGGGACAGGCAGCCGTTGAAATGATTCGAAAAGCTGCCCTCGATGCGCCGCATCCCCGCGAGCACGTAGAAACTCGTACTTCCGGCGCGAAACAGCCCGGTGGCGAAACCAAGCCTGGCCGTAACGGCGTAGTTCCTGTCGGCGTCATACTCCCAGCGATCCGGCCAGCTTTCGCCCAGTTGATTGCGTCCTGAAGACTCCCCGACCCCCGCTAACTGGCCTCCCGTCGCATCGTTGTCCAACGCCGCTTCCACCTCGATGTCCAGATGTAGCCGGCTATTGGGAATCAGCAGCCGGTAACCGACCATGTAGCCGGTTCCGTAGGCAGTTGTATCGCTGCTGTCGCCATCCTGCAGAAGCTGCCCGCGGCGCGGTTCCGGTACGAGTGTATTCGACGCGCGCGTGTCCACCTGCTTGTCCAGCGACGCACCAAGCTGAGTCGCAATGCCCGAAATGCCGATGTATATGCCCTGCTCCTGAGCTGTCGCGATACCGGCGGGCGTCGTCATCGCGACAACGGCCGCGAGAGCTGCGATCGCCGGTCGGCGACCACAGGAATTCGTCGAGACGACGTCTTTGGGGACTGGCGTCTTGGTCATGATCGACTCGCTAGGTTTGTCGGAAAAGGCCTGGGTGGCCGCAGTGGTATCGGGAGTGAATCGGCCCGGGCATCGGCGTAGTCTACCCCATCCGACAGGGTTGCGGGACCGGGCAGCGCGCCTTCCGGACCTCGCAGCCCGACCTCAGTAAAACGCGAAAATTTAATTGAAACAGCGGCATACGTCGTGCGACCCGAAGTCCTGGCGGCGCAGCAACGCTTCCCTGCGATTCGGTGGCATCATTGCGGTACCGGGGGCCAAAGGAAACCTGCCCGGAGCCTGAATAATGACCGACACCGAAAACCGATCCGAAAAACACGCAGAACGCATGAAGGCTCAGCAGGCCCAGCACCGCAAGCGAATGGCGGCAACGTCCGCGACGGAGCGCGGACTCGTGCTCGTGTATACGGGGGACGGCAAGGGCAAGTCGAGTTCGGCGTTCGGTGTCATCGTGCGAGCGCTCGGTTGGGGGCATCGCGTGGGTGTCGTTCAATTCATCAAGGGCACATGGAAGACCGGAGAACGGCAGTTCTTCGCGCAGTTCGAGGACCAGATCGACTGGCGCACCATGGGCGAAGGTTTCACCTGGGATACGCAGGACCTCGACCGCGACATTGCCGCTGCCCAGGCAGCCTTCCGGACGTCCCGCGAGATGCTCGACAGCGGCGACTACGACCTGATCGTGCTCGACGAGATCAACGTCGCCATGCAGCTTGGCTACCTGTCCGAAGACACAGTGATCGGCGGCCTCGAGGATCGGTCGGAACGTACGAGCGTGATCCTGACCGGGCGAGGCGCGAAGCCGACAGTTTGCGAGTACGCGGACCTGGTCAGCGAAATGCGCGCGGTCAAACATCCCTTCGACTCGGGTATAAAGGCAGTGCGTGGCCTCGATTTCTAAGCGCGACAGCAATCGCGCTAGTCACGGGAGACGTCAAATGATTAAGAGGATGCTGTTTTCGGGCGGGATCGTCATCGTGGTCCTCATCGGCATCTACTTGTTTCGCGGCATCGACTCACCGGACATGGCTGAGCAAGGGGGATGGCAGCATCCCATGACGCCGTGGGGCGAACCTGACCTGCACGGCATGTGGCCGCTCAACCATCTGATCGGCGTCGGCCTGCAGCGCGATCCCGACTTCGGCGAGCGCCTGTTCATGACCGACGAGGAATTCGAAGCCGAGCAGGAAAGCGTCCGGGCGCGCGACGAGCGGTTCCTGTCAGGTACGATCCCGGTGGCCGATGCCGCCGGACGCGCATTGCGTCAGACGTCGCTGATCGTCGATCCGCCGGACGGGCAGTTTCCCCCGCTGACCGAGTACGGCCAGCAACTGCAGGCCGACATGCGCGGAAGCTACCGCCCGGGCCAGACCGTGTTCGACGACATTTCCGATTTCAGCGCCTGGGACCGGTGCATCACACGCGGCATGCCTACCTCGATGCTGCCGCGCAACTACAACAACGGCATCGAGATCATCCAGTCGCCGGGATTCGTCGTCCTGCTGATCGAAATGGCCCACGAGGCGCGGATCATCCCGACGGATGGCCGGGAGCCGCTCGATCCGGCAATCAGGCAGTGGCTCGGCGAACCGCGGGGACGCTGGGAAGGCAACACGCTCGTCGTCGAAACGACGAACTACAACGGGCGCGTCGGCAAGACCAGCCGCGGCGTGCCCGGCAGCCCGGGACCCTTGCAGCCGTCAACGCCCAACATGCGCACGGTTGAACGCTTCACGCGGGTCAGCGACGAGCAGATCGACTACGAACTCGTCGTCGAGGATCCGGAAGTTCTCGCGACGGGCTCCTTCACCATCCGCTACCCGATGTTCCTCGACAACGACTACGTGGCGTACGAATACTCCTGTCACGAGGGCAATACGGCCGTGCGCAATTACATCGAGACGTCGCGTTTCGAGCGGGCGGAGCAGGCGGGGCAGAACGCGCAATAGGGTCAGACCAAGACCGCGGGAAGCGGTACAGGCACCGTCCCCGATTCCCGTTGCCGATATCCCGCGCGCTTGTTCCGGTATCCCGCAGGTTCACGACTCCGGCTTGACACGCCCCTCGGCGCAAGTCCGATGCCGACAGCGGCCTTACTCGTCCGGAGCGCGAGTCCCGCCGAGACTCAGGATGCGCCCGTCGGGAAACTCTATCCCGCGCGATTGAGCACGAAACGAACCGTCCTTGGCGCCGAATCCCTCGACGCGGACCCTGGTGCCGGCTGGCAGCGAGTTGCGGTCCCAGCCCTGACGCATGAGGACTGACGGCGATCCGCCCTCGATTTTCCAGGTCTCGACGGTGCCGTCTTCCTTCGTCACGTTGATGTGCAGCCAGGAATGAGGGTTGACCCATTCCATCATCAGGACCTCGCCTTCGAGCGTCACCGGACGGTCGCGGGAGAACTCCGCGGCGAAGGAATGATGGGCGGACACGGGCAGGGAAACCGCCAGCAGCGCGACGGCTGTTGCCGTGGCGACACCCGCAATCTTGCTTGAGATCATGGCCATGACTCCCGAACTGTCGCTATCGAAGCGCCTCGTCAGACGTCTCCGGATATCACAACGACCTCACTCCTCCTCCAGGATGAGGTCCGAATAAAGCAGCATGTCGGCGAACGGCACGCACTTGTGCTCGAGCAACTGGGCGTTGTCGTCGATGAGCCGGTATAGCGGCATCTCGATCGTCCAGGGCTCGGAGAAGGTCAACGGATCCTCGAGCGTCGCCTGATACCGGATGTGATCGGGCCCCTGTAGCTCGAAACGCTCGGTGACGACGAGCTGGTTGCTGAAATGGTTGCCGGCCCGGTCGAGCCAGCCCATGCCGTTCTGGTTCGTCGTGCGCACGACGAACACGTCGCCGTCCCAGCGGCCGCTCGACTTGCCCATCCATGAGTCGAGCGGCAGTTCGGAATCGTCGTTCATGCGGATGATCCGGTTGCCGGCCGCGAACGGATACGACATCAGGATGTCGCCGCTGCCCTGAAAGATCTGAAACGGAATCTCGTGATAGGTGTAGCGCGGGATGCCGAGCATGTAGCAATTCGCTTCCGGGTCTTCCGCAGGCCAGTTGGCGCGGTTGCGGTCGCGTTCGGCGAGCGCCTCGGGCAGATAGGGAATCGGGCCGCCGCCCCGGATGACGCTTTGCCCCGCCGGAATCGCTCCAATGGCGCCAAGTTGCCAGAACTCATCGAGCGCTTCGGCCGAATGCGCCTCGAGATTCCAGTTGGCCGTGTTGAGCGCCTTCCAGATTCCGTTCAGGTTGGGTCGCCCGTCGATGCGCTCGGGACGCTCCGCGTCCTGAGCGTTCACCCCGGCAGCCGCCATCAGCACGGCGGCCAGCGTGACGATCGCTTCGCTGAATCGAAATCGCATCTACGCACCCTTTCGCTCGAAGATCCGCCCGATCAACTGTGTGGTCAGATCCGCCGGAGGCTTAGTATATAGTGCGTTCTCGGCACAACGTACGCGTACGAGTCCGTTACCACCATCACCATGACGCGCACGAGGAACACCAGCCTTGCACCGGGGATAAGCGTTGCAGTATCCCGATACCGTACCGCGCGTCGTGGCCAGCGGTTCTCCCTGCTCGCGGCGCTGAGCGCGGCGTTCCCGATTTCAATCGGACCTGCCATCGCCTTCGCGCAGGATGCAAGCAGTATCCCCGCCAGCGGCAATGTCGAGCACGACGAACGAAGCCCCGCCGCCGACTGGCCCATGTATCACCGCGACCTCGCCGGCACGCGCTTCTCGCCGCTGACCGGGATCACGCCGGCCAACGTTGACCGGCTCGAACTCACGTGGACCTACATGTTCAACCGGCCGGACCGCGAGCGGATCTCCGGGCCGAGTTCGTTCGAGCTCTACCAGCAGATCACGCCGATCGTCGTCGACGGCGTCATGTACATGCCGTCCGGCGACCGCGTCGTGGCGCTGCGCCCGGAAACCGGGCAGGAACTGTGGGTACACGAACTCGACGAGGGCCTCGCATCGTTTCGCGGCGTGAGCTATTGGTCCGGGAACGGCGAGCATCCCCCGCGGATCTTCTTCACGTCACTGCGCAAGCTCATCGCGCTCGATGCCGCCGACGGCAGGCGCGTGGAGGAATTCGGCGGGAACGGCGAAATCGCGCTCGAAGTGCCGTACGCGGGCGCGCCGACGATCGTCGGCGACACGATCGTCATCGGCGCCAATTTCTTCGGCCCCGGTGAGCGGCACATCGGGCCGCAGCTCACCGAGCCGCGCGGCCAGCCCGGCAACTCGCGCGCTTTCGATGCGGTCACGGGCCGGAAAATCTGGGAGTTCGTCACGATTCCACGGCCCGGAGAGCCGGGCCACGAAACCTGGGGCAACGAGAGCTGGCGCGACCGAACCGGGAACAACGCCTGGGCCTTCGCGCTGACCGCCGACGCGGACGCGGGCCTCGTCTACATGCCGCTGAGCTCGCCCGGCGCCAATTACTACGGCGGCGACCGGCCCGGCAACAACGAACCGTCCAACTCCGTCGTCGCGGTCGACATCGAGACCGGCGCCGTGCGTTGGTACTTCCAGAACATCCGCCACGGCATCTGGGACTACAACCTGCCGCCCGCGCCGGCGCTGTTCGACGTCGACATCGAAGGGGCAACGATCCCGGCACTGGCCCAGACCGGCAAATCCGGCTGGATGTTCATCCTGAATAGGCTCACGGGCGAGCCCGTGTTCGGCGTCGAGGACGTGCCCGTGCCCGCCGGCGACGTGCCGGGCGAGTGGTACGCGCCGACGCAGCCGATTCCGGTCAGGCCGCCCGCGGTCTCGCGCGTCGATTTCGATCCCGACACCGACATCGTCACAGCCGAACACACGAGCGCCGCGCATGCGGAGGCCTGCCGCGCGCTCTGGAACGAAGTCGGCTACTACACCGCAGGGCCGTACACGCCGTTCAACCTCCGGACGGACGACACGCCGCCATCGCTCGTGTTCCCGAGCCTGACGGGCGGCGTCAACTGGGGCGGTGTCGCGGTCGATCCCGAGATCAACTACATCTTCGTGAACTCGAAGGACGAGGCCAGCGTCGGCTGGACGGTCCCGAATCCGCGCTACAGCGAGGAGACAGCGTACAGCCAGGTTCCGTACGTACGCGGCAATGGCCCCCGTTTCGCCGTGCCGCTCGACGACGAGTCCGAACAGGCAATCCCCTGCCACGCGCCGCCCTGGGCGAATCTGCTCGCGATCGACGCCAACACGGGCGAAATCGTCTGGTCCGTGCCGCTCGGCGTCAACGAGGCGATGCCCGAAGGCAAGCAGGACGTCGGTTCGCCGGGCTACGGCGGCCCGATCGTCACGGCCGGCGGGCTCGTCTTCATCGGCGCGACGGGCGACGAGCGCTTCCGTGCGTTCGACTCGCGCAACGGCGAGGAAGTCTGGTCGTACCGCTTCCCGCACAACGTCACGGCCATCCCGATCAGCTACGCCGGCAACGACGGCAGGCAGTACGTCGCCGTCACCGCGGCGCGCGGCGGCAGCGGCGGCCCGGGACGGGAGGGGCTCTACGTATTCAGTCTCGCCGATGACTGAGCGCCGACTATGGCGAGCCGACGGCAGACAGAGCGGTACAGTCCTGGATTTTGAGTCGAGCAATAGAAATAATCAAGATAATCAGCGTGTTACGGCTGAATATCGTCCATGCTTGATGAGTTGTTGTTCACGGTTTCAGGTCAGCGCAATCGATGACCGTTTGGGACCATGACCCGGGAGGCACAACCCGATGTGTGACGAAACCACCTTCTCGAACGATCCACGCGACGCCAATGGCCTGACACGCCGCGAATTCAGCGCGCTGTCGGTCGGCGCGAGCATTGCGATGATGCTGCCGCGTGCGGCCAACGCCGTCGACGCGACCGTGACGGAGATCGACGTGCCGACGCCCGACGGGATCGCCGACTGCTACTTCGCGCACCCGCTCACGGGCGCGCATCCGGCGGTCGTGATCTGGCCGGATGCGCGCGGCATCCGCAACACCTACCGGCAACTCGCGTTGCGCCTCGCCGAATCCGCCTACTCCGTGCTCGTCGTGAATCCCTACTATCGCGGCCACCGCGGGCCGGTACTGCCCGACGGCACGGACCCGCGACAGGGCAACGTGATGGAGATTCTGCGGCCGCTGCTCGCGGATCTGTCACCCGCGACCGAACTCACCGACGCGGAAACGATGGTCCGGTTTCTCGATACCCAGGACGTCGTGGATACGGACCGCCAGATGGGCACGCTCGGCTTCTGCCTCGGCGGACCCGCGACATTCCGTACCGCAGCGCGATTTCCGGAGCGCGTCGGCGCCGGTTCCTCGTTTCACGGTGTCCGGCTCGTGACCGACCAGCCGACGAGCCCGCACCGGCTGGTCCCGCAGATGGACGCCGGGTTCCTGATCGCCATCGCCGAGGATGACGACGAGAACGATCCGGACGCCAAGGTCGTGCTGCGCGAGGCGTTCGACGACGCCGGCCTGCACGCGGAAATCGAGGTCTACGAAGGCGCCATGCACTCCTGGACGACGCCGGATTCGCCGGTCCATCATCCCGAGCAGGCCGAACGGGCGTGGAGCCGGATGCTGGCCCTGTTTGAGGCGAACTTGTGAATTCTCGCCGACGTGAAGTCGGTGCCTGGTTCCACAGTGTAAGTTCTTCGGGGACCCGATAAACCGCGGCCGATCCGCCATGACTTCCCTATAGCGGATGTCCCCCCCGATGACGCCGATGGCGCATCGGGATGTAGCCTACCTGGTGCGCAGGGGGGCGGCTGCCTCCATCAATTCCTTGCCCTCCGCACCTACACAATTCAGCGGCAGGAGCTGGTCGAACGGCGCCAGTTGCAAGGTCTGTGTCGGGACCGTCCACGGCTCGGCCAACACGTCAGGATCCTCCACCACCGCGTCGACTTGTAGCGTATCGGCATCCGCACGCCGGTAGCGCTCCACGATTCTCAGGGCATCCGAATGAAAGGACACCCGGCCCTCCGCCCAGATCCACGTCTGATCCGTGAAGTTTTCCACCTCCACGACGAATACGTCACCGTCCCAGTGGCCCACCGCGTCGCCGCGCCAGGACGGCGGGAGGTAGTCCCGGTGGGGCCGCCCATCGGTCGGAACAAGTTGATAGCCGTGGTATGTCTCCGACAGCAACGCCACCATGTCCGGCGTTGAAATGATCTGCCCCACCGCGCCGGCGTCCCAGAGCCGCACGTTCAGGGTGCCGAACGCTGTGGGAATGCAGCCCAGTGTCGGGTCATGCTCGTCGCTCATCTGCGCGGCCCGCTCCGCCGCCCAGGGCTGATAGAGATCGGTAAAGGACGGCGGCGGTTCACCGTCCCGACCCGCGCGCAGCCGTTGGGCAAACGCCGGGCTGCCCACGTCGCCGCCGCCCCACCAGACGCCCGACAGGTCCGGACGGCCATCAGCCATGCGTGGAATGTCGTCCGTTGCGTCCTGCGCCCCAGCCGGATGTGCCAGCAGCAGCGCCAGGCAGATCGCAGCGGGCACAGGCCAGGCAAGCCGCGTTGTCTTCAGCAAATCACGCTTTCTCAATGTGTACCCCCTGTGTGCGCTATCCGTTCCGCAGCCTTACCTGGCGCCCGGACCTTCCCGGGGACCGAACATGCCGTACACCGTCCCGTCCGCCGTGATCAGTTCCGACAGCATGCCAGCGGGCCTCGAGGTGTCCCAGGCGCGAAAACCGTTGATGGTCACGACATCGCCCTGCTTGATCACGTCCGGCGAATACCCGTTGCGAATCATGCCGCTGGGCGTGCCCGCTTCGATCGACCATCGCTCGACCGTGCCGTCATCGGCCTCTACATCGACGAAGAACCACGAATGAGGGTTGGTCAGCCGCACCTCGACAATGACCGCTTCGAGCGAGATCGGGTCGGACCGGTCATAGACGGCGGCAAACGAATGGTGCGCCCGGACCTGAGAACCGACACCGAGCGCAATCACGAACAGCGCCGCCAAACAGTTGTATTTCATGTAAAACGTCCTCCAGATTTCGGTCGGTGTCCTGCCCGGACTCTTGTTTGTACCGTGCGCAGTCGCCACGCGGATTGGCTGATTGCACTAAACCATGAAACGCTTTGAAGCATGGATAGTGCGATTGCCCACGGATTTGTGCAAGTGGCCCGCGGTTCCAATCGGCGTCTTCGCAAGTGGTGAGATATCCGGTCAAGGCGGATACGATAGAGCCCCGGTTCGATCAGCGTAGCGCACGCGTAGGAGAATTGATGGCCAGATTGCTTGTCCTTCTGCTGGCGGGTGTGCCGTTCGCAGCCCTGAGCCAGGACCGCTACCCGATCGACTGGGCCGAGGTGGAGGAAGAGGCGCTGAGCCACTTCACCGCGCTGCTGCGAATCGATACCACCAACCCGCCGGGCAACGAAACCGAAGTTGCCAACTACCTGCGCGACGCCCTGGCGGCCGAGGGCCTCGAGGGCCGCCTGTACGCCATGGAGCCCGGGCGGGACAACTTCGTGGCGCGCTTGCCCGGCAATGGTTCAAAGCGTCCGATTCTCGTCATGGCTCATACCGACGTCGTCGGCGTGCAGCGCGAGAACTGGTCCGTCGAGCCGTTCGACGCGGTGCGGCGCGACGGCTACATCTATGGCCGGGGCACGCTTGACGACAAGGACAACGTGACCGCCGGACTGATGCTTCTGCTCATGCTCGAGCGCGCCAACGTGGCTCTCGACCGCGACATCATCTATCTGGCGGAAGCCGGCGAGGAAGGCACGCCCGAGTTCGGCATCGATTACATGATTGACGAGCACTGGGACGAGATCGAAGCCGAGTACTGCCTGGCCGAAGGCGGCACGACGGCGTCCCGCGACGGCGAAGTCCGCTACGTCTCCATCGCGACCACGGAGAAGTTTCCGATGCGCGTCGAACTCGTCGCCCGGGGCACGGCCGGCCACGGTTCCGTGCCGCGTGTGGACAACGCACTCGGGGCGCTGGCTTCGGCCGTCGCGAAGCTCTCCGACTGGCAGCCGCCCATGCGACTCAACGACACCACACGAACCTATTTCGAACGGCTCGCCTTGATCAGCCCGGAAGAGAGCGCGGAACGTTACCTCGGACTCTTCGATCCGGACGCGAGCGCCGCAAGTCAGCGCTGGCTCGCCGAGCACGAGCCCCAACACAACGCCTTGCTGCGAACCGGCGTCTCCCCGACGATCCTCAGTGGCGGTTTCCGCAGGAACGTCATCCCGTCGGACGCCACGGCGATGCTCGACGTGCGCGCGTTGCCTGACCAGGATCCCGCAGCATTTTACGCCGACATGGCGGCCGTGATCAACGACCCGAATGTGGAGCTCGTTCCGCGTCCGATCTACCGGCCGCCGGGCACGCCCTCCCCCATCGACAACGAGATGTTCGAAGTCATCGAGGCGGTCAATCAGCGGATGTTTCCACAAGCAGTCACGCTGCCGACCATGCTGACAGGAGCCACCGACATGGCCCAGGTCAGGGCGCAGGGCATACCGTGCTACGGATTCGGCCCGATCCGCGACGAGGAAGACATGGCTTCGGGCGGCGGCGCTCACGGCGACGACGAACGCATACTGGAAGGTTCACTGCTCACGCTCGTGCAGTTTCTCTGGTACGCGGTGCTCGGAATCGCGGCGTCGCCCTGATCGCGCGAATCCAACTTGACTCGCGCGACGGACCGGCTCATGGACGCACTCGCCGAGCCGCCGGGCATCCGCCATTTCGACGAAACCGGCGCCTGAGTTGAGACCGCGGCCGAGGCTCCTAGAAGAACATCGTCAGGTTCTTGGCCAGCAGCACGCTCTGGTCGAGGATGATTTTCCGCCGGGCGACCCTGAGTTCGCCCTGAACGCGTTGCAGCGTGTCCTCGCGCCGCCCGATCAGGAAGTCGGTTTCGGTTTCGAGGCGGTTGCGGTAGACCAGGAACCTGCACTTCGTCACCATCGTCTCGCCCTCGTCGAGCGACGTGACGGAATCCGCGAGTCGAATGTTGGTGATGAGGTGCGAGATGCGGGAAATCGGCTCGTCGGCCCAATGAACGCCGGTCTGGATCTGCCTGACGCGCTTGACCAGCGTCTCCTTGTCATCGTGAAACCAGGCGATGTCGTCTTCGGCGGTGATGTCCTGATCCCTGTTCTTGTACGAGACGTTCTTGCGCATCGGCATCCAGTAGACGATGTCGTCCGTGAGCAGGTCGAGCCATTGGTCGTATTCGCGCTCGTCGAGCAGATCGGCTTCGTGGTGGAAGAAGTCCTCGACCTCTCGCAGCAGGTCGAGATAGGCCAGGCGTTCCGCTGACAGCGCGGTTTGCGTCATGACGCGCGCTCCCAGAACCTGACCGACTTCGCATCGCGCAACTCGTCCCAGCTACCGAGATCCATGTAGTCCGCCCAGCGCTTGTAGAAGAACCGCGGGTTCTGCTCGCTCGTGATGGGCTGTTCGGTCACGACGCCGGGCAGCTCCGAGTGGGGGGAGCCAACGCCGAGCCCGGCCTTGTAATGGTAGGGACGCCGGCGCGCGATCATGCCGCGGCTGGCCTCGCTCGCGTAGTTCCAATTCTCCATGTCGTCCTGCTCGGTCATGCCGGCCGGGCCCGAATAGCGCATGTAGTACTCGCGCAGGAACTGTTTGACGCTTTCCGGCGCCGACTTGTCGACGAAATACGTTCGCCACATTTCCGTTTCGTTCGTGCCCGTCGGATGGGACACGAGCAGTGTGCGCGGCTGTTGCGCATGGAAAGACATGTTCGGAAAGATCGTGCCGACAAGCGGGCAGGTCCCCGCCTTGTCGCCGAGTTTCTTCAGACGCCGCTCCCAGCAGTGCTGGAAATATTCCGACGTTTCCGGCGACATCGCGTATTCGGTCCGTTCCTGCTTGTTCGGATAGAGGCTGTACAGGATGCCGTGGCCCTCCGGAAAGCCGTTCACGACCAGTTGCCCGAAATCGTCCCGGCGCCCGACCTCGCCGCTCGGGCCGAGGCGGATCAGGTCGACGGACCGGTGGCTCACGCCGTGCAGCCAGTCGCCCGAGAAATTCTCGGCAATGAACTTCCAGTTGCACGGCACGCGCCACTTCTGCGTGCTCCCGAGCAGTTCCGTGCCGGCGTCGCTGCCGTCCCATGCGCAAAAGCCGTGATCGAACGCGACGGTCGCCTCGCCCAGATACTCCTCGAACGGGGGCGCGTTCTCGTCCCAGGTCGCCCAGATCGTGCCCATGTAGTTGGCCATCTGCGGCACTTCGACGAGCCCCCATTCGGACTTGTCGAAGGGCGGCTGATAGGCGTTGTCGTAGTCCTGCACGCCGACGAGGGTGCCGTCGGTCTTGTAGGTCCAGGCGTGGTAGGGACAGCGGAAGGCACTGGTATTGCCTTCGTCGTAGCGGCAGACCCGCATGCCGCGATGGGCGCAACTGTTCAGAAAAACGTGGATTTTTCCGGCGAAATCCCGGGTCAGGATGACCGATTCCTCGCCCATTTTCGAAACGAAATAGTCGCCGGGATTCTCGATCTGGCTCTCGTGTCCGATGTAAAGCCAGGCGCGGCTGAAGATCCGTTCCTTTTCCTGTTCGTAGATTTCCGCGTTGACGAAGATTTCGCGGCTGATTTCGCCCTCGGCCATGTCGACCAGATTTCGGGCAGTCAGATTCGTGCTTGTCATGTCAGTTTCGCTCGCAAGTTTTGTTCAGGGCACGATCTTGTGCAGCATCTGCTGCGCCAGGCCCGCGCCCGGCACGGAAATACCCAGGTCATGCGCCAGTCTGAGACCAAGGTCCAGGTCCTTGTAGAAAACCATCTGTGAATGCGGCCCGAACGAGAGCTCGGACCACTCGTCGGCGATCCAGCTCTGCGCCAGCCCCTCGTTGATGACCTTCTCGAGAATCTTCGGGTCGACACCCGCTTCGACGCCGACCTTCATCCCTTCGTAAGCCGCCATCATGTTTACCGTAATGATGATCTGGTGGGCGAGCTTGGCGCGAAGGCCCGCGCCGAGTTCGCCGACATGCTGGATCTTCGTGCCGGAGACCTCGAACAGCGGACGGCACTTCTCGAGCGCCGAGGCCGAACCGCCGACCATGTACGACATGGTCTTGTTGATCGCGCCCTTCTCGCTGCCGCTGACCGGCACGTCCATGAGCTCGACGCCCTTTTCCGCAGCGACTACCGCGAGTTTGTCGATCGTCTGCGGCTGGATCGTGCTGTGAACGACGATGATCGTGCCCGGCGCCGCTGTGCTCAACAGACCGTCGGGACCGGCGATGACCGCTTCCACCTGGGCATCGTTGAGAACACAGGTGAGGACGACCTCGGCATGTTCGGCGACTTCCGCGTTCGAACTGGCGATCTTCGCGCCCGCGGCGGCCAGTTCTTCAAGAGGTTCGGGGTTGAGGTCGAAGACCATGAGGTCGTAACCCGCATCCGCAAGATTGATGGCCAGGTACTTCCCCTGCATGCCCAGGCCGATATAGCCGACTTTCACAACATGATCCTCCCGATGAACGCTACAAGCAGATGCCGGATGCGTCCGCTATTCTGCCAGACATGCGTACGGGTCGCGCCTTTGTCCGGGCGCTGGCCAAAGCCCGGTGCGCACTGCCCGGTCCGGTCGTGCAATGACCCGCAATGCGGTGTCGGCGGCATTTTCCATTGTCCCTCCAGACTTGACAAGTGTAAAATTCACAGGCAGATACGCAGCATCAATCCTGTCGTGTTCGTTGGCCCGGTTCACCAGGGGCCGCCGCCCAAGTGTCGCTGCACGCCGACTCGCCGCGACAGCGTCGCGCTCGAACCGGAATCTATCGCGGTCTCCATGCTCAAGGACCCAGTCAATGCCCAGTTCCCAAGCCAATCTGCTGGTCGAAAGCGGGAAACCGCGCTTCTTCAGGGTGGACGCTACCGCCGACATCGGCTTCTCTCCTCCGGACATCCGCATGGGCGAAGCCGTTCGGCTCTGCGTTCGTTCGCTGAGCGGCATGCAGAAGGAAGCGCTCGTCGCTTCTGCACGCACCGGCGCCGTATGGCGGCTCGCCAGCGACGAAGGTGCGTATCTCGCGGGGCTCGACGAAGCGCCCTGCCCGCTCGCGTTTCTGACCACGGGCATGGTGAGTTCGTACATGAACGAGACTCTCGCGCTCGCCAGGATACGCGGTCTGGCCATCAACGATATCCGCCTGATCCAGGACAACTACTACACGATGAAGGGCTCCGCGCTGCGGGGCACCATGGTCGGAGGCGCGCGCAACGTCGACCTGACGGCACAGATATCAAGCGACGCCCCGTGGGAAGACCTCAACAGGCTCCTGCTCGATGCCACCGCCGCATCGCCGCTGAACGGTCTGATGCGCGGATCGAAGGAAAGCCTCTTTACCCTCAGTCACAACGGCCGTGAGATCGAAACGGGTCGCGCGTTGCCGATCGGGCGCCCGGCGGAACCGGATCCCGGCGATCACTTCGACGCGGCGCAACCGGCTGCGGGAACATTGTCGGAGCTTGTAGACCGAGGTGGCATGACCCCAAAGGCGGAACACAGCGTCACGCTCGCGAACGACAGCCTGACCGACCGGCAGGACCGGCTGCTGCACGTGCGCGCCATCTGCACCCTACGGGAGGACGGCGTCAAGCAGATCGAGCAGCAGCTTTTCAACCCGCACGGCTCGATCTTCCACTTCCTGTCCGACGAAGCACCGGAGAACGGCGGCAAGGGGCTGGCGCCGGATGCGGCAAGCTATATCTCCGCCGGTATCGGTTTCTGCTTCATGACCCAGATGGGCCGCTATGCCGCGATCGTGAAGAAGGATCTCAAAGACTACCGGATCATTCAGGACACGCATTTCTCACTCGGCGGCGCGTCGGGCGGGACGGGCGAGGCCGGCAAGGCCGATCCGGTGGAGACCCACGTTTATCTGGATACCGGCGAAGACGATGATTTCGCGCGCCGGGCGCTCGATATGTCGGAACAGACCTGTTTCCTGCATGCGTTCTGCAAGGCCGATCTGAAGACCCGGGTCTCGATTCGGGACTACACGGACGAGGAGCTGCCGGCCGTCGCCGCAAGTTGAGCAAGAACCTCAGCGTTGCCGCGTATCCCGTCACAGGACCGAAAAACGTGGTCCTGGAGGGAATCAGCGGTGCTCTCGATGAAGATCTGGGTCACGCAGTCGTTCGTACTTTTGGGGTAAACCGCACCTTCTGCCGGACGTTCGCCGAGCGACACAGTTGGGGGGCGGTCGCCGACCGGCTTGCCATGCACATCGAACACCTTACCGCTGACTGCGAACAACAACCACTCAAAGCGTCGTATGGCAACGCATGACCTGAAGTTCGGTCGCTGAACGCCTGAGGCCGGACTGCGCACCGGTTCGAGAACTACTCTGCACCGAGTTTCCGCGCAAGACTCTTACCCTTTTCGGCAGCTCTTGTCCGAACCAGAGCTCCCTTCCGCCACGTTGCGTAAATGCCGATAGGGAAGGTTTGGCTTGCGAATTTCAGGAATTTTCTTATAGTTTGATTTCTTGACATTCAGGACAGCGGCGATGGCGAACGTTTGCCGTAGAAGCAGCTAGTCAGGCTTGGCCGAATGTCCACGACGGACGAAGCCGCAAACTTATTTTGCAAAGATCAGTGAGAGATAGCGAGCCTCCACGTTTGGAGCGTACATCGCACTGACTGCGCTTGGCAGTGCCGCCGAATCCATCCCACGTTCAATTTTTTCACTGTTGATTTAGCGATTCACCGGAGAACACATCATGAAAAACACCACAGGAACGTTTCGCAGCATTTGTGCAACAAATCGCCTCGAACGTCTGGCTGTCAGTACACTGGCTGCCGCGTGCGCCGCGATCCTGGCGCCAGACCCGTCTTTCGCCCAGGACGACGAGGGTACGGGACCGGAACTCGAAGAAATCATCGTCACGTCGCGCTTCCGCGAGGAACCGCTGCAGGAGATTCCGCTGGCCATCTCGGCGATCTCCGGCGAGACGCTCGATGCCCTGGGCGCGCTCGACGTCATCGACATTGCCGACTGGGCGCCGAACGTCACGATCGATCAGCTCGGTTCGGGCTGGGGACCGACGCTCGCGGCGAACATTCGCGGTCTTGGCTACGGCGACTTCAAGCCGACCGTTGAACCCACCGTGCAGTTCTATGTCGACGATGTCGTGATCGGCCGGCCGACGGGCGCGATTCTCGACCTGCTCGACCTCGAGCGCGTCGAGGTGCTGCGCGGACCGCAGGGCACGCTGTTCGGAAAGAACGCCATCGGCGGCGTCGTACGCATGGTCAGCCGCAAGCCCGGCGAAGAGGAAGGCGGCAACATCGAAATCACAGTCGGCGACTACGACCGGCTCGACATCAAGGGCTCGTACGAAACCGTGCTGGTCGACGAGAAACTCTTCGGGCGCGTCGCGTTCGTGTCGCGCAGCAAGCAGGGCTGGCAGAACAACGTCGACTTCCGCTGCGCGATGGTCGAATCCGGCCGCGGCCACCTCGCGGGCGTGGGCGACGGTATCGTCGGATGGGACTCCGCTAATCGCGTTCCCATCATGGGCACTCCGGGCAGTCCCGAAGACAATGCCTTCGCGCTGCCGACCCGGGTCTCCGAGCGCGGCACGGACCGCAACTGCGTGGTCGGGCGCTTCGGTGACGAGGATGTCGAGGCCGCACGCGGCACCTTGCGGTTCACTCCGAACGAGTCATTCGAGCTCAACGTCATCGCCGACGTCACCGAGCAACGAAGCACGTCGCCGTACGACCTCGTCGCCGACATCACGCAGCCGTTCCTGATCGGCGTGCTGTACAACCCTCGCGTCGCCCTGCCGAACTGGGGCATACCTTATGACGATCGCTTCGCGGCTCCGGACATCTACACGAACTACTCCGGCTTCAACGCCAACAGCGGCATCGACGGCGGCATCGAGACGCCGAACATCAACAACATTTCGCAGTGGGGAACGAGCGCCACGTTCGACTGGTATCTCGACGACATCGACGTCAAGTTCATCTACGCCCATCGCGAGTTCGACGCCCAGTGGGGCCGTGACTCGGACGCCTCTCCGATGCCGATCAACCACACGCTTGACACCTTCCGTCACGATCAGGACTCGATCGAGCTGCGCGTCAGCGGTCAACTGTTCGACGGACGCACCTCGTGGACCGTCGGCTACTTCGATCTCGAGCAGTACGATCTCAACACCAATATTTCGGTGCTCTTTCCGTGCCTGATCGGGGTCGCCTGCATCGACCGTGTCGACAACGTCTGGGTGGAGAACAGCGGACTGTTCCTGAACACCGTCACCGATCTGACCGACCGTCTGTCGCTGACCGTGGGGCTTCGCCGCAGCGAGGACGACAAGCTCATCCTGCAGGAACGCTTCGATCGTGACGGTTCAAGAACTGCCGGTTTCGAAGATCCGATCAACGTCAACGCGGTCTCCGAAGTGACCGACCCGATGCTCAGCCTGTCATACAACGTCAACGACGACATCATGGTCTACGGCACGTATCAGGAAGGCTTTCGCGGCGGCGGCACGACTCCTCGACCGTCGCCCGGTATCCGCGTGCCGTTCGGTCCGGAAACGCTGGAAAACCTCGAGTTCGGCATCAAGTCGGATCTGCTCGACGGCCGGCTGAGACTCAACGCGTCGATCTACGACATGACGTACAGCGACCTGCAGCAGGGCGCCGCCGGCCTCGACGAGAACGACAACCCGGCGTGGCTCACGACCAACGCCGGCGAGGCCGAACTCGACGGATTCGAGATCGAGCTACAGGCCCCGATCGGGAACCACTGGCTGATCGAAGGCAGCGTTTCGCATCTGAACTATCAGTTGACGGATCTCGGCAATGCGAGCCCCGAGGCGCGCATCGAGCTCGGTCTCGATCCTGCCGGCGCACCTGACATCAACGAGGGACCGAATCGCTCGCCCGAGTACACGGCAACGCTGAACGTCAACTGGTTCACGACGCTCAGCAACGGCGCGGAACTGTCCTTCCGATACGGCGCAAGTTGGCGCGACGACGCCTGGTGGGGCGTCGACGGGGACGAGACCGCCCCCGGAAACCATGTGCCGGCGCACACCAGGCAGACCATGCGCCTGACCTGGCTCTCACCGGACCAGGAGTGGCAGGCGTCGCTGTTCTGCACGAACTGCTCGGACGAGCGCACTACGCAAAGTACGCTGAACTTCCTCGGCTTCTTCGGAACGCTGCAGCAGACCTATATCGATCCGGAGCAATGGGGAATCAGCATTCGCCGGGACTTCTGAGCGAGTCGCGCGATCAGGACCGGAGGGGGCGTTGAACGCCCCCTCCCCTTGCCCGGCAGATGCCGGATCAGCCGTCGTCCCTGGCCCAGTAGGGCTTGGGCTCGAGCGAAACGTCCGCAAGAACGTCGGGTGTCCCGTCGGCCCTGACGAGCGAGACAGTGTCCGCATCCTCATCGGTCGTGACATCCGCGGCCAGCGACATCGTGCCGACGCCGCTGCCGCTGGCGTCGAGGCGCAACTCGATGACCGAGTATTCGACAAGTGCGGTCGCGGTCGAGTTCTCGACCGACCAGGGCCGGAAGTTGTACGAGCCGACGGGCCTGTCCGTCACCAGCGTGACGACTTCGCCGCCGTCATCGGTCGCTGCACGATGAGCGTACTTGATCGCGTATCCGGCGCCGCTGCCGTCGAGCCAGACTGCGCCGACCGACGACAGCTCCGACAGGACTTCACTCGGGCTCTCTTCGCCGTCCAGGACCGAAACGACCACTGAGCGGTCACCGTCGTCGGACCACTGCGTCACGACGAATCTGAGTCCCTGGCCGTCCGGCGTCATGCCGGTCGTCGTCGCGGTGTAGGTGTCCGGCACGGGTCGATCCTGTGCAGCAGCGGAAGCGCAGACCGCCAGGAAAGCGATCAGGGCCAGACTTCCGGCGCGGACGACCGCCGTGCGCCCGCAGTTCACCGATGTCCGATCCAGTTGTCGCATCATTTTTCTCTCCTTCGTTTTCCTTGCTCAGGTCTCAGGGATGTCGCGCGGCGCGACGGCGCAGCCACCCCTTTCCCACGAAAACATAAATATAAGGGCCGGAAGTCTGGACTCAAGTCCCCGCGCCGCGCTCGAACCACCGGACCGGATCGGAGCGCAATGTTCGCAGGGCAGGCGCTTCGTGTGATGCGCTTTGCTCTTATAATCCGCCGCACACCGCCCGGGACCACAATTCAGGAGACCTGTCTTGGCGATGAGAGACGCCGAACGTGAAGCCGCCGTCAAGAGGCTGATCAGGGCCAACGCTGACAAGCGCCAGGCTCTGCGTCCGTCTGCAAGTTGGCCGGGCATCACGATCGACGACGCCTACGCAATCTCGAGCGAGGTCGCCCGCAGGCGTGAAGCGGCGGGCGCAAGACTGATCGGACACAAGATCGGCCTGACTTCGAAAGCCATGCAGCGCGCATCGAAGATCGACGAACCGGACTACGGTTACCTGTTCGACGACATGCTCGTCGAGGACGGCGCAACGGTCGAGCACGCCAACTACTGTGTGCCACGTGTGGAGCTGGAACTGACCTTCATCCTCGGCGAAGCGCTCAAGGGCCCAGGCGTCGGCCTGATCGAGGTCCTTCGCGCCACCGAGTACGTCGTCCCGTCGATCGAGATCATCGATGCACGCGTTGACGAACCGCGCAAGATCGTCGACACGATCGCCGACAACGGCGCCGCCGCGGGCATCGTTCTTGGCGGGCGAGCAGTGCGACCGCTCGATATCGACCTCGCGAAGGTCGGCGGCGTGCTCTATCGAAACTCCGATATCGAGGAGACCGGGGTCGCGGCAGGCGTGCTCGGCAACCCGGCCATGGGTATCGCCTGGCTCGCCAACAAGCTTGCACCCTTTGGCACCGTGCTCGAACCTGGCCACATGATGCTGTCGGGATCCTTCGTCCGCCCCGTATGGGCCGAACCCAACGACACGATCCGCGCCGACTTCGGCGAACTCGGCAGCGTGTCGGTGAGCTTCGTCTGAGACTCCGAAAGTGGACGCCCCGCGCAATGCCTTCAAGGCCGCGCTCAGCCGCGGCGAACGCCAGATCGGCCTCTGGTCGAGCCTGTGCAGCAACATCGCGGCCGAGATCGTCGCCGACAGCGGCTTCGACTGGATACTGCTCGACACCGAGCATGCGCCGAACGAAGTACCCACCCTGCTTTCGCAGCTTCAAGCCATGCGCGGGGGCACGGCCACCGCCGTCGTCCGTCCGGCATGGAACGATGCGGTCCTGATCAAGCGCATACTCGACATCGGCGCGCCCGGCATTCTGGTGCCGTACGTGCAAAGCGCGGACGAGGCCGAACAGGCCGTTGCCGCAACACGCTACCCGCCGCGCGGCATCCGCGGCGTCGCCGGCGGCGTCCGTGCCGCACGCTACGGACGCGACCGGGATTACCTGCAAACGGCGGACGAGGAAATTTGCGTGCTCGTGCAGGTCGAAACGCATTCCGCGCTCGAGCAGCTCGAGGCGATCGCCGCGGTCGACGGTGTCGACGGTGTATTTATCGGACCGTCCGATCTCGCGGCCTCGCTCGGCCACATCGGCAACCCGCACCACGAAGACGTGCAGAATGCGATCCAGGATGCCGTGGAACGCCTCACCGCCACCGGCACACCGGCAGGCATCCTGGCCACGGCGCCCGACGATGCACGACGGTATATCGTTTGGGGTTACCGCTTCGTCGCTGTCGGTTCCGACCTGGGTCTGCTCGCGCGCGGCGCCGATATGCTCTCGCGCTCGTTTGCTGAAGTCGCGGACTCCGAGCAGGCTACCGTATTGACCGGAGAAAAAGCCTAAAACCTAACCGACGGCATGCCCGGTAGTTTTATGTCCGCCGATTGGAGCACGAGGCCGAACAAGCGTTCAGTCTACGTCGCCGATGTGCGGAAACGACAAATGTGTCGAAAAGAACCTCATCAGGGTTTTCGGACTGGCTGGCCGCGTACCGCGGCAATCGTATACTGGGGCAATCGATCCGATCAGTGAGGATGCTGTACATGTGTCGTTCGATCGGTCCGCTCGCAGTCATGCTTCCGGCGCTCATCGCCGGCATCAAGGCGTTCATTCCCGTGGTGGCGGCGCTGACGCCAGGCGTCGCGGAGGCCCACCACTCGATCTCGGGCGTCTACTTCACCCGGCGCGAGGCGACGGTCGAGGGCGTCATCACCGAGTTTCATTTTGTCAGGCCGCATCCCTACATGTTCCTGAGCGTGGATACGGCTTCCGGCGAGCTGCAAACGTGGCGGCTCGAACTCGACAACCAGTTCGAACTGGTCCGGATCGGCATCACCGAAGACACCTTCGCTTCCGGCGACCGGGTCGTCGCCACTGGTCATCCGGGCCGTGACGAGGCGGACTGGCTTTACATTCGCCGACTCGATCGTCCTTCTGACGGCCTGCGTTACGAGCAGGTCGGCCGCTCACCCAGGATCAGCGTCGACACGGCAAGCACCGGCAACTAACGACCCGCGACGGCACCGCGCGCCGCACCTGGCGCCGATGTTGCTTCAAGCCGCGTGCGGGGACGAACGATTTCGATGCTTGTCGAGGACTTGTTTGCCAACTGAAGGCTTCGCCCGGGCGACAGTGCGCGTCGGCCGCGTTCTCGCTGGTCTTTGCGCGCACCGCGAATGGCGTCAGACACATCTGGTATAAACAACCCCGGATCATGATCGCAATTCCAGAAGAGGCTCGACATGCGCATTCGAACCCTGCTCGCCGCTTGTGCCCCGCTCGCGTTTCTGGCAGCCCAAGACGCTACCGCACAGATTACCGACCCACTGCCCGACCCGGTGGCCAAGAGAGGACTCGAGGTCGAAATTCAAGATGTCGTCAGGCTGCCGCGAACGCTCGGAAGCCTCCATGCGAGCCAGGACGTGAACCCGGCCGGCTGGGCGCGCGTGAGCTTCGTGCGCGACGCGCCGGACGGTCGGCGCTTCACGAACGACCAGCGCGGTTACCTCTACCAGCTACACGAGGACGGCGAACTGACCTTGTACGCGGATTTCGCGGCGGCGTTTCCGCTCGCCGTCTATAACCGGCTCGAGAGCGGCTTCATCGGCTTCGGTTTTCATCCGGAGTTTGCCGACAACGGCCTCTTCTACACCGTGCACGGCGAATGGTCCTTCGCCAATCCGCGCGAGCCCGACTTCATCCCGCCGGGCTACAGCGACGGCGACGTCACGCACCACAACGTCATCACCGAGTGGCGTGCCAACGATCCGTCAGCCGACAGCTTCGAGGGCACTCGCCGGGAACTGCTGCGCGTCGCGCACGTGACCGCGAACATGTCGCATCCCTTCGGTTACGTGGGCTTCAACCCGACCGCAGAACCCGGCGATCCCGACTACGGCCTGCTCTACACGAGCGGTAGCGACCTCGGCTTCAGCAATGGCGGCGGTCCGAACGCCAACAACCCCTCCCAGACACAGCGGACCGATTCGGTCGTCACGGCGATCCTGCGCATCGACCCGCGCAGCCCGTCAGAATCGGGCGGGGTCAAGGGCCTTGGCGATTACACGATCCCTGAGATCAATCACTTTCACACCGATGGAGACCCCGAGACGCTCGGCGAGATCTACGCCCACGGCTTCCGCAATGCCCACCGGATCTCGTGGGATCTCACCGACGGCACGATGTTCGCCCTCGACATCGGGATGAACCACATCGAAGAGGTCAATATCGTCCACGAAGGCGGCAACTATGGCTGGATGGACCGCGAAGGCTACTGGGAGAACGGCATGATCCGTCCGGGCGGCGCGCTCAATCAGCTCTACGAACTCCCCGCCGATGTGCTCGATGGCAGCATAGAAGACGAATACACCTACCCTGTCGCAATCTACGACCACAACGAAGGCCGGGCGATCAGCGGCGGCTTCGCCTACCACGGCCAGATCGAAGCGCTGCGCGGCAAGTTCGTCTTCGGGGACCTGCAGCGCGGGCGCGTGTTCGCGGCCGATCTCGATGCACTCAAGGCCGCCGATGACGGCGTTCCGAGCACGGTGGCGCCAGTCGAGGAAGTCCAGCTCTTCGTTCGCGACGCAAACGGCGAACCCGTCTACGTCTCGTTCCGCGATCTCATCAATCAGGCGAACGGCGTGGAGTCGGCGCGCGCGGACATGCACCTGAGCCGGAGCCGCGACGGTGAGATTTTCGTCACCTCGCGCCAGGACGGCTGGATCCGGATGCTCGTGCCCTGATCTGTCCGGCAGTTTCGTCGCTGACGGCTGCCTGCGGGCCGGCCGCTGCAAGCCGTTGCTTTCCGGGCAGTACCGCCGAATATCCCACAATTCGCTTGCAGCCGGCCGGCGCGGGTACGCAACGGGACGCCCGATTCAGTGGACGGCTCAGACGAACATGTCGAACGGTTTGAAGTCGCCCTTGAGCAGCTCGTCCGTGCCGGGGTAACCGAGCCAGCCGCCGACCACGGTCGCGTAGACCCGGCGGAAATCCGACGTGTGGACGAGGTTGTCGCCGTCGTCGAGTTCGGTCAGGCTCGGGATCTCGCCGTAGTGCCCGCCGCGCACGCCGTTGCCGGCCACGAACATGAGGTTCGCCGCGCCGTGGTCCGTGCCGAGGCTCACGTTCTCGGGCACGCGCCGGCCAAACTCCGAGAAGATCATCACGATGACGTCGTCGACCCGGCCGATGCGTTCGAGATCCCTGAGGAACGCCGAAACCGCATCTGAGGTGTAGGTCAGCAGTCGGCGGTGCACGTTGCCCTGAAAGACATGCGTGTCGAACGCATTGTTGCGATAGGACGTGTAGTAGAGACGGGTCGGCATGCCCGCCTCGATGAGCGACACGACCTTCGGCAGATCCAGGCCAGTGACGCCGTAATCGACTGGCGAGCGGTAGTTGGCCCAGGCTTCGCGCACGAGCGACGAGGCGTCCTTCGCGCTTTGAGCGATGGCGTGCAGGAAGCGGCGTGAGGGATTGTCGATCGCCCCTGTGTGCGCCGTGGAATCGAGCACCTCGCGTTGTTCGAAGAACGCATCGCGCGAGAACCTGTTCGGGTCATCGAAGACGACGGGCACGTGCCGGGCGCTGCGCACGGCCAGCGACTGCCGCGCGCCGATGTTGACGAGGAAGTTCGGCGGCGCATCGGGAGCCATCGCGTCGGCCGTGCGGCCGACCCAGCCATACGGTTCGCCGCTGTTCGGCGCCGCCGTGTGCCAATAGGACATCGACGTGAAATGCGAGAACGACGGATTGTCGTAGCCGCAGCCGTGCACTACCGCGAGCTTGCCGTCCTTGAACAGCCGTTCGAAGCCGACCATGCCTCCGCTGAAACCGAAATGATCGTCGATCGGCAGCAGTTCCTCCTTCCGGATCCCGATCGACGGCCGGTGCCGGTAGTAGGCGTCGTCGCCGTACGGCACGAGCGTGTTTAGCCCGTCGTTGCCGCCCGAAAGCTCGAGCACGACGAGAATCTTGCCGTCGGCTTCGGCCGCGAGCCTCGAAGCCGCCTGCGCGAAGAGCGGCGGCGTGCGCAGGGCCGCGCCGACGCCGAGCCCGCACAATCCTGCCCTGAGGACGGTCCTGCGGTCGGTCGAACTCAAGCGATCGCGTTTCATGCCTTTTACCCCTCTGATCCCGTCGCGCTCACCCCAGTTGATACTCCGGCTGGCTCATGAGCAGGTGCAGCACGAGCCGCAGCGCATCTTCCATGTAGGTCTCGGCCGTCGCGATATCCGAAGTGCCGAGTTGCTCGTCGAGAAACGCAACGAGCATCAGGCGTACATCGTCGCCCGGCGCCACGCGCATGAAGCGGTGGATGAAATGGTCGATGACCTCGGTAGTGTTCTTCAGCTCCGCATCGATCACGATCCGGCTCAGATCGACGTTCGCCGTATCGCGCGGAATCGCCTTGACCCGGTCGATCGCCATCTGCCAGCCGCGGAAGCTGCCGTAGCGCGTGTTGAAGTCCTCGTCCCGGTCCGCAAGCATGTTCGATTCCGCGATGACGGCCGTGTCGGCATCAGGCATGGTCGCCGAGGTGATGTCGAGCCCGTCGCGGATATTGCGCGCGACCCTCTGGATCTCCCCGCTGCCGTTGACGCGGTCGGGCGCGCGGAAGTTGATGTCGGGGAACAGCACGTCGCGCGCGAAGTTGCCGCGCTCGAGCAGCAGCCCCGGCGTGATCCAGCTTCGCCCGTGAGCCCAGCCGGCAACTGTCGGCGGGAAGAACAGGCGCTGGCCGAGCGCGCTCGTGGCGGAGTTGAAGTCCGGGATGCCCGGCGCGCCGGCGAGCCCGAGCTTGCGGTAGGTCGACACCACGAGCTGCACGGGGCTCTTGATCTGCGTGCCGACCGTCTCCGGCGCATAGAAGTCGCGCGACAGGAAGATCGTCTCGAGCAGGGGCCGAACCTCGTAGCCGCCCTCGCGGAACACGGCGCCGAGCTCCGCCTGAAGCTCGGGCGAAAGCTCCTGGCGGGCAAAAAAGCGATAGATCTTGCCGGCGATGAATTCGGCCGTGACCGCTTGCTCCATGATGATGTCGATGACTTCGACGCCGTCGAAACGGCCGGTCTCGCCGAGGAAGGTCTTTTCGCTGTCATCGTGCTGCGCTTCGTTGACGACGAATTCGAGGTCTTCGTAGTTCCAGCCCGTGAAGGCGCGCGCGGCTTCGCGGATGTCGCGCTCGCTGTAGTTGCCGGCGCCCATCGTGAAGAGCTCCATGATCTCGCGCGCGAAGTTCTCGTTCGGAGCGCCCTTGACGTTCACGCCCGCGTCGAGGAACGACAGCATGCCGGGATCCTGCGCGATCGAGACCATGAGGTCGCGGAAGTTGCCGAGGCCGTCGCGCTGGTAGAGTTCGAGCTGGCCCAGGTGCTTGCGGTAGTCGCGCACCTTGTTCTCGCCGACGGCGAAGTGACCGTGCCAGAACAGCGCCATCTTCTCCTCGAGCGGCCGCGGGCTGCCGACCATGCGGCCCGCCCACCAGTATGCGACCCGCTGCGTCTCGAGCAGGCTCGCCCGGAGCCAGTAGAAGAACTTGTTGACGACGGGCTGCAGCCGGCGGTTGCCGCTCGGCTTGACCTTGATGCCGAGCGCTTCGCCGGTCTCCTTCGCGAGTTCCGTCACGGCAGGCCGACTGGGCGGAAAGGGCTCGAGCCCCGGGTCGTGAATGTCGGAATGCTCGAACGGCGGGAGGTCGACAGCGTCGACGCCATCGAAATGAACGAGACGCCGAACCGCTTCGGCCGGCGTGAGTTGCGCGAGCGCTTCGATCTCGGCCGGCGTACCGCCGAACCCGGCGCGCTCGAGCAGGTGCGCGGCGAACTCGTAGTTCCAGTCGGCCGCGTCGATCGCCGCGAGATCGCCCTGCCAGGCGGCGCGTTCCGGAGTCTGGCCGTGCACTGCACCGCCGGTCAGCCCGATGGCCAGCACGGCCGCAGCGTGGAGGGCAAGGAGGCGTTTTCCTTCAGTCATGCGAATGCTCCGCGTTCATCGCTGCCGCTCTACGCTCGAAGCCTGATCCGATAGTATAAAATGCGCTGCCGAGCCCGCCACACCTTTCGCGCACGAGGCTTCGGTTCCGGCAAGCGCCGATCGAGCCAAAGCAACGCCGGTTGACCATGCCCAAAGTCCTGATCAGCGACAAACTTTCCCCAACGGCGATCGAGCTCTTCAAGGCGCGCGGCATCGAGGCCGATTTCAGGCCCGGGCTCGGCCACGACGAACTCCTCGGGATCATCGGCAGCTACGACGGCCTCGCGGTCCGCTCGGCGACGACGGTTTCCGCCGACGTCATCGAAGCGGCCGCGAATCTCAAGGTGATCGGCCGCGCGGGCATCGGCATCGACAATATCGATCTCGCAGCGGCGACGAAGAAAGGCATAGTCATCATGAACACGCCTTTCGGGAATTCGATCACGACGGCGGAACACACGATCGCGATGATGTTCTCCGCGGCGCGCCAGATTCCCGCCGCGGATGTCTCGACCCAGGCCGGCAAATGGGAAAAGCATCGCTTCCTGGGCGTTGAGCTCTACGGCAAGACGCTCGGCCTCATCGGCTGCGGCACCATCGGCTCGATCGTCGCCGACCGGGCGCGCGGCCTCAACATGAAGGTCATCGTCTACGACCCGTTCATCACGCCGGAGCGGGCCGTGGCGCTCGGCGTGGAGAAAGTCGAACTCGACGCGTTGCTCAAGCGCTCCGACGTGATCTCGCTGCATGCGCCGCTGAACGACCAGACGCGCAACATTCTCTCGGCCGCGAATCTCGCCAGGACCAAACCCGGCGTCGTCGTCGTCAACGTCGCGCGCGGCGGGCTCATGGACGAGCAGGCGTTGCGCGAGCTGCTCGAAAGCGGCCATGTCGCCGCGGCGGCCTGCGACGTCTTCAGCGAGGAACCGGCGGCGGAAAACGTGCTGTTCGACGCACCGAATTTCATCGCCACGCCGCACATGGGCTCATCGACCGCCGAAGCCCAGGAAAACGTGGCCCGCCAGATCGCCGAGCAGATGAGCGACTACCTGCTCACGGGCTCGATCACGAATGCCCTCAACATGCCGTCGATCTCGGCCGAAGAGGCGCCCCGCCTGCAGCCTTTCGTCGAACTCGCCGAGAAGCTCGGCAGCTTCGCCGGTCAGACCGCCGATAACGGCGTCTCCGCGATCGAGATCGAGTTCGAAGGCCACGTCACGGAACTCAACACCAAACCGATCGAGGCGGCCGCCATTACCGGAGTGCTGAGGTCCATACTGCAGGACGTCAACATGGTCTCGGCGCCGGCGATACTCAAGGAACGCGGCATCCCGCTGGTCGTCTCCAAGACCGAGACTTCGCCGATTTACGAGAGCCTGATCCGGGTCAGGGTACTGACCGGCAAGGCCTGGCGCAGACCCGCAGGCGCCGTGCTCGCGGGCACGCCGAAAATTGTCGAGGTCAGGGGCATCGCGCTCGAGGCCGAGTTCGCGCCGGTGATGCTCTTCACCTACAACGCGGACGTGCCCGGGTTCATCGGGTCGCTCGGAACGATACTCGGCGAGGCCAATATCAACATCGGCACCCTGCACCTCGGCCGCAAGCGCGTGCGCAAGCAGGCCGTTGCCATCGTCGGCGTCGACGAACTCCCGCCGGACGAGATCATCAGGCAAATCCGCAGCCTGCCGCAGGTGAGGTACGCGAAAGTGCTGAGGTTCTGAAACGCGCATCGTGCCGAATGGACGGGCGGGCGTACCCGGGAATAATATCGGGGAACTGTCCCGGGAGTGCGCCGGCATCGAATCGTCCCGGGCGCCGGCGGCACAGTCTCGGACCGAACCGAAACAGGCGCGGGGGATGGAGGATGCGCAGACTCGTTGGGGTGGTTGCCGTTACCGGCGTGCTCGCGCTTCTCACACCCCTTGCATCGGCACACCATGGTGCGGGAATTTTCGATGCCGAAACGAGCGTGACCTACAGCGGCACGGTCACGGACTTTCAGTACGTCAATCCACATGTACTGGTCTATATCGCGGTAAGCAACGCCGATGGCTCGACGATCCATGTCGCCGGCGAGTTGACGAGCCCGAACCGCCTGTCCCGCATGAGCGGCGAGGTCGCGTGGCATCGCGATGTGCTCAAACCGGGCGATGAGGTCACGATGACGGGCCATCCGGCCAGGAACGGCGCGCCTGCCGTCGACATCACCAGGCTCGTCAATGCCGACGGCGTCGCATTGATCGGCGGCTAAAGTACCGGAGGTGCACGAGGATGGCGTATCGAAGCAGGATTGTCGGCCCGCTCTTGGTCGCGCTGTTCGGCACCGCGTGGACGACCCCAGGGACCGCTCAGACACTCGTGCTCGAGCACGGCGCGGACCTCGGCGGAGTCTGGACGAACAGCAACCCGCCAGGCGCCGGACCATGGACGATCTACAGCTTCAGCGAAGATCCGCCCCCGCTGACCGAGTGGGGGCAGACGAGGTTCGAAGCCAGCAAGCCTCAGCGCGGGCCACGCGGTGTGCCGGTCGCGGAGACTGACGATCTCGTCTATCGGTGTTTCCCGCCGGGGACTCCAAGAATCTATCTGCACCCGTTCCCGATGGAGATCGTGCAAACGCCCGGCCGCGTGCTCATCGTGTACGAATACGACCATCTGGTCCGGCAGATATATACCGATGGACGCGACCATCGCACCGATCTCGCACCCTCATGGATGGGGGACTCGACGGGACACTGGGAGGGCGGCACGCTCGTCGTCGAAACGGTCAACTTCAACGACAGGACGTGGCTCGACCGCCGCGGCGTACCGCACAGCGACCAACTGCGCCTGACGGAAAGGATCCGCATCAACGAAGACGGCCTCCTGCAGATCGACATGCGCATGGAGGATCCTGTAGCGCTCCGGGAACCCTGGATCGCGCAACGCTTCTATCGCAAGACGGACTGGTCGATCCAGGAACTCATGTGCATGGACAACGTGACGTATCGGCCGTTCGAGGACGCCGTGCTCGAATTTGAAGCGGAGTAGCCGGCCGCGAAGTCGGAGCCCGTCTATCCCTCGGCGCTCGAACCCAGCGCCTTGAGCCTGGCCTTGCGCTTGGCTTCGAGCAGCCAGTGGGGACAGGCCTTCTGGTCGGCGTAGAGAATCTCGCATTCGTCGCAGCGCACGCACTCGGTCATGATGATCTTGCGTTCGCGAATGGCTCCCCACTCGCAGGTCTTCTCGCATAGCGCGCACTGGCTGCACTCCGACCAGCGCTTGATGCGGAACACGGTCAATGTCGACACGAGGCCGAGCGCAGCGCCAAGCGGACACAGGAAGCGGCAGTAGAAATTGCGCACGAAGACGCTCACGACGAGCAGGGCGCCGAGCATGACCCAGAGCAGGATCGACGCGTCGAGCGTGAACATCCAGAACGGCTCGATATAGCGGTAGAACTGGATCTCGCGCGTGACGAGATAGTAGCCGACCGCGGCGAAAAGAATCCCGTACTTGATGTAGCCCGCCCGGTGCTCGAGCTTCTCCGGGATTTCGATTTGCCACCTCGACGGCACGACGGCATCAATGAGCTGGGTCAGCGCGCCGAAAGCGCAGATCCTGCCGCAGTAGACCCGGCCCCATAGCACGAGCGTGACCACGGTAAACCCTGCGAACGCGTACCAGGCCATGCTGTAGGAGAAAATGGGCAGATTGCCGGTCAGCGTGCTGAAAATGTTGACGACCGACAGGAGCTGGCTCTTGTAGAAGCCCATGTAGAGCACGCAGACGACGAGCGTCACGTACTTGAGCGGGATGCTCTTGCGCAGGAAACTGACCATCGCGAGCGTCGCGAACGCTGCGAAAACGCCGATGTCGAGCGACTGATCGCCGAACAGCTCGAAAAGCGTCGGGTCGACCTCCTCGAAATCGTCGAAGTTCCAGCCGTCGTCCGCGGCTTCGCCCTGTGCACGCAAGGCGCCGGCCGGGGCTGCAAGCAGGGCAACGAGCCGGACCGCGATCCACCCGAGGCGGGAGGCAGCCAGGCGGTTCGCGATCACTGTTCCGGCGGGACCAGGTGAGCGCGAGCGGCGCGGCGCGAGCTGTTCCTGACGGCGCGGCTTGCGCTTCTGATGGTGATGGTCGCCCGCGAGATCGAGTCGATGTCCTCGCCGACCCGGAAGCGGTCGCGGATGTTTTTGCTCTCGAACTGGGCGACGAACGATGGCAGGTCGATCGAGAAGTAGCCGTACGGTTCGCGGTGTTCGGTTATGAAGACGCGCGTGATTACGCCCCGGGTGTCCATGCCGACGAGCACCTTGATCGGCCCGTCGTAACCGCGCTCGAGCGGATCGAGTTCCGTGGTCCAGAAGGCGAGCCCCAGAAGCTCCGGTTCGCCGGTGGAGCCCACGGCCCCATAGGCCTTGTAGTGCGGCGGGTCGCCCTCCTTCGTCGAAAAGTCCACGGCGCCGGGAAAGAGCTGCTCGAGCTGCCGACGCAGCGCGTCGTCGCCATCCTGACCGTTGACCGAGCCCGCGCCAAGCACGGCGAAAGCAGCCATGAGCAATACGGTTCGAAACACGGGGGCCTCCTCCGACCGTGGATTATCATGGGCTTAATGAGTCCGGTCAATTTCGGCCGCGGACCCGTCCGGGCGGCACTGTGGATTGGCCAAATGCCGATCAACGTGCACAATACCGGACTCATGAAAACAACAAACGTCAGACGCTTCCTGCTGCTTCCCCTGGCTCTGGCCGGCACGCTGATCGTCGGCGTCCTCGACGATGCGGAGGGGCAGTCCCGCATGCTCATGCTCAGGCTCGAGGGCGCATCGCGGCTCGATTGCACGTTCTCGACGCTCGCCATGGGCGACTGGGACGATCCTGCGACGACCGTGGAGGTCACCCCGTCGGAGTTCGAACTCGCGTTCTTCGACATCGACGTCGAGGAAGGCACGGCCGAGGCCGAGGGGCAGTTCGGTTCGTCGTATATCGTCCTGCGGTACCAGTCGGGCTACCTGCACCTCATGCAAATGCTCGGCGCCGGGCCGCTGCGGTTGACGACCGTACTCGCCCAGGAGCTCGAGGACGGGCGGTTCATGGCCATCCACACGCGTCACGAGTATTCGCCGACGATCCTGCCGGGATTTACTTCGCGGCCGGAGATGTACGTGGGAGCCTGTTCGGTCGAGTAGCCAGTGGCCAGATGCGGGGAGTCGCACAGGCTAACGGCCGATCAGCGCTCCAGCGGGGCTCGCGAACTCATAACGCGGCAAGGCGAAGGCGACGAGCGTCGTGCCTGACGGAATCACCACGAACTGGCGGCCGTCGAGCATGTAGGTCATGGCGGCGGCGCCCCAGATCCGCGAACCCGTGGGGTAGTACCAGAGGTTCTCGCCGGTGGCGCCGTCGAACGCCATGAAGTTGCCCTGGTGATCGCCCGCGAAGACGAGGCCCGCCGCAGTGCTCATGACGCCGGCCATCGTCGCTGACGGGTAGCGGAACTCCCAGCGGCGCTCGCCGGTCATCACGTCGATCGCGCGCAACGCACCGTATTCGGCATCGCGGTCGGTCCACACGACCCCACCCATCGTCGCTTCGCCGCGTACGTATTCAGGCTCGAACGGCACGTAGCTCGAGCAGGTCTCGCGGGCGTTCACGAAGAAGAGTTCGAGTGCCGGATCGTAGGTCGGCGGCATGAAGTTCGTGCCGCCCCACTGGTCGGGCAGGCAGCCGCCGCTGCCGTCGTTGTTGACCACGATGGGACGGCCGTCGGCGCCGATCTCGCGGGCCCAGGTCGTGTCGGTGAACGGTTCCGCCAGGATCAGCTCGCCGTTGCTGCGGTCGAGCACGTAGAAGAAGCCGTTGCGGTTGGCGACCATGACGACCCTGCGCTCCTCGCCGTCGATCGTGAGTTCCGCCTGTACGGGTACGTGATTGGAATCCCAGTCGTGGATGTCGTGCGGCGTGAACTGGTAGTGCCATTTGAGCTCGCCCGTCGCGCCCTCCACGGCGACGATCGCCGCTGTGTAGAGGTTGTCGCCGAGGCGCGAGGCGCCGTAGTAGTCGGGATTCGGATTGCCCGTTCCCCAGTAGAGAAGGTCGAGTTCCGGATCGTAGCTTCCCGTCATCCAGGTGCCGCCGCCGCCCTGCATCGCCGCTTCCTCGTTCGGCCAGGTCTCGCTGCCGGGCTCGCCCCAGTCCGGGATCGTGTAGAAGCGCCAGACGAGGTCGCCGGTCGCCGGATCGTAGGCGTCGATGAAGCCGCGGGTCGGATACTCTCCGCCCGAGATGCCGACGATGACCTTGTCGTCGATGACGAGCGGCGCAAGCGTTGCCGCATGGCCGATCTCGTAATCCGCGAGCACGACATCCCAGAGCACGTCGCCGGTGCGCCGGTCGAACGCGAGCAGGTGCGCATCGAGCGTCACCATGAACAGGCGGTTGCCCAACATGCCGAAACCGCGGTTGACCGGCGCGTTTCTGCCGTAGGTCAGGTTGTCGGGCAGGTCGCGCTGATAGGTCCAGAACGGTCGCCCCGTGCGCGCGTCGAGCGCCCAGGCGTAATTGTTCGACCCCGTCACGTAGAGCACGCCGTCGTAGAGCAGCGGCGTCGTCTCGAAGCCCCGGCCGCGCGTCAGCGTGCCGGTCTGGAATGTCCAGGCGGGCGCAAGGCGATATACGTTTTCGCGGTTGACCTGCGTGAGCGGGCTGTGGCGGCGGCCGCTGTAGTCGCCCGAGAAGGTCAGCCAGCCGGACTGATCGTCGAAGCCGCGCAGTATGTCCGCGTAGCTCACACCGGGGTCGGACGGATCGCCCGGCACAATTTCCGAAGGCGCGCTCCGCGCGAAAGGTATCGTGTCACCTTCGTCCGAAGGCTCGCTCTGCGCGAGCAGCATGCCCGGAGCCGTCGCCGAGAGCACGAATCCGGCCACAATCGCGAAAACTGATCTCATCGACATCGGCGGCACTCCTCAATGGGCAGCGGAAGCATCCTCGCGCTGCGTGGCCAGAAAGGCGAGCAGGTCGTCGAGCTCACGCTCGCTCAGGCGCAGCCTGCCGAAACGCGGCATGAGCGACTCGTCCTCGTGGACGAACCTGCGCAGATTCGCCTTGAGATAGCCCTGCAAGCGCGCGTCAGTGTCGACGACCTGGATCGAGAATGCATCCTCGCCCTTGACGACGCCCTCGATGCGTTCGCCGTCCGCCGCGACAAGCGTGACCGTGCGGTACCCTAGCTCCATCGCCGCGCTCGGATCGCGTATCGACCCGATGAGCGCTTCGCGGGAACGTACCGCGGCGATATTCGAAAGATCGGGCCCCAATGTCCCGCCAGCGCCGTTCACGCGATGACACTCCCCGCAGTTCGCGGCGAAAATCTCCCGGCCGATTTCCGCGTCGCCGTCGCCGGCGTCGAACGGCGGTACCGTGCTGATGTCCCTGAGGTAGGCGACCATGGCCCACAGTTCCTCGTCGGGCGCGAAACTCGGCGGCATGACGGCGCCGTCGACACCCTCGCGGATCGTCTCGAACACGCGCTCGTCGTTCGTCCCCTCGAGCCAGAGCATGGTCACATCCGGCCCCGTCGCTCCCTTGCCGTCGGCGCCGTGGCATGCGGCGCAGCGATTGGCATAGAGCCTCTCTCCCGCCCGAATTGCGCGCGCGTCGCCTTCGAAGGGATTGCTGAGCTGGGCGCCGGCATGCAGCGGCGCCGCAAGGCAAACGATCGCGACAATCTGGCTGAACGTGCTCTTCACCGGTTTCGCACTCCGCGAGACGGGGCCGTAAGTATACGTCCGCAGGCTGACTCCGGCACGCAAACGCCCCGTACGGTTCGCCGTGCAATGACACAGCCGTTCGTGGCATATTTCTCCGGCAATCCGCATCAAGAATCGAACATGAACGACATCAGGCGCCTGTACGTTTTTTCCGCGTCGCTCGCGGCGCTCCTCGCCCTGTCGGCTGTCGCGCACGGCCAATCCCCGGGCCGCACGATGCCGGACTACGACCAACTGCCCGACTGGAGCGGCGTGTGGCAGATGACGAGCAACACGGTGTTCGACCAGGCAACCGTCGAACCGCCCGGCGGCAGTTCCAATACGCCCGGCACGCGCGAGTATCCGCCCTACAACGACGAGTGGGAGGCGAAGTACGCGGCGAACCGGGAACTCGTGCGGCAGGGCCGGTTTCCCGACCCGATCACGACCTGCGGAACGCCGACGGGCTTCCCTCGCATGATGAACCTCCCCGGCGCCTACGAGTTCGTGCTCAGGCCCGAGGGGCTCTGGATCCTGACCGAGGACGGGCCGAACATCATGCGCATCTCCACCGATGGCCGCGAACACCCGGGGCCGAACGAGCGCTGGCCGACCTTCAGCGGCGAGTCGGTCGGCTACTGGGAAGACGACACGCTCGTCTTCGAGACGATCAGCCTCAAGGGCGACGGCGACACGATCCTCGACCGCACCGGCCTCGTGCTCAGCGAGCAGGCGCGAATCGTGACGCGCATGCGGAGCATCGAAACCGACCTCATCGAAGCGCGCTTCACGATCGAGGACAGCGAAGCGCTCGTCGAGCCCTGGAATGTCGTCAAGCAATATCGCCGGCTCGAACCCGGCACGCGTATGTTCGAGTTCGCCTGCGCCGAGAACAACCGCAACCCGGTCGACGCGTCGGGACGGACGTTGACGCTCGACGCCGAGGGCAACGTCCTCGATCAGCAGTGAGGAGCCACCGACATGAACCCCAGCAAACCATCATTGCGCTTGGCCGTTTCCAGTCTGACCGCAGCCGCCACGGCTGCGGCGGCGATCGTCCTTGCCTCCGTATCCGGACCTGCCCTGGCCCACCATGCAGCGTCGATGTTCGACCGCGAGCGGACGGTCGAACTCACCGGCACGGTGCGCGAGTTCCAGTGGACGAACCCGCACATCTGGATCCAGATTCAGGTCGCCAACGAGAACGGCGATATGGAGGAGTGGAGCGTCGAGGGCGGTGTCCCGAACCGGCTCTTTCGGGCGGGCTGGCGTCCGAACAGCTTCGAGCCCGGCGACGAGGTCACGATCCGCGGCTTTCCGATGCGCGACGGCGGGCGGGCTGCGCTCTTCATCGGCGCAAGGCTTCCCGACGGGTCAACGCTCGGGCTCTACGAGTAGCGTCCGCCGCGGCGGCAAGCGGCTACGCGTGATGAACGAAAGTGTCTGACGCGCCGGCGGCCGCTGCTGTATCCTTGCGAAAATCAGGCGATAGCGGCAAACGCAACATCAATTCATCGAGGGAGACACTCAAGTCATGATCAGGAAATCTATCGGCGCGGCAACGCTTTGCGCCGTTGCATATCTGACGGTTCCGGGCGCCGGCGCGCAGCTTCCGACGCTGAGCGAGGAGGAGCGTCAGGCCAACATCGAACTCGGGCTCGCGCACGACACGGCTTTCGCGCTTTACGAAACCCTGCAGGAGCGCGCCGGCGGCGGCGACCGGCTCGAGTGGGACGCACTGCCGGACTGGTCCGGCGTCTGGTCGCGGCCGTTCGAGCACATCGCGCTGTTCGACCCGCTGCAGAACCGGGCAGAACCGCCCACTGCGCAACTCACCCCCGACTACCAGGCGATGCTCGACCGCAAGATCGAGATGGTCAGCCAGGGGTTCGAATACGATCCGCTCGGCCGCTGCGACCCACCGGGCATGCCGCGCTGGTTCACCGAACCGTTCCTGCGCGAGCACGTGATCACCCCCGACCAGACCTGGCTGCTCAACGAAGTCGCGAACGAAGTGCGCCGCGTCTACACCGACGGCCGCAGCCATCTGCCGGAGGTAGACCGCTTCCCGACCTGGGACGGCGACTCGATCGGGTTCTGGGACGGCGGCAGGCTCGTCATCCACACGAACCAGCTCTCGCCCGGCCAGTACACGCGCGGCCAGCCCGACTACAGCGACCAGGTCGAAATCGTTGAAATCTGGGAGAAGGTCGACGAAGACAGCATCGTCGTCGATGTCTGGGCCTACGACCCGCCGGCGCTCGCCGCGCCGTGGTATGTCAGGCAGCACTACGAAAAGCTGGCGAACGACGACGGCAGCCTGCGCATCCATTTCTGGCACTGTTTCGAGAACCAGAACAACGACGTCTTCGAGACGGACGAGGGCGGCACCGACTTCGTCGACTTCGACTTCACCGACCTCGACGACGACTGACGCGGGAACTACCGGCCGCACAGGACGAGCGGCGCAGCCGTATTCCGCTCCGAGGTCGGGCGGGCGGCCCGGGCTTACGGACTCTCTTCGGGTAGCGACCGGCTCTCCAGGCGACCCTCGATATCGGCCACGCGCTGACCTACGGTGGAAAGTTCGGATTGCAGGGAATCGAGTCTCAACTCGACCTGGGCAAGTCTGGAGTCGATCCCTTCCAGCCTGGAGTCGACCCCTGCCAGCCTGGAATCGATTCCGGCGTGCTGCGCGATTATCAGGCTGCCGAGCCCGATACCCAGCGTGACGCCGGTTCCGACAATCGCCCAGAATTCCGAACGCACTCCCGTTCTCCACGAACTGCTTGCTATGTCGGCATCATACACCCGCATCGACAGCGGGGAACGCGGTCAATTTCGACGAAACAACCCGAAACACGCGATCATTGACGGGTATCGCGAAGGGTTCGTGGGGCGAAGCGGCTTGAGCCTCTCTGCTGGTTCAGCCCGTGGCCTCGAGCACGAGTTCCCTGTCGCCGCTGCCTGTCTCCCCGAACTGCAGGCTCGCAAGCCGCGCATAGACCGAATCGCGCTTGACGAGTTCGTCGTGCGTGCCGATGTCGACGATACGTCCGTGGTCCATGACGACGGTTCGGCGCGCCTCGAGCACGGTTGCGAGCCGGTGGGCGATGACGATGGTCGTGCGCCCCTCCGCGAGGCGCTCGAGCGCTTCCTGCACCAGCCTTTCGTTCTCGGCGTCAAGCGAACTCGTCGCCTCGTCGAGCAGCAGGATCGGGGGATCCTTGAGGATGGCGCGGGCGATCGCGATACGCTGCCGCTGACCGCCCGAAAGACGGGTGCCGCGCTCTCCGAGGAAGGTGTCATAGCCTGACGGCAGTTGCCGGATGAACTGGTCCGCTGCTGCGGCCTGCGCGGCCGCCTCGATCTCGGCGTCGCTTGCGTCCGGGCGCCCATAGCGGATGTTCTCGCGAACCGACGTTCCGAAAATGACCGTTTCCTGGGGAACGAGGCCGATGCGCGATCGCACGGCGCGAGGATCGGCCTCGGCGATGTCGATTCCGTCGATCCGGATCGTCCCCGATTGCGGATCGTAGAAACGCAGCAGCAACGCGAAAAGCGTGCTCTTGCCGGCGCCCGAGGGTCCGACGACGGCCAGTCTTTCGCCGCTCTCGACCGCGAGATCGAATCCGTCAATGGCCAGGGTGCCGGGCCGCGACGGATAACTGAACGCGACCGACTCGAACAGGATGCTGCCCTTGCTGACGGCCGGAAAGGCGACGGGCTCCCGCGGCGCAACGATGTCGGGACTGGCCTGCAGCAGCTCGACGAGCCGCTCCATGGCGCCCGCCGCACGCTGCACCTCGCCCCACATTTCACTCAAGCCGGCTGCGGAACCCGCCGCGAAGATCGCGTACAGCAGGAACTGTCCAAGCTGCCCGGCCGTCATGCCACCCGTAAGGACCGACTGCGTGCCGAGCCAGAGCACGAAGGTGACCGCGCCGAAGATGAACAGGATCGCGGTCACCGTGAGAAAAGAACGCACGCGGATTCGCCGCACCGCGACCCGGAACGCGGTCATGACCGCTTCGCGGTACCGCTCGCTGAGCAGGCGTTCGAGCGTGAACGCCTGCACGATCGAGATCGCGTTCAGGGTTTCCCCGGCCAGACCGCTCGTATCGGCGATCCGGTCCTGACTCGCCCGCGACAGGACGCGCAATCGCCGGCCAAGCACGAGGATCGGAACGAGCACGAGCGGTACGAGGACCAGGATGACGCCTGCAAGCCTCGGACTCGTGACCGCAAGCATGACCGTGGCGCCGACGAGCATCACGGCCGAACGTATGACGATGGACAGACCCGAACCCGTGATCGACTGGATCAGCGTCGTGTCCGTGGTCAGACGGGACAGGATTTCGCCTGTCTTGGTCACCTCGAAGAACGGCGCATCGAGCTTGACGACGTGCCGATACACCGCTGAGCGGATATCCGCAACCACGCGTTCCCCGAGCCACATGACGAGATAGAAACGCAGCGCCGCGAAGAGTCCGAAGGCCATCGCGACGCCGAAGAGCGCGATGAAATAACGGTCGATGGTTGCAGCGTCTTCGGCGAGCAGGCCGCGGTCGATCAGAAAGCGCAGTGCCACGGGCAGACTGAGCTGGGCTGCGGCCGCGAGCAGCAGCGCCGTCACGGCAAGCAGCAGCGTGCCGAGATAGGGTCGGATGAAAGGCCCAAGCGCGCGCAGCGGTGCGATCGAGCGGCCTTTCGGACGATCGGAAGAATTGGTCATGGCGCCCTATTCTCACCGAAACGGCGCGTCGCCGAAACGCCGCAGCGCCGAAACGCGAGTTGTCCGGCGTCGCTATACTGTCGCGACTCCGACCGCCCAGGGAATTCAGCATGCTCAAGCCAGCCGCTGCCGCCGCCGCGATCGCAGCCCTTCTCATCGCCGAAATCACAGCAGCGCAGGGACCGCGCTCATCGCCCCCATTGCCGGAGCTCCCGCAGGTCCTGGTGACCTTCGATTACTCGATCCGGGTCGTCGAAGTGGCCGGCGGACTGGCCAACCCCTGGAGCATCGCCTTTCTGCCCGACGGCGACATGCTCGTCACCGAGAGACCGGGCCGGCTCCGGATCCTGCGCGACGGCAGGCTCGACCCCGAACCCATCCCCGGTGTCCCGGAAGTGCGGGTTACGGCGCTCGGCGGCCTGCTCGATATCCTGCTGCATCCCGATTACGAGACCAACGGCATCGTCTACCTGAGCTACTCGAAGGACATTGACGGAGAAAACTCGACAACGGCTATCGCGCGGGGCCGTTTCGACGGTTCGACGCTCGACGGAGTCGAGGACATCTTCGTCGCGAGTACGCGAACCAACTCGGTCGTGAACTTCGGCGGGCGCATGGCGTTCGGCACGGACGGCCACCTCTACATGGCCATCGGCGAACGCCAGGAACAGGACCGCGCGCAGGACACGATGGACCACGGCGGCAAGGTCATTCGGCTGCGCGACGACGGCAGCGTTCCGGACGACAACCCCTTCGTCGGCCAGGCGGGCTACCTGCCGGAAATCTGGTCGCTCGGGCACCGCAGCCCGCAGGGGCTGGCCGTGCACCCGGCAACGGGCGAGCTCTGGGAGAACGAGCACGGGCCGCTCGGCGGCGACGAGATCAACATCGTCAGGCCCGGCCGCAACTATGGCTGGCCGCTGGTTTCCTACGGCACCGATTACGACGGCACGCAGATTACCGAAACCGGCCTGACGTCCCGCGACGATCTTGAGCCCCCGTTCATGTACTGGTTGCCGTCAATCGCGATCTCGGGCATGAGCTTCTATACGGGCGACGCGTTCCCGGAATGGCGGGGCAACGCCTTCGTCGGCGCGATGATGGAAGGGCGCATCGCCTGGACCGGCCACATCCAGCGCCTGACCTTCAACGACGCGGGCGCACCCATCACGCGCGAACCGATACTGGCCGAACTCAGACAGCGGATTCGCGACGTCCGCCCGGGACCCGACGGCCTGCTCTACGTGCTGACGGACGAGAGTTCCGGAGCGTTGCTCAGCATCGAACCGGCCGAGTGACGCCAGGCAGCCCGTGGAAAAGCCCAGCGTCGCAAATGCCCACTACTGCGGACGCTGCGACTCGCGCAACGCCCGAAATTCGCTGGTTTCGCTCCAGGCCGGCCACTCCTCGCCGTCGGCCAGCCGCCTGCCCATGAGGTAGAGAAACGTCAGGTCCTCCACGGCGCCTGACATATCCCAGTCCGGCTTCACCTCGTCGGTGACCTTGTGGTAGTCGTTGGTGGTGTACTCGTTGCGCTTCTCAAGTCCGTATCCCTCGGGCTTGTCGATGTAGTCCACACCCGGGTCCGCGTAGAACGCCGGAATGCCGGCCCTGGCGAAGGCGAAATGGTCCGAACGGTAGTAGAAGCCCTTTTCCGGTTCCGGATCGGGCGCGAGCGCTCGGCCAAGCTCTCCGGCGATGTCGGCGGCAACGTCGTCGAGTTCCGATTGTCCGAGACCGACGATGGTCAGGTCGCGGGTCCTTCCCCACTGGTTGAGTCCATCCATGTTGAGCGCGGCAACGGTCCGGGCGGCCGGGTAGAGCGGGTTCCGGCCGTAGTGAAACGATCCCAGCAGGCCCTGCTCTTCCGCCGTGACGGCGAGAAACAGCACGGATCGGCGCGGCGGCTGGGGGGCCTGGCTGTAGGCGCGGGCCAGTTCGATGAGCCCCGCGGTTCCGGTGGAGTTGTCCGCCGCGCCGTTGAAGATCTGGTCTCCCTCAAGGCTTTCGTCGCGCCCGAGATGGTCCCAGTGGGCGACATGGATGACGACTTCGTCCGGCGTCTCGCTGCCTTCGACCTTGGCGACGACGTTGCGCGAATCGATACGGCGAATCTCGTTGCGGATTTCGATCGACCCCGTCAGGCCCAGGGGGATCGGCTCGAAGCCCCGAACCGCCGCCTGCTGTTTGGCGGTCTCGAAGTCGAGCCCGGCCATCGCGAAAATCGCGTCTGCCGTGGCCCGCTGCACCCATCCTTCAATGGTGGCCCGGTCCAGGTTGTCGTCCGGGGCGGCCAGATCAAATGACTCGCCGAAGGGTGTCGCCCCGATCACTTCCCACGGATAACCGGCCGGTCCGGTCTCATGAATGACCAGCGACCCTGCAGCGCCGAGTTCAGCGGCGATCTCGTGCTTGTACATCCAGCGGCCGTAGTAGGTCATCGCCGGCCCGCCGAAGATGTCGTCGAGCGGAGGATCGTTGACGAGGAACAGGAGAATCTTGCCGCTCAGATCCGCACCGCCGAAATCATCCCAGTCGTATTCGGGCGCGCGGGCGCCATACCCCACGAAGACGAACTCGGCGCCGTCGACGGCCACGGCATCGACCACGTGCTTCGTTGCAGCCACGTAGTCCGTGGCCGGTTCCAGGGTGAGCGTCTCCGCGCCGTTGGAAATCACGAGATTCTGCGGCGGCTGCGGAGTAATCCCCACGAGCGGCACATCCTGCACCCAGGTGCCGTCCGGGTTGCCCGGTACCGCTCCGAGCTCCCTGAACTGCTCGATGAGATAGTCGACGGTGAGTTCCTCACCCGCGGACCCGGGCGCGCGGCCTTCGAAATCGTCCGATGCCAGCATCGCAATCTCGGCAAGCAGCGTCTCTGCGCTGATCCCCGTCACGGATACGGTCGCGGCCTCTTCCGCCGCTTCCGTGCTCACGGCCATCTCATCCGGCACGCCGCCTCCGCCACACGCCGCCATGACCATCACCCAGCCCACCAACAACCATCGATACATGATCAAGCCATTTGCGCCCGCTGTCCCACATCCGCCCGGCAAGAGGTCGGCCCTGGCGAACCCCGCCACAGCGTAGCAGAGCCCGTGCCGGCGATATGCTCGGGAATCGGATCCAGGACGATTGCGGCCAGCTTGCTCAGCGCCTGAGACTACGGTGGGTCGTCAGCTTCCGCCTGCGCCGCCTGCTCGATCTCCCTGAGCCGTTCAAGCTCCTCGAGGTCGCGGTTGTTCGTGCAGTAGAACTCGTTGATCGGGTCCATCGTCAGCGTCCAGCGGCGTGGCGCCGAAACCCATGGCTCGGTGAGCACGTCGGGGTCCTCAACCGTGACCTCGACGATCAGCCAGTTCATCGACGGCCGCGAATACCGCTCGATGACGCGCAGCTTGTCGCTGTGAAACCAGCCGTTCGGCAGGATGTAGGTGCGTTCGTCGAAGTCTGTCGACTCGACGACAAGCGTATCGCCCTCCCAGCGGGCGGTGCTGTTGCCATGGAAGAGCGGCTCCGGATACTCCGGGATCGGACGCCCGTCCGTGTAGATGACCCGGAAGTTGTTGAGCACTTCGTAGAGCTGCGCGAAGAGCCCGGGCTTGTGCACGAGCATCGTGCCGTAGGGATTCTGCAGCCAGATGGCCGGCACGCCGCGCGGCATGCAGTTGACCGACGACTTCGAAAGCTCGATTTCGAGCGGCGTCATGGCCGCGATACGCTCGGCGGCCCAGGGCTGAAACGACGGCGGCTCTTCGGGCGTGAGCTCGGCGTCGAACTGCCGCCTGGCCGCGGGATCCACGCCGAAGCGTCCGGAAACGCCCTGCCCTGCGCTGTTCGGCAACCAGAGCCCGGTAAAGTCGGGTTTGCCGTTGGCGAGCCGCGGAGCCGGTCCGCCCGGCGGCATGACCCCGATCGCATATTCGGTTTCCCCGGCGCCCTGATCGTCCTGAGCGAGCGCCGGTCCGGAGACGGCCAGCGCGGCGGCAAGCAACGTCGCCGGCAGCCCGCGGCAGAACGCCACGATGCCCCGAGACCGGCGAGGCAGTCGTCCGACCCATACGGCGGGGCTCTCGCCATGAGCCGGAAAACCGGATCCAGCGCGTACGCAAAGTTTCATCGTGACCTCCCCGGAGCGCACGGCACGCTTCAATTCAGTTCTGAATCTGGCCGACCTGGCGCAATATGCCGTCGGAGACACGCATCGTGCCGGCCGCCGCATACCGCTCCCTGCCGTTCCTCGCGAGACAGCCTCTGACCCAGATCTCCTTGCCGATGTTCTCCATGAAGACCTGGCGCGGCGTCCCGGAACGCTTGAGCGTGATCAACGCGTAGGTCTGGAAGGACCATTCCTCGACGTTGCCGCTCTCATCCTCGATATCGAGGTAGAAATACGCGTGCGGGTTCTGCCAGTCCAGACGCGTGAGAACGCCGGTGAAGTCCTGGCAGTTGTCGGCATCGAACTCGGCGGCGAAGGCATGATGCGCTTGCGCCGGGACCGTGATCAGGAGCGTCCCGACGGCTGCCGCGCCAGCAATCGCAAGTACGAATTGTCGCATCGAATCCTCCTTCGCTGCGGTACCGACAATCATACGAAAAACGGCCCGCGCGGCAATCCGATCGAACGCCTCAGACCCCGAACACGACTCCGAGCAGCGCATAGACCACCGCGACGATCGTCACGACGCCGAGGATATTGAGCCAGATACCCGCGCGCACCATTTGCGGAATCGATATCGCACCGCTGCTGAAGACGATCGCGTTTGGCGGCGTTGCGACCGGCAGCATGAACGCGAAGCTCGCGGCGACGATGGCCGGAACGGACAGCAGCAGCGGGTCCGCGCCGATGCTGACCGCGAGCGCCGCGACGATCGGCAGGAAGGTCGCGGAAGTTGCGATGTTGCTAGTGAGTTCCGTGAGCAGGACGATCAGCATCGCAACGACGACTACGAGTGTGATGGTCGGCCAGGCATCCAGGCCCTGCAACGCCGCGCCGATGCCTTCGGCGAGCCCCGAATCGGAGACGGCCGCAGCCAGGCTCAGGCCACCGCCGAAGAGCAGCAGCACGCCCCAGGGCAAGCGCTCGGCATATCGCCATGTCATGAGGTATTCGCCCTTGCCGCTACCGCTCGGAATAACGAATAACAGCAACGCGCAGGCGATAGCGATGCCGGTATCCGAGAGCAGCAGGCCCGGAAACCAGTTCGTGAGCAAGGGGCGCGTGATCCAGAGGACCGCGGTAAGCGCAAACACCATGCCGACCCGCTTCTCGGCGGTCGACGCAGGTCCCATGGCCTGCAGCGCGCCGGCAATGGCCGACCGCGCCTCCGGCAGCTCGTCGCGGCTAACCCGGTAGAGCCAGCGCGTCAGCAGCAGCCAGACGAGGACCAACATGATGCCGGAGACGGGCAGGCCGAGCAGCAACCACTGGGCGAAGCCGATCTCGACATCGTAGGTCTCGAGCATGAATCCGGCGAGCAGCGCATTCGGCGGTGTCCCGATCAGCGTCGCCACCCCGCCGACGTTTGCCGCGTAGGCCACCGACAACAGCAACGCCGTAGCGAACCCTGCCTTGGCGGGTTCGATGTTGCCCTGAGCGTCGCGCGGAATGATCGACAGCGCCACCGGCAGCATCATGACGGCCGTCGCCGTGTTGCTGACCCACATGCTGAGCGCGGCCGTCGCTGCGATGAATCCTCCGATCTGCAGATCCTCCCGCGCTCCGACGCGATTGAGCACCGTCAACGCGATTCGCCGATGCAGGTTCGACCGCTCGATCGCAAGCCCGATCAGAAAGCCGCCGAGAAACAGAAAGATCAGCGGGTTCGCATAGGGCGCCGCGGCCTGCTGGATCGGCGCGACGCCGAGCAGCGGAAAGATCGCAAGCGGCAGCAGGGCCGTCGCCGCAACCGGCAGGGCCTCGCTGAGCCAGAAGATGGCAAGCAGCAGCGCGGCAGCCGCAACCCGCCATGCCGCGGGCTCGAGACCTTCGGGAGGCGGCAGCAGCAACATGACCACGAACACTGTCGGCCCAAGTACCCGGCCGATCGTCCGGCGGCGGTGGCTGACCCGGGCCGCGGGCGGTGCGGCCGCGTCTGCAGACCCGGCGGCCTGCGCCTCGTTCGAATTCATCTGATGAGCTTCCCCAAACGGCTGGTCCGCGGCCTGAGCCCGCTTCGAACCGATACCCTATACTAGCCGCGAGCCTTTGAGGAGCCGACCGCCGATGACCGACACAACGCTTACCGGCCGCTGCCTATGCGGCGCAGTTCACTACACGGTGACGGGGAATCTGCTGCGCTTCCTGCACTGTCACTGCGAACGCTGCCGCCGGGCATCGGGCACGGGACACGCGTCGAATATTATCCTGAAACCCGCCGGCATCGATTGGCAGTCCGGGGAAAGTTCGACCAGGCGTTACAAGGTGCCGGAAGCGGATCGTTTTTCCACAGTGTTCTGTACCCATTGCGGCGGCCCCGTGCCGCGCGAACATGGCGACATGGTCGTCGTGCCCGCGGGCACGCTCGACAGCGCACCCGAGCACGGGCCCGATGCACACATCTTCCTGGATTCCCGTGCGCCGTGGTCGTGCGAAGCCGGCGGCCTGCCGGCGTTTGCCGAGTACCCGACGGCCTAGGAGCCTGCACCATAGGCATTCACGGCTGCGCATCCGCTTTCATCCGTTTCTTCGACCGATCGCTGGAGTCCACTTGATCGCAACAGCCGACGAACAGGGCACGGCGGAACTCTCCCGGCGGCTGCGCGAACTCGTCGCCCCGGAGTTCGTCATCGAGGACGCCGAGACGCGACGGCCCTACGAGTGCGACGCCCTGCCCATCTATCGCGAGCTGCCGACACTCGTCGTGCTGCCGGAGTCGGTCGATCAGCTCCGGGCGGTCATGCGGCTTTGCCATGAAGAGGGCGTGCCCGTGATCGCGCGCGGCGCGGGCACCGGCCTGAGCGCCGGCGCACTGCCGAGCCCCGCCGCGGTCGTGCTCTCGCTTGCGAGGCTCGACCGGATCCTCGAGATCGACCCGCTCGCGCGCACGGCCCGGGTGCAGCCGGGCGTGCGCAACCTCGCGATCTCCGAAGCCGCAGCCGAATACGGCCTTTTCTACGGCCCCGACCCGTCTTCCCAGATCGCCTGCTCGATCGGAGGGAACGTCGCCGAGAACTCCGGCGGCGTGCACTGCCTCAAGTACGGCCTGACCGTGCACAACGTGCTGCGCGCCGAACTTGTCGACGTGCGCGGGGAACGCTTCGTTGTCGGCAGCGAAGGTCCTGATGCCGCGGGCTTCGATCTCATGGCGCTCGTCACGGGCTCCGAAGGCCTGCTCGGCGTGGTCACGGAGATCACCGTGAGGCTCCTGCCCACGCCCGAAACCGCGCAGGTCGTCATGGCGGCCTTCGATTCCGTCAGCCTCGCAGGCGACGCCGTCGGCGCCGTGATCGCGGCGGGCATCGTGCCCGCGGGCCTCGAGATGATGGACGGACACGCCATCCGGGCTGCCGAAGCGTTCGCTCAGGCGGGCTATCCGACCGACGCGAGCGCGCTTCTGCTCTGCGAGATCGACGGAACCGCCGAGGAAGTCGCAGAGTATTGCGGGCGTGTGGAACAGATGTTCAGCGACCTTGGTGCGGTCAGCACGAGAACGTCGCGCAACGAGGCCGAACGCGAGTTGCTCTGGAAGGGCCGCAAGTCCGCGTTTCCTGCTGTCGGTCGCATTTCGCCGGACTACTACTGCATGGACGGCACGATCCCGCGCGGCAGGATCGCCGAGGTGCTAACCGAAATCGATCGCATGGCGGCGCACTACGATCTGCGCGTCGCAAACGTCTTTCACGCCGGCGACGGCAATCTGCATCCGCTGATCCTCTTCGACGCCAACGTGCCCGGCGACTTCGGGAAAGCGGAGGAATTCGGCGGCCGGATTCTCGAACTCTGCGTCGCCGTCGGCGGCTGCATCACGGGCGAACACGGCGTCGGGATCGAGAAACTGCGCCAGATGCCGGCCCAATTCACGGATTCCGAACTCGAACAGCTCCATGCCGTCAAGCGCGCGTTCGACCCCGCGGGCAGGCTCAATCCGGGCAAGAGTATCCCGACCCTCCGACAGTGCCAGGAGTACCGGACCCTGGCGCGCGTACGCGAATCCGCATCGCAGGAATCGGCGTCGGCACTGCCGGGCAGGACCCTCCGGAGTATGGAGGAAGCATCACATGGTTCCAATGTCCACCCAAGCGTAGCTGGCACGCCCAAGGGTACGCGGGACTCCGCGTCCTGACGACAGGCCGCGTTCAGCATGTCCGACATCGCGAACCGGATCGTCGAACGCATCGAGGCCGCGCGGCGCGATGGCGAACCGCTCAGCATCGTCGCCGGCGCAAGCAAACGTTTCGTCGGGCGCGCGAGCCGGGGAAATCCGCTTGACGTTGCAGCTCACCAAGGCATCGTCAGTTACGAGCCCGGTGAACTCGTGCTGACCGTTCGCGCGGGAACGCGGCTTGCCGAGATCGAGGCGGCATTGGCCGAACACGGACAGGCGCTGCAGTTCGAGCCGCCACAATTCGACGGCGCGGCGACGATCGGCGGCACGCTCGCCTGCAACGCGTCGGGACCTGCGCGGCCCTGGAGCGGTTCGGTGCGCGATGCCGTGCTCGGCGTAGAACTCGTCACGGGCCGCGCGCAACGGCTGCGCTTCGGTGGGCAGGTCATGAAGAACGTCGCGGGATTCGATGTCTCGCGGCTGCAGGCCGGCGCGCTCGGCGCGTTCGGCGTCATTACCGAAATCAGCCTCAAGGTGCTGCCACGCCCGCGGCATACGGTCACGCTCGTCCGGCGTTTGGATGCAGCCGACGCGATCGTGCACATGAACGGGCTCGCGGGAACCGCCAAACCCCTGTCGGGGGCGTGCTGGCACGACGGGCAGCTTTACGTACGCTTCAGCGGCGCGGAATCGGCAGTCGACGCGGCAGCGAATCAATGGGGAGGCGAACGGCTCGACGCTGCAGAGTCGTTCTGGCAGGACCTTGCCGAGCAGCGACTGCCGTACTTCCGGGCCGGAGTACCGCTCTGGCGCTTCTCCGTCAGATCGTCGTCGCCGCTGCCCGAAATCGACGGCGACTGGCTCATCGACTGGGGCGGCGCACAGCGCTGGCTCCACGGCGACCTCGACAAGGGCGAACTCGAGCGGGCCGCGGAATCGGCTGGCGGCCACGTGAGCCTTTACCGCGGCGGCGACCGCGAGGGTGAAGTGCACCACGCGCTGCCGGAGGCTCTGAAGTCGCTGCACCTGCGGCTCAAGGACGCGTTCGACCCCGACCGGATCCTGAATCCAGGACGGCTTTATGGCTGGATGTAGCACCGGTCGTATGCAGGCACGACAGGCAAACCGGGATCGCGAAAGGATTCCCGTCGTCGGGAGGACGTGAAGGCAGCCGCATGCAGACGCGCATCGCACCCGAATACGCCGACCTGCCGGGGATCGACACGGCCGACGCGATCCTGCGCTCCTGCGTGCATTGCGGCTTCTGCAACGCGACCTGCCCGACCTACCTCGAACTCGGCGACGAACGCGACGGCCCGCGCGGCCGTATCTACCTGATCAAGCAACTGCTCGAAGGTTACGACGTCACGACACGCACGCAGACCCATCTCGACCGTTGCCTGACCTGCCGGAACTGCGAGACGACGTGCCCGTCAGGCGTGCAGTACGGCCGCTTGCTCGACATCGGTCGGGATCTCATCGAACGGCAGGTCAGGCGACCCGTGCGGCAACGGCTCGCGCGGTGGCTGCTCAAGCTCATCGTGCCCCATCGGCGGCGGTTCGGAACTCTCCTCTTCGTCGGCCAACTGCTCCGACCCGTTCTCCCCGCTCCGCTACGCGCGAAGATCCCGCCGCGACGCCGAAGATCGTCCGCGACGCCAGGCAACATCAGGACGAGCGCCGACCGAGACTCCGCGTCCTCGACCAGCTCCGCCGAGACCCGGCCGCGCAGGATGCTGGTGCTCGATGGCTGCGTCCAGGCTGTGGCGACACCCCATACCAACGAAGCCGCAGGGCGCGTGCTGGCCGGGCTCGACATCGCGCTTGAAAGCGTTCCCGGCGCCGGCTGCTGTGGCGCGCTTGCCTACCACCTCGGCGACCATCGGGCCGCGCTTCGCTACGCCAGGCGAAACATCGATGCCTGGTGGCCCGGCATCGCGCGTGGCGCCGAAGCCATCGCGATCACGGCGTCGGGCTGCGCGCCGATGATCAAGGACTACGGCGAGCTGCTCGCCGGCGACCCCGCCTACGCCGAAAAGGCCGCGCGGGTTGCGGCGCTGGGCAAGGACATCAGCGAGATCCTGCGCACTGAAGACCTCGCACCGCTCAGGCTCGACCCTCCGCCATCGAAAGTCGCGTTTCACTGCCCCTGCACATTGCAGCACGGCCAGAAGCTCGGCGGCGTCGTCGAGACGATCCTGACGGATTCGGGCTTCGAGCTTGCAGCAACGAAGGACCCCCATCTGTGTTGCGGGTCCGCCGGCACGTACTCGTTGCTCGAACCCTCGCTAAGCCGCACACTACTCGGCAAAAAGCTTGCGGCGCTGTCCGCTGACCGGCCCGATCTGATCGCGACGGCCAACGTCGGCTGCCAGCTTCACATGGAGAGCGCGGCTGAGCTGCCCGTAAGGCACTGGATTGAACTCGTCAACGAGGCGATGGGCGAAGAGACCTGACCATGGCACAAGAGCACGCCAGGACCGCAGCGGCCGAGTGGACCTGCCCGATGCATCCGGAGGTCGCGGAGCCTGGGCCCGGGAGCTGCCCGTCCTGCGGCATGGCGCTCGAGCAAGTCACGACGCCAACGCGTTCAGCGACGACGGAATGGACTTGCCCCATGCATCCCGAGCTTGTCGAGTCCGTTCCGGGAGACTGTCCGGCATGCGGCATGGCACTCGAACCCCTTACGCCCCGTATCGGCGATGGCGACAACACCGAACTGGCCGACATGTCGCGGCGCTTCGCGATCGCGGCCGCGCTGACCGTGCCGCTCGCGATCGTCGCCATGGGCGATCTGCTGCCGGGCCAACCCGTCTCGGCGTTCATGTCCCCCGTCGTCCGCGCGCTGGTCGAGTTTGCGCTCGCGACGCCGGTCTGCGCGTGGCTCGCCTGGCCGTTCCATCTGCGCGCCTACGCGTCGATCCGCAACCAGAGCCTGAACATGTTCACGCTGATCAGCCTCGGCGTGAGCGTCGCCTACGCCTACAGCGTCGTCGCGGCGCTCTTGCCGGGCATCTTCCCGGAATCGTTCCGCGGCGCATCGGGAGAGGTTGCCGTCTACTTCGAGGCCGCCGCCGTCATCGTCACGCTCGTTCTGCTCGGGCAGGTGTTCGAACTGCGCGCCCGCGACCGTACGGGCTCGGCAATCCGGCAACTGCTTGAGCTGGCGCCGCACACGGCGCGCCGGATTCGCGACGACGGATCGGAGGAGGACGTTCCGCTCGACTCCGTCAAGGCCGGCGACCGGCTGCGCGTGCGACCGGGCGAGAAAGTGCCCGTTGACGGCGTGGTCCTCGAGGGTGCGAGCGCGGTCGACGAGTCGATGGTCAGCGGCGAGCCGCTGCCGGTCGACAAGGGCCCGGGCGATGCGCTCGTCGGCGCGACGGTCAACGGCACGGGATCGCTCACGATGCGGGCCGAGAAAGTCGGTGCGGACACGATGCTTGCGCGTATCGTCGCGATGGTCGCCGAAGCGCAACGCAGCCGTGCGCCGATTCAACGGCTTGCGGACGTCGTGGCAAGCTGGTTCGTACCGGCGGTCATCGCCGTTGCCATCGCCGCCTTCGTGGTCTGGGCCCTGGTCGGCACGGAATCCCGCCTGGCCTACGGGCTGCTCAGCGCGGTAGCCGTGCTCATCATCGCCTGCCCGTGCGCGCTCGGGCTTGCGACGCCAATGGCAATCATGGCCTCGACCGGCCGCGGCGCGACGCTCGGCGTCTTGTTCAGGAACGCCGAAGCCATCGAACTCCTCGGCCGCGTCGATACGCTCCTCATCGACAAGACCGGCACGCTGACGGAGGGGCAGCCGTCACTGGTGACCGTAGTGCCGGCCGAAGGCATGGATTACCAGCGGCTGCTCGTCCTCGCCGGGAGCCTCGAGCGCGGCAGCGAACATCGGCTGGCCGGAGCGATCGTCGCCGGGGTCGAGGACCGGGGCGCGAAACTCGTCGAACCCGAGCAGGTTCGCGCCCGCCCGGGCCGGGGCGTCCTGGGCCGCGTTGACGGCGCCAGGGTCGCACTCGGCAACAAGGCGATGATGGACAAACTCGGGATCGACTTCGGCGATCTCGGCGAGCGCGCCGAAGCGCTGCGCCGCGAAGGCGAGACCGTGATGTTCGTCGCCGCGGACGGGCAAGCCGCCGGACTCATGGGCGTCGCCGATCCGATCAAGCCGCATGCAGCCGAAGCGATCCGCGCCCTGCAGGAAGACGGCCTGCGAATCGTCATGCTGACAGGGGACAGCCGCACCACCGCCGAGGCCGTTGCGAAGGAACTGTCGATCGACGAGGTCGAGGCCGAACTCATGCCCGGGCGAAAGGCCGACGTCGTCAAGCGGCTCAAGACCGATTCCGTGATTGCCATGGCGGGCGACGGGATCAACGACGCGCCCGCGCTCGCGCTCGCCGATGTCGGCATCGCGATGGGGACCGGAACGGATGTCGCCATCGAGAGCGCTTCCGTCACGCTCGTCAAGGGCGATCTGCGCGCGATCGTCAGGGCGCGGCGCCTGAGCCGCATGACGATGCACAACGTCAGGCAGAACCTGTTCTTCGCTTTCGGCTACAACGCACTCGGCGTGCCGATCGCCGCCGGCGTGCTGTATCCGCTGTTCGGCGTCTTGCTGAGCCCGATGATCGCTGCGGCGGCGATGAGTCTGAGTTCCGTCTCGGTGATCGCCAACGCGCTCAGACTTCGCAGCGCGGAGGTTTGAACAGCCACTTCGACTCCCGCGAGTCCCGCGCCACCTGACTCGGGCGCCCGGCCCGCGGCTCCAGAACGCTTCCGGAAACGACCGAGGGCCGCTTCCGCGACCCTTCCGATTACTGACGATCGCACGACGCCGGCCCCTCCGAGGCCGGCGCCGCGCCTTACGATGCTCAGTGCTCTTCCGCGACCGGAGCCTCGGCGACCGACGGCGGGAACGTCTTGACGTACTCGACGATCAGATCCAGATCCTCGTCGGAAACTTTCTCGTAGTACGAGTAGCCCATGAACGGCAGCAGTTCGCGGCCGTCGCGGCTGATGCCGTAGACGATGGCGCGCTTGATCTCGTCATCCGTCCACGCGCCGATTCCGAGTGTTTCGTGCTGCGTGATGTTCGCCGCGAGCGCCGACCACTCGAAACCGAACGGCGCCGGGTAGAGGTTCATGCCGGAACCGATGCGCGAGAAGTCCCCGATGCTCTCTTCGGCGAGCGGGGTATGGCACTGCGTGCAATGGCCGATCGTGTGCGTCAGGTAGCGGCCGTAGGCGAGCCGGTCGCTGGGCGGGATATCCGGCACGGGCTCCGTGACGGGCTCGACCCAGGCGGGCGGCAGTTCCATGTTGATTATCGATTCTGGAACCTCGCGGTTAACGGCGGGCACGGAGCGCAGATAGGCGATGATCGCCGCCATGTCGGTGCTCGAGATGTCCTGGTAGTAGGCGAAGGCCATCGGCGGCCCCATGAGCGTGCCGTCCTCCCTGATGCCCTCGCGGATCGCCCGCTCGATCTGCTCGTCGGTCCAGTTGCCGATACCGGTCTCCGGGTCCGGCGTGATGTTCGGCGCGTAAGCCGTGAAGATCGGCTCCTCGATGACGAAGTTGCCCGCGTATTCGAGACCCTCGACCAACTCGCCGGTCTCGTCGCGGCCGGAATGACAGTTTCCGCACCCGGCAATGCCCTCGACGAGGTATTCGCCACGACCGACCAGGTCGGTGAGCGGCGGGCTCGGCGCGACGAACGGCCGGTCGAAGACGTAAGGCTCGGGTTCAGCCGCGGCCTCGTCCGCAACGGCCTCGTCTGCGGCCTCGCTGCCTGCCTCGGCTTCGACATCGCCTGACGAGTCCGGCATTTCGGCATCCTGCGAGCAGGCGGCCAGCGCGACGGCGAGCAGACAGGCGGCAAGCAGGCGGTAGAGCTGCGTAAACGTATTGGTGAACATGCTACTTATCCCCATCAGCGAGCGCGTTTCGCGCCCAATAATGCCACACTTGCCGCGTACGTGGCACAGCGATGGCGGCCCGCAAGCGATTGCAGACGGCGATCCTCGCAAGCCTGCCGAAATCGGCCCGCCGAACGCCCGCGCTTCACGGCAGGACAACCGTTGACGACGGCTTGCGTCGCCAGCACCGCAGCGCTTCCGGAGCGTCGAGCCACGGGCTGCCGGCGCCGATGTCGCATCACTCGCGCACGATCGAATCGTAATAGGCGCGCATGGTCGCAGCGATCTCCAGGAACTGCCCCCATTCCTCCTGACGGGCGCGTATCGCCGCTTCGACCGCATCGAGTTCGTCCATGACGCGGCTGGCGTCATCGAAGCGTTCGAGCCTGAGATAAGCGTCGAGCAGCCAGTCGAGCGCATGGAAATCGCGGGTATGCAGCGGCCGTCCCGTGCGTTCCTGCCAGCGCAGCGATGCCTGATAAGAGTCCTCGTTCGAGGCTGCCACCTCGGTCCACATACCCAGGTGGCGGAAGATGTGGCTCGGCATGTGCAGGGCGTGTGACGATGCAGGAGCGATCCGCGCGTAGACGCGCGCCTGGCGCAGGCCCATAAGCGCGAACGTGGGCGTGTCGTAGGCGTGCAGCAGGTAGTGCAGCGCGCCGGGGTGTTCGCGGTTGCGTTCGTAGACTTCCTCGAGCCGGCTTGCGGCAGCGACGACGTGCAATGCCTGCTCGCGGTCGAATCCCGGTAGCGCGAGCAGCGCAAGCGACGCGAACGCAGCGGCTTCGTCGTCTTCGGGATACTCGTTCGCGAGCTCGTCCATCGCGGCGGCGTAGTCCTCGCGCCGCGTGCCGGCCGGCAGGCCCACCGCGAACCGCCGCCTGACCGCGTTCGCGTAAGCGCGCTCGCGCTCGCTCCATCGAAGCTCACTGGCTGCATCGAGCTCGTCCATGCGCGCGACGACTTCGGCGCCGAGAATCTCGTTGGCATCGCCGGGAACGGTCCCCAGGGCGTTGTCGTGCGTCATGGCCTCGCCCCACCAGGCCATGCCGAACCCGGGATCGAGCGCCTGTGCGGCAACGAAGCGATCGCGTGCCTCCTCGTACCAGAAGCTATGCAGCGCCAGCACGCCCGTGACGAACTCGTCTTGCGCCTCTGCCGATCCGGAAGTCGGGAAGTCGATCGTGCCGAGCAGGAGCGTCTCGTCCGGCGCGTCCTGGGCAGTGCCGGGCGCCGCCAGAACTAGTCCCAAAACGATCGCGCCGGCAAACGCCGGAAATGCCCTCATCGCCCTGCCCTTCGCACCTCCACGCAGTGCGCGCGAGCCTATCACGGGCCGTTGGAGCGCCAAAACCGGCACGATCATGTCAACATCTGCAAAGACACATGTGGGCCTGGCCTGCCGCAAGCGCAAGGGCAGGCGCACTATCGGTCGCTTGAGACCCTCGCGCGCAGGGATGCGCGCGCGGAGCGTACAGGGACGTATTTACCGCGTGTCTCAAGCGACCGATAGTGCGCCTGCCCGCAACAACCGCGCCAGCCTCCCGGCTCTCGGATGGACGTGCAGGCTAGAATGACGCCCGAAACAGCGAACCGGAATGCAATGTCACGCACTGTGCTGAGACAACTCCCCGCCGTCGACAAGTGGCTCGCATCGGAATCGGGCGCCGCGCTCTGCGCGGAGTTCTCGCGTCCCGAGGTGCTGGCCGTCATGCGCGCGCGCCTCGCACGGATCCGTCGCGATGTCGGCAACGGCGCGACCAGCTTGCCCGAGTTCGAGAGCAGCGCGTATGCCGAACTGCTGCGCGCCGACCTCGTTGCCCGCAGGCAGCACAGCCTCGAGCGGACGATCAACGCGACGGGCATCGTCGTACACACGAACCTGGGCCGGGCGCCGCTCGCGCCGGAGGCAATCGCCGCGATCGAGCGCGTCGCGGAGGGCTACTCCAATCTCGAGTTCGATCTCGAAACGGGCAAACGCGGTTCGCGGCAAACCCATGTCGAAGCCCTGCTGACCGGGCTCACGGGCGCTGAAGCGGCGCTGGTGGTCAATAACTGTGCCGCCGCGCTCATGCTCGTGCTGCACGCGTTCGCCAACCGCCGGGAAGTCGTCATCTCGCGCGGCGAACTCATCGAGATCGGGGGCTCGTTCCGAATGCCCGACGTGATCGCCGAGAGTGGCGCGATCATGGCGGAGGTCGGAACGACGAACAAGACGTCGCTGGCCGACTACGAGTCCGCCGTGACCGACGAGACTCGCATCCTGCTGGCAAGCCATCCGAGCAATTTCCGTGTCGTCGGTTTCACGGCCAAGCCGACCCTGGCCGAACTTGCGGGTCTGGCCGCTCAGCGCGGTCTCGTTTTCGTTCAGGATCTCGGCAGCGGCAGCCTGATCGACATCGCCGCACCGGGTTTCGAGACCGAGCCGACGGTCGCCGACAGCATCGCCGGCGGTGTCGATCTCGTGACCTTCAGCGGCGACAAACTGCTCGGCGGACCGCAGGCCGGCATCGTCGTCGGCCGCGCCGATCTCGTCGAGACCGTCAGGCGCAGGCCCATGGCGCGCGCACTCAGGATCGACAAGCTATCGCTCGCCGCGCTCGAAGCCACGCTGCGCCTGTACCTGCCGCCGCACGACCCCATGGCGCAGGTGCCTGTGCTGCGCATGATCGGCGAATCGAAGGCGAGCGTGGAATCGCGTTCGAGACGCGTCACGGAAGAACTTTCCGGACGGGCCGGATTGCGCTGCGAACTCGCCGACGGCGTGAGTTTTGCGGGCGGCGGCGCGCTGCCGATGAGCGAGATTCCGACAAAGATCATTCGAATTGCGGCCGATAACGTCAGCGCCGCGGAACTCACAAGCAAGCTTCGCGCTCGCGACCCCGCCGTCATCGGCCGTATCGCCAACGACGTGCTGACACTCGATCTGAGAACCGTAGCGCCGGAGGAAACCGGCGAACTCATCGCCGCGATCGCAGAGCTCGTAGCGTGACAGCCTGCCCCGCGCTCGTCGTGATCGACAGTCTCGTCGCGTACCGGCCCCGCGAAAGCGCCGACGCGACAGCCGAGACTCTGGCGTGACCGCCCAGCTTACGCTTGGCGTGATCGGCCACGTCGACCACGGCAAGACCGCGCTCGTCCGGGCTCTGACCGGCATCGAGACGGATCGGCTCAAGGAGGAACAGGAACGCGGCCTGTCGATCGTGCTCGGTTTCTCATGGATCGAGACTACTGATGGGATCATCGATCTCATTGACGTTCCGGGTCACGAAGACTTCGTTCGAGCGATGATTTCGGGCGCCACCGGGGTCGACGGCATCATCCTGCTCGTCGCCGCGAACGAGGGCATCATGCCGCAGACCCGCGAGCACTTCGATATCGCGCGACTGCTCGGCGTCGACCGCGGCATCGTCGTCATCAGCAAGGCTGATCTCGTGTCGGCGCAGGAGCTTGAGCAGACAATCGAACGAATTGGCGCCTTCGTCCATGGGACGCAGCTCGAATCCGCGCCCGTCGTCGTGACCTCGGCGAACCGCCGGCTTGGGCTCGACGACCTCAGGACCGAACTCGAGGCGCTCCAGATGCCGGTCGATCGGCCGGACGGACGGGACTTCTACCTGCCCCTGGACCGCGTATTCACGATGCGGGGATTCGGACTCGTCGCGACGGGAACGCTGCGCGGCGGCACACTGCGCAGCAACGCCCGCGTCGAGATCATGCCGGGTGGCGTGCCGGCCACAGTGCGCGCGCTGCAGATCCACGGCAGCGGCACGACGGAGGCACATCCTGGACAGCGAGTCGCAGTCAATCTGCGCAACGTGAAGCGCGAAGACGTCAGGCGCGGCAACACGCTCGCCTCACCTGGCCTCCTGACGCCGACGCGGCGCATCAACGCCGAGCTCGACCTGCTCGATCACCACGAGGAACCGCTCAGGAACAGCACCGCAGTGCGCCTGCTGATCGGGACGACCGAAGCCATGGCGAGAATCCGCCTGCTCGACAAGCGGGAACTCGAACCCGGCGGCACGGCGCTCGTGCAGCTTCGCTGCGACCGCGATATCGCAACGCATGCCGGAGAACGTTTCCTGATCCGCAGTTACTCGCCGATGCGCACGATCGGCGGCGGCCGAATACTCGAAGTCAACGCGAGACGGCACCGGCGCTTCGACGAATCGGTCACGAGCCGCCTCCGGGCAACCGCGGGCGGCGACCCCGTCGAGATCCTGTCGAAACTGCTGGCAGAGGCCGGCACACAGGGTGTCGACACCGACGAAGCCGCCGAGCGTCTGGGGCTCGCCGACGACGCGCTCGACCCGGTGGCCGGTGAACTCGACGCCGTGCTGATCGACGACGACACGCTCGTCGAACGCGCCGCCTTCGATTCACTTACCGAACGGCTCATCGCAGCGCTCGAAGCTTTTCATGAGGCGAACCCTCAACAGCGCGGCCTCACGGCCGGCAGCCTGCGCTCGGCGCTCGAGGACTCGCCGCCCGAAGAGGTCGTCCGGCAGGCGCTCGCCGGACTCGGATCGGCCGGCAGGATCGAGTCCGACCGGGGCATGCTTCGCGTCACGGGCTTCGATCCCCTCGCGGGCCTCTCCGAACATGAACGGACGGTCTCCGACCGGATCGAGCGGATGTTTCTGGACAGCGGAATCCAGCCGCCGCCACCGGCAGGCGTAATGGGCAACGACCGCACCAGGCGCAAGCTCTTCCAGCTCCTGCTCGACAGCGGCCAGCTCGTCAGGCTCAGGACATACGAACGCGGCTCGAACATCGTCCTGCATGCGGCGGTCCTGCGGGATGTCGAGGCACAGATCAAGGCACAGTATCCTTATCCGGAACAGTTCGCCCTGTCGCAGGTGCGCGATATGCTCGATTCGACACGCAAGTACGTCGTGCCCGTCATGGAGCATCTCGACGCGGTCGGTGTTACCGTGCGGCTCGGCAACCTGCGACGCTTGCGGCAGCAGTGAGCACGGTCTGGCGCCGCATGGGGAAATCGACGCTGAATCAACCAGTTAACGGGCACTGCAGCATCAACGCAACGTTGGCAATCCACGTCTGCGGGCTAACTGGCAGGTAGAATGCCAGCTACGCGACATCAGAGATCGTTGCTGGAGTGCACGTTGACGATCTACGGTGCGTGAGCGACCGTTGAGTCGAGCCCGCCGCCGAGTCGCGCAATCGCGAGCCGTATGGAGGTGAATGGAGTCTGGTGACTCCCCTGGTCTTCAAAACCAGTGGCGCGGTAATCCCGGGCGGCGGGTTCGATTCCCGTCCACCTCCGCCATCCCCGCCCGATCCCGGCAAACGGGACGCCCGAGGGATGGTCCCGGTCGGATGACCTTGACTGCAACAAAGTCATGGCTAGCGGGCAGATGCCGCAAGGCATGACTGTCATTTACATCGCATGGCATTGCGGGTAGTACTGCTCGGCCCCGACGGTCAACTCGGGCACGCCGTGCGCCGCGCCCATGCGGCGGCCGGCGAACCGTTCGAACTGCAACCGCTGCCGCGCGCCGACCTCGATATCGCGGTTCCCGGAGAAGCCGAGCGCGTGCTCGGCGACCGGAGCTTCGACGTTCTCTTGAACTGCGCCGGGTTTACGGAGGTCGATGCGGCGGAGGACGATGCCGGGAGCGCCTTCGCCGTCAATGCGCACGCGGTTCGCTCGCTGGCCGAGCTAGGCGCGGCCAGGGAGGCGCGTCTCATCCACATCAGCACGGATTACGTATTCGGCGGCGACGGCTCGCGCGACCGGCCGCTGCCCGAAAATGCGCCCGTCGCGCCGGTCAACGTCTACGGCGAGTCAAAGGCGCTCGGCGAAACGCTGGCGGGCGATGCCCACGACGATGTCGTGGTCGTGCGCACCGCGTCCCTGTTCGGTGCGGCCGGAATCGGCGGCCGGGGCGGCAATTTCGTCAATACCGTCATCGGCAACGCCCGAGGAACAGGCTCGCTACGCATCGTGGACGACCGGACGATGTCACCGACCTCAAGCGCCGATGTCGCTCGCGTCCTGGTCCGCATGGTGACGGAGGGCTGCGACCCGGGTTGCTATCACATCGTCAACTCGGGATCCGCGACCTGGTTCGAGTTCGCGCGGGCTATCGTGCGCGGCGCCGGCATCGAAGCAACGGTGGCGCCCTGCTCCACCAGCAACTATCCGTCGCGCGCCAGGCGGCCGCGTTACAGCGTGCTCGACAATTCGAAGGCCGTGGGGGCGTTCGGCGCAATGGCCCCGTGGCAGGATGCGCTGGAGCGCTATCTGCAGCTTCGAATGCGTCGGCAAACCTGATCTTCCCCAGGAGCATGGGGCGAACAACCGTCTCGCCAAAGACGGCTGATCTCATCATCCGGCGGGACTGCCAGCCTGCAGTCGCGAGCCTTTCCGATTGCCGTGACCGCCGCCCGAAGAACTTCCGCGCCTGCAATCGGAGCAACCCGCCTTCACTCGACGATCTCGTACTTCTCCCACAAGTCGGCTGAGCGGGTGGATGAGAGGTTGGATGGCACGTAGCGGCTGACCGGGTTGTTCATGCGCTCGACCACGCTCGCATGGATTTTCGCTCCTTGCGGAATCCTGCGCGTGTATTTGCCGCGCACCTTCCAGAATCCGGTAAAGGACTGGTGAATCAGATCGTACGGGTCCGTGCGGCGCGCGGCGAGTGCGTCCTCCTTAACATGCAGTCCGCAGCCCATGGCCTTGTCGAGCATCCAGTGCAGCGTGATGTGACACAGGCCGCGCTCGTCGAACCACCCGCCGACGTCGGCGTGGCAGCCGGCGAACCAGACCTGCTCGATCGTCTGACCGTCAGCCGCGTTCGCCTCGTCCCATGGAAACGGCGCGAAATCCCGCCGTTTCTCGTCGATCGCGAGCGCGTGATAGGCGAACGAGACATCGGGGTTGAGTCTCGCATCGTGAAACCGTTTGCCGGCATGCAGCACAAGCGATTCGACAGTGTCCCAGACACCGATGAAACGGACGGGACAGCGCCGCCCGAAGGCCTCGCGGAAGCCCTGAGCGACATCCTCGTTGTCGGCGGTGTTGTAGATTTTCGAGGCGTACTCGACGAGATTGCCGTGACCCTCGTCAAGCAAGCCGCACTTGTGAAGCATTCCGGCCAGGGAGCGCACGGTGAACGCCCCGCGGCTGAAGCCGAACAGGTACACGAGATCGCCGTCCTCGTAGCTGCCCATGAGATAGCGGTACGCATCCTCGACGTTCGTCTGCAGACCGTATCCCGTGGCCTGGTCGCCGAGCGCGCGCAGCGATCCGTCCTCCTCGTGATACTCCCAGCCGCCCGTGCCGATGCCGGGATCGTAGTAAGCGACCTGTCCGTCGTCCTTCTCGACCAGTACGTAAGCGTCGACGACGTTGGTGTTGTTGCGCCCGTATTCGTTGCCGGTGCCGTCGCAGCAGATGACGATGTTCTTCATGGTCGAGCGCCTCCGAAGGCTATTCCCGGGTCGAGCGCGAGTTCGGCCGAATCGGCGTGGCGTCTCCCGGTCCGCTGGGCATCGCGTGCAAATTCACCGTACCCTTCCGAAATCGAGTGTTCATTGAGCATGGCTTTCCCCGTGGTGCAGGACATCGCGTAAACGCCGAACCATACCCATCCGCCGCATCGATGTCCCGCACCGAATCTGGGTTTCTGAGCGCACTTGGATCGGGCAACGGCAAGTCCTCGCGCGCCTCGAATTCGATGTCCCGTACCGAATCCGGTTCGACGCGCACTCGAGGTTGGCCAGGTCACGCTTGCCGGTGTCATAATCGTCCCGCCCTTGCGGAGGTCGGAAACCTGAGTCAACGGACGAACACGAGGAAGCTGCCGTGAAAGCCCGCCCGGTCATGCGCGCTGCGATGGCCGTGGCGGCCGGTTTCGTGCTTGCCGCGTCGCTGTGGTTCAGCTCGGCCCTGAGTCAGTCCGGCGACGCGCGAATCGAAGGGGATCCCACGTCGGAATTTCACTTCGCCCGGCTCGTGTACAACAACGCAAGAGCCGGCCGATGGGGTGCGGGGTGGCGAACGGACTACGCCGACGCGGAGTACCACCTCATGCAGGGCGTCAACCGGCTGACGCGCGTGGACGGCGCCGAGGTCGACTGGTCCGGCGGAGGCGGCCGCCTCATCACGCTCAACGACGACCGCGTTTTCGATTACCCGTGGCTATACGCGGTCGAGGTCGGCCAGTGGTACCTGAACGACCAGGAAGCGGCCCTGCTCCGGGAGTACCTGGAGCGCGGCGGCTTCCTCATGGTCGACGACTTCTGGGGCGAATACGAGTGGTCGATATTCACCGATTCGATGCTGCGCGTGTTCCCCGACCGGCCGATCGTCGACCTGCCCGAGGACCACGAGCTGCTGCATGTCCTCTACGATCTCGATCAGCGCACGCAGATCCCGGGGCGCGGCGGGCAGCGGCGCAACCTCGTCCCTCGCTGGCGGGGCATCTTCGACGACGACGGCCAGCTCATGGTCGCGATCAACTTCAACATGGACATGGGCGATGCCTGGGAACACGCCGACGATCCGTGGTATCCCGAACCGATGACGGCGCTCGCCTATCGCTTCGCCGTGAACTACCTGATCTACTCGATGACGCACTGAGGCGCCGGCCGATTCAATCCTTGCGTCCCAGCAGAAGCGTGTTCGGTCGATCGAGCCACAAACACTCGGCATGGAATCCGGCTGCGCGCATGGCGGCAAGTTCGTCATCGAGCGGGAAGTAGCTGTCCTCTTCCGACCATTCGTCGAAGTGCTCGTAAGCGCGTTTTTCGTCTATGCCGCACGAAACCAGGTGGGCCGCCCATAGCCGGTAGGTCCGCTCGCGCGCCTCGGGGTGTGCGCTGACGGTCACATCGGCGTTCACGAAGATTCCGCCGGGGCGCAATGCCCGGTGAATCCTCTCGTATGCGGCGAGTTTCCCTTCCATCGTGGGAATGTGATGCAAGGCCAGCGAAGTCGCCACCGCGTCACACTCGGGGAGCGGATCGTCGTAGGAACTCTCGCTCAAACGCGCACGGGCGCCGAATCGCTTGAGCCTGACGCGCGCCCTGGCCAGCATTTCCGGATCGATGTCGATGGCTTGAACGCAACCGACCTCGTCATGTTCCAGGATGGCTTCAGCCAGTGCGCCCGTCCCTGCGCCGAGATCGAGGACGAGATCCGGGCGGATCGCGGCGATTTCCTCCGCGGCGCGTTTCAATCCCTCTTCGTAACCCGGGATGAACTTGCGGATGCTGTCGTCGTAGGCATCGATCGCGAGGCGAAGATGGGTGCGGACGGAGTGGCTCATGAATCTTCAGCTTCGCAGAGCGATCGTGGCGCGACGCGTTCGCGGGCCTGGCGTGACAGTCCCTATCGCGGCCGTGCGTTCGTAGCCGAGCGCGTTGAGCTCCCGGATACAGCTTTCGACGGCCGCCGCCGGGACCGCCGCCAGCAAGCCACCGGCCGTCTGCGGATCGAACAGCAACGGATAGTTCGGATGGGAAACGAGTTCCGGTGCGACGTCGGCGCGCCGGGCCAGACGTTCGTTATCCGGCTGCAGGCTCGACGCGAATCCGGCGCGGATCGATTCGACCGCACCGGTGAGCAGCGGCAGCGCATCGGCATTGAGCGTTACGGTCAACCGATCGTCGCCGACCATTTCGAGCAGATGGCCGAACAGGCCGAAGCCCGTGACATCCGTGCAGGCGCGTGCGCCGTGCGCGTGCAGGGAGGTTGCCGCGGCGGCATTCGACTGCAACATGGATTCAAGCGCCGCATCCACCCAGACCCCCTTCGCCCTTGCGCGCATGTCGGCGGCGAAGATCGCACCGGTGCCGATCGCCTTGGTCAGGATCAGCACATCCCCGGCCTGCATGCCGCGCTTCAGCAGCGCGCAGTCGCGATCGATCAGGCCGGTGACCGAAAACCCGAGGCTGAGCTCCGCGCCTTCGCTCGTGTGCCCGCCGACGAGCGCGGCGCCCTCGGCCGCGAAAACCTCGAGCGCGCCCGCGAGCATCTGCCTGAGCTCCTCGGCGAGCTTGCGTTCGCGCCAGAGCGGCAGCGTCACGATCGTCATCGCGGTCTGCGCCTCGGCGCCGATCGCGAAGAGGTCGTTGAGGCAGTGGTTGGCCGTGATCTTCCCGAAAAGCCAGGGATCCTCGATCATCGGCCGGAAGGCATCTACAGACAGCACCGAGAGCCTGTCGGCGGGCACCGAGACGAGCGCGGCGTCGTCGGGCGCCTCCAGCCCGACGACGACATCCGGGCGATTGACGGGCTCGATGCCGGCGAGCGCGGCCTGCAGCGTTTCCGCTCCGACCTTTGCGCCGCAGCCGCCGCAGCGCATCGCGTCGCCCCTTGCGCCGCTGATCGGGTCCTCGCCGAGTTCCGGCGGTATCTTTCCGGGCTGCGCATCGCTCATTGCCGGCAGGCGTTGATATTTGTCCATGAACCGCCGGTCGATCCGGTCCTTCCAGTTCCATACCCACTGACCTTCGGCCGACCACCTGCCGCGCGAGGCGACCGCGTACGGCTCGCCCGTGCCGATCAGGCTCAGGAACTCCCGCTGCGGCCGATAGGCAACGAGCGGCTGCCCGAGCAGGGCCTTGCGCAGGTTACGCGCCAGGGGACGGCCCTGGCGCACCGCGAATACGCCGGACTTCGGCCGCGGATCGTCGCGCATCGCGGCAGCGTCGCCCGCGCCGAAGATTCCCGGATGCGATGTCGACTGAAGGGTGGCATCGACGAGCAGGAAACCCTCGCCATCGACATCGAAACCGGAGTCGACGAACCAGGGCGCCGCTGCCGCGTGCGTCACCCAGAGAACCTCATCGAACGGAAACTCGTCGCCGTCCTGCGTGCGCAGCCCGCCCGGGAACGCTGCCACGATCCGGCTGTCCGTGTGCACCTCGATGCCACGCCGGGACAGGATGCGGCCAAAGCGCCGGCGCACGCCGCGATTGTGGGTTGGCAGTATCTCGGCATCCGCCGTGAGCAGTTCCACGCACGTCGACATGCCCAGCGACGAGAGGTGATGCTCGACCGAGAGCGCAAGTTCCACGCCACCTGCCCCACCGCCAACGACGGCGATCCGCGTTGTCTCCATGCGGTGGCGAACGCGCTCGACCAGCGCTTCCCAGCGTTCCAGGAACCGGTCGATCGGCTTGACGGGGACCACGACATCGGAAATGTCGCCGCCCTCGAGCAACGAGGGTGTAGAACCGCTGTTGATCGACAAGACGTCGTAAGGCAGCGGCGGCCGGTCGGCGAAGCGGACCGTGTTGCTGGCGGCGTCGACACCGTTGACCTCGGCGCCGATGAAACGTGCGCCGGCAAAGCGGCACAGCGGCACGAGGTCGATATGCGCTTCCTCGGCCGAATAGCGCCCGGCGATCAGTCCCGGCAGCATGCCCGAGTACGGCGTGCGGCTGTTGCGGCTGACGAGCGTGACGCGCACTCCGGGCAGCGGTTTCATGCCGAAGGCCTTGACCACGGCCACATGGCTGTGCCCGCCGCCGACGAGCACGAGATCCTTGAGCACGGGCGCCTTACGCATGGGGGATTTGTTCATTTCGTGGCCGGGAACTCGAATGTTATTTGATTGCGACGGCGAACGCGTTCGGTATGGATGCGAGGGACGCCAGCGACTATCGTTACGCCTGCTGTCGACCAGCTCTTGCGGTCACAGTGGTACGTCCGCCGTTGACGCAGTACCTCGGTACGCTTCGCCGTGCAGACACCTCTACCACCATCACCGCAACTGACGTCGAACCATGTCCGAACCAAGCCTGTCCAAGTCGCGTTTCATCTCCGGCAGCCAATGTCACCTCAAGCTCTGGTACGACACCTACGAACGAGATCTGGCGTCGGGCGTGGGCTACGACGATCTGGAAATCGCCGAGGGTACGATGGCATCGGTTCAATACACGTTGGCGCTTGCCAACGAGGATCACGAGGAACGTGAGCGCACATTCGCCAATCTGCGCGCGTACTGCGAGCGGGACACTTACGCGATGGTGCGGTTGAGGGAGGCGCTCGGCGCGATTTGAATCCAGAAACGCGCTGACCCGCATGGAAGTCCACCTGTTCGGCTTTCATCCATCGGCACGCGCATCGCGTCCCATCTCTTACCCGGTAGGCGTACTCCGGTCGTCCGATCGCAGCGTCATGATCCGGTCGGGGCGTGCGCCCGGAACTGCTTCGATCGGAATCGAATCGTCGAAGGTGACGAGGACACCGTCGTTCCGGGTGGCCAGCGCCAACAGATAAACGTCGGTAATCTGGCGGTAGCCCCGAATCGACTCCGCGGCGATTCGTTCGCGTTCCCGGACGGAAAGCGAGTCGGGCCAGAACACGTGGTCACCTGAGTCGCACAAGACGCTCAAACGTGCCGTGGCGTCGGCGACGGTCGTCCGGTTTCCGGGATAGTTCGGGTTGGCCACGATTCTCACGAAGCCGCTTTCAGTCAGTGGGCAGGTGGCCCACAGGCCGCGCGAGGGGCCTCCGAACCAGGCATGAGCAGCTTCATAGTGAATATGCGCAGGATCGAAAAGCGCGATCAGCACATTGACGTCGAGCAGGGCGGTCAAGGCTCATCATCTCTCAGCGCGTTCACGACCGCGAGCGAAACGGGCCGGGCGTCGGCGCCTTGCGTCAGGAGCGGAACGCCATTTCGCATTTCGATGTGATCGGCTTGCGGGGTCAGCGCGCTTCTCGCCAGGTCCGACACGACGCGCCCCACGGGCACGCCGCGCAGTGCGGCCAGTTCCCGCGCAGCCCAGAGAATATCGTCGTCAAGATTCAGCGTGGTTCGCATCGAATCAGCATCACGCATCATGCATCAGATGTCAAGGCGATGGATATTGCATCACGCTCGCAAACGCTGAACCTCATCCGTGCTTCGACCTCTTCGCGGCTCAGTGCCCGAGCACTGCGTTGCAAGGCGGACAGGGCTGCCCTTTGCTGGTTTTTCCTGGCCATATTGGCCACCAACTGCGATTACCCGGCCATTCGAGCAACTTTCAAGCGAGATTCTGAGGTAATCCGGCCATTCTAGTTGCCAGACGACCGTTTCGACATGGGGCGTCAGCCTCTTCCACGACGCTTGACCCGCATGGCCAAGAACCACCGATTATGCCGTGCGATAGCGCTGATCGAATTCGCTATCACAGGTCGGTAGCCGACCCTGACACCATCGGTACCATGAACGCTTGCGATTGACGCGGACAACTATCCGCGCTCATGCCCATCAGCGACGTCAATCTGGGACAACGCACTGGGTCCCTGTTACGATCCACCGTGTATTTGCTGCACCATGAGTATGAGCCAAAGCTTGGGGGAGACATGCGCGTAGCGGGCCAGATCATCGGACTCACCGGATTCATCGCGCTGGGGTTTAACTCCGCAGCGCTCGCCCAACAGCAGACCGACGTCTGCGACTGCACGCCGGTCAGCGGCCAGCCGGCAGCGGACGTGCTCGCCTCCCACGACCGCTGGGGCAATCCCACCTTCATCGGCGGAATCACGAACGGGGGACCGGATTCCGGCAGCGTGTGGTGACCCGGACCTGTGGCGCTGGATCGCGTCAACAATCAGCTTTTCGTGCCCGCCTACGGTAACGGCGGATTCCGGGCCTTCCAGCTCAACGAGGAAGGCATTCCCGAAGACCGCAGGGCGCGGTTCATCACGAGCCGCGAGAGTCTCATCGGCCGCCGTTCCGTACCGGCGCCGAGCGCACGCGAGGCAACCTTTCCGGGCGCGGCCGGGTTGTTCGACGCGAGCACAGACAGGTTTTTCACGATCGATCGTTTCGCAAACCGGATCCTCGTCTACGACGCCTCCCAAGATCAGCTCAGGAACTTCCCCGGCGCCGAACTCGTGATCGGCCAGCCCGACTTTTCCTCGACGCAACGAGGTCTCGGGCCGAGCCGGCTGGGCGCCGTCGGCGGCTCCATCATCGACGAGGCCGGCCAGCGCCTGTTCGTGGCCGACGGTCCCAACAATCGGGTACTGGTGTTCGACATCCGCCCCGACGTGCTGACCAACGATCCGCGCGCCGTCGACGTGATCGGCCAGCCCGACTTCGAAAGCCGCGATCCGGGCATCGGGCCGTCGGGACTGACCAGACCCGCGAGCGTCGCCTACGATCCCGTGTTCGAGCGCCTCTTCGTCTCAGACGCCGGCAACAACCGCGTGCTGATATTTGATGCGAACCCTGAAAACCCCGATGCGCTGGAAAGCGCCGTCGCGGTCATGGGCCAGCCGGACTTCATGAGCCGCGCACCGCGCGGATCGCTCGATCAACTCGAGGCCGAGTCGCTGGCCTACGACTATCGGAATCATCGCCTTTTCATCGCGGAGGACCTCGAGCACCGCATCATGGTCTACGACGCGCATCCGGACCGCGTCGGCGGACCTGCCACGGCCATTGCCGTAATCGGCCAGCCCGACGAGTTCTCGACGCATCCGGCGGTCTCGCAAACCCGGGTCGCGATGCCGCGTGCGACGATCAACTCCGAAGCCCAGAAGCTCTACGTCTCCGAGGGCTATCCGGCGGGCAACCGTGTCGTCGTATTCGACATCTCGCCCGAAAGCCTCGCGACCGGCATGCCTGCTGTCGATGTCCTCGGCCACGAGACACCCGACGGCGAACCGGACTTCGACAACCGCATGGCGCAGGGGCATCTCGACGGCCGCTCGCTCGCGGCCGCGCGCGCCGTCGTGCTCGATCCGGTCGATCACCGGCTCTTCGTGCCCGACGAGTACAACCACCGCGTCGTCGTCTGGCAACTTGACGAGCTCAATCGCATCGCGGACTACGACGCCCGCTGGGTGCTCGGCCAACCGGACCTCAACACGAGCCACATGGGCGAACCGACCGCACGGAACATGACCGTCCCGATCGGCGGCGCCTACGACACGTCGACCAAGCGGCTCTTCATCGGCGACGGCTACCACAACAGGATCCTCGTCTACGACGTCGCTCCCGGAACGCTTCAGAGCGGCATGGCAGCGTCGGTCGTCATCGGCCAGCCGGATTTCGCAAGCGTGACGCGGCAGGCCGGACGCACCGGAATCAACTTTGACGTGCGCATGGGACGCGGCATCGCGTCGGACTTCCTGCCGATGGGTTTCGCTGTCGACGAGAGCGGACAGCGGCTCTTCGTCTCGGACGGTGCGAACAACCGCATCCTGATCTACGACATCACGCGCAGCCAACTCGGGAACGGCGCGGCCGCCATCGGCGTGCTCGGCCAAGCGGATTACGACAGCACAAGCGCCCGGCCCGGAGCGCTCGGCATCGACAATCCCGGGCACCTCGCCTACGACGCCGCAACGCAACGGCTGTTCGCGATCGACGCCGGGCGCAAGATCGTGCTCGTGTTCGACGTCGATCCGGCAAGCTTCGTAGATGGGCAAGCCGCGATCGCCGTGATCGGCAGCGACGGCTTCGACGCGCCCGCCCCTGCCGGAGGCGGGCCGCTCGCCGCCGTGCTCGGCACGCCGCCCCGAATCGACGGCTCGAGCTTCGTCACGCCGAACGGCATCGCCCACGATCCCTTGCGCCAGCTTCTGTACGTTGCCGACGGCGGCGGCACGTTCGGTGTTCCGGCCGACCGCGTCCTCGTTTTCGACGTCGCCCCGGAGCGTCTTGAGAATGGTCCGGAAGCGGTTGCGGCGCTCGGGGCGCCGGATGGGCAGACCGCCGCATCCCAAACGTGGGGAGGCGCTGAACCGGTACCGGGTCAGTTCAGAATTCGCGACACACGCGGCATCGATCTGGACTACGAGAACGGCCGGCTGTGGGCAACAGGCTCGTTCGAATCTCGGGTCGTTGCGTTCAACTTCCCGCGCGCGGCCTGGAACTACCGCATTGCCGCGAACTCGACCCAGTCGTTCTCGACGCTCGACGCATCGGACCTCGGCGGCCAATCCGATCCCCGCACTGTCGCGGCGCTCGGTATCGACGCTGATGGCGGCCGCAGACCGGCCGCGACGATCATGTACACCAGTTCACGACAGACGGTCGATGCGGCGAGCCAGCGTCACAGCCGCCGCCTCATCGGCGAGGCCGCCGTGGCGCCGTCGCCGCCGCTGACACACGCGACCGTCTTCGTGGACGGCGCTCCCGAGCGCCGCCACACGCTGCATGTCTACAACCCGGAGAACTCCCGGAGCGAGCTTGCGCTCGTGCTGCGGGACAGTCAGGGACTCGTGACGGCGCAGTGGCAGCGCACGGTTCCGGGCGGCCAGGTCATCACGATCGAACTGGAGAGTCTCGGAGGCGCGATCCCGCCCGAGGCGGCGGTCACGATCGATGCGGTCCGCCCCGTCGCGCTGACGGCGCTGCGAATCACGACGAACGGCCGTGGCGAAGAAATGCTTGCCCCGGCCCCGATCGCGGCCGGCTCCGAACCGGCCGAACGGACCGTGCTGCCGTTGTTCGTGAGCGGCGGCGACCGGCAGTCCTCCGTGGTGCTCGTCAACCCGACCGACGAGCTCATGACGGGCCGCATCAGCTTTCACGATGAATCCGGAACTCGCACGCCGCTCGGGACCGACTCCGATGTCGTTGACTACCGGGTTCCGCCCTACGGCAGCCGCGTCGTCGCAAGTCACGATGCCGGTCCGCGCGCCAACCGCGGCTATGTCGTCGTGACGCCCGAAACAGGCGGTACCCCACATTCAAGCGCGCTGATCGAGCGCAGCTACGGAGGGTTGACCGTCAGCGAGAGCATCGCGACCGGCGCGACCGCCGATGCGGCGCGGTTCGCGATCGACCTCCGGCCGACACCGATTCGGCACGGCGAGATCGACACGCAACTCGTGGTCGTCAATCCTTCGGCAGACGTCGCGACATTCGAAATCTCTTCGGGTACGCAGACGGTCGCCATGAGCGAACTCGCACCCGGCGAGCAGACGGTGCTCAGCGTGCGGGCTCTGGACGGGGACAGCGCGAACGGCATTTACAGCGTGACGGGCGACGACGCCCTCGTGGTGGCGGCCCGCCAGCAAACGACGAACATCCGCGCCGAGCAGGTCGATGTCGAGCTGCCGCCGCTCGGCGACGCGCAGTTCGCCCCGTACGCACCGAACGGCGCAGGTATCGCCACGGAAGTCAGGCTCGCGAACCCGTCGTCCGAACCGGCAGCCGGAATGCTCGTTTTCCGTGAAGTCAACGGCGAGCCCGCAATCGGCACGATACTGCGTTAGGCGCCTGCGCTCGGGACATTCATGGCCGGGAAGCCTTCGGGCAGGCGGTCAGCAACGGAAACGCCCGGCAGGCCAAGCGATCAATGTTAGTCCGATGCGTTGCCCTTCGGCGCGGGACTCCAACACCGAACGCGGGGCCCGAGCCGGACGCTAGCCCTCATCACTGACGCGACGGAACCGGAGCACGAAATAAAGCGCGGCTACCCCGAGCAACAGAACGCCGGCAATCACCGGGGCGCGCCAGTCCCCGGCTCCCACGCGGGTTGTGAACATCACGGCACAGACGACGGCGCCGAGCGCAGGCACCGCAATCGGCAGTTCGAAACCGCCCGGGGGTTCGTCGGGCCGCATCTTCAGAACGACCAATGCGCTGTTCACCACCAGGAACACCAGCAGCAGCAGCAACACCGTCGCCGAGGCCAGTTCCGAGATGTCGCCCGACAGGATCAGGATCACGATCAGCGCGAAGATCAGCGCGATGGCGACATGCGGCGTGCGCCGTACCGGATGCACTCTCGCGAGAACAGGCGGCAGGTGCCCGTCGCGGGCCATGCCAAAGAGCAGACGCGATGTCGTGATGTAGTTGATCAGTCCGGTGTTGGCGACCGCGAACACGGTAATCACGATGAACACCCATGCCGGAAACCAGGGTGCGGCGCGCTCGACGACTGCGGCCAGCGGCGCGTTGGCCTCGGCCAACTCCTGCCACGGCACGACCGAGACGGCGCTGATCGCCACGCTCATGTAAATGACGACGGTCAGCACGAGCGCCCCCACCAGGCCGAGCGGCAGGTTGCGGCGCGGGTTCTTCAACTCCTCGGCGACGTTGAGCGAGTCCTCGAAACCGATGAAGGCGTAGAAGGTGAGCACGATGCCCTGCGCCAGGAGGACCAGCGGAAGCCCGGATTCGGTCTCGGGGCCCACAGGAAACTCCATCAGGTTCGCCGAGCCCCAGAACCGCAGGCTGACCGCAATCACAAGCAGCAGACCTCCCGCTTCCATCAGTGTCATGGCGACATTGGCCCACATCGACTCGCGGATGCCGCGGTAGACGATCGCACCCACGATGGCTAGATAGATGAACGCCAACGTTCCGGTGGGCAGGCCTTCCAAAACGGCCAGGGCCTGCAGATTCTCGCCCACCACGCGGGCGCCGGCGGCAACCGAGGTCAGGCCCGAGCACGCCACGGTCAGGCCGACCATGTGGGTCAGCAGACTGCGGCGATAGGCGTGCTGCGTGATATAGGCGGCGCCGCCCGCACGCGGATAGCGCGAGCCGAGCGAGGCATACGACAGTCCCGTCAGTCCCGCCGCGACCAGCGACAGCGCAAAGGCCAGCCAGATCGCCGACCCCATCTCGGCGGCGACCTGCCCGATCAGGCCGTAGATGCCGGCGCCCAGCATGCCGCCGGCGCCGTAGAGCGTCATCTGCCACAGGCTGATGCTGCGCTGCAGCGTCGGTTCGCCGCCGACCGGTTCGAGTGACTCGTCAGCCTGTTTCATGGTCCTTCGCCTCTTGTTCCGTAATTTCCCGATTCCATCACCGCGCTGCACGATCACTCGTCACGGAGTCGTCCGCCTTTCGGTGGGCGTGACTATCTCACATTCCGCGCAGGTGCATCCCGACAGCTCGCACCGACAGCACGGCGACCAGGATGAACAGCGCCGTCGTTGCGATCGCGAGCAGCCACAAGAAGCCGCGCTTGATTCGGGCCGCGAGCCTTGCCAGGAACCGGGCTTGCGGATCGACCGGTGCAGGCAGCCTGGCAAAACATCGCCCGACGGCGATCAGGAACCCGGCCCACAGGACGATGATCAGCGAGAGCGGTACACGTCCCCCGGCGCCCGTCGGACGAAACAGATCGAAGACGAAGAAACCGGCCGCAGCGAACAGGACGACCCACAGCAAAACACTCCAGCGCGAGATCGGCCGGGCGATCCACGCGTAGAAGTTGATCAGCACGCCGGCCCGCATCTCGTTTCAGGCCAGAGCGCGTCGGGGAAACCCGCCGGCTAGCGCCGAACGGCGGCCGTCGTCGCGTCCGGATCGCTTTCGAGCTGCACGACGTTCATGCGGAACCGGTCGCTCGTGACGATGGCGCGTATCACGGCGGAAAAACGGTAGTCGTCGGCCGCGGCCTGCCTGACGATCGAGCGCACCGCCGGCATGTCGTAGTACTCGAGCCCGCGGCCGAGCGCATAGGTCAGGAGCTTCTCCGTGAAAACGCCGACGAACCGATCGGGTTCGCTCGTCAGTGCTTCGCGCAGCGACACGACGCCGTCGACCGGCGTTCCGTCGGCAAGTTGTCCGGACGGATCGACCTCACCGCCGGGTTCCCTGGTGCGCCAGCGTCCGACCGCATCGAAATTCTCAAGCGCAAGCCCCAGCGGATCCAGGGGGTCGTGACAGGCCGCGCAGACGGGATTCGCGCGATGCTCCGCAAGCCGTTCGCGCACAGAGCGCGCGGCGGCGCCGGGCTCGTTCTCCTCAAGCGCAGGAACGTTCGGCAGCGGCGGCGGCGGCGGGGTTCCGAGGATGTTCTCCATGACCCACTTGCCGCGCAGCACCGGCGAGGTCCGGTTCGGATACGACGTCACCGTCAGAATACTCGCGTGCCCGAGCAGCCCCAGGCGCGCCTCGTCCGTGACGGCGACGCGACGGAAGTGGCTCCCATAGATACCCGTCATCCCGTAATGCCGCGCGAGCCGTTCATTGACGAACGTGTAGTCGGCCGTGAGCAGGTCGGTGACGCTGCGGTCCTCGCGGACGATGCTCTCGAAGAGCAGTTCCGTCTCTCGCCGCATTGCGCGCCGCAGGTTCTCGTCGAAGTTCGGGAACATCTCGACATCGGGCCGTGCGCTTTGCAGATTCCGGAGAAAAAGCCATTGACCGGCAAAGTTCTCGACAACGGCGTACGCTCGCGGATCGGCGAGCATGCGGGCGACCTGTGCGGCGTAGACTTCCGGATCGCCGAGACTGCCCTCCTCGGCAAGGTCGAGCAGTTCATCGTCCGGGATGCTGCTCCACAGGAAGAACGACAACCTCGATGCGAGCGCGAGATCGTCGAGGGCATAGATCGTGCCGGGCGCTGCGCCCTCCGGAGCCGGCGCCTCGCGGAACAGGAATTCCGGACTCGTCAGTATCACGCGCAGCGCATTGCGGATTCCCGAGTCGAACGTACCGCCTTCCCGACCCGCCCGCCAGAAATAGAGCAGGCTCGCCATGCTCGCGTCCGTGACAGGCCCACGAAACGCGAGCCTCCCGATACGCGCGAGAATCTCTTCGGCGCAGGCCAGCTCGTCCTCTCCGACTTCGGGCATGCAACTGAAGATCCGGTCGCGGCTCGGTGTCTCGCCCGGCCCGACGGCATCGTACGGCCCGCCGATCATGACGTAGTCGACGATGGGCAGACCGTTCATGTTCTGCAGGTCGAGGTCGCGCGTATGCAGTTCCAGCGGCTCGTGCGTCTCCGCGGAGTTGCGCCTGATGAAAGCGACCCCCACGTCGCGCGGACCCGCCTCGACGAAAATTCGCGTTCTGAGCCGTTCGTCGATGGCGTTGGCTGCCGCTGAGAAATTCGCGTCCGACATGGCGTTGTCTTCCTCGCCGCCCACCGGTGCGAGAAAGACGCGCTCGCCGTCGATCGTGATCTCCAGTTCGTGCGGCCACTCGAGACCGGTCATGTAGCCGACGATGTTGCGCACGAGAAAGACGCTGAAGTCATACTCGGCGTCGAGCGGGAAGTTGTGCCGGATCAGCGTTCCGCCGCGCGTGCCGAGCGGCAGCCCCTCGACATGCTCTGCCTGGGCGAGGTCGGGCGGGACGCGGTAGACGGTGCTGACGGCGGGCGTCTCCGGATCGCCGACCGCGAGGCTCGCGACCCTCGACGACGCCGCAAGGTACTGCTCGAGCAGGGACGGCGAAACCCTGAGGATGTCCGCGATGTTGTCGAAACCGTAACCCTCGTCGTCAGCCGGCAGATACTCGGCCGAATCGATCTCGACGGCCAGCAGGTCCCGAACCGCGTTGCCGTACTCGCTGCGGTTGAGGCGGTGAATCGACATGCGCCCGAGCGTCGGATTCAGCTCGGCCGCGACATCGAGGGATGTCTCGAGATACGCGACAAACTCGTCCACCGTGCGCTCGTCGGGTCGCGGGCCGCCCGGCGGCGGCATGAGCCGGCCGCGGAGCTTGCGGGCGATCTTCTCGAAGGTGTCGGCGTTGGCGCTCGTGTCCGCGAGATCGATGCGTTCGAGCACGAGCCCGGCCTCGCGGTCGATTTCGTTATGGCAGTCGAGACAGTAACGGTTGATCGTGGCCGCGTGCCGCTCGGCAAGCTGTTCGGTTGACGGCGTGCAGGCCGCGGCGAGCACCACGGCAGCAAGCGGAGCGAAACGCAAGCCGGCCGTCATCGGATACTCCGCGACAACCGGCCGAAGCGCCTTCGAGTCGCAAGGTTCAGGCCGTGTCGATCAAGCGAGACTGCCACTTTCGTTCGTCCCCGATACGTCGGTCAGGCGCGGCGCGCCGCCACACCAGGCTTTGAATTTTACCGCCGGCGCGGCGTTCACTCTAGCAGCCCGTGGCCGAACGCCGCGTCGCACCGACAGGGACGAGGCGGTCTACCGCCCATGCAGCGGGATTTGCGCCCCGGATTGCTAGTAACGCGCTGACCGATTCGATATTCTGGCCCGCGTTTCCAGCCTCCCGAACGCCATGAACCGCGCCATCGTCAAGTTCGTCCCCGCTGGCGTCGTCGCTGTCGTTCTGATGCCGTTCGCGACCTCGCCGGCACATCACTCACGCGCGCATTTCCTGCTCGATGAAACGATCGAGCTCGAGGGAACGATTACGGAAGTGAGCTGGCGCAGCCCGCACGTCTACGTCGAAGTCGAAGCGCCGGACGCCGCCGGTGTCCTGCAGATCTGGACGCTCGAAGGCCACTCGATACCCGGTTTTCTGAGGCTCGGCTGGCAGCGGGAGTCCGTCCAGGTTGGCGATCGGGCATTCGTGGTCGCGCACCCGAATCGCGATCCGGCCAGGACCTTCGGAATGCTGTACAGCGTGACACTGGCAAGCGGGGACACCTTCTACGCCTATTCCATCCCGGAAGGCGAGACCGTTCGCGGCTCCGAAAACCTGGCGCCGACCGCGCCGTCAACGGATTTCACCGGCACATGGCGTGCGGTGAGTTCGCTTCGCGAGTCATTGATCGACTCGTTTCGCGCCCCGACCGAGTGGCCGCTCACGGACCTGGGGCGCGAGCAGGCCGGGAGTTTCGACATGGACGACGATCCGGTACTCGACTGCGTGCCGATGGGCGTGCCGAGGCTGATCCTGTCGACCTACAGCCACCGCTGGACGCGCACCGGCGACACCATCACGATCGAGAAGGAACGCACGCCGCAAATCCGCACGATTCACCTCGATGGAGCCGCGCGGCCGGCGGACCATGAACCGGACGAACTCGGCTACTCCGTCGGATACTTCGAAACCGACGGGACACTGCTTGTCGTCACGGACGGGTTTTCCGCGACCCCATGGGGGAACCACCGCGGTCTGGACTCAAGCGATCTCAAACGCGTCTTCGAGCGCTATCGGCTGACCGACGACGGCTACGCGATGAGCGTGTCCTACACGATCGAGGATCCGGTGTATCTGAGCGAGCCGATCACCGTCGAGGGCGAGTATCGAAAGTCCTCGGACTTTGAATTCGTCGCCGAGACCTGCGACGTCGAGACGGCCCGCCGCCACCTGGAATTCTTCTGAGTCCGATCCGTCCCCGATGCAGACCGTCCTCCTGACCGCACTCGCAAGCGCCGCACTTGCGGCTAACGCACTCCTCGCCCGCCATGCAATCAGCGAGGACCTGCTTGATCCGGCAAGCTTCGCGAGCCTGCGCGCTGTTTCAGCCGCAGTCGTGCTCGCGTTTCTGGTCAAGCGAAGAGCGCCTGCAGTCGCAGCCGGCACGCGCCCGAGCCGGGACTTTGTGGCGGCTGCCGCGCTCGCCGTCGTCTTGCTGCTGTTTTCGTACGCCTATGTCACGCTCGATGCCGGCAGCGGCGCGCTGATCCTGTTCGCCGCAGCGCAACTCACGATGTTCGCAGGGGCGCTTGCGGGGCATCGGCAGCGCGTGAACGTCGCCGAACTGGTCGGGTACGCGCTGGTGGTGGCGGGGTTGATCTACCTGGTGACTGCCAGCGACACGGCACCGCCCGTCGTTGCTGCGATCGCGATGGGTGCGGCCGGCATCGGCGCCGGAGTGCATTCCCTGCGCGTCGGCGTGCGCGGCGACGCGCTCGAAGCGACGAGCCGCAACATGACGCTCGCTGTCGTTCCGGTGCTCGCGATCCACGTCATCGTCGCAAGCACGGCGCTCGTGACGCTGCCAGGTGTCCTGATCGCGGTCGGCGCGGGCGCGCTCATGACCGCCGGAGGGCTTGCCGCATGGTTCGCCGTACTGCCCGGTCTCGGAGCCCTGCCGACAGCCATCGGGCGAATCGCCGTACCGTTTGTCGCCGTGCTCGGCGGCATCGCGCTGCTCGGTGAGGAGCCGACCACGTCGCTCTTCGTCGCGGCGCTTGTCCTCCTCGGCGGCGCCCTCGTCGCAGCGATCGGTCGAACGCGACGGATCAGAGATTCCTGAGCACTTCCCCGAGGCTGTCGCGCGCGTCGCCGAACAGCATGCGCGTGTTTTCCTTGAAAAACAGCGGGTTCTGCACGCCCGCGTAGCCGGTCGCCATGCTCCGCTTGAGGACGAACGTCGTCCGGCCCTTCCAGACCTCGAGCACTGGCATGCCGGCGATCGGGCTGTCGGGCTCGTCCTGGGCGGACGGGTTGACGATGTCGTTCGCGCCGATGACGATCGAGACATCGATGTCAGGAAAGTCGTCGTTGATCTCGTCCATCTCGTAGACGATGTCGTAGGGCACGTTGGCTTCGGCAAGCAGCACGTTCATGTGGCCCGGCATGCGCCCGGCAACGGGATGGATTCCGAAGCGCACGTTGACGCCCTTGTCCTTCAGTTGCTTCGTCAACTCGAAGACCGTGTGCTGCGCCTGTGCAACGGCCATGCCGTAACCGGGCACGATCATCACTTCCTTCGCGTCCGCGAGCAGCATCGCCGCTTCGGGCGCTTCGATCGGATCGACTTCGCCGTCGGCGCCGTCCGCGGCCGCCACGCCCGTGGAAGTACCGAAGCCGCCGGCGATGACCGCCAGGAACCTGCGGTTCATCGCGCGGCACATGATGTAGCTCAGGATCGCGCCGCTCGAGCCGACGAGCGCCCCGGTCACGATCAGCAGGTCGTTGCTGAGCATGAAACCGGTCGCCGCCGCCGCCCAGCCCGAGTAGCTGTTGAGCATCGATATCACGACCGGCATGTCCGCGCCGCCGATGGCCATGACCATGTGGATGCCGAAGAGGAGCGCAATCGCGCTCATGATGACGAGAGGAACGAGGCCGGCGCCCGCCGCGGACTGCTCCACGAACTCGATGCCGTACCAGATCGACGCGAGCAGCAGAACGAGGTTGAGCCAGTGCCTGGCCGGGAGCACGAGCGGTTTGCCTGAGATCCTGCCGCTGAGCTTGCCGAAGGCGATGACGGAACCCGAGAACGTGACGGCTCCGATCAGTATCCCCAGATAGACCTCGACATCGTGGATCGTCGCTTCGACGCCCGAATACTGCACGTTCGGGTCCATGAAGTTCGCGAAGCCCACAAGCATCGCGGCCAGGCCCACGAGGCTGTGCAGGATCGCAACGAGTTCGGGCATCTGCGTCATCTGCACGCGGCGCGCGAGCGCCAGGCCAATGGCGCCGCCGACCACTAGCCCGCCGATCAGCAGGCCATAGTTGGCGGTGACGACGCCGGAAAGCGTCGCAAGCAGCGCGATCCCCATACCGGCGATGCCGTAGAGATTGCCGCGCCTGGCAGTTTCCGGATGACTCAGTCCGCCGAGCGCGAGAATGAACAGAATGCTCGCGCCGATGTAGGCGACGGTGACGATACCTGCTGACATCGCCGGCCCCCTACTTGCGGAACATCGCGAGCATGCGGCGCGTGACGGCGAAGCCGCCCGCGATGTTGATGCTCGTGATCAGGACCGTGAACCCGGCGACCCAGGCGATCCAAGGGATATCGGAGCTGATCTGCAGCAGCGCGCCGATGATGATGATGCTCGATATCGCGTTCGTGACGCTCATGAGCGGGGTGTGCAGCGCCGGCGTCACGTTCCAGACGACCATGTAACCGACGAAGCAGGCAAGGACGAAGACCGTGAAATGCGCCATGAACGACGGCGGCGCCACGGCTCCGAGGCCGAGCAGTCCCAGACCGCCGAGGCCGAACAGGATGAGCCGCGAAACCCAGGCCGGCGCCCGCTTCTTCCCGACGGGCGCGGTCTCCGGTGCGACCGTGGGCTTCGCGGACGGCGGGGGTGCCGCCGCGGTTACCTTTGGCGCAGGCGGCGGCCACGTGGTCTCGCCGTCCCGGACCACGGTCGCGCCGCGGATAACCTCGTCTTCCATGTCGACGACGACTTCCCCGTTCTTCTCCGGGCACATGTCCGCGAGCAGATGCCGGAGGTTCGTCGCATAGAGCTGACTCGAGGTGGACGCGAGGCGGCTCGGCAGATCCGTGTAGCCGATGATCGTCACGCCGTGGCGCGTCACGAGTTCGTCGGGCTCGGTCAGCGCACAGTTGCCGCCCTGCTCGGCCGCAAGATCGACGATCACGCTGCCGGGTTTCATCGCTTGCACCATGTCGGCCGTGATGAGTTCGGGCGCGGGCTTTCCCGGAATCAGGGCCGTCGTGATGATGATGTCGACCTCTTCCGCCTGCTGCCTGAAGAGCGCCATCTCCGCCTCGATGAACTCCTTGCTCATGACCCTGGCGTAGCCGCCGGCGCCGCTGCCCTCTTCCTCGAAATCGAGCATGAGGAATTCGGCGTCCATGCTCTCGACCTGCTCCCTGACTTCCGGCCGCGTATCGAACGCCCGCACGATCGCGCCCATGCTCTTGGCGGTGCCGATCGCCGAAAGACCCGCAACGCCCGCGCCGATCACGAGCACCTTGGCCGGCGGAACCTTGCCGGCCGCGGTGATCTGCCCCATGAAGAAGCGACCGAAATTTTCGGCGGCCTCGATCACGGCCCGGTAACCCGCGATATTGGCCATCGAACTCAATGCGTCGAGCTTCTGAGCGCGGGAAATCCGTGGGATGCTGTCCATGGCGAGCGCTGTCAAACGCTTTTCGGCGAGCCGGTTCAGGAGTTCCGGGTTCTGTCCCGGCCAGAGGAACGAGATCAGTATCTGGCCTTCCCGCAAGCGGTCGAGTTCGTCTCGTCCGGAATCGGACACGGTTTCCGGGGCGCGCACCTTGAGGATGATGTCGCTGCGGGACCAAAGCTCGTCAGCGCTCCCGATGATCGCGGCGCCCGCGTCCCGATAGGCCTGATCGGTGAAACTCGCGCCATCGCCCGCACCGCTCTCGACGGCGACTTCGAAACCGAGTTTCAGGAGCCCCGGCACGACATCAGGGGTCGTCGCAACACGCTTTTCGCCCGAATGAGTCTCCCTCGGAACGCCTATTCGCATCGGAAATCGCCACCACCTGGCCGGGCTCGACCGCCGGCCTCGGAATCACGGAGAAATTCGCGGTCGGATTATAGTGCGCTCGCCGCAAACATCACCCTCGGTGGGTTGACGAACGTGCGTCACCCGGTATCTGAAGCGGGCTCGGCCCGCTTGACGGGGCTTGTCGGTACCGACCACGTCACGAAATTGGCGCCGATCGCGGCAAGCGCCATGACTGCGACCATCGGCAACAAGGTGCCGTCATTGAGCTCGCTCGTCACTGCGCCGAGCAAGCCCCCAAGCGCGAATCCGAGCGTGGTGTTCACCGAGGATGCGCTGCCTGCAAGCTCGCGAAAGAAGCTCATGTAGCGCGCCGAACCGCCTGGACCGATGAACCCGAGCGTCGCCATCGTGACGACCATGAGCGGCACGAACACCCAGATCGACGCAAACCCGGCCGCCGTGAACGCGAGCATGAGCGCCGTCGCAACGAGCTGCGTTCTGAGCCCCGCACGGAACCAGAAGCCCGAATTTCCGCTCGTGAGCCGCCGCATGCTGTACAGGTTGGTCGACATCAGGCCGAGCACCGTGAGCCCGAAGACTGCCGGAAACATCGTCGGTGTGACATCGAAATGTTCCAGGTACACGAACGATGCGTTCGTCACGAAGATCATGAGCACACTGATCGACAGGCCCATTCCGAAGGCGTAGCGGATCGGCAGGAGCCGGCCGTCCACGCGCCTCACGATGACGTCCACGCACTGTGTGAAAACGGAGGTCACCGAAAACGCGCCCCAACGGCCCTTGCGCGTCTCGGGCACGATGAGGACGTAAAGCACGAGGAGCAACAGCGCATATACGGCCTTGAGCAGGAAGATCGACTGCCAGCCGAGCGGCAACAACAGCGCACCGAGCGCCGGGGCAACCAGCGGCGCGATGAGCACGATCATCATCATCGTTGCAAACCGCCGCCCAAGTTCGTCGACAGGGTAGATATCGCGCACCGAGGCCATGCAGATGACGGTCAGAAAACCGCCGCCGACAGCCTGAAAGAACCGCAGCGCGAGCGCCTGCTCGACGGTGCCGACGAACGCGATCGCGAGTGTCGCCACGATGTAGATCGAAATACCGATGTAGCCGATGCGCTTGCGGCCGATCTGATCGGAAAACGCACCCCCGAAGAGCTGGCCGATCGCGTTACCGATCAGGTAGGCGCTCAAGGTGTGGTTGACGACGACGACGCTCACGCCGAAGTCCACGGCCATCGCCGGTATCGCCGGCAGGTAGGCGTCCATGCTCAAAGGGCCAAGCGCGACGAGCGCGCCGAAGAACACGATCAGATAGCGCGGGATTTCATCGCTGCGCATGGCTCGGGTTTCGTATGACGGAGCTTTCCGGCTGAGCCCGGGTCGGGACTCTGCCCGGACACGACCACAGTGCCCAGCCGTAGCGCCGACGATTCCGCGTCCCGGACTTCGAAATCAGGCGCTGCCGATCTGGTAGATCAAAAGTGCGGCAGTGTACCCGAGTACCGTCATGTATGCCCACGCGAAAACAGGCCACCGCCAACTGTTCGTCTCGCGGCGGATGACCGCGAGCGTCGCCGCGCATTGCAGGCACCAGGCGTAGAAGACGAGGAGCCCCAGCACCATGGGCAGCGTGAAGACGGCTCGACCGTCAGGCCAGGTCGCGGAAGTCAGCCGCTCGGCGAGGCTTGCCTCGTCCGCCTCGCCGCCGACCGCGTAGATCGTGCCAAGCACAGCAACGACGACCTCCCGTGCCGGGAACCCGGCGATGACGGCGGCCGAGACGCGCCAGTCCCAGCCAAGCGGCGCGAACGCGGGTTCGACCCATTGACCGGCGCGGCCGAGCCAGCTTTGCGCGAGATGCTCCGCCGCGGCTTCGTTGTCGATGGCTTCGAATGCCGCCTCGAGCTGGCCGCCTTCGAGCGTTATCGCGACCTGGGCGCGCGCCGCAAGGCGGTCGGCTTCTACAGCGTCGGAGCGTGGAAAGTAGGCGAGCGCCCAGACGATCACGGCCACGACGAAGATCACCGTGCCGGCGCGGCGCAGGAAGATCCTGACACGGTCGAGCAGCTTGAGCGCGACCGTGCGAAGGTTCGGCACCCGGAACTCGGGTAACGCCAGAACAAATGCCGGCGCCGCGCCGCGCAAGGCCGAGTGCTTTAGAAGCAGGGCGGTCCCGACGCCTCCGACGATGCCGAGGAGGTAGAGCCCAAAGAGTACCGCGCCCTGCAGGTTGAAGATCAGGAGCTCGCGATTCGGCACGAACGCTGCAATCAGCAGCGCATAGACCGGCAAACGTGCCGAACAGGTCATGAACGGCGAAGCCATGATCGTCGCGATCCTGTCACGCCGGTTCGGAATCACGCGTGTCGCCATGATCGAGGGCACGGCGCAGGCGAAGCTCGACAGCAGCGGGATGACCGACTGCCCCGACAGTCCGATCGAACGCATGGCACGGTCGACGAGGAAAGCGGCGCGGGCCAGGTAGCCCGTGTCCTCCATGAGGATGATGAACAGGAACAGGATCAGGATCTGCGGCAGGAAAATGATGACGCTGCCGACCCCGGCGATGATGCCGTCTGCGACGAAGCTCGCGAGCACGCCGTCCGGCAGGACGGAGGCAGCCCCGGCGCCTGCCGCGCCCATCCCGGCATCGATGAGATCCATGAACGGCGTCGCCCAGGCGAAGACGGCCTGAAACACGATGGCCATCGACAGCACGAACAGCACGGTCGACGGCCACGGCTGGTTGATCCACTGGATCAGTGCCGCGCTTCTCCGGCTGACGACAGACGACGTCGTCTGCACTTCGGCGAGAACCTCGCGAATCCAGCGGTAGCGCTGCCGGGCTTCCTCGGCGAGCGGCGGTTCATTGCCGAAGAGCCTCTCGCGTACCGAGGCAAGCGGGGCCTGGGCTTCCGGCGGCAACAGCGGCGCACTGAAGGTTTCCGGTTCAACCTCCCCTTCCACAATGAAACGCTCGATTTCGGCGCGCGTAAAGCCGGCGGCCTCCGGGCCGAGCGCGGGTTCGAGCTCATCGACAGCGCTGCGGAGTTCAGGCCATGAGGCGATGGGTTCGGGCGGCGGTGACGCGATCACTTGCCCGAGCGAGGCCACCAGAGCCTTCACGCCACGCCCCGTCGTCGCCACGACCGGGAAAATCTCTACGCCGCCGAGCCGGTTTTGCAGGCGCGCAATGTCGATCTTCAGGCCGTCCCTTTCGGCTGCGTCGCTCATGGTCAGCGCGACGACGATCGGCCGGCCGAGCTCGACGAGCTGCTGCACGAGGAACAGGCCCTGGTATAGCCGCGTGGAGTCGACGACGGCGAGTATCGCGTCAGGAAGCGGCGTTCCGGGAACGCGGCCGAACAGCACGCCGACCGCAATCCGTTCGTCCATCGATGTGGGGCTCAGGGAGTAGGTGCCGGGCAGATCGATCAGATCGAGCGCAGTGTCGCCGATCGTCGCCCTCCCCATTCGTCGTTCGACCGTGACACCGGGATAGTTCGCCGTGCGCTGGCTCATGCCGGTCAGACGGTTGAACAGCGAACTCTTGCCGCAGTTCGGATTGCCGACAACGGCGACCGTACCGGCCGCGCGCCGGGTGATACCGATCTTGCCGGCCGGAACGGCGACTTCAGCGCGGCTCGCCATCGTTACCAATCTGCGTCACGCTGAAGCGACGCGCCTGATCGCGGCGCAGTGAAATGGACGTACCGAAAATCCGGAACTCCAGCGGGTCTCCGCCGAGGGAGGCGCGCAGGAAGCTGATCTCGGCCTGCTCGACGAGCCCGAGAACCATGAGCCGCTGAACGACAGGATCGCTCGAATCGACCAGGTCGATTCGTACGGTATCGCCAGGATTGAGATCGGCAAGAGTCAGGACGGGTACTCTCGACGTAAATGAGAATCGTTATTATATGGAAAATTCCGCAGGCGCATACTCTCCGCGCTGCTTCGATTCAGATTCCGTCCCGAATCCGGGATGGTTCAGAATCGGCCCCTGGAACCGTTTGAAGCGCTGGCAGTCTCCTGAACTGTATGGCCAATCCCCGTTTCGACAGGCTGAGTGACGCAAAACTCGTCGAGCTCTGCAACAGCGGTCGCCGACAGGACGCCGTCGATGCGTTCGATTCGCTGTATCGGCGGCATCGGGACTACGTCACGCGCGTCGCGCTGCGATTCTCGTCGGATCGGGAAATCGCCGCCGATACGCTTCAGGAGACCTTCATCTATCTGCTGCGGAAATTCCCGCCGAGCGGCGAAGGACTCGTCCTGTCCGCACAGTTGCGCTCGCTGCTGTACCCGGTCGCAAGGAATCTCACGTTAACGGCAGTCAGGCGACAACGCAGCGATCGCGACGCGGACGTCGAACCAGATCAATTGCCCGATCCGCGCACGATCGATCCCGAGTACGAGAACCTGGCGAAAGCGATGGCGGGTCTTTCGGACAGTCACCGTGAAGTGCTGCTCCTGCGGTTCGTCGACGGCATGCGTCTGAAAGAAATCGCCGACGCGCTGGACATCCCTCCCGGAACCGTCAAGTCACGGCTGCACTTCGCTGTCGGAGCGCTCAGGAACAGACTCGGAGTCGAATAGCCGAACTTTTTTTGAACCTTTTTCGCCTCTCGGGTGCTTAACCCACAAGGAACGACCATGAACCCCGAACCCGAAACCATCGAACTTCCTGGCGATATCGTCGAACGCCTGGAACGTCTGGACAAGTCCGTATCGGTACTGACGCCAGCCGTTGACCGGCAGGTCCGAGAGGCCGCGGCGGTGCATTTCGCACAACGTCCGGACCGTGTCCGTTCGACTTCGAGACGTTGGGCAGTGGTCGGCACTCTGGCCGCAAGCCTCGTCGCGGGCGTGTTTCTCGTACGCATGCAGACCGGCATGGAGGCGACGATGCTCGCCAACGACATCGACGGTTCCGGCGTCGTCGACATCCTCGATGCGTTCACCCTCGCTCGAACGGCTGGCGCACCGGGATCGCAGGCGGAGGTCGACGCACTGATCGCGAACATCGTGGCGCTCAACGGGAATCCGCCATGAGGAACCGACTTGTCGGTCTGCTTCCTGGCGTCGCCGTGCTGGTCGCGGCGCTCTCGGCCTGGCCGCAAGCCGCAGACACCGACGTACGGTTCGCGGCGCTCGACATCTTCGTCGAAAGCACGGAACCGCTCGCCGCCTGGCAGTTCGAACTGCGCGAATCAGCCGGAAGGATGCGTGTCGTGGGCGTTGAGAACGGCGAAAGCACCGCGTTCGGCGACGCGCCCTACTACGATCTCGAGGCCGTGAGCGGCGGCACGGCGGACCGCATCATCGTGGCGGACTACTCGTTGAATGCCGCAGCCGAGCTGCCGACCGGCCGAAGCCGGATAGCGACGATTCACGTTCAACTCGAGGGGACAACGGCCCCCGACTACGTCCTGAACCTCGTGGCCGCCGGTGGCGCAAGCGGCGAACCGATTCAGGCATCCATCGATTTTGACACGCCATAAGTGTGGAGACAGCGGGTATGGACAGACGGAAACTTGTGAACCGATTGGCAATCGTGTTGCTTGGCGGCATCACCGTTATCGTGCTTGGCGCATGTGCAGGCAGGTTCGACGAGCAAGCCAGGAACGACGCGGCGCGAGCTGTGCTCGAGGAAGTCGTTGTAGCGGCACCCTCTACCGCATCTCAACAAGTATTTCGAGCGGCTGTAGCGCCGGAGCTGGCTGCAGGCGTCGCGGCGAACCGGTCCCTGGGGTCCGGGCCGCTTGCGGCGAACGAAGAACTCTGGGTCATAGCCATGCCAGGCGAAACGGGCGCGGAATCCGACTTTGGCGACGACCTCTCGCCAGGCTCCGGCGCGATGCTCGCATCGCTCTCGCCCGACGACATCGAGTCCGGCGAACGCTTGATCGAAATCCCGCTGCCGCTAAAGCACACCGACGTGCACGCCGAGATCGTCGGTTACGTCAGCACCGTAGACGTGACCCAGCAGTTCGAGAACCCGTTCGACACGAAGATCGAAGCGGTCTACGTCTTTCCGCTGCCGGAGAAGGCCGCGGTCAACGAGTTCGTCATGACCATCGGCGAACGGCGCATACGCGGCATTCTCAGGGAACGGGAGGAAGCGGAAGCCATCTACGCCGAGGCTCGCGCGCAGGGCTACCAGGCGAGTCTCCTGACCCAGCAACGCCCCAACATCTTCGAGCAGAAAGTGGCGAACATCGAACCCGGCAACCGGATCGACGTGAACATCCGGTACTTCCACACGCTCTCGTATCGCGACGGTTGGTATTCGTTCGTGTTTCCGACCGTCGTCGGACCACGGTTCAACCCGCCGGAATGGTCTGATCCAGTTACGGCGCTACCGCGCATGCCGCTCCAACCATCGCTTCCGGGCTTCGCCGTTCAATACCTTCGCCCCAACGAACGCTCCGGGCACGATCTTGGCATCTCTGTCGAGCTTGATGCGGGCGTCGCGATCGAGGCCATCGAGGCGAGCCACGCCATCGACGAGGTACGCACGGACGAGACTACGGCGACCATCCAACTGGCCAACCGCTCAACGATCCCCAATCGTGACTTCATCCTCGAATTCAAGGTGGCCGGAGGCCGGGTCAAGTCGAACCTGCTGACCTACGCGGAACCCGAGGACGCGGATGCGGGATATTTCACGATGATGCTCTACCCGCCCGACGACCTCACGGGTTTGCGACGGCACCCGCTGGAGATGGTTTTCGTACTGGACAGCTCCGGATCCATGAACGGCCTGCCGATCGGCCAGGCCAAGGCCGCAGTCATCAGCGCGCTCGACCAACTCGAACGCGGCGACACTTTTCAGATCATCCGCTTCTCCGACAGCGCAAGCAGCTTCGGCGACGAGCCGGTTGCGGCCACGCGCAGAAACATCGAACAGGCAAAGCGCTACGTGCGCAGGCTCAACGGCGACGGCGGCACGATGATGATCGAGGGCATCCGCGCCGCGCTCGACTTCCCGCACGACCCCCGGAGGCTTCGTTTCGTCACATTCCTGACCGACGGATTCATCGGTAACGAGGCGGAGATCCTGAGCGAAATTCACGCGTCGATCGGAGAGTCGAGGATCTTCAGTTTCGGCGTGGGCTCGTCAGTCAACCGCTACCTGCTCGAACGCATGGCGATCGTCGGGCGCGGCGCCGTCGCCTATCTCGGTCTTGACGACTCCGGCAGCGACGTGATGGACGACTTCTTCGGCAGGATCAGCCATCCGGCGCTCGCTGACGTGAGCATCGACTGGGGCGACATGCAGGTCAGCGACGTGTATCCGAACCGCCTGCCGGACCTGTTCGTGGGGCGCCCGGTGGTCGTCACCGGCAAATTCAGCGGCGAGCCCGGTGCGCTGACCGTCCAGGGCAACGCGGGCGGCGAACGGATCGAATTCGCCATTCAGCCTGACGGACAGGATCCGGATCATTCCTTCCTGCCGCAGATCTGGGCGCGGCTGCGCATCGCCGACCTCAGGGACAGACGGGTCTGGGACAGCGACCCCTACGGCGAACTCGACGGAATGATCAGGCGTACGGCGCTCGACTATCAGCTCATGTCCGACTACACGGCGTTCGTCGCCGTCGATGCGTCGCAGCGGACGTCAGGGGGCTACGGCGTCACCGTGGTGCAGCCCGTGCCCGTACCGGCGGGCGTGCGATACGAAACGTCGGTGCACTAGAGCGTCCGGTCAGCCGGGTGACAGGTGGAAGGATGATTCGACGACGAGTGCGCAGCCGCCGAAGTGGCGCGGTGCCATACTCGCCGCGGACTAACCGAACGGATGCTGCCTGACGATGATCGCGTCGCGGCTCGGGCCCGTCGACACGATGTCGACCGGCACACCGAGAATGGACTCGATACGGCCGAGGTAGTCGCGCGCTTCGGCGGGCAGCGCCGCGTACGACGTGACTTCGGACGTCGGGATCTTCCAGCCCGGCATCGTCTCGTAGATCGGCTGGCACTCGTCGTAGCGGTCGATCAGCAGCGGCAACGTCGACAGTTCCTCGCCATCGAGAACATAGCCGACACAGATCTTGACCTCGTCGAGCCCGTCGAGGACATCGAGCTTGGTCACGCACAGGCCGCTCAGGCTGTTTGCGAATACCGCGCGGCGGAGCGCGACCGCGTCAAACCAGCCGCAGCGGCGCGGCCGCCCGGTCGTCGAGCCGAACTCCGCGCCGACCGTAGCCAGGTGCTGGCCCATGTCGTCGAGCAGCTCGGTGGGGAAAGGACCTGCGCCGACTCGGGTCGTGTAGGCCTTGACGATACCGAGCGCGTAGTCCACGGACCGCGGCCCGACGCCTGCGCCTGACAGAACGCCGCCGACCGTCGTATTCGATGACGTGACGAAGGGATAGGTCCCGAGATCGATATCGAGCATCGCGCCCTGCGCGCCCTCGAACAATACGCGTTGACCCTGTTCTTCAAGCCCGCGCAGCAGCTCGCCGACATCGGCGACGAGCGGCTTGACGCGTTCGCCGAGCATGACCAGCCGGTCGTATTCCTCCGCCGCGTCAACGCCGGGCGCGTCGTAATGCCGTTCGAGCAGGAAGTTGTGCAGGTCGAGCAGCCGCTCAAGCCGTTCGCGCAAACCGCCGGGTGAGAAGAGGTCTGCAACGCGCAGCGCCCGCCGTGCAGCCTTGTCTTCATACGCAGGACCGATGCCGCGGCCCGTCGTGCCGATCGCGCCGCTGCCGCGCGCCTTCTCGCGCGCCCTGTCGAGCGCCATGTGCGACGACAGGATCAGCGGGCAAGCGGGTGAAATCCGCAGGCGTTCCACAACCGGAACACCCCGGGCGGTCAAAGCGTCCATCTCCTTCATCAACGCTTCGAGCGAGACGACGACGCCGTTGCCGACCAGGCAGGTGACGCCGGCCCTGAGGATCCCGGACGGGATCAGGTGCAGGATGGTCTTCTCGCCGTCGATAACCAGCGTGTGACCGGCGTTGTGGCCGCCCTGAAACCGCACGACCGCGTCTGCCCGCTCCGCCAGCACGTCGACGACGGCTCCCTTGCCTTCGTCGCCCCACTGCGTGCCGATTACGACGACACTGCGGCCCATGTCGCTATCTCACGACAAACAGCAACACGAGTCCCGCAAGCACGAACGCGAGGCCGAAACTGCGAAGCTGGTTGTCATTGAGCCCGGCGAACGCGGCCAGACCGCGCCGCCAACCCTTGGGTGAAATGAACGGGAACAGACCCTCGAGGATCAGATAGAAAGCCACGCCCGCAAAAAGATCCGCCCAGGCCAAAGCCCCAGCCTCCATTCAAGCCCGCTTGTTGTTGAGTGCGCCTAGTCGGCAGCAGCCACTCGCGTACCGAACTCACTCTGCAGAAACTTGAAGAAATCGCTGTCCGGCTGCAGGACCAGTACGTCCTGATCGCCGCCGATCGACGTCCGATACGCCGACATGCTGCGATAGAACGAATAGAAGTCGGGATCCTGCGTGTATGCGTTGGCATAGATCTCCGCCGCGCGCGCATCGCCTTCGCCGCGCGTGCGTTCGGCATCGCGGTAGGCTTCGGCCAGGATCACCGTTCGCTGCCGGTCGGCATCGGCCTGGATTCGCTCCGACTCTTCCTCGCCCTCGGCTCGAAGCTGCGCCGCCGTCCGCTGACGCTCCTCGCGCATGCGGCTATATACGGAGTCGCTGACTTCCTCGGAGAGGTCGATGCGCTTCACGCGCACGTCGACGACCTCAATGCCGAGTTCCGGAGAGCGTTCCCGCGCATCGAGGAGCATCTGGTTCATGAACTCCGAGCGCTCGGCCGATACGACCTCCTGGACGGTGCGGCGGCTGATCGCCGCCTTGATCCCTTCCTTGATGATCGCCGAAAGACGTTCGACGGCAAGCAGCTCATCGCCGCGCACGGAGCGGTAGTACTGTGCCGGATCGGTGATGCGCCACGTCACGAAGTAGTCGACGATGAGGTTCTTCTTCTCGCCCGTGAGGAACTTCTCCTGGGCGTCCTCGAAGGTGAGGATGCGATTCTGGTACTTCGTGACCGTGTTGACGAATGGAACCTTGAAGTGCAGCCCGGGTTCGTAGTCTGCGCGTACGATCTCACCGAAGCGCAACTTCAGCGCATGCTCGCGCTCGTCGACGGTAAACACCGACATGCTGAGGAGAATGACCGCGGCCGCGGCGACGATCAATACCAGGTTTGTCTTGGGACTCATAGCGTGATTCCTCGATTCTCGCGATCCCGGATCAGCGCAGTTCGCGCTCGCGCGCATCGCGCACCGTTACGTTGTTGCTGAGCGGCACCGACGGCGCGGGCACGTCGGTGGCAATGCTGCCGCGACGCTGCGTGAGCTGATCCAGCGGCAGGTACAGCAGGTTGTTGCCGCCTTCGGTGTCGATGAGCACTTTGGTCGAGTTGGCCAGAATCGACTCGAGCGTCTCGAGATAGAGCCTCTCGCGCGTCACGTTGGGCGCTTTCTGGTACTCGGCAAGAATCTGCACGAAGCGGTCAGCCTCGCCTTCGGCATCGGCGATGGCCCGTGCCCGGTAGGCATCGGCATCCTGAAGCTGCCGGGCGGCGGCGCCGCGCGCCCTCGGCAGGATATCGTTCGAGTAGGACTCGGCCTCGAGAATCCGTCGTTCCCGGTCCTCGCGCGCCTTGATCGCGTCCTGAACGCTGCCTTCGACCTCGCGCGGGAAGTTCGCTTCCTGCAGGTTGACCTCGTAGACCGTGATGCCCGTGCCGTAGGTATCAAGCGTGTTCTGCAGCAGCTCTTGCGTCTGCGCTGCGACATCGGCACGGCCCTCGGTAAGGATGAAGTCGAGGTAGTTCTTGCCGACGATCTCCCTGATTGCGCTGGCGGTCACGTCCTGCAGCGTGTCTACGGGGTCGCGCAGGTTGAACAGGTACGAGTACGGGTCCGCACGCCGGTACTGGACGATCAGATCGACAATTACGATGTTCTCGTCGCGAGTGAGCATGCTGCCCTGGTAGGCCCAGCGTTCCGTCAGACTCGCATTGACCTTCTCGACCGATTCGATCGGCCAGGGCATGTGCCAGCGCAGGCCCGGTTCGGTCGTCGCGGTGTACTGGCCGAAACGGAGCACGATGCCGCGCTCGGCGGCGTCGACCATGTAGAACCCGGTGGCCGCCCAGACGCCGATCGCGAGTACGGCAGCGGCGCCGAAGAGGCCGGAACCCGGCGGCCTGGCGCCCTCCTGCCCGCGGCCGGAGCCGCGGCTTCCGCCGAACAGCCCCGCGAGCTTGCGCTGGAAATCCCGCATGATCGCATCGAGATCCGCGGGCCCCTTGTCACCCCCTGACTGCCAGGGGTTACCTTTGTCTTTGTCGTCCCATCCCATTCCGGTCACGCTTCGTGTCGTGTGTGGCTTCGAACATCGTCAGTGGAAAAACCTTCGCGCTGGCACAGTTCCCGCCAGCGCCGCGCGGTGAGCTCGACATCCATCGTCCAGCCGCCCGCATCGTCAGGGGCTTCGTGCCTGACCGCCTGCCAGTCGAACAGCTTGGCCCGCACGCGGCTCTGCTCGGGCCCGAGCCTGAGCCGGCCGCGCACCGGCCGTCCGTTCAGCCGCGTGCGAATCATTTCCGTGAGCCCTTCGAGTCCTTCTCCGGTCTTCGCAGATACGCCTGTTTTGGCGCTTTTCGACGCAGCAAGTTCCCGGCGCTCACGCTCGCTCACCCGGTCGAGCTTATTGTACACACGTATGCAGTCCACGTCCGACGCGCCGATCTGCGCGAGAACGTCCTCGACCTGGCGCATTCGATCCTCGTAGTGCGGATCGCTCGCATCGATGACGTGAAGCAGCAGCGCCGCGTCGCGAGTCTCGGTCAGCGTCGCACGAAACGCCGCTACGAGTTCATGCGGGAGGTCGCGGACGAAACCGACCGTGTCGACGAGCAGGATCTCTTCGCCGCCGCCAAGCGACAGCCTGCGGATCGTCGGATCGAGCGTTGCGAACAGTTGATCCTTCGCTTCGAGGTCGGCGCCTGACAATGCATTGAACAACGTCGTCTTGCCGGCGTTGGTGTAACCCATGAGCGCGACCGTCCGGAACCCGGAGCGTCTGCGCTCCCGGCGTCCGACCTCGCGACCTCGCAGTACGCGCTCCATTCCGGACTTGAGCCGCCTGATCCGCTTGCCGAGCAGCCGCCGGTCGGTTTCGAGCTGCGTTTCGCCGGGCCCCCTGAGGCCGATGCCGCCCTTCTGGCGCTCCAGATGGCTCCAGCCACGGACCAGGCGGGTCGAGAGATGCTCAAGCTGCGCAAGCTCGACCTGCAGCTTGCCTTCGAAACTTGCCGCGCGTTGCGCGAAGATGTCGAGAATCAGCCCGTTGCGGTCAAGCACACGCGCCTTGAACAATGCTTCGAGATTGCGCTCCTGGCTCGGACTCAGTCCGCGGTTGACGAGAATGAGCTCCGCGTGCGATTCGCGGGCGAGCCCGGCGACCTCCTCGGCCTTGCCCGTACCGATGAAGAACCGGGGGTTGGGCCGACCGAGCCTGGATCGAACTTCGCCGATGATCTCGGCGCCGGCGGAACTGGCGAGCGCGCGAAACTCCTCGATCTCATCGTCCCGGCAGGAAGAGCCGATGCCGACGTGCAACAACAGCGACCGTTCGCCGCTGCGCGGTCGATCAAACAAACCGCGCTCCCCGCGGGCTGCTAACCGGGAAATCAGTCCGCTGCACTATCTTCGGAGTCGTCGCCGCCGGGCAAGCGGACATTGCGGGAGGGCACTACGGTCGATATCGCGTGCTTGTACACCATCTGGCTTACGCTGTTGCGCAACAGTACGACGAACTGATCGAACGCTTCGATATGGCCATGCAGCTTGATGCCGTTGACGAGGTAAATGGAAACAGGAACCTTCTCCCTGCGCAAGAGATTGAGAAATGGGTCCTGCAGCGACTGACCTCTGGCCATTTGCGTCTCCTGAATTTCCGGGCCTTTTTTTTGTGGAATCTCCGAAATCAGGACTGAGCCGATACAGCCGTTCGCCGCACATCCTGAAATCTCGCCCCGGCATTGTTCCCACGACTGCCGGGCGGTGCCATCCGAAGAACGGCGAATACTAGCACAGCGCTTTCCGGGCGTTGTCCATAAAACGTTCGATCCGTCCGGCCAGATCTCCGGCCAGACTTGTCGAAAAAGCCTCGCACTGCTCGACTTCGGTTTCTGCGCGAAGCCAGGTGAACTGACGCTTGGCGAGCTGACGCGTCGCGGCCAGCGCCCGCGTACGCGCCTCGGACCAGGCGTACTCATTGTCGAGGTACCGCCAGATCTGCCGGTAGCCGACCGCGCGCATCGACGCGCTGCCAGGACCGAGATCGGGGCGCGCCCTGAGCCTCCTGACTTCGGTGACGAAGCCCGCCTCGACCATCGCATCGAACCGCTTTTCGATGCGCTCGGCAAGCGCGGCGCGCTCCGCCGGCACGAGCGCGATCGTCAGCATCGCGGGACGCGCCGCCTCGCCCGCCGAGCGTTGCAGGGCCGTCATCGGCTGACCCGTCAGTGCATGGACCTCGAGCGCCCGCTGGATCCGCTGCCTGTCGTTGGGCGCGATGCGCGCGGCAGCGTCCGGATCGACCGACTTGAGCCGCCGGTGCAGGGCCGGCCAACCGTGCACGGCCGCTTCGGTGTCCAGTGCCTCGCGAACGGCCGGGTCGCGACCGGGCAGCGGCGCGAGCCCATCGCGCAGCGCGCGCAGGTATAGCAACGTGCCGCCGACGACGAGCGGCAGCCTGCCGCGCTTTCCGATCGCCTCGATCTCGCGCAGCGCATCGCCGCAGAACCGGCCCGCCGAGTAGGTTTCAGTCGGATCGAGGATGTCGATGAGCTGATGCGGCACGCGCGCGCGAATATCGGCCGCGGGCTTGGCGGTGCCGATATCCATGCCCCGGTAGACCTGGGCCGAATCCATGCTCACGACCTCGACCGGGAAGTGCTCGGCGAGCGCGAGCGCAATGTCGGTCTTGCCGCAAGCTGTCGGGCCGGTCAGGCAGACACAGTGCAGGGTCTGTCGACCAGCGGTCTGGCCGGACCCGGTGCGACGCGGGAACCCGGTCACTGGCGGCTGCTGCCGGTGCAGAAACAGCCGGTCGGTCGCACGTGCTGGATCGGCGGCATCGGTGGCGCTACTGCCCGCGCAGGAACAGCCGGTCGAGTTCGGGCAGCGTGATTCGCGTCCAGGTCGGGCGGCCGTGATTGCACTGGTCGGCGCGCTCGGTCCGTTCCATCTGCCGAAGCAGCGCGTTCATCTCGGCGACTTCGAGCTTGCGGTTGGCGCGCACGGCCGCGTGGCAGGCCATCGTCGCGAGCGTCTCGTTGACCGAGGATTCGACGCGCTTCGCGCCCTTGCCTTCGGCCATGTCACTGAGGATGTCGCGTACGAGCGCCTCGACATCGCTGCCTTCGAGCAGCGACGGAATGGCAGTCACCCTGAGTTCGTCGCGCCCGCGCCGCACGAGCTCGAAACCGAGACGCTCGATGTCCCCGGCGTGCGCCTCGGCCGCGTCCGCTTCGCTCGCCGCGACCCTGACCGTGAGCGGCACGAGCAGCGGCAGCGGTTTGAGTCCGGCCTCGGCGAGTTCCTGTTTCATGCGCTCGTAGGTGATGCGCTCGTGCGCCGCATGCATGTCGACGATGATGAGGCCGTCGCTGTTCTCGGCAAGAACGTAGATACCGGACAATTGTGCGAGCGCATAGCCGAGCGGCGGAATGTCGCCGTCGCCGTCCGCTACGGCCCTTTCACTGCGTGCGGCCGGCGGCGCATGCAGGCGCTCGTACAGCGACAGGACCTCCCGGCCCTTCGCGGCCCCGAAAGCGAGCCCCGCTTGTCTGGTCCCGGCCGGACCGGACGCCGTTGCCGTGCTCGTGGACAGCCCCGGCGCCAGGTCGTCCGAGCCATGCAGCCGCGCGGCGTCGGTGGGCGGCGTACCTCCCGACACCGTCTCGGACGCTGCTTCGTTCGCGAGCACGGCTTCGATGGTACGAAACACGAAATCGTGCACGAGGCGTGAGTCGCGAAAGCGGATCTCGAGCTTCGCCGGATGGGCGTTGGCGTCCACGCGCCTGGGATCGATGGTCAGGTACAGCACGCAGGCGGGTTGGCGCGCCTGAAACAGCACGTCCTCATAGCCCAGTCGCACCGCGTGGCGCAGCAGCTTGTCGCGCACGACGCGCCCGTTGACGAACGTGTACTGCATGTCGGCCTGGCTGCGCGTAAAACCCGGCCCGGCGAGCCATCCGGAAAGCGCCATGCCCTCGATCTCGCGCTCGAAGTAGCGCGCCTGCTTCATGAACGCCTCACCGAGCAGCGCGGCGATGCGCGCTTCGCGCTCGGCGTGATTGCGCGCGCCGTTCAGCGTCAACGCGACACGCTGATTGTGCCTGACGCGGAAGTCCACTCCGGTGCACGCCAGTGCAAGGCCCTTGATGACGGCATCGATGTGGCCGAGTTCCGTCCTCTCGGTGCGCAGGAACTTGCGCCGCGCGGGGGTATTGAAGAAAAGGTCGCGAACCTCGACGGTCGTGCCGGGAGGATGCGCGGCCGGGCGCGCCTCGCCGAGGTCGCCGCCATCACCGGCGACGCGCCAGCCACGCTCCTCGTCGCGTTGACGCGAGGTCATCGTCAGGCGCGATACGGACGCGATGCTCGGCAGCGCCTCGCCCCTGAAGCCGAAACTCGCGATCGCTTCCAGGTCATCGAGACTGTCGATCTTGCTTGTCGCATGCCGCGCAAGGGCGAGCGGCAGTTCGCCCGCCTCGATGCCCGCGCCGTTGTCGGCGATGCGGATCAGGCGCGTGCCGCCGGACTGGGTCTCGATCTCGATCGCCGACGCACCCGCATCGAGGGAGTTTTCAACGAGTTCCTTGACTACGGAGGCCGGACGTTCGACAACCTCGCCGGCCGCGATCTGGTCGATGAGCTGCGGGGCAAGAATCCGAATGGCCACGAGGGCGGATTATAGGGCCGGAGCGGCGCGGATTACCTGGGCGGAGGCTATGCGCGCGGGGAGCTTGTTGCTTCGATGCGGGGAGTCGCAACACAAGCCGCTTGAAACACGCCGTGAATCCATCCATGGAGGCTCCGCGCGCGCGTCCATGCGCGCGAGGGTTTCAAGCGGCTTGTGTTGCAACTCCCCTTGGGTCGCCGGCACGTGCGAGCGTTTCAAGCGGCACGTAGTACGCCTCCTCTTGGCGGCGGCGCAGGCGTGGGTTTCAAGTGGCCTGTGATGCGACTCCTCTTGGATCGCCCGCTCGCGCGCAGTGGTGCTGGTTGGACCGTCAGCTTGTCGGGATGGTCAGAACCTGGCCGGTGCGGATGGTGTCGCCGCGGATGCTGTTGGCGCGCCTCAGGCTCGCCAGGCTCACGCGGTAGCGTGCGGCGATGCCGGACAGCGTCTCGCCGCGCGCGATCACGTGGCGCGTTGGCGGCGGGGGCAGCGGGTTCATCGCGAAGTAGGTGCCGGGCGGAGGATTGCTGCGGAAATAGCCGACGATCCCGTCGCGCAGTGCCCGGGCGAGCTTGGCCTGGTGGCTGGAGGCGCGCAGTACCGATTCCTCGCCGGGGTTGGAAATGTAGCCCGTCTCGATCAGCAGCGACGGGATGTCGGGCGAAGTCAGCACGATGAAAGGCGCTTGCTGCACCGTCGTCTTGCGTATTCGCGTGACCGCGCCGAGTTCGCCGATGATGTGCTCGCCGGCGGTCATGCTCGCGCCGATCGAGGCACTCTGCGACAGGTCGAGCAGGACCTTGGCGAGGACCGCGTCCTTGTCCGACAGGGAAACGCCGCCGATCAGATCCGACGCGTTCTCGCGCTCGGCGAGGCGCCGCGCGGCCTCGTCCGAGGCACGCTTCGTCGAAAGCGCATAGACGGTCGCGCCGCGCGCGCGGGAATTTCGGGCGGCATCGGCATGCACGGATACGAAGAAGTCCGCCTCGGCGCGGTGGGCAATGGCCATGCGCTCACGATGGGCCACGTAGAAATCTTCGTCGCGTATGAGCAGCGACTGCATGCCGGGCACGCTGTCGACCTCGCGGGCAAGCAGGTTGGAGATCGACAGAACGATGTCCTTCTCGCGCGCGCCCTTCGGTCCGATCGCGCCGGGATCCTTGCCGCCGTGACCTGCGTCGATGGCAATGACGAGATCGCGGCCCTGGCCCGGCGCGCGCTCGGGCGCGCGCATGACGATCGCGGGCTCAGGCGGTGCCGAATCAGCTTGGGGAGACCCGGTTCCGGCAGCGGGCGTGCGAGCCCGTTCCACGGGCACTGCGCTGCCGGACGCTTTCAGGTCAACCACGATGCGATGACCGAACTGTGCTTCCGGGCCGAGAATGAAACTCGTCGGCGTGACGTTCGGCCTGACGTCAAGGACCACGCGCAACACGTCGCCGGGCTGATTCCCGATGCGCACACGCGTCAGGAAGCCCCTGGCGTCGGGCAGGGGCAAGCCCTCGGGCGTTGACATGCCGGGCAGGTCGACGACGACCCGGGAGGGATTCGAAAGCATGAACATCCGGTGCCCGGCGGGTTCGGAGAGGTCGAGCACGACCCGTGTGGATACCGGCCCGGACGAGGCACGCACGCCCCGGATTTCGGCAGCATCGGCCAGCGCGAGCGGCGCAGCGATGCCGATTGTCAACGCCAGCCTTGGCCAGAATTGCGCGAACACAGACGGGCTCCCACTTACCCCTATGTCCTATCTACCAAGTCCGACTCAGGATTGCAAGGTTTTTTCAATTAAAAATTATGACATTAGCTTGAGTATCTCGAATCGATATCACGTATCGAACCGAGTGCAGCCTGGCCCGCCTCAGAGGCAGCGGCAATGGCCACGCGGCGCGAGGCTTCGCCCGTGATCTCGAAATCCACGGTGAGATCGCAGTGCGCGAGCAAGCGGCCAGCACGCTCCGGCCATTCCGCGAGCAGCCAGAGATCGGGCCGGTCGAGCCAGTCCCGGACACCGAGATTCTCGAGTTCCTCACCGCTCGCCAGGCGATAAAGGTCGAGGTGCACAAGCACGAGTTCGCCGAGCGGATACTCCTCGAGCAGCGTATAGGTCGGCGAGGGCACGCGTCCGGCATGGCCGAGTCCGCGCAGCATCGCCCGCACCCAGCTCGTCTTGCCGCTGCCAAGCTCGCCGCGCAGGCCAACGATGAGAGGCATTCGGCCGTCGCGGCGCCAGGAACGCGCGATCTCGCCCGCGGCCTCGACGAGCCGGGGCTCGGACGGGAGCGACAGGACTAGGCCGGGTTCGCCCATCGGCGGATGAACGGCAGCATGTCGGTGGCGATCATGCCGCGTTCGCCGTCGGCCGCCGCATCGTCGCCGGCCAGAGCATGCAGCAGCACACCGGCGCGCGCGGCGAGCGCAGGTGGCACGGATCGCGCGAGCAGCGCCCCAACGATGCCGGCAAGCACATCGCCGGTACCTGCCGTCGCCATCCCCGGGTTGCCGTAGTCGCAGACGCGTACTGTTGGCGTACTACCGGCAGTATCGGGCGCGACTGGCGCGCTTTGCGCGGCCGATGAGGTCGGCGCGGCTGACACGGCCTGACCGGCCGGACTGCGCGGCGCGGCGATCAGACTGCACGCGCCCTTGAGCACCGCTGTTGCGCCGAAGCGCGCGGCGAGTTCGGTCGCACAGTTCAACCGGTCCGCCTGCACCGCGGCGGAAGTCAGACCGAGCAAGCGCGCCGCCTCGCCCGGATGCGGCGTGAGGATCCAGTTGCCGCGTTGGCAGGGCTGCTCGGCCAGGACGTTCAGGCCGTCCGCATCGACGATCAGCGGCGCGTCCATGTCGAGAAGCGCGCTCCACAACGACCGTCCCCACTCTCCCGCCCCGAGGCCCGGCCCGAGCACCACGGCGTCCGCCAGACCGGTCAGCGGCTCCAGGTCCTCGGGCCCCGAGATCGCATGGCACATGATCTCCGGCCGCCCGGCCATCACGCTTGCGACACTGTCGGCCTGCGCGCCGACATAGACCAGGCCCGCGCCGGCTCGCAGCGCAGCCTCCGCGGCGAGCCTGATGGCGCCCGCCATGCCCGGCGACCCGCCGACGAGCAGCAGCCGACCCTTGTCCCCCTTGTGTGCGGTGCGCGGCAGTGGCGGCAAAGCCGCCCGCAGGTCGTCATGCGTCGTCCTGCGCAGCGGCGGGTCGAGACCGCGACCGCCCGCGGAGACGCCGAGATCGGAGAACGAAAGTTCACCGCGAAAATCAGGGGCTATACCGAGAAACAGGCCCTGCTTCAAACCGACGAAGGTGATCGTCGCATCCGCGCGCACCGCGTCGCCGAGCGGCATGCCGGAATCCGCATCGAGTCCGCTTGGAATGTCGAGTGCAAGCACCGGTGTGCCGCTCGAGTTGATGGCGTCCACCGCTTCGGCAAACGCGCCCGTCACGGGCCGATCGGCGCCCGTACCGAGCAGGGCATCGACAATGACGTCCGGCGCGAAGTCCCGGAGGCTGCCGATCGCGCTGCCGGCCTCCTCGATCGCGACGCCACTCTCGCGGCAGTCCTGTAACGCTGTCGCGGCATCGCCCCGGAGCCGCCCGGTCGGACCAATGGCGAGCACCCTCACGGCCAGTCCCCGACCCTGGCAGAGCCTGGCCAGGACATAACCGTCACCGGCGTTGTTACCGGCCCCGCAACAGACAAGCACGTTCCTGGCGGCCGGCCAGCGCCGCGTCAGCGTCGACAGTGCGGCCTCGCCCGCGCGGCACATCAGCGTGTAGCCGGGCGTACCCTCGTCCTCGATCGCGATGCGGTCGAGTTCCCGCACCTGCGCTGCGCTGAAGACCTCCGCCGGCAGCTCGTGGAGGGAGAAATCCATCGCCGCGATTATACTTTGCAGCCATCCCGCAACCCGCATCGGCGCTCAAGCGCATGAACCAATCGGCAAGCAAAGACTGGCAGCGCCTCGCCGAGGAGATCAGGCAGTTCGGCCGCACGCTCGGTTTCGACAGGATCGGGATCACCGGAGTCGATCTTTCAACGGATGAGGCACACCTGGAACGCTGGCTCGCACTGAGGCGCCACGGCGAGATGCGCTACATGGCGCGCCACGGGCGCAAGCGCTCACGTCCCCCCGAACTCCTGCCCGGGACCGTACGGGTCATTTCCGCACGCATGGACTACTGGCCCGGCGACTCGGCCGACGCCGAAGCCACGCTCGAGGACGGGCAGCGAGGCTACATCTCGCGCTACGCGCTCGGACGCGACTATCACAAGGTGCTCAGACGCCGCCTGCGCAAGCTCGCCGACCGGATCGAGGAGCGCGCGGGGCCGATGGGCTACCGCGTGTTCGTCGACAGCGGGCCGGTGCTCGAGAAGGCGCTCGCACGCAACGCGGGTCTAGGCTGGATCGGCAAGCACACCAACCTCATCGATCGCGACGCGGGTTCGTGGTTCTTTCTCGGCGAACTCTTCACGGATCTGCCGCTGCCCGTCGACCGGCCGGTCACCGAACACTGCGGCAGCTGCACGGCGTGCCTCGATATCTGCCCGACAGGCGCGATCGTCGCGCCGTACGAGCTCGATGCACGGCGCTGTATCTCGTATCTCACGATCGAACTCAGGGGATCGATACCCGAGGAGTTCAGGGCGGCGATCGGCAACCGCATCTTCGGCTGCGACGACTGTCAACTCGTGTGCCCCTGGAACCGCTACGCGAAGCCCACTGCCGAAGGCGACTTCGCGCCGCGGCATGGGCTCGATGCCCCCGAACTCGTCGAACTTTTCGGCTGGTCCGAAAGCGAGTGGTCTGCCAGGACGGAGGGCAGCGCGTTGCGCAGGCCCGGCTATACGGGGTGGCTGCGCAACGTTGCCGTAGCGCTCGGCAACGCGCCGACGAGCCCGGATGTCGTGGCATGCCTCGGTACCCGCGCGAATCACGAATCGGCGCTCGTCCGCGAGCACGTGGCCTGGGCACTCGCCCAGCACGGCATCCAATAGAGGTAGTCGGTCATGTTCAAGGCCAATCCGCATCCCTGTCTCGTACCGTTCTACGGGTCGTTCAGGATCGCCGGTGCGCCGACGCGGCCGACGGACGATCAGCGTGCCGAGGCCGGCTCGCGGAACGATCTGGAAAGCCTGAAACGAATGATCGGTAGCTGGCAGCACAGACTGTACGCCGACGGCCGTTACGCCTTGCTGCTCGTCTTCCAGTCCATGGATGCCGGCGGCAAGGACAGCACGATCCGTCACGTGCTGACGGGCGTCAATCCAATGGGCATCCGGGTCACGTCGTTCGATCGGCCCTCCAGGACCGAGCTCAGCCACGACTTTCTCTGGCGGACGGTCGCGCATCTGCCGCAGCGCGGCGAGATCGGCGTCTTCAATCGCAGTCACTACGAGGAAGTGCTTGCCGTGCGTGCCCGGCCGGGGCTCCTCGAGCAGCGCAGGCTGCCGCCCATCGAGCCGGACGTATGGACGGCGCGGTTTCGCAGCATCGTCGAACACGAGCGCCATCTCGCGGCATCGGGCACCGTCGTGCTCAAGTTCTGGCTCAACATCTCCAGGCAGGAGCAGCGTCGGCGCTTCCTCAGGCGCATCGAGAAGCCCAACAAGCGCTGGAAGTTTCGCGCGTCCGACATGGCCGACCGCAAATTGTGGGACAACTACATGATGGCCTACGAAGACTGCCTGAACGCGACCTCGCGGGAATGGGCGCCCTGGTACGCCATCCCGGCCGATGACAAACCGTACATGCGCTGGCAGGTTGCGCAGCTCATCAACGAAATCTGCACGCAGATCGATGTCGATTTTCCGCCGGTCAGCCCCGAAATGGAGCAGGAACTGGCCGATGCGAAAGCGAAGCTCGAGGGCGAGTAAGCGGGGACGATCCGAAAGCCGCGTTGCAGCGATCCTTCTACGCGGCGGCTACGTACTCGCGCTCACGTCGCTAGTCGCAAGTTCCCTTTCGCGCAGATCCAGATTGTCGATCAGCCTCGCCTTGCCCAGCCTTGCGGCGGCGAGCACGATGAGTTCGTCGGGCGGCTGGCGGCCGTTCGGCCTTGCAAGGTCAGCAGCGCGTCTGACCTCGACATAGTCGGGCACGAAGCCAGAGGCGCGCAGCTCATCCGCGGCCGACTGCTGCAGCGCGCCGTAATTCCCGTCACCGTTGCGAATGGCGCCTGCGACCTTTTCGAGCGCGGCGTAGAGCAGCGGCGCCCGGACGCGCTCCTCGTCCGTCAGATAGCGGTTTCGCGAGCTGATCGCGAGCCCGTCGGTGTCGCGCATCGTCCGCCCCGAGACCACGCGAACGCCGATACCGAGGTCCGCGACCATGCGCTTGATGACGATCAACTGCTGGTAGTCCTTGAGGCCGAGCACCATGACGTCGGGGGTCACGATATTGAGCAGACGGCACACGACCGATGCAACGCCGTCGAAGTGGCCGGGCCGACTCGCGCCGCAGAGTTCGCGGCTTAGCGCGGGCATCGACACGCGCACGGCCTCGTCGGCGCCGAACGGATAGATCTCGCCCTCGTCCGGCACGAACACCGCATCGACCGTTCCCGCCGCGTAGAGCAGCGAGAGATCCTCGTCGAGGGTGCGCGGATACGACTCGTAGTCCTCGCCCGCGCCGAACTGGGTGGGATTGACGAAGATCGTTGCGACGACGACATCGGCCTCGGCGCGGGCCAGCCTGGCAAGACTCAGGTGCCCTTCGTGCAGATTGCCCATCGTCGGGACGAGCGCGATGCCTTGCCGCGACGCGCGCCGGTCCCGCACGAACTCGCGCGCCCGATCGGCCGTATGCAGTACGACAGGTTTCGGCACCAAGGCACCCGGCACAATCTTCCTCGCCCGATTGTATCAGGCGAAGCAGTGCTCCTCGGCGGGGTACTCGCGCTCCTTGACGGCGCGCACGTAGCTCTCGAGCGCATCGAGCGGCGAGTCCTGCCCGGTCATGAAATTGCGTACGAAGCGCGGCGTCCTGCCGCGGGTGATGCCGAGAACGTCATAGAGCACGAGAATCTGGCCATCGACGTCGGGACCTGCACCGATACCGATCACGGGCACGTCGACCGCATCGCTGACCAGGCGGCCGATCCGGTTCGGCACACACTCCAGCAGCACGATGTCGGCGCCGGCCTCCTCCAGCGCCCTTGCATCTTCGACCATGCGCCGCTCGGAGTCGGCTTCGCGGCCCTGAACCCTGAACCCGCCGATCTTGTGCACGGACTGCGGCTTGAGCCCCAGGTGCGCGCAGACCGGGATGTCGTGCCGGGCGAGATACGAAACGACCTCGACCTGCCCCTGTCCGCCCTCGAGCTTGACCATCATCGCACCGCCTTCCTGCATGAGCCGGACGGCGTTCTCCAGCGCCTGATGCGGCGTCGTGTAGCTCATGAACGGCATGTCGGCGATGAGAAAGGCGCGCACGATGCCGGTCGCAACGCAGCGTGCGTGGTAGATGACGTCATCCACGGTGACGGGCACGGTCGTGTCATGCCCCTGGATGACCATCCCGAGGGAGTCGCCGACAAGCACGATATCGGACCCCGCGACGTCGACGAGCTGAGCGAAGCTCGCATCGTAGGCCGTGAGACAGGCGATCGGCTCGCCGCGCTCCTTCATCTCCCCGAGCGACGCGACGTTGACGGGCGGCGAATCCATGCCGCGCTGCTGCAGTTGCTTGTACATGTGTTCAATGGACCCGCGCTAGCGGCTCGTGTCCTCGGCCGGGTTGTAGAAATGCCGCCCCCGCTTGACGCTGACGATCGTTGCGAGCAGTTGCCGATAGTCCTCCTCGCGGCGGATCGGATCGATCGATGCGGCGTTGACGATCAGGAGCGGCGCCTCGTCGAAATTGTAGAAGAATCTCGCGTAGGCTTCGCCGAGCCGCTCCAGATAACCGGCATCGATATTCTGCTCGTACGGCAGGCCGCGGCTCGCGATGCGCCGCAACAGCACCGGTACGGGGGCTTGCAGGTAGACGACGAGGTCGGGTTTCGGCGCATCGATCTCGAGCATGGTGGCGACCTGGTCGTAGATCTCAAGTTCGCTCGCATCGAGATTGAGTTCCGCGAAAAGGCGGTCCTTCTCCAGCAGGAAGTCCGCGATGCGTACGGGTGAGAACATGTCCCGCTGGCGGATCTCCTCGACCTGGCGCGCACGCTGCAGCAGGAAGAAAAGCTGCGTCGGCAGGGCCGCCGCGCGGTTGTTGCGGTAGAAGCGTTCGAGGAAGGGATTGTCCTCGGCCCGCTCAAGGATCAGTTCGCTCGCGAAACTCTCGGACAGGCGCTGGGCGAGGCTCGTCTTGCCGACGCCTATCGGCCCTTCCACGACGATGTAGCGCGGGCCGTTGGTTTCGTTGATCTGCGCGGTAGTGTTCATTGCCGGAATGTCCCAGGCGGTCGGGCCGCCCGGGCGCACGACCGCGCCATTTTACGACCCTGGAGCATCGGCGGACAGCCGCTTGCGCGCCCCGCCGCGCCGGCCGCGCCGGCGGCGCTTGCCCCGGCGACGCTTGTTGCCGCTGAACGCCTTCTCGCGCTCGTCGGGCGAGAGCGTCTGCACGTCGGTCCACCAGTCGGCGAGCTCCGTGTCGACTTCGCCGCAGCGGCTTCGCAACAACAGGAAATCATACGCCGCGCGGAACTGCCTGTGCTCCAGCAATCGCGCCGCTCGCGCTCCGCGCCGGTTGGCGAAACGCCGCTGCAGCCCGAAGATCTCCCGCATCGGAACACCAAAGCGCTTCGGCAACGCCGTGCGGTGCTGCTGTTCGGCCGCAAGGCGAACGCTCGCCTGCGCCATGGCTTCGTAGTCGCTCGCTCCCGACGCCTTGAGCTTCGCTGCCGACCGGCTGACCGTGGGCCAGAGCAATATGGCGAAGAGAAACGCGGGCGTGGTCGGCTTGTCTGCGGCGATTCGCCGATCCGTTCCACCGAGCCCGAGTTCGATGAAGCGGCGGACGGCATCGCCCTCGGCGCCTTCGAGCAACGCGTTCGTGTCGGGAAAAAGCTGCCCGAGCAGGCCGTATTCGACGAGCAGATCGAAACTGCGAACCGCATGGCCGGTCTGGAACAGCTTGAGCACTTCCTCGAACAGGCGCGCCGGAGGCACATCGCCGACGTGCTCCCGGAGTCCGGCGATCGGCCCCGCGGTTTCCGGGGCGATATCGAAGCCGAGCTTGGCCGCGAAGCGCAGCACACGCAGCATCCGCACCGGATCCTCGCGGTAGCGGGTATCCGGGTCGCCGATCATTCGCAGAGTTCGGCACCTGATGTCCTCGAGGCCGGATGCATAGTCGACGACACTGAAGTCGGCGATGTTGTAATAAAGCGCGTTGACGGTGAAGTCGCGGCGCCAGACATCCTCGTCGATCGTGCCGTAGACGTTGTCGCGCAGGATCCTGCCCCGGTCGGAGTGTTCACGCTGGTCGCCGCCATTCCCCCTTCCGCGGAAGGTCGCAACCTCGATGATCTCGCGGCCGAAACGCACATGCGCAAGCCGGAAGCGCCGGCCGATCAACCGGCAGTTCCCGAAAAGCTCTCTGACCTGCTCGGGACGGGCGTCCGTGGCGATGTCGAAGTCCTTCGGGTGCATGCCGAGCAACAGGTCGCGCACGCCGCCGCCGACGAGGTAGGCGTCGTGGCCTGAATTTTTCAGCCGGTAGAGGACCTTGAGCGCGCTCCTGGAGACGTTCGCGCGGCTCAGGATGTGTTCGGAGCGTGGGATGATCCTGGGGCCGCGCCCCGGCTGCGGATCCGTGGTGTCCAAGAAGTCGTTCCGTTCCAGCGAGTTTCACGCTGCGGCAAACGCCGCTATGATAACCGCTCCCCGATTCCGGGTAGTGCGCTCCCTTCGTCTAGCGGTCAGGACGCGGCCCTCTCAAGGCTGAAACAGGGGTTCGATTCCCCTAGGGAGCGCCAAATTCAGCAACTGCGGTCGAGTGCTACTCTCTGCCGGGAAACCATCGACCCGAAGAGGACGAAGCATGGCCGATTCACCAGAAAGCGGTTCCGACGAGTTGCCAACAAGGGTCAGATTCGCGGCAGCATGGACTTCATTGATGTTCATGTATGCCTATGCCGACGTGCTCGGGTTCTACGATCGGCGGCTGATCGAATCGATACTTTAAGGCAACATGCCCGTGTTCGGTCCGATCACTCCGGGGCTGCGCCTTGGAATCGCAGTCTTGATGTCGGTTCCATCGTTGATGATCTTCGTAAGCATCGTGGCTCCGAAGTCAGTATCGCGCTGGGCGAACGTAGTGGTTGTCATGCAGGCGCTATACGACCAGATCGGCTGCGGTTACGCCAACATCCGCAAGCCTGATGTACGCATCGCGAAAGCCATCCGGCGCGCGCTGGGCGACCGTGGGTCCGTTGTCAATGTCGGTGCCGGAGCGGGCTCGTACGAGCCGCTCGACAGGCACGTCGTCGCGGTCGAGCCGTCAACGACGATGATCGCCCAACGCCCGGCCGGCTCGGCCCCGGTTGTACAGGCCAACGCGGTTTCGTTGCCATTCATTAACGACAGCTTCGACGCTGGACTTGCGATTCTGACCGTGCACCACTGGCCGGATCGGATGCGGGGGCTTCTCGAGCTGCAGCGTGTCTCGCGCCATCGGGTCGTCGTGTTGACCTGGGACCCCGCATCGCCGGGATTCTGGTTGACCGACTACTTGCCGGAGATCCTGGACATCGACCGACCGTTGTTCCCGGCGATCAGCGACTTCGAACGCGCGTTGGGACCTACAAGGGTTGAAACCCTCCCGATACCCCACGACTGCACCGACGGGTTTCTCGGCGCGTATTGGCGCCGGCCTGACGCTTATCTCGACCAACGCGTTCGTGGAGCGATTTCGACATTCTCGAAGCTTTCGGACCCTGGACCCAGCCTGGAACGTCTGAACAAGGATCTTGAGTCGGGCACATGGCGGCAAAGGTATGGCGGGCTGCTAACGAAAACGGAACTCGATCTCGGGTATCGACTGATTGTCGCCGGCGCCTGACGCGATGGTGTCGTCAAGCGAGCCCTGACCTGGTTTTTCTGCAGGCTCGCGCGATCAGTCGCCGCCGCGATTGACGTTGATGGTGACCGTTGCGGGCGCCCCGTCGCCCGTCAGGCCGTAATACTCGACGTGGTACCGATCGGCAGCGTAGGCGTCGCCCCCTTCGGCGCCGTCATGCAGCGGCCGGTTGATGCCGAGGTTGCCCAGCGAGAGCAGTTGCCCGGGCACCAGGTCCTTGCCGAAGGACTGCAGGTGGTCCCTGAGCCAGCGAACCGCATCGATGGGCCGGTACCAGTCGGCCATGGACGCACGCTGGATCACCGTTCCATTCTCGTCGACCACCGCGTATTGCATGTTGTTCAGGCGATCCAGCCACGCCTGCGTGGGTTCGATGGGAACCGGTTCGCCTGCGAACGCGGTGCGGCTCGACATGTTTCCGACGATGCCGCGAATCATGGCGTTGCCGTCCGGTTCGGCCGTGGGATCCGGAATCTCGGCGAACGGCACGACGGCATCGAGACCCGCGAGAATCTCAAGATCGGTCTCCGCCTCGTTGATGGACTCGCTGCCCACCCGAAACGCAAAGTCGGCCTCCAGGAAGCTGGCTGCCCCCATGTCCTCGGGACGGATCGTAGCGCCGTCGTCGAGGAACATGCCGGACATGAGTTGTGCCCTGATGCCGCCAGCAGGAAAGTTCGGATTGGGAGGTCCGGGGCTGTGGCCGCCGGTCTTGTAGCCCACCACTTCGCCCATGGTGGGACGCAGCATCTCGACCATTACGTCCTGCCAGCGATACGCCTCCTCCAGCGACAACTCCGGCGGGAAGGGCCGGATCGCCCGGGTATTCAGAAAGTCGTCCGCCATAGCAGCCACGGCGGCACGAACCTCGGATGCGTCCGCGGTCGCGTCGGCCTGGGCGCTGGCACTTTCCATCCAGACCAACCCCAGCAGAACCGCAGGCACTGCGGCGACGCCCAATTGTGCCGGCCCACAGGTGTACGATCTCGTCATCTGCCCCTCCCACGCTGCGTCCCGGCAGCATGCCATCCCCCGAGCCGGTTTTTCCACTCCGCCGTGCAGCGCTCGCTGAACAAGCTGTCGCGGAGCACCGCCAGCAAGTCGCGAGCCGCGGCGGTCATCGGTGCACGGGTGACTATTGTCCCTCCGCTGCCCTTGCAGCCTGAACGCCCTCGTCCCCGATCGGATGCGGATCGATCGGCGCAACGGTATATGCGGCCTGGATGCTCTCGGCGAACGGCTCCTGGTCGGCAGCCGGCGCCGGCGCGCGCAGCTGTATGCGGGTCAGCGTAAACAGCGCCAGTATCCCGTGGACGGCGGCGGTGAAGAGAAACAGCCCACTGGGACCGACAAGCTGCATGGCGGCAGCCGCAGCGACCGAGCCGATCACTGAGCCCACTGCGAACAGCAGGAGCAGCACTCCGGCCGCCTCCACGAATTCGCCGGTCTCGACCCAATCGTTCATGAGCGCAGCGCAAAGCGCATAGAGCGGGAAGACGAACCAGCCGAAGAGGCACGGAAATACCCACAGGCCGGCGGCCCAGCGATCGAAGAAGAGCGCCATCGCGATGCCCACCGCTGCGCTTCCGATACATGAGACCAGAATCACGATGCGCCGGTCCATGCGATCGGAGACGTGACCGAACGGCCACTGTGCGATGGCGCCGGAAATCACGGCCAGGCTCATGAAAACAGCGACCATGTTGGCGCCGCCGCCCAGTGGGCTGGCAAGGACGAATACAGGAGCGAGGGACCAGAACGCACCATTTGCGAGCCCGACGACGCCCGCGCCCGCGAACCCGACGGGAGAACGCCTGTAGAGGTGAAGCACCCTGATCCGAACCGCCTCCACCGGAGCCGGAGCCTCGGCCCGAGTCAGCGCGACAGGCAACGCGGCCAGGGAAATGAGGATCGCCGCGCCCGCGAAGAGCGTAAACGCCGTCGGGTCGGCGAGAGTGAGCATCATCTGTCCCACCGCAACCACGCTGAAGTTGATGATCGTGTAGATCGAGAACATGCGGCCGCGATTCTCGTTGGTGGATCGTTCGTTCAGCCAGCTCTCGATCACCATGAACAACACGGCGAAACTCAGTCCGGTCATGGCCCGGCATACCCACCACACGACCGGCTCGAGCACGATCGCATGGGCAAGCACCGAGGCCGAGGCGAGCGACACCATGGCCGTGAACGCGCGGATGTGGCCGACCCGGCGCACGATATGGGAACCGATCAGGCACCCGGCGGCGAAACCGAGGAAGTAGTTCGCGCCGAGAATCCCCACTTCGAGCGTCGTAAAGCTCTCCACGTAGGCGCGCACCGGCAGCAACGCACCCTGCAGGCCGCTTCCCGTCAGCAAGAGCGCGGCGCTGAAGAGCAACGCCGCGATTGGGGCGAAGGTTTGCATCGCTCGTCTCCGGGAACCGCAGCTCGGTGAGCGTCTGCCAATGGCTCCCGTGACCCGTGCTCAGGGGAGTCCAGCCTCGATTCGGCTCATCCGGCTATCGGTGGCCGGGTCTGTACCGAATACAAGACGCTATATGGAGCGCAATTGCCCCGCCTTTGTTCCCGGGAAACGCCGTTCGATTGTCAGGTTCGTTGCTTCAGCCTGAAGCTTTCCGCACGCCCCTGGTCATCGGCAGGCAGCCTATTCGATCGGCGCGAGCAATTCCGGCGCAGTCACGAGCTGCCGCACGCCATGCGACCCCGTCTCGTTGAATACATTGCCCTGCTCGGCCCAACGGTGCAGCGAGTTGATGTCGAGCCTTGCGCATTGGGGCCGGACGCTCCAGGTGACCTGGGCTGCCGAACACGTGCTCTGGGTGTACGACGGACCCGTGGTCGAACCTCGGAACACCACCGGCTCGCCGGTCGTCACCGGAATCATTTGCGCCTGGTGCAGGCTGTCGACGACGTTGCCGCCGTAGGCCATTGCCGTGAAGTCGAGCGCATCGGGATCGTTGACGACCAGAAAGACCTGGGCCTCGACTCGCAACAAGGGGTCGCTGCAGGTCTCCGGGACGCAGGCGCCAAGCCCTTCGCCGGGCATCGAGGCGCAAGTGGTATGAACCCAGTGGACTTCGATCGTGTCGCCGGGCTCAACCCCGCCGTAGGCGCCTGCGGCCGGTGCGAGGTCGGCCTCACTGAGGTCGGCCGTCGCGTCACAGGCATAGCCGCCGTCATCGGCGTCACTCACAAAAACGCTGAATCCCGGCCCCCTGTGTTCGGCATTGGTATGGGTATGGAGATTGCACAGGTTCATTTCGCTCGCGGGCGGTGCGAACGGGAAGGTGACCATGTTCAGCCCGGCCGCGCTGCCGATGTCACGCGGAGTTTGCGGACCCATGTCGACGCAAAGCGCTTCGGCCTCGGATTCCGGGGCAGCGTCGGCAGACAGCTCGGGCTCGGGAGTGCTTTCGGTGCCGCAAGCAAAGAGCAGCAGGGAAAGCGCGATTGCGAAAGTTTGGGGGATTCTCACGATTGGGCTCCTTCGGTGAATCTTCGCATTGTAGTTACAAAACGCTTCCAGAGTTTCGACGCCCGACCGCTGTGCGCAACCTCGAACGTTATTCTCCGGCCGCTCGGTTCAGGATCGAGGAAAGCGATGCTGTCTGGGCGGCGCTTCGTGAGTTCGAAGGCGGTGCGGCAAGCTTCGCGGACTATCTGATCGCGCAGCGAAATCGCGCCGCGGGTTGTACACCGACCTTCACGTTCGACCGCAAGGCTGCCCGAGACCGGCACTTTACCTCCGTACCCTGACAAACGTCCCTCTTGAGCGTGCCGGTGCCCGTGCCTGCCGATAGTCTGCCGGCATTCTTCGCCCGGAGAGAGCGCCGCGAATCAACGCAGAATCGTCGTCTGAACGTCGCCTCGCGCCGACACCACGGAAAGTCCGCCTTCATGGCCCTCCCGATCCGTATTCACGAGCAGGAGTTCGGTCGCCTGGCCGTCACCGTTGCGGAATACCGGATAGACGATCCGGTCGGTCGCCGTCTCCGGAGTCCCTTGCAAGGGCACGTCGGCGACCACGACGTCGCCATCGACCGCAACCGTGCTCTCCTGCATGGCGACGGACACGTCAGCATCAGCGAACACTCGCACGGTGCCGCGCAGCGGGCTCAGTCCGAACACTTCCTCCATCGAAAGCACGACCCGCTCGCCGAGCGGGACAGTGCGCTCGTGGCGCCCGGCGGACACGCCGTCGATGTCGAAGAGCTCCAGGTAAACCGTCGCAGGTACCACGCCTTCGTTGACGACGCTGAGTTCGGCGTCGATGTCGCCGTGATGCAGTACGTCCGGCCAGGTGTCGACCGGCGCCCAGAACAAGGTCCCTTCCTGGTGCGACGCGACCGTGTGCACGCTGCGCGTTTCGCCGCCACGACCGAGAGACGACACGAGCGCGTGCGCGGATGGCGCCGGACCCTCACTCGCGCGCACGATCGCGTAGCCCGCAAGCGGCGGTTGGCCGTCGGGCGGCATCTGGTGGACGAATACGCCGCCCGGATCGAGCGCGTACTCGACGGGTGGGAAACCCATGACCTCCAGTTGTCCGCTGACAGGTTCGTCACCGGGATTCAGAAGCACGTACTTCACGTGTTGGCCCGCCCCGGTCGTAACCGCCGGCAGGATGCGGCGTTCGGCCGGCAAGCCGACCGGCGCAAACACGCCCGCTGTCACTGGCGCGGGCGCGAGCAACGTATCGCCGCGGCCGTTCGGGATCTCCAGCAGGCCGTTCACCGTGAGCGGCGCGTCGGCTTCGATCCGGAGCACGCCCTGCAGGTCCGAACCGCCGTCGACGAGAGCCGCTACGCTCTCAGACAGCTGAGCGCCGGCATCAAGGCTCTGCGTCGCAATAAATTGCTCACCGGTCAAGGTTCGAAGTTCGAGCCGCACGCTCGCGGCCGCGTCATTGCCGTTGACGATTGACAGGACCGTGTCACGCCCGTCACGCGTGTCCACATACAACGAGGCCAACGTCGAAGGACTGGCGACGGCGAGCATTGCCGTGGAGATCAGCTCCCGGCTCTGCCGCTCGCTCTGCGGATGGATGACCGCCCGGGTCGCGAAGTGCGTGCTCAATGCCGCGACACGGCCCGCCTCGCTCAGTTGCACCTGCGAGTACCCGGTTTCGTAGGGCTCGGGACCCGTCGACATCAGCGCATCGAGCGACGCGTAGCGCAGGTTCGAGCGCGGCGGCAGATCCACGCGGTAGGTCTCGCGCGGCATCGTGAACACGGTCATGCGGCCGTTGAGCCCTTCCGTCTGGAACAGGCGCTGGTCGAGTTCGTCGAAGAAGCTGCCGCGCGGATCGTGCAGGCGGTCCTGGTGGTTGCGCGGATCGCCGGGTCCGGCGCTCATCGTCTCGAAGTCATGCTCGCCGATCACGCCGATGGCGGCGGGGAAGTTCTGCATGGTCTCGGGCGAGACGTCGAATATGAGCACGCGGTGGTGGAATTTGTGCGATACGTACAGGTGCTGGTTCGCCGCGTCGTAGGAAATACCGTCCGGCTGCCTGAACCGCTGCCGCGACAGACCCGGCTCCGCACTCGTGAAGTCCGGTTGGCCGATGACGTAAGAAGCGGCCATGCCGTTCTCGAATCGCTCCGGGTGCACGTCGAACACGAGCACACGCTCCTGCCATGGCAGTTCCACGAACAGCCGCTGTCCGGCCTCGTCCACCACGAGATCGCCGGGTTGCCGCCAGCGCGTCGCCGACAGACCCTCCTCCCTGGATACGAAGTCGTCCTGGCCGAGAACGCCGATCGCGTCGGCGCCGTTCTCGATGCGGTCCGGATGGACGTCGAACACGAGCACGCGGTTATTGCTGCCGTCGGTGACAAACAAGCGCTGGTTGACCTTGTCGAGCGCGAGTTCCGCGGTCCGTCCGCCGCTCGTGCCAATGCCGTTGCCCTCGCGCGAACCGAAATGCAGCCGGTCGGCGGCCGTCGTCTGCTCATACGACGTGAAGTCGTCCTGTCCGAGCACGTATGAGGCGGGCATACCGTTGCGGACCTGATCCGGCGTCATGTCGAAGACCAGCACGCGCTCGTTCCACGTGTCGGCGACGAACAGGCGCTCATGCGATTCGTCGTATTCGACGGCGAGCGGCAGCTTGATGGTGGTCGCGTCGCGTCCGGGCAGCAGCACGCTCGTCGACGGGTCCTGCTGGCCCAGCACCCAACGCGCGCCGCGGTCGAGCAGGCGGTTCATCCTGTCGAGCTGGAAGATCATGACGCGATGGCTGTAGTTGTCGCTCATGAAGAGCCTGTGATGCACGCGATCCACCGACACGTCCCTGCCCTGCGTCCAGAAACGCGGCGAGATCCGGTCGTTGGCCGAGCGCGCCAGAAAGTCAGGCTCGCCTTCGGGGTTGATGTGGCCGAGCTGATCAATGAGCGGCGTCATGGTCGTGCTCATCCGCTCCGGGTGAATGTCGAAGATGTTGATGCGGTTGCCGGCGGGGTAGCCGTCCGGCACATACGCGATCTGCCGATCCGTGTCGACGGTCACGCGGGTCATCGTGAGGCGGTCCTGCGTGATCGCGGGATCGGTATCCTCGAAATCCGGCTGGCCGAGCACGGCGATCGCGTCCGGGTTCGATGCGCCCTCGAGCGCCGCGGGCGACACATCGAACATCATCACGCGGTTCTTCGTGAATGAGCCGACCAGCAGTCGATCGTATTCGTAGTCGAGAGAGATCGGGCCGTTGCTGATCTTGCGCGAGTCCCCGTTCGGCTCGTTCGACTCGAAGTCCTCCTGGCCGATGACCGCGAACGCCTCGAAACCGGTCACCTGGTCGAGGCGCTGGTCGCTCACGTCGAATGCCAGCACGCGGTTGCCGTCCATGACGAACAGGGCTTCGCGGCGCGGGTCGTAGGCCAGGCTGTTCGGGCTCGACAGGCCGTCGCGGCCAACGCGGTCCTCGCGCGACAGGAAGTCGGGCTGTCCGATGACGGCGATCGCTTCCATGCCCGATTCCAGGCGCTCCGGATCGATGTCCCAGACCAAAACGCGGTTGTTGGCGCCATCGGTAAAGAAGAGCAGTTGCCGGTCTTCGGCCACCAGCGCCGTACCGCGGCTGCCGATCCTGTCAGGCCCTGTACCGGGGTCCCAGGTTTCGAAATGCGGCTGGCCGAGGACCGCGATGGCTTCCGGAAGGTCGGTCGGTTCCAGAGTGTCCAGATACTCCGGATCCAGGTCGAAGACCATGATGCGGGCGCCGGGCGGACCGAGACCGGAACCGTCAGGAACGAACAAGCGCTGGTTGATCGAGTCGAACGAGCCGCCCGTGGGGAAATTGAGTTCCTCCCGGCCGAGCGGTGCGAAGGCGAACCCCCGGCCTATGAGGCTCCGGCCGATGCCCCGATCGGCGTGACGCCGCAGCGGAAGCCCCGCCTCGTCGAGCTGGTAGATGTCATAACGGCTGTTACCGTGATGGCCGACAAACAAGCGGTCATTGGCCTTGTCCAAGGCCACACTGCCGGGTCACCAGACGCCGTGTGCCGTGGCGCCTCCATTGGCGACGCCGCCGATGAACGACGGGTTGCCTGCCAGATCCTCGGCGCCCAGCGTGTCGCTTGCCGGTATTCCGGCGATCTGTGCGTGGGCGACCGTGGCCAGGACGCTTGTGGTCAACGCGAACGAGATGCGCAGCATGGTGCTTCCTCGGTGAGTTCAGTGGCACGGTAGCAATACATCACGCGGAAATGATCGTGTCAACGCGGTCGCCGGCGTCCCGTCACCCCTGCCCGCACGACACCGCGACATCTGGCCTGGCAACAACCGCGCGGCGTTCAGGACGGAGCTTACCGCGGTACTGTGCGAGGCCTGCCGGTAACGCACTATACTGGTGCCTTACTGTCCGCGGTTCGTCGACATCGTCGGAAGGATGCAACGGGTTCTGAAAGCGCTGATTTCGACGCTGGCATTGGCGCTCTGCGGTTGTGCCCAGGTGCTGGGACCTGAAGGCGCGCTTACGGTCGTACCCTACGAACTCACCGACAGCGGCCGCATACTCGTTGACGCACGCATAGACGGCAGCGGCCCCTATCCCTTCTCGCTGGATACCGGTGCGAGCATCTCGTTCATTTTCCTCGACCCCGCAGGCGAACTCGAACTCGCAACCCTGCCTGACGTTACGGCAACGGTCCGCGGACTCGTCGCCTCCGGAAAGTATCCTGTCGTGCAGTTCGATCGCCTGCAGGTCGGGGACGAGATCTGGTCGGATCCCATGATGGTTTCCGTGCCGGAAGCGACGCCGGCCACGCGAGGCATCGCCGGGGTACTCGGCGTCGACTTCCTCAGGCGCTATGGGCTCTGGTTCTCCGCGGAGGATCGCCTGCTGCGCCTGTACGAGCCCGCCCTGCTGAGCGGCCGGGCCTACGAGGGCTGGGCAATGGTGCCCCTGGAACCTGTCAGCATCGGCCTGGCAAGTGCGCCTCTGTATTTTTTCGACATTGAGATCGGTGGGCGGACCATGCCGGCGCTATTGGATCTGGGCGCGGGCACCAATCTGATCAACGCCCCGGCCGCGACGTTTCTCCGCCTGACGCCTGAGGAGACCGGCGAGGAACTCCTGGTGGCGGGTGCACTCGAGACCGCACCCATTCTCGCTCGACTGCAGACGGCCATGCGTACGTCGAACGTGAGTTGGGAGAACGAGGATCTGCTGATCGCCGATCTCGGGATCTTCGCGACGCTGCTGCATGAGGACGCACCGCTCGCGATTCTGGGCTCAGGGCTCCTGCGGCAGAGGGACTTCGTGATCGACTTCGAGCGCAACCGCCTGTTCATCCGCAGGGGAATGAACGAAGTCGAACCGGAGTGACGGCTGCGCCGCAGCCGGTGGCTCGGGCTCCATGATCGCCGCGGTCCGGGATCGCAGGGAACTCACCCGGTCCCTTGCGCGTCAGCGCTACGAGTTCCGCTGCGAACCGCTAGTGGTCGAGCGTTTCGTCTTCCTCGGCCGCAGTTTCCACATCGCCGTCGACCGCGGCATCGATGCCTGAACCGGGCCCGAGCCTGCCGTCGAGGGTAAAGAGCCACACGCTGTCGCCGCGCGGCGTGCCCGGGAAGAAGGAACCGGCCGACAGCGCGACGAGATACTGTTTGCCCTCGTGTTCGAAGGTGCTCGGCGCCGCGTGGATCCCGGCGTCCGTCTCGAATTCCCAGAGCAGGTCGCCGTTCGACTTGTCGAGCGCCGTGAGACGGCCGTCGTTGCGGCCGACGAAGATGAGTCCGCCGCGCGTGACGATCGAGCCCGCATAGCACATTTCCTCCCACTGGCGCCGCCAGACGAGAAGGTTCGTTTTGAGATCCACGGCCGCGAAGATGCCCCGCCTCGGTACGCCCGTGCGTGAGTATTCGCCACCGAAGTAGCTTTCGCCCGGCGTCGGCATCTCCCACTCGACGCCGCCTTCGCTCGTCGAGAAGGCGCCGGCGCCATCATGTGCGCAGACGTAGAAGAGATCGGTCTCCGGGTCGTGCGAACTCGGCGGCCAGTTTGCTCCGCCGGTGGCCATCGGCTTGACGGGCACGAACTCGTCCCAGAACGGCGTGAAGATCCGGCCCTGGTTCACGAGCGTGAAACCTTCGGGCGCGATGTCGATTTCCTGCGGCACGACGGCCTCGCCGATCGGGTAAGGCTGCGTTGCCGCCGTCGCCTGGCGCGGTTCCTGGGGAACCGGGCGCTCCTCGATGCCGACGAGCGGTTCGCCGGTTTCGCGATCGAGAATGTAGACGAAGCCGGTCTTGCCGACCTCGACGATGCCCTTGCGCATCTCGCCGTCGTATTCGGCATCGAACAGGATCACCGGATTCGGCGAGTCGTAGTCCCAGATGTCGTGGTGAACCTGCTGGAAGTGCCAGCGGTACTCGCCGGTCTCGGCCTCGATCGCGACGATCGAGACGCTGAAGAGGTTGTCCCCGGGACGCACCGAACCATTGGCGTCGGGCCCGGGGTTGCCGGTCGAGAAATAGACGAGCCCGAGTTCCGGGTCGACAGCCGGCGTCTGCCAGACCGCGGCGCCTCCGTAGAGCCACGTGTCGTTGTAGTCGGGCCAGGTATCGTGGCCGACCTCGCCGGGTCCGGGGATCGTGTAGAACGTCCAGCGCAGATCGCCGGTGTCCGCATCGTAGGCCTTGACGCGGCCGCGGCTCGCCCGGTCGCCGCCCGCAAAGCCGGTGATCACCATCCCGTCGTAATAGAGCGGCGCCGACGTGATGCTGAAGCCGTCGTAGTTGTGCTCGGCCTGCACGGACCACACGACCTGGCCGGTCGCCTGATCGAGCGCTACGAGCTTGCCGTCGAGCTGGCCCGAGTAGATCCTGCCCTCGCCCATCGCGACGCCGCGGCTCATCCAGCCGCAACAGATCACGGTGATGTCGTCACTGAGATTCGCTTCGTGAGTCCAGAGAATCTCGCCGGATTCGACGTCGATTGCGAAGACATCGTTCGCTCCGGTCGGGATATAGATGACGCCCTCGTAGACGAGCGGTTGGGCCTGGCCGGAATACTTGCTCGCCGTACCGGAGCCGTTGAGGTTCATCTGCCACTCGGGACTCAGGCGTGAAACGTTGTCGCGATCGATCTCGCTCAACGGCGAGTAACGCTGGTTGTAGATATTGCCGCCGTTGGTAATCCAGGAGTCGGTCGGCCACGCGGCAAGTTCTTCGCCGCTGAAGGCCGGCGAAACGGCCTGGACGGGAGCTTGATCCGCCGGTTTGACGGCGGTTTGGGCCAGGACGGCCCGGAAACCGGGTACCGCCGCAAGCAGTACGAAAGCTATGATCGATACCTTCTTCTTCACAATGAGCTTGACCCCTGCCGTCGGCGCTCTTCAGCGGATCGCGCGTCGAGCTTCGGACGGGTTTCCCGGACGAGCGGTCATGGTACAGGAATGCGGCCCGAACGCTGCGTTCTGTGGGCTCGAATCGCCTATACTTGGTCGGTTGCCGACCGACCGACGGATCGACATGCAGCGCTCGCGCCTCTACTTCACAGCCCTCGTTGCGACCTGCGTGGCCGCCGCGAGCGCCGTGGTGCTGTACCGGGCCGCGGAACCCGAGCGGCACTGGGCGATGCTGCAGGCCAATTGTGTGGACTGCCACAACGATGTCGACCGATCCGGCGACCTCACCTTCGAAAGCCTGACCGCGCAGTCCGTTGCCGAACATCCCGAAATCTTCGAGACGGTCGTCAGGAAGCTGCGCGGCCGGCTCATGCCGCCGCCCGATCGCGAGCAGCCTGCGCAGACCGAGATCGACAGTTTCGTAAGCTGGCTCGAGGGCGAACTCGACGCCGCGACTCCGGGCTCCGCAGGCTACGTGCAGGCGCAACGACTCAGCCGCACCGAGTACGCCGAAGCCGTGAAGGGACTGCTCGGCGTCGAAATCGATCCGGCCGAGCACCTGCCCGCCGAGATCGAACTCGACGGTTTCACGAACATCGCGGCCGCGCTGTCGGCTTCACCGGCCTTCGTCGAGCAATACGTCAATGTCGCAGCCGCCGTCGCGCACCTCGCGGTCGGGGAGCCCGAACCCAGGGTCGCGACCGCCTATTTTCCTCCGCCGACAGAGAGCCAGAACGGCTACGTCGACGGCATGCCTCTCGGCACCCGCGGCGGTATCCGGTTCACCCATACCTTCCCGGCCGACGGCGAATACCGGCTCACGGTCACGAACCTCGGCGCGGGCCTCTACCCGCGTGCGCTCGAGACCGAGCACACGCTCGTCGTGCTCGTCGACCGCAGCGAACAGTGGCGCGGCACCGTTGGCGGCACCGAGGATCTCGCGTTGATCGACCGCGGCGGAGCGCCGGGACGCGCCGAGATCATGGCGCGCTTCGCCGATATCCCGGTTTTCGTCGAAGCCGGCGTGCACGAGGTCATCCTCACCTTCGTCGAGCGCGCGCGTGCGGCGAGCGACGAACAGATCTCGATCTTCTCCCCTACGCGCAGCTTCAGTTTCTCGGGCGCTCCGCGTATACCGACGATCGCGGGCGGCATCGACATGATCGGCCCGTACGAATCGACGGGGCTGTCGCGAACGGCAAGCCGCGACCTGATCTTCATCTGCGAACCGGAGGTCGCCGAACGAGAACGCGACTGCGCCGAGCGCATCACGGCGAACCTCGCCAGGCGCGCATTCCGCAGGCCGGTCACACCAACGGATCTCGACCGGCTCATGCCGTTTTACGAGCAGGGGCGCGAGGAAACAGGCAGCTTCGACGGCGGCATCGAGCTCATGACGACCGCCGTGCTCGCAAGCCCCGACTTCCTGTACCGCACGATTTCTCCGCACGAGGATGCTGCCGGCGATCGCTATGCGCTCAACGACTTCGAGCTCGCCTCGCGGCTTGCGTTCTTCCTCTGGAGCCAGGGGCCGGACGACGAACTGCTCGCGCTCGCCGACGCAGGCCAACTCGCAGATCCCGAGATTCTCGACGCTGAGGTCAGGCGGATGCTCGCCGACGCGCGCGCCGAAGCGCTCGTCAGGAATTTCGCCCTGCCCTGGCTCAATGTCGACGATCTCGACGCCGTCGAACCCGACGTGCAGATTTTCGGTTTCGAGTTCACCCCTGCGCTACGTGAAGCTTTTGCGACGGAAATCGAGCTCTTCGTCAGTAGCATCCTGCTCGGAGATGTCAACGTCCGCGAACTGCTGACCGCCGAACACAGCTACCTGAACGAGCGCCTCGCGCGGCACTACGGCGTGGCATCGGTGGTCGGCCCGCAGTTCCGGCGCGTCGCGCTCGACGACCCGAGCCGCCACGGACTGCTCGGCAAGGGCGCCGTCCTGCTAAGTACCTCCTACGGCGATCGCACCTCGCCGGTCCTGCGCGGCGTATGGGTGCTCGAGAAGCTCATGAGTACGCCGCCGACTCCGCCCCCTCCCGGCGTCGAAACCAACCTTTCGACCCCCGAAGGGGAACAGCCGATCACGCTTCGCGCCAGGCTCGAGCAGCACCGGGCCAATCCGAACTGCCAAGGCTGCCATGGTGTCATCGACCCGTACGGGCTTGCGCTCGAGAACTATACGGTTACGGGGCGCTGGCGCGACTACGACGCCGCAGCCAATGCGCCGATCGATGCAACCGCGCTGTTGCCTGGCGAACGTGCGGTCGAAGGTCCGGTGGAGCTGCGCGATGCATTGCTCGCAAGTCCCGACCAGTTCGTACATGCCCTGACAGAGAAGCTCATGATGTATGCTCTGGGGCGCGAGATCGAGTATTTCGACATGCCCCAGGTCCGCGCCGTCGTGCGCGCCGCCGCGGCCGAGGATAACCGCTTCTCGGCCATCGTGGCGGGCATCGTGCAGAGCGCCGCCTTCCGAATGCAGGGCGTGCACGAGGAGGCCCACGACGACGCAGCCGAGCCGGTCGAACTCGCGTTCGAAGCCGCGCCGCGGTCTCGGTTCGAGAGGGAGTAGCGCCATGTTTTTGACCAGAAAACATCTTTCGCGTCGTACGGTACTTCGGGCCGCGGGCATCTCGCTGGGACTGCCCCTGCTCGACGCGATGGTCCCGGCCGCTACCGCGCTTGCGCAGACGGCCGCGGCTCCGAAACTCAAGGCCGGTTTCTTCTACCTGCCGCATGGCGCGATCATGTGGAACACCCCCTACGGCGCCGAGATGGACCACTGGACGCCGAGCGGCGCGGGCGAGGAGTTCACGCTCAGCCCGATCCTCGAGCCGCTCGAACAATACAAGCACTACGTCGCATCGTTCGGCGAACTCGAGAACAAGGCGCCGCGCAACTCCGTACACACGCTCGTACCGGCAACCTGGCTCAGTGGCGTTTCGCCCGAGCCCGAAGCGACCGGTGCGTCGATGGCGCCGACCATCGACCAGCTCATCGCCGAGCGCATCGGCCAGGACACGGTGCTGCCCTCGCTCGAGGTCGCGTCCGAGACGACGCTGCAGAGCGCCTCGTGCACGGGCGGCAGCGCCTGCTACTACAGTTCGACGCTGTCGTTTCGCAACGCCACGACGCCGCTGCCGATGGAATTCAATCCGCGCAAGGTGTTCGTACAGCTCTTCGGCGCGGGCGACACGCCCGAGGAACGCGAGATCATCGCCGGACGTACGCGCAGCATCCTCGACCTCATCAACGAGCGTTCCCACGAACTGCAGCGTGAACTCGGACCGCGCGACCGGGAGGTCCTGAGCGACTATCTTGAGTCCGTGCGCGAAACGGAACGGCGCGTCGCGAAGGCGTCGGAGCGCGATCTCACGGGCATCGAGCTGCCCGACACGCCGATCGGCGAGCTGGCCGATTTCGACGAGCAGCTGCGGCTGATGTTCGACCTGATTGCACTGGCCTACCAGGCGAACGTGACCCGCGTCGCGACCTATTTCATGGTGGGCGAAGGCACGAACCGGACGTACAACCACATCGGCGTGCCGGATGCCTTCCACCCGCTCTCGCACCATGCGAACAACCTTCAGCGCATCGAGAAGCTCGTGCGGGTTCAGCGCTACCACGTCGAGCGCTTCGCCGACTTCGTGGACAGGCTCGCGCAGATCCCCGACGGCGAAGGTTCGCTGCTCGACAACTCGATGCTTCTGTACGGTTCGAACATGAGCAACAGCGACCGGCACAACAACTATCCGCTGCCGAACATTCTCGTCGGCGGCGGCTGCGGGACGCTTCGCGGCGGCCAGCACATCGAGCTGCCCGAGCGCACGCCGCTCGCGAACCTGCACCTGACGATCGTCAACAAGGCCGGTCTCGAACGCACGAGCCTGGCCGACAGCACGGGCGAGATTGCCGGGGTCTAGGAACCGATGGGCGCCACGGGGGCCAGCATGACCGACCGCCGGACAGTGCTCCAGGGTCTCGCGGGCGCGGCGATCCTGCCATGGCCGCGTTTCGCCATGGCGGCCGGCGGCCTCACGGTGTCACGGCTTACTGCCGAGCTTGCGCTGATCGAGGGCGCGGGCGGCAACATCCTCGTACTTGAGACCGGCGAAGGCCGCGTGCTTGTCGACACGGGCGCCGCCGCGTCGCGCGACGCCGTGCTCGCGACGCTCGATGAGTTGTCTGGCGAGGCGGTTGCCGCGGTTTTCAACACGCACTGGCATCACGAGCAGATCGGCTCAAACGCAGTATTCGGCGAGCGCGGCACGACGATCTTTGCGCACGAGAAAACCCGACAGCGGCTGGCCGCGGGCTATTACCTGCCGACCGAAGACCGCTACGAACTCCCGCTGTCAAACGCGGCTCTGCCGACCGAGACGACCTACACCGAAGCCTCAACCCGCATCGGCGGGCAACGGATCGAGTACGGCTACATGATCCTTGCGCATACCGACGGCGATCTCTACGTGGCGTTCCCCGACCTCAACGTCATAGCGGTCGGGGATGTCGTGTCGCGGGTCCGCGATCCGGTATTTGACTGGTTCGGCGGCGGCTGGCTCGGCGGCCGCGTCGATTCGCTCGCGCAGCTTCTTGAACTCAGCGACGCCGATACGCGATTCGTGCCGAGCTACGGCCCGGTCTTCGGCCGTGCGGAGCTCCAGGCCGAGCACGATCTCATGCTCGAACTCTTCGAGCGCATGGTCGAGCACGTCAGGCTCGGCGAGACGGCCGAGGACATGCTCACGACCGGCGTCCTCGACGGCCTCGACCGGACGTTCGACGACCCTTTCAAACTGCTCTACGACATGCACAAGGGGTTCTGGGCACATCACAACAAGCTCATGCCCGACATCGTCTAGCGGGCCGGCGGGAGCGAAATATGAGCAACAACACCAGGAGCTTGCTGCTCGCGATCATGGGCTCCCTGGCGTTCGGTACCGCCGGCGCCCAGAACACGCTCGCCGACCTGATCCAGAACGGCAGCCGGCAGGCCGCGCTCGAGCTCATCGACGAGGGCGCCGATGTCAACGCCGCACAGGGCGACGGTACGACGCCGTTGCATTGGGCCGTCTACAGGATCGATACCGAACTTGTGCAGCGCCTGCTCGAGCACGAAGCCAGCGCTGACGCGGTAAACCGCTACGGCTCGAGCCCCATCGCCGAGGCCGTCAAGGTCGCCGACGCGGGGCTCGTCGCCATGCTGCTCGAGGCCGGGGCGGACACGGAGTCTCCGAATCTCGACGAACAGACGGCGCTGATGCTCGCGGCCCGCAGCGGCTCGCTCGAGATCGCGAGGCTCCTCGTCGAACACGGCGCCGATGTCAACGCCCGCGAATCCTGGCGCGGCCAGACCGCGTTGATGTGGGCGGCCGAAGGGCGGCATGCGGACATCACGCGCTATCTGATCGAGCACGGCGCCGATGTCGGCGCCCGCGCGTTCGCGAACGACTGGGGCGCGCAGATCACTTCGGAGCCGCGCGCCCAGTACCGCCCGACGGGAGGCCTGACGCCGCTCCTCTACGCGGCCCGATCCGGCTGCATCGACTGCGCTGCCGCGATCCTGGCAGGGGGCGAGCCCGTCGATCGCCCGACGCCCGACGGCGTGACGCCGCTCATGATCGCGATCGACAACTATGAATTCGACACGGCGACGCTGCTGCTCGACTCCGACGCGAATCCGCACCTGTCTGACTGGTGGGGACGCACGGCGCTTTATCTCGCCGTCGACATGAATACCTACCTGTCGCGCGAGGTGCTCGGCGGCCTGCGCGGTTCGGGTACCGATACGATTCCGGGTGCGACGGCTTCGGCCGATACCACTGCCATGGATATCGTTCGGCGACTCCTCGCCGCCGGCGTCGACGTCAACACCCAGCTCAACATGCATCGCGTCGGCCGCGGCGGCAACAGCCAGCGGTTCAACGACGACCTGCTCACGACCGGCGCAACGCCGCTGCTGCGCGCTGCGATCACTCACGACCACGAGGCGATGCAACTGCTCCTCGAGCACGGCGCTCATGTGGACCTCCCGAACGTCATGGGTGTCACGCCGTTCATGGCGGCCGCCGGCATCGGCGTACGCGACAGCAACTTCGGCAGCAACCGCTCACCGCGCTTCGCGACCGACGAGTTCATTGAGGACAAGGTCATCGAATCGTTCGAGATCCTGCTCGCGGCCGGCGCCGACATCAACGCCCGCGTCACCGACATCCACAGCCGCAGCGCCCGCATCGCACGCCTGAGTCGGATGACGGACCGCGAAGGCCAGACGGCCATCTACTCCGCCGCGGGACGGGGCTGGACCCGCGTGGTCGAATTCATGCTCGACAACGGCGCCGAGGCCGACATCGTCGACGCCATCGGCCAATCGCCGCTCGACGCGGCGTCGGGACGCCTGAGCCGCGGCGGTGACGTGCATGAAGACGTCGCGGAGGTTCTCGCTCGCGCGACCGGTGGCTGAGCGACACAAATTGCTGGTCTGCTCGGTCCGCTTGCTCGCGTACGCTGGTGACGTTATCCTTGATTCTCTCCATAAAAACGCGCCGCGCCGTACGCTACAATCCAAGAGGGTCTAGGCCCCGCGTACGGTTGCGGCAATCTCACCTTTGGATCACTCCTCTTGCGCCGGTTCGCAATTCTCATAGACGGCGGCTTCTTGAAGCGCAAGCTCGGATCAAGGGAGAACCCTCTCACCGCGGCATCCGTCAACGCATTTGTTGAGGGCGTGTGTGAGCACGCTGTCCTGAGTGGCTTGCTGCTTCACCGCGTCTACTTCTACGACGCCCCACCGTTGAGGTCCACCGGCCGAAAACCACTCGCCGGCGAAACCGTTCGCTTCGGCGACACGCCGCTTGCACGACGGAACGAACGCCTGCACCGCGATTTACAAAATGCGCCGTTTATGGCTTTACGAATGGGAGAGCTTCGATTTAGAGGCTGGACTCTGAATGCGCATCGGCTGCCCCAGGATCAGCCGGAGCTGACCATAACGTCAAACGACCTTGTACCAAATGTCCATCAGAAAGGTGTCGATATGCGGGTTGGTCTTGACATTGCGTCACTGGCGCTGAAGAAACACGTTGACGCGATTGTGCTGGTAACCGGAGACAGCGATTTCGTGCCAGCCATGAAATTCGCACGGCGCGACGGTACTCAACTATTCCTGGTCTCGCTTGGACACAGGATCGTTGACGATATGCGAGAGCATGCGGATTTGGTCCTGCAGATGGACTAGGGCATGTTAACGCTGCAGCAATGGTTTGGTGTCCAAAATTACATCATTTCGTTCGGCAAAGCGGAACCCGATCGAACGGATTTCGCCTGCGCCCCTAAACCGTCTAACCAGCTTGTAGCCAAACCGAACGGGAGAGCTTCGCTTTGACGGCTGATCGGTGCTTGGCCATCCGACAATCGCCCGCGACATAGACTCAGCACCATCGAGGGTTAGTTGATATGACACCCACGTTTACCACCGCCGCCGACGAACAGTTGATCTCACTTATCCGTAGTGCGAAAGATCGCCTTGCTGTTATCGCACCTGGGCTGAGTACAGACGTTGCGCGTGCTCTCGCCGGGCGAATGAACGACCTCGCGGAACTCTCTCTTGTGATCGTCCTGGACGCGGATCCAGAAGTCTACCGTATGGGCTATGGGGACACGGAGGCACTGAGCGTAATTCGCAGGGCAAGCGTTGAACACATGTTCGATCTTCGCGAACACCCCGGTGTACGGATCGGTGTTGTGATATTCGATGACCACGCGATCCTCTACGCACCAGTCTCGCGCAATATCGAGGCTGGATCGACCACCAGCAAAAAACCCAACGCCATCGTCATTTCAGGGCAGGCTACGAACAAACTTGCGCAAGCCAGCGGCGTCGCCGAGGGAGTGCAGGAAGTCGGTTTTCAGGGAATGGCGCCAAGTCGCGTAGCGGAAATGGAAGAGAACCTGGAAGCCAACCCGCCGCAACCGGCTGACTTGACACGTCGACTGACTGTTTTTCAATCCGAGGTTCAATTTATTGAACTAACAGTGCGCAATAGCAAGTTTAGTACCCGAAAGATCAAGTTGCCACACGAATTTCAAAAATTAAGTGACGAAACGCTCAGGGCCACAATCGAATCCAAGCTTTCAATCCCTATCGACTTAGCACAGAGGGAGAAGATATCGATATCGACCGATGAAGGCATGGAGCAAGTGGAAGTAAACGAGGCTGATATTGAGACAGAACGCAGGAACATTGAACTCACGTTTCTTCACCACCTGAAGGGGCGGGGAAGAGTTATTCTACGGAAAGACAAGGAGCGACTTAAACATCAATTGGATCGCCTCCTCAAGATGATCACCGAATATCGCGTGGCGCTGGAGAAACGGTTTCAGAAACACAAAGAGGACTTTTGCAGATCGTGCGTGAGCGAATATTTGGATTCATTTGAGAAACATCCTCCGGACAGTTTGGCGCGCCGAGGGCGGACCGATAGAGAGTCCTGCCGCTCATACATCGAATGGGAAGCATCACGCATGTTTGAGGAGGCCGTTACACTCGGCCCTGCACGGTACGATGTCGTATACAAGGAATTCTCGATCGAGGATTTAAAGAACGAAGAGCTCATGGCACGTCTGTCGGCACTCATGATGGAAGCGTTCGTTGAACCGAACGTCATCGAAAAACTCTTCTATAAGACAACCGCCTATGTTGCAAACGAATGAATGAACTTTATGCGTTGTGGCGGGATACCTTGTTCCGGTGCCACGGCAAGAAACACTCTTGAGTGCGCTCCTGACCAACCACTTTCAGCGGCTGATCAAGCTCGATAACCAAAAAGGGCGCAGGACGGCAGCGCATCGGACGGTCGCACCGTTCTATCGTTGGTGATCGTGATGAAACTGGCGTCAAACACTGCGTCGAGGTGAGCCGCCGGTAGCAGGGAGTTGAATACATCGAAGCGCTCTGCGTACGTGTCGGGGTCCACGCCTGAGATTAACAATTCCTCTTAGTTGCTCGCTGGGCGTAGCGCACCGCAGTTGCAAGATATTGTGCGATCCTCGGCTAGCTTACCGCCAGACAATACCTGTTCTGCCGTCGCAACGTACCGTTGAACGCCCAACAAAAACAAGACAAATCCATGTATCAATGAACGACCCACTTGATCGCGTGGGCCATGGCGGCAGACAAGTTACCCATAATATTAAGGGCAAAGCGGTCCCGTACCTCTGGCGTATAGAAGTCGATTCCGATTGACTCTGCTAACGCCTCATGCAATTGGTCAGCTAGAGTATCGTGTTCATCAGATACATCGCCAGGTAACAAAGGGCCTGCCCTTGTGGCCGCGATAATGGCCTTCAGCGTCGGCTTGAGATACGCCATGGAAAAGGACTTTGCTTCGTCACGGTCCAGACTTGGTTCGGCGCCGCCGACTAGGGGCTCCAGCGCAACACCGGTCGCTACGTTCACCATCTCGTTGACGTTCGCCTCTGCGTGGCCGGACTCGGCGTATGCGTATACGATGAACAACGCCCCAAACAAGCGAGCCTTATAGACACCGCGCCCAGTGGGAGTGACGGTGGCCAAAGTCGAGGGTGCCGAGAGAGTGCCTAGTTCGACATCGGAATTGTACAAATTGACCATGCCACGGTGAGTTCGTTCAGACTCCGCTGCCATTTCGACCATGGCTCGGATATATTCGTGTTCATCGGGTTTGTTGACGCCGAACAGTTTCTTGAGAAACGACACGCTTGTTGTTCCGATGGTTTATGACAACGGCCACCATAGTGACGGGATGGGCCTTAGTCAATCTGAACTAACCCCCACAGAGAGCGCCGGAAGGCTGCTCTCGGGATCCATGCGGGAATTGCTGCCAACGTGACCCACCGCCTTTGGGCTACATGTTGATATAGGCCGGTCCGCCGTCCTCCGGCGGCACCCAGACGATGTTCTGGCGTGGATCCTTGATGTCGCAGACCTTGCAATGCAGGCAGTTCTGGGCGTTGACCTGCAGGCGGGCTGCGCCGTCCTCGCGGACGATCTCGTAGACCTTGGCCGGGCAGTAGCGCTGTTCCGGCGCATCGTACTCGGGCAGGTTGAATTCGACGGATACCGCCGGGTCCCTGAACGTCAGATGACTTGGCTGATCCTCTTCGTGATTGGTTCCGGAGAAATACACCGAAGTCAGCTTGTCGAAGGTCAAGACGCCGTCAGGCTGCGGGTAGGCGATCGCTTCACACTCGGCGGCGGGCCTGAGCGACTCGTGGTCCGGCGTGCGGTCGCGAACGGTCCAGGGCGCCCTGCCCCGCAGGACAGCCTGGTCGATGAACACGTATGCGCCGCCGACGAAGGCGCCCCAACGGTGTAATGCGGGCTGCACGTTGCGGCAGCTTCCAAGCTCCTCCCCGACCCAGCTCTCCATGAGCCGATCCTCGTAAGCGGCAAGTTCCTTTCCTGCCGATTCACCGTCTTGCCACGCATCGACGATCGTCTCGGCGGCCACCATGCCGGACTTCATGGCCGTGTGGATGCCCTTGATCTTGGCAAAATTGAGCGTGCCGGCGTCGCAACCGACGATGAGCGCGCCCGGCACCGAGAGCCTCGGCAGGCAGTTGAGCCCGCCCTTCGTGATCGCCCGTGCGCCGTAGGCGATCCGTGTACCGCCCTCCAGCGTGTCGCGCAGCGTCAGGTGCTGCTTGAGCCGTTGCAACTCCGCGTAGGGATCGAGCCAGGGGTTGGCGTAGTTCAGATCGACGATGAGCCCGACCGAGACCTGCGCTTCACCGTAGTGATAGGCGAAGAAACCGCCGGATGCGTTCGGCGTGAGCGGCCACCCGGCGCCGTGCAGGACCTTGCCGGGCTCGTGCCGGCCGGGATCGATCTCCCAGACTTCCTTGAGACCGACCGCGTAGTGCTGGGGATCGCAACCGCCGGCAAGACCGCGCTCCTCGATCAGGCGCCTGCCAAGGTGACCGCGCGAGCCCTCGGCGAGCACCACTTGCCTGGCATTGAGCGCCATGCCGGGTTCGTACCCGTCCTTGCGCTCGCCGCTGCGCGAAATCCCACGGTCGCTCGTCACGACTCCGGTAACCGCACCCGCGTCGTCGACCACAAGATCGGCGGCCGCGAAACCGGGAAAAAGGTCGACGCCAAGTTCCATCGCCTGGTCGCCGAGCCAACGGCAGAGCGCTCCGAGGCTCGCGATGTGCATTCCCTTGTTATGCATGCCCGGCGGTACGAGCAAGCCAGGCAAGCGGAGCGAGAACGTCGCGTTGAAAAGGAAACGAAACTCGTCGCGAACGACCGGCGAAGCGAACGACGCCGCTTGCGATTGCCAGCCAGGCATCAACTCGTCGAGCGCCCGGCCGTCGAGCACGGCGCCGGACAGGCTGTGTCCACCTATCTCGGCAGCTTTCTCAAGCACGCAGACTTCGAGGTCGAGCGATGCGGCCGACGCCTGCCGCTTCAGATGAATCGCCGTCGCGAGACCCGCGGGACCACCGCCGACGACAACGACATCGTAGTCGATCGATTCGCGTTCGATGCCGTTCACGACCCTATCCGGGTGTGCCCGGCATCGGTTGCCCCACCGTGGCGGCGTGCTGCGACGGGGGCTCGTTCAGGCGGTATGGGCGCATGGCGGATCGATCGAGGGTTTTCGGCCCCGGACTAAGCGATTGTCCCTGGGGGACTGGCTTGAGGCATACTAAGTCAAAAGGGCGCGAACTCGCTAACAGCCCGATTTCCCTATCCGTTTCAATGGACTCGCTGCGACGATGAGTAACCATATTGCACACCCCCCTGGCGGCTTCGTGTTCCCTCGCGCTCTGCGCCCGGCAATCCTGGCGTTGGCTGCCGCCACGTCGGCTGGCGCTGCCGGGCAGGCGGCGGCCCAGGCGCCGATCATCCAGCCCGGTCCGCCCGGCGAGCCGAGCCGGCTGATTACGCCCGAGGAAGCCACCGATCTCGCGGGTCTGAGAGTCACGGCCGCCGATGTCAGATTCATGCAGGGCATGATCACGCATCACGCCCAGGCGCTCGACATGACGGTGCTGGTCGATGACCGGACCCAGCGCGACGCCATCCGCATGCTTGCTCAGCGCATCGCGCTGTCGCAGGACGACGAGATCGCGATGATGCAGGACTGGTTGCGCGAGCGTGGTCTGGAGGTCCCTGACCTCGACGCGCATCGCGACCACGATGCCGAACTCATGCCCGGCATGGCGACTCCCGAACAGATGGAGCAACTCGCCGCGGCGGATGGCGCATTGTTCGATACGCTTTTCCTGGAACTCATGATCGAGCATCACGAGGGCGCGGTGGAAATGGTGGACGAACTTCTCGAGCAGCCGGGCTCGGCGCAGGATTCCGTCCTCTACAACTTCACCACCGATATCAATGCCGACCAGTCCGCCGAGATCGACCGGATGAATGCGATGCTGGCCGGATTCTCTCCGGATCCCAGAGTCGACCTCGCAGCGGGTTTCGACGACGCGGGCCAGGTCTCGTTCAACATGCAACTCCTTGTCTCGCTGCCGAAACCCGCTGGCTTCTTCGATCCGGAGTATCCGGAAGGCCGGCCGCGATTCGAGCGTCCGAACCGACGCGGCGGCGATCGCCCCGGGTCGGACGGACCTGCGGCGCCGCCGGCCGCCGAGGCGGTCGACGCAGCCGAAGCAGCGGACGACGCCGGTACGGATGACCAGACCGATTCCGAAGACGCTGAAGCGCAAGCGGCGCTCGCCGATGCGGCAGAAGACGATGGCGCCGCAGAGGAAGCGGTAGCGGATGCCGGCGACGAAAGCGCAGATGAGGACGAGGACGGCGGGCCGCGTCCCAGCCTGCTCAACTTCGGCAACACCGATCTGGTTTTCGCCGGCGACGTCGTCGTTGCCGGCAACTACCACGGCTTCAACGCCTACGACATCAGCGATCCGGGCTCGCCGGAACTGTTGAGTTCGGTCGTCTGCCCCGGCGGCCAGGGCGACGTATCGATCGTCGGCGATCTGCTGATCCTGTCCGTCGAACAGACCCGGGGGCGGCTCGACTGCGGCCTGCAGGGCGTGGCGGACGTCTTCAGCGAGGAGCGATTCAGGGGCATCAGGATCTTCGACGTCAGCGACTTCGGACTGCCGGTCCAGGTCGGGGCCGTGCAGACCTGCCGCGGATCGCATACCCACACGGTCGTGACCGATCCCGACGACGAGGGCAACATTTACGTTTACGGGTCAGGGACGAGCCGCGTGCGACCGGAAGAGGAAATGGAGGGCTGCACGGACGATTCACCGTTCGAGAATCCCGAGACGGCGCTCTTCCGGATCGACGTCATCCGGATACCGGTCGCGAACCCCGCCGACGCCGCGATCATCAACCGCCCGTACGTTTTCTCGGACCCCGAATCCGGCGTCATTGCCGGGCTCTGGGAGGGCGGCGACCACGGCGACGGCACGCAGCGAACGAGCGAAACGAACGCCTGCCACGACATCACGGCGTACCCGGAGATCGGGCTTGCGGCGGGTGCCTGCTCGGGCAACGGCATCCTTCTGGACATCTCCGACCCGGTCAACCCCGTGCGCGTTGACGAGGTCATCGATACCGGTTTCGCGTACTGGCACTCGGCGACCTTCAACAACGACGGCACCAAGGTCCTCTTCACCGACGAATGGGGCGGCGGCGGACGGCCGCGCTGCCGCGCGTCGGATCCGGAAAACTGGGGAGCGGACGCCATTTACGACATCGTCGACGGTGAGCTGCAGTTTCGAAGCTACTTCAAGCTGCCGGCTCCGCAGAGCGACCAGGAAAACTGCGTGGCTCACAACGGCTCGCTCGTCCCGGTACCGGGCCGCGACATTTTCGTGCAGGCCTGGTATCAGGGCGGCATCACGGTCATCGACTTCACGGACTCGTCCAACCCCGTCGAAATCGGGTTCTTCGATCGCGGCCCGATCAACGCCGAGACTCTCATGCAGGGCGGGTACTGGTCGGCCTACTGGTACGGCGGCCACATCTATGGCACGGAGATCGCTCGCGGATTCGACGTTTTCGCCCTGACGCCGAGCCGCTACCTGACCGCCAACGAGATCGCGGCCGCTTCGATCAGGGCGCCGGACGCGATATCCAACCCCCAGCAGCAACGCCGACATGTCTGGCCTGCCGAACCCGTCGTTGCCGCAGCTTACGTCGATCAACTCGCGCGTAGCGGGATCATCGAGGACGCGCAGGAAGACGCGCTCAGGGACGCCCTCGAGCGGGCGGCCGATGTGCTCGGCGGGAGTTCCGACGCCGCTGCGACGACAGCGGACGAACTCAGGAACCTCGCCGCGGCGCTGCCGGCGGGTGGCGAGGAATTCAGCGGCGTGTCGCGTGGCCGGCTTACGGCGCTCGCGCGCACGATGGAGGATATCGCCGGACGATTGAACTAGGCGCGCCGTGACAGGGCCGGGTACGGGGCCCGGCCCGGCGAGGCGCCCAGGGAGCAGGCAACAATGGCCTTCGACCTTGAAGTGAACGGCGTTCGGCACAGCGTCGATGCCGACCCGCAGACACCGCTGCTCTGGATCATCCGCGACCGGATCGGACTTTCGGGCACCAAGTTCAGTTGCGGCATCGGTTCCTGCGGCGCCTGCACGGTGCACATCGACGGGCAAGCTGTCCGCTCCTGCAGCGTGGCCGCCGAGGCTGCCGCGGGGCGAGCGATCACCACCATCGAGGGGGTCTCGTCCGACGGCAGCCACCCGGTTCAGCTTGCGTTCAAGGAACTCGATGCGCCGCAATGCGGCTATTGCCAGTCCGGCATGATCATGACCGCGCTTGCGTTGCTGAATGCGATCCCGGAGCCCACGGACGCCGACATCGACGCCTGGGTCACCAACGCCTGCCGCTGCAGCACCTACTACCGCGTCCGCCAGGCCATCCATCTCGCCGCCGACCTCATGAGGGCGGAACGATGACGCAACGCACAGGCGTCGACCGCCGCGAATTCCTCGCGATGGCCGCGGCGGCCAAGGGCGCTTTCGTAATGGGTTTCTGGCTGCCGCCGCGCCCGGCGAGCGCCCAGCAACGCGACGGCGCCGTATGGTACGAGGATCCCGAGGCACCGGAAATCAACGCCTGGATCGTCATCGATCCCGACGACACGGTGACGATCCGCATCGCCCAGACCGAGCTCGGCCAGGGTGTCTGGACCTCGAACGCGATGATGGTCTCGGAGGAATTGCAGTGCGACTGGAGCCGCGTGCGACCGGAGTACGCGTCGGCCAACCGCGACGCCCGGGAGATGGCGCCGGAATGGACGCTCGAGGTCATGGGCGACGGCGCGCAGGATCCCACCGGCGGCGGAGAACCCAGTTTCGGGAATCGCGCCCCGACGGGCGTGTTCGGCATCCCCGACAGCCTCTATCGGCGCATGCGTACCAACGCAGCCGCCTCCGTCAAGGACGGCCGCTATTACCTGCAGCTTGCGGGCGCCGAGGCGCGGGAACGGCTGTTGCTCGCGGCGGCCAACGAGTGGGACGTGCCGGTGCGTGAATTGTCCGCGAGGGACAGCATCGTCACGCATGCGCCGAGCGGCCGCACGACCACCTACGGCGCGATCGCACATCTCGCGGCGGTGACGCCGCACCCGAACCCGGAAGCGATCACGATCAAGCCGCCGAGCGAATGGACCCTCATGGGCACCGAGCAGAAGAACCTCGACGTGCCGATGAAAGTCACGGGCGAGACCGTCTATGCGATCGACGTGAGCCTGCCGGGCATGAAGTGGGCGGCCGTGAAGACTTGCCCGGTCTACGGCGGCGATGTCGCGGCGTACGACTTCGAAGCCATCCGCGACCTGCCGGGCGTGCAATCGGCCGTGCAACTTCCCATCCCCGATCCTGCACTCACGCGCGGCCGGATCTTCAGCGGCGGTGTGGCAGTCGTCGCGGACACCTGGTACGAAGCGAAAACCGCACTCGATCGCATGCCGATCAACTGGACGGTCCCGCCCGAAAACGCGGGGTTCAACACGGACAACATGCGCCAGGCGCTGCTCGACTCACTCGACGCGCGCGGAACGGTCCGCGTCGACGAAGGCGATGTCGATGCGGGCTTCGCTGCCGCCGCACAGATCGTCGAAGCGACGTATTCGACCCCGTACCTGCCACGCGCCCGCATGGAACCCGGCAATGCCACGGTGCTCGTCACGGACGAGCGCGTGGACATCTGGATCGGCGACCAGAGCCCGCAGGAAACACGCTTCAGCGCCTCGCAGATCACCGGAATCCCCGAACAGCAGGTCCACCTGCACATGTGCCATCTCGGCGGCGGATTCGGCAGGAACGGCAACGGTCCGCAGGCCGAGCAGGCCATCACGATCGCGAACGCCAATCGCGGCACGCCGATCCACATGTTGTGGACCCGCGAGGAGGACTTCATCGGCACGACCTATCGCGCGATGGGCATGGCGCGGCTCAAGGCGGGACTCGACGAGGACGGTTGGCCGCTCGCGCTCGAAGTCCGCATCGCCATGCAGGACGACGGGTTCGGGCCGACCGCGTCCTTCGGCGGCGCATCGAGATACCACGCCCCGCACTATCGCTTCTCGAACCACGAAACCGATTTCCACGTGCCCGTCGGTACGCGCCGCGGCGTGAGCCAGGCCGCGCACGAGTTCTACCGGGAAACGTTCATCGACGAACTGGCGCGGGCCGCCGGCCGGGACCCCTACCTCTACCGGCGCGAACTCATCGCGCGCACCGACATCCCCTACAAGGACGACATGATCAGGGCGCTCGACATGGCCGCGGAGATGTCGGGCTGGGGCACGCCGTTGCCGGCGGGCACGGCGCGCGCGATCGGGCTCGAGGAACGCGGCGCCGAGACCGGCCGTTCGGCAACGATCAGCGCGATGGTGCACACGGTTTCGATCAGTCCGGACGGCCGCGTCCGGCTGGAGCGCGTCGATGTTGCGCACGAAACGGGCTTCGGTCTCGTCAATCCGCTTTCTGTCAGGAAGCAGATCGAAGGCCAGATCACCTGGTTCTACAATGACGCGATGCACCAGGCCTGCACGATCGCCAACGGCCGAATCGTCGAGAACAACTTCGACACGTTCTCCCTGTCGCGAATCGACGAGGATCCGCCCGAGATCAACATCCGCTTTTTCGAGACCGATCACTGGCTCATCGGCATGGGTCACGACCGCGCGACGTCCGTGCAATCCGGTATCGGCGACGCCATCTTCCAGATCACAGGCAAGCGTTTCCGCGACCTGCCGTTCAGCCAGCACGACCTGAGCTGGGGTTGAGGTTCCAGGCGATAAAAGGCGATGCAATCGACAAGCTTGGACTCCAAGGTGCGCTACGCCATTGCAAGTTGAATTCCATGAGACCGAAACGATGAGAACGACACATTGCGTCTATTCGATATTCCTGCTCCTCGCGGCCATTGCTGCGCACGCCCACCACTCACGGGCCCCGTTCCTGCTCGACGAAACCTTCGAGATCGAAGGCACGGTCACCGAAGTCGCCTGGCGCAGCCCCCACGTCTACATGGAAGTGCTCGCCGTAAACCCTGACGGCAGCGAGACGACCTGGACCTACGAGGGTCATTCCATCGCCGGTCTCAAGCGCTTCGGCTGGACCGAGGATACGATCAAACCCGGCGACCGCGTCGTCGTCGTCGCGAACCCGAACCGCGATCCCGAGCGGAAGTTCGGGCTGCTCGACAGCGTCACGCGTACCGACGGCGCAACGTTCTACTCGTTCCGCATCCCGGAGAGCGAAGGCGGGAACCCGCGCCGGCGCCCGCTCGCGGGCTCGACGGACTTCTCCGGCCACTGGAACCGCATCGGCACGCTGCGACAGGCGCTCGTCGGCGGATTCGGTCCGCCCACGGGCTGGCCGGTCACGGCTGCGGGTCAGGCACAGGTCGATGCCTTCGATCCCGACGCCAATCCCACATTCGACTGCGAAACGACGGGCATGCCCGGACTGATTCTCTCGCCCTATACGCATCTTTGGATAGTCGAAGCGGACCGCATCGTCATTGAGAAGGACCAGTCGCCGCTGACCCGGACCATCCACCTCGACGGCTCGGCGCCGCCCGCGGACTACGAACCGAACATCCTCGGCCACTCGGTCGGCCGCTTCGAGGACGACGGCACGCTCATCGTCGAGACGACGGGCTTCAGCCCGACGCGCTGGGGCCTGACGCGAGGCATCGACTCGAGCGACGAGAAGCGCATTACCGAGCGTTACCGGCTTGAGCAGGACGGCTACGTCAAGCGCGTCGCATACACGGTCGAGGACCCCGTCTACCTCACCGAGCCCGTCACCCGCGAGGGCGGCTACACCCTGATCCCCGAACACGAATTCACCGAGCTGCCCTGCGACCCGGAGACCGCACGCCGCCACCTGCAGTTCGAGTAGCCCACCCTGCGGAGCGTTGCGGTCGCACCATCGACACGAGGCTCAACCCGCGATAACCCAAGGGGAGTCGTACTACGGGCCGCGTGAAAACCACGCGCGCAGGGCTGCGCGCGCGGAGCCTCCAGGGATGTATTTACGGCGTGTTTCAAGCGGCCCGTCTTACGACTCCCCGCAACAAAGAGTCTACGCCAGCCGATCCTGCATGGACGTATTCACGGCGCGTTTCAAGTGGCCCGTAG